>NZ_BMTY01000023.1:147403-148616 GCF_014649915.1 Streptomyces toxytricini | reverse complement strand
GCCACCCTTGACCGACCGACCCGCCCCGGAGGCATTTTTTCTGCCGGGACGCCCCCAGGGGAACGGCCTGGAGGTACCTGGGCCTACAAGCCGGATCAGGGAGCTTGCTCCCCGCCACAGTGGCCCCTTTCACCCCACCGGCATCAGCTGCCCCGTCGACGGGATCCGGGCCGGCTCTGATGTCGGAAAAGGACGTCCAGAGCATCATCCGGAAGCAGGAGCGCCCCCGATCGCTACGTGGGCGTCCTCGGCTCAGCGTCCGGCGGTCGGCAAGGGCCGGGCGGCGCGTCCGTAGCTGTATGGCCGGCTTCTTCGGCGTCTCGCGATCGTCGCAGGCCGGGCGGCGCGTCAGGTTGGTGCGTGGGCGCCGTCGGCTCAGCGACCGGCGGCCGACAGGGCGAGAAGGCCCGGCAGATCACTGCACACCTCCGCCTGCCCGGCGGCTGGCCCCCACCGGGGGCCGCGAAGCGCAGCAGAGCCTACGCGTCCGCTCATTGTCGGCAGCCGGCCGCCGGGCGGCGAGGGGCAGGCAGCGGGGTTGGGCGCTTTGCTGCCCAAGACGGCCACTCGCCGCCGAAAGGGCGGAAGTGTGCAGAGACCTGGGGTGCTTGGACGCCCAAGGCGGCGGGCGCGCGCCCCGGACGTGGAGGCATGGATCGGGGTGGGGCGCTCCGCGGCCCAGGGCGGCCCCAAGCCGCCCTAAAAGGCAGGAGCACGTGGCGACCTCGGGCGCTTCGCGGCCCACGACAGCCGCCCGCCGCCGAACAAACGCCGTCCACGAGCGATTTTGACACCCCTCGTCCCTAACGGCCGTCAGACGCCCGAAAAAGCCGGGCCACGTGGCTATTGACGCGCCGCCCGGCCTTGCCCCCCACCGACGGCCGCCGGTCGTTGAGCCGACGGCGCCCACGCACCAACCTGACGCGCCGCCCGGCCTGCGACGATCGCGAGACGCCGAAGAAGCCGGGATGTGTTGCGATCTGACGCGCCGCCTGGCCCCAGACAACCGCCAGACGCTGAGCCGAGGACGCCCACGTAGCGATCCGGGGCGCTCCTGTCTCCAGGTGATGCTCTGGACGTCGTTTCCCGACGTCACAGTCCTTCCGCGCTGCCGCCCTGGATCGGCTGATACCGGTGGGGCAAAAGGGGGCCCTGGGGCAGGGGAGAGAGGGCTCTGATGCGGCCGTATGCCTCTCCTCCCCCCTGGCCGTTT
>NZ_BMTY01000023.1:0-147362 GCF_014649915.1 Streptomyces toxytricini | reverse complement strand
GCAGAAAAAATGCCTCCGGGGCGGGTCGGTCGGTCAAGGGTGGCCCGCAAGGGCCATCGCGCAGCGACGCGACCGAAGGGGAGCGCCCTTGAGGGACCGGCCCGCCCCGGACACCATCAACTGCCCGGGACACCCCCAGTCGCATTACCGACCCCGACCGATCGGCTACCGCCGACCCCGCCCCCGCCGTCGCACTTCCGACGCCGCCCGATCCCACCGGCCGACTCCCGCCCACCACGCCCCGCCCCGCCCCGCCCCGCCCCCGGAGAAACCGTTGCCAACCGGCTCAGTTGTTGGACCCCACGATGTTGTCGTGTCCGGCGTTGAATACGTCGTCGCCGGCGATCTGCAGCCAGTCGCCGAACACGACGGTGTGGGAGACGGCCTCCGGGAAGGTCACGGTCACGTCGGCGCTCGCCGTGCCCGCGCCGCCGAGGACGACGACGCCGGCGGCGAGGGTGGCCAGGGCGGCGAGGGTGGAGCTGACGGGTCGCATGCGGGTGCGCCTTTCGACGGTGAGCTGGAACAGCCCCCGACGGTAGGGACGCACGTGTCCGCTGTCGCGGTACCCGTCCGCGTCGCGGCGACTCCCATCCGAATGGCGCATGGACGCATGGGCGCACGGCGCACGGCGCACGGCGCACGGCGCAGCTGCCGCTACGCGGGGAGGTTCAGCTGCCAGGAGACGCCGAAGCGGTCGCTCACCCAGCCGAACTTGGGGCTGAAGCCGTACGAGCCCAGCGGCATCAGCGCCGCGCCGCCCTCCAGGAGGGCTTCGTACAGGCGGTCGAGTTCGGCCTCGCTGTCGCACTGGACGAAAAGGGAGATCGCCGGGGTGAACCCGAAGTCGTGCTTCGCAGGGCTGTCGATGCACATGAGCTGCTGGCCGGCGAGGGAGAACGTGGCGTGCTGCACGGTGCCCTCCGGGCCGGGCTCGCCGGGGCCGTAGCGGGTGATGTCGAGCACCTCGGCGTCGTCGAAGAGCGAGGTGTAGAAGGCCATCGCCTCCTCCGCCCGGCCCTCGAACATCAGGAACGTGGTGATCTTCTGGGGTGACGCGGCCATCCTGCCTGCTCCAAGGAGGTGGGGTGCGGGCTGTCGGTGCGAGGGTAGAGCACGCGCGAGCCGATGCCCCGTCAACTCCCCCTGCCGTGCGGCGGACCCGCGCCCCTCCCCTATCATCTGTTCGATTCTCGACTCCCGTGGGTGCCGTTCACGTCCGCACGGGAGCAAACACGATGAAAGGCAACGGGGACTTGGGATTCAAGGCCGGATATCGGATATCAGTGGTCGGCGCGTGCGCCGTGGCGGCCATTGCAGGAGGAATCGTGTCCTCCAATGCCTTCGGCACGGAGGACGGCGGCGACGGCCCGCAGGCCGCGCAGTCGGCGCCGCTGCCGGCGCCGGACGTGCACGCGGCGGACACCGCCCCGTCGCGCACCGACCACACGGTCTTCCGCAACGGCGTCATGCAGCTCGACGCCGACACCGCGGCGCCCGCCGGATCGGGCGGCTCCGCAGGGGCCGCCGGGGGTGCGGCCGCCCGGGCGGCGGCGCCCGCCGCCGCTCCCCCGCAGGGCGAGGGGTGGAAGCTGAGCGGGGCCACGAAGTGGCTGGCGACCGGCTACACGATCAAGTTCTACGACCAGAAGTCCGCGGACTGGCTGGGCCCGTACGTCAAGGCCACCGCGGCGGACCTCCAGCGGATCACGGACCTGCCGGTCAAGGTCGACACCAAGCCGGTGGGCTGGGAGTACTCGCGCCCGAAGGGCGAGGTGATCCTGGGCGTGCTGCACCGCCCCTGCCTGCCGCCGGACGGCGACATCATGGGCAACACCGGCTGGAAGGTCGTCCGCGACGGTTCCGGCATGGCCAACCTGAGCTGCGGCTTCACGAGCTCCTCGGTGCCGGAGACGGTGACCAGCGGGCACGCGTACATCGACAGCGAGTTCTTCACCCCGCAGGGCAAGCCGACCGCCGCCATGGGCGAGACGTACATGCGCAACCACATCAGCCACGAGATCGGCCACACCCTGGGCCTGACGCACGCCAACCGCAGCATGGAGAGGAGCGACTGCGCCAAGGGCACCGACTCCGGCCAGTTCCCCGTCATGTGCTCGCCCGCGTACGCGTACCAGGACAAGCGGGCCGGAACGTACGTGCAGCAGTTCGACGTCCAGGGCTTCCGCAGGCTGGCTGCGGGCGCCGGCGCCGTGCTGTCCCCGCAGGGGAAGGTCTCCGGCATCGCCGGGAAGTGCCTCGACGTCAAGGGCGGCAAGGCGGCCAACGGTACGCAGATCCAGCTCTACACCTGCAACGGATCGGTCGCGCAGTCCTGGATCCTCGGCAAGGACGGCACGTTCCGGGCGCTCGGCAAGTGCCTGGACAACTCGCGCAACGGCACCGCCAACGGCAACAAGATCCAGCTGTGGGACTGCAACGGCTCCGCCGCGCAGCGCTGGTCGGTGAACGCCAAGGGGCAGATCGTGCACGTCGCGTCGGGCAAGGTGCTCGACGTGAAGGGCGGCGCGACCGCGAACAGCACCGTCGTCCAGCTGTACACGGCGAACACCGGCAAGGGCCAGCTCTGGAAGGCCCCGAAGTAGCCCCCTCCCCCGCCGCTGCGGCTCAGCCCGGGAGCAGGGCGTCGACGACGTCGACGAGCAGGTCGCCGAGCGACCTGCCGCCCGTGCCGAACGCGGCGGCGAGGGCGTAGCCGACGGCGGCGTCCTGCGGCTGCGGGTCGGCGCCGGGCAGCCAGTCCGCGGCTACCGACCCGTCGCCCCGGGAGGTGAATTCCCCGAGGCGGCGGCCGTCCCGCAGGAGCCTGCTGGCCGTCGCCGAGCAGGGCACCAGGCGGTAGCGGCTGCCGCCGGCGCGGGCGTCGACGCGGTAGGAGCGGCGGGGGATCCAGGCCCGGGCCGGTCGGATGCCGGCCGGGCCGCCGCCCACGGTGAGGGTGAGGCGGGCGCCGTCGCGGGTGCCGATCGGCGCGTACCGGTTCGGCTTGGCTCCGTCGCCGCGGACCAGCCGCACCTCGGGCAGCGCCACGCCCGCCACGGCCACCGTCCCCCGATCGGCGTCGAGGCGTACGTCGACGGGCCCGAAGCGGTCGTCCGCGACGGGCCCGGAGGGGCCGGCCGTGCTGTCGCCGCTGAACGGCGGCTCCGTGTCGGAGAACGGCAGGGACGGATCGTGCATGGCGGTCTTCCTCGAAGCCGAAGGTACGGACGGGCCGCCCGGCCACTGCACGCCCGGCACCCCCGACCATGATCGCCCAAACTGCGGGGCGCGTCGTACGCGAGACGGCCCGGCACCCGCGCCGTGCGCGACGATGGTGCTCATGTCCGAACGATTCACGACCAGTGTCCTCGACCTCACGACCGGCAGCACCGAGACCGTCACCGATCTGACCCTCCACTGCGAGCGCTTCCTCTTCCAGGTCGCAGCCGGCCGCGACGGCCTCCTCAACGTGTTCGTCCCGCACGCCACCGCCGGCATCGCCGTGATCGAGACGGGCTCCGGCAGCGACGACGACCTCCTCGGCGCCCTCCGCACCCTCCTGCCGGCCGACGACCGCTGGCGCCACCGCCACGGCTCCCCCGGCCACGGCCGCGACCACGTCCTCCCGGCCCTCGTCCCGCCCCACGCGACCCTGCCCGTCGTGGCGGGCCGCCTGGAACTGGGCACCTGGCAGTCGGTCTGCCTGGTCGACACCAACAAGGATAATCCGGAGCGGCAGGTGCGGTTGTCGTTCCTCGGGTAGCCGCCGGCCTGCGCCGGGGTCCGGGAGCGGTCGTGACGGGTCGTGTGGCGGCCCGGTCCGGCGACCGCCCCGGAGCCGGGGGCGGGGCCGGCCGTCAGCTGGTCAGGGACGTCCACACCGTCAACGGGCGGTCGTCGACGGTGATCTGGTCCTCGTGGCGGTGGCCGTCGCGGATCACGATGATCCGGTACTTGTCCTGGTGGAACACCCAGAACAGGCTCAGGCCGTTGATCCGCTGCATGTCCGGTACGGGGAGGAACTCGTCGACCCGTGTGATCCCGTTCAGCGATCGCCACATGTTGAGCCCGAGGTCGCCGCGCTCGATCACGTCCTGGTGCGCGCTGCCGTCGGAGATCGAGATCAGCCGGTAGACCTGGCTGCCCATCAGGGTGTGGAACACCCAGTAGTGGCTCTTGCCGTTGATCCGCTGCATGTCGGGGACCGGCAGGAAGGCGTCGACCTGCTGGATGCCGCCGAACGAAGCCCACGCGGAGAGCGGGCGGTCCGGGCGGTCGACCCGGCCGGCCTGCTCGGGCGGGAGGCCGTTCTCCGCTCCGTCGGCGATCGAGATGAGCCGGTAGACCTGCCGGCCCTCCACGGTGTGGAACAGCCAGAACCGGCTGCGGCCGTTGACCTGCTGCTCGTCCGGAACGGGCAGGATCACGTCGACCTTCGCGACCCCGGCGTAGCACGGCCAGGTGCTCAGCGGCCGGTCGGGGCGCTCGCGGACGTCCTTGTGCTCGTCCCCGTCGGCGATGGAGAGGGTCCGGCACACGGCGCCGTCGCTGCCCGTTCCGTACGCCCAGTACCAGCTCTTGCCGCCGACCTGCTGCATGCCGGGGAGGGGCAGGAAGGCGTCGGTCGGCCGGACCACGGTGGGCGGCTTGTCGGTCAGCCGGCCGTCGCCGAGCAGGCGCAGCAGCCGCAGTGACGGCACGAAGCAGTAGACGGACCCCTCGGTGACGACGAACTGGCTGAGGGTCAGCTGCGTCGTCTTTCCGGGTGTCTCGTAGCTGAGCATGCCGGCGGCCCCGACCATCCCGTCGGGGCCGGGCTTCTCGGTGCGGTTCGGGGGGAAGTCGGGGCTGTCGATCCACGCCTTCTGGATGAACTCGAACTGCTGAACGAGGTCCGACTGGTAGCAGATGAAGAGCAGGCCGCGCTTCTCGTCGGGCCCGCCTCCCTCCGAGGCGGGGTCGAAGGGCGCGCCGTAGGGGGCGCCGCGGCGGATGATCCGGCGCCGGTCCATGACCGGGTTCTCGTCGAACGGCGGGTCTCCCGGCTTCTCCTGGAGGCCGTCGCGGGGGTTGGTCTTGCGCAGGTGCGAGAAGAGAGGGGTGAGGAAGCCTTCGGGATCGTTGCGGTAGCCGAAGTCGTTGTCCTCGCCGGCCAGTGCGTTGGACGGCTTGTCGGCGTGCGGGCACGTGGCGACGGGGGTGCCGGACCGCCACCGGCCGACGAGGCGGGCCGCGAGCCACTCCACGGTCGCCTCGGGCGGTACCGCCTTCGCCTGTTTGAGCACCTTGAGCTGTCCGGCGACCTGGGACCAGAACCCGGGGACGTCCTGCCCGAGCCGACGCACCACCTGGAAGCTGCCGTTGTCGGCCCATTCGGGCGTGTCGTGCGGCTCGCCTCCGACCCGGTCGTGGCCGACCACGAACTCACCGGGCGGGATCAGCCGGGTGCCGTGGTGGCCCTTGACGCACTCGGGTCTGGCCGGGTCCGGTTCGTCGAAGCCGATCACGCCGGGCTCGCTCACCCCGTCCTTGAATCCGAAGTGCTCCTTGCCCCTGCGGCTGCCGGGCAGTGTGGCGGCGTCCTGCTGGAAGACGATCACGATCTTCGCCGCGGCGCAGGCCTCCCGCTGCTGCCGGACCGCCGCCTGGAGGTCCTCGACGGTGTCGGAGGCGACGGTGAGGACGGCGTGGACGGGCTGGCCCTTGCCGTTGCCGTTGCCGAACAGCCACATCTCCGGTGCGCTGTCACCGGTGTCCCCCAGGGCCCGCTTGTCCGAGCCCTGCTTGAAGGCCTCCAGTCCGCTGCGGGGCCGGACGGAGGGCAGCGGGTCCTTCCCCGTCAGCTCCCGCAGCCCCTCGTAGGTGAAGCTCACGTTGGTCCAGGTGGCCTTCAGCGTCTGCGGGTCGCCGCCGGCCGCTGCCCTCCTGGCCTTGCTGAAGGCGGCGTTGAACGTCGCCACCTGCCGCGTCGTGGAAATCTGCGGTTCCAGCGCCTTGACCCAGGTTCGCGCCCTTGCCGGGTCCTCGAACTTGAGGAACAGCAGGGTCATCTGGTCCTTCTTGAAGCCGGCGAGCACATCGCCCTGGATGTCGTCGCTCTCGCGCAGCTTGAGATCGTCCACCGTGTTGCCCTCCGGAAGATCGACACCCCCACGCTGTGGTAGCGCGGAGTAATCAGAAGATATGCGGCATTCGTCTTGGTTCCCGGGGGTCGACCGGCCGGCATGGCAGCCCGTCACTCGATCACCGACGCTAAACAGGCTGGTCGGAGGGCGCGCGAGGCTCGTCAGGGCGCTTTCGGCGCTCGAGGTCACCCACCTGCACCGGCCGGGAGGACAGTCGGCGGCCCGACCGGAACACTGAGCTTCGTCACTGTGCGTGCACATGTGGCAGCCTGGCGCGGCCGCCTCCCGATGGCTTCCTCGCCGGAATCCGCGCCACCGTCACCTTCCCAGCGAGGAGTCCCATGTCCCCCGACAACCCGCCCCCGCCCGCCCGCCGGAGGCTCGTCCCGGCGATCGGCCTCTGCGCCGCCACCGCGATGGCCGCGTCCATGGCCCTGGTGTCCGCAGGCCCGGCACTCGCCCATGCCGGGCACGGAGAGGCAGACCACGAGGAGGCCTTTCCGCACGCCCCCGCCTCCCGGGCGGCGACGGCTCCCGTCGCCGTCGACCCGGAGGAGGCGGCGACGCTCGGCAAGGAGCACGCCGAGGAACACGCCCGTACCCGAAAGGCCCTGGCCGACGTCGGCGAATACCCGCAGACCACCCGGTCAGCACGGCTCGCGGCGCTGACCGCCTCCCAGGAGAAGGCCAACGCCCCCTTCGACGCCGCGGAGTTCGGCCGGTTCCGGGAGTACTTCCAGTCCCCGGACTTCGCGGCCCACATCGCACTGCTCCCCACCGGCAAGGTCCTGCTGTTCTCGTTCGAGCGCATCGAGACCAACCCGCAGAAGGAGCCCGCACCCACCGACACGATCGGCGTGGAGAACGCCGGCCGCGCCTGGATCTGGGACCCCGCCAAGGGGACCGGCGCCGCCGCGTTCACGGAGAAGCAGCCGCCCGTCGTCAACATGCCCGACGGCAAGAACGAGCCGCGCCCGGCCCCGTTCTTCTGCGCCGGCCACTCGTATCTGCCCAACGGCATGCTCGGTGTCTTCGGCGGCAACCTCGGCGGCAACGGAGGCTCCGGCGCCAAGCTGTCGCTGGTCTTCGACCCCTGGGCGGAGGAGTGGTACCTGAACAAGGACATGTCCGTCGGCCGGTGGTACCCGACCGTGGTCACCGGAGCGGACGGACGCCAGGTCATCATGTCCGGGCAGTCGGAGCTCGGCTGGGGCACCCCCACGCCGGTCGTCGAACGCTTCCCCGCCGCGGCGCACCCGGTGCCCTTCGACAAGGGGGTCAAGCCGATCGGCTGGGGCGTGGACAAGCTCGCGACCGAGGCCCCGTTCAAGTGGGACTATCCGCACCTGTTCTCGCTGCGCGACGGGAAGATTTACGGCCTCGGCCGCTCGGTGGACCAGCAGTGGAGCTTCGACACGGCTGCCGACACCAGGACGGACCTGCCGAACCGACCGGACCTCAACAAGGGCAAGCCCGGCCCGGACGGCGGGGAATGGCGACGCAACTACGGCTCCGCGGTCCCCCTTCCGGCCGGATTCCGAGGCCCCGACTCGGTCCTGGTCCTCGGCGGCGACCGCGACGACCCGAACACCTACCGGCTGGCCGGCGGCAAGTGGAACACGGAGAAGCCCCGCGCGTTCGGCCGCACCCAGGACGACACCCTGCTCCTGCCCAACGGCAACCTGCTCACCGTCAACGGGGCGTTCGACATCCGCGACTACGGCAACGGACCGTACAACCCGAACGCCGACCTGAAATACCGTCAGGTCGAACTGCGCGACGAGAACGGCGACTGGAAGCTCGGCCCCGTCCAGCGGCTGCCCCGCGGCTACCACTCCAACGCGCTCGTCCTTCCGGACGGCCGTGTCATGATCACCGGCGACGAGCTCCAGCAGCTCGCCAACGACCCCGACATCGACGACAACTACAACGGCAGCATCGAGATCTACGAGCCGGCCTACCTCCACCAGGGCAGCCGCCCCTCGCTCGGCCTGGTCCTCAACCCCACCGTCGGCTACGACGAGAGGATCACGGTGCGCACCAGCACGCCCGACGACGTCACCCGCGCCGTGCTGTTGGCCCCGACCACCGCGACCCACGCGGTCAACACCAGCCAGCGCCACCTCGAACTGCGCATCAAGAGCCGCAGCGGCAACTTCCTGGAGCTCCAGGCCCCGCCGAGCGCCGCCGCGGCCCCGCCCGGCCACTACATGCTCTTCCTCCTCAACGAGGAGGGCGCCCCCAGCAGGGCCGCCTGGGTCCAGCTCAGGCCCCCGACGGACGACGCCGGCAAGGCCGGCAAGGCCGGGACGGCCGGCAAGCCCGGTAAGGCCGGGACGGCCGGAGGCTGACGGCCGCCGCCCTCTGCGGTGCAGGCCCCCGGCTCGGTCACGGGACCGCGCCGGGGCACCTGACGGTGCGTCGGATCCCCTCTACCCCACGGTGTCCTGGGCGGCAAGCGGTCTCACCCGAAGGGGTGGCGAACGGGTTGACCCGTCTGGTCGGCGGGGTGGGCTTCCCCTACCGTCGGGCCCCGGTCGTTGCTCCCGCGGTGCGGGGCGGCGGCGTGGGAGCAGCCGGGACTGGGAGAGGACGGCACAGGGTGGTCATGCACGAGGACTGGACCGAAGGCGCGGTGTGCAGGACCGCCGATCCCGACGAGCTCTTCGTGCAGGGCGCGGCCCAGAACCAGGCCAAGTCGGTGTGCGGGAACTGCGGTGTCCGTACGGAGTGCCTGGCCTACGCCCTCGACCAGCGGATCGACCACGGCATCTGGGGCGGGATGACCGAGCGCGAGCGGCGGGCCCTGTTGAAGCGGAGGCCGCTGGTGACGTCGTGGCGGCTGCTGTTGGAGGCCGCCCGGCAGGAGCACCACCGGCAGACGCGCCCCGCGGCGGTGCGGCGGGCCGGCTGACCGCCGGGCCGCCGCACCGCCGGCCCCCGCACCGCCTCCCCGCCCGGCCGCCTGCCCGGCTCGTTCCGTCGGCCCGTCGGGGAGGCTGGTCCCGGTCAGGTCGCCGGACGTGCTGCCTGGGCGGGGAGCATCCAGGGGCTGACGGGTGCGGGAGCCGGCCCGGTCGGGGTCGTGCCGCAGAACTCGGCCTCGATCACGTCGGCGTACAGCGCGTCGTCCTGGAGCCAGTCGCCGTTGGCGTTGAAGGTCAGTTGGCGGCTGCCGTCCAGGGTGCCGACCATCGCGGACAGCGAGCCGTTGGTGCGGCCGCTCTTGCCGACCACCTGCACCCCGCAGGAGAGCTGCGCGAACTCGACGCCCAGCCCGAACGCGAAGCCGCCTCCCACCGGGACCGGCGTGAACATGGCCTTCGTCTGGGCGGGCGGCAGCAGCCGTCCGGTCGTCAGTGCCCGGAGGAAGCGGTTGAGGTCGCCGGCGGTGGTGATGACGTCGCCGGCTGCGCCGAGCCAGGTCATGTTCTGCCGGGTGGCGTCGAGGATCTCGGCGTCCGGTTCCGTGCGGTGGAGGCGGGAGTAGCCGACGGCGTGCGGGCGGGGCATGCGCGGCGAAGTGCCGGGGAACGAGGTCCCCTTCAGGCCGAGCGGCCTGACGATGCGGCGCATCGCCTCCTCCCCGTGGGTGCGGCCGGTCGCCTTCTCGATGACCATCCCGGCGAGGACGAAGTTGGTGTTCGAGTACACCGGCGTCTTCTGCGGGTCGGGCCGCGGAGGGTACTTCAGGGCGATCGCGACGAGTTCCTCGGGCGGGTGGGTGTCGTAGCGGTGCTCCGGGAAGCCGGGGCCGGCCGCGTCGTGGATGAAGGCCGGGTCCTCGGTGTGGTTCGCCATACCGCTGGTGTGGTTCAGGAGCCGGCGGAGGGTGATGGTACGGCCGTCGTAGCCGTTTCCCTGCACCAGGCCGGGCAGCCACTTCTCGACCGTGTCGTCCAGGCTGAGCCTGCCCTCGGCCTCCAGTTGGAGCAGGACGGTGGCGACGAACGTCTTGGTGATGCTGGCGCCGCGAAAGCGGTCGGCGCGGGTCCGCTCGCGGCCGGTGGCGGTGTCGGCGTGCCCGTGCGCCGTGAACCACCTGCCGTGGCGGTCGCCCGCCTCGGCGGCCGCACCGGGCAGGCCGCCCTTGGTGACCAGGTCGCGCAGGGCGGCCCGGGTCGCCTCGTGCCCGCCGGGCGACGGCCGGGCCGCATCCTGTGCAGCCGCCGGGCCCGCCGCGTGCGCGGGCGGGGCGAGTGCCGTCGTCCCGCCCGCGGTCAGGGCCGCCGCGAGGGCCAGTAAGACGGTGCGGGGAGCCCGCGGCTTCGGCATCAGGTGCCTCCTCGTGGTCGAGGGGCAGCCGTGCGCTCCCCCGGTCCCTTGGACGCCGGACGCCGGGACGGGGTTGACTCCGGAATTGCGTTGCAGCCGCCGGACGGGCCGCTTACGGTCGCCCCCATGCTGCCCGTGGTGGAGACCGACGAGGAATGGGACGCCGTCGTGCCGGACGAGGCGGTGATGCGGCCGGGCGCGGAAGACCTGTGCGCGCGGCTCGGACTCGCCGGCGCCGCCCTGACCCGGTTCGCCGACGGTTCCCAGCCGGTGTACGCGGTGGGCCCGGAGCACGTCCTGAAGCTGTTCCCCGCCGCCGCGGCACACGACGGCGTCGCCGAAGGCCGGGTGCTGTCGTACCTCCAGGGGCGGCTGCCGGTCCCGACACCGCAGGTCCGCTCGTACGGCCCGTACGAGAACGGATGGCAGTACGTGCTGATGTCCCGGCTTCCCGGCGAGAACCTCGCCCGCGCCTGGGACCGCGTCCCGCAGGCCGACCGGGAGCGGATCGCCTCCGAGACCGGTGAGGCGCTCGCCGTCCTGCATTCCCTCGATCCCCCTCCGCTCACCGACGTGCTCGGCCCCGGCGACTGGGGCGCCTTCCTCGACCGGCGGGCCGCCGCCGCCGTCGCGCAGCAGCGCGACCGCGGGCTGCCCGAGGAGTGGCTGGAGCAGATCCCCGATTTCCTGGCCGCCGTTCCGCTCCGCCGCGCCCCCCGTCCGTCCCTGCTGCACACGGAGGTGATGCAGCAGCACCTCATGGTCGACCCCGCAGGGTGGCGCCTGACGGGGCTCTTCGACTTCGAGCCGGCCATGATCGGGGACCGGGCCTACGACTTCGTCGGTGTCGGCGTGTTCGTCACCCGCGGCGATCCGAAGCTGTTGGCCCGGCTGACCGCCGCGTACGGGCACGCCTTCGAGCCGGAGGTGCTGCTCGCGTACACACTGCTGCACGTGTACAGCAACCTGCCCTGGTACATGCGGGAGCTGGGCGCGCCCGCCCGGCGGACGCTGCCGGCGCTTGCCGAGGCCTGGTTCGGCACGGGCGCCGCGTAGGGCTGTCGGGCGCGGGGATCAGTCCGCGGCGAGTCGGCCGCTCATCCAGGCCAGGGCCGGAGGCACCTCCCGCCGCCAGGTCTTGAAGTTGTGGCCGCCGCTGTCGAGGATGATGGACGAGGCCCGGGCGGGTGCCTTGACCTTCGCGACGAACTCCATCGTCTCCTTGTAGTTGGGCTCGCCCGTCAGCGACGAGGTCACCAGGAACGAGGAGTCGCCCTGGGGCCGGTTGGCGAGGTGCCACAGCAGGTCGGACCGCTTCTCCTCGTCCTTGTCGCCCTGGAAGAGGTCGCCGGACTCGCGGTCGATCTCGGGCCGGTACTCCGCGGACAGCCCGACCCCGACCGAGAAGGACTCCGGGTGCTGGACGGCCATCTTCAGGGCGCAGTAGCCGCCGGTCGAGTTGCCGATGACGCCCCAGTTGCGCGGCGAGGTGCCGACGCGGTAGGTGGCCGCCACCGCCTTGACGAGGTCGGTGCCGTAGAAGGTCTCGCTCTGCGGGCCTCCGCGGACATCGATGCACTGGGTGTTCGCGGCGGCGATGGTGGGCCGCATCATCACGAGCACCATGGGCTGTGCCTTCTTCTGCTTCACGAGCTTCCACGCCGTCTGCGGGTACTCCAGCTTCTTCATGAGGTTCTCGGCCATGCCGGGGAAGCCGGTCAGGACGACGGCCGCGGGGAACCTGCGCTGCTCGGCCCCCTTCTCGAAGTACTCCGGCGGCAGGTACACGTACGCGGGTGCCGCGGTGCGGGAGCGCTCGCCGTGGACGACCACCTTCTCGATCACGCCGCCGACGCGGGGATCCGCGCCGCCGGGGACCGCCGGAGCCTTGCGGCCGAGGACCTGTACGGCGGCCCCGCCGGGGGCGGCCGCCAGCTGCTGCTTGGCGCCGACGAGGTCGGACCAGGAGTCGTAGAAGAGGAAGGTCCGGTTCGATACGAGGCCGACCGAGGCGAGTACACACACCTGGGCGAGGAGGAGGACCCCGATCCGCCCCAGCACCCGCCTCGTGCCGCGCCCGCCGAGGCGCGGCCACTGCCACACCGTCACGGCGCCCAGGAGGAGCGTGGCCAGTACCACGCACGCCGACAACGTGCCACTCGTCAGACCCATGGACCGGGATCACCCTCTGCCGTGCCGCCCGGTCCCGACGCGCGGTCCGGTGCACACCGTCGACCGATGTGCACCGGTCAAGAGGCCGGAACGCCGCCCGGCGTTCCCTCCGGGGCCGGGAGATCGCGGCGGGGGTGGTGCGGCTTCGGCAGGTGCGGTCCCGTCACCCGCCCTTGAGGCGGCGGGTGACCTCCTCGCTGATGCGGCGGTGCAGTTCGGCCAGTTGCCCGGGCGTGTACGCGGTCAGGTCGCCCAGGTCGGGCGGCCCGGCTCCCTGCTCCTTGCGCTTGCCCTCCTCGCGGCGGGCGAGCTCCTGCTCCTCGGGGGAGCCCGGCGCGGCATACGCGCAGCGGATGAGCGTGCCGTCGGCGCTCTTCAGGCAGGTGGCC
This sequence comes from Streptomyces toxytricini, assembly GCF_014649915.1. GTDB lineage: Bacteria > Actinomycetota > Actinomycetes > Streptomycetales > Streptomycetaceae > Streptomyces > Streptomyces toxytricini. The sequence goes on along the minus strand of NZ_BMTY01000023.1, from coordinate 134,398 downwards.
TCGCGTCCGCCGACCTGGCCGCGGCCCTCCACGCGGTAGCGGATGTTCTGCTCGCTGCCGACGGTCGCGGTCCAGGTGGTCCCGCCGGTGGGCACCACCTCGAACACCCGGTCGTCGTTGTAGCAGCAGACGTCCCGGTACTCGGCCTTGACGAGCGCGACGATCGCCGCGGGCGAGGACCAGGTCGGGTCGAGGCGGTGCACGGTCAGCGGTGCGAGCCCGCCGCCGCGGTGCCGGGTGGGCACCGTGGAGACGGCCACGACGGAACTGGCCTCGCCCTGCGGTGTCAGCGGGGTGACGTACGAGCTGTTGCCGCTGCCGTCGCGGTGGCGCAGGGCGAACTCGGACTCGTTGCCGGTGTTGGCCCCGTCCTCGGAGGCGTCCCAGCCGCTGCGCTCGAACCACCAGTCGGTGAAGCTTCCGACGGCGGCGGTCGCCTCGCGCTGCCGGGCGGCGAGGCTCAGGGGATAGGAGGGGCCCGGCACCGTCTGGGTGTCGGCGGTGACGGTGAGCCGGCCGGTGTGGCCGTCGTACAGGGCGAGGCCGGCGGGGCGTTCGGTGACGACGAGGAACCCGGTCTGGCGTTTGAGCGGGACGGCCACGACGGGTTTGTCGCCGTTGCAGACGACGTACGCGTCGTCTGCGTCGAAGCGGACCCAGCGCTTCTGTGCGGCGATCTTCCGGCCGAGGTTGTGGTGGAACCAGCCGCCGATCCGCGCGTCGGCGGCCTCCACGTCGAACCGGCAGTGCTGCCGGGAGCGGCTGGTGCCGCCGAGCGGTATGTCCTGCACCAGGCCGACCTCGTATCCGGCGAGCCAGCCGCGCCGCTCGACGAGGGTGGCGAACCGGTCGGAGTCGGGCAGGTAGCTGATGTCGGCGATCTCGCCGGTGACGTCCCCGAGGTGCGGGGCGGCCTGCGCCTTGCCGACGACGTACGGGGCGCGGGCCGCCAGCTCGGGCACCGGCCCGGTCACGACGCGGGTGGCGGCCATGTAGGCGCGGTCCTGCAGGTACGCCCCGTAGACCATCCACGCGAAGGTGAGGGCGATCCCCGCGACGGCGCCGAGGCAGCCGAGGACCTTGGCCGCGTCGCTCCCGCCGCCGCGGCGGTCCGAGCGCCCGCGGCGCAGCACGCCGACGAGGCCGACGAGCAGCGCCAGCGCCCCGGCCAGTACGGGCACGGCCAGCCAGGAGAGTGCCTTGCGCAGCTCCCACACGGCGATCGTGATGTAGTACGGGGCGTACCAGGGCGAGAGGAGTACGAGGACGGCGGCTGCCGCGGGTATGCCGATGCGCAGGATCCGATCCATCCGTGCCCTCCCCCAAGCCGGTGCGGATCCCAGTGTGGACCCCCGGGGCGGCGCTTGTCAGTGGCGCAGCACCTTCGTCAGCAGAGCGCCGGCGATGATCAGGGCGGCGCCGATCCACCAGGCGTCCTCGAGGATGAGCACGGCGATGCCGAGGGGGACGAGGAGCGCCGCCAGCGGCAGCAGGAAGCTCGCCGTGGAGGGCGGTTCGACGCCGGGCTGTCCTGCGTCCCGGCGGGCGCGGGCCCGCGCGACGTCCGGGTACCAGGCGGTGAACTTCAGGGCGGCGACGATGGCGACGATCTGGATGATCCAGCCGGTCCAGATGTTGTCCGGGTTGTGGAGGACGAGGTCGCCGAAGGCTCCGGCGAGGGCGGCGACCAGGAAGGCGAGCCCCCACGCCCCGGTGATGACGTAGTTGGTGCGCAGGAAGGCGGGCGTGTTCCAGAGGGAGGGGTCGACCTGCTCGCGCGCGTACTGGATGGTGAAGGGCATGCGGACGGCCATCGAGCCGAAGGCGATGAGTGCGAGGGCGATGTTCGCCACCTCGCCGGCGTAGGTCTCCAGCCAGCGCAGTGTGCCGGGGCCGGCGAGGGCGCCCACGATCGCCATGCCGGCGAAGAAGACGACGTCGGCGATTTCGAGGAGCTTCCAGGAGCTGCCCGGGCGGGCCAGGCGGCCCAGGAGGACCAGGGCCACCGCGGCAGCCAGTGCGATGGCGACGGCGACCTCGAACCGGCCGGGTCCGACCAGCAGGGAGAAGATGATCCACGGTGCCATGCCGACGACGGGGGTTTCCAGGAAACCGCGCAGTGCCGAGGCAGCCGTGGTGCGTCCCTCGGTGCTCACCCTTCCAGGGTGGGCCCGTTCGGCCCGCTGAGCCAGTCGTGCGCGGCCCGCGCCGCGGGAGGAGCATGGAGGCGAGGGCCGCTCGCTGCGGCCGGACACCCAGCCGGAAGGAAGGGATGCGCCATGCTGTCGGACAGCAGGGCGTTCAGCGGCTTCTCGGTGCGGCGGATCGCCGACGTCCGGGAGTTCTACGCCTCGACGCTCGGGCTGCGCGTCTCGGGGGACGACGAGATGCTCACGCTGCACCTCGGCGGGGGCGGGGAGGTCGTGGTGTACCCCAAGGAGGCGCACGAGCCGGCCACGTTCACGGTGCTGAACTTCCCGGTGCCGGACATCGACAAGGCCGTCGACGCGCTGGTCGCGCGGGGCGTGGTCTTCGAGCGCTACGAGGAGTTCGAGCACGACGAGAAGGGCATCGTCCGCGACGCCGGGGGACCGGCCATCGCCTGGTTCAAGGACCCCGCGGGCAACGTGTTGTCGGTCCTGACACCGCCCTGACCCCGCTCCCCCTCGTGCGCTCACCCGTACGGCCGCATCCGGGCGTGTCCGTCGCTCGCGGGCTGCGGGCGGCCGGATAGTCGGGGCTGCGGGCGCCGCACCGGCGGCCGCGTACCAGGCGCAACGAGGTGAGCGGGTGAGGCGGTTGAAGCCGATGGTCATGCGTGCGGTGGCGGTGTCCGCGGTGGTGGCGGGCGTGGTGGCCGGGACGGGCGGCTGGACGGCGGGGGCCGTCGCCGGCGGAGGGCAGGGTCCGGCGCCGGAGCGGACCGCCGCCGTGCGGGCCGCGTATCCGAAGGGCGTGGTCGTCTCCCGGACGGGCGTCCACGTGCGGGCGAAGCCGACGGTGTACTCGAACGTCGTGAAGACGCTGCGCCACGAGCAGGTGGTGTACCTGGTGTGCCAGCAGCGCGGCGGCTGGGTGGAGGGCAATCCGTTCTGGTACCGGCTCCACGGGGTGAACGGCTGGGTGTCCGCCCGCTACGTGCACGACCTGCAGCCCGTACGGGCCTGTTGACCAGTGGTTCCCGGCCGCCGCGCCGTGGCGGCCGGGGATGCGGGGGGGTGGATCAGAACGCGAAGACGGCGTTGCCGTTCAGGGTCGCGGCCATGGAGCAGGAGTTGCCGAAGGTGTGCTTCCAGGAGACGCGGCTGCCCTGCCAGACGCCGTCCGCGGTGACCGTGACCGGGTCGTAGTGCATGGGACACGCGCGGTTCGGGTCGGGGGCGGCGAGCAGGCGGTCGAACGTTCCGTCGGTGGACTTCAGCGCCTCACAGGCGGCCTCGGGGTCGGGGTGGGTGCCCTGTGCGCTCGGGGCGCAGCTGAGGGTGGTCGCCCGGACGACGGTGCTGTTGGCGTCGTCCCCCTTGGCGACGGAGAAGACCAGGGCGGACGGGGCGTACAGGCTTGCGGGCTGTGCCTCCGCCATGCCCGTGGCGCCGGCCAGGCACAGGAGGGCAGCGGCGGATACGGCAGCGAAGCGGTGACGCACGACAGGACTCGCTTTCGATTCGAAGGTGGAGTGCGATGGTTTCTTGCGATATCGCTCTCTGACACGACCGAGTCTGTCGGGTATGAAGGGCGACTGCACATTGATCGCCGATTTACGGACACCGTGTTCGGATACCGGATACCCGAAGGGGTGTTCGCCCAGCTCACACCCGGTACGACGGTTCGATGGCGGTCCGTGCCCGCCCATCGACAGAACGTGAGCAGTCCGGTGACGTGCACTTCCGGGGGCACCAAACGGGGCAACAGCCACCCGGGCTTCACCGAACGGCCATTCAGCTTGACCGGATCCCTTCGGTCGCGTGCCCCGACCCGGGGACCTCAACCGGCGCGGGCCGGGGGCGGCCGGTGAACGGTGCGCGCCGCACCGGCGCCTATGCTGCCCGCATGCCAAAGGGAACACGCGTACGCCGGACACGGACGACTCCGCTGCGGGACATGGGCGGACACGCCGTGGACGGGCAGCGGCTGGTACGGATCACGCTCGCCTTGATGCTCTACGGATGGGCGGTGGCGTCCGGTGTGTTCGTCCTCGGGCGGGCGCACGCCGTCTGGGCCGCAGTGCCGTACATCACGGTGACGTTCACGGGGCTGGCCTTCGCTCTGGCGCTGGTCATGCTGCACCGGGCGACCTGGACCGCCCTCCTCTCGCTCGCCGGCCTGGCGGCCATGGTGGCGGGCGCGGCCAACGGCAGCACCACGCCCCTGGTCTTCGGCGCGGCCATGTGGTCCGGGCTGGCCGCAGCAGCGGGCCGCCGCGGCTACCACAGGCGCCGCCGCGGCATCAAGGCCCCCTGGTGGGACAGCCTCGTCTGACGAACGGGCAGGCGCCCGGCGGTTCTCCCGCACCCGCCGTCGGTCGCCCGTAGTGTCGAAGGGTTCCCGAGGAGGGCTGCTGATGCGCAAGGTGACGTACTCGATGAACGTCTCGCTGGACGGCTACATCGTCGGGCCGGACGGCGGCTTCGACTGGACGCCCCCTCACGCGGACGTCTTCCGCTTCTGGATCGACGAGATCAGGGGTGTGGACGTCCATCTGCTGGGGCGCCGCCTGTACGAGACGATGCTCTACTGGGAGACCGCCGAGGCCTCGTCGCTCGACGAGGCGGAGCGCGAGTGGGTGTCGCTCTGGAACCCGCTGCCGAAAGTCGTGTTCTCCACGACACTCACCGACGTCCGGGGCCATGCCCGTCTGGCCTCGGGAAGCCCGGCCGAGGAGATCGAGCGTCTCCGGGCGGAGCCGGGAGAGGGCGAGATCGCGATCGGCGGCGCGACGCTCGCCGCCCAAGCGGCCGCGTCGGACCTGATCGACGAGTACCGGGCCGTGGTGTACCCGGTCCTCGTCGGCGGTGGCATCCCGTTCTTCCCGAGGGCCGATCAGCGGGTGGACCTCACCCTGGCCGAGACGCGCACCTTCAGCTCGGGCGTCGTCTACCTCGGCTACCGCGTCACACGCCCGCCCCGACCCTAGTCAGGTACCCAGGCTCCACGTGCGCGAGCAGAGGACGAGTCGGTAGCCGTCCGGATCCGCGCACGTGACGCCGTGTTCGTCCCAGTAGGGATTGTGCGCCTGCACGCGCGTGCCGCCGTGTGCGGTGAGGCGCTCGACGAGGGACTCGTCGACCGGGCGGCCGAGGTAGACGACGAACAGGTCGTCGGCGGTCGGCGTGGGCTCCACCGGATCCGCCGGATCGCGGGTCAGCTCGAAGTGCCAGCCGCCGCCCGCCGGTCCGAGCATCAGCAGGTCGTGCTCCCCGGCACGCTCGGCCGCGCTCCGCCAAAGGACCTCCAGTCCGAGGCCGTCCACGTAGAAGCGCTCGGCCGCGGCGAGGTCCCGAGAGGGGCGCGCGACGCGCACGTGCGTGGCCGCGCCGATCACGCCGAGGCCTCCAGGGCGGCCCGCCAGACGGGGCTGTCGACGTAGTGGTTGTCGTACTTCTCGGCCGATGCGGCGATCTCCTTCGGGTCGGCCTCGCCGCGCATGACCCGGCCGAGGAGGCGCAGGTAGTCGAACCTGCCCATGCCCGGCGTGAAGACGAAGAGGACGTCCGCCTCGCAGCCGGGGGCGGCGGCGAAGGCGTGCGGGGTGTGCGGCGGCACGGCCAGGAAGTCCCCCGCGTTCAGCACCTCGATGTCGTCGCCCACCAGGACCCGGAGCGAGCCGCTGATGACGAAGAACAGCTCGGTGGCCTTGGTGTGGAAGTGGGCGGGGGCGCCCACGGCTCCCGCGGCGAAGCTGGAGCGATAGCTCGTGAAGCCGTCGGCCGTCTGGTGCGAGTCGGCGAGCAGCGCCATGACGCTGCTCGGGTCGGCACAGGTCTCGGCCTCGGCGTGGCGGGTGAGGAGGGGCGCGAAGGGAGCGGCGGAAGGGCTCTCGGAGAGGGTCATGCGGTGAACCCTACGATCCGGCCAACCGATTCACCCCTCCATTTCCCCCGTACGCCTAACCACCCGTGGCCGAGAAGTGCTGGTAGTCGGGGTGGGGCCAGCGGCCGCCCCAGGCCCAGCCGATCTCCCCGAAGGCCCGGGACACCGCGTCCCCCGGCCGGATCATGCCGGGAACGGGCCGGTCCCGGCGCAGGTTGGCGCGGCCCGCGGCCGGGTGGACGGTGCCGCTGCGGTCCACGTACGGGTTCTCGACCGGGTTGATGTCGACGGCGTCCCCGTACGCGTGCTGCGATCTGCGGCTCGGATCGCCGGTCACGGGGCGGCAGTTGAACGCCGAGGTGTTGTCGTCCGCCATGGAACGGCCGTCGTCCCCGCCGTACGCCGAGGCCGGCTGCATGCGGCGGATCGGGAACCGCGCCGCGAACACCTTGCCGAAGGCACCGAGCAGCGGCCCGACGGCATCCTTGTGCACGACGAGAGCGCCCCGGTGGACCTGGCCGTCGAAGCCCCAGTGGTTCATCCGGATCAGACGCAGCTGCTCCGGGCCCACGGGACAGCCCGCACGGTACGTGGCGCCGAGCGCCTCGGCCGGGACGGGCATCACTTCGGCGGCCAGCGAGGGCGACGCAGCCGCCCGTGCGCGCTGCACGGGCGGCGGGGCGGGTGTCGCGGCCGGCGGCGCGGATGCCGCGAGAACGGCACCGAACGCGAGGGCCGCGGTGACGGCTATGGGTACGGGTCGCACCCGTTCACCGTAGGCACGCCCCCGCGCCCCCGCACGCCACGAGGGCCACACGGGCCACGGACGGGCACAGGCACCCCCGCCCGGCTACCGTCGGAGGCGTGGACCTGCTGCTGATGTCCGACACCCATCTCCCCGTGCGGGCCAAGGCCCTGCCCCCGGAGCTGCTGGACCTGGTGCCCCGTGCGGACGTCGTCGTCCATGCGGGCGACTGGGTCGACGAGGCGACCCTCGACCTCCTGGAGGCCCGCGCCCGCCGCCTCGTCGCCGTCTTCGGCAACAACGACGGCCCCGGCCTGCGCGCCCGCCTCCCGGAGGTGGCGTACGCCGACCTCGACGGCCTGCGCCTCGGCGTGGTCCACGAGACCGGCCCGGCCAAGGGCCGCGAGCAGCGCTGCGCCGAACGCTTCCCGAACCTGGACGTCCTGGTGTTCGGCCACAGCCACATCCCCTGGGACTCCACGGCCGACGACCGTCTCCGCCTGCTGAACCCGGGCTCCCCCACGGACCGCCGCCGCCAACCGCACTGCACCTACATGACGGCCCGCATCGACTCCTCCCGCCTCACCGGCGTACGCCTCCACCGACTCCCCCCGCGCACGCCCAGGTGAGTGCCGCCGGCCCCTCCTCGATCCGCGGACGCGCCGCCCCTGCCCCGCATATGCTCCCGCTGGCACGACGCCGCCCGGGCGCAGCGCGCGTCCGGATACCACCGTCGAGGTAAGGGGACCGCCCCGTGAGTGTCCGCATCCAGCCCTCCTCCCAGGTCGACGAGACCGCCGAACTCGGCGACGGCACGACCGTCTGGGACCTGGCGCAGATACGGGAGGAGGCACGACTCGGCCGGGGGTGCATCGTCGGCCGCGGAGCGTACGTCGGCCCGGGCGTGCGCATCGGCGACAACGTGAAGTTGCAGAACCACGCACTGGTCTACGAGCCCGCCGTCCTCGGGGACGGGGTGTTCATCGGCCCGGCCGCGGTGCTCACCAACGACTTCTACCCGCGGGCGGTGGACCCCGAGGGGCGGCTCAAGCGGGGTGGTGACTGGGAGGCCGCGGGGGTCGTGGTCGAGGAGGGGGCTTCGCTGGGGGCCCGTTCGGTGTGCGTGGCCGGCGTGCGTGTGGGGCGGTGGGCGCTGGTGGCGGCGGGCGCCGTCGTCTCCCGCAACGTGCCGGACTTCGCGCTCGTCGCCGGGGTGCCCGCCCGCCGCATCGGCTGGGTCGGCAGGGTCGGCGTACGCCTCACCGAGCGGGCCGGGGAGCCGGGCGTGTGGGAGTGTCCCCGCACCGGCGCCCTGCACGACGAGAAGGACGGCACCCTCGCCGAGCGCACCTGACACACCGACTGACGCCACGTCGAAATTTGGCCCGTCGGGATTTCCTCAAAACCGCAATCACCGGGCACCCCTTGGGCATACCTTGTCCGTGTACACGGGACTGAGCAGGCAACTGCCTTTGTTCAGTGGGGGGTTGTACATGACGCGGGCATCGCGGAACCACACCGGCGGCGGGCGCGCAAGCGCGCGCTGACGCGGCGTGCGTTCGCGCGCGGCCCCGGTCCGGGGCATCGCTGGGGGGACCAGTCGGCGGCTCCGGACGGCACGTGCGGGAGGCGGCGCCGCAGGGCGCCGCCGCCGTCGGCACGTGCGCCGTCGTGCACGGTCCCTCCACGGAACGACGAGCGCCGGCCGGCCCGAGGAGCGATCAGAGGGGGTAGGCGTGTCGGAGCCTCGCAGCTCGCGCATGCATCACAGCTCGCACATGCACCATCACAGCACGTACGGAACAGGCGTCGCGCACGGTGGTCCCGCCACCCGAGCCCACCACCCCGGGGCGGGTGCCCGGTGAGCGAAGCGACCCCGGCACCACGATTAGCAGCGCTGACCCGAGAAGACCCTCCCCTCCACACCCTCGCCCGGCGCCTGCTCGCGCTCGCCGAGCAGGCCCTCCCCCGGATGTACGTCGCCGACGGCGTCGACAGCACGTTCGTCCACACCCGCGTCGGCACCGTCTCACCCGCCGGCACCCGCAGCGTGGAGCGCCGCGGTACGAGCACCCGGTACGCGGCCATCACCGCCCTCGGAGCCCGGCTCCTCCCCGAGGACCGGCAGCGCGCCGTCCTCGGCGGGCACACCGCGGCCGAGTTCGCGGGGCTGCTGGTGGAGCGGCTTCCGCGGATCACCGACCTCGGAGACGCCGCGCTGATCACCTGGGCCGCGGCCGACACGCACCACCCCAAGCTGCCGGACGCCCTGGCCCGCCTCTCGGCCCTGGACGTCCCCGGGCGCCCCCGGTACACGGTCGAGGCGGCCTGGGTGCTCTCCGCGCTCGCCGCGGCCCGGGTCGCGGCCGACGTGGAGGACCGGCTGGCCGCAGCCCGGGACCGGCTGCTCGGCGCCCTCACGGGCACCAGCCCCCTCTTCCCGCACGCCACCGCGCCCGGGCTCCTCCCCCGCTACCGCGCGCACGTCGCGTGCTTCGCGGACCAGACGTACCCGCTCCAGGCCCTGGCCCGGCTCCACGCCACGGCCCCCGACCCGGTGGCCCTCCGGGCCGCCGACGCGTGCGCCGCGCGCATCTGCGAACTCCAGGGCGGCGGCGGGCAGTGGTGGTGGCACTACGACGCCCGTACCGGCCGGGTCGTCGAGGGCTACCCGGTCTACAGCGTCCACCAGCACGCCATGGCCCCCACCGCCCTCTTCGACCTGGCCGACGCGGGCGGCACCGACCACGGCGCCGCCGTCCGCCGGGGTCTGCGCTGGATGGCGGAGGTGCCGGAGCTCGCCGGCCCGGACGGGGTGCCGCGCGAGCCGATGATCCGCGAGGACCACGCGGTCACCTGGCGCAAGGTGTACCGCGGCGACCCGGCGAAGGCGGTGCGCGCCGCCCGCGGCCTGGCCGCCCGGGTCGCCCCCGGGGCGCGCCTCACCCCCCTCGACCGGGTCTTCCGTCCGCTGGCGGTGGACAGGGAGTGCCGCCCGTACGAGTTCGGCTGGCTCCTCCACGCCTGGCTGGGAGGACCCGCCAGATGACCGGAGGCCACGACGACATCCCCCACGCCGGCAACGCACACAACCCCGCCCTCTTCGGCATCGCCCTCGACCCCCTGACCATGGACGAGACGGTCCGACGCTGCCTGGACGCGGTGCGCCGCGGGGAGCAGATCGAGATCGGCATGGTCAACGCCGCGAAGCTGGTCAACATGCGGCGCGATCCGCGGCTCGCCGCCGCCGTGTCCGGCTGCGACCTGGTCCTGGCCGACGGCCAGGCCGTGGTCTGGGCCGGCCGTGTCCTCGGCGTACGGCTGCCCGAACGCGTCGCCGGGATAGACCTCTTCATGCGGCTCCTCGCCGCGGCCGAGCAGGCGGACATCCCCGTGTACCTCCTGGGGGCCCGCCAGCAGGTCCTCGACCTGATGCTGCGCCGGATCTCCGAGCAGTTCCCCGCGCTCCGCGTCGCCGGCAGCCGCAACGGCTACTTCGACGACTCCGAGCAGGGGGCCGTCGCCGATGCGGTCGCGGCCAGCGGCGCGCGCATGCTGTTCCTCGGCATGACCTCCCCCAAGAAGGAGATCTTCACGGCATCCTTCGGCAAGCGCACGGGCGCGGACGTCGTGCACGGGGTCGGCGGGTCCTTCGACATCCTGGCCGGCGTCACGAAGCGGGCCCCGCACCTCTGGCAGCGCATCGGGCTCGAATGGTTCTACCGCGCCCTCCAGGAGCCACGCCGCCTCGGCAAGCGCTACCTCACCACCAACACCGCCTTCCTCCTCATGACGGCCCGGGAGCTCCTCCGCCGCACGCCGTCTTCCGGCCCCTCCCGGGGGACCCGTTCCGCGAACAGGAGTCACTGATGCGCGTCGTCGTCGTGGGACAGGGATACGTGGGCCTTCCGCTGGCCGTCCGGGCCGCGGAGGTCGGACACCAGGTGATCGGGTACGACGTCGACGCGCGGCGCGTCAAGAGCCTCGCCGCCGGCGAGTCGTACGTGGAGGACGTGTCCTCCGAGCGGCTCGGCCGGGCGCTGAACCGGGGCGCCTACCGGCCGACGGAACTCGCCCGGGACTGCGGGGGCTTCGACGTCGCGGTCGTGACGGTGCCGACCCCGCTGCAGGACGGTGCGCCCGACCTGCGCTACATAGAGGAGTCCGCCCGCACCCTGGCCCGCTACCTCCGGCCGGGTGCGACGGTCGTCCTGGAGTCCACCACCTATCCGGGCACCACCGAGGAGCTCTTCGGCCCCCTCCTGGAAGACGGCTCCGGCCTGACCGCCGGCGTCGACTTCCACCTCGGGTACAGCCCCGAGCGCATCGACCCCGGAAACACGACGTGGGGCTTCCAGCAGACGCCGAAGGTCGTCTCCGGTGTGGACGCCGCCTCCCTCAAGGCCGTGGAGGCCTTCTACGGGGAGCTCGTCGACAAGACGGTCCCCGTCCGCTCACCCAAGGAGGCCGAGCTCGCCAAGCTGCTGGAGAACACCTTCCGGCACGTCAACATCGCCCTCGTCAACGAGATCGCCATGTTCGCCCGCCACCTCGACATCGACGTGTGGCAGGCCATCGAGGCGGCCTCCAGCAAGCCCTTCGGCTTCATGAAGTTCACGCCGGGGCCGGGCGTCGGCGGCCACTGTCTGCCCATCGACCCGTCGTACCTGTCGTGGCGGGTCCAGCGCGAACTCGGGCAGAGCTTCCGCTTCGTGGAGCTGGCGAACGACATCAACAGCCACATGCCCGAGTACGTGACCCGGCGCGTGATGGACGCCCTCAACGCGCGGCGCCGCTCCGTCAACGGCTCCCGCGTCCTGCTCCTCGGGCTCGCGTACAAGAAGAACACGGGCGACGCCCGCGAGTCGCCGGCCGTCCGCATCTCCCAGCTGCTCCTGGACCTCGGGGCCAAGGTGCGCGCCGCCGACCCGCACGTCGTCGAGGACGTCGCGGTGGACGCCCGGCTGGTCCGGGTGGAGCCGACGCGCAAGGAGCTGTCCGCCGCCGACGTGGTCGTCCTCCTCACCGACCACGACTCCTTCGACTACGCGATGGTCACCGAGCACGCCTCCCTCGTCCTCGACTGCCGCAACCGGCTCTCCGGCCCCACCGTGGAGGTGCTCTGACCCCATGCGCCGGATCATCTGCGTGGCCGGAGCCCGGCCCAACTACATGAAGGTCAAACCGGTGATGGACGCGCTGGAGCGGCACGGCGCCGACGTCGTGCTCGTCCACACCGGGCAGCACTACGACACCGCGATGAACGACGTCTTCTTCCGCGACCTCGGCATCCGGCCGCCCGACCGGCACCTCGGCGCCGGGTCGGGCGGCCACGCCGAGCAGACGGGCCGGGTGATGGCGGCCTTCGAGCCGCTGCTGGCCGAGCTGGCGCCGGACGCGGTCGTGGTCGTCGGCGACGTCAACTCCACCCTGGCCTGCGCCCTCGTCACCGCCAAGGCCGGCCCGCTCCTCGCGCACGTCGAGGCGGGCCTGCGCAGCCGGGACTGGAGCATGCCGGAGGAGGTGAACCGGGTCGCCACGGACCGGGTCAGCGACTACCTGCTCGCGCCCTCCGCCGACGCGGCGGCGAACCTGCGGGCGGAGGGGTACCGGGAGGACCAGGTCCACGTCGTCGGCAACGTCATGATCGACACCCTGCTCGCCAACCTGGAGCGGGCCCGCCGCTCGGACGTACTGGACCGGTTCGGGCTCACCCGCGGCGGCTACGGCCTGGCCACCCTGCACCGGCCCGCCAACGTCGACGACCCGGACGCGCTGCGCGGCCTGCTCAAGGCCCTGGGGCGGATCGGCGGGCGCTGCCCGCTGGTGCTGCCCGTCCACCCACGGGCCGAACAGCGGCTGCACGCGGTCGGCGTACCATCCGGGATCCGCCTCGTGCCGCCCGCCGGATACCTCGACTTCATCGCGCTCCAGGACTCCGCCCGCGTGGTGCTCACCGACTCCGGGGGCGTCCAGGAGGAGACGACCGCGCTGGGCGTGCCGTGCGTGACCCTGCGGAACAACACGGAGCGGCCGGTCACCGTCGACGAGGGCACCAACGTCCTCGCCGGCACCGACCCCGACCGGATCACCGCCACCGTCCACCGGGTCCTCGACGACCCGCCCGCGCCGCGCTGCCCCGCGCTCTGGGACGGCCGGGCGGGCGAGCGCATCGCCCGCGTACTCCTGGACGGAGGCACGGCGCGGACCCGGCCGCGGCCGACGGACCTCGTACGGGGGGCGGCGTAGCTTGGATCTCGCGGAGATCTGGCGGGTCGTGTGCAGACGCTGGTACGTCCTGCTGCCCGGACTGCTGCTCACGGCCGCGCTGACCGCCGGCGTGTACCTGCTCGTCCCGGTGGAGTACCGCTCGCAGAGCACCGTGACGCTGCTCAACTCCAGGAAGGCCACGGAAGCGTTCGACGGCAACCCCTTCCTCAGCACCCAGGCCTCGCTCACCGGCATGGCCGACGGCCTGGCCCGCAACCTCAACTCGGACGAGTCGCGCGCCGCCCTGAAGTCCCGGGGCCTCACCGGGGAGTACGAGGCGAAGATCGCCGACAACGCCCAGGGCCCGTTCATGTGGCTCACCGTCACCGGCACCGATCCGGCCCGCGTCCTGAAGTCCGACGAGCTCCTCACCTCCTACGCCGAGAAGCGGCTGAACGAGTTCCAGGCCGGCCAGAAGGTGCCCGCGGAGGCCATGATCCGGATGGCGACGATCGTGCCGCCGCAGAAGCCCGAGGCGCAGACCAAGGCCCGCGTCCAGTACCTCGCCATGGCGGGCGCGCTCGGCTTCGTGCTGAGCCTCGTCGCGACGTTCTTCGTGGAGGCCCGCGCGCGCGGCCGTGCAGCCCGGGCCGTCCCCGAGGACGCGCCGTGACGGCCCCGGGGCCCGGCGCCGCGCCCCCGCAGCCGGCGGCCGCCGCCACCCCCTCCCTGGGCCGCAAGGTCTCGGCGGCCGCCCGCTGGAGCCTGGTCAACACGGTCGTCATGCGCCTCGGCAACTTCGCGACCGGCATCATCCTGGCCCGCTGGTTCCTCGGCCCGGAGGCCTGGGGCGTGTACGGGCTCGCGCAGACGGTGCTGCTGGTGCTGCTCTCCGCGAACGAGCTCGGCGTCACCCTCGCACTCGTCCGCTGGGAGGGCGACCCGCGCCGCTTCGCCCCGACCGTCCTCACCCTGAGCACCGCCGCCAGCTGCGCCCTGTACGCCGCCCTGTTCGCGGCGGCCCCCGCGGTGGCCCGGGTGCTCGGGTCGCCCGAGGCGTCCGGGGTGCTGCGGGTGATGTGCGTGTGCGTCGTCCTCGACGGGCTGTCCCAGGTGCCGGCCGGCATCCTCACGCGGGAGTTCGCGCAGGGCCGCCGGATGGCCGTCGACGGCGCCAACTTCGTCCTCAGCACCGGTGTCACCCTGCTGCTGGCCGTGCAGGGCTGGGGCGCGATGAGCTTCGCATGGGGCGCCGTCGCAGGCAACGCGGCGGCCCTCGTGGGCTGCTGCCTGGCCGCGCCGGGCACGCTCCGCTTCGGCTGGGACCGGGCGCAGGCGCGGGCGCTGCTGCGCTTCGGTCTGCCGCTCGCCGGGGCGAGCCTGCTCGCGCTCGGCGTGGTGAACGTCGACACCATGGTGGTGGGGTCCACGCTGGACCGGTTCGCGCTGGGCTTCTACGTCCTCGCCTTCAACATGTCCGGCTGGCCGGTGCGGATCGTCTCCGAGGCGGCCCGCCGCGTCTCGTTCGCGGGGTTCTCCCGGCTGGCCGAGACGCCGGCGGCGCTCGCGGACGGGTTCGGGAGGGGCCTGGGCATCGTGATGACCGGCACGGTCCCGCTGTGCGTGCTGCTCGCCGCGCTCGCCGCGCCGCTCGTGGAGCTCGTCTACGGCGCGCGGTGGCTGCCGGCCGCGGCGGCCCTGCCGTGGCTGATGGCGCTCGGCCTGATCCGGATCGGCTGCGAGCTGGCGTACGACTGCCTCGTCGCGGTCGGGCGCCGCCGGCTGCTCATCGGCGTGCAGGGCCTGTGGCTGGTCCTCCTCGTCCCGGTGCTCGTCTCGGGCGCCGGGGCGGGCGGGATCGTGGGCGTCGCCCAAGGGCACGTCCTGGTGGCGGGAGGGATCGTCGTGCCGGTGTTCCTCTACGCCCTCCGCCGGGCCGGCGTCGGCCCGGGCACGGTCGCCCGGGCCTGCGCCCGGCCCGCGCTCGGCGGCGTCGTGATGATCGCCGCGGTGACCGGCCTGCACCGGCTCCTCGGCGACGGCGTACCGGCCCTGCTCGCGACCGGTGCGGCCGGGACCCTCTGCTACGCGGTGTGCGTCCTGCCGGACCTGGCACACCTGCGCGGCACCGGTCGGCGGGCACCCGCCGTGCCGGCGGACGGCGACGGAGGCTGAGGACCATGGCGATGCCGGCAGACGGGAAGCGCCGCGCGGCGGCCTGGGCGGTGGCCGGACTGCTGCTCGCCGCCGTCCTGAGCCTGTACCAGGCGCGGCACTCGGGCGGCGGCACGCCGCCCGCGTCCGCCGCACACTCCGCGCCGCCCCGCACCGCAGCGCCCGGAGCGGCGGGACCCTGCCCCTCCCCCGCGGCCTGCGGGTTCCCCGACGAGCACTCCACCGGCCCGCGGATCCCGCTGGAGCGGCACGACACCGGCGACATGTCGATCAGGCAGGACGGCACCGTCATCAAGGGCTGGGACATCCGCGGCTCGCTGGACGTCTACGCCAACGACGTGACCGTCGTCGACAGCCGGATCACCTCCGCCAACTGGTGGGGCGTCAACCTCCGCCCGGGCTTCCGCAACCTGCGGATCCTGCACACCGAGATCACCGCCGTCCCCGGGAAGGGACCCGACAACGGCGGTGTGAACTACGCCGTCTCCAACATGGGCACCGACTCCGTCGAAGTCGGCTGGTGCGACATCTCCGTCTTCGGCAACGCGCTCTCCACGGGCCAGGGCGATCTGCACGACAACTACGTCCACGACATCGTGCCGTTCCGCAACAAGACCGGCGAGTGGCAGCACACCGACGCCGTCATCAGCGGCGGCGGCAGCAAGGGCCGGCTCGTGGTGCGGCACAACACCCTCCTCAACCCGGTCCCCGTGGACCGCGGCGCCACGGCGGCGGTGGGGCTCTTCGCCGACACCGGCACCGTGTCGTCGGTCGTCGTCGACCGGAACTGGCTCGCCGGCGGCGCCTACACCCTCTACGGCGGCGGCCCCGGCGCCACCGGCATCGAGGTCACGGACAACGTCTTCTCCACCCAGTACCACCCGCACGGCGGGGCCTACGGGCAGGTCGCCGCGTGGAACGCGGGCGGTGCGGGCAACGTGTGGCGCGGCAACCGCACCAGCGGCGGAAAGCCGGTCGTCCCGGAACCCGCCCCGTCGCCCACGCGCACACCCGCGCCGACGCCCACGCCGACGCCCGTGCCCACGCCCTGACCGACCGCGGACCCCGCGAACACCCCGCCCCGAGAGGACGACATGCGCCGCATCGCCCGCGCCCCGTGGGAGCTCCTCAAGCGGGCCTTCGGCTGGCTGGTGCTCTTCGAGGTTCGCAACAAGCTCCTCCTCGCCCCCTCGGCGCTGCGCCTGCGCCGCCTGGAGGACGCCGAGACCGCCCGGCTCGCGGCCCTGCTCGGCCGGCCGCCCGCCGCCCTCGTCGCCACCGTGATCGCCACGCACAGCCGCCCCGACGCGCTGCGGGCCGCGGTCCGCTCGGCCCTCGCCCAGACGGTCCGCGACCACGTCGTGGTGGTCGTCGACGACGGCGCCGGCCTGCCCCCGCTGCCCTCCGAACCGCGGCTGTTCGCGGTCTCCCTCGCCCGCAACACGGGCACGGCGGGTGTCGTCCGCAACGTGGGGATACGGCTGTCCCGCTCACGGTACGTGGCGTTCCTGGACGACGACAACCTGTGGGAGCCCGACCACCTGGAGCAGGCCCTCGCCGTGCTGGAGCGGCCCGGCGGGCCCGACGGCGTGTACACGGCGCTGCGCCGGGTGCTGCCCGACGGCACGGAGCGGGACGTGCTGTCGGTGCCGTTCGACCGGCGCCGGGCCGCCCGGGAGGCCTTCCTCGACACCAACGCGTTCGTGGCGCGCCGCAGCCGCTCGCTGCACTTCAGCCGGCTGCGGCGCCCTCCGGAGGTGCTGCCGCGGGAGGACTGGGAGCTCGTACGCCGCTACGCGCGCCGGCACGAGGTGCGACACCTCCCGCGGGCCACCGTCCGGTACCTGGTCAACCCGGAGAGCTTCTACACCGCCTGGGACGGCGCCCCGCCCGCCGGCTGACCGGGGACGGCGGCGGTCCCGCGGGTCACGGCCGCGGTGCGGCCCGCCGGTCGGCGCGGCCGGCGAGGGCGCGGGCGGCGGCCCGGCTCGCCTCCCGGCCGAGCGCGGCGCGGGAGGCCTCCCGGAGCAGGACTGCGGCGCGGAAGGCGGCGGTGGCCGCGGCTCCGTGTCGGCGGGCGTAGAGGCGGACCCGGTTCACGGTGAGCAGGGTCCACAGGCGCGGGGAGACCTGCGAGTCGCCGCCGAGGTGGACGGCAGTGGCCGCGGGTTCGAGGCGGGTGGCGAAGCCGAGGTCGCGGGCGCGCAGGCAGAACTCGGTCTCCTCGGAGTACAGGAAGAACGTCTCGTCCCAGGGCCCGCAGGCGTCGAGGCAGTCCCGGGAGACGGCCATGAGGGCCCCGGTCGCCCAGTCGGCGACGGTGGCCCGCCGGTAGGCCGCCGGGTCGGTGACGAGCTCGCTCCACCGGGGGAAGCGCCCGGCGCGCCGGTTGCCGATGACGGCCTCGCCGAGCGCCCGCGTGACCTGCGGTTCGCGGCGCAGCGAGTGGTGGAGGGTGCCGCCCGGGTCGTGGAGCAGGGGGACGGTGATGCCGACGCGGCGGCCGCCGGACAGGGGTGCGTCGAGGGCGTCGACGAGGAGGCGGGCGCAGCCGGGCAGGATCCGGGTGTCGGGGTTGCAGACGAGGGCGGCGCGGGGGCCGTCGTCCCAGGCCGCGGCGGCCGTGAGGGCGGCGTTGACGCCGGCCGCGTAGCCGGCGTTGCGGCCGGTCCGCACGAGGGTCGCGTCCGGGGCGAGGCGGCGGAGCAGGTCGGGGGTGCCGTCGGCGGAGGCGTTGTCGGCGACGACGAGCCGCCAGTCGGTGCCGGCCATCCCCTCGGGCAGCGAGGCCAGGAACCCGGGCAGGACGGCGGCGCTGTTCCAGGTGACGGCGACGACGGCTACGGGACCGGTACGCGGGCCGGGGCCCGGTGCGGGCAGGAGGCGGTGGGCGGGCAGGGGCCGGTGTGAGGGCATGGGGACTCCACGGTGGGGTGCTGCGGCGCCGCGCGCCGGAGGAAGCCGAGGTGGCTGCCGCCGGCGGCGAGCGTGAGGAAGAACATCCCGGCGAACATGGGGAAGCTGAGGCTGTCGAACGTGGCGCTGATGACGAGCGCGACCACGGCGGACGCGAAGAACGCCTGGCCCAGCTCGCGGTCGTTCTCGGTGCGGGCCAGGCGGCGGATCGCGCCACCCTGGTGGATGCCGGTGAGGAAGAGCAGCAGCAGTGCGGCCAGTCCGACCAGGCCCATTTCGGCGAGGGTGAGCATGTACTGGTTGTCGGTGAAGAAGTACAGGTCCGGGGTGAACGTGCCGAAACCGCGGCCGAACAGGGGGCGTTCCTGCAGGTAGGGGACGATCGCCCCGTACTTGACGGTGCGCGCCTGGGTGCTGCTGTCCCCGTTCGACAGGAACGAGGCGAACAGGGCGGTGATGGTGCCGATCAGCCCCGGGATCACCACCTTGAACGCGGCGACCGCTCCGCACAGCAGCCCGATCGCGGCCCACCGGCGCTCCGGTTTCCAGCGCGGCACCATCACCAGGACGACCAGCAGGGCGCCGATGATCGACGTGCGGGAGACGGTGAGCGGCAGGGCGCCGCCCATGAGGGCGACGGGGGCCCAGCGCCGCCAGCGGGCGAGGGTGCGGCGGGCCGGGTCGAGGGCCTGCTGCACGGCGAACGGCAGCAGGAGTGCGAGCATTCCGCCGAATTCGAGGGGCTGGGCGGTGGTGGAGCGGGGCCGGGTGAAGGAGCCGCGGTCGAGGGTGGCGATCTGCGGCACGCTGGACTGGAGGCCGGGGAGGGTGATGCCGTCCGCGATGTTGGTGGCGGTGAAGAAGTCGTGGAAGCCGATGGCGGCGACGGCCGCGCCCATGACGACCATGCGGCGCATGAGGACGTCCAGCCGGGACCGGTCGTGGATGCCGGCGGTCGCCAGGACGACGAGGGAGACCCATACGAGCAGGCCGATGAGGCCGCGGTCGGCGCCGAGGACCTCCTTCTGGGAGCTGCCGCGGGTGGCGTTGGCCAGGTAGGAGCCGAGGACGGCGAGCGCCAGCAGCAGCATGACCGTGCGGGGCGGCCGGATCGCGGCCGGGGGGCGGATGCGGCCGGTCAGCCAGCCCGCCAGGTACCAGAACAGGCAGAGCAGGGCGTACGCGTTGGCGGGGGTGCCGACGCCGCCGAGGCCCGGCAGGGTGAGGTTGGAGGGGATGAAGAAGGCGAGGGCGAGGTAGCCGCTGAGGAGCGCGGTGGCGTCGGGGCGGCTTCCGCGGTGGCGCCGCGGGCGGCTGTGGCCGGCGCGTACGGCCGTCCGGCCCGCACGCGGCTCGGGGCCGGGCGCTGCGGGGGCGCCCTCGGCGGGTTCGGCGGCGGCGCACCTGCGGCGGCGGGCGGTGAGGACGCTCTCCACGGCGAAGGAGAGGGTGAATCCGGCTGCCGTGCCGGCGATCACCACGGCGAGCACCTGCTGGTGGCGGCTCTTGAGGAGCGGCACCGGCGTCTGCGGCAGGACCACGGGCGCGGTCTGCACGAAGTGGCCGGGCTGGACGCCCGCGGCGGCCTGGAGGGCGGTCAGCTGCTCCCCCGCGAAGGCGGTGAGGGTGTTGGTCTCCTCCAGGACCTCGGCGCGGTCGGTGCCGGTGACCGACAGGGTGAGCATCGGGCCGGAGGCGTTGGCGGCGAAGCCGACCGTGTACGGGTCGGTCACGCCGAGTCCTTGGAGGGCGCGTGCCGCGTCCGCTCCCGACAGGGTGCGGATCAGGACGTCCGCGGTGACGACGAGCGAACCCCCGGCGTTGGAGAGGGGGTTGCCGAAGGCCGGGGCGAGCTGGGCGACCTCCGTGGAGTCGAGCAGGGCGATCGAGCTCTGCGACTCGTACTCCACGGGCACGGAGCGGTGCAGGTGGAAGCCGGCGAGCAGGCCGAGGAGGGTCAGGGAGGCCATCACGTACCAGCGGCGGCGCAGCACCCCGCCCATTTCCCTCATGTTCACGTCCGCCCCCGCAAGGTGCCGGATCCGATGGCGGGGCGCGCCGGGGGCTGCGAGGATCGTGCGGGACGGAAGGAATGCCCGTGTCCCCAGGCGAGTTGGCCCGTGTGCTGCGTCGGCGCTGGTACGTGCTGCTGGCGGTGGCGGTGCTCGCCGCGGCGGGGGCCGTGCCGGTGCTGCGGCCGGAGCCGGTCCACGTGAGTTCGGCGATCGTGGTGCTGAAGCCGCCGGTGACGGGCCGGCACCCGAACCAGTTGACGAACCTCCAGCCGCCGCTGGCTGCGGTCTCCTACGCCGCGGTGCAGCAGCTGGAGTCGGCGGCGGGCCGGCAGGAGCTCCGGGCGGCGGGCGTGGCCGGGCGGTACCGGCTGATGCCGCGCAACAGCGGGACGAGCGTCACCCCGCGGTACCTGATCCCCTCGCTCCAGGTGCAGGCCGAGCACCGGGATCCGGCCGTGGCGAACGCGGTGGTCGGGAAGGTGATCGAGGCGTACGGCCGGCGTGTGGCGGCGATGCAGGACCGCGAGGGCGTGCCGGCGGGGGCACGGATGAGCGTGGACGTGCTGGTGCCGCCGGCCGCGGCGGAGCAGCGGGGCACCAAGAGCCGGGGACTGGCCGGGGTGGCGCTGCTGGCCGTGGTGGCCGGCGTGTCGGCGGCGCTGTGGGCGGACCGGCTGCCGGCCCGCCGCCTGCGGCGGGCCGGGGAGGCCCAGCGGGTGCCGGGGGCCGCGGCGGTCGGCTGAGCGGGCCCCCGACGGGGGCCGGGACCTCCGCGCAGGGCGGTGATCCCGGTGGGGCTGGTGGTGCCGGTGGGGCATCAGATGCCCCGCCGCTTCCACGACTGCCACCACAGCCACTCCCGTCCCCGGTCGGCGACGGCCGAGAGCACCAGCGGCTGGAGGTACGGCATGGCACGCGCCCCGATGCGCCGCCGCCGCTGGAGGGCCCGGTATTCGGGGAGCGCACGGTAGCCGGGCAGGCACTCGGCCGCGAACTCCTCCAACTCGCCCACCGGGACGACCGCGGTGCGCCCCCGGTCGTACGCCCGGTAGGCGCGGCGCAGCGCGTACCGGGCGAGGCGGGTGCGTGCGGCCTCGGCCAGCCGGTCCCTGTCGGGGAGCAGGTCCCCGCACTTGGCGAGCACGGAGTCGAAGGCCACCAGGCGCTGGCGGAGGTCGTCGAGCTGCCCGCCGAAGTCGGTGATGGACATGTTGGTGCCGTGGACCCGGTAGAAGGCCTGGTCGGCGCCGCGGACGTAGCCGACGTCGGCGTGGGCGGCGAGCCGCATCCACATCTCGATGTCGCCGGCGTGCGGGAGCTGCGGGTCGTAGCCGCCGACCTTGCGCTGGAGGGCGGTGCGGACGACGACCTCGGGGGAGGTGATGCAGCCGGTGCCCTCGCGGAAGCGCCGCTCCAGCCACCAGTGGCCGGGGTAGACGGCGGTGCCGGTGCTGCGGGTCCGGGCGTGCGGGAGCGGGCCGCCGTGGCGGAAGCGCAGTGGCCGCCCGTAGGCGAACCCGGCTTCCGGGTGGGCGTCGAGGAGGGCGGCGGCGCGGGCCAGGGCGCCGGGGACGAGCCGGTCGTCGGCGGACAGGAGGGCGACGTAGTCGCCGTCGGCCCATTCCAGGAGGCCTTCGTTGTAGGTGGCGATGTGGCCCTTGTTCCGTTCGTGGACGTGGACCTCGATGCGCGGGTCGGAGGCCGCCAGGGCGCGGGCGACGTCCGCGGAGTCGTCGGGCGAGGCGTCGTCGATGATCAGGACGCGGACGTCGACGCCGGGCTGTTCGTCGAGGGCGCTCCTGACGCAGTCGGCGAGGAAGTGTCCGTACTTGTGGCAGGGGATCACGACGCTGACGGTGCTCACGGGCCGGTCACCTCCGTCGGGCCGGACTGCGCGGCCGCCGGGGGGGCGGTGGTGAAGACGGGGCCGACCCAGTAGTTCACGGACCCGAAGGTGTTCGTCGGGAAGGCGCTGGAGGCCCCGTACTTGTAGAGGCCGTTGGCGCCGCCGCTGCCGTCGGCGGGGGCGAGGAGCGGGTAGGAGCGGTGGGAGGCGGCGAAGTAGCCGCCGTCCACGGCGTAGTTGCCGTTCGGTGCGTGGTAGGAGACCACGTACGTCGTGCCCGCGGTGATCGGGACGGGGGTGCTGAAGGTCATCTGCTGCCAGCCGGAGAGGGTTTCGCTGCCGAAGGTGCCGGTGGCCAGGAGTTGGCCGGTCGCGGACCAGAGGCTGCCGGTGTGGGTGCCGGTGTTCCTCGGGCCCTTGTAGAAGGTGACGCCGGTGACGTGGCCGTTCACGGCGGACTGGAAGCGGGTGCCCAGTTCGACCGGGTTGGTGTCGCCGGTGACGTTGGCGGTGGTGGGCGTGGTCCCGCTGCCCCAGAGGGTGCAGGGGCAGTTCACCTGGGGCGGGCTGGGGCTGGTGGTGAAGGTCCAGGTGGCCGGTTGCGGCATGGTGTTGCCCCACAGGTCGGTGGCCTTGACCGACACCGTGTAGGTGGTGTTGAGGGCGAGTTCGCCGGTGGGGGTGAAGGTGGCGCTGTTGGCCGCGCCGAGGACCTTGCTGCCGGGCACGGTCGTGCCGCCTGCGTCCTTGACGGTGAACTCCAGGCCCTCGGAGTCGACGGCGGTGCTGAAGGTGGCGGTGACCGCGGTGGTGATGGCGGTGCCGGTGGCCGCGGACTGCGGGGTGGTGCCGGTGACGGTGGGCGGGTTCGTGCTGGCGGTCGAGGTGTCGAGGACGGCGTCCACCCAGTAGTTGCTTCCGGCGGCGGCCTTGTTCGGGAAGCCCCCCGAGGAGCTGTAGCGGTAGACGCCGTTGCCGCCGTCGGTGCCGCTGCGCAGGGCGGTCAGGGGGGCGAGTCCCGCCGCGGCCCCGGCGAAGGTGTTGTCGAAGGAGTAGCCGCCGTTGGGGGCGAAGTACGAGGCGATGTACGTCGTGTCGGGTTTGATCGGGACCGGGGAGGAGAAGTTCAGCTGCTGCCAGCCGGAGGCCGTCTCGTTGGTGAACGTGCCGGTGGCGAGCCGCTGCCCGCCGGCGGACCACAGGCTGCCGGTGTGGGTGCCGGTGTTGGCGGGTGACTTGTAGAAGCGGACGCCGGTGATGGATCCGGGCACGGAGGAGCGGACCTTCACGCCGAGTTCGACGGCGCTGCCGTCCCCGGCGTTGACGGTCCCCGGCACGGCCGCCGCCGGCCACACGGTGCAGGGGCACTGCTGGGGCCCGACGGTGAGCTGGACGGTGCTGGTGGGGCCGGTGTTGACGCTGTCGTCCACCGCGCGGACCTTGATCTGGGCCGGTCCGGGCGTGGTCGGGGTCCACTGGTGGCTCCACGAGGCGACGCCGTCGGCGGCCTTCCACGTGGTGCCGCCGTCGGTGGAGACCTCGACCCGGGCCACGACCCCGCCGCCGCTGTCCGTGGCGGTGCCGGTGAGGGTGACCGGCCGCAGTGCGGGCACGGTCGCGCCGGCTGCCGGGGCGGTGACGGCGACGGCCGGTCCCGCCGTGTCCGCCGAGGCGGTCGCCGGGACGAGGTCGGACTGGAGGGACCCGGGCTGGACGCCCATGTCGGCGAAGACGTTGACGGTGGCCTGCTGCATCCGCTTGTCGGCGGTGACGACGGTGTCGTCGGGGTTGTGCGTGGGCATGTTGGTCAGCCCCCATGACCACTGGACGGTTCCGGTCCCGAAGACGAGGGCGCGGGAGGCCGGGTCGCGGAAGGCAACCAGGCTGTGGGTGGCGGTGCCGTTGCCGTAGGTGTTGCCGTAGTCGAGGCGGAGCTTGCCGTCGTCGATGTCGACGGTGGTGGAGGAGAGCTGGATCTGGCCGGGCGGGCGGGCCGCGTCCTCCACGTCGCTGTCCCATTCGTAGCCGAGGGTGCCGGCCGGGAAGGTGGCGGTCTGGGAAGGGGCCAGCTCCGCGACGCTCGTGCCCCGCCAGATCCGCATCTTGGCGAACCTGCCGGGGACGGTGATCGCGTCGGCGCGGTAGCCGTTGACGCTGAACAGGGAACCGGTCAGCTGGTTCTGCGGCTGGTAGGGCCGGCCGTTCGCGGCGCTCGCCGGGTCCATGAAGGTGCCCGTCCAGATGCCGCTGGGGTCGGGGATGCCGTTCGGCTGCGGGAAGGAGAGCTTGGTCTCCTTGTAGCAGACGAGGGTCCGGTCGGGCGTGCCGGTGCCGTCGATGCTGGGGGCGAGGCGGGTCTTCCAGAAGATCTCGTTCCCGCTGAAGTACGTCTGGTGGACGCCCGCCTTCCGGGCTTCCAGGGCGTTGGTGAACTGCTCCTGCGTCCAGTACTCGTCGTGGCCGGAGGACAGGAACACCTTGTGGTTGCGCAGCAGGGTCGCTCCGCGGGTCGACATGTCGATTCCGGAGACGTAGCTGACGTCGTAGCCGTTGCGCTCCAGCCAGGCGATCATCTGGTACTCGGAGCCGTAGATGCCGTTCTCGCCGCCGATGTCCATCGGCCGGTTGTAGCTGACCTCGTAGGCGCGCCCGTCGGGTGCGGGCCCGGCGCCGTCGTAGAGGTCCTGGCCGCCGTAGTTGTTGTAGGCCTGCCAGGTCTGGTCGCTGGTCTGGACGACGATGTCGGAGCGGCTCGCGTCGTTGCGGACGACGAACGGGTAGGGCATGACGCCGTTGCCGTCGGCTTGGTCGAAGTTGGCGAGGTACAGGCCCGACACGGCGTCGGCCGGGACCGTCCAGGTGGCGGTGACGGGCCAGTTGCCGCAGTCGACGAGGCCGGTGGCGGGCTTGGTGGTGCAGGCCGCCGGGCTGCCGCCCGGGGCCACGTTCGCCGGGTGCGTCTGGGCGGCCTGTGCCGCGGTCGACATCAGGCGGGCGCCGGCGCCGCCGTAGTGGCCCAGCCGGTACACCGACACCCGGTACGGGGTCGGCGACTGCACCTTGAACTGCACGGTGTCGCCCGCCTGGACGCTCATCCGGGAGGTGAAGCCCTTGATGTCGCCGTAGGCGCTGGGCGCGAACCAGTCGGGCATCGGCGTGCCCGGCTTGGAGTTCTCGCACACGACGGCGTTCGCGGTGGGGCCGCAGGGGTCGGCCGCCCCCGCCGCGGCGGACGGGGGCAGGACCGTGGCCAGCAGGGCGGCCACCACGGTGAAGAGGCCGTACCGCAGCAGCCTTGTCCGTTCTTTCATCTGTACCTCTTGTGGGGTGTCAGCGCAGGGCGTCGGTGAGCGCGTCCACGACCCGCTGCTGTTGCGCGGCGGTGATCTGCGGGAAGAGCGGAAGGGAGAGCATCCGCTCCGCGGCGCGCTCGGCGTGCGGGAAGTCCCCCGGGCCGTGGCCCAGGTGCCGGAAGGCGGGAGTCAGGTGGACGGGTGCCGGGTAGTGCACGCCGGCGCCGATGCCCTCCGCGTTCAGCTTCCCGACGACGGCGTCGCGGTCCGCTCCGGCGACGCGGACGACGTACAGGTGCCAGACGTGGACGTTGCCCTCGGCGGTGGCGGGCAGGGTGAGCCGCCCGGACTCCGCGAGGTCGGCGAGGAGCGCGTCGTAGCGTGCGGCGGCGGTGCGGCGGGCCGCGTTCCCGGCGGCGAGCCGGGTGAGTTTCGCGCGCAGGACGACGGCCTGGAGGCCGTCCAGGCGGCTGTTGAACCCGGCCACGTCGTGCCGGTACTTGGCGGTGCCGCCGTGGTTGGCGAGGGCCCGCACCAGGTCGGCGGCGTCCGCGTCGTCGGTGACGACCGCGCCGGCGTCGCCGTACGCGCCGAGGTTCTTGCCGGGGTAGAAGCTGGTCGCGGCGATCGTGCCCCGGCCGGGCGGGCGGCCGGCGCGGGTGGCGCCCTGGCTCTGGGCGGCGTCCTCGACGATCCGGGCGTGCGCCGGGAGCTGCGCGGCGAGCTCGGCGGCGGGCGCGCACTGGCCGTACAGGTGGACGGGGACGACGGCGCGGGTGGCGGCGCCGACGGCGTCCAGGGCGGCCTGCGGGTCGATGAGCAGGGTGTCGGGCAGGCAGTCGACGAGGACGGGCCTGGCGCCGATGCGGGCGACGGCGCCGGCGGTGGCGATGAAGGTGTTGGCGGGCAGGACGACCTCGTCGCCGGCGCCCGCTCCGGCGGCCCGCAGGGCCAGTTCCAGGGCGTCGGTGCCGTTGGCGGTGCCGACGCAGTGCCCGACGCCGGCGAAGGCCGCGTACTCGCGCTCGAAGGCGCGGACCTCGTCGCCGCCGATGAAGGCGGTGTCGGCCAGGACGCGGTCGAACCCGGCGCGGACCTCCTCCGCGACCTCGGCGTGGGCGGCCTTGAGGTCGACGAGCGGTATCCGGTTCATGCGTGTGTGCTCCCCATCGGTGTCTGCGGCCCGCGGCCGGTGTGCGGTGCGTGCGGCGGCGGCGGTGGCGGTGCCCCGCCGGGTGCGGTCCGCGGGTCTCGCCGGTGCAGCTCGGCGAGGGCCGGGGGGCCGGCGTCGCGGAGTCGGCGGGCCGGGCTGCCGGCCCACACCTCGCCGGGCGGCACGTCGGTGAGGACGGTGCTGCCCATGCCGGTCAGCGACCAGGCGCCGACCGCGGTGTGCTCGCGGACGAGGGCGCCCGCGCCGACGTACGCGCCCCTCCCGATGCGGACGCCGCCGCCGAGGCGGACCCCGGAGGCGAGCGTCGCGAAGTCGGCGACGGTGTCGTCGTGGGTGAGGACGGTGTGCGGCATCACCGCGACGTGCGCGCCGACCCGTACGGCCGCGGTGAGCACGCAGTGCGCGAGCAGGACCGTGCCGGGGCCGGCCGCCGAGGAAGCCGACACGGCGGCCGTCGGGTGGACGACCGTCGCGTACCGGCTGTCGGGCAGCGCGAGGCGGCGTACGAGGCGGGCCCGGACCGCCTGGTCGCGGGGGCTGCCGGCGCAGACGACGACCTGCGCGTCGGGATGGTCGTGGACGAGGTCGCAGCCGCCGAGGACGCGGGCGCCGTCGACGTCGGTGCCGTGCAGGGCGGGGTCGTCGTCGAGGTGCCCGGCGAGCCGCCACCGCGGGGCGCGGCCGGCCGCGAGGTCGGCGGCGGCCGCGGCGCGGACTGCCTGGGCGGTCTCGCGGGCGAACCCGCCCGCGCCGACGACGAGCAGGTCACCGGTCGCGGGGGCGGTCATCCGCCCGCCTGTTCGTGCAGGACGGCCGCCACCCGGTCCTGCTGTGCGTGCGTCATGGTGTGGAAGAGCGGGAGGATCAGCGAGTTCCGGCTGATCCGCTCGGTCACGGGCAGCGGGGCGGTCGCGTGCCCGGCGTACGCCGGCTCCAGGTGGGCGGCCATGATGCCGCGCCGGGCCGAGATCCCGGCGTCCGCGAGCGCTTCGAGGACGGCGTCGCGGCCGGCGGGGAAGTCCTCGGCGAGCAGGACCCAGTACGACTGGAAGTTGCCCTCGCCGTGGGCGGGGTCGCGGACGGGGCGCAGGCCCGGGATCGGGGCGAGGAGCTGCTCGTACCGGGCGGCGAGCTCCCGGCGCCGGGAGACGATCTCGTCGAGCCGGCCGAGCTGGACCAGGCCGACCGCGGCCTGGATGTCCGTCATCCGGTAGTTGTAGCCGACTTCCAGGTAGCGCTCGGCGATGGGTCTGCCGCTCGCGTGGCGCTGGGCGGCGGAGACGCTCATGCCGTGTTCGCGGAGCCTGCGCAGCCGTCCGGCCCAGGCGGCGTCGTCGGTGGTGACCATGCCGCCCTCGCCGGTGGTGATCACCTTGCGGGGGTGGAAGGACCAGGCGGCGATCAGGGCGCCGTGCCCGACGGACTTGCCGCCGACGGTGGCGCCGATGCCGCAGGCGGCGTCCTCGACGAGGGCGAGGCCCCGGTCGGCGCAGGCGGCGCGCAGGGCGTGGACGTCGGCGGGGACGCCGCCCTGGTGGACGGCGAGGACGGCCCTGGTGCGCGGGGTGCGTACGGCGTCCACGGTCTGCGGGGTGAGGTTGCCGGTGGCTTCCTCGACGTCGGCGAAGACGGGGCGGGCGCCGGTGTGGAGGACGGCGTTGGCGGTGGCGATGAAGGACAGGGACGGGACGACGACCTCGTCGCCGGGGCCGAGGCCGACCGCGATGAGCGCCAGGTGCAGGGCGGTGGTGCACGAGCTGACGGCGATGCCGTGCTCGGCGCCGACCCGCTCGGCGAAGGCCCGTTCGAAGGCGGCGGCGCGGGGGCCCTGGGCGACCCAGCCGGAGCGGACGGCGTCGGCTGCGGCGCGGGCCTCCTCCTCGCCGAGCCAGGGGACCATGACGGGGATGCGCTCGGGGGCGGTCACCGGCGGGCCTCCGGCACGTCCTGGGCGGCGACGCCGGCGGCGGCGCGTTCGGCGCGCCACCAGTCGACGAGGTCCCTCAGGCCGGTGGGCAGGTCGATCGCGGCGGTGAAGCCGAGGCGTTCCGCGGCGCGCGAGGTGTCGGCGAGGCGGCGGGTGACGCCGTTCACGGCGCGCGCCGGACCGTGCTCGGGGGCGGAGCCTTCGGCGCCCATGGCGTCCAGCAGCCCGGCGGCGAGCTCCAGGAGGCTCGTCTCCGTGCCGCTCGCGATGTTGAACACCTCGTCGGTGAGGTCCGATTCGGCGGCCAGCAGGTTGGCGCGGGCGATGTCGCGGACGTCGACGAAGTCCATGGTCTGGGTGCCGTCCCCGAGGATCAGCGGGGGCTCCCCCGCGGCGATGCGCTCCATCCACCGGATGAGCACCTCGGTGTACAGGCCGTGGATGTCCATGCGGGGGCCGTAGACGTTGAAGTAGCGCAGGGCGACGTAGTCGAGGCCGTACATGGCGTGGAAGCTGCGCAACATCCCTTCGTTGAAGGCCTTGGCCGCGCCGTAGAAGGTGTCGTTGTTGTACGGGTGGTGGCGCTCGGTGGTGGGGAACTCCTCGGCGAGCCCGTAGACGGAGGCGGAGGAGGAGGCGACGACCTTGGACACGCCGGCGGCCGCGGCGGCCTCCAGGACGTTGAAGGTGCCGTCGACCAGGACCTCGTTGGCCAGGCGCGGCTCCTGCGCGCACTGGGTGATCCGGAGGGCGGCGAGGTGGAAGACCAGGTCGGCGCCCTCGGTGGCCTTGCGCACGGCGGCCGTGTCGCGGATGTCGCCCTCCCGGACGTCGACGACGCCGCTCGGCAGGGCGCGGGCCAGGTTCTCGGTGCGGCCCCGGGTGAAGTTGTCGAGGACCACGACCTCGCGGGCCCCGTTGTCCACCAGCAGGTCGACCAGGTGGGAGCCGATGGTGCCCGCTCCCCCGGTGACCAGGATCCTCTTGTCTCTTACGCTGCTCAACGCCCTGCCCCCATCGGTTCGCTCATGTGCCGTGGTGTCCTGTGCGGTGGTTGCGGTGTGCGGTGCGGCGGCGCTCGGCGGCCGTCAGCGGCCGGTGCGCAGGCCGACGACGGCGCCGCGGAATTCGAGGCTGCGGGAGGCCGCTTCGAGGATGTCGAGGACCTGGAGGCCGGCCCGGCCGTCGGTGAGGGCCGGGCGGCGGTGGCGGACGGCGGCGGCGAACTCCTCGACCATGGTGCGCAGGGCCTCCTTCTCGCCGAGGGCGGGGGCCACCATGTCGCCGGTGCGGTAGGAGACGAGCGCGTCGCGGCGCTGTTCCTCGCGGAGTTCCTGCGGTGCGGTGAGGTCGACGCCGCGGTCGTAGACGGCGACGCGCTGGGAGGGGTTGAGGTCGTCCCAGACGAGGGTGCGCTTGGAGCCGCCGACCATGGTGGTGCGGACCTTCACCGGGGACAGCCAGTTGACGTGCACGTGGGCGATGGCGCCGGTGTCGAGCTGGAGGGTGAGGTAGGCGACGCAGGACTGGCCTGCGCCGATCGGGTCGGCGCCGTGGGCGGCGACCGCGACGGGGCGGACGCTGTCCGGGAGGATGAAGTCGAGGACGGACAGGTCGTGCGGGGCGAGGTCCCACAGGACGTCCACGTCCTTCTGGACGAGGCCGAGGTTGATCCGGACGGAGTCGACGAACTGGATGTCGCCGAGTTCGCCGGAGCGGACCAGTTCGCGGATGCGGGCCACGGCCGGGGTGTAGCAGTAGGTGTGGTCGCACATGAGGGTCAGGCCGCGCTCCTCGGCCTCGGTGACCAGGCGCAGTCCGTCCTCGTACGTGGCGGCGAGGGGTTTCTCCACGAGGACGTGTTTGCCGGCGCGGAGGGCGGCGAGGGCGACGTCGAGGTGGGTGCCGGCCGGGGTGGCCACGGCGACGGCGTCCACGGCGGGGTCGGCCAGGACCGCCGCGTAGTCGGAGGTGGCCTGGACGGTGGAGTAGCCGCCGAGCACCCTGCGGGCGCGGTCGGCGTCGAGGTCGCACAGCCAGCGGAGCCGGAAGGCGGGGCTCGCCTGGAAGTTGCGGACGAGGTTGGGGCCCCAGTATCCGGCGCCGACGACGGCGACCCCTAATGGCTCCTGCGGCGCCGGCTCCCGGCCGGCGGGCGCCCCGTCCGGCGCGGCCTCCCGGGCCGACTGCTGCGCGGTGTCCTTCGCGGTGCCCTTCACGGTGGTTCCCCTTCCCTGCGCACGCCCGGCTGGCGTGTCGACGACCCATGGCCGGGTGGCGTGCCAAGGAAGGTGGGGCCGTGCCCGCCCGCGGGCACGCCGGACGCTTGTGCGGCCCGATTGCGACCCGTTCGACGGCGGTACCCCCCGCGGCCGATGCCGACGCGGGTGCCACGCGGCGCGCGGTGTGCTTCCGCGGCCGCGGTGTCCCCGCGTTTCCCCTGCCCCCCGGCCGTCCGGCACCCCTCGCGCCGGTCCGGCCCCGAAATCGGACGGCCCTTACCCCCGGGCCGCCGAAACCGATCGTTCCCCCACTTCCCCCATGCGGCCGGACTGGGGCGCCGCCGTGGCGCGCCGGGTCCGGTCGATGGCGTTCAATCTAGACCACCGTCCTTGTGTGCGTGGGGAGTTGACGGAATCGACCGGCACCGGGGAGTGGGCGTGGGCATACTCGCGGGGTGACCAGCATCGTGATACCGGCGCACAACGAGGCCCGGGTCATCGGCCGCCTCCTCGACGCACTCCTGTCCGACACCGCGGCCTCCGGGACGGGCCCTGCGCCCGACATCGTGGTGGTCTGCAACGGCTGCACGGACGACACCGCCGCGGTGGCGGGCGCCCGCGGCCCCCGGGTCCGGGTGGTGCAGACGCCGGTGCCGGGCAAGCACGGCGCGCTCCGGCTCGGCGACGAGCACGCCGAGGGCTTTCCCCGGCTGTACGTCGACGCGGACGTCGTGCTGCGCGCGGCGGACGTAAGGGCGCTGGAGGCGGCCCTGGCCGACGGGCAGGGGGTGCTGGCGGCGGCTCCGGGCCGGGACCTGCCCCTGGTGGGCTGCGCCTGGGCGGTGCGCGCCTACTACCGGGTGTGGCAGCTGCTCCCGGCGGTCCGCGAGGGGCTGTTCGGGCGGGGGGTCATCGCGGTGACGGAGCGGGGGCACGCGCGGATCGCCGCACTCCCGCCGGTGATGGCGGACGACCTGGCGGCGTCACTGGCGTTCGCTCCGGCCGAGCGGCGGGTCGTGGAGGAGGCGCGGGTCGTCGTCAGCCCACCGCGTACGTGGGGCGACCTGCTCAGACGGCGGATCAGGGCGGCGACGTCCTCGGCGGAGCTGGAGCGGGTGCAGGCGGCGGCGCGCGCCGCAGGGGCCGGCGGCGGCCGGGCCGCTCCGTCCGCGCGCACCGGGGCGGCCGACCTGCGGGCGCTGGTCCGGGCGCAGCCGGGCCTGCTGCCGGCGGTCGGCGTGTTCCTGGTGGCTGCCGTCGCCGCCCGCCGCGGTGCGCGCCGGGCGGTCCGGGCGGGGGACTTCTCCACTTGGCTGCGCGACGAGAGCAGCCGCGAGGGCTGAGAGACCGTGTGCCGGGCGGCCACCCCAGCCAGGGTCGAATCCGGCCCCGTGAGGCCCGGTTGGCCATTGCGTCCATCGGGGCCGCGCGGCGCCCGCCGGTCGCCTAGGGTGCGACCGTACGTACGAGTGAGGCAGATCCCGTCGGCACCAGGAGCCGTACAGCATGTACCTCGCGGACCGCTCCGCGCCCGCCGGCGCGAAGGGAGCAGGCGGCGGCGCACGGCGACGCCGGGTCGTCGCCCCGACCGTGCTCGCGCTGGGCTCGGTGAGCCTGGTCACCGACGTGTCCTCCGAGATGGTCTCCGCCGTGCTGCCGCTGTACCTGGTGGCGGGGCTGGGCCTGAGTCCGCTCGGGTTCGGCGCGCTCGACGGCGTCTACAACGGGGTGGGCGCGCTGGTGCAGTTGGCCGGCGGGCACCTCGCGGACCGGGTCCGCAGCCACAAGCTGGTCGCGGGCCTCGGGTACGCCCTGTCGGCGCTGTGCAAGCCGCTGCTGCTGCTCGCGCACGGCCTGGGCCCGGTGGCGCTGGTCCTCGCCCTGGACCGGACCGGCAAGGGACTGCGGACGGCGCCGCGGGACGCGCTGATCTCCCTGGCCGCACCCGCCGGGGCGCAGGGGCGGGCCTTCGGCGTACACCGGGCGATGGACACCACCGGGGCGCTGCTCGGGCCCCTTGCGGCGTTCTTCGTCCTGAGTGCGGCCGTCGGCGGGTACGACGCCGTGTTCGGGGTCAGCGCGTGCGTCGCCGCCCTGGGTGTCGTCGTCCTGGTGCTGTTCGTCCCGTCCGGGCGGGCGGCGGCCGCTCGCGCCTCGGGGGGCCGAGGGCAGCCGCACGGCCCGGGGCTGCGGGAGGCGGCAGCGCTGCTGCGGCGGCCGCGGATACGGCGTCTGGCGGTGTGCGCGTCCCTGCTGGGCCTGAGCACAGTCAGCGACGCCTTCCTGTACCTGCTGCTGCAGGACCGCACCGGGCTGGGCGAGCGCTGGTTCCCGCTGCTGCCGCTGGGCACGGCGGCGGTGTTCCTGCTGCTCGCGGTGCCCGCGGGGGCGCTCGCGGACCGGATCGGGCGCCGTGCGGTCTTCCTGGCCGGGCACGGGCTGCTGCTCGGCGCGTACGGCCTGCTGCTGTGGGCGCCCGGCTGGCAGGGGCTGCCGCTGCTGGTGGTGGGGCTGCACGGCCTGTTCTACGCCGCCACCGACGGGGTGCTCCCGGCGGCGGTGGCCGGGGCCGTGCCGGAGGGGCTGCGGGCCACCGGCATGGCGCTCGTCGGCACCGGCCAGGCGCTGGCCCGCTTCGGCTGCTCCCTCGCCTTCGGTGCCGCGTGGACGGTGTGGGGCGGCGGTACGGCGCTCGCCGCGGCCGCTGCCGGACTGTGCTGCTGCGCGGC
The DNA here is from genome assembly GCF_014649915.1 of Streptomyces toxytricini. GTDB lineage: Bacteria > Actinomycetota > Actinomycetes > Streptomycetales > Streptomycetaceae > Streptomyces > Streptomyces toxytricini. The sequence goes on along the minus strand of NZ_BMTY01000023.1, from coordinate 101,116 downwards.
CTTCGCCTGGTACGCGCTCCGCCCCGACGGCCGCGGGCGCCGGCCCTCCGCCCCCTGATCGACCCCTGCTCGCGAGCGACCCGAGGAACCCGATGACCCGCTCCCGCCGTCTGCTGATGCTCCTGCTGGCCGTCCTGCTCCTCGGGGGCGCCGGCACGGCGGTGGTGCTGCGCGCCGCCGCCCGCGCCGAGCAGGCCCGGCAGGGCGACCCGGTCGCCGTCCCGGGCAGCGTCGCCCTCGACGGCGGCGACAGGCTGGTCTTCGTCAACGGGGCCCCGGGCCCGCACCGCGGGGCGGTGGTGTCGGTACCCGGCGGCGAGCCGCGGGCCGAGCGGACCGCGTCGGGGCTCACCTGCCGGCGGTTTCACGCGGCGGCCGGCACCGGCGTGTGCCTGAGCTCCGCCCCGGGGGCGCTCGCGCAGGACAACCGGGCCGTGATCGTGGACTCCGGGCTGCGCCCGGTCCGCAGCTTTCCGCTCGCGGGGACGCCGTCGCGGGCGCGGGTGTCCCCCAGCGGGCGGTTCGCCGCCTGGACGGTCTTCGTCAGCGGGGAGTCGTACAGCTCGGCGTTCTTCTCGACCCGTACGGCGATCGCGGACACCCGGACGGGCGCGCTGGAGCCGGACCTGGAGAAGTTCTCCGTGACGATGGACGGCCGGCCCTACAGTGCGGCGGACGTGAACTTCTGGGGTGTGACGTTCAGCGGGGACGACGACACGTTCTACGCCACGCTGGCGACGGCGGGGCAGACGCACCTGGTCAAGGGCTCGATCTCGCGGCGCAGCGTCACGACCCTCGCCAAGAACGTGGAGTGCCCGTCGCTGTCGCCGGACGAGACGCGGATCGCCTACAAGAAGCGGGTGCAGCGGGGGGCTTCGCTGTGGCGCGAGCACGTGCTCGACCTGCGGACGCTGCGCGAGCAGCCGCTCGCGGAGAAGCGGAGCGTGGACGACCAGGCGCTGTGGCTCGACGACCGCACGCTGGCGTACGGGATCCCGGCCGACGGTGCGGCCGACACGACGGACCTCTGGACGGTACGGGCGGACGGTTCGGGTGAACCGCGCCTGCTGGCGCCGGCGGCCTCCTCGCCGACGCGCCCCGTCTCGTGACGGCGGCGTATCGGCCCCTTCCCCCACTCGAACAGCCCCCACGACCGGTCATATGATCTGCCATTACACCCGCTCCTTTACCCAACCGAGATATTCCAGGGCGTGTCCGAAAACAGCGCTTGCGCGTACGTCGGAGAACAATGGGCGCTCGTCGGGAGCCGTTACGCATGTCACTTCGATGAACTGCCGTGGAAAGCGGTGGCTGTTCAACATGAATGCGAAGGGATCACGATTGACGAACGCCGGAGTGGAAAGACCGAGGCCGTACGGAGGCCGCACTGCAGGACGTCGGGCCCCCCAGGGGTGCGCCTTCTTCCTCATAGTGGCGGTGGCCACCGTCTCCGTACCGGCCACACCGGCCCACGCGGCCTCCCCGTACGGCGCGAAAGCCGTCGCGGTGGCCGCGTCCAAGGAAGGCGCCCCTTATGTGTACGGCGCCACCGGGCCCCGGCAATTCGACTGCTCGGGCCTCACGCTCTACGCCTTCCGGAAGGCGGGGCGGAAACTCCCCCGCACGGCGGACCAGCAGTACGACAGCACGCAGCACATTTCGCGCCGCCAGCGCGCTCCGGGCGATCTCGTCTTCTTCCCCAAGGGGGCGACGATGAGCCATGTGGGAATCTACGCCGGCCACAACAAGATCTGGCACGCGCCCAGACCCGGCACCCGCGTCCGGCTCGAACGCATCTGGACCAACAAGGCCCGCTACGCCCGGGCCAATTGACAGGCCCCGGCAGACCGCCCGCACGCCGCGGCGCATCCCCGCCCGAAGACGCCGCCGTCCGGCGGCCGTCGGGGACACGTGTGCCCACGGCTCCGGACCCGGTGCGGTGTTGGCCGTACCTACGCGTACGCCCCGCCGCTCATCGGGAGGGGGCCGCGGACCGCCCGTGACCGGGGCGGCGCGGTGTACCGGGCGGGGTGCGCAGCACCCAGCCCACGAGCCGGACGGCGGCGCCGCCCGCCAGCCGGGTGTACCTGCGCTCGAACGGGAGCCTCGGGCGCAGGCCGAGTTCGGCGCGGGCCCATTCCGGGAGCAGGTCCACGGCGGCCGCGGCGAGCGCCGCATAGGGCGGCCGCAGCGGCCACGGCACCGGCGGGCGGCGCAGCAGGAACCGGGCCGCCTCGCGGGCCTGCGGGGTGCCGCGCAGCTGCGGGCGGTAGGCCGTGAGGCGGGCGCCGAGCTCGGCCACGGTGCGGGGCGGCCTGCGCACGCCGAGCGCGGCCCCCACGCGCGCCATCCCCGCGACGTACTCGTCCTGCTCGGCCGGGCCGAGCCGGCGGGCCCCGTAGCGCTGGTGGGCGCCGAGGAAGCAGCTCACCTCGGCGTCGTGCACCCACTCCAGCAGGACGGGGTCGGCGGCCGCGTACGGCTCCCCGCCCGGCGCGGTGCCGTGCACCGTCCGGTGGACGGCCTTGACGCGGTCGACGGCGTGCTGCGCGTCCTCCGCGGTGCCGTAGGTGGTGAAGGCGAGGAAGGTGCTGATGCTCTGGAGCCGGCCCCACGGGTCCTCGCGGTAGTCGGAGTGCTCGGCGACCGCCGCCATGGCCAGCGGGTGGAGGGACTGCAGCAGCAGGGCGGCGATCCCGCCGACGAATAGCGCCGCGTCGGCGTGGACCCGCTGGACGGGCCCGTCCGCGGGGAACCAGCGCGGGCCCGGGGTGAGGTGGATCCGGTCCCGGTTCTCCGGGCCGGACGGTCCCGCCACCCGCCGGAAGAGCGCCTCGCCCATGCGGGTCCTGGTGTGTGCGACGGCGGACCGCCACTGCCGCCCCATGAGTGCATTATCCCCCGGCCGGGTCCTCCGCTCCGAGCCGCTCGGGCCGGTCAGCGGAAGGCGCCGGCGCGCGCGGCCGCCGCGGCGGCCCGGGCGGCGCGGCGCGGCAGCCCGGGGTCGGGGGCGCTGCGCAGCAGCAGGAGCTCCTGGTAGACGGGGGCGGTGGCGGCGACGAGCAGGGCGCGGACGGCGCCGGCCCCGGGGGCGGGCGGGCCGAGCTCTCCGCGGGCGGCCGCCCGGTCGGCGAGCACGGCGCAGCGGGCGTAGCGGTCCTCCCAGAACCGGCTGAGGGCGCCGGCGGCCTCAGGGGAGCGGAACGAGGCGGCGATCAGGGCGGCGGTCAGCCCGGAGCCGGCGGCGAGGGCGTCGTAGACCTCCTGGTTGAGAGCGGTGAGGTCGCCCTCCAGGGACCCGGTGTCCGGGGGCGCCCAGGTGTCGTCGGCCGCGGCGTCGAGGAGGTCCGCGAGGAGGCCGCCCACGTCGCGCCAGCGCCGGTAGACGGTGGTGCGGTGGACGCCCGCACGGAGGGCGACCGCGTCGACGGTGAGGCCGTCGTACCCGGATTCGAGGAGGACCGCGCCGACGGCGTCGAGGACCTGGGCGCGGACGCGGGCGCTGCGGCCGCCGGTGCGGCGGCGCACGGGCGGGGCGCCTTCGGGTGCCGCGGCGGATGCGCCGGGATCGGGATCACTGCTTGCGGAGGTGCCGGATTCCATGGCAGCATCCTAACGCAACATTCGTCGATTTAAGGAGCTCCCGGTGCTCGTGCCCCGCAACCCCCGCCCCGCCGCCCCCGCCATGCCCTTCCCCGACCCCCTGGAGCCGCTCCGTGACCGCACAGCTCACCGCCCTTGACGTCACCAAGGCCTACGACGGCCGCACCGTCCTCGACTCCGTCACCTGCTCCGTGCCCGCCGGCAGCCGCCTGGGCATCGTCGGCGAGAACGGATCGGGCAAGTCCACCCTGCTGCGCCTCCTCGCCGGAGCGGAGCGCCCCGACCGCGGCGAGGTCATCGCCCGCGCCGACGGCGGCATCGGCCACCTCCCCCAGGAGGAGCACCTCCCGCCGCACCTGACGGTCCGCCAGGTCATCGACCGCTCGCTGGCCGAACTCCGAGCCATGGAGCGGGACATGCGCCTCCTGGAGGCCCGCATGGCCGAAGGCTCCGGCGACGACCCCGCCGTCCTCTCGGCGTACGCCGACCTCCTCACCGCCTTCGAACTGCGCGGCGGCTACGAGGCCGACGCCCGCCTCGAACGCGCCCTGCACGGCCTCGGCCTGGCGGGACTGCCCCGAAACCGCACCGTCGGCGGCCTCTCCGGCGGCGAACAGGTCCGCCTCCGCCTGGCCGCCCTCCTCGCGGCGTCCCCCGAGGTCCTGCTCCTCGACGAGCCCACCAACCACCTCGACGGCCCCGCCCTCACCTGGCTGGAGGACCACCTGCGCGCCCGCCGCGGCACCACCGTCGCCGTCTCCCACGACCGGGCGTTCCTCGAACGGGTCGCCACGGCCCTGCTGGAGGTCGACGGCGACCTGCACACCGTCACCCGCCACGGCACCGGCTACGCCGGCTACCTCGCGCAGCGCGCCGCCGACCGGCAGCGCCGCGCCGACGCGCACCGGCAGTGGGCCGAGGAGGTGGCGCGGCTGCGCGAGACGGCCGCGACCACCGCCCGCCGCGTCGCCCCGGGAAGGGCGATCAAGGACGGGAACAAGATGGCCTACGACCGGGCCGCGGGCCGGGTGCAGCAGTCCCTGGCGAGCCGGGTCCGCAATGCCGAGGAGCGCCTCGCGCGGCTGCTCGCCCGGCCGGTGCCCGCCCCGCCCGACCCGCTGTCGTTCACACCGGCCCTGCCCGGCGGCGCCGGCGTGCAGGGTGAGCTGCTGCGCGCCGAAGGGGTGCGCGTAGCCGGGCGGCTCTCGCCGGTGGGCCTCACCGTCGGGGCCGGCGACCGCCTGCTCGTCACCGGACCGAACGGGGCCGGCAAGAGCACCCTCCTCGGCGTCCTCGCCGGCGCGGTGCCCCCGGACGGCGGGCAGGTGCACCGGCGCGGCCGCACCGGCCTCCTCGCCCAGCACGCGCCCGCCGTGCCGCGGGGGCGCACCCTGCTGGCCGCCTATGCGGACGGCCGCCCCGGCACGGCCGAGGAGCACGCCGAACGGCTGCTCGCCCTCGGCCTGTTCCACCGGGACCGGCTCCACGCGCCCGCCGCGTCCCTGTCGGCGGGCCAGCGGCAGCGGCTGGCGCTCGCCCGGCTCCTCTCCGAACCGGCGGACGTCCTCCTGCTGGACGAGCCCACGAACCACCTCTCCCCCGCGCTGGCCGAGGAGCTGGAGGAGGCGCTGGCCTCCTTCGCCGGAGCCGTGATCGTCGTCAGCCACGACCGGGCGCTGCACACCCGCTGGCGGGGCGACCGCCTCGAACTCGCCCCCGCCGCCCCCGCCTTCACCGCCCGCGCCACCGCCCGGCGCGGGAGCCGCCCGCCCGAGCCCGCGGCCCTGCCGGCGTGAACCGCCCGCCGGTCGGCCCCGTACGGCCCGCCGGTACTCCCGCCCGGGCGCGTCCGCCCGTACCGAACCGAAGGGAATCCGCCCTGCACCGGACCACCGCACCCCGCACCGCAACCGCCCCCGGAACCGACCGCCGCCCCGAGGAGTGCCCGCCCCGTATGACCTCCCCCCGTCTGCGCACCTTCCCCGTCTCCGACCCCGCGTCCGGCCCGTACGCGCTCGCCGCGGGACCCGACGGCGCCCTGTGGTGCACCCTCGTCCACGCGGGGCGGATCGCCCGTCTGCCCGCCGCGGGGCTCTCGGACGGCGGCCCGGCCGCGGTCGAGGAGTTCCCGCTGGACCACGCCGGCTGCGGGCCCTCGCTGATCACCGCGGGCCCCGACGGCGCCCTGTGGTTCACCCGCATGCGGGACGACCGCATCGGCCGCATCACCACCGACGGCAGCGTCCGCTCCTTCGCCCTCCCCACCGCGGGCACCGGGCCGGCGGCCGCCCCGTACGGCATCGCCGCCGGCGCCGACGGAGCGCTCTGGTTCACCCTGTCCGCGGCCGGCCGGATCGGGCGGATCACCACCGGCGGCGACGTCACCGAGTTCCCGCTCCCGCAGGCCGACGCCTTCCCCGCCTTCATCACCGCGGGGCCGGACGGCGCGCTGTGGTTCACCCTCAACCGGGCCGGCGCCGTCGGCCGGATCACCACCGGCGGCGACGTCACCCTGTACCCGCTGCCGGATCCGGCCTGCGGACCGGTCGGACTGGCGGCCGGCTCCGACGGCGCCCTGTGGTTCACCGAGATCGCCGCCGGCCGGATCGGCCGGATCACCACCGGCGGCGACGTCACGGAGTTCCCGCTGCCCGATCCGGGCTGCCGGCCGCACGCCGTCACCGCCGGTCCGGACGGCGCCTGCTGGTTCACCGAGTGGGCGACGGGCCGCATCGGCCGGCTCTCCCCCGACGGCCGGGTGACCGCGTACGGGCTGCCCGGCACCGGCAGCGAGCCCCACGGCCTGGCCTTCGGACCGGACGGCGCCCTGTACGCGGCCCTGGAGCACGGCGCGATCGCCCGCCTCGACCCGGCCGGGGAGTGAGGTGCGGCCGGGGTCCGCCCGTCGTCCGGCGGGCGGACCCCGGTCACTCCTGCGAGTGGTGGCGCGCAACCTCTCCCCCGCTGTGCTGTTGCACTGCATGCACGGGCAACAGCAACCCCCACAACGAACAGGAACACGATGCTCAAGAAGGCCGCCAACACGGTCGTCGTCGCCGCCTCCCTCCTCGGCGCGGGCGCCGCCCTGGCCACCCCGGCCATGGCCATCGGCAACGACAACGGCATCAACACCGTGAACGGCAACAACGCGGCGCAGATCTACGGCAACCAGAAGACGGAGGGCGCGCTGAGCCCGCAGGCCTCCCTGGTGCAGGGCTCGCTCAACAAGCCGTGCCTCGGCGTGCCGGTGAAGGTGAACGCGCAGTCGCTGGTCGCCATCCTGGCGAACATCGGCGTCCAGGACGTCAACGTCCTGTCCAACCCGATGAACCAGCAGTGCGCCGAGAACTCGACCCAGGCCAAGGGCGACGAGTCCCTCTCGCACATCCTCAGCAACATCCCCGTCCTCTCCGGCAACCTCTCCGCCGGCAGCTGACGCCCGCCTTCCGCGCACCGGCCCCGGTCCCGCCCCCGCACCACGGGGGCGGGACCGGGGCCGGCCGCCGTCAGGGGGCGTGGCCGTCCTCGCGGGCCCGGTGGGCCAGGTCGATCTTCGTGTACGCGGGGCGGCCCGCCTCCCGGTACTTCTCCTTCACCCGGTCCAGGTAGAACTTGGCCGTGTTCGGGCTGATGCCGGCGCGGCGGGCCGTCGCCTTGAGGGTCAGCCCGGAGGCGTAGTACCGCAGCACCTCCAGCTCGCGGGGGGCAAGCCGGGGGCGGTCGCCGGCCGTGTCGTGGACCCAGGCGAAGGCCAGTTCGGGCGAGTGCGCCGTACCGCCGGCGGCCACGGTGGCGACGGCCTCGACCAGGGTCGGGAGGTCGTGGTCCTTGGTGAGGTAGCCGTCCGCGCCCGCGGCGACGGCGGAGACGATCCGGGAGCGGTCCGCGACCGTGCTGATGACGAGGACCCGGGGGCCGGCCGCGCGGACCCGGCGCACGTTGTCCTCCGGTACGGAGCCGTCCCGCAGGAGGAGGTCGAGGAGGACCACGTCCGCGGTGCGGCCCGGCCCGGCGAGGAGGTCCCCGACGGTGGGCACCGCGGCGAGCAGCCGCAGCCGGTCGGTGCCGGCCAGCCAGGAGCGCAGTCCGTCCAGCAGCATCCGGTCGTCGTCGACCGCCGCCACCGTGACCGCGCCGGTCACCGCCCCGTCCACCCGCACCCCCGAAAAAACGCACCCACGGTGACACACCCCCCTGAACGGGCGGGTACCGGGTGTTCAGTTGATCTCGCTACGTTCAGGGCGTCAAGAAGGTCTTGAGACAGGAGAGATCACGTGACCGGCAAGTCTGTTCGGTGGGGCGGGGGCGGTCTGCTGGCCGCGCTCGCAGGCCTGTTCGTCCTGCTCCTCCCGGCGTCGGCTTCGGCGTCGGCCTCCGCGGACCCGGGGGTGCACTACACCACCAGCTTCCGCAGCGCCTACACGTACAACCTGAAGCCGCCGAGCGGGAAGTGCCTCGACATGCAGGGCGGCGGGCGGCCCGGGCTCGGGAAGGTCATCCAGACGTTCGACTGCAAGACCGCACTGCACCAGCGGTTCACCTTCCACCAGGCCGGCAACGGCTCGTTCTCGATCGGCCTCTTCGGGGTGTACTGCCTCACCCCGCAGGGCGGTGCGGTGCCCGGTGCGCCGCTCGTCGTCGGCACGGGCAGCGGCTGCGGCGTCTTCACCTGGCGCAACTCCCCGGTCGCGGGCGACCGCTGGGAGCTCGTCGAGGTGACCTCGGGCCAGTGCCTGCGGGACACCGGCCGGCGCTCCCCGGTGGTGCTGGGCGCCTGCGGGGCGGGCGAGTCGGCCTGGAGCCCCGTCTACATGGGTGTCTACAACTACGACCAGTTCGGCCGGGCGGCTGCGGCCTGATCCGGTGGACGACGGCGCGGCACGCGGGGGTTCGATCCCGCCGTGCCGCGCCTTGGCGTCCGGGTGCTGTGCCCGGGGCGCCGTCAGCCGCGCCGGACGGCGGCCTTGCCGCCGGCCAGGTGCCATTCGCGGTTGAGCGAGCCGAGCGGGATGCGCCGTTCGAAGATCGGCGTGCCGAACAGAGACAGCTGGAGCTGGAGGTTGCCGCTCAGGTCGAAGCCGCCGTAGAGCGCCCAGGCGCCGCTGACCGACGCCTTGCCGTCGCTGGAGGCGGCGGCCTTCACGTCGCCCTCGCCGCGCAGGTAGGGGGCGAACTCGGCGGAGACGCCGACGGCCCCGTACAGGCCGACGGAGGCCTCGGCGCCGAGCGCGGCCTTGACCTTTCCGGCGGCGGTGACCTCGGCCGTCACCGGGGTGCTCTCCACCTTCGAGGTGCTGACCGGGGTCCAGCCCTTGCCCGAGGCGTAGCTGCCTCCGACGCGGAAGTCGCCCTTGACGTCCTGCTTGACCTCCAGCGTGACGCGGCCGTCGGCCTCCACCTGGATGAAGCAGGTCAGGTCGAGGTTGACCACGACGGGCACCGGGCCTACCTGGATGACGGGCGCGCTGTGCAGCTTGGCGAACGGGATCCGCTTCGGGCCGCCGGTGGTCGCGGCCGCGTGGCCCTTGAGGCTCCACTGCGAGGCCCAGTCGCCGCTCATGCCGAGGAACGCGCCGCGCGGGCCGGTGCCGCCGGAGCCGTCGTACGCGAACTCGACGGTGGGCGCGAGCTGCACGAACCCGGACACCGAGGCGCCCGCCGAGACGGGGGCGCCGGGCGCGGTCTCGATGGGGGCGTTCACGTCGAGGCGCAGGTTGCCCAGGGGCAGCTTGGCGCCCTCGGGGCCGAACTTCAGGCCCTGGCCCTTGGCCCAGGAGAACGTGACGCCCTTCATCAGCGGTTCGACCGTGACGGTGGACGGGTCGACGGGGACCTTGCCGTCGGCCTTGTCGTCGTTGAGGACGGCGGACAGGGTCGTCGGGGCGGTCTTGACCTCGATGCCCCGGTCGGTCTTCTTCCCGACCTCGGTGACCTTCGCGAGGAGGCCGTCGGGGGCGCCGGGCACGGGGGCGCTGGCGATGACGTCACCGACGGCGACCGGCTTGTCCGGTGCGGCGGAGCCGCTCGGGGAGCCGCCGGGCGAGGGCGTGTTCTGCGCGGGGGCGGACCCCTTCGGGTCCTTCGACGGGGCGGGCGCCTTGGGCTTCGCCGGGGCTATGACGGCCTTCCCGGTCGCCTTGTCGAAGGAGGCCACCTTCAGCGCGGCCTTCTCCGGCGTGCCCTTGCCGGCGCCGACGCGGGCCATGCCGGCGGAGGCGGGCTCGTCCTGCGGGGCCGCGGCGACCTCGAGCTGCTGCGTGCCGTCGGCGACGGGGGCCGGGGCGGCGGGCATTCCGAGGGAGGTGGGGGGAGCCGGGGCGGGCTGGGGTGACGAGGAGCAGCCGGTGGCGGTGAGCGCCAGGGTCGTGAGGCCAGGGAGCAGGAGCCGTCTGGCGAGAGTGCGCACGTACGTAGGACCTTCTGGTTGGGGGGAATTGCGCTACCGGCAAGTAACGTGCGGCGCATCATGCCAGGCATGTCCATCACAAACGTCGATATCAGGCCATCGTGGGCGTACCGGGAGATCGACGGCGCGTGTCCCGGGCGCCGCGGTCCGTCACCGCCGTCCGGGTTCCGGAGGCGCCCGGGAGGCTCTGCGCCCTTGCAGGACAACGGGGTTACCGCCCGTCACGCGTCGCGGCGGATGCCCGGAGGGTGCGGTGGGGCGGGTACGCAGATCGGCGGGATCGGTTCCGCGCGGTGGCCGGGGTCGAGGCCGCCCGTGTCCGGAAGTCGTCGGTGCGGTCCGCGTACGAGGGGCGGGCGGCGGCTCAGTCGCCGGGGAGGCGGGAGCGCAGCAGCAGGAGCGCGATGTCGTCGGTCGCGGGCACCCGGCCGCGGGCGTGGCTCAGGAGGTCGTCCGCGACCGCTTCGAGGGGCCGGTCCCCCGCGGCGCGGGCGAGGTGGGCCGCGACCCCGGCGATGGTCTCCTCGATGTCGAGTGCCGGGCTCTCGACGAGCCCGTCGGTGTAGAGGGCGAGCAGGGACCCCGGCTCGAAGGGGATCTCGGCGGCCGTGTAGCCGGCGTCGGGGTCGATGCCGAGCAGCAGCCCGGGCGGGAGGTCGACGACCTCCGCGGTGCCGTCGGCGCGGCGCAGCAGCGGCGGCGGGTGCCCGGCGGTGGCCAGGCGGGCCCGGTGGCGGCCGAGGTCGATGTGCGCGTACAGGCAGCTGGTGAACAGGCCGGGCTCCAGGTCGGTGAGCAGCCGGTTGGTGCGGGCGAGGACCTCGGCGGGCGGGGCTCCGGCCGAGGCGTGCACCGCGGTGCGGACCTGGCCCATCAGGGCGGCGGCGCCGACGTTGTGGCCCTGGACGTCGCCGATCGCGGCGGCGGCCGTCGTGCCGTCGATGTGGATCAGGTCGTAGAAGTCGCCGCCGATGTCCAGGCCGTGCCCGGCGGGCAGGTAGCGGGCGGCCACCTCAAGGCGGGGGACGTGCGGCAGGTCGTGGGGCAGCAGCCCGGTCTGGAGGCTGCGGGCCAGCTGGTAGGCGGAGTCGTAGAGCCGGGCACGCTCCAGGGCCTGGGCGATCAGGCCCGCCAGCGAGATGAGGACGGCCTTCTCGCCGGCGGCGAAGGGCCGGGGGCGGGAGTACGCGAGGACGAGGCAGCCCACCGGCCGGTTGGAGGTGATGAGCGGAACGAAGCCCCAGGCTCCCATGCCGTCCTCGATGTCGGTGCCGGGGTAGGCCGCCAGCAGTGCGGCCGGGCTCTCGAAGAACAGCGGGGTGCGGGTCCGGATGACCTCGGTCGTCGGGCTCTCGCCGGTGACGGGCAGGCCGTCGAAGCGGGCCATGAGCTCGTCGGTGTAGCCGCGGTGGCCGACGATGCGCAGGCGGCGCTCCTCCTCGACGAGCAGGGCCATGGCCTGGGCGCCGAGCGCGGGCACCAGCTGGTCGGCCGCCTTGTCGACGACGTCCTGCGCGTGCGCGGCCTCGGTGAGGCTGGCCGCCAAATGCATCAGCTGGTAGAGGGCGGTGGCCCGGCTGGGGCCGGGGGCCACCCGCTGCTCCGGGCCCGGCTCGGACGCCGCGGGAGGGCGGGCGGCGGCGTCCGCCGCGGCCGCGGGGCGGGCGTGCGCGGGCGGGGGCGGAGGCGGAGGCGGAGGCGGCGGTTCGACGGCCACGTCGGGGCCGAGGGCCCCCTCGGCGGCGGCGGGTCCGTCGTCGGCGGTGATCCGGACGCTGATCCCCGAGTCGTCGGGATGGAGGTCGAAGCGCACCCGGTGGCCGGCCGGGTGCACGGCGGTGAAGCTGCGCGGCAGCCGGCTCATCACGGCCGCCCGGTAGTGCTCCTCGATGGCGGGGGTGTCCATCCAGGGCAGGGCCTCCCACGGCAGCGCGCCGACGAGCCGCCGGACCGGGGAGCCGAGCAGGTCGGCGGCCTCCTGGGTGATGAAGGTGATCTTCCCGTTCAGGTCCAGTGCGCAGCTGCCGCCGGGCAGCCGCCGGATGAAGGCCATGGCGGCGGCCGCCTCGACGGGCCCCGGGGTGGGCGGCGGCCGCGGCGCGAGGATGACCGGGTGGGCGGCCGCCCGGACGGGGTGGCCGTCGTCCGCGGCCCGGCGCAGGATTCCGGCGAGGCGCGCGCACCCCGCCGCGAGGGCCTCCCGCTCGCGCTCGGCGAGCTCGTGCCCGTGGGAGCCGGGCCACAGCATGACCAGCCCTGCGCCCGCCGCCGCGCCCGCGTCGGGCTCGGTGTCGAGCGGCGTGGCGGCGAGGGAGAAGCGGTACGGGACGACGAGGCCGAGGCGCGGGTACCGGCTCGCCGTCTCCTCCTGGCCGCCCAGCCACACCAGCCGCCGCTCGCGGACGGCGTCGGCGACCGGGATGGGGTCCCGCAGCCCGACCCGGGACCAGGGGACGGCGAATTCCCGGGCCACGCCGATCGTGAGCGCGAGGTGCAGCATGCCCTGCGTGGGCGCCGGCAGGTACAGCATGCCGATGGACGCGCCGGCCGCGGCGCGGAGGTCGAGCAGCGCCTCGCCCAGCCGCCGGTGGCCGGCCCCGGGGTCCCGCGCCGGTGTGTCTCCCACGTGACCATGGTGGCCCAGGGCCGGCCGTTCGCGCGCTCCGGGCGCGGCCGGGCGGCGGCGAGGTGGGGTGGGGCGGGCCGGCCTCTGCCCCGTCCGGCCGCCCCCTCCCGGCCCCCGGGGCAGAGGCGGCCGTACGGGGCCCGGGAGTCAGGAGCGGGCAGCGAAGGCCTTCGTGAAGGCCAGCGGCTCCTGGAGGATGGAGGAGCAGGTGGCGTCGGCCTGGTTCTTCGCGCCGCCGGGGCACTGCTTGTCTCGGGCCCCGGACCACATGGACAGCCAGCCCAGCCCCTTGGCGCGGGCGAAGTCGGCGAGCTGTCCGGCGTCCTCGACGGTGAATATCTCGGTCACGACGTCGTTGACGCCGATCATCGGCGTCACGGCGACCTTCTTCCACGCCTCGGCGTCGGACAGCCCGAAGACACCCTTGACCTGCGCCTGCGTCGCGGTGGCCGCCTGGATGGCGTAGCCGCCCATGTCACCGCTGTACGCCGGCCCGTAGTCCATGGCCATGACATTGACGGCGGAGACGGCCACGCCGCCCCGCTTGGCGTCGGCGAGCAGGTCGACGCCGGGCTGGGTCAGCCCCTCCGGCATGACGGGCAGGGTGAAGGAGACGTCGAGCCCGGGATGCTTCTTCTGCAGGAGGGCGATGGCCTGGGCGCGCCGCGTGTTGGCGGCCTTGTCGGGCAGGGCGGCGCCCTCCACGTCGAAGTCGGCCTTGGTGAGCCCGTACGCCTCGACGACCTTGCCGTACGCGGCCGCCAGCTCGGCGGCGGAGGAGCAGGTGAGGGCGAGCTCGGAGCCGGCGGCGCCGCCGAAGGAGACGCGGACGTCGCCGCCCTTGGCGCGCAGGGCCGCGATCTGGGAGGCGACGCGGTCGGAGCCGAGAGCGGTGGTGCCGCCCCACATCGGGTTGCAGCCGCCGCCCGAGGTGACGAAGGCCAGGTTGAACTCCTTGACGCCGGTCTGGTCGGCGGTGGCGAGGAGGTCGTATGCCGGATAGAGCGAGGTGTCCACGTACGGCGCGAAGCGGGCGCCGGCCCCGCCGGGCGGGCGGCCGGTGGAGGTGGCGGTGGGCTTCGGCGCGGGGCTGGTCGGCGAGGCCGTGGCCGTGGGCCGGCTCGTCGGCTGCGTGGTGGGGGCGGCAGTGGCGGTGGGAGCGGTGGTGGGGCGGCCGCTGGGGCTGGGCGCCGGGCCGGTGCCGGGGCCGCACGCGGCCTTGTTGATCAGGCAGCCGGTGGGGTTGCCGGGGGCGCTCTGGGCCGCGGTGACGAACCCGACGGTGGTGGAGGCTCCGGGGGCGAGGCCCTCGGTGGCCCAGCGGGGCGGCTTGACCGTGACCCGGCTGCCGCTGACGGTCTGTTCGCCGTTCCAGAGGGAGGAGAGGGTCGTGCCGGCGGGCAGGTCGAACTCCAGCGTCCAGTCCTTCAGGGTCTCCCGGCCGGTGTTCGTGATGACGTACTGGCCGGTGTAGCCGGTGGACCAGCTGCTGGACCGCGTGAAGGCGGCGCCTGCGGAGGCGGCCTGGGCGGTGCCGGTCAGGGCGAGCGCGGTGCCGCCGACGGCTGCCGTCAGGGCGAGCGCGCCGGCCGCCTTGGCCTTGCCGCCGAGCCTGCGGCGGTGTGAGTTCCGGGTCATGACTGCCTGCCTCATCGGTGCGGGGACGGGGGGACGGGGCAGCACGCTAGCGATCCGGAACCGGGCAAAACGCCTGTCCGGGCCCCGCTGCCCCGATCTTGAGGCGGGCTTAAGGAAGGGATCGGGGAGGGTTAACGGGGCGGAGGCGCCGACCCCGCACGGTAGGCGGACGTGCACCCGTCAGGAGGCAATTCATAGGCCGATCCGTCGATATGACGATCCTTCTCGTCAAGGGCGGGGGGTTGCCGTCCGATAAGCCGGAGGACCACCCGCCTCGTCGAGGAGACGTGCATGATCCCTGGGCGCACCCCCCGGTCCCCTTTCGGCCCCCTTCCGGGCCGCGTCACGTGGCTCAGGGGCGGTGCACTCGCGTCGCTCGCCCTCGTGCTGACGGGGTTCACGAGTCCGACGGCCGCGGTCGTGCCGCTCACCGCCGCCACGCTCGCCGGTGCACCGGCTGCCCCGGGGGACGAGGGACCCTGCCCTGAAGGCGCACCGCATGAGCCCGGCGCGGCCGCCGCCGGGCCGGGGCAGGCCGGTCCGCCGTCGGGCGGCGTGGACGAGGCGCCCCCGCACTACCTCGCGGCCGACGTGCTGGGCCGCTACACGGAGAGCCGGCAGCAGCCCGCGCCGCTCGCGCAGCAGACCGAAGCCGAGGACGACCGCGCCAGGTGCCAGAGGGGTCCGACGGGGCCGAAGGGGCCGGCCGGGCCGAAGGGGCCGACGGGTCCGACCGGACCTGCCGGCCCGGCCGGGCCGACGGGCCCTGCCGGTGACGACGGAGTGGACGGGCAGGACGGCCTGGACGGGGTAGCGGGAGCGACGGGCGCGGCGGGCGCCCCGGGGCCCGCCGGCCCGACCGGGGCGACGGGGGCGACCGGGGCGACGGGCGAAACCGGACAGCCGGGAGCCACGGGAGCCGCCGGCCCCACCGGGGCCACGGGTGAAGCGGGGGCGGCGGGAGCCGCCGGACCCGCCGGTCCGACCGGGGCCACCGGGGCCACCGGCGAGGCGGGAGCCACGGGCGCCGCCGGGGCCGCGGGTGCGACCGGGCCCGCGGGGCCGTGCTCCGACATCGACAGCTACGCCCCGTCCAGCGCGGAGGAGTTCCACGCGGTGCTCACGGACGGCGTCGCCTTCGCGGGACGGGCGGTGCCCCTCGGTGGTCCCGTGATTGTCTGGCAGGACCTGACCAACCCCGTCACCGCCGGCACGGACCCCGCCAACCCGAGCTTCCCGGCCGACGCCTGCGCCATCGGCATCGAGGCCCAGGGTGACGACGCCTACGTCCACGTCGTGACGACCGCCGGCACGGTCTGGCGGACGCACGGCGACGTCAACGGTGCCGGTTTCGTCTGGAACGAGCCGTGGGTGCAGCGGACAACCCCCGCACCGGTGGTGCTGCGCGGCCCGAAACCGTCCGGACCGCTGGACTGACGCCCCGGCGGGGTACGGCCCCGCTCAGGTGCGGGCCGGAGCCGGCTCGGGATGGGTCGGCGGGCCCTGCCTGAGCTCGGCGAGCAGTTCGTTCCGCCCGGCCAGCATCTCGGTCAGGATGCGGCGCGCGGCCCGCAGCAGGTCGGCGACGTCGCCGCCGGCCAGCGCGTAGGTGACCGTGGAGCCCTCGCGGGTGGACACCACGATGCCCGAGCGCCGCAGGACGGCCAACTGCTGGGAGAGGTTGGACGCCTCCACGTCGATCTGTGCGAGGAGTTCACGGACGGGCATCGGCCCGCTCTGCAGGAGTTCGAGGACCCGGATGCGGACCGGGTGGCCGAGCATCCGGAAGAACTCGGCCTTCGCCTGGTACAGCGGCACCTGCATAGCCACGACGCTCCTGCTGCTCCTCGGACCGTTCCCGGCCGCGCACCCCGCCCGGCGCGGCCTCCCCACCATCGTCGCGTCCCGTCGGCCCGCGCACACCCGAAGTTGACCGGTTTCGGATGTGTGGACTTGAAGATGTCTTCACATCGTGGGCATGCGTGGGCCGGTGGGCAGGCGCCTCTAAAGCTCCAGTTCCGCCTCGATGCGGCGGAGCTGGTGGCGGGCCATCGCCAGGTTGGACTTGCCCTTGTCCAGCACCAGGTAGAGGAACAGGCCCGCGCCGGTGCGGCTGCGCAGCAGCCTGATCAGGTGGTACTGGCCGCCGAGTGTGATGAGCACGTCCTCCAGGTCGTCCTGGAGCCCCAGCATCTCCATGGTGCGGACCTTGGCCCGGATCACGTCCGTGTTCCCTGCCGCGGCGACCGTCAGGTCCAGGTCCTTTCCGCCGCCGAGGGTGCCCAGGGCCATACCGCTGGTGTAGTCCACCAGCGCCGCCCCGAGCGCACCGTCGATCGCGGTCATCGCTTCCTTCAGCGAAACTTCCACGTTGGCCATGGCCGTCCTCCGTCATGCTGCTGTCGCCGTTCATCCGGCGCCGGATCTTCCGTAACGGGACGCTACCGATCCGGCGGCGGCGTACGACCGGATCCGTGAATTCGGCTTGAAAGCACCGCCTGTTGGATACGGTGGACGGTCCACCTGAGTACCGGTCAGGCCGCAGGCGCGGCCGGCTCCTCAAGGCGGGCGGCGGCCGTCCGCCAGGCATCGGTGACGGCCCGGTGGGCCTGCCGGGTGCGGGTGTCGCTGTCGCCGGTGAGGCCGACCGGCGCTCCGACGTGGACGTGGAGCCCCGGGCGGCGCAGCGGCGCGGTGGCCAGGCCGGCGATCTGCTTCGCCGCACTGCCGGAGGTCACACGCCGGGATCCGGCCTGGCCGAGCGGGACGACGGGCGCGCCGGTGCGCTCGGCGAGCCGGGCGAGTCCGCTGCGGAAGGCGCCGGGCGCGGCCTCGTCGGCGTCCCGGCGGGTGGGAATGCCGCCTTCGGCGTACATGAGGACCAGCCTGCCGCGTTCCAGGGCGGCTTCGGCCAGGTCGAGGGCGTCGGCGGCGCTGCGGTGGCCGCGGCGGACGGGGATGTGGCCCTCGCGGGCGAGGAGCGGGCCGAGGACGGGAATCCGCCACAGTCCGGCGGCGGCCATCACGACCGGTTCGACACCGAGGCGGCGCAGGGCGGCGAGGACGACGGCCGGGTCGGCGAGGGAGGTGTGGTTGGCGGCGATGATGCTGCCCGGCGCGAGGTCGGCCCCGGTGTGCGCGGTCACGGACAGGCGTCCGAACGCGGGCACGAGGGCGTCGGCGAGGCGGCTGAGCATGGCGGTTCTCCGTTCTCCACCGCGGTGTCCCCCACCGCGTGCCGCCATCGTCGGCGGCGGGCGGCGCCCGGGGCATGAGCGGTCGTACTCAGACCGGCCCGGCGCGGTACCCATCCGTCTCCCGGGTGCGGGGGCGGGCCTGGTGCTGCACTCTGGGCGTGGATCACCTTGCGCGCCCTCCGGGCGGCAGGTGGAGCTGGAGGACTCGGGCTAGGGCCGGTCCTGGGCCGGCGGGAAGCGGGACTTCCATGGCTGAGCGATTGAAGCGGTCCGGGCTGATCGGCGAACTCTCCGCCGAATTCGCCGGGACCATGATTCTCATTCTTTTCGGTTGCGGCGTGGTCGCCCAGGTCGTGGCCGGCGGGGCCCTGACGGACCCCGCGGGCGGCCTCGGCGACCACGACAGCATCGCCTGGGCGTGGGGCATCGGCGTCACCCTCGGCGTGTACGTGGCCGCGCGCCTCAGCGGCGCGCACCTGAACCCGGCGGTCACGGTGGCCCTCGCGGCCTTCAAGGGGTTCCCCTGGAAGAAGGTCGCCCCGTACGCCGTCGCGCAGACGGCGGGCGCCTTCGTGGCCGCGCTGCTGGTCCGCTGGAACTACACCGAGGCCCTGGCCAAGGCGGACCCGGGCCACACCATCAAGACGCAGGGCGTCTTCTCCACCCTCCCGGCGAACGGCAACACGAACCTGCCGGTGTACGAGTGGGGGGCCTTCCGTGACCAGATCATCGGGACCGCGATCCTGATGCTGTTGATCCTCGCGGTCACGGACCTGTTCAACACGCCGCCGGGAGCGAACCTGGCGCCGTTCATCATCGGCCTGATCGTCGTGGCGATCGGCATGGGCTGGGGCACCAACGCGGGCTACGCCATCAACCCGGCGCGTGACTTCGGGCCGCGGCTCGCGAGCTTCCTCACGGGCTACGGCACGGCGTGGCGGGACCAGTACGGCCAGCTCTACTTCTGGGTGCCGATCATCGGACCGCTCATCGGAGCCCTCGTCGGCGGGGCCCTCTACAAGTTCTTCGTCGGCCGGTACCTGCCGACCGCAGAACCGGAACCCCCTGGACGCATGCCGGCCCCGGAGGAGTGACCCGGCGCCGGACCGGCCCCACCCTGTCCCTACGAGAGGCGGTACCCCATGGCGGACTTCGTCGGCGCGGTGGACCAGGGAACCACCAGCACCCGTTTCATGATCTTCGACCACGGCGGGAACGAAGTGGCGAAGCACCAGTTGGAGCACGCGCAGATCCTTCCCCGCCCCGGATGGGTCGAGCACGACCCGGTGGAGATCTGGGAGCGCACCAACTCGGTGATCCAGAACGCGCTGCGGCACGGCAACCTCGCGCCGGAGGACCTCGCGGCCATCGGCATCACGAACCAGCGCGAGACCACCGTCGTGTGGGACCCGCGGAGCGGCCGCCCCTACTACAACGCGATCGTGTGGCAGGACACCCGCACCGACGCCATCGCGGCCGCGCTGGAGCGGTCCGGCCGGGGCGAGGTGATCCGCCGCAAGGCCGGGCTGCCGCCGGCGACGTACTTCTCCGGCGGGAAGATCCAGTGGATCCTGGAGAACGTCGACGGCGTGCGCGAGGCGGCGGAGCAGGGCCACGCCCTGTTCGGGAACACCGACTGCTGGGTCCTGTGGAACCTGACCGGCGGGCCCGACGGCGGCGTCCACGCCACCGACGTCACCAACGCCAGCCGCACCATGCTGATGAACCTGGAGACGCTGGACTGGGACGACGAGCTCCTGGGCTTCTTCGGAGTCCCGCGGGCGATGCTGCCCACGATCAACGCCTCCTCGCACCCCGAGGCGTACGGAACCACCCGCACCTCCCGCCCGCTGCGCGCGGCCGTCCCGATCACCGGCGTGCTCGGCGACCAGCAGGCGGCCACCGTGGGCCAGGTCTGCTTCGCGCCCGGCGAGGCGAAGAACACGTACGGCACCGGCAACTTCCTGGTGCTGAACACCGGCACGGAGCTGGTGCGCTCGCAGCACGGGCTCCTGACGACGGTGGCCTACCGGTTTGGCGACAGCCCCGCGGTGTACGCGCTGGAGGGCTCCATCGCGGTCACCGGTTCCGCGGTGCAGTGGCTGCGCGACCAGATGAAGATCATCACGAACGCGGCGGAGAGCGAGCGGCTCGCCTCGGCGGTCGAGGACAACGGCGGGATGTACTTCGTGCCCGCCTTCTCCGGCCTGTTCGCCCCGTACTGGCGCTCGGACGCGCGCGGTGCGATCGTCGGGCTCGCCCGCTACCACACCAACGAGCACCTGGCACGGGCGACTCTGGAGGCCATCTGCTACCAGAGCCGCGACGTCGTCGAGGCGATGGAGCAGGACTCCGGCGTCCACCTGGACGTGCTGAAGGTCGACGGCGGCGTCACCGCCAACGACCTGTGCATGCAGATCCAGGCGGACGTGCTCGGCGTGCCGGTGAGCCGCCCGGTCGTGGCGGAGACCACCGCGCTGGGCGCCGCGTACGCGGCCGGCCTGGCGACCGGCTTCTGGCGGGACGGCGACGAACTGCGCACGCACTGGCAGGAGTCGAAGCGGTGGGAGCCGCAGTGGTCGGAGGACCGGCGGGCGGAGGGCTACGCCGGCTGGAAGAAGGCGGTGGAACGCACCCTGGACTGGGCCACGGTCGACTAGGTGTACTGACCCGGAGGGTTGTCCGCCCCCGGCTCGCGCCCTGGCACTGTCGTCGCAGCCGCTCGGGGTGCGGGCCGAACTCGCTTGCGAGACGGATCCGCCGGATGGGCCTCCGGGGTCGCCGCGACGGCGCAGACGGGGCGGGTCCGGGCGGCGTAGGAGCGTGCGGCCGCGAGGAGGGCGAAGCGGAGGCCGCTGAAGGCCGTTCCGCCGAAGGCCGCCAGCCAGGGAGTCCCCCGGGCGGGGGAGGGGGACGGCCGGCCGGGTCGCTTCCGTAGGGCCTGGTTCCCGCGCCGGATTGCTGCCTGCGCTCCTGATCGCTCGGGACGGCGCCCCCGGGCTGCGGCCCGCCGCGCGGGCGGAAGGGGACACCCGGACGGAGCCTGCCCTCGGTGCCCTGCGGGGAACGAGGCGCGCGGACGGCGGTGTTCCGGGTGTTCGGTGCGGGCATCGGACCGGTACCACGCCGTGGCTGCAAGGGCGAGCCGGCGGGTGGTAGTGGTGGCGGAACCACGGAAGAGGGGGCGGCATGGGGCGGGGTGCGGGACGGGGCGGGGCCGGGTGAGCGAGCGGGGCGGACTGCTGCTCGCGGCGCTGGTGCTCGCGGCGGCCGATGCGGTGGCGGCCTGGCTGGCCTGGGGCACCGGCTGGATGGTGCTGTGCCTCGTCCTGACGCCGCCGGCGGTGCTGTGCGCCGTGGCCGGGCTCGTCGAAGGCGGCGGGAGCGGGAACGTCGACGGCGGCCCGGGCCTGGGCGGCCTCTGACAGGGGTTTCACGGCTGTCCGATGACAATCGTCACTTTCCTCCGGCCCGGACCCGGCCGACGCTGGGGCCAGTTGGCACAGCACCGGACGAAGGGGGCAGCGTGGAGACGTCGTCCGAGGCCATGGTCGGAGTGGTGACGGAGCGGCCGTCGCGGATGGGGATGGTGCGGTTGTGCGCGGCCGCGCTCCTGCCGGGAGGCGACCGCTCGGGCCGGGGCGCGGGCGGGCCGGGGGTCCGGCACTCCGCGGGGCAGCGGCAGGCCCTGCTGGGGCTGGCGGGGGCGGAGGTCGTCGCAGCGTTCCTGCTGTCCTCGGTGCTTCCCCCGGTGCTCCGTACGGCACACGGCGTGCTGGAGGGGGCGGTGATTCTCGGCTTCGTGGGCGCGGCGGCCGCGTTGCGGCGTGCGGGCCACCACGTGGTCGGAGACAGACTTGTGTTGCGCACCGGCCTGTACGGCGAGGTGAGCGTGCCGCGCGGGGCGGTCGGCTCGGTGGGGGCGGCCCTGCGGAGCGTTCCGGGGCGCGGGCCGCGTCCCGTGCCGGGTGATCCGGCCGCGGTGGCGTGTTCGGCCGAGGAGACGGTGAACGTCGCCGTACGCCTGCGCCGGCCGGTCCGCCTGGACCTCGGGGAGGCGGGCGTCGTGATGGCTCAGACGCTGTACGCCGGCGCGGATTCCGTGCCGGAGTTCCGGGCCGCCGTCATGGCCGAGGGGCGGTAGCCGCCCCGCGGGCCCGCCCCGCGGGGCGGTGGTACGAGGCGTTCGGGCGCGGGCCGTTCCAGCCGTTGCCCCACCCCTACCCATGACCTGTCACATGTGAAATATTACCTGCGCTTCTGCATGCCCCACCCAGTGAAAGGGCCGCCACGTTGCGCAGACTCGCCGTGGTGGCAGCGTCGATATCACTCGCGCTGCTCACCACCCCCGCCCTCGCCGCATCCGCACCCCCGCCCCCGCCGGCCGGCGCCCAGGCCGAGCACGCCGCCGCCCCGCCGCCCGCCCCGTTGGAGAGGGAGCGCCAGGCCCTGCGCCGCCAGGCGCTCGAGGGCATCGCCGCCGGCGGGGCCGGCGGGCTCCGGGAGCAGCGGCGCCCGGGCGCCGTGCCCCGGCAGGCCAAGGTCGGCGACCGGTACGTCGAACTCGCCCGGGAGCGCACGGACAAGGTCTTCGTCATCCTCGCCGAGTTCGGCGACCAGGTGGACAACACGACCGAGTTCGAGGGCAAGCCCCGTTTCGGCGGCACCCCCGGGCCCCGCCACAACACGATCGCCAAGCCGTCCCGCGAGGACAACCACACACTGTGGCGGAAGGACTTCGACCGCGCCTACTACCAGGAGCAGTTCTTCTCCACCGAGCCGCGGTCGGCGTCCGTGCGGGCCTACTACCGCCTTCAGTCCTCCGGGCGCTACGACATGGACGGGCACGTCACCGACTGGGTGCGGCTCCCCTGGAACGAGGCCCGCTACGGCACCGACAACTGCTCCGAGCCGGGCCAGTGCCGCACCAACTGGGACATGGTCCGCGACGCCACCGCCGCCTGGTACGACGCCGAGCGCGCGAAGGGCCGTACGCCGGAGCAGATCAAGGCGCAGCTCGCCGAGTACGACGTGTGGGACCGGTACGACGCCGACCGCGACGGCAACTTCGACGAGCCGGACGGCTACCTCGACCACCTGGTGATCGTGCACGCCGGCAAGGACCAGACCTGGGGCGGCGGCGCCCAGGGCAAGGACGCCGTCTGGGCGCACCGCTGGTTCGCGTACTGGGACCGGGCCGGCAGCGCCGGGCCCGACGGGAACAAGGCGGGCGGCACCCCCGTCGGCGACAGCGGCATCTGGGCGGGCGACTACCTGACGGGCGGCGAGAACAGCGGCGCCGGACTGTTCGCCCACGAGTACGGCCACGACCTGGGCCTGCCCGACCTGTACAGCTCGGACGGCGACAACAGCGTCAACTACTGGTCGCTGATGTCCTCCGGCTCGTACCTCGCCAAGGGCCGCAACACCACCGGCGCGTTCCCGGGCGACCTCGACCCGTGGAGCAAGCTCCAGCTGGGCTGGCTCGACTACACGGAGGCGGACGCGGGCCGCAGGACGCGCGCCGTGCTCGGCGTGTCCGGCTACAACACCGAGGACCCGCAGGCGCTGCTCGTGCACCTGCCGCCGTCGGTGACGCGCACGGAGCTGGCCGACCCGTACGAGGGCGCGAGCCAGTGGTGGAGCGGCACCGGGGACCTCATGGACAACACCCTGGGCAGGACGGTCGACCTGACGGGGGCAGCCGCGGGGCAGCCGGCCCGGCTGGACGCGCGCGTCTGGTACGACATCGAGCAGGACTTCGACTTCCTGACGGTGGAGGCCTCCACCGACGGCGCGGTGTGGAGCGCCCTGCCGGGCACGGTCGGCGGAGCGCCGGTCCCCGCGAAGGGCGTCTCCGGCACCTCGGGCGGCTGGACCGAACTCTCCGTCCCGCTGGACCGGTTCGCGGGCACGTCCTTCCGGCTGCGGCTGCGGGTGACCTCCGACGGCAACACCCACGGCAAGGGCGTCGCGTTCGACGACATCCGGATCACGGCCGACGGCCGCGAGGTGCTCCGCGACGGTGCGGAGCAGGGCGCGAACGGCTGGGAAGCGGTCAAGTGGTCGCGGACGGAGGGGCGTACGGGCAGTGCCCGGCACCCGCGCGCGTACCTCGTGGAGAACCGCCGGCACACCGGCTACGGGGCGTACCTGAAGACGGGCCCGTACAACTTCGGGTTCACCGGCGACCGCGTGGAGTTCTACCCGTACCAGCAGGGCGTGCTGATCTGGCTGTGGGACACCGCCTACAGCGACAACACCACGAAGGCCCACCCGGGCGCCGGCATGCTGCTGCCGGTCGACGCCCGGCCGGAGCCGCTGCGGCACGCGGACGGCTCGCTGCTGAACGCCCGGGCGCAGACGTTCGACGCGCCGTTCTCGCTGCGGTCCTCGGACCGGATCGTGCTCCACAAGGCGGGGACGCCGACGGTGGTCCCGGCACGGCCGGGCGTGGCCGTCTTCGACGACCGCCGCGGCTCCTACTGGCACCCGGACCTGCCGCAGGTCGGGGTCAAGGTGCCCGACACGGGGACGCGGATCGCGGTGGTGAAGGAGGCCGCCGGGGGCGCGCTGGCCACGGTGCAGGTCAGCCCGTCGCCGTGACGCGGGTCGCGGGCCCCTGATGGGGCGGCCCGCCGGCCTCGACGGGGCCGGCGGGCCGGGCGGGCGGCGGTATCGGGGCTCAGGTGGTGAGCAGGCGGTCGAAGAAGGAGCGGTAGCGCCGGAAGGCGAGCCGGAGGTCCTCGGTGGCGACCTCCTCGCCGCTGCCCCACTGCTTCTCCAACTCCTCCTTGTGGGAGGCGAACGTGCCGGCCAGGTGCTGCATGACGGCCGCCACGAGCTCGTCGGCCTCCCGGACCGACTCCCGCGGGTCGTCGACGAAGTCGCTCTGGATGCGGCTCCACCGCTCGCGGAAGTCCGCGGCCTCGGACTCCGGCATCAGCCGCTGGCCGCCGCCCCGGTCCGCGTCGTGCGCGTCGTCCGCTTCGTCCGCTTCGTCCGCACCGGTGTCGGCGCGGGCACCGGTCCCGGTTCCGCCCGCGGTACCGGTGTCCTCGGCCGTGTCCGCGGTCGTGTCCTCCTCCTCGGATCCGGCAAGCGGGGCGGCCTCGCCCGGGTAGGACGGGGCGCCCGTGCCCGTGTCCGGGCCGCCGTGCGGCTGTGCCAGCTCCTCGGTGGTCAGCCCGCCGTACGACCGGTTGGTGCCGGCGGATCCGGTGCCTTCGTCGGCGGACCG
This sequence comes from Streptomyces toxytricini, assembly GCF_014649915.1. GTDB lineage: Bacteria > Actinomycetota > Actinomycetes > Streptomycetales > Streptomycetaceae > Streptomyces > Streptomyces toxytricini. The sequence continues at coordinate 76,406 of NZ_BMTY01000023.1, read as the reverse complement.
GAAGTCGTCGGGGTCGGGTGTCACGTGGTCTTTCATGGCTCCTCCGTCCGCTGCCGGTCCCCGGGGGCGACGAGGAGCTCGTCGAACAGGGCCCGGTAGTGCACCATCGCCCCGCGCAGTTCCTCCGTCGTCGCGCTTCCGGCGCCGCTGCGGATGTGTACGTCATGGGCGCTGCGGTAGTGCTCCAGGGTGCGGCCGTGTTCCACCGACAGGTCCTGGAGCTGCTGCCGGTAGCCGTCGGTCGGGTAGCCGCGGTCCCGCATGACGCGGGTGACGAGGGAGTCGGCGTCGGCCACGGCCGTCTGCGGCTGGTCGACGAACCGCTCCTGGATCCGCCCCCAGTCCCGGGCGTACTGCTCCCGCGCCTCGGGCGGGAGCTCCCGGATCTCCAGGGAGTCGTGGCGCCGCTCGCGGTCGCGCAGCTCCCGCTCGGCGGTCCTGCGGCCGCCCGACTCCTCGACCATGCGGTCGTACTCGGGGCCGAACCGGCTCTGCAGACGGCGTCGGCGGGTCGACATCCACACGCCCACGCCGATGAGTATCAGCACCAAGGCGCAGGCCACGATGATCGCGACGAGGGTTTCCGTTGACATGGCGCCTCCATGGCCTTGCGTTGAAGCTCACGGCACCTGCCCCTGCCGGTCGCGGCGAAACGCGCCCGCCGCCGGCGTCCTCAGGCCGCGGCCGACGGCTGACGGCCCGCGTTTCCGGGCGGCCGGGCCGGGCAGGCGCCGCTGCGGACGGGCGCGCCGCGCGAGCGCGCCGGCGTGCGGACGGCCGGAGCGGCCTGAGAGGAGAGCACCCGTGAGGAAGCGTTCCGAACCGGAGCCGAGACGACTGCTCGCCCTCTACATGGGCGACCATCTCGCGGGCGCCACCGCCGGTCTGGAGCTGATGCGGCGCATCGCCCGGCAGCACCGGGGCGGCCCGGCCGCGGCCCGGCTGGCCCGGCTGGCCGCGGAGGCCGAGGAGGACCGGGACGCGCTGCGGGAGGTGATGACGGCCCTCGGCCTCCCCCTGTCGTCCGGGCGCGCAGCCCTCGGCCGGCTCGGGGAGAAGGCCGGCCGGCTCAAGCTCAACGGCCGCCTGGTGAGCCGCTCTCCGCTCAGCGACGCGGTCGAACTGGAGGCCATGCGGCTGGGCGTCGAGGGCAAGGCCGACTGCTGGCGCTCCCTCCGGGCCGTCGCCGACACCGATCCGCGCATCGACCGGGGCCGCATCGATGCCCTCCTCGCCCGCGCCCGGCACCAGTCCGCCCTGCTGGGGATGCTGCGTACGGAGGCCTCCGACCGGGTGTTCGCCGGCGCCGCGCCGCGCACCCCGGCCCGGGCGGGAAGGGGACGGCTGTGACCGGGGGTACCGGGCGGGCCGCCCTGTTCGACATCGACGGCACCCTCACCGACACCAACCACCTGCACGTCGTCTGCTGGTGGGAGGCCCTGCGCCAGTCCGGGCACCGGGTGCCCATGGGGGCCGTGCACCGCGCCGTGGGCCTGCCCGGCGACGACCTGGTCACCCACCTCCTCGGCCCCGGCGACGAGGAGGAGCACGAGCGGATCCACACCGCGCACGGCGTCCTGTACGCGACGTACTACGACCGGCTGCCCGCGCTGGACGGGGCCGCCGACCTGCTGCGCCGGCTCGCCGGCGACGGCTGGGAGGTCGTCCTCGTCACATCGGCCTCGGGCGCGCAACTGGACGCGCTGCGGCGGGCGATGGGAGCGGACGACGCCATCACCGCCTGGACCAGCGCGGACGACGTGGAGCGCGGCAAACCGCATCCGGAGCCCCTGCAGCAGGCGCTCGACCTCGTGGGCGTCGGGGCGGACCGGGCCGTGTTCGTCGGCGACACCGTGTGGGACATGCGGGCGGCCGTCCGGGCGGGGGTGGCGCGGGTCGGCGTCCTGTCGGGCGGGATCCCCGCCGGCGATCTGCGGGCGGCCGGCGCCGAAGCGGTCTACGAGGGGCCGAGGGACGTGCTCGCCGGCCTGGGGACGGGCCCCTTCGCCCGGCTGCCCGCCGCCGGCGGCTAGCCCCCCTTCCGGACCTCGCTTCCCCGGCTCCGCTGGGAGGTGCCGCCAGACCCGCGTCGTCCGCCCCCGCCACGCCGCGTTGGCGGGCCGTCCGCGACCCCGGTACGGGGGCGGCCCTCGGCCTCGCTCTGCACGGCACCGGACGACGCGGGCTCGACCGGCACGATCCACAGCGCGCCCCGTGCCGCGACCGCCCCGGGGGCTCAGCGGGCGGGGCTGCGGGTGCGGAAGGTGTGCGAGGGCGTCGTCCCGTACGCCTGCCGGTAGGCGCTCGCGAACCGTCCGGCGTGGGCGAAGCCCCAGCGGGCGGCGATCGCGGTGACGGTCAGTCCGCCGCCCGGCTCCGCGGCCTGGAGTTCGGCGTGCACGTGGGCCAGCCGCACCCGGCGCAGGTAGCCGAGGGGGGTGGTGTCGGCGTGCCGGGCGAAGGCGTACTGGAGGGCGCGGGGCGTGACGGGCACGGCCGCGGCGATCTCGGCGAGCCCGATGTCGGCGTCGGCGTTGCCCTCGATGAAGGCGATGGCGCGGCGCAGCGTGTCGGAGGTGGCGTCCCTGCCGTCCCTCGGCCTCGGGGGCGCCTCCAGGCAGCCGAGGGCGTTGTTCGGGAACACGCTCAGGGCGGTCGCGGCCAGCAGCCGGGCGGATTCCGCGACGACCAGGGGCGATGCGGCGGCTTCGGGCACGAGGAGGGTGCTGTGCACGAACTCCGCGGTCCGCTGCCACGTCTCGGCCCGCGCCGCGTCGAGGGGGAGCAGACCGGTGAACCGCACGGTGCCGCGGGCCGGGAGGGGGCCGGCCTGCCGGGCGGCCGCGCGGACCAGCTCCCACGGCACGGCGACCGTGCGCAGCCGGACGTCCTCGGTGCGGGCGGTGCGGGCGCCGCCGAAGCGGCCGCCGAGGAAGACCTGGCCGGTCGCGAGCCGGTACTCGTCGGGCCCGTCCCGCAGCTCGATCCGGCCGGCCCGCACCACGCAGACGACCAGTCGGCCCGGCGGGCCGGAGTCGACGTGCAGCCGGCCGGGCAGGTCGACCTCGCCGCCGGAGAACGCGCCGGTGTCCGTGTGGACCAGGCGGTACGGGGCCCCGGGCGGGGCCGGCGCGCACATGCGCAGCCGGGATCCGTAGGCCTCCTCCAGGAAGGCGCGGGCGGCTTCGGGGCTGCTCGCCGCGTACCGGCGGCGCCCGGGTTCGGACGTCTGGGGCATCCGTCCCTCCCTCCCGTCCGCATCGCATCCGCAGCCCGTCCGCCGTGGGGCTTCGCCCGGGCCGTACGCGGGAGCTCGTACCGGCCCGGGCACGGGGTAGCGGAACTCCTGCCCTTTGCCCGCCCCGTTTCCCCGGCTCCCCTCCGCCTCGGTGAGGGGGTCGAGGCGCAACACCTACCCCATGGCCCCCTCCCGCCGCCACGGCCCGGCGGCAGGGCGGCCGGCCGGAGTTTCGCGCACCGGCCCGGGAGTCGCGGCCCCAGCCGCGACCCGGCCGCATGTATCCGGATAACGAAGAGACCCCGTACGTCACCCGGTCGGATCAGCCGCGGGTGGGCGCGTTTGACGCCGCCCGGAAGTGCGGGGGCAAAAAAAACCACCACCCCTGGGCCCGCGCCGGACGCGGGCGGGACAGGCGGTGGTGGGCCGGGCGGGCCGGCGGTGGCGGGTGCGCAACTCCCCCGAGTTCGAGTTGCGCACCCGGTCCGGCCGCGCGGGCCGGTCAGGTCGTCAGGCGGCTGTTGACGCCCTCGCGGCCGTCCGCCTCGTCCTCGTTGAACCAGTAGTCGCCCGCGGCGAGGTAGCGGAACTGGTGCACCCGCTGCGCCTCCAGCCGCACGGTGACGGCGCGGTTCCCGTCCGCCCGGGGGGTCAGCCGGTGGGTACCGGGCGTCCAGTCGTTGAAGTCCCCGACGACGCTGACGTCGCCCGCGGGCTCCTCCGGCGGGAGGACGAACGTCACCTCGGTGCGGTTCTTTCGAGCGGTGCGCTCCAGCACGAGCGCTCCTTCCTCTGGGGGTGGTACCGGAACATGGCGCCGGGGCGGCCGACTGGCGAGCGGCCGCCCCGGCCGTGCGGCCCTCAAGGTGTACCCCGGGGCCGATGCGACGCGCGGGAGGCGACACGCCCGGGCGCGCCGGATCGTTTCGCTCTGGGGATCCCCGCGGCCCGCGGACCCGGGCGCGTCGGGGGCCGTCCGCAAAGCGAAATCCGTGTGCCGCTCACCCGGACGGCCGACTCCGGCGCAAGGTTTCGCCTGGGGCCGCCCCGTACACGGCGGCGTAGGCGTCCGCGAACAGGCGGGGCCGGCCCCACCCCCAGCGGGCGGCGACGGCCGCGACCGCGGCGGGGACGCCGCCGGAGGGCCCGCCGGCGGCAAGGTCGGCGTGCGCCCTCATCAGCCGCACGCGCCGCAGGTGGGCTCGGGGGGTGGTGCCGAGGGCGTCGGCGAACGCCGTGTGCAGGACGCGGGGCGGCACTCCGGCCGCTGCGGCCATGTCCGACGGACCGATGGGGCTGTCGGCGTGGTCGTACGCGAACTCCGCGGCGCGGCGCAGGACGGCCGGGCCGACGCGTCCCGCCCCGGGTGCGAGGGGGTCGGGGCGGGCCCGGAACCCGGGGAAGGCCTCCAGGGCGACGGCCGCGAGCAGGCGGGCCGCTGCGTCCCTGACGAGGGGCGTGCCGGGGCCGGTGGCGGTGGGGCCGTCGTCCAGCAGGCTCCAGGCGTAGCGGACGGCGGCGCGCCAGCGGGCGGTCCCTGCGGGCGCGGCGCCGGTGTGCAGCCCGGGCGGGATGGGCGCTTCGGGCGGCAGTCCGGCGACGTCGCGCAGCAGGTCGGGGTGGAGGACGGCGGCGCGGGCGTGCATGTGCTCGACGGTGGTGCGCATGGGTGTGCCGGGCGCGGCGGCGAGGAGGACGCCGCCGGCGGCATAGGCGCCGGAGCGGCCGCATTCGAGCCGCATCCGGCCGCCGAGCACGTCGAGGACGAGGAGGCGGTCGAGGGGCTGCACCTCGTAGACGACCGAGGCGGCCAGGCGGCCTTCGTCCAGGCAGAGGGCGCCGGAGGTGCGCCGCTCGTGGCGGAAGACGGAGCCGCTGCGCGCCGCGGAGCCGAGGCGGACGGTGGTGCCGTAGGCCTCGGCGAGGTACGCGCGGGTCTCGTCGGCGGACGTGGTCCGGAAGAGGGTGCTGTGCACGGCGTCCGCCGCGGCGGGGCCCTCCGGCGGGGTCCCGCCGTGCCGGACGCCGTCGCCCTCCTGGATTAAGGCTCCCGGCCGTTCCGGCCCGTCCGCTGCCGGGCCGGGGCGGCCGCCGGTGCCGCCGCCGTCGCCGCCCGTCCCGGCCAGTCGCCCGGCGTCGTCCCTGCGCTCCACGGGCGGCACCTTACTGGGCCGCGTCCGGGCGTACGGGACGGAACCGCGGTACGGGGCCCTCCGGCCGTCCCCGAAACGAAACGCCGTCAGGGGCTCACTGGGCCGGAGGGCGGGCGCGGGCCGGGCGTACGCGCGGGTCGGGCGGCTCGGCGGGCGCGGGCCGCTCCGGGGCCGCGGGCGGGTCGGGTTCGGCGTTGGCTGCGGCGTAGCGGTCGGGGTCGGCCGGGGGTGCCGTGGAGCCGGTGCCGCGGCGGGAGGGGGAGCCGGGCGGGCGCCCGTGCTCGTCGACCATGGCGCCCTCGTCGGGGAGCGGCGCCGGGCCGGCTTCGCCCGTGCTGCGGGCCGGATCGGTGTCTGCCCTGTCCATGGTCCGCTCCTGCCCGGCGGCGGCCCGCGCACACCGCCGGCCGGCCCGGGAGCGGGGAGCCGCCGGGCGTGCTCCGTGCCACAGTGGAGTAGTCGAGGAGACTGCCAAGGGAAGCCTCATGGACGAGACGGACCGAACACTCGAGCAGCTGCTCGCGGGGTTGACCGCCGTGCGCGACGGCAACCTCGACACACGTTTGCCCGAGGACGCGGGCGGGCTGCCCGGCAAGATCGCCGCCGTGTACAACGGGATGGTGGCGCAGCTGTCCCTCGTCACGACCGAGGTTACCCGGGTGGCCGAGGAAGTCGGCGGGCAGGGGCTGCTCGGCGGGCAGGCGCGGGTGCCGCCCGTCGGCGGGGTGTGGCGACAGCTGACGGCCGGCGTGAACAGCATGGCCGACAACCTGACCTCGCAGGTCCGCAACATCTCCCAGGTGGCGACGGCCGTCGCCCGCGGCGACCTCACGCAGAAGATCCGCGTGGACGCCCGCGGGGAGATCCTGGAGCTGAAGGAGACCATCAACACGATGGTCGAGCGCCTGTCGTCGTTCGCCGAGGAGGTCACCCGCGTGGCCCGCGAGGTCGGCACCGAGGGCAATCTGGGCGGGCAGGCCACCGTCCACGGCGTGTCGGGCACGTGGAAGGACCTCACGGACAACGTCAACTCGATGGCGAACAACCTGACGAACCAGGTCCGCAACATCGCGCAGGTCACGACGGCCGTCGCCCAGGGCGACCTCACCCGCAAGATCGACGTGGACGCGCGCGGCGAGATCCTGGAGCTCAAGACCACGATCAACACGATGGTGGACCAGCTGGGTTCGTTCGCCGCGGAGGTGACCCGCGTCGCCCGAGAGGTCGGCAGCGAGGGCCGGCTCGGCGGCCAGGCCGAGGTGGCGGACGTGTCCGGCACGTGGAAGCGGCTCACGGAGAACGTGAACGAGCTGGCCGGGAACCTGACGCGCCAGGTCCGCGCCATCGCCGAGGTCACGAGCGCGGTGGCGCGCGGCGATCTCACGCGGACCGTCGCCGTGGACGCGCCGGGCGAGGTCGGCGCGCTGCGGGACAACATCAACGCGATGGTCGAGTCGCTGCGCGCGACGACCCGCGCCAACGAGGAGAAGGACTGGCTGAAGACGAACCTGGCCCGCATCTCCAGCGGGATCCAGGGCCGCCGCAGCCCGGCCGAGGTGGCCGAGCTGATCATGCGCGAGGTGCCCCCGCTGGTGCAGGCCCAGTACGGCAGCTTCTTCCTCGCGGAGGAGGGGCCGGACGGGACGGAGCTGGCGGCGATCGCCTCCTACGGGACGCCCGCCGGGGCGCCGCCCGGGGTGCGACGCGTCCGGATGGGGCAGTCGCTGGTCGGGCAGGCCGCCGCCGACGGCCGCACGCTCCTCGTGGAGGACCTGCCGCCCGGGTACGCGCGGATCTCCAGCGGTACGGGGTCGGCCGACGCGTCGGTGCTGATCGTGCTGCCGATCGTGGTCGAGGGCCAGGTGCTGGGCGCGCTCGAACTGGCGTCGGTGCACGCGTTCGCGCCGGTGCACCGGGACTTCCTGGAGCAGTTCACGGAGCTGCTCGGGGCGAACGTCGCCGCGCAGATCGCCAACGCCCGCACCGACGAGCTGCTGGAGCGCTCGCAGCAGCTGACCTCCGAGCTCAGCGCCCGCCAGCAGGAGATCCAGGCAAGGCAGCGGGAACTCCAGGACAGCAACGCCGAGTTGAAGGAGAAGGCGGCGCTGCTGGCCGACCGCAACCGGGACATCGAGCGCAAGAACCTCCAGATCGAGCAGGCCCGGCAGGAACTGGAGGAGCGGGCACAGCAGTTGGCGCGCGCCTCGCTGTACAAGTCGGAGTTCCTGGCGAACATGAGCCACGAGCTGCGCACCCCGCTGAACAGCCTGCTGATCCTCGCGCAGCTGCTCGCGCAGAACGCCGACGGGAACCTGACGGACAAGCAGGTGGACTACGCGACGGTCATCCACTCCGCCGGCTCCGACCTGCTCCAGTTGATCAACGACATCCTGGACCTGTCGAAGGTCGAGGCGGGCCGCATGGACGTCCACCGGGAGCCGGTGTCGCTCCAGCGGGTGCTGGACTACGCGGAGGCGACGTTCCGGCCGGTGGCGGACGAGCGGAAGCTGGACTTCACCGTCAGTGCCGCGCCGCGGGCCGGAGCGGGGCTGGTCACCGACGAGGGGCGGCTGCGGCAGGTGCTGCGCAACCTCCTGGGGAACGCGCTGAAGTTCACCGAGCGCGGCGAGGTGTCGCTGCGGGTCGAGCAGGCCGCGGAGTCGGAGGTCCCGCTGCCGCTGCGCGGCGCCGGGCCGGTGCTGGCGTTCCGCGTGGCCGACACGGGGATCGGGATCCCCTCCGACCGGGTGGAGTCGGTCTTCGGGGCGTTCCAACAGGGCGACCGGGGCACCGCAAGGGCGTACGGGGGCACCGGGCTCGGGCTGTCCATCAGCCGGGAGGTGGCCCGGCTGCTCGGCGGTACGATCACGCTGCAGAGCAGAGTGGGCGTGGGCAGCACGTTCACCCTGTACCTGCCGGAGACGGCCGGGCGGGCGGAGCAGCCGGCCCGGCAGGCTGCCGCGGACGCGGGCGGCTCCGCCGACACCGCGCCGGTCGGCGGCCCGGCGGTCGACGGCGTGTCGCCCCGGACGGCCGAGGCGACCGGGACGGCCGAGGTGGCCGAGGCGGTCCTGCCGCCGGAGGCGGACGCGCCCGGCACCGTCCTCGTCGTCGACGACGACAGCCGGAACGTCTACGCCCTGACGGAGATCCTGAGGACCGCGGGCCACGAGGTCCTGACGGCCGACAACGGCGCGGCGGGGATCCGGCTGCTCGCGGCGCACCCGGAGGTCGACCTGGTGATCATGGACTTGATGATGGCGGGCATGGACGGCTACGCGGCCACCCGGGCGATCCGCTCGATGCCGGGCCGCGGGTCGCTCCCCGTCGTCGTGGTGACGGCGAAGGCCATGCCCGACGACCAGTCCGAGGCCATGGCCGCCGGCGCCTCGGACTACCTGACGAAACCGGTGGACCCCGACGGGCTCCTCGCCACGATCCGGACGTGGCTGGGGACCGCCGCAACCTGACCGCCGTTCCCGGGCGGGGTTGCCGGAGGGCCGCCCGGGCAGACGCCCACGGAGATCGACGCCACGATGCCCGCACATGACAGCGACCGCGGCGCCGCCGACGGCGAGCGCGTCACCGGAAGCCTCGGCGCCGCCGCCACCGACAGGGAAGGCCCCGGAACCGCAATGAGCGTGCCGCGCAGTGGACTGGCCTCGGCCGTCGCGGAACTGACAGCCGAGGTGTCCGCCCTGCACGCCGAGCGCGCCCGGCGCCGGCTGATCGACCTGGCCTCGGGCGTCCTCGCCGGGCAGCTGGCCCTCTCCCCCGTCGAGGCGACCGACCACTTGTTGCGCCTGGCCGGGTCGATGGGCCTGTCCGCGGTCGACCTGGCCGCCGACATCGTCAACGCGGCCGCCGGAACGCACGTGTCCGACGGGCCCGCCCAAACGGCGGGGCGCGGAGCCCACGAAGCGGTCCCCGCCGCCGAGGCCCGCCGCATACGGCGCGGCATCGCCGCCACCGTGACCTCGGACACCGCCGCCGCGGCGGCGACCGCCCTGCTGGAGAACGGCCTGCACCGGCTCGGCGTCGAGGCCGTGTACCTGTGGCGGCGTACCCCCACGGCCTGCCTGGAACTGGCGGGGGAGGCCGGCGCCGACCCGCAGGAGGCCGCCCACTGGCACTGGATCCCGCCCGAGGCGGGCGGCCCGCTGCACCGTGTCCTGTCCGCCGGGAAGGCGGACTGGCTGCCGTCGGGTCCCGACCCCGGCGAGCGGCTGCCCGGAGGCCGGCCCGACGCGGCGCGGGCGCTGCTGCCGCTGGAGCTGGACGGCCGCACGGTCGGCGTGGCGCTGGCCGTGTGGCCCGGTCCGGCGCCCCTGGACCCGGCCGCACGGGACACCGTCGCGGCCCTGTGCGCACCCGCCGCGCACCATCTGGACGCCGCGGACACCGGGCGGGGCGTGCCGCCGCAGCTCGCCTCGCTGCTGGCCCAGCTCGACCATCCGGGCGTGGTGATCTGCCCGACGGCCGGTGACGGGCCGCCGGCGGCCGCCGGCCTTCCCGCGCACACCGTGGACTACCTCAACCCGGCCGCGCTGCGGGAGTTGGGGGCCTTCCCCTCCGCCGCGGGCCGGCCGGCCGCGCAGCTGTACCCGTCAGTCCACGACGAGCTGGTGGGGCTGATCGCCCGGGCGAACGCGGCGGGCGCGCCGCAGTACGCGCCCGTGCTGCCCGGCCCCGGGCCCGACGCCGCACCGGAGGGGGAGGCGCCCCGGCCCGAGATGGCCGAGGTGCGGGTGCTCCCGCTCGGCGGCGGGCGTGCCGCGGTGCTGTGGCGGACGGGCAGCCCGCACGGGGCGCCGCTCGCCCGCGCACTGAACCGGATCGACCGGCTGGCCGCGTTCGAGGACGACGCGTCCGGCGGGTCGGTGTGGGGCCCGGCGGCGTACGCCGTGTTCGGCCTCGACCCCGACCGCCCGCCCCTCCCGCTGCGCTCCCTCGGCAGGCGCCTGCACCCCGACGACACGGTCGTCCTGGACGGGCTGCTGGCGTCGATCACCGACCGGCACAAAGGCGCCCACTGCCTGGTGCGGGTCTACCGGCCCGACGGCGGGGTCCGGCACGTGCGGATCGCCGCCGAGCCGGTCCTGGCGGGCTCGGCCCTCGTCGGCATCGTCGGCGTGTACCAGGACGTCTCGGTGCAACACCACACGGAGCTGGCGCTCACTGCCACCTTCGAGCAGCTGTCGGCCGCCCAGGCCGAGGCCGTCCTGCGCGACCAGCTGGTGCTGCGGCTCCAGCAGGCGATCGTCCCGGAGGCGCCGTCGCTGGAGACGCCGCCCGGGCTGCGCGTCGCGGCCCGCTACCGGCCCGCCGCGGTGGAGGACCGGGTCGGCGGCGACTGGTACGACGTGCACCCGCTGCCCGGCGGGCGCGTACTGGTGACCGTCGGGGACATCGCGGGGCACGGGATCGGGGCCGCCACCGCGATGATCGCGCTGCGGGGGGCGCTGCACGGGCTGGCGTTCACGGGCGCCCCTCCGGAGCAGCTGATGGGCTGGCTGAACGACGTCGCGCTCGGCACGCCCGGCCAGCCGACGGCGACCGCGGTGTGCGCCCTGTTCGACCCGGCGGACCGCACCCTGGAGTGGGCCGGGGCCGGGCACCCGCCGCCGCTGCTGCTGCGGAGCGGCCGCGCCCGGTTCCTCGACGGTTCGCAGAACGTGCTGCTGGGGGCGCTGCCGGGGGCCGCGTACGAGGGGCGGTCGACGCAGTTGGAGGCCGGCGACACGCTGCTGCTGTACACGGACGGGTTCATCGAGCGGCGGCACACCGGGCTGGACGAGAGCCTCGCCTCGCTGCAGGTGGCTGCGGAGCGGTTGCGTCCGGGGCTGGTGGAGGATCAGGCGGACCAGCTGATGGGGGCGGCCGAGGGGGACACGGAGGACGACACGAGCCTGGTGGTCGTTCAGGTGTCGTGACCCGCCGCCGGGCCGGCGGTCAGGGCGGTGGCGAGGTCGGGATGGACGCGGAAGACGCCGTCGGCGCCGGTGAGGTGGAACATCCGGGCGACCTGCGAGGTGGGTCCGGCCAGTTCCATCGCCCCGCCGGCGGCGCGGGCCACGAGCCGGGCGCGGAGCAGGATGTTCAGGCCGGTCGAGTCGCAGAACCGCAGTCTGGAGAGGTCGACCAGCAGGTGCGGGGCGCCGCCCGCCGCCGCCGGGGCGTTCAGCGCGGTCTGCAGGGCGTCCCGAAGGGCCTCCGCGGTGTCGTGGTCGAGTTCGCCGGCCAGCAGGAGGACGACCGTCCCGGCCTCCGGCCGGACTTCGACGGCGAGGGCGCCGCGCGCCCCGTCCCCGTATTCGCCCTCCCGACTTCCGGCCGGCGGTGTGACCATCTGGACCTCCCGGGGAAGTGCGGGCCCGAGCTTCGTCGGCCGCCTACCCCCGCCGGACCGCGGCATGCACCGGGCGCGGCCCCGGTCGGCGCCGCGGGCGGTGGGGGCGGGGATACTGCGGGGGCACCGCATCGCCCGCCTTCACCTGTGAGGTCATCTTGAGCGGAACAGCACCCGTCTCCACCCTCGACGGCTGGTGCCGGGACCGGTTCTCCCGGAACGGTACGGCCCACGACGTGTACGAGCGGGGCGAGGGGCCCGGCGTCGTCCTGATGCCGGAGCTGCCCGGCATCACCCCGGAGGTCCTCGGGCTCGCCCGGCACCTCGCCGACAGCGGGTTCACCGTGGCGGTGCCGTCGCTGTTCGGCACGCCCGGCGCCGCGCCGTCCGCGGCCCGGGCGGCGGCCGTCATCGGGCGCGCCTGCGTCTCCCGCGAGTTCCGGGCCCTCGCCCTGAACGCACGGCGGCCCCTCGCGGACTGGATACGCGCCCTGGCGCGGGACCTCGCCGCACGGACGCCGGGACCCGGCGTGGGCGTGGTCGGCCTGTGCTTCACGGGCGGTTTCGCGCTCGCCGCGGCCGTGGACGAATCGGTGCTCGCCGCGGTCGCCGGCCATCCGTCGCTGCCGCTGCCGCTGGGCGCCGCACGCCGCGCGGACGCGGGCCTGTCGGAAGAGGAGCTGCGGGACGTGGCCCGGCGCACGCGGGAGGACGGGCTGTGCGTCCTCGGGGCGCGGTTCACCGGGGACGGGCTGGTCCCCGGCGACCGTTTCGCGACGCTCCGCGCCCGGCTCGGCGACGCGTTCGAGTACATCGAACTGGACTCCGGGCCGGGCAACGCGGAAGGCTTCGGACGGAAGGCCCACTCGGTGCTGACGCGGGAGGTCCGGGAGGTGCAGGGGCATCCCGCGCTGGCCGCCCGAAAGCGGACCGTGGAGTTCCTACGGCGGCGCCTGGCCCCGCTCCCGGACCCGGGCAGCGCCTGACCCCGCCGCCGCCCGGCGGATCGCGCCGGGCGCGCTGGGCCGGTCAGGCGTCGACGGCCGCCAGCCACACCTGGAACTCGGTGTCGCCGTCGCCGATTTGGGCGTGGAACTGCAGGACCAGGTACCGGCCGGCGACCTCCCAGGTGGCGGACCACTCGCCGTCGCCGCTGCGCAGGCTGGTCCGCACACCGGAGAGGGGGTCGCCGAAGGCGGCGCGCAGCCGCTGTTCGAGGGTGCGGGTGATCTCGTCGAAGCAGGTCCGGGCGGCGTCGAGGAGGAAGGGGTACTCCGCGATCCATTCCGCGGCGAGCCACTTGGACGCGATCACGGCGAGGGCGCCGGCCCGGACGCGTTCCCTGTCGTACGCGTCGAGGTCGGACAGGTCGTACGCGTCGTCACCGCCGAAGATCAGCGAGCAGGGGAGGAAGGGGCGGGCGGGCTCCGCCAGCAGCTGCCGGGCGGCCTCGGCGGCGTCGCCGTCCCAGGCGTCGCCGTGGTCGATGCAGGAGCGGACGCTCCCGGAGAGCCAGGCCTCCGGCGACTCGAAGGTGCCGGCTGTCGCGCCGCCGCTCCAGACGGCCGCGCCGGAGGCGTCGCGGAGAGTGGCGGCGGCGCCGTCGGCGGCCGCCTCGGTGCGGCACACGTCGCGGCCCTCGCGGTCGACGTGGACCACCGCCCCGTCGGCCGTCAGGAACGCCGCCAGCCCGTGGCCCCCGTCGAAACCGGTGATCCAGCCGTCGTCGTCGGTGACGGGCTCCGGATGCGGGACGGCGGTGAACCGGCCGTCGGTGCGCAGCACGCCCCACGCGGGCGGCTCCGCGCGGCGGGCGACGCAGGCGCCGCCGGCGTCGAAGCGGTCTGCCCACTCGTACAAGGCCGGAACGGCCCACGCGCCGGCCGCGTCGCGGAATCCGCGCCTGTACCCGTCGCCGACCTTGACCAGGCCGCAGGACGGCGCGTCGTCCATCTCGTTCTCGCAGCGCAGCACGGCGTTCCCGCGGGGGTCCAGGTAGCCGGTGAAGAAGCCTTCGGCGGTGTCTGCGGAGGCGTAGGCGAGGCCGCTGTCGTCGAAGGCGTCCAGTCTGCGGTAGCGCGGTTCGACGACCCACTCCCCCGCCGTGTCGATCAGGCCCCACTCGGTGCCGACGAGGACGGGGGCCGTCCCGGCGGTGTTGAAGGGCCGCGCACCGTCGAAGCGGGCGGGCACGGCGAGCCGGCCGGCGCGGTCGACGTAGCCGCAGAGGCCGTCGGCGAGGCGGACGGCGCCCAGGCCGACGGGCCCGAACAGGCCTGCCTGGAGGTAGCGTCCGCCGATGGCGAGCGTGCCGTCCGGGGCGGCGTAGCCGACGCCGTCCGGGGTGCGGACGACGGCCAGCCCGTGCCGGAAGGGTCCGGCCTCGGTGAACCGGGCGGTGACGGCGGGGGTTCCGGCGGTGTCGGCGTAACCCCACAGCCCTTCGGCGAGGAACGGGGAGAACCCGGAGTCGTCGAAGTCGCCGGCGTGTTCCAGGTGCGGCGCGGCCCGCCAGGCGCCCTGCCCGTCGAGGTAGCCCCAGCGTCCGGCGAGGTCCGCGGCGGGGGCCGTCCATCCGCCGCGGCCGCCCGGGTGGAACCGGCCGACTGCGGCGAGTTCGGGCGGGCGGACGAGCCGGCCCCGCCGGTCGACGAGCGCGAGGCGCCGGCCGAAGGGCGCCGCGCCCTCGACGGGGACGGCGTACGGCGGGGGCGGGGCGGTGTGCATGGCGGGTCGGGTCCCTCGTTCGGGTGCGGGGCCGGGCAGGGGGCGGTTCGCCGCCAGGGTAGGCGGCGGCTCCGACGGTCCGGCCGGCCGGGGGCGGTACCGGCTCGGGCAGGATGGGGGGATGGACACGGCTGAGTTGGAGGGGCGGGCGCGGCGGCTCGCGGAGGCCGGCGGCCGGCGGATCCTGGGGATCGCCGGGGCGCCGGGCGCGGGGAAGTCCACGCTGGCCGCGCACCTGGCGGCGGCCCTCGGACCGGGCCTGGCGGCGGTGGTGCCGATGGACGGGTTCCACCTGGCGCAGGCCGAGTTGGAGCGGCTGGGCCGCGCCGACCGCAAGGGCGCGCCGGACACGTTCGACGCGGCCGGGTACGCGGCACTGCTGCGGCGGCTGAGGGACCCCGGGCCCTGCCCGGTGTACGCGCCGGCGTTCGACCGGTCGCTGGAGGAGCCGGTGGCCGGGAGCATCCCGGTCGGCCCGGCGGTGCCGCTGGTGATCACCGAGGGGAACTACCTGCTGTACGGGGAGGGCGCCTGGGCGGAGGTCCGGCCGCTCCTGGACGAAGTGTGGTTCCTCGCGCCGGAGGAGGGGCTGCGGGTGCGGCGGCTGGTGGCCCGTCACGTCCGGCACGGCAAGGCCGCGCAGCGGGCGCGGGAGTGGGTGGAGCGCTCGGACGAGGCGAACGCCCGGCTCATCGCCCCGGGGCGCGAACGCGCGGATCTCGTCGTGGAGTGAGGGCAGTGCGGTGCGGCGCCGCGGGCAGCGGGCTCTGCCCCCGCGTCCCTGGCGGGCCGCACACCGGCGGGCGTATCCGTAGAGGGCGGGGGAAACCCCGGCGCGGGGCGTACGGGCGGAGGTGGGGCCGCACGTACGCCGCGCGCCGGCGGGGCCGGGGGCCGGGTCGGCGGCAACCGGCCCCGTGCCCCGAACCACGGAACCGGCGACGGGGCCGGGGCCGGCGGCCCGGGCGCGGCAAACGCGGCCCGGCCGGACCCCGCGGGAGACGACGGCCGGGAAGAGGCCGGCAACCGGGCCGGCGGCACGGCATCCGCGGCTCGGCCGGAGCCGCCCGGCAGGGACGCAGAATCGGCGGTCCCGGACACGGGAACGGCGGCTCCGGCGAGGCCGGCGGCCCTGGCGGCCACCACGCGGCCAACGGGATCAGCACCCGGGGACACGGGCACCCCGGCTCGACCGGACCCGACGGTCCGGGACGCCGAGTCGGCTGCAGGGGACGGAACAGCGGCGCGGCTGCGTCGTCGGCACCGCGGGGCCGACGGCGTCGGCGCCCGAGGCGCGGCAACCTGCGCTCGATCGGAGCCACCCGTTGGTATCGCCGAGTCGGGCTGTCCGGGGGACGGGTCGGCGGCCTCGAGTGCGGCAACGGCGACGCGGGCGGAGCCTGCCCCGGGGAGGCGGCGTACCCGAGGCGGTGCGGCGTGGTCCCCCCGCCGCCCCGGGTCACCGTCGTCCCCGGGGCGTCCTCCTCCGGCCGTCAGGGGCGCCGGATCGCAGTCCGGGGCACGGGAAGGGGCTCCGGCGGGTCAGGCGCCCGGCGCGGGGTCGGGCGTGTCGGTGGGTTCGGGGGACGTGAGAGTCGCCAGGACGGTCCTGGCGTCGGCGGCCTCGGGGAGTGCGAGGGCGTCGAGGAGGCGTACGGCCTCCTCCAGGCGGGACGCGGCCGCCTCCCGGTCGCCGGCGGCGGCCAGGGCGGTGCCGAGCAGGCGGAGGGCGCGCGCCTCGGCCGCCCGCCAGCCGACCCGCCGGGCGGCTTCCACGGCCCGCTCGCCGCAGTCGGCCGCCTCCCGGGCGCGGTCCCCGGCGAGGAGGGCCGCGGTCTGCGACACCAGGTTCATCGCGGCGTAGACGGGATAGCCGTGGCGCACGCCCAGTGCGGCGCTCTCCCGGTGCAGGGTGACGGCCTCCTCGGTGCGGCCGGTGTGACGGGCGACGATGCCCTGGCTGTACAGGGCGTGCGCCTCGGCGTAGCGGTCGCCGCGGGCGCGGGCCGCGTCGAGGGCGGCCCGGGCGGCGGCGTCCGCGTCGGCGGCGCGGCCGGACCGCAGGAGCGCGCCGACGCTGTTGGAGAGGGCGTGGCCGACGCCCCACCCGTTGCCGCACCGCGTGCCGGTGTCGACGGCCTCCCGGTACAGCGCCCCGGCGGTCTCCCAGTCGGACAGGGCCTGCCGGACGAGTGCCCGGGTGGTGAGGATCTCGGTGAGGATGACGTCGTCGCCGCAGGTGCGGGCGGCCCGGTCGGCGTCCTGCAGGGCTCGGTCGGCCTCGTCGAGGCGGCCCAGCCGCATCAGCGCGGCCCCCAGCATGTGGCCGGTGCGGCCCGCCGCCCTTACGTCGCCGCGGGCCTGCGCGGTGCCGAGGATGCCGCGGGCGGGTGAGACGAGCGCGCCCCACAGGAAGGAGCCGTCGAGCAGCGGGTCGAGGGCGAGGACCGTGTCGGCGGCGGGGCCGACGGCCTCCGGGGCGGCTTGGACGGCCTGGACGGCGACGGCGAGGACGCAGGCGTGGTCGAAGGGCAGGCCGGCGGGGACGGGGGCTGCCGCGGGCGGCCGGGCGGGGGTGGCGAGGGGGTGGCCGGGGCGTTCGGCGGCGTAGGCGGAGCGGGCCCGTTCGCGGACGTGTGCGAGGAGCCGGAGCAGGGCGGCCGTGCGGTCGGCGGGCGTGTCGTCCTCGCGGGAGCGTGCGGCGGCGTACTCCCGCAGCAGGTCGTGGAGGCGGTGGACGCCGGGGGCCGGGGATTCCAGCAGGCCGAGCGCCGCGATCCGTTCGAGGTGCCCTTCCGCCTCGGCCTCGGCCATCCCGGCGAGGGCGGCCGCTCCGGCGGTGTCGAGGGCGGCCGCGCGCGGCAGCGACAGGAGCTGGAAGAGGCGGGCCTGTTCCGGGTCGAGGAGGTCGTAGCTGAGGCGGAAGCAGGCGTCGACGCCGTCCGCGCCGCCCTGACCGCCGGCCCGGCCGAGGAGCGCGGGGCGGGCGCCGTCGAGGAGGCGCACGTAGTCGGCAAGCGCCCAGGCGGGGCGGGTTGCGAGCCGGGAGCCGGCCAGGCGGAGGGCGAGCGGCAGGGCGCCGCAGCGGCCGACGAGGGCGAGGGCGGCGTCGGGTTCGGCGGCGATGCGGGCCTCGCCGACGATCCGGCCGAGCATGGCCAGGGCCTCCGCGTCCGGGAGCACGTCGAGGCGGAGGCGCAGGGAGGCGGGGAGGCCGGGCAGGGTGTGGCGGCTGGTGACGAGGACGGCGCAGGTCGGGGATCCGGGGAGGAGCGGTTCGACCTGGGCGGTGTCGCGGGCGTCGTCGAGGACGAGCAGCACCCGTCGTCCGGCGAGCCGGCTGCGGTAGAGGCCGGCCCGCTCCTCGGGGTCGTCGGGGACGGCGGCGCCGGCGACGCCGAGGGCGCGCAGGAAGGAGGCGAGGACGGCGCCGGGGTCGGCGGGGTCCTCGCGCACGCCGCGCAGGTTGGCGTAGAGCTGGCCGTCGGGGAAGTGGTCGCGCAGGCGCTGTGCGGCGTGCACGGCGAGGGTCGTCTTGCCGACGCCGCCGATCCCGCCGACGGCGGAGATCGCCACGCTGCGGAGGGGCGCACCGGCGGCGGGGCCCGGGGCAGGGGCGGGGGTGAGTGCGTCGACGATGGCCTGCTCGGGGCCGGTCCGCCCGGTGAAATCCACTGGCACGTAGGGGAGTTGGGCAGGAGGCGGCGGCACGTGGCGGGGGCCGCCCGAGGTGTCGCCGCCGGGAGGGGCGGTCGCGGCCTGCGCCGCGGGGGGCGCGGTCCGGGCCTGCGCGCCGGACACGGTGCAGACCTGCCCGGCGGGCGCGGTCCCGGCCTGTACGCCGGGCGCGGTCCCGGCCTGTACGCCGGGCGCGGTCCCGGCCTGTGCGCCGGGGGACGCGGACGCGGCGGCCTGCGCCGCGGGGGGTGCGGTCCAGCCGTGCGCGGGGGGTGCGGTCGCAGCCTGCGCGGGGGACGGGGTCGCGGATTGCGCCGCGGGCCGGCCGGCGGGCGGCGGGGCCGCCCCCGGTCGCGGCCCGGCCGTCCTGCCGTCGGCGGTACCGGTGGCGGGCGGGGCCGTACGGGCCTCGCGGCCGCGGCCGCTGCGTTCCAGGACGGTGTCGAGCAGGGCGCGCAGCCGGTCGTTGCGGGGGTGTTCCGCGCAGAGCCCTGTGAGTTCGCCGACGAGCCGTGCGTGCCGGCCGAGCAGGACGTCCAGTTCGATCCGCTCGACGAGCACTGACAGGCGCAGTTCGGCGAGGCGTTCGCGCTGGATGCGGGCCTGCGGCCCCGGCAGCCCGGCCAGCGGGGTCCCGCGCCACAGGGCCAGGCCCTCCGCGAGCCCGTCGCGGCCGGCGGCCGGGTTCCCGTCGGCCGCCGCGCCGCGGGCCTCGGCGACGAGGTCCTCGAAGCGGCACAGGTCCAACTCGCCGTGGCCGAGGCGCAGGCGGTAGCCCTGCCCGTGGGTGGTGATCCGGGCGCCGAGGATCCGGCGCAGCCGGTACACGTACGAGCGGACGGTGCCGACGGCGGTGTGCGGCGGCGCCTCGCCCCACAGCCCGTCGACCAATTCCCCCGTGCCGACGACCGTGTTGTGCCGGCACAGGAGCATGGCGAGCACCGCGCGCTGCTGCGGCGGGCCCAGCGGGAGGGTGAGGGCGCCTTGGTGCACCTGGACCGGTCCGAGCAGCGAGAAGGACGCCTCGGGATCCTGGGCGGCGGTGGCTGCGGGCAGCGCTTCGTTCACCGGATGCTCACCCAACTCCCCGCGCGTCCGCCCCTTGCGCCCAACAGGATGTACCGGCCATCCGGTATGGCAAGCCTACAGCGGCCCGTACGGCGCCCGAATCGGCCGCGCGCCGGCCGGATCGCGCCCGGCCGGTCCGGGGCGGGGCTCGCGACCTGCGAGGATCTTCCGTACCGGGGTGGGGCGCGGGCCGGTGGGGCCGGGGGCCGGCTGACCCGAGGACCGCAAGAGGGGGCCGTTGTGAGTGATCCGTCCGTGCTGCGCTTCTCCCTGCTCGGGCCGGTGCAGGCCGGCCGTGGCGGGGTGGACGTACCGTTGGGCCCGCCACAGCAGCGGCTGGTGCTGGCGATGCTGCTGGTGCGCCGGCCGGAGGTGGTGGGCCTGGACGAGCTGATCGACGGCATCTGGGGGGAAGCCAGCCCGCGCACGGCCGCGGGCACGGTCCGCTCGTACGTGTACCGGCTGCGGCGGGCGCTCGGGCCCTGCCTGGTGACGGAGGGCGGCGGTTACGCGCTGGACGCCCCGGACGGTGCGGTCGACCTGGCCGACTTCGAGGCGGAGGCCTCCCGGGGCCGGGAGTTGGTCGCCGCGGGCGACGCGGACGGCGGGGCGCGGCTGCTGGAGGCGGCGCTCGCCCGGTGGCGCGGGGTGCCGCTGGCCGGGCTGCCGGGGCCGTTCGCCCGGATCCAGCGGGAGCGGCTGACGGAGCTGCGGCTGTCGGTGCTGCTGGAGCGGGTGGAGGCGGACCTGGCGCGGGGGCGGCACGGGCGGCTGGTCCCGGAGCTGGGGGCGCTGTGCGCGGAGTACCCGTTGAACGGGCGGCTGCGGGCGCTGCGGGCCGAGGCGTTGGCGCGGGCGGGCCGGGGCGATGAGGCCGGGGCGGCGGCGCCCGGGGCGGGCGAGCGGGCGGCATCGGCGGAGGCGGGCGCGGTGGAAGCACCCGCCCGGCCGACACGGGTACCGGCGGTGGGACCCGCCGCGGCGGCGGCGCGGGAGCGGCCCGTGGCGGACTCCGGCCCCGCGGGCACCCCTGGGGGGCCGTCGGCGGCCCTTCCGGGGGCCCCGTCTGCGGCGGCGGAGGCGACGCGGACCGACACGGAGGACCCCGCGGCGATGGCCGTCCCCGGACCCGGCGCGGAGCGCCCCACGAGGGGCGCCCGGTACACATCCGCGCAGACTCCGGAGGCACGGCCCGCCGCAACACCCTCCGGCCTCCACCGCCCGGCGGCGAGCAGCGGCCGACGCCTCCGGGAAGCCGCTCCCCCGCTCCCGGCACCTGCCCAGCTCCCCTACGCCACAGTCGATTTCACGGGACGGGAAACAGCCACCCGGCGTCTCGTCGAGGCTCTCATCCCGGCGGCCGAGGATCCCGCCGCGGACTCCGGCGGCCCGCCGGCCGTGGTCGTCTCGGCGGTCGGCGGCATCGGGGGCGTCGGCAAGACCACGCTCGCGCTGCATGCCGCGCACCGCCTCAGGGCGCACTTCCGCGACGGGCAGCTCTACGCCAACCTCCGCGGCGTCCGCGAGGACCCTGCGCAGCCGGATGCGGTCCTTGCGGCGTTCCTCCGCGCCCTCGGCGTCGCGGACTCGGCGATCCCGGAGGGGGTGGAGGAACGCGCCGGCCTGTACCGGTCCCGGATGGCCGACAAGCGGATGCTGCTCGTCCTCGACGATGCGCGGGACGTCGGGCAGATCGAGCCGCTGCTGCCGGGCTCGTCCGCCTGCGCGGTCGTCGTGACCAGCCGGAACACCCTGGCCGGCCTGCCCGCGGCGCTCCGCCTGCGGCTGGACGTCCTGCCTGCGGGGGACGCCGTACGTCTGCTCGGCCGGATCGTCGGCCGGGAGCGGATCGAGGCGGAGCCCGCGGAGGCGGCGGCGCTGGCCGCACTGTGCGGCGGGCTGCCGCTCGCGCTGCGCATCGCCGGGTCCCGGCTGGCGACCCGGCCCGGCTGGTCCCTGGCGGCGTTCCGCGGGCTGCTGGAGGGGCGGCGGGCGCCGTTCTCCGCCGAGGCGGGCGGGGAGGACGGGGTGGAGGCGTGCTTCCGCCTCAGCTACGAGCTGCTGGACGCGGCCGAGGCCCGGCTGTTCCGGCTGCTGGCGCTGCCCGAGCAGGAGGACGCGGACGTCGCGGACGCGTCCGCCCTGGCCGGCATCGACCCGGCGCACGCCGAGGAGCTGCTGGAGCGGATGACGGAGCTCGGGCTGCTGGAGTCGCCGGCCCCGCAGCGCTACCGGTTCCACGACCTGCTGCGCGCGTTCGCGCGGGCCCGCTCGGCGGAGGAGGACGGCCCGGAGGGCGGCGCGGAGGCGCTGGTCCGGCTGGTCGACCACCACCTGGCGTCGGCACGCAACGCGTACGCCGTCGAACGCCCCGGCCACCCGGTGCCCGACATGCTCCACCCGACCCGCTCGCCGGGCACCGGGATGTCGGCGCCGGGCGAGGCGCACCGCGTCTTCGCGGGCCGGCACCAGTCCGTGCTGGCGGTGGCGGTGCAGACGGTCCGGGCCGATCCGTCCGCCGTCGACCTGGCCGCCGACCTGATCCTGGCCCTCGACCCCGTCCTGGACGGCACGTTCCTGTGGGCGGCGATGGTCGAGCCGGCCCGCGCCATCCTGCGGGCCGCGCGCGGCCAGGGCCGCAGGCGGGCGGCCGGCCGGCTCGGGTACATGCTCGGCGGGGGGCTGTACCAGCTCGGCCACACCGACGAGGCGGAGTCGGTCCTCGCCGCGGCCGCCGCCGATGCGCAGTCCTCCGGCGACGAGGCGGTGCTGACGGAGATACGGACCTGCCAGGCCCTGGTGTGGTACGCGCGGGGCGACCTGGAGCGCGCGCTGGAGCTGTACGGGCAGGCCGTCGCGGTCGGCGAGCGGTGCGGCAGCAGGTGGGGCGCGGAGAACGCCCGCGCCTGTTCGGCGCACACGCTCAGCAGCCTGGGCCGCCTCGCCGAAGCGGACGCGGCCGCGCGCAAGAGCCTGGCCTCGGCCCGGGCGGACGGCGACGCCTACCGCCTGTCGTACACGCTGTACGTCCTCGGGGGCGTCCTGCGGCAGTCGGGCCGCCCCGAGGAGGCGATCGCGTACCTGCGGGAGGGTGCCGCCCTGTCCGGGGCGGCCGGGTACGCCACGATCGAGCTGTTCTCCCAGTGGGAGGTGAGCCACTGCCACCTGGCCGCCGGCCGGCACCGCGAGGCGGTGGAATCCGGGGCGCGGGTGGCGGACGTGAGCCGCGAAAAGGGCTGGGCCCTGGCGGAGGCCCGCGCCCTGCAGGTCGTCGGGACGGCCCTGGCCGAGCTGGGTGACCGGGAGCGGGCGCGGGAGCGGCTGGAGCGGGCCGCCGGCCTCTTCGACCGGCTGCGCCCGGCCGAAGCGGCGCAGGTCCGCCGAATCCTGGCCGACCTGTAGCCCCCGCAACTCCCGGTGGTCGCGCGGGACTCCCGGCCCCGGCCGCCCGCCGGGCGGGGTCGTCGCGCACGTCCGGCGCCCTCCGGTGTCCGTACGGGCACGCGCGTGCCGGGCGCCCGTCCTGCCGGGCCGGTCCGCCCGTACACGGCGGTCGTGCCGGAACGGACCGCGCGGTCACCCATCGAACGTCGACGCGCTGTTGATCCGGCTCCCCCAGCCTGTCTCCGGCAGCACCCCCGTGGGAAGGAAAGGACACCCATGCCGGTTTCGACGAGCGACCGCATCACCGACCGCATCACCGTGGCGATCCACGCCGAGGACCCCCTCGGACGGGCAGGCGTCGTCAGCCATCTTCAGCGCCAGCCGGCGGTGGAGATCGTCCCGCCGGTCCGCGACCGCGAGGGCCGGCCGGCGGCCGCCGACGTGGCCGTGATGCTGATGGACCGGGTGGACGACCGGGCCGCGGCGGAACTTCGGCGCGTGCTGCGCGGAGGCGACCAGCGGGTCGTCCTGATCGCCCGCGAGCTGCGCGAACCGGAGCTGCTGACGGTCGTCGAGTACGGCGTACGGGCCATCCTGTGGCGGCACCAGGCCACGGAGGGCAGCCTGGCCAAGGCGGTCCGGCAGGCCGCGCACGGCGAGGGCGTCCTGCCGCCGGACCTGATCAGCCGGGTGCTCGGACAGGTGGGGCGGCTGCGCCGCTCCGAGACGGCGGCGGTCTGCTCGGGCACTGCCTCGGCGCCGCTGTTCGGCATGGCACCGCGCGAGACGGACGTGCTGCGGCTGATCGCCGAAGGCCTCGACACCCGGCAGATTTCGGACAAGCTCGCCTACTCCGAACGCACCGTCAAGAACATCCTGCACGGGCTGATGACCCGCCTCCAGCTCACCAACCGCGCCCACGCCGTCGCCTACGCGCTCCGCGAGGGCTACATCTAGGCGGCCTCCTCGCCCCCCGGCGCACCGCACCCACCCCACCGCCCCGCACCCGATGGCCGGAACCGGTCGGCTGCCCGACGGCCGGGGACCCGCCCGTACCGAGGACACCACCACCCATGATCCATGAGATCGACGAGGCGCTGCGGCGCCTGCTGCGCCGCGGCGCACTGCCCGAAGGGGCCGGCGACATCGCCCTGGAGGCCCCCACCCGGGAGTGGGCGGCCCGCCGCACCGCCCCGACCGTCAGCGCCTACCTGTACGACATCCGCGAGGACGTCTCCCGGCGGGAGCGCGGGGCGTACGCCGAGCGCGACGCCCGGGGCGTCGTCGTGCAGCGGCGTCAGCCGGCCCGCTGGTTCCGGCTGTCCTACCTGCTGACCGCGTGGACGGCGCGGCCGGAGGACGAACACCGCATGCTGGCAGGGGTGTTGGCCGCGCTGCTGCCGTACGAGGCGCTGCCGCCCGAGGACGTGCCGGAGGCGATAGGGGCGTACCGGTCGTCCATCCCGCTGTCGGTGGGGGTGCCACCCTCCGACGGGCGGTCCACCGCGGACGTGTGGTCGGCGCTGGGCGGGGAGCTCAAGCCGTCCCTGGACGTGGTCATCGCCGTACCGTTCCCGGTGACGCCCGTCTATCCGGTGGGGCCGCCGGTCACGGAGGGCGCGGTCGTCACGGTACGCGGCAAGGACGGCCGGCCGGGCGACTCCCGGCCGAGGATGCTGCGTACGCAGGCGCGGGGGCGGGCCCGGTGAGCGCGGCGGCCGGGATCCTGCTGGAACGGCTGGCGCGGCTGCGGCGGGAGGCGGCCGGGCTGGTCGCGGCCCGGGCGGCGGACGACCCCACGGCGCACGACCCGCTGCGCGGGCTGTACGTGTCGTCGGAGACGGCCCTGCGGGCCGCCGCGGCCGGCCCGTACGCTCCGAGTGCTGCGCCCGGCGGCCCGGGAGACGTACGTGCGGACGCGGCTCCGGAATCGGACGCCGACGACGGTGCGGGCACCGGCGGCCCGGCCGACCCGGGCGGGCCGGACCGGCTGGGCGGTCTCGTCCGCGCCTTCGGGCTGTCGGCGCTGGACCTGCGGATCCTGCTCGCGGCGGCGGCGCCCGACGTCGACCGCCGGTTCGAGCCGCTGTACGGCTACCTCAACGACGACGTCGGCCGGCGCCGGGCCTCGGTGGCGCTCGCCCTGGAGCTGGCGGGGACGGGGCCGCACGCACCCCGGGCGCGGGCCCGCTTCCACGCGGCGGCGCCGCTCCTCGCCGGCGGACTCCTCCTCTTGGAGGACGAGGAGCGGCCGCTCCCGGGGCGGGCACTGCGCGTCCCGGAACGGGTCGTGGCCCACCTGCTCGGCGACGACGGACTCGACGCGCACCTCTGTGCGGCGGGGGTGGTCCTGCTGGAGCCGTCCGGAACGACGGCCCCGGCGGACGGAGCGGGCGCGGCCGATGAGGCGGACGCGACCGATGCGGCCGATGCGGCCGGTGCGGCGGAGGCGGCGGACGGCGGGGCCGGGCAGGGCGGTGCGGGCGATGCGATCGGCGGCGCCGTTGCGGGCCGGGCGGACCGGGCCGATCCGGCGGCCCTGGTGGCCCGCGCCGGCCGGCCCGTCACCGTCCACCTGCTCGACAGGCGCGGCGAGGGCGGTGCCGAGCGGGTCATCGCGGCGCTGCGGGCCGCGGGGCGCACCGTGCTGGTGCACCGGCCGCCGGCGGCCGCGGGTGCCGGGGACGGCGGTCCGGGGGGCGACGCCCCGCGGCTCGGGCCCCTGCTGCGGCGCGAGGCCCGGCTGCGCGGCCCGGGGACGGCCGTGGTCGTCGCGCCCGTCCCGGCGGAGCCGGGGCCGCTGATGCGGTCGGTCGCCGCGCCCGACACCACGACGGTGTTCGCGGGCCCGGACCCCTACGACCCGGACTGGGCTCCCGGGGTGCCCCTGATCCCCCTCGAAGGCGCCCGCCCGCACACCGCCGGGGCGCCCCGCGGGACGCACGGCGAGGCCGCGGCGCTGCTCGGGGCGGGGCCGGCCGGGGCCCTGGCCGCGTACCGGCTGAGCGGCGAGCAGCTCGCCGAGGTGGCCCGCACGGCCAGGGACCTCGCCGCGCTGGAGGGCGCGGAGCTCGCCGAACGCCACGTACGGCTCACCGCGCGCCGCCTGTCCGCCCCGCTGCTGGGGCGGCTGGCCCGGCGGGTGCGGCCGGCGGTCGGCTTCGCCGACCTGGTGCTGCCGCCCGCGGAGCGGGCCCGTGTCGCCGAGTTGGCGGCCCGCGCCCGGCACCGCGACGAGGTGCTGTCCGGTTGGCGCCTGCGCACCGGCGGTGGCCGCGGCCGCGGGGTGGTGGCCCTGTTCGCGGGGGCGTCGGGCACGGGGAAGACCCTCGCGGCGGAGGTGGTGGCGGGCGAACTCGGCCTCGACCTGTACGTGGTGGACCTGTCGTCGGTGGTCGACAAGTACGTCGGGGAGACGGAGAAGAACCTGGAGCGGATCTTCACCGAGGCGGACCGCACGGACGCGGTGCTGCTGTTCGACGAGGCGGACGCCGTGTTCGGGAAGCGGTCGGAGGTGCGCGGGTCGCACGACCGGTACGCGAACCTCGAAAGCGCGTACCTGCTGCAGCGGTTGGAGAGCTTCGACGGGATCGCCGTGCTGACGACGAACCTCCGGTCCAACGTGGACGAGGCGTTCACGCGGCGGCTGGACCTGGTGGTGGACTTCCCCTTCCCGGACGCGGCGCTGCGCGCCGACCTGTGGCGCAGCGCGCTGGCCGGGGCACCGACCGGGCAGGACGTGGCAGAGGAACTGCCGCGTGTGGCGGCCGAGTTCGAGCTGGCCGGCGGTTCGATCCGGGCGGCGGCGCTCACCGCCTGCTACGCGGCGCGCGGACGGGGCGGGGGTCCGGTGACGGCCGGGGACGTCCGCGAAGGCGCCCGCCGCGAGTACGTGAAGGCGGGCCGCCTGCTCCCCGGCACCTCGGCCCCCTGGCGGCCCTGACCGGCTTGCCGCGCCACCTCCCGCCCGGCCGCTGCCGGACGCCGGGCGGGAGGTGGCGGCCGCCGGCCCGTGCGGGCGGACCCGCCGTTCGTCCGTTCAGCGGCCGGGCCGGCCCGTGCCGTTGACGCTGCCGCCGAGCAGGGCGTTGATGGTGCGGCTGTCCGCGACGCCGGTGACCGGGAGCTGGACCTGCCGCTGGTACTGCTCCACTTTGGCCCGCATCTTCGCGTCGTACGGGGTCGCGGCGGCGTTGCGTCCGCCGGAGGTGAAGTAGTCGACGCCGAGCTGCGCGAACGCCCGGTCCGCCTGGAGGTCGGCGTCGGAGATGGTGGCCTGGCTCGCCCAGCGGAGGGCGGCGTCCAGCCGGGTGACGTCGAAGTTGCGTGAGCCCGACGTGAGTTGCCCGGCCGTGACGCCCTGCATCCACAGGGAGGCGAGGGTGGCGCGGCCCAGCGTGCCGAGCGGCTTGTCCGTGGCCGTGAGGGCGCGGGTGGTCTTTTCGTCGGCCATCACGGCCCGCTGGTAGCAGATCAGCGAGGTCTCGGTGGCCGCGTCGATGACGCCTTCGCGCCACTGGCCCTTCAGGGTGCACGGGTTGCCGCCGCCGAGGGCGGCGAGCCGGCGCTGCGCGTAGTGCACGACGACGTCGGGCTGGTATCCGGCCCGCCAGGGCGGACCCTGGGGGGCGGCGGCACCGCCCTGGTTGCCGGCGGCGGGCGGCGGGGCCGCTCCCCCGCCGCCCCCGCCACCGCCGCCGGAGCCCGCACCGGCGCCGGAGCCGCCGCCGGGGACGCCGGCTGCCGGGTCCCCGCCGACCGGGGCGCCGCCGCCGGGAACGGCCCCCGGGTCGGCGGGCGGCGGCGGGGCCGACGGCAGGGCGCCGTGGCTGCCGAGCGGGCTGGGCAGCGGGGCCCCCGCCTCGGTCTTCTTCTCCCCGGCTGCGGAGGCGACCTTCGGCGAGAACCCGAGCCACAGCACGACGGACGCAACGGCGGCCGCGGCCAGAACCCCGCCGACGGCGACGAGCCAGGCGGGCAGCACCGGCCGCTGCTCGAACTCCCCGTTCAGCTCCAGGGCCGCTGCGTCGCCGGAGCGCCGTACCGAAACGGTCATGCGGTGGGTCTCTGGCCCGCCCGTCCAGCGGGTCTCCTGGGGGGCGATCTCCAGTGCGACGAACGCCGCACGTCCCGGGGCCACTTGGACGTTGCCCGGGCGGACGTCGAAGGACAGCCGGCCGGACTCGTCGCGGGCGCCGACGGACGCGGTCAGCGGGGTGTTGCCGAGGTTGTCGACGGCGACGGCGGCCCGGCCGCGGAAGCGGGCGGCGATGCTCGGCGGCACGAGCTCGGCGCGGACCTCTGTGAACGGGGCGACCGTCACCCGGCCTTCCAGGACGTCCCGCACGGCGGGGTTCTCCCGCGGCTCGACCCGCACCCCGTACGCCGTGGGCCCGGCCGGGGCGTCGGGGGTGCGCGGCGGCGCGAAGGAGATCTCCGCCGACCCTTCGCTGCCCGGGTAGAGGCGGAGCGTGTCGGGCTCGATGCGGCTCCAGCCGGCCGGGTCGCCCACGATCGAGAGCCGGTATTCCTCCACCGTGTCGCCGGTGTTGCGCACCCGGAGCCGGGTGGTCGGCCGGCTGCCGGGGTCGACGGCCACGGCAGCCGGATCGAGAGCGGTCCACATCGTCATGCGGGAAGGCTAGGGCCGCGGGGGCGCCGTCCCCTGCCCGAAAGTCCCGCCCTGCGGGCACTCCTGCCCGTCCGCCCGGCACCCCCGCACGGCCTGGTCCCGGGGGGCGGGCGGCCCCGGAATCAGGCGGGGGTGAGGCGGTGGCGGGCGTAGGCGCGGACCAGGGGGTGGTAGCGGTAGCGGCCGGAGGCCGCGGGCCGCAGCAGTCCCGCGTCGACGATCGCCTCGATCAGGTCGGCGGCCTCGCCCTCGGGGACGGCGGCTCCGTCTGCTGCCGACCGCGCGGCGCCGTGCGGGCCGCCGCCGTTCAGGAGCGCGGCCGCGGCGGCGGGACCGAAGCCGTCGGGGGCGGTGACCGTCGCGCAGAGCATGCGAAGCGCCGCGGGGGCGAGGGTCGCGCAGCGGCGTCGGAAGGCGTCCTCGACGGACCGGCCGCCGGCCCGGAGCCGGGCGGTGAGGCCGCCGCCGTCGGGGGAGGCGAGGGCGGCCGCCGTCAGGTCGGGTTCCTGCCGCAGCCGTGTCCCGGCGAGGTGGAGGGCGAGCGGCAGCCCGGCGCACTGGCGGACGAGGTCCCGGACGGCGTCCGGCTCCTCCCGCAGCCGCCGCTCGCCCGCGGCCTCGCCGAGGACCAGGAGGGCCGCGTCGTCGTCGAGTTCGGGAACGTCGACGAGCCGGGCGCCGGGGACGACGAGCCCCCGTCCGGGCGCGGTGACGAGGGCCGCGCATCCCGGGGCGGCGGGCAGCAGGGGCAGCAGGCCTGCGGTGTCGGGGGCGTCGTCGAGGAGGACGAGGACGCGCCGGCCGTCGAGGAGGGAGCGGTAGAGCCCCGCGCGCGCATCGACGCCGTCGGGCAGGGACGCCGCGGGCACGCCGAGCGCGCCCAGCAGGTCGGCCAGCGCACGGGCACTGCCGCCGCCGAGGCCGGCGCGGAGCACCCCGTCCGGGAAGCGGGGCCCGGACCGGGCGGCCGCCCGGGCGGCGAGGGCCGTCTTGCCGATGCCGGGCATGCCGGTGAGTACGGCGACGGGGACGCCGGAACCGGTGCCCGCCAGCACCTCGTCGAGCAGGGCGGTCTCCGCCGCCCGACCGGCGAAGCACCCGTCCGCCGGGCCGGGCCCGGGGGACGGCCGGTCCGTGTCGTACGGCGCCGCGGGCGCGTCCGGCGCGGGCCGGCCGGGGTCGCAGCCGCAGGCCTGTGCGTCGCTCCGCGCCCCGGCTCCGGCGGACGCGGGACGCACCGCTGCCCGCGGCGGCGGGCCCGGCGGCCGGGGCAGGGGCACGGGTGCGGCGGGGGTGGTGAGGCGGCGGTGGAGGGCGGCGAGCTCGGCGCCGGGCCCGGTGCCGAGTTCGCGCGCGAGGGTGTCGCAGGTGGCCCCGTACACGGCGAGCGCCTCGCCGGAGCGGCCCGCCCGGTGCAGGGCGAGCATGAGGAGCGCCTGGGCGCGTTCGCGCAGGGGGTGTTCGGCGGCGAAGGCGCGCAGGTCGGCGACGGCCGCGGTGTCCCGGTCCAGACCGAGTTCCAGAGCGCCGTGGAAGTGGTCCTCGCGGGCGGTCAGCCACATCTCGGTGAGCCGGTCGCGCTGGGTCTCGGCGTGCGGGCCGGGCAGTCCGGCGAGCGGGGTGCCCGCCCACAGCGCGAGCGCCTCGCCGAGCGTGCGGTACGCGTCCCCGGTCGCGCCGGCCGTGCGCAGCCGGGCGGCTTCCGCGATGCCGCGCTCGAACTCGGCGATGTCGAGGAAGGGGTCGCGGAGGCGGAGCGCGTAGCCGTCGGAGGCGGAGACGAGGAGGCGGGCGGGGGCGCGGGAGGGCCGTTCGGGCTCGAAGAGGGTGCGCAGCCGGGACACGTACGTGCGGAGGGTGCCGACGGCGCGCGGCGGCGGCCGCTCCCCCCACAGCGCGCCGAGGAGGTCGGCCATGGGGGCGGGGCGGCCTCGGCGGAGCAGGAGCACGGCCAGCAGGGCCCGCTGCTGGTTGGGGCCGAGGCCGAGCGGGGTCCCGTCGGCGGCGTGCGCGGTCATGGGGCCGAGCATCCTGAAGCGGAGCCCGGGCAGGCCCCCGGCCCCGCCGATGCCGCTGCCGTCCGCGCCGCCGTACGCCCCCACGAATCGCCCCTCTTCCCCTGGATCTGCGCGTTCCCCCCGAAGGGGAACGTTACTGCGGGTTCGGGCGCGGCCGGTGTCCGGGCGGGAAGGCGGGGCTGCCCCCGAAGCGGTCCGGCTGGTCCTCCCGTGCGGGTGCCCGGTTCGGCGATGGTCGGTCCGACCAGCGGATACGGCCGCGCCGCGGGCGGTACGCCGTCCCGGCACGCCGCCCGATCAGCAGCAAGGAGCAGCTTCCCGTGCCGAACTACCTCTCCCCCGGCGTGTACGTCGAGGAAGTCGCCAGCGGTTCCCGGCCCATAGAGGGCGTGGGCACGTCCGTCGCGGCGTTCGTCGGGCTCGCTCCGTGCGGACCGCTGAACGACCCGACCCTGGTGACCAACTGGTCCCAGTACGTCGCGGAGTTCGGCGACTTCACCGACGGCTGCCACCTGGCGCACGCCGTGTACGGGTTCTTCAACAACGGCGGCACGGCCGCGTACGTGGTGCGGGTCGGCGGCGGCGCCGACCTGGCGGCCGCGGCCGCGGCACCGTCCACCGTCCCGGCCGCGGCGGTCGGGCGTGCGGCGGCGGTGCCGGAGGAGGGCGCGGCCGGCGAGTCCGCCGTCCTCGGGTCGTTCAAGGTGGCTGCCCTGGCGGCGGCGCCGTCCGGCACCGGCCCGCTCACCGTCGAGGTGCAGGACGCCGACGGCGGCGGCGAGGGCTCCGCGGGCGGCTCCGGCGGCGCGGACCGGTTCAGGCTGCTGGTCAAGGACGGGGACGCGGTCGTCGAGGAGTTCGACGTCAGCGCCCGCAAGTCCGCGCGGAACTACGTGGTCACGCAGGTCCGCCAGCGGTCCAAGACCATCACGGTGGAGGAGGCCGTCCCGGGGACCTCTCCCGCGCGCCCTGAGGTGCAGTCGCTGGTGCTGGCGCCGCCGCCCGCCGCCGCGCCCGCGGCCGTGCCGGCCGCCGCACCCGTGCCGGCTGCCGCCGGGACGGGCCTGGACTCGGGGCGGTTCCTCGGCGACTCGGCCGACCGCACCGGCTTCGGCGGCCTGGAGGCCCTCGACGAGATCACCATGGTCGCCGCGCCCGACCTGATGGCCGCGTACCGGCGGGGCCTGCTGGACCTCGAACAGGTCAAGGCGGTACAGCTCGGCATGGTCGCGCACTGCGAGCTGATGGGCGACCGGATGGCCCTGCTCGACCCGCCGCCCGGCCTGAACGCCCGGGACGTCCGCAAGTGGCGCATGGAGGTGGCGGGCTACGACTCCCGGTACGCGGCCCTCTACTACCCGTGGATCAAGGTGTTCGACCCGTCCACCGGCCAGGCCGAAGTGGTGCCGCCGTCCGGGCACATGGCCGGCGTGTGGGCCCGCAACGACGCCGAGCGCGGCGTCCACAAGGCTCCCGCCAACGAGATCGTGCGCGGCGCGGTCGACCTGGAACTCCAGATCACCCGCGGCGAGCAGGACCTCCTCAACCCGGTCGGCGTGAACTGCATCCGCGCCTTCCCGGGCCGCGGCATCCGCGTGTGGGGGGCGCGCACGCTGGCCTCGGACCCGGCGTGGCGCTACCTGAACGTGCGGCGCTACTTCAACTACCTGGAGGAGTCGATCCTCGTCGGCACCCAGTGGGTGGTGTTCGAGCCGAACGACCAGGCGCTGTGGGCGCGGATCCGGCGCAACATCTCCGCGTTCCTCGTCAACGAATGGCGCACGGGAGCGCTCTTCGGGCAGCGGCCCGAGGACGCGTTCTACGTGAAGTGCGACGAGGAGACCAACCCGCCGGAGTCCGTCGACCTGGGCCGGGTCGTCTGCGAGATCGGCATCGCGCCGGTCAAGCCGGCCGAGTTCGTGGTGTTCCGGCTGGCGCAGTTCTCCGGCGGGGGCGGGGAGCTGGAGGAGTAACCGCCGCCGCCCCCGCAGCCCCACCCCCGACCCGACCCGTACAAGGAGCAGCTCCCCATGTCCCTTCAGCCCGGTGACGCGCTCACCTCGCACAATTTCGGCCTCCAGATCGACGGCGTGATGGTCGAGTTCCTGCAGGAGGTCAGCAGCCTGTCGATGGAGCAGGACGTCATCGAGTACCAGCAGGTCTCGGCGGACGGCAAGCCCATCACCAAGAAGCTCCCCGGCGTGCAGAAGGCCGGCCAGTGCCAGGTGACCCGCGGTGCGACGCAGTCCATGGCGTTCACCGAGTGGATCAAGTCGTCGATCTCCGGCGACATGGGCTCGGCCCGGAAGAACGCGACGATCATCATGATGGACTACCAGGAGAACCCGGTCCGCCGGTACAACCTGCGCAACGCATGGTGCTCCAAGGTGGAGGTGAGCTCGGTGAAGGCGGGCGCCGCGTCGGCGCTCACCGAGCAGGTCACCATCACCTTCGAAGAGCTGGTCATCGAATAATGCGGCGCCAGGGACCGGGTCTCGCGGCGCAGAGCGCCCCGCCGCCGGCGGCACCGGCCGACGGCGGCGGTGCCCCCGCCGGCGTACGCGAACCCCTGCGAACGGAGTTCGAGTTCGAGCTGCCGCGCGGCTACGTCGACGAGTCCGGGGCGGTGCACCGCACCGGTGCCATGCGGCTGGCGACGGCCCGCGACGAGCTGCTGCCGCTGCGGGACGTGCGGGTCCGTGAGAACCCGGCGTACCTGTCGGTGGTCCTGCTGGGCAGGGTGATCACCCGGCTGGGAACGCTGGCGGTGGTCCACGACGGGACGGTGGAGAACATGTTCGCCTCCGACCTGGCCTTCCTCCAGGACTTCTACCGGCGGATCAACGCCGAGGGCCACACGCGGGCCGCGGTCTCCTGCCCGCACTGCGAGGGGGCGTTCGAGGTCGAACTGGCGGGGAGCCGCCTGGGGGAATCGTGACGCACGCGGCCGACGTGCTCCACGAGGAGGCCGCGTACCTCGCCTACCACCTGCACTGGGACCTGGACGCGATCCTCGACCTGGAGCACGCGGACCGGCAGGCGTACGTGCGGCGGGTGGCGGATCTGGTGCAGGAGTCGGCGCCGTGACCGGACGGGCTGCACCGGGCTGAACGGACGGAAAGGGAAGGAGACGAGGACGATGGGCCTGTTCACGCGGCTCCGGCGCGGCCGCCGGGCGGACGCGGTGCCGGCGGCGGCCGAAGCGGCCGACGCGGCCGACGCGGCCGACGCGGCGGTGCCGCCGGCTCCGCCCGAGGGCGGCTGGGCCACGGTGCAGCCGGTCCAGCGGGTGCTGGGCGCTCCGCGGCTGACCGCCGAGCGGGAGTTCGCCGCGTCCCTGACGACCCGGCAGCCGCTGCTGTTCACGGGCGGGCTGGGCCACGAGGTGTCCGCTTCGGCCCCGTCGGGCCTCGTCCGCGACGCCCTCACCCCGGCCCCCGCATCCGCCCCGAACCCGGCGCGCCCTGCGGCGCCCGTCCTCCGCCCGGCAGGTCTCCCCGGCCCCGAAGCCCCCGGCCGGCCCCCGGCGACCGCGGACGCTGCGCATACCCGCACGCCGGTCCAGCGGTCGGCTCCGGTGCCCGCGCCCGGCACGTCCGCTGCGGACGCCGCGCCGGCAGCCGCGCCGACGACCGGCGCACGCCCCGCCCCCTCCCCCGCCCCGGCTGCCGCGACCGGCCGCCACACGGCCGCGTCAGCCGCCACACCCGCACAGCGCTCCACAGCCGCGCCGGATGGCCATACCGCTTCGAGGGGCGCATCCGCAGCGCCGGCGGACGCCCACGCGGAGCCCGCACCGGCCCCGCCCGGGACCGGCCGGCGGACGCCGACGCCGACGCCGGCCGTACCGCTCCAGCAGTCCGCGACCGGCTCGGCGGCACCGGCTGTCCCGGGCACCCGCCCGGCTGCACCGACCGCCACGTCGGGGCGCGGATCCGCGGCTCCGGCGCTGCCCGCGGCCTACCGTCCGGTGCCCGTACCGGACGCACCCGTCCAGCGGACCACGACGGCCCCGGGCGCTTCGGCCTCCGCGCCCACGACCCCCTCCGCCACAGAGCCCACCACCCCGGCCCGAGAGGCCGCACCCCCGGCCCGGCCCGCGTCCGGCAGCCCCACGCCCGCGGCGGCCCCGACGGGCCCCGGAGCTGCGGCGGCAACCGCACCCGATGCCGGCCACCGGGCGCCTGCACCGGACGTGACGGCGCAGCGGGCGACGACCGGCGCGGCGGAGCACGCCCCTCCGCGCATGGACCCCGCCCACAGCCCGGCAGCACCGGTCCTGCCCGCGCCCGGCCACACGACGCCGACACCGCTTCAGCGGGCCGCGGACGAGCCCGCGCCGCCGGTCCGCACCCCGCGCACGGCCGCCTCCGCAGTCCCCGGGAACACCCCGGGGCGCGGCGCCGAGGCGCCGAGCGGGCCCCTTGCCGGCCGCCCGGCGCCCGTGTCGGCCGTACCGCTCCAGCGGTCCACGGACGGCCGGGCGGCGCCGCCTTCCCCGGGCACGGCCCCTCCCGCCGCGCCGCACACGACGTCGGGGCGCGGAACGCCGTCGCCGGTCCCGCGTGCAGCCGGCCGGCCGGGGACCGCGCCGGATGCAGCACCGCAACGGTCCGCCACCGAGGGGGGGTCGGCCGCTCCGCGTACGGGTTCCCCCGCATCCCGACCGGCCACCGCGTCCTCCGCGGGGCCGCGTTCGACGATTCCGCGGGTCCAGCCGTCCGCGGCCGCGCAGGAGGGACCGGCCCCCGCGGCACCGGCCGCCGCCCGGCACGGCCACGGTTCCGTGGCCCCTGCCGGGCCGTCGGACGCGCCCGTGCACCGGGCCGTCTCGCCCGGATCCGATGCGCCGGGCCTGCCCTCGGCCGGAACCCTGCACGGTTCGTCCGCCGGCGAGGCAGCAGGACCGGCCCGCGCCTCCCGGGGCGGGTCCGTACAGCGGGTCGAGTCCCGGGCGGACGCGGGCCCGGCGGGCATCCCTGCGCCGACGGGCGGCACCCGACCCGCCGGAGTGCCAGCCGTCGGCCTGCCCTCGGCCGGGCCGGGCGTCCCGGCACCGAACGCGCCCGGGACCCGTCCGGTCAACACCTCGGTGACTGCGTCCGTCCGGCGGCGCGCGGACGACCCGTCGGCGAACGCGATGCCTCCGGGCAGCGCCGCAGCGTCCCAAGGCGGCGGATCTGCGGCGGCGTTCCGGCCGATCGCCGCGCTCGGGGGCCCTGCGGCGGCTCGTGCCTCCGGGGAGGCGGTGCCCGGGGCCGCCGCCGGTGCGCCCGCCCGGCGGCGCGCGGACGCGGCGCCGGAGGCCGTTCCCCCCGGCAACACCCCAGCGCCCCGAGGCAGCGGGCCTGATCCCGCATCCCTGCCGACCGCCCCACTCCACGGCCCGGACACGCCCCCCGCCTCCGGCCGGGCAGTGCACGGCGTGCCGGCAGCGGCGGCCACGGCAGCCGGAGCGCCCATACAGCGGCGTTCGGACGCATCACCGGCGGACGCCGTGCCTCCCGGCGGCGCCCCCGTGCCCCGGACTGCCGCGGGTCCGCAGCCGACCACCCCACTCCACGGCCCGGACACACCCCCCGCCCCCGGCCGGGCAGCGCCCGGTGTGCCGGCAGCGGCGGCCGCTGCGGACGGTGCGCGCGTCGGGCGGCGCACGCACGACGTGCCCGCGGGCGGCCTGCCCGTCGTGCAGGCCGTGGTGCCGCTGGTG
Organism: Streptomyces toxytricini; assembly: GCF_014649915.1. Lineage (GTDB taxonomy): Bacteria > Actinomycetota > Actinomycetes > Streptomycetales > Streptomycetaceae > Streptomyces > Streptomyces toxytricini. Next base: position 40,449 of record NZ_BMTY01000023.1, on the reverse strand, counting down.
GGCGGGGTCTCCCTGCCCGTCGCGCGGAGTGGGGCCGGCGCGGGGCGCGGGGGGCTGCTGTCCGCGCCGCGGCCTGCGGTGCCGTCGCGGACGGTATGGCCCGTCGGGGGCCGCGCTGCCGTCCCCGCGGCCTCCGCCTCCCCAAGCCACGCTGCCGGGGCGGCCGTTCCTCCCGTGCAGGGAGACACAGTCTCCCCCGTACCCGCCATTTCCCCCGTGGCGGGTACGGGGGGCCGCCGTCCGGTCGTCCGGCGTGTGCAGCGGGCCGCCGCGGACGGTGTGCGGCGGCCGCTGATCGGCGCGCCGATCGGCTCCTCTGCGACGCCGCCGGCGAAGTCCCCCGCGGCGCCCGCACCGGCCCCGCTCGGCGCGCCCGGCTCCGCCACCGCCGCCGCAACCTCCGCCGCGGCGGCGGGCGCTGCGGCCGCGCCCGCCGCGCGGCTGCCCTCCGTGCGGGTGGCCGGGCCGCGGGCGGCCGCCGCCGCGCCGCTGCCTTTGGCGTCCGGACGGCCGCTCGTTCCTGCCGGGCCGGGCATCGACGGGCCTGCCGTGGTGCCCGGCGGGGCCGGGCCCGTGGTGCTGCGGCGCCCGGCCCCGGCGCCCGACGGGGCGTCAGCGGTGCCGGTGGCGTCGCTCGGCCCGCGCGGTGTGCGCAACGGCTCCGCGGCATCCGCCGCCCCACCCGCGGCCGCCGCGGCGGCCCGGCCGGTGCCGGTGCCGGTGCAGCGGGCCGTGCCGGCCGGACCACCGCCCGGTCCGGCTCCCGCCCCGGCCCCTACCCCGGTTCCCGTGGTCCCGGCCCCGCCCGCGCCCCCTGCGCCGCGCCCCGGGCCTCCGCCCGCCCCGCCCGCGGCAGCCCTGCCGGCCGGTCCGGCCGCCGCCCCGCAGGCGGAGCTCGATGCGCTCGCGCGCCACCTGGTCGCCCCGATCTCGCGGCTGCTGCGCGCCGAACTCCGCGGCGACCGCGAGCGGTTGGGCCGCCTCCGCGACCGCTGACCGCCGACCAACGCCCGCCCACCCGACATCAGACAGAGAGCCCCCATGCCGCCCACGCCCCCCGACGCCGGATCCACGGTCTTCTTCAAACTCACCATCGACGGCCTGAACCTCGGCTTGTTCAACGGCTGCGACGGGCTGTCCTCCCAGGTCGAGATCGAGCAGCACCAGGAGGGCGGGAACAACGGCTTCGTCTGGCAGCTGCCCACCCGCGTCGTCTTCCCGACCATCCGCCTCACCCGCCCCCTCACCGCCGAGACGGCCCGGGTCGCCGCCTGGATCTCGTCGATCTCCACCGGCATCACCCGCCCCACCGCGCAGATCGCCGCGCTGCGCGCCGACGGCTCGGTCGTCGCACAGTGGGGCCTGGTCGAGGTGCTCCCGGTTAGCTGGACGGGGCCGACGCTCGACGCGTCACGCCCGGCCGTCGCGACGGAGACGCTGGAGATCGCCCACCACGGCTTCACCGACGCGGGGGGTGTCTGAGGTGGCGGCCCCCACCGGCGGCCGGGCCGCCGCCGGGCTGGCGCGGGCCTCGCTGGCCGTCCGCCAGCCGCCCGCCCGCCTCGGCGGCAGTCCGGGCGGCCTGATCGGCCAGGCGGACTTCCACTTCAACCCGCGCCAGCTCCAGCTGTCCCGTGCCGCGCACTGGCGTACGGAGCCCGCGGTCGCCTACACCCGAGGCGCCCCGCCCAAGTTCACCGGGGTCGAGCCGGCGCAGCTGCGCGTCGACCTCTTCCTGGACGCCTCCGGCACGCCCGGCGCGGACACCGTCCGCAAGCAGGTCGAGCTGCTGCTGTCGTGCTGCGAGGTGACGGAGCAGAGCGCCGCATCGCAGGCGCCGTCCCCGCCGTGGGTGACGTTCTCGTGGGGCTCCTTCAGCACCGTCCAGTTCACGGCGTGCGTGACGCAGGCCAGCGCCACCTACACGCTGTTCAGCCCGAACGGCACGCCGCTGCGGGCGACGTGCTCGCTGTCGCTCACCGAGATCCCGCAGGCCGTGAAGCGCCAGAACCCCACCTCGGGCGCGCTGTCCGCGCGCCGCGTCCACCGTACCGTCGCCGGGGACACCCTGGCGTCCGTGGCGTGGCGCGAGTACGGCGACCCGACCGCCTGGCGGGTGATCGCCGAGGCCAACGGCATCGACGACCCGATGCGGCTGCGGCCCGGCACCGAACTGCTGCTGCCCGCCGGATCGGAGCGCGCCGCATGAGCGAGGACACGTACACCACCCTCCTGCACGTCCGGTTGGGCGGGGCGGTGCTGCCCGACCCGCTCGCCGCGCTCCTCACGGAGGGCTGGGTCGACGCGAGCGTGAACGTCCCCTCCGCCTTCCAGCTCGTCTTCACCGACGGCGACAGCTCCCTCACGCAGCTCTACCCGCAGCTGGCCGTCGGCGCGAAGGCGGTGATCAGCCCGTTCGCGGACGGCGTCCGCGGCACCCCGCTGATCACCGGCGAGGTCACGGCCGTGGAGGTCGACACCGAGCCGGGTGCGGGCCGTCGGCTGGTGCTGCGCGGCTACGACCCCGGGCACCGGCTGCTGCGCAACCGCCGGGTCGCCGGCTACCCGCAGATGACGGCGTCGGACATCGTGCGCAAGATCGCCGCGCAGTGCGGGCTCGCCCTCGGCCGGGTCGACGCCACGCCGACCGTGTACGAGCTGGCGACGCAGCCCAACATCACGGACTGGGACTACCTGTCGCGCCTCGCCGCGGAGAACGACGTCCGCCTGTCCTTCGACCCGGACGGCCGGCTGGAGTTCGCGGCGCTGCGCCCTGCGTCGGGGGCGCCCGCGGACACCACGCCGGCGCTGCAGAGCCCCTACGTGCTGGAGTTCGGGCACAACGTGCTGCAGAGCCGTATCGCCCTGACCTCGGCCGGGCAGGTGGACCGGGTGACGGTCCGCGGCTGGGACATGCTGGCCAAGCGGCCGCTGGCCGCGCCGGCGCCCGCCGGGAGCAGCCCGGACGTGCTGGCGGACCTGTCGGCGGAGCAGCTCGCCGCGCCGTTCGGGCGGGCGGAGCTGGACGCGACGCGCACCCCGTACACGGCCCCGTCGGAGGTGGCGCACGCGGCGCGGGCCCTCGCGGACGACGTGGCGGGCTCCTTCGCGGAGCTGGAGGTCGCGGTGACCGGCAATCCGGGGCTGCTGCCGGGGCGGCCGGTCGCGGTGAAGGGCGCCGGGTTCCCGTTCGAGGGGAAGTACACGGCGACCGGTGTCCGGCACGTCTTCGCGTCGGGCCGCCCCTACGTCACGTGGCTGACCGTGTCGGGGCGGCAGTTCCGGTCCCTGTACGGGCTCGCCTCGGGCGGCGCGGACGGCGGCGACGGCGGCTCCGGCGGCGGGGCGGCGGCCGCGCTGCCCGGGGTGGCGGTGGCCCTGGTGACGAACGTGAAGGACCCGCTGGGTCTGGGCCGGGTGCGGCTGCGCTTCCCCTGGCTGTCGGACACGTACGAGAGCGGCTGGTGCCGGGTCGCCCAGTTCGGCGGGACGGGCGGGGGCGGGCTGCTGCTGCCCGACGTCAACGACGAGGTGCTGTGCGCCTTCGACCGCGGCTCCCTGGAGCACCCGTACGTCCTGGCCGGCCTGTACAACGGGGTGGACCGGGCGACGCCCGAGCCCGACGGCATCGCCGTGGTCGACCCGACCGGCGGGAAGGTCAACTGGCGTTCCCTGACGGCCCGCAGCGGGCACACCGTGGAGCTGCTGGAACGCTCGGGCGCTGCCCGCGCGCAGAGCGGCATCCGGCTGGGCACGGGCGACGGGGCGCTGACGGTCCGCCTGGACGAGGCCCGTACGGAGCTGACGATCACCAGCGACGGCACGGTCGTGATCCGGGGCGCCCGCGGGGTGGCGGTGGAGTCGGGTGGCGACCTGGCGCTGTCCGCGACGGGTGAGCTGAAGCTGAGCGGCGGGACGGGCCTCGTGCTGGAGTCGGGGCGCGGGGTCGACGTGCGGGCCCGGGTCGGGATGGACGTGCAGACCCCCGGCCGGGTCGGGATCCAGGCCCTCGGCAACGTCGGGATCACGGCGGCGGCGGTCACCCTCACGGGCGTGACGACCCGCAACGGCGTGCCCTTCTGACGGGCCCCCTCAACCACCCCTCCCCCCTTTCGGACCGTGAGGACGGACAACGTGAGCGAGCACTTCGTCGGCGCCGGATGGGCGTTCCCGCTGCGGATCGACCCGGGCGGCGCGATCGCCCTGGCCCGCCGCGACCGCGAGGTCGAGGAGGCCATGCGGCTCGTCCTGGCGACCGCGCCCGGAGAGCGGCCGATGCGCCCGGAGTTCGGGTGCGCGGTGCACGACCTGGTCTTCGCCCCGTCCAACGACGCGACGGCCGGCCGGATCCGGCACGAGGTGCGCGCCGCCCTGGACCGCTGGGAGCCGCGCATCGAGGTCCACGACGTGACGGTGACCCCCGCCCCCGACGACCCGGCGGTGCTGCACATCGACGTCAGGTACGCCCTGCGCGGCTCCAGCAATCCGCGCAGCCTCGTCTTCCCCTTCTACGTGATCCCGCCCGAGGGCCCCGAGACCGACGAAAGCGAACGACACTGATGGCCCTGCCCGCCCCCCGGCTCGACGACCGGCACTTCCAGCAGTTCGTCGACGACGCCAAGCGGTTCATCCAGCAGCGGTGCCCCGAGTGGAGCGACCACAACGTCTCCGACCCGGGGGTCACCCTCATCGAGGCGGTCGCCCACATGGCCGACCAGCTCGTGTACCGGCTGAACCGGGTCCCGGAGAAGAACCACCTGGCCTTCCTCGACCTGCTCGGCATGACGCTGTTCCCGCCGTCCGCGGCCCGCGCCCCGGTGACGTTCTGGCTGGCCGCGCCGCAGTCCGGGCCGGTGGTGCTGCCGGCCGGGACGGAGGTGGCGACGGGCCGTACGGAAACCGACGAGGCGGTGGTGTTCGCCACGGACCAGGACCTGGTGCTGGTGCCGTGCGAACTGGCGCACCTGCTCACCCAGGGCGCGGGCGAGGCGCCCGCCGACCGCACCGACGAGGTGGCGGCGGGCGCCGACGTGCCGGTGTTCGCGGCCGCCCCGCAGCCGGGCGACCTGCTGCTGTTCGGCCTGTCGGCGGCCGTGCCGGCCTGCGCGGCGGTGCTGCGCGTGGACAGCAGGGTCGACGGCGTCGGCGTGGACCCGCGGCAGCCTCCGCTCGTGTGGGAGGCGTGGACCCCGGACGGCTGGGCGCGCTGCGAGGTGTCGTCGGACTCGACGGGCGGCCTCAACCGGCCGGGCGAGGTGGTGCTGCACGTCCCGGCCGGGCACCGGGTGTCGCGGCTGGGCGGCCTGGAGGCGGGCTGGTTGCGGTGCCGGGTGACGGAGGCCCTGCCGGGGCAGCCGTTCTACACGTCGTCGCCGACGGTCCGCGACGCGGCGGCGTTCACCATCGGCGGGACCGTCGGCGCCACGCATGCCGAAGTGGTGCGGAACGAGCCGCTCGGGGAGGCCGAGGGCGTACCGGGGCAGCGGGTGCGGCTCGCGCAGGTGCCGGTCGTCGGCGACATCCTGCTGGAGGCGTCCGACGGGGAGGGCTGGCAGCCGTGGCGCTGCGTGCCCGACTTCGCGGCGTCCGGGCCCGCGGACCGGCACGTCACCCTCGACGCGACGACCGGCGAGATCGCCTTCGGCCCGGCCGTGCGCGAACCGGACGGCTCGCTGCGGCAGTACGGGGCGGTGCCCGCGAAGGGGGCGGCGCTGCGCGCGGCCCGGTACGCGGTGGGCGGGGGCAGCTCGGGGAACGTGGCCCGCGGGGCGATCCAGGTGCTGCGCAGCTCCGTCCCGTACATCGCCCGCGTGGAGAACCGGGAGGCGGCCCGCGGCGGCGTGGACGGGGAAACGGTGGCGCAGGCGCGGGTGCGGGCGCCGATCGCGCTGCGCGCGCAGGAGCGGGCGGTGACGGCGCGGGACTACGAGGAGCTGACCCGGCGGGCCGCGCCGGAGGCGGCCCGCATCCAGTGTCTGGCCGCCGGGTCGGACCCGGCGGACGGGGAGAACGCGGTCCGGGTCCTCGTCGTTCCGCAGGCGGTGACCGACCGCGGCGGGCGGCTGCGCTTCGAGCAGCTGGTGCCCGGGGAGGAGCTGCTGGCGCGGATCTCCGCGTTCCTCGACGAGCGGCGGCCGCTGGGCACCCGGCTGGCCGTCGGGCCGCCGTTCTACCAGGGCGTGACGGTGGTGGCGACGGTGCACTCCTACCGGGCGGCGGACGCCGACCGGGTCCGCGAGGAGGCGCTGGACGCGCTGTACGCCTACCTGGACCCGCTGACCGGCGGCGCCCTCGGCCGGGGCTGGCCGTTCGGCCGGTCGCTGCGCTCGGGCGAGGTGTTCGCGGCGCTGCAGCGCGTACCGGGCGTGGAGCTGGTGGACGAGGTGCTGCTGCATCCCGCGGACCCGCTGACGGGGCGGCGCGGTGACGCCACGGACCGGGTCGACCTGGGGCCGTCGGCGCTGCTCTTCCCGTTCGACCACCGGGTCCGCGTCATCGAGGCCCGGTGAACGGCGCCGCGGCCGCGGGCGGTGCCGGGCGGGCGCCGTCGGCCCGGGGCGCGGTGGACGGCCTCGCGTCGCCGCGCCCGCTGGGCGAGGCCCTGCCGGCCGTGTACGCCGACGACGACCTCGCCCAACGGTTCGTGACCGGCCTGGACGCCATGCTCGCGCCGGTGTTCAACGTCCTGGACTGCCTGGAGGCGTACTTCGACCCGGCGCTCGCCCCCGCGGACTTCGTCGACTGGCTCGCCGACTGGGTCGGGGCCGAACTCTCCGGGACCGAGCCGCTTCAGGCGCGCCGCGCGGCGGTCGCCGCGGCCGCCTCCCTGCACCGGCTGCGCGGGACGCGCCGCGGCTTGGCGGAGGCGGTGCGGCAGTGCTTCGGAGTGTGGCCGCGGATCACCGAGAGCGGAGGGGCCGCCTGGTCCGCGACGCCGCTCGGCCCGTTCCCGGGCTCCCCCCGGGCGGCCCTGCACGTCCGACTGGTCCTGCCGGAGCCGGGGCCGGCCGACGTGCACCGGCTGCACGCGGTGGTGGCCGCGGCCCGGCCCGCGCACCTGCCGTTCACCGTGGAGGTGGCGGCCGGGGCGGACGCGCCGGGCGCCGCGGCCGGACCACCGCCTACTCCGCCCCCTGCTGTCTGACCCGTACGCTGCGGAAAGGAACCGCCGAGACCATGCCCGAGACCGGAACCTCCCCCTGCCCCGAGTGCGCGGCACCGACGCGTACGAGCGGCCAGTCGTTCTGCGACTCCTGCGGCGCGTTCCTGCGCTGGGACGCCGCCGGCACCCCTCGCGGCGGCCGGGCATCCGGGACCGCCCCCCGGGGCGCCGCCGCGGATCCGGCCGAGGCGGAAACGATGCCGCTGCCCGCGGTACCGCCGACGGCCGACGCCCCGGCCCGGCCGAAACCGGCGGACGGGTCCGCGGACCGGGAGCCGGATGCCACGGCCGCCTCCGACACGCCGGCCGGCGGCGCACCGAGCCGCACGAGCAGCCCGGCACCGGAGCGCGAACCGAGCGCCGGGGCCGCCGCCGACACCTCCGGCGGCGGCGCGCCCAGCGGCACCAGCAGCCCGATACCGGAGCGCCGGCCGGACGCCGGGGCCGCTACCGGCACCTCCGGCGGTGCGCCGGGCCGTACGGGCGACCCGGCGTCGGGGCGCAGGCCGGAGGCCTGGACCGCCTCCGGCACGCCCGGCGGCGGCGCGCGGGCCCGTACGGGCAGCCCCGCATCGGAATCCGCACCGGGCGCCGGAGCCGCCCCCGGCACGCCCGGCGGCGGCGCGCGGGCCCGTACGGGCAGCCCCGCATCGGAATCCGCACCGGGCGCCGGAGCCGCCCCCGGCACGTCCGGCGGCGGCATGCCGGGCCGTACGGGCAGCCCGGGATCGGAACGTGAGCCGGGCGAAGGGGCGGGCTCCGGCCCGGCGGGCGACGGTGCGCCGGGCTGCGCCGGCGGGCCGGCCGGGGATCGGCCGCCGAAGGCGCGGACGGGCGGCGGCGAGCCGGAGGGCACTCCCGGCCCCGCCCGAGGCGTCCACGGGCAGTCCGACCGCTCCCCGGAGCCGGCCCGCGTGCCGGAGGGCGTGCCCGGGCCGCGCCGGGACGCGGACACCGCCGCGGACGGCGGCGGTGCGCGCCCGGAGGGCGACGGACCCTCCGGGGGCACAGCCGCCCCCGGGCCGCCCCCCTCACCGGCCCCGCTGCGGCCCGGCGCACGGCCCCGCCCCGGGGCGGCGGCCTCCGCGGACGCCGCGCGGGCCCTGCTGGTCCCCGTCCCGGCGGCCGAGGCCGTGCCGGAGCCCCGCGACGCCCCCGGCACGGTGCTTCCGGGGGTGCCGGAGGCGGCCCGGCCGAGGGTGCGCGGCCCGCAGTCGGCCGACCCGGTCCCGCAGGGCCCGCCGTGCCCCGCCTGCGGCACGCCCAACCCGCCGCTGCGGACGTTCTGCCGTGCCTGCGCGAGTCGGCTGAAGGACTCGCGGCAGACCGGGGCCGACGGACCGTTCGCGGGACAGCGGCCTCGGCTCGACCGGGGGAGGCGCCGCTGGATCGCCCGGGTCCTGGTGGTGACGGGTCTCGCCCTGCTGCTCGTCGGCGGCGTGATCGGCGGCCCGCCCGCGGTCCGCGCCGTGCAGGACCACTTCGCCAAGCGGGTCGCCGTCCGCCCGACCGGCTGGAGCGCCTCGCACTCCGGTCCGGGCCGCGGGCCGGAGCTGGTCTTCGACGGCTACTCCAACACCTGGTGGGGCACCGGGTACGCGGGCGACTCCAACGGCCAGTACCTCCAGGCCGACTTCGCCCAGCCGGTGGACCTCCTGGCCGTGCTGGTCACGCCGGGCACGTCCAAGCGGCCGGGCCAGGCCGCCGACCAGGCGCGGCCGCAGGAGATCGACCTGGTCGTCACCGACTCCGCGGGCCGGACGAAGACGGTGCACAAGACCCTCGACGACGGCGGGGTGCAGCGGGTCGAGGTGCGCCGCCGGAACGCCGTGTCGGTGCGCATCGTGCTGCGGTCGGCGTACGGCGCCGGCGCCGACCGCCAGGTCGCGGTCGCGGAGGTCGAGTTCTTCGGCCGGTCGCGGACCTGAGGCCGCGTGGACGGCGGTGCGGTCAGTGCGCTGCCGGGGCCTCCGGTTCGTCGGTCCAGCAGAACGACTCGACGAGCCAGCCGCCGTCCTCCGCCCGGCCCAGCCGGAACGTCTTTCGGCCCCAGCCGGAGAAGGCCTTGCCGGCGCGGACGCCCCACTTGGCGTACTCGCCGGTGCGGGTGGCGGTGGCGCCCGCGACGAGGGTCGTCGCGGCGACCTCGGCCTCGGTGAAGTCGGTCAGGTCCGGTCCGCCCAGCAGGGCTTCCCGGGGCGCGATGAAGGATTCCGTGTCCATCCGGTCGACGGTGCCGTCCGGGTTGACCCGCTCGATCACCGCGTCCGGCGCGAGGACGGCCCGTACGCCGTCGAGCGTGACGGGTTCGCCGCCGCGGCGGGTGAAGGCGGCGTAGAAGGCGGTGACGGCGGCGTCGACGGCCCGTTCATCGGCCGATCGCGGGCGCGGGCGGCGGTGTTCGGCGGCGAGCACCGCGAAGTGGAGGCGGTCTAGCCAGGCGCCCTTGCGGTGGACGTCCTGCCGGGCGACGGCCTCCAGCCGCATGCCGACGCGCCGCATCAGGGCGGCGGAGGCGGTGTTGCGGACCGTGCACACGCCGGTGACGCGGTGCCAGCCGAAGGTGTCGAAGGCGAGGCCGAGGGCGGCTGTGACGGCTTCCGCCGCGACGCCCGTGCCGTGGACGTCGGGATGGAAGACGAAGCCGATCTCGCCGGTCAGCGGCGCCCGGTCGTCGCGCCGCAGGAGCACCTCGCCGACGACGCGGCCCGCTGCGGTCTCGACCGCCAGTCCGAGCCAGTCCCCGGGGGCCGCGAGCGCCTGGCCCGCTGCCAGCCGCTCCAGGGTCTTCCGCGTCTCCTCGCGGGTGTGCGGCTCGTGCGGCAGGTGCCGGGCGATCGCCGGCAGCGAGCGGTAGGCGTGGACGGCGTCCAGGTCGTCGGCGCGGACCGGCCGCAGCGCGAGCCTCCCGGTGCGGACGGGGTAGTCGGGCTGTGTCGGCGTACGGTCGAGCTGCTCGGTCATCGGGCTCCCCTCACACGGTGGTCGGGCACACTGTGCCACCCGCCCGGTGCTGCCGCGCCTTCGGGGGCGGGTGCCGGGTCAGTCGTCGGCCGGGCCGCCGACGGCGCTGCCGGCGCGGCGGCTCGCGGCGATCAGCACGGCGAGCGCGAGGAAGAGCGCCGACCACAGGGCCGGCACCAACGGCGTTGCGGTGCCCTCCACTTCGGGGGCGACGCGGCGCCGCGGGTCGTAGGCGACGCGGACCTCCTCTCCCGCGGGCGCGGCGATCCTGTCGTCCTCGAGGACGTCGGGGTAGCCGCCGGGGCAGTCGAGGGTGAGCCGGTGGAGGGTCCTGGGCGGCGGGGCGCCCTCCCCGAAGGAGTCCTGGCTTCTCGAGTCGACGGACCGGACGGTGCAGGCGGCGGTTGCGGGACGGGCCGCGGCCCGGTCCGCGGCGGCCACCGCGGCCAGCATGGCCAGGGCGAGGAGCAGGCTGCCGAAGACGCCGCGGGCCCCGCCCACGAGGAGCAGGTGGGTGACGGCCCCGCAGGCCGCGAGGACGGCTCCGCCCGAGAGGGCGAGCGCACCGGAGGGGGCCGCCTCCGCCGAGAAGCACCAGTGGGCCCACCCGTACAGGGCGGCGGGCCCGGCCGCGCAGGTGGCGACACCCGCCCACCGCCGCGCGGCGCCGCCGCGCCCTTCCTCCGCCATCCCGACCACCCCTCCGGGGAGGACGCCGCCCCGGGGCCGCCGGTTGCCTCCGGCGGCCGGTCCTCCTTCTGCCGACCTGACAACTCCGCCGCCGATCCTGCGGCGCACGCGCCGCCCGACCGTAGGTTCTGGCCCGCGGCGCTCCACCGTGGCGCGCCCGGACGAGGGGGCGACGGATGATCCGACAGCATGCCGGTCCAACGGCCTTGGCCGAGGCGGACCTGGCGGCGCTCGGCAGCGCCGCGGAGCTCGTCCGCACCTCGGGCACGGTCTCCCGGATGCTCCGCACGCTGGCGCCCGCCCTCGGCGACGCCGAACGGGAGTCCCTCGGCGCCTGGTTGGTGCCCGCGCACGCCGCCGTCCTCGTCTTCCCCACCGCTCCGGGCCAGTTGGAGCAGGCTCTGGCCGGGCTGGGACTGGCGGTCTCCGGCCCGCCGACCCCCAGCACCGTCGTACGGGACCGGCTGCGCGCCCGCTACGGGATCCGGCCGGACGCGCTGGAGGTGTCCATCGTGCGGGCCGGCGTCCCCACGGAGGACGGGGAGCTCGGCGAGATCGAGGTGTTCTCCCTGCCCGTGCCGCCGGCCGCCGGCCCCGACCCGGACCCCGGCCCGCCGGGCGGGCCGGGCACCGGGACCGGCGCCTGCCTGCACCACCTGGTGCGGCGCGAGCGCGCCGAGCGCAACGAGGCTCACGTCGCCTTCCGCGTCACCGCCGCCGACGAGGTCGTCTTCGCGGGCCTGCGGTTCCTGCTGGTGGAGCGGGCCGGGATGCGGCCCGACGGCGGCGGCTACAACCCGCACGAGGACGTCACCGTGCTGTACTTCCGCTCGGCCGCCCCCGCCGGCACCCCGTACGCGCGGCTGGAGCTGCTGATGCCCGGCCGCCGGACGTCCGCGCTGGCCGCGCACCGGCTGGTCGAGCGGGACGAGCCGGGCAGGACGCTGCTGGAGCTGATGACGGGCGCCTGGCGGACCCAGGCCGTGGCCGTGGCCGCCGAGTTGGGCGTCTTCGACGCGCTGTCCGCCGATGCGGGCGGGCCCGCCCCGGTCGCCGACCTCGCGGCCCGCGTCGGGGCCGACCCGGACGGGCTCGACCGGCTCCTGCGCTACCTCGCCACGCTCGGGCTCCTCGCGGGCCCGTACGGGCCGGGCGCCGACACCTACGCGCCGACCGGCCTCGGCGAGCTGCTCCGCGCCGACGTGCCGCACTCGATGCGGCCGCTGGCGCTGATGTACGGCGGCCCGTTCTACGAGTCGTTCGGGCAGTTGCTGTACGCGGTGCGCACCGGCGGCGACGCCTTCGCGCACCACTTCGGCGCCCACCACTTCCCCTATTTCGCCGAACACCCGCCATGGGACAGGGCCTTCGACGAGTCCATGCAGGCCAGTTCGCTCATGTTCGGCCCGATCCCGGCGGTCGTGGACCGGCCCGGCGTGGACGTCGTCGTCGACGTGGCCGGCGGCAACGGCGAGCTGATGAAGCAGATCCTCTCCGCCGCCCCGCGGCTGCGGGGCGTCCTGCTGGAGCGGGAGCACGTGGTGGCCGCGGCCCGCGGCCGGCTCCGTGAGGCCGGCGTTGCGGACCGCTGCACGTTCCGCGTCGGCGACTTCACCGAGGCCGTGCCCGCCGGCGGCGACGTGTACGTGCTGTCGCGGGTGCTGCACGACTGGGACGACCGCGGCTGCGCCGACATCCTGCGGCGGTGCGCCGAGGCGATGCCCGAGGAGGCCGAACTGCTCGTCGTGGAGAGGCTCCTGCCGCCGGACGGCGGGAACTCCCTCGCCGTCGCCTGGAACCTGCACATGCTGTGCAACGTCGGCGGCCGCGAACGGACCCTGGAGCACTACCGGCGCCTGCTCGCCGATGCCGGGTTCGACCTCGTGGAGACCGCGCCGCTGCCGCTCGACGGCTCCCTGCTGCGGGCCCGCCGCAAGCGCGCCGCCGCCCCCGTCTTCCCCGTCCCCTCGCGTACGGAGCCCGTGTAGATGGCCGTCCACGTGCACGACTACCTGACCACCCCCGAGCCCGCGGGCGGCGGCGCCTGGACGACGCCCCGGCCCACCCTGCCCGAGGTGTTCGCCGCCGCCGTCGCGGCCGGCGGTGACCAGGCCGCCGTCGTGGACGCGGGCGGCGCCCGGTCCTGGGAGGCGTGGCGGGCCGACGCCGACGCCTTCGGGCGGGCCCTGCAGGACCTCGGGGTGCGCCCCGGCGACGTGGTCGCGGCGCAGCTGCCGAACTCCTGGGAGTTCCTCGTGGCGCACGTCGCGGTCGCCTCCGTCGGGGCGGTGCTGCTGCCGCTGCACAACACGCTCGGCACCCGCGAGGCCGGCTCCCTGCTGGAGCGGACCGAAGCGCGGGCCCTGCTGCTGCCGGCGGCCGCGGAGCCGCCGGCGCGGTCGGCGCTGCCCGCTCTGGAGTTCGTCATCCCGGTCGGCCCCGACGCCTCCGGTGCCGCGGATGCGTACGAGGCGCTCGTACGGACGCGGCGCGGGCTCGCCCCGCAGCCGGTGCCGGTGACCGCCGACATGCCGCTGGTCCTGATGCCCTCGTCGGGCACCACCTCCGCCCGCCCCAAGATCTGCATCCACACGCACGGCGGGCTCCTCGGCAACGCGGTGACCGCCGCCCGCGAGGGCGGCACGACCGCCGGGGACACCTTCCTCAGCGCCAGTCCCTTCACCCACCTCTTCGGGCTGTTCTCCGTGCACCTCTCCCTCGTCACGGCGGCCCGGCAGGCGGTGCTGCCCCACTGGGACACCGGGGCGTTCCGCGACCTGGCGGCGGCGAGCGGGGCGAGCGTCCTGGTCGCCGTGCCCGCCCAGCTCCGCGACCTCGTCGAGTCGCCCGACCCGGTCGCGCGGCTCCGGGAGGTCCGCACGGGCGGCGCGGCCGTGCCGGCGTCCCTGGTGGCGGGCGTGCGCAGCGCCCTGGGCGCGGCGACCGTCGTGCAGTGGGGCATGTCCGAGGTCGGCGCCGGCCTGAGCACCGCGTCCGACGACCCGGTCGGGGTCGCCGCCCGCAGCATCGGCCGGCCCGTGGGCGAGGGCCGGGTCCGGGTGGTCGGCGAGGACGGCCGCCCCTGCCCCGTCGGGGAGACGGGCGAGCTGGAGTTCCACGGCCCGTCCCTGTTCCGCGGCTACCTCGCCGACCCGGAGGCGACCGCGGAGGCGATGACCGCTGACGGCTGGCTGCGCACCGGCGACCTGGCGTGCCGGTACGAGGACGGCACGATCGGCTACCGCGGCCGGCAGGCGGAGCGGATCAACGTGGGCGGGCTGAAGTTCACCGCCTCCGAGGTGGAGGCGCTCCTCGCCGACCTGCCCCAGCTCGCCAACGCGGCGGTCGCCGCCCGGCCCGACGACCGGCTCGGCGAGTACCCGGTGCTGCTGGCCCAGTTGCGGACCGGGGCCCGGCTCACGCTGGAGGACGTACGGGCGCACCTGGCGGCCAAGGGGGTCGCCGCCTACAAGTGGCCGCTGGAGCTGGTGACGGTGGCGGAGGTGCCGGTCACACCGACCCGGAAGGTCGCCCGCGGGCGGCTCGCGGCCCTGCTGGCGCTGCCCGCGCGCAAGACGGTGGCCGCCTGGGCTCAGCAGGCCGCCGCCCTGCCGGAGCGCGAGGCCCTGGACGCGGCGCTGGCGCTCGTACGGGAACTGGCGGCCGAGGTCGGCGGAGCCGCTCTCGGCGCCGCCGACGGCGGCAGGAGCTTCCGCTCGGCCGGACTGGACTCGCTCGGCGCGGTGCGGCTGGCCTCCGGGCTGGGGGCGCGCACCGGGCTGGCCCTGTCGACGACGGCCGTCTTCGACCACCCGACGCCGGAGCAGCTCGCCCGGCACCTGGTCGACCTCGCCGCGGGCGCCGCAGACGGCCCGGCCGACGCGGCCGCGGACCCGGCGCGCCGCGCCTCCCCCGCCCTCACCGCCGCGCCTGCCGCCGGCCGGGGCGGGGACGGTGACGACCCGGTCGCCGTGGTCGGCATCGGCTGCCGCTTCCCCGGCGGCATCTCCTCCCCCGGGGACCTGTGGCGGCTGCTCGCCGAAGGCGGCGAGACCGTGGGCCCGTTCCCCGCGGACCGCGGCTGGGACCTCGACCGCGTGCACCACCCCGACCGCGGCCGCGCCGGCACCTCGTACGTCCGCCACGGCGGCTTCCTCGACGGCGCGGCCGACTTCGACGCCGCCTTCTTCGGGCTCTCCCCCCGCGAGGCCCGGGCCATGGACCCGCAGCAGCGGCTGCTCCTGGAGACGGCCTGGGAGGCGCTGGAGCGCGCCGGGATCCCCCCGGCCGCGCTGCGCGGCACCGCGGCCGGCGTCTTCGTCGGCCTCATGTCCTCCGACTACGCGCCGCGCCTGAACGAGGCGCCCGAACTGCACGACGGGCTGCTGCTCACCGGCAACGCCTCCAGCGTGGCCGCGGGCCGGATCGCCTACACCCTCGGGCTGACCGGTCCCGCGCTCACCGTGGACACCGCCTGCTCCTCGTCCCTGGTGGCCCTGCACCTGGCCCGGCAGGCGCTGCTGCGCGGCGAGTGCACGGTGGCCCTGGCCGGCGGGGCGACCGTGATGTCGACGCCGGCGTCGTTCGTGGACTTCAGCCGGCAGGGCGCCCTCTCCCCGGACGGCCGCTGCCGGGCGTTCTCCGCCGCGGCGGACGGGGCCGGCTGGTCGGAGGGCGCGGGCGTCCTCGTCCTGGAGCGGCTGTCGGCGGCGCGCCGGGCCGGGCGTCCGGTCCTGGCCGTGCTGTCCGGCTCGGCGGTCAACCAGGACGGTGCCAGCAACGGGCTGACCGCGCCGAGCGGCCCGGCCCAGCGGGAGGTCGTCCGCCTGGCGCTCGCCGACGCCGGCCTGGCACCGGCCGACGTCGACCTGGTCGAGGCGCACGGCACCGGGACGCCGCTGGGCGACCGGATCGAAGCGGAGGCGCTGCTGGCCTCGTACGGGCGGGGCCGGGACGCCGACCGGCCGGTGTGGCTGGGCTCGCTCAAGTCGAACATCGGGCACACGCAGGCCGCGGCCGGGGTGGCCGGGGTGATCAAGGCGGTGCTGGCGCTGCGGCACGGCGAGATGCCGCGCTCGCTGCACGCCGGGGAGCCGACGCCGCACGTCGGCTGGGCGGCGGGCGGGGTGCGGCTGCTGGACGCGCCCAGGCCGTGGCCGCGCCCCGCGGACGGGCGCCGCCGGGCTGCGGGAGTCTCCGCCTTCGGCATCAGCGGGACCAACGCCCACGTCCTCGTCCAGGACCCGCCCGCGGCCGCCGCGGACGGGCCGGAACCGGGCCCGCGAGACACCGCCGGCGCGCCTGCCGGGCCGGAGCCGGCCGCGGCCGTGCCGTGGGTGCTGGCGGCGAAGGACCGGACGGGCCTGCGGGAACTCGCGGCGCGCCTCGCCCGGTCGGCGGCCGGCACCGCACCCGCGGACGTGGCCCGGGCGCTGGTCGTGCACCGGGCCCCCGGCGACCGCGCCTTCCCGCGGCGCGCCGTCGTCGTCGGAGACGGCTCCGAGGCCCTGCGGGCCGGGCTCGCGGACTTGGCCGCCGGCCGGGAGAACCCGTGCGTCGTCACCGGGACGCCGCCCGCGGCCGGAGCCGGCCGGACCGTGTTCGTCTTTCCCGGGCAGGGCGCCCAGTGGGAGGCGATGGGTGCCGCGCTGCTGCGCGAGGCCCCGGTCTTCGCGGAGGCCGTGCGGGCCTGCGACGCCGCGTTCGCGCCCCACCTGGACTGGTCGGTGGCGGCCGTGCTGCGCGGCGAGCCCGGCACACCGCCCGCGGACCGCGTCGACGTGGCGCAGACCGCGCTGTTCACGATGATGGTGTCGCTGGCGGCGCTGTGGCGGTCGTACGGCGTCGAGCCGGACGCGGTGGTCGGGCACTCGCAGGGCGAGATCGCCGCCGCTTACGCAGCCGGGGCGCTGACCCTGGAGGACGCGGCCCGGATCGTCGCCCTGCGGGCGCGGGCGGTGCGCCGGTTGCCCCCGGGGGCGATGGCCGCCGTGTCGCTGCCGGCCCCGGAGCTCGCGGCCCGCCTGGCGGGCCGGGCCGGGCCGCCGCTGGCGGTCGCCGCGGAGAACGCGCCGGACGCCTCGGTCGTCGCCGGGGAGCCGGCCGCCGTGGACGCGCTGCTGGCGGAGCTCGCGGCGGAGGGGGTGCGGGGGCGGCGCGTGGCGGTGGACTACGCCTCCCACTGCGCGGCCGTGGAGCCGCTCCGGGCGGAGCTGGCCGAGGGCTTGGCCGGCCTGGCGCCGCGGCCGGTGTCGACGCCGTTCCGGTCGACGGCGGGCGGCGGCCGGATCGCCGGGCCGGAGCTCACCGCGGACTACTGGTACGGAAACCTCCGCAACCCGGTTGCGTTCGCCCCGGCCGTCGCGTCCCTGCTGGAGTCGGGGTTCCGTACGTTCGTGGAGGTCAGCCCGCACCCCGTGCTCACGTACGCGGTGCAGGCGACGGCCGAGCGGGCGGGCGCCGAGGTGCTCGCCGCGGGCAGCCTGCGGCGCGGCGACGGCGGGCTCGGCCGGTTCCTGCTGTCGGCGGCCGAGGTGTTCGCCCACGGCGCGGCGGTCGACTGGGCCGCGGTATGCGGGGGCCGCCGGCCGGGTCCGGTCGAGGCACTGCCGACATACCCGTTCCAGCGCCGCCGGTACTGGCTGGCGGCCCGCGTCCCGACCGCCCCGGCGGCAGCGCCGGACGCCGCTCTGGCGGACGACGCCGCGAACGCGGCGGGAGAACCCCGGACCACCACAGGAGCCGCCGGGCCACCGCACGGCACCGCGGACGCCCCGCACGCCGCGGGCGCCGCGGAAGGGCCCCGGAGCTCCGCCGAACTGCTGGCGCTCGTGAGGGAGTCGGCGGCGGCCGTGCTGGGGCACGCCGGGGCGGACGCCGTGGACCCAGACCGCCCGTTCCTGGAGCTCGGAGCCGGTTCGCTGGCCGCTGTGGAGCTGCGCGGGCGGCTGTCACGGGCCTTGGAGCTGTCCCTGCCGTCGACCGTGGCCTTCGACCATCCGACGGCCCGCGCCCTCGCCGCCCACCTGGGCGAGCGCCTGGAGCACTCCCGGCTCCGGGACGGAGCCCCCCTGGCGCCGGAGGCACGGCCCGCCCCGGAGCGGGCCGGCGACCGGGACCCGGCCGGGCCCGCGGAGCCGACGGCACCTACGGCATCGGCGGCCCTGCCCGACGGGCTGTCCGCACTGTTCCGGCGTGCCAGCGCGGAGGGCCGCGGGGCGGTCGCCGCGGACGTCCTGTCCGAGGCGTCGCTGCTGCGGCCGTCGTTCACGGCGGCGGAGGCCGCCGGCCGGGCGCAGGACCCCGTACGGCTGGCCGGCGGCCCTGCCGGGCCCGCCCTGGTGTGCCTGCCGTCGCTGGTCCCGACGGGAGGGCCGCACGAATACGCCCGGCTCGCCGCCGCGTTCGCGGGACGCCGGACCGTACTGGCCCTGCCGCAGCCCGGTTTCGGGCCGGGCGAGGCGCTGCCCGCAGACCTGCCGGCCCTGGTCGAGGCGCACGTCGCGGCGCTGGGGCGGCGTACCGGCGGGGGCCCGGTGCTGCTGTGCGGGCACTCGTCGGGCGGGTGGACCGCCTGGGCCGTCGCCGCGCGCCTTGCCCGGGAGGGCCGCCCGGCGGCCGGGATCGTCCTGCTCGACACGCCCTGGTACGAGGGCGCGGTGCCGGCCGAGGACCTCTCCCTCGTGCTGGCCGTCGCCGAGCGGCGGCGCCGGGAGGCCGGCGACACCGGCGCGATCGGCACCCACCGGCTCACCGCGACCGGCGGCTACCTGCGCCTCCTGCGCGGCTGGCGGCCCGGACCGCTCGGCGCTCCGGTGCTGGTCGTACGGGCGCGCGAGCCGATCGGACCGCCCGCGCCGTGGCGGCACCCGCACACCGCGGCCGAGGTGCCCGGGGACCACTTCACCATGATGGAGGCCCACGCCGGGGAGATCGCCGCAGCCGTCGAGTCCTGGCTCGCCGGCCCCCGCGGCGCCGCCGGACCGGCCTCGCCCGCCCGCCCCGTGCCGGCCGGAGGCACCGCCTCCGCCGCCCGCGGGCGGGACGTCCCGCAGCACAGCCGAGCCGAGGAGACGGCCCCGTGACCGACCCCGACCTGCCCAAGCTGTTCGAGGACCCGGTCTTCGACGACCGGGCCGCCGATCCGGTGCAGCCGTGGACGACGACGTACCGGCGGGTGGCCCGCCTGAACGCCCGGACCGGCTCCGCGGGGCCGCTCCTCGCCGGCGGCCCGGCGGGGCGGCAGCGCCTGCGCGATCTGCTCGAGTTGACGGCGATGGCCGACCCGGCCGCCTTCCACGTGCTGTTCCTGCACCAGTGCATGGCGACCGGGGCGGCGCTCGACTTCGGCGCCGACCCCGAGGACGTTGCGGCGCTCGCCTCCGGGCGGGCCGTCGGGGCGGCGCTGATGACGGAGGTCGGCCTCGGCAACAGCAACGCCGCCGTGCGGACCGAGGCCGTGTACGACCCGGGGGCCCGCGAGTTCGTCCTGACGACGCCGGACGCGGCCGCGGCCAAATACCCGCCGAACGTCGGGATGCCCGGCCTGCCCCGCCTGGCGGTGGTCGGCGCCCGGCTGCTCGTGGCAGGCGTCGACCGCGGCACGTGCCTGTTCCTGGTGCCGCTGCACGACGGGGACGGCACCCCGGGTGTCACCGTGGTGCCGCGGCCCCGGACGTCGCTGCTGCCGCTGGACTACGCGGCCGTCCGGTTCGACGGCGTACGGGTCCCCTACCGCAGGTGGCTCGCCGACGGGGCCTCGATCTCCGGGTCGGGCGCCTTCCACGACCCGCTCGGCGACCCGCGGCTGCGGACGGCGCGCAGCGTCGGCTGGGCGCGCTTCGCCTGGGGTGCGGTGACGGCCGGACTGGCCGCGGCGGCCCGCGCGGCCGTAGCGATCGCCCTGCCGCACGCGGGCCGCCGGAACACCGTGGACCGGTGGGGTGTGCGGGCGCCGGCGCTGACGCGCCCCAACCAGCAGCGGCTGCTGTTCGGGGCGGCCGCCCGGGCCCTCGCCGCGACGGAGTTCGCGCGCGGGATCACGGACACGGCGTGGCGGACGGCTCCGGGCGGCGGCCGCGGAACCGGTCTCCCGCCGCGGACGATGGGGGAACTCGCCTTGGCGAAAGTGGCGGTGGACGGGCTGGCCGACGGGGCCGTGGCCCGCTGCCGTGCCGCGTGCGGGGCTGCGGGCTTCTTCTCGGAGAACCGGCTGGTCGACTACCAGGCGCTGACCGCGGCTTTCCACGCGGCGGGCGGGGACAACCAGTTGATGCTGCTCGACGCCGCGTGGCGGATGGCGACCGGCGACGACTACACGCCTCCCCCGGCCGGCCGGCCCGCGGCCGCGGGCGGCGCGGAGCCGGACTGGCCGCTGCTGCTGGCGGCCAGGGAGCGCGCCCTGTACGACCGCCTGGTGTCCGCGCTGGCCGCGGCGGCCGCCGCCGGGCGGGACGCGTCCGCGGCGTGGCACGAACGGCTCGGCCTCGCGGAGGAGTTCGCGCACGCGCACCAGGCCCGCGTGGCGGTGGAGGCGGTGGCCGCCCGCTGGCGGCGCCCCGGCGCCTCCGGCGGGGACGGGGCCGGTGAGCAGGCGGTACTGGAGGACCTGTTCCGCCTGCTGGCGGTGGAGGCGGTGCTGCCGCACGCCGACTGGTACGCGGCCCGCGGCCTGCTGTCCGGTGCGGCCGCGGAGGCGCTGGACGAGGAGCTCACCGCGGTGTGCGGGCGGCTGCTGCCGCACGCGGAGTTCGTGACGGGGCTGCTGGACGTGCCGGCCGCGGTGGTGCGGGGCCCGCTCGGCGGCCGGGACTACGTACGGGACCTGACGTCGTGAGGTCCGCGCCACGCGCTCATCACGAAGTGTCACTACTCTTCGTGTTTATCTTGCGCCATTCCGGTTACATCAGCAGGTGACGGACAATCAGCTCCCGACGGAAGGCAGGAACATGACCCTTGTCACCGCGCTCATCCTCGTCGCGGTCCTCGGCAGCATCGCCCTCCTTGCCCTGGCCCCGGCGGCACCCTCCGGGGACGACACGGGCCGCGAGGAGGCCCGCAAGGACACCCCCCGGTTGAAGACCGTCCCCGGCCAGCGGAACGCCCGCCACCACACCGGCTGACCGTGCCCCTCGGATGCCCGCAGGGGCACCGCGCAAACGTGGCGGAGCCCGGGAGCGGACCCAGCTCCCGGGCTCCTGTGTGCCACCCAATTGCGCACACCGGCGGCGTTTAAGGGTGCGGATCATCTTGAAGCCGACGTGTTCTGCCTTTGAACTACCGTGCCATGCAAGAGGCACAGGATGGACTTGAACCACCATCCGTCAGCGATCGTCCGCACCCGGTCGATCCGGTGTTCGGCGGCGAATACTGAGACTGGAGCAAGAATCTGAGATTGACGGGGCCGCCTCTGCCAGGTTTGGGCCACCCCGGCACGCAAATGCCGGGGGGAGGATTCGAACCTCCACGTTGACACCCCGAAGTCAGTTTCGACTTCAGTTTCAGCCTGCGCTTTCGCGCACCCTCCCGCTCGAAGGAGGGAGATCGGAAGACTACCCGAACAGGTAGCCGAACACGGCGTCGCCGACGCGCTGGTCGGCGACCTCGACGCCGTTGGCCTCTTCCCGGGCGAACTTGACGGCCTGCTGGAGCTTCTCGACGCGGTCGAGGAGCTCGTTCACGCGGCGGGCCGGCAGCGCTCCGGAGAACTTCACGGTCGTCCAGTAGCCGACGGGGACGTCCTCGTAGTACACCTCCACCTGGGCGGGGTGCTTGTCCGTGGCCTCCGCCTTGACGTGGTTGCGCGGCACCTTCTTGGTGCGGATGGTGCGCACCGGCTCCGTCTTCCAGGAGTCCGTCGACGGGTCGAGGGTCCAGGCCTCCGAGGCGTCCAGCACGGGCAGCTTGCGGACGAAGGTGTGCAGGTCGGTGAGCTGCTTCTCGAGGAAGAGCAGGTAGGGGACGGGCACCTGGGGCAGCAGGACCCTTCCGTCGACGACGACGTCGGCGGCGGCGGTGCGGTTGGCCCAGTCCTTCGTCGCGGTGACGTCGAACAGCCGCGTCAGCGTCGCCGCGGTGGCGCGCAGGACGTCCTCCGCCTTGACCTGGACCCGGGTGGACTCGGGCGGGAGCTGCTCGCCCTCCTCGTCCTTGGGCTGGTAGGTGCGGGATATGCCCGCGAGGAGGGCGGGCTTCTGGACGTCGTGGTGGGCGTCGGTCAGTTCCTGGAGGGACTTGGACTTGACGCCCTTCTCCACTGCGATGATCTGGTTCAGCTTCGGCACCCGGGGAACGTACCAGCGGAAACCCGCCGGCCACATCATCTTTTTTTCGTGGCGGCCCGGTCCGGGCCCTACAGGGGGCGCAGGTCGGGGCGTTTGGGGTGGCGGCCGGCGCCGGAGGAGCGTCCGCGGACGCGGCGGGCGAGCCACGGGCCGAGGAACCCGGCGGCCCAGCGGAGTTCGGCGGCGGCGGCCTGCGCACGGGTGGGCGGCGGCTGGGGCGGCAGGGGATGCGTCCAGGAGTCGTCGCAGCCGGGGACGCCGAGGGCGTGGGCGACGGCGGCGGCGATCCGCGCGTGCCCGACGGGGCTCGCGTGGAGCCGGTCCGGGCTCCACAGCCGCGGGTCGGTGACCACCGGGGGGCGGGCGGTCTCGGCGACGACCACCCCGTGTCGGCGGGCCGCCTCCCGGATGCGGTCGTTGAGGGCGGTGACGCGGGGCGCGAACGGCCGGGCGAGCGGGGTGATCCGCGAGATGTCGGGGAAGGTGACGGTCGCGACGCGGGCGCCCTGCGCGGTGAGCGCCGCGAAGACCGCCTCCAGGTCGCCGGCGACCTCGTCGGCGTCGAACCGGGGCCGCAGCAGGTCGTTCATGCCGGCGACGACGGTGGCCAGGTCGGGCCGCAGGGCGAGCGCAGGGGCGAGTTGCAGCGAGCGGACGTGCCCGGCGAGGCGGCCGCGGACGGCGAGGTTGGCGTATTCCAGGCCGGGGTTGTGCGGGGCGAGCAGCTCGGCGAGCCGGTCGGCCCAGCCGCGCAGCCCGGCGGTGTCGTCGCCGTCGCCGACGCCTTCGGTCTGGCTGTCGCCGAGGGCGACGTACCGCTTGCGCGGCCAGGGGGCGGGCGGCGGCGGGTCGGCGGGGCGCGGTTCAGCGGTCGGCACGGGCGGTCTGCCTTTCCCGGAGGACGGCGGCGGTGCGTTCGCACCACTGCTGGTTGACCTGCTCGTAGGCGAGGCCGGCGAGACAGGTGAGGTACGGGCCCACCCGTTCGCCGCGGCGGAGGAACTCCTCCTCGGTGCGGCTGCCGCGCATGGCCTCCAGGAGCCGGGTGAACAGCTCGGCCTTGGCGCGGGCGAAGCCGGCGCGCTCGGTGAGCTGCGCGATCAGGGGAGCGGTGTCCACGTGGTCGGCGGAGTGGACCTTGACGACGAGGTCGTCGCGCATGAAGGACGGCTTGGCGCTCTCGGCGGTGAACCGCTCCAGTTCCGCCAGCCCGGCACCGGTGACGGTGAACAGGCGCTTGTTCGGGCGGGAGTCCTGGACGACCTCCCGGCCGGCGACCAGGCCGTCCTTCTCCAGGCGGGCGAGTTCGGCGTAGAGCTGCTGGGGCAGGGCGTGCCAGAAGTTGGCCACGCCCATGCCGAAGGACTTGGCCAGCTGGTAGCCGCTCAGCTCGGCGTCGAGCAGGGCCGCCAGCACGGCGTGGCGCAGCGCCATGGGGTGCCTCCCGGGGGTCGCGGCGCCCTTCCTCCGCCCGCGCTCTGGGCAGGGACGCCGCCTCCATGGTACTCAAGAATCTGACTACTCACTTCCTTGAGTACGACCGAGGGCCGATCGCCCGATGACCGTGGGCCGACGGCCGTGGATGCACCTGGAGGGGCCTTGAACACAGCAGACCGTTTCCGAGCCGCCGTCGAAAGCCGCGACCACGCCGCACTGAAGGAGCTGTTCACCGAGGACGTCCGCTTCTACAGCCCGGTGAAGTTCACCCCGTTCGAGGGGCGCGCCATGGTCCTGGGCCTGTTCGGGGTCCTGCTGCGCATCTTCGAGGACTTCCGTTACGTGGGGCGCTTCGACGGCAGCTCCCGGACCAGCACCGACGGGGCCGAGACGGCGTCGGAAGTGCTGTTGTTCCGCACCACCGTGAACGGTCGCGAGATCCACGGCATCGACCTGCTGCACTTCGCCGAGGACGGCCGGATCAAGGAGTTCACCGTCATGGTCAGGCCGCAGTCCGCGGTCCACGCGCTGGGCGAGGCGGTGCTGGCCGGCCTGGTCGAGGACGGCCTGGTCCCGGCGGGCGGGAGCCCGGCCCGCGACTGACCGGGAGCGGTGGCGGGCCCCTCGCGTTGGGGCCCGCCACCACACCGGCGGCCCACCTGCGTCGCCGTTGCCGGGATACGGCAGGATGGCCGTTCGTTCCGGATGCGCACACGCATGCGACGAACTCTGCTGTACGGACGACGAACTGACAGGTGGCAAGGTGACGACGACTCATTTCCCGGCGCGGCTTCCGGCGGCAGCGGGGGGTGTCCGTTGACCCGGGGTCTCGTCCTGGGCGACTGGCTCGCGGCCGGCATCGCGCTCGCGGCGGGCGCCGTGGCCGCGCTCCTGCTGCGGGCCGTCCTCAAGCGGCTGGCGAAGCACGCCGCCAAGACCAGATGGGCGGGCGACGACGTCATCGTCGATGCCCTGCGCCCCGTCGCGCCGGGTGCGGCGCTGATCGCGGGCGCCGCGGTGGCCTGTTCGACGCTGCCGCTGACCGCCCGGTTCTCCGGCCTGGTCAACGACTCGCTGACGGCGCTGCTGGTCCTCATCGCCACGCTCAGCGCGGCCCGGGTGATCGCGGGCCTGGTGCAGTCGGTGGCGTCGTCGCGGACCGGCGTCGCCGGGTCGGCGAGCATCTTCGTGAACATCACGCGCGTCGTGGTGCTGGTGATGGGCTTCCTGGTCGCCCTCCAGACGATGGGCGTGTCCATCGCACCGCTGCTGACCGCGCTCGGCGTCGGCGGCCTGGCGGTCGCCCTGGCCCTGCAGGACACCCTCGCGAACCTGTTCGCGGGCGTGCACATCCTGGCGTCGAAGACGGTGCAGCCGGGCGACTACATCCGCCTCAGCAGCGGTGAGGAGGGCTACGTCGTCGACATCAACTGGCGCAACACGGTGGTCCGCAACCTCTCGAACAACCTGGTCATCATCCCGAACCAGCGACTCGCCCGCACGAACATGACCAACTTCACGCAGCCGGAGCAGCCGCTCACGATCCTCGTCCAGGCCGGCGTCGGCTACGAGAACGACCTGGACCGGGTGGAGCGGGTCACGCTGGAGGTCGTCGACGAGGTCATGGCCGAGGTGGGCGGCGCCCTCCCCGAGCACGAGGGCGCCGTCCGCTTCCACACGTTCGCCGACTCGCGGGTGAACTTCACCGTGATCCTGGGCGTCGGCGAGTTCAGCGACCAGTACCGGATCAAGCACGAGTTCGTGAAGCGGCTGCACCGGCGCTTCCGGTCCGAGGGCATCTCCATCCCCGCCCCCACCCGCACGGTCTCCGTCCGCGGCGACGACCCCCACGCGGCGCCGCTGCACGCCGCGGTCCCCCACCAGCGCGAGACGTCCCCCTCCCCGCTGGCCGACACGGCCCGCTGACGGCCCCGGCGCCCGCCCGCCGGTACGAGCCTGATCCGGGCGGGCGCGGGCCGGCGGAGGTACGGCGCGGGGGCCTCACGCCCGGCCCGCGGCCCTGCCCGTACGATGACCCCGTGACCAGGACCGGACAGCCGCTCGGCCCCCGCCCCGCGGGGCGTGCCTTCGTGCTGCTGGTGCTGCTGGTCCTGGCCGGCGTGCTCGGGATGCACGCCCTGCCGCCGAACCCGGCCGCGGCCGCGCCGCACACCGCCGCCGTGCAGACGGCGGACCGGCACGGCGGGCACACGCCGGCGACCGGCCCGGCGGAACCGGGCCCGGCGTCGGCCGACTGCTCGCACTCGGCCGACGGCTCCGGCCACCTGGCGCACGCCGACGCGACCTGCGCGGCGGCCGGCACGGCTTCCGCCTACGCGCCCCCCGCCCTGACCGCCGCGCTCGCCGGCGCCCCGCCCCCGCCGCCGCCCTCCGGGGTCGCGCCGGACGACGGCACGGCCGGCCGGGCCCCGCCCGACCTGGCGGAACTCCAACTCCTGCGGATCTAGAGCGGCCCGCGCGGCGCCCCTGCCCCGACAGCCGTCGGCGGCGGCCGCACCGCGCTCCGGCCCCTCGCCATCCGTTTCCCGCGCAGTCCCCGCGTACGGGCGCCCTCTCGGGCCGCTCCCCCGCCTCGGGCTGCGCAGCAAGGAGTTGCACCATGAGCAGCAAGCGTTCCCTCGCCCGCCGCACCGCGGCCGTCCTCGCGGCCGGAGCGGCCGCCCTCGCCCTGACCGCATGCGGCAGCGGCACCGCCGACGGCGACGCTTCCGCGGCCGGGCACAACGGGCACGGCCCCGCCTCCTCGCCGTCCGCCGCCCCGTCGGCGCCCGCCTCCGCGGCCGGGCACAACGCGGCCGACGTCGCCTTCGCCAAGGGGATGATCCCCCACCACCGGCAGGCGATCGAGATGGCCGACCTGGCCCCCTCGCGCGCCGCGTCACCGGAGGTGAAGAAGCTGGCCGAGGAGATCAAGAAGGCCCAGGACCCGGAGATCCGGACCCTGTCCGGCTGGCTCACCTCGTGGGGCGAGCAGCCGCCCGCCGAGGGCACCGCGGACCACTCCGGCCACGGCGGCCACGGCGGCGGCGCGGCCGGCATGATGACCGCCCAGGAAATGGAAGGCCTGAAGTCGGCGTCCGGGAAGGCCTTCGACACCGCCTTCATGGAACTGATGGTGAAGCACCACGAGGGCGCCGTGGCGATGGCCCGGACCGAGCAGTCCCAGGGCGCCTTCGCCGAGGCGAAGGCGATGGCCCAGGCGATCATCACCTCGCAGACCGCCGAGATCGCCCACATGCAGAAGCTCCTCGGGAAGGGCTGACGGGTCGGCCCGCCCGGCACCCGCCGGGCGGGCCGCCGCCGCCGCCCGTTCAGGCAGGGCCGTCGAGGAAGGCGCCGATCCGCGCCAACGCCTCGGGCGGCAGCCCCGTCGGCAGCGCGAAGTGCGTCAGCCCGGGGAGCGTCTCGACCCGGGCGTGCGGGACGGCCGCGCGGGCCCGGGCCGCGACGGCCTCGGCCCGGTGGGCTGCACTGCGCTCCGCCATCAGGACCAGCAGCGGCGCCCGCAGGGCGGAGGGGTCCGGGCGGCGGCCCGTCACCGGCCGCCGACCGGCGAAGGCCTCGGCCGCGTACGCGAACAGGCGCTTGCAGTCCGGGTCGGCGGCCGTACCGGCCGTTTCCCGGTCCACGTACGCGAGCGCCCGGGCGGCGGTCGGCCGCACCAGCACGGGCAGCGACCGCAGCAGGAACCCCGGGCGGAAGCCGGCGAAGCACTGCGTCGGGTCGAGCAGCACCAGCCGGTCCACGCGTTCGGGGCGCCGCAGGGCGTGGGTCAGGGCGATCCACGCCCCGTACGAGTGCCCCACCAGGTGAGTACGGCGGGCACCGAGGCCGTCCAGGAGCGCGTCCAGCCAGGCCGTCAGGTCGTCGGGGGTGCGCAGGGGCCGCCCCTGCGGGACGCTGCGCCCGGCGTCGCCGAGGATGTCCGCGGCCAGCACGCGGTGGCGCGCGCCGAGCGCGGCGGCGGTGTGGAACCAGACGGCGCCGGTGGCGCCGCCCCCGGGCAGCAGCAGCACGGGCGGGGCGTCGGCCGGTCCGTGGGCGTGCACGCGGGTGGCGCCGAAGGGCGTGGGGACGTCCAGCTCCTCGGTTCCCGCCGGCCAGCGGGCGAGCAGCGCGTCGTACGCGGCGGAGAACCGCGCACCGGCGGAGGCGCCCGGGGGTGACGGCACGGACAAGGGCAGGGGGTCGGACACGGCTGCCTCCCGACGGGCGACGACGATTGACCAATTCTCTCGCTGAGCGAGATAATAGCCAAGTGAGCGATTCCCCGACGCCTCTGCCCGACGGCCGCGAGATGCAGCTGGTCCACCTGCTGCGCGCGGTCACCGTGGAGTTCGACCTGCGCGGCGCCGAGTTCGCCGCGGGCCACGGCCTGCACCCGACCGACCTGCGCGCGCTGATCTTCCTGCTGGACGCCGATCGCGCCGGTACCCGCGCCACCTCGGGCCGGCTCGGCGCGGCCCTGCGGCTGAACTCGGCCGGCGTGACCTCGCTCGTCGACCGCCTGGAGCGGCAGGGGCTGGTCCGCCGCAGCCGCGACGACCGGGACCGCCGGCGCGTACTGCTGTCGGTGGAGCCCAAGGCGGTGGACCTGGGATGGTCCTTCTTCGGCCCGCTCATCGGCCGCCTGGTCGACGCGGCCGCCGGCTTCACCACCGGCGAGCTCGACGTCGTCCACCGCTACCTGAGCGCCGCGCTCGGGGCGGCATCGGAGCCCGAGCCGGCAGCGCAGACACCTCAAGGCCCCGACGCCGCTGTGTAGCCTGTCGACCTGTTCGAACGAGCCCGGGGGACGCGGATGGACATCGAAGGAACGCATGCAGCGATCCGGCTCCCCGAGGGGAACTGGTGGGACTGGGACGTGATCGCCTGGGACGGTGCGCAGCTCAGGCTCGCCGCCGGTCACGACCTGGCCTACCACCACGGCCTGGAGCTGATATTCGGCTCTCCGTTCTTCGTCTGCTGCCCGTCGGCGTTCTACGACCCGACCTTCCGTGCACCTACGGCGGACGAACTCCACAGGGCCACGCGCCAGTTCGGCGAGACGCCGCCCGTCGTGGTCGCCTTCGAGGCCGACGCGGGCGGGCAGGAACCCGTCTCGTGCCTGATCGCCGCTGAACGGCTCGATATCGTCGAGGAATCCGTCCTGCGGTACTGGCGCGAGGACGCCGGCCCGGATCAGCGCTTCGCCCCCTGGGTGCGGCCCCCGCACCGGCAAGCGGCTCCTGAGCCCGAGTGGCGCCCGTGACGCGTGGGAACCGCTTCGGTGCGTGCCGCGTGGTTGCTGCGGGAACGGCAGGACCGCCGGGGCCCGTGAGAGCCGAGGCGGAAGGGCATGACGGCATGACCAGCGACAACGAGGAACCGGGAAGAACGACCCCGCCCGCCTGGCCGGGCTTCCGCTCGGCGCCCGACCGGGGCGTCGCCCCCGGGCAGCGCCTGGTGTTCCCCGCCCCCGTGCCGGCCGCGCTGCGCGTGCTCGGGGATCCCGTCCGTGCGGTGGACTGGCCGGCCCGCCCGGCGTTCCGCAGCTCGCGTCTCGCCCTGCTCGACACCCTGTGCCACTGGCAGACGGTGCGGGTGCTGGCGTACGTACGCACCCTCGCCGCCGGGGCCGCGGACGCCCGGCTCCTGGAGGGCGTGCGCGTCGTGCCCGGCCCGGAGACCGCGGCCCACCCCGACGCGCCCGCCCTCGTGGAACGCCTGGAGGCGGCCGCCCTCGGGCTGCCGCCCCTCCTGCTGGACGCAGTCGTCCGCGACGCCGGCCGGCTCGTCGCCCACCACCGCTTCTCGGCCCCGATCGTCGCCGCGGGCCTCGCCTCGGACTCACGGCCTGCGGACACCGACGAAGCCGCGGCCCGGGCGGGCGTCCTGGCCGGCTACTGGTACGAAACCCCCGCCCTGCGGGGCGGACTGGCCCTGGCCGGAAGCGCGAACGGGTTCGTCGGCTCCTGGCTGTGGTGGTCCGCGAGCTTCACGTACGGCGACCCCGCGGGCGGCATCGGCATCACCACCGACCCGCCGTCACCCTTCCCGCCCGCCTCCGCACTCCCCGCCTGGGCGGCCCCCCTCCTCACCGCGGCGGCGGCCGGGCACACGGACGGCGCGTAGCGCGGGCGGCCTCGCGGAACGGGGTGGTGGGGACAAGAGCCGACAACTCGGGGCCGGCGGGCAGGCGGCGGGGCCCGGGGGCGGAAGCCGGCCGGTCGGGAACGGGAGAGACAGGGGACGCGGGATGGCGGGAGCCGGCCGGTCGGGGGCGGAAGCGACGGCGGAACCCGGGGTGATCCGGAGCCGATCGATCGGGGTCGGGGGTGCGGCGGCGGGGGTGAGGGTTGGGGTAGCCGATCAGCCGGCATCAGGGGTGGTTCTGGGGGTGTCCCCGGCAGTTGATGGTGTCCGGGGCGTGCCGGTCCCTCAAGGGCGCTCCCTTTCGGTCGCGTCGCTGCGCGATGGCCCTTGCGGGCCACCCTTGACCGACCGACCCGCCCCGGAGGCATTTTTTCTGCCGGGACGCCCCCAGGGGAACGGCCAGGGGGGAGGGTGAGGCATACGGGCGCATCACAGCGCTTTCTCTCCCGCCCCAGAGCCCCCTTTCGACCCACCGGCATCAACCGATGCGCCGACGGGAGCCCGGGGGCTCTGACGTCGGGAAACGATGACCAGAGCATCATCCGGAGACAGAAGCGCCCCAGATCGCTACGCGGGCGTCCTTTGCTCAGCGTCCGGCGGCCGTCATGGGCAAGGAGGCGCGGTCAGATCGCTACAGAGCCGGGTTCCTTCGGCGTCCGCCGGCCGTCGACGGATGGGCGGCGCGTCAGATCGCTACACAGCCCGGTCTTTCGGCGTCCGGCGGCCGTCAGGGGCGGGGCACGCCAGATCGCTCGAGGACGGCGTTTGTTCGACGTCCGACGGCCGTCAACGGCCGGGCAGCCCGACAGAACGCCACACGGCCCGGCTTCTTCGACGTCCGACGGCCGTCAACGGCCGGGTAGCGCGACAAAGCAGTGCGTGGGCGCCGTCGGCGTAGCGTTCGGCGGCCGTGAGGGGCGGGGCAGATCAAATCGTTCGCCGGCGGCGTTTGCTCGTTTGGCGGGTGGCTACGTGCGTGGGCTGCGAAGCGCCCAGGATCACTGCGCGCTTCTGCCTTTTCGGCGGCTTGGGGCTGCCCTGGGCGCGCAGCGACCCCGTCCCGATCCATGCCTCCAGCAGGGCCGCGAAGCGCCCCTGATCGCTGCGGATGCTCTGTTCGTCGGCGGCCGACGCCCGTCCTGGGCGGCGAAGCGCCACCGGAACGCTACAGGGCCGCCCTTTGCCGGCGGCCGGCCGCCGGAGGCAGTCGCAGGCAGCGAGGTCGGGCGCTTCGCGGCCCAAGACGGCCGCCGCCGCCGAAACGGCGGAAGCGTGCAGGGAGCTGGGGTGCTTCTCCGCCCCAGGCGGCGGGCGGGCGCAAGGCGGGGGCCAG
The DNA here is from genome assembly GCF_014649915.1 of Streptomyces toxytricini. Taxonomy (GTDB): domain Bacteria; phylum Actinomycetota; class Actinomycetes; order Streptomycetales; family Streptomycetaceae; genus Streptomyces; species Streptomyces toxytricini. The sequence goes on along the minus strand of NZ_BMTY01000023.1, from coordinate 9,425 downwards.
ACGCCGAGCAGACGGCAGGGTGTATCGAGCTGATGCGCCTCCCAGCCCGGGACGGCCGCCGGACGCTGAGCCGAGGGCGCCCATGTAGCGATCTGTCGCGCTCCTGTCTCCGGATGATGCTCTGGACGTCGTTTCCCTGCGTCAGAGCTTCTCCGGGCTCCTGCCGACACGACTGCGGATGCCGGTGGGACGAAATGTGCCTGCCGGGGCGGGAGAGAAGGCTCCCTGATGCGCCCGTATGCCTCATGATCCCTCCAGGTCATTCCCCTGGGGGCGTCCCGGCAGAAAAAATGCCTCCGGGGCGGGTCGGTCGGTCAAGGGTGGCCCGCAAGGGCCATCGCGCAGCGACGCGACGACGAAGGAGGAGCGCCCTTGAGGGACCGGCCCGCCCCGGACACCATCAACTGCCGGGGACTCCCCCAGTCGCCCTTCCGACCCCGGCCGATCGGCTCCCGCCGCCCCCACCCCCGCCGCCGCGCTCCCGACCCGACCGGCCGACTCCCGCCAAACCCCACCCCGCGCCGCCACGCCTCCGACCCCGACCCATCGGCTCCCGCCATCCCGCACCAGCCGCCGCGCTCCCGACCCGACCGGCCGACTCCCGCCAAACCCCGCCCCGCCGGGCCTTCAGCGGCCCAGGAGTTGGGCGCGGGTCAGGCGGGCTGCGCGGACCGTTTCGGCGTTCTCGGCCATGTCCGCCAGGCAGCGGGCGCGCTGGTCGGGGGTCAGGCGGTCGGTGTACAGGGTGCCGTCGAGGTGGTCGGTCTCGTGCTGGAGGCAGCGGGCGAAGAACCCGGTGCCCTCCACGACGACCGGGTTGCCGTCCTTGTCGCTGCCCCGGACGACGGCGCGGCCGGCGCGGGCCAGCTCGTGGCGGGCGCCGGGCACCGAGAGGCACCCTTCCGCCCGGACGACGGCCGGGGCGGCGGGATCCGTACCGCCGCCGGCCGTGTCCGGGAGCGGGTCGAGGACCGGGTTGCACACGTGGCCGATGTGGCGGACGCCGTCGTCGTCGGGGCAGTCGTACACGAACACCCGCAGGTTCACGCCGATCTGGTTGGCGGCGAGGCCGACGCCGCGGGCGGCGTGCATGGTGAAGAACATGTCGTCGACGAGCCGGGACAGCTCCGGCGTTCCGAACCCGGTGACGTCGGCGCACCGCCGGTGCAGGATGTCGGCGCCCACCTCGGTGATCGGCCGGAACGCGCCCCGCAGTGCCTCCGGCGGCAGCGGCCGCTCGGCGGCCGCCTCCCGGGGAGCGGCCGGCGGGCTGGGGGGCGGGGTGTTCGGGCCGGTCGGCACGGTCGGGTCGGTCAGGTCGGTCGGCACGGCCGGGTCGGTCGGGTCGGTCGGGTCCGGCATGCGGGCGCCGCCTTTCGGGGGAGGTCGAGGAGCGAAGTATCGCCCGGCCCACCGCACGCCCGCGCCCCGGGCGGGTCAGTTCCGGGCGGTTCCCGTGATGTGTTCGAGGTCGGTGATCAGGGAGTCCAGCCAGAACACCGTCATGTAGTAGAGGCGCGGCGCTCCGTCCGGCTGGGCGGCGAAGCCGTCGAACGCCGGATCCCGCAGTGCGACCGGTGCGGCCGGGGTGTCGCCGCCCGGGTCGAGCGCCGCCGACACCAGCAGCATGCGGCCGGCGACCCGGTCGCCCAGCCGGGTCACGGCCGCGGCCGCATCGGGGCCGAGCGGGGGCACGGTGACCGGCCCGGGCTGCGGCTGCGGGGGCTCCATCAGCCGGTCCGACCCCCACAGGGTGTGGTGCCCGGCCATGACGGTGGCCTGCCAGTCCGGCTCCGGTACGGGGCCGGACCGGCCCGCCCCGCCCGGCTGCCCGGCGTGGCCCCGGTGCCCGTACGACCCCTCCGGCTCGCTCTGGTACTGGGCGAACGCCGATTCGGCGAGAATCAGCGAGTGCCGCAGCGAGCGGTGCCCCGGCACCGCCGGCTGCACCTCACGTACGCCGCCCCCGGCGACCGCGGCAGTCGTCGCCACGACGATCTCCGCCGCCCCGCGCATCAGCACGGCCGCCGAGCGCTGGAGCTCCTCGTGCGCGCCGCGCGGCCACGCGAGCAGCCCGAACACCGCGCCGATCGCGCTGCCGATCAGCACGTCCACCAGCCGCAGCTCCGCGAGCTGCCAGGTAGCCGGGGCGAGCTGCGCGAACACCAGGGCGATGGTCACCGTGAACATCGCCTGCGCCCACCCGACGCCCTTGACCGGCCCGAGTGTGAAGGTCAGCAGCATGACGGGCGCCAGGGCGATCGCGTACACGGTGGTGTCGGTCCCGACGGCGGCCAGCAGCACGGCGGCCAGGAGCGCCCCCGCGAGCGTGCCGGTCAGGGCGAGCCGGACCGTCGTCCGGGTCTCGCGGACCGTCGTCCGGGTCAGCGTCAGGGCCGCGAGGGTGGCCCAGAAGCCGTGCGGGAGGGTGTCCAGTCCGGCGACCGTGCGGGCGGCGGCCAGGGCGAGGCTGATCCGGACCGCGTTCTGGAAGAACACCGAGCGGCGCCCCGCGTGACCCTCCAGCCGCATCCACCACAGCCGGGGAGCTCGCATGCGGGCGTACCAGAAGCGCATCGGCGGCGGGTCGGGGGCGGCGGCCCGGCCGCGTACGGAGATCGCGGCGGCCGTGGACATGGCAAGCGCGGCGTCGGCCGCCTCGATGAGGCCCGCGTACCAGCGCAGCACCGCCACCCGCTCCGGCGGGTGCGGGGCCCCCGGTGCCGGACCGGCCGCGGCCGGTTCGGGGTGCGTGTCCACCAGCGCGGCGCGGGCCCGCGCCAGCCCCTCCCGGGCGCCGGTCGCCGGCGCGGCGCCCCGCAGGCACGCCGCGGTCTCCTCGGCGGTCCGCCGCACGGCCTCCAGCATCTCCCGGCCGGGCTGCGCCGGCCCCGTCCCGCCCGGCGGCTCGGGCAGCCGGACGAGCCGGGCGAGCAGGGTCCGCGCCGACAGCCCGGTCTGCGACAGGGCCCGCTCGTGGACGCCAGGCCCGGCGGGCCGGTCGGCCTCCGCGACGTTCATGGGCCGCAGCGAGCCGATCGCCGCCTCCGCGTCCCGCGCGCGCTGCTCCGTGAGCCGCCAGGGCGGGGCGGCGAGCTCGCGGAGGCACGCCTGCGCGGTGTCGGCGGCGCGGGCGGCGAGCTCCCGGTAGGGGACGGTCGGCGGATCGGGGAAGAGGCACGCCTCGGCGAGGATCAGGAGCAGCAGGCCGGCGGTGGTGCCGACGAGCCGCTCGTCGAGCGAGCCCGGATCGTAGGGCGGGAACGACGGCAGGATGTACAGCAGCTGCAGGCCCGGCGCCGCGCCCGCGGCGCGGGGGCCGCCGGCCGCGACGAAGGCGAGCGCGAAGCCGATGACGAGCATGCCGGCCACGGCGGTCCACGTACGCACCGCCAGGTACGTGCCGACGGCCACCAGCAGCCAGCACGCCGGCACCAGCCGCACCAGCACCGCGGCACGCTGCCGCCCCGTGCCCGGGATCCGGGACAGCCCGGCCATCGACACCGCCGCGAACAGGGCGTACGTGGCCGCCACCGTCGCTTCGAAGCCGTACAGGAACAGGTAGAAGCCGGCCCCGGCGGCGAGGGTGACCCGGCCCGACCTGCGGGCGGCCGCGGCGTAGCGCGCGGCGATCCGCTTGCGGGGGACACCGGCGGAGCCCATGCCACCAGGATCACGTACCCCCACCGGAACGGCACGCCGCGCCCCGGCTGCGGGGACGCCGCCGCGGGGGCTGCGCGGTACCCCGAGCACCGGCCCCGGCTTGGGCCCCCGGCCCCCGGCCCGGACCTCGGCACCTGGCCCCGGCCCGGACCCTCGGCGCCGGCCCGCGGCTCCCCGCCCTCGGCCCCCCGGCCCGCGGCTCCCCGCCGCCGCGCCCGTGCACGGCGGCGGGGGCCGAGAAGCGGCCCGTCAGCCGGCCAGGACCTGAGCCGCGACCGTCTCCGGCACCGGGGCGAGCCCGGCCGGCCGGGTCGTGAAGGTGCCGCGGCCCTGGGTCCGCCCGCGCAGCCGGGACGCGTACCCGAACAGCTCCGCCAGCGGCACCACGGCCGTGACCGCCGTGGTCCCGGACCGGCTCTCGGATCCGGACACCCGGCCGCGGCGCGATGCGAGGTCGCCGAGGACCGTGCCGACGGCCTCGTCCGGGACGGTGGCCACGACCTCGGCCACCGGTTCCAGCAGCCCCATCGCGCACTGCCGCAGCGCCGCCCGCAGCGCGGCCCGCCCGGCGGTGCGGAACGCCATCTCCGAGGAGTCCTTGGAGTGCGTCGCCCCGTCGGTGAGGGTTACCCGCAGGCCCGTCACCGGGTGGCCGCCCAGCGGCCCGTCGGCGAGCGCGTCCCGGCAGCCGGCCTCGACGGCGCGCACGTACTCCTGCGGCACCCGCCCGCCGACGACCGTCGAGCGGAACTCGAAGGCCGTCTCGGGTCCGGCGGCCGCACCGTCCAGCGGCTCGACGTCGATGACGAGGTGCGCGAACTGGCCCGCCCCGCCGTCCTGTTTGACGTGCCGGTGCACGAGGCCCGTCACGCCGCTCAGGACGGTCTCCCGGTACGACACCTGCGGCCGGCCCACGGCGGGGTCGAGACCGTGGTCGCGGCGGATCTTCTCCACCGCGACCTCCAGGTGGAGTTCGCCCATCCCGGACAGCACGGTCTGGCCGGTCTCGGCGTCGCTGCGCACGCGCAGCGACGGGTCCTCCTCCGCCAGCCGGGCCAGCGCGGCCGCCAGGCGGCCGGTGTCGGTGCTGCGGCGCGCCTCGACGGCGACGGACACCACCGGGTCGGCGACGACGGGAGGTTCGAGGAGCAGCGGTGCCTGCGGCGCGCACAGCGTGGTGCCGGCGCGGGCGGCCTTCGGCCCGACGACGGCGACGATGTCGCCGGCGCGCGCCTCGTCCAACTCCGTGTGCCGGTCGGCCTGGACGCGCAGGATGCGCGCGACGCGCTCGGTGCGGCCGGTACTCGTGTCCAGCACGGTGTCCCCCTTCCTCAGGGTGCCGGAGTAGATGCGTACGAAGGTGAGGCGGCCGGTGGCGGTCACCGAGACCTTGAAGGCGAGCGCGGCGACCGGCCCGCCGGCGTCGGGGTGGCGCTCCTGGTCGGCGCCGTCCGCGGCGGTGCCCCGCACGGGCGGCATGTCGTCGGGCGACGGCAGGTAGGCGGCGACGGCGTCGAGGAGCGGCTCCACCCCGCGGTTGCGGTAGGCGGACCCGCACAGGACGACCGTGCCGGAGCCGTCGAGGGTCGCCGTCCGCAGGGCCCGGGCGAGGGCCCCGTCGCTCAGGGTGCCGGTGGCGCAGAACTCCTCCAGGGCTTCCGGATCGAGTTCCGCAACGGCCTCCTCCAGCAGACGCCGGCGGCGGAGGGCCTCGGCGCGCAGGCCGGGCCCGCCCTCGGCGTCCCACTCGGCCTCCGCGAGCGTCCGGCAGGTGTCGGAGCCGGGGGGCCAGAGCAGGGCGCGCATGCGGACCAGGTCGACGATGCCGGCGAAGCCGTCCTCCCGCCCGATCGGCAGCTGCGCCACGAGCGGGACGGCGCCGAGCCGGTCGCGCAGCGACCGTGCCGCCGTGTCGAGGTCGGCGCCCGCCCGGTCCATCTTGTTGACGAACGCGATCCGCGGGACGCCGTGCCGGTCCGCCTGGCGCCACACCGACTCGCTCTGCGGCTCGACGCCGGCGACGGCGTCGAAGACGGCGACCGCCCCGTCGAGGACGCGCAGGGAGCGCTCGACCTCGTCGGCGAAGTCGACGTGGCCGGGCGTGTCGATGAGGTTGATGCGGTGGCCCGCCCAGGAGCAGCTGACGGCCGCGGCGAAGATGGTGATCCCGCGGTCGCGCTCCTGCGCGTCGTAATCGGTGACGGTGGTGCCCTGGTGCACCTCGCCGCGCTTGTGGACGGCGCCGGTGGCGAACAGGATCCGCTCGGTGACCGTCGTCTTGCCCGCGTCGACGTGGGCGAGGATGCCGATGTTGCGGACGGCGGCAAGGGCGGGACGGGCGGTGGCGGTGCGGGTGGTGGCGGTGGTGGTGGCGAGGGAACGCCGGCTGGTGCGCATGGCCCGGCCTTTCGGATGGTGCGGCTGCTTGGGCTGCGCGATTCCCTGACGCATGGCGGGATGCGGCTCCGGATGCCGATCGGCATCCGGTTCCGCTTCCGATTCCGGCTCCACTCAGGCGACACACCCGCCGAGCCGCGAACGGCCGCGCCGCAGCGGGGCGGGGCAGGGTGGGGTGGGGCGGAGGGCGGACCGGGCCGGGGCTGGGCCCCGGCCCGGCGGGCCTGGCGGCCCCGCCGGACCGGAAGTGCGTCAGGACGTGCGGTGTCGGCCGCGCAGCGGACACCGCGCGGCCCGGGACACCGGGATCACGTCGTACCGGGACGGGAGAACGAAAACGACGGTGCGCCGACGGCACATGGTCTGTTCCCCTTCTCTGCTCGGCGACGTGCGAACCGCCAACACGGCGGCGGATGCGCCGGGTTGTTCGAATGCGGCGCGCGGTGCGAGTCTAGGGAGCGGCAGGGGGCGGGGCACCCGATTTAATTCCGCCATGGTCCACGGGTGCTCCTGCTCCCGGCGGGTCAGCCGTCCAGGTTGGCCATCAGCTCCGGCGCGTACCGGTCGCCGGAGGCGATGCCCCGGGGTGCGACTGCCTCGATGGCCGCGATGTCCTCGTCCGTGATGGTCACGCCGGTCGCGGCGATGTTCTCCTCCAGGTAGCGGCGGCGCTTCGTCCCGGGGATCGGCACCGCGCCCTGCCTGAGGACCCATGCCAGGGCCAGCTGGGACGGGGTGACCGACTTGGCGTCGGCCAGTCGCTTCACCTCCTCGACGACGGCGAGGTTGCGGCGGAAGTTCTCGCCCTGGAAGCGCGGGTCGGTACGGCGGAAGTCGTCCTCGGCGAAGTCGTCGGGGCTGGTGATCGCGCCGGAGAGGAAGCCGCGGCCGAGCGGGGAGTAGGCGACGAGGCCGATGCCGAGCTCGTCGAGGGCGTCCCGTACGCCGTTCTCCTCCAGGCCGCGCTCGAAGAGCGAGTACTCGGTCTGCACGGCGGTCAGCGGGTGGACGGCGTGCGCGCGGCGGATGGTGGCCGCCGCGGCCTCGCTGATGCCGAGGTAGCGGACCTTGCCGGCGGTGACGAGCTCCGCCATGGCGCCGATGCTCTCCTCGATCGGGACGGCGGGGTCGACGCGGTGCAGGTAGTACAGGTCGATGTAGTCGGTGCCGAGGTGGCGCAGGGACCGCTCGGCAGCGCGGTGGATGTACTCGCGTCCGCCGTTGTGGCCGCCGCGGGTGCCGTCATCGGCGATCTCGATGCCGGTCTTGGTGGCGATGACGACCTGCTCGCGGCGGCCGGCGACGGCCTTGGCGAGGAGCTGCTCGTTGATGAAGGGGCCGTACGTCTCGGCGGTGTCGAGCATGGTGACGCCGAGTTCGAGGGCTCGGTGGATGGTGGCGAGGGACTCGGCCTCGTCCGTGGCGCCGTAGTAGGCGCTCATGCCCATACAGCCGAGGCCTTCGGCTCCGACACGAAGGCCCTGGGTTCCGAGTGCGCGCATTTCCATGGGGTGCTCCTGAGGGGGTGGGGCGGGGGGCCATGCATAACTAACCAGTTACCTACTCACCATGCACGGCCGTTCCAGTGGTTGTCAATAACTGGATAGTTACTTGCTAGCCTGGACGTCATGGCACGTGATTCCAGCGCAACGAAGGCCCGCATCCTCGCGGCCGCCTTCGACGAGTTCGCCGAGTACGGTATCGCCGGCGCCCGGGTCGACCGCATCGCCGACACGGCCGGGGCGAACAAGCGGATGATCTACGTCTACTACGGCAACAAAGAGCAGCTCTTCGACCAGGTCCTGCAGGAGGCCATGGAGCAGGGCGCGGAATCCGTCCCCTTCGACCCGGAGAACCTGCCCGCCTACGCCGGGGCGGTCTTCGACCACCTCACGGCGGACCCCCGCCTGATGCGCCTGGTGATGTGGAAGCGCCTGGAGCGCCCCACGGCGACGCCCCCGGAAGCCGAGGCGTACGCACGCAAGAACACGGCCCTGAAGGAGGCCCAGCGGTCGGGCCGCGTGGACCCCACGCACGATGCATCGGACATCCTGACTCTGGTCATCGCCCTGGCCCAGGCCTGGTTCACCACGGCAACCGAACCCCCCACCCCGGCCCACCGCGCGGCGGTGGTGGACGCGGTGACCCGCCTGGCAGAACCGCGGCCGGGGGCGGCGGAGGGCGACGGGGCGGGGTAAGGCGCGAGGCGGCGGGGTGGGCGGGAGGCCCGGGGGCGGGACCGGCCACGGCGTCGGGGCGGCGGGGCGGCGGGGCGGCGGGGCGGCGGGAGCCCGCAGCCGGGACGGATTGCAACATCGGAATACGGCGAGCGGGAGGACCGGAGCCGGGGTCGGGACGTGGCCCTGGGGCTGCCCGTCAGTCCCATCGTCCTTCCGGTGCGGGCCGCCCTGTCAAGGGCGCTCCCTGCGGTCGCGTCGCTTCGCGATGGCCTGACGGCCACCCTTGACAGAACGACCCACCCCGGAATGCCGAAAGACTGCCGGGAAGCCCCAGGGGGAATGGCAGGGGGGACCTCGATGCCCAGACCCCCGCCAGAGCCGCGCCGACCCATCCCGCCCGCCCTGTCCCCCAAGGCCACAGCGAGGCTGCAATCCGTATCCGGCCAGCCGTGGCAGCACCAACCGCCGCCCAGACCATCATCCGAAGACACCCCGCCCCAGATCGCTTCGTGCCTGACCTCGGCCGGCGCCTGGCGGCCGCCAGTGGCGGGGGCGCGTCAGATCGCTACATATGCGGGCCTGGCCGGCGCCTGACCGCCGTCCGGGCGGAAAGGCGCGTCAGACCGCTACACAAGCCGACCTGCTCGGCGCCTGGCCGCCGTCCCGAGCGAGGACGCACGTGGGATTGCCGCGCGCGTCGGTCCTCTCGGCGACCCGTCGCCATCCGGGGCGAGCAGGCGCGTCAGACTGCAACATCTGCCGGTCTGCTCCGAGCCCGACCGCCGGCAAAGGCGGCGAAGCGCCCCGGTTTGCCCCGTGCTCGTCACGTCTCGGCGCCTGACCGCCGCGGTGGTGGGCCGCGAAGCGCCCACTCGCTGCTTGAATCGTTGCTTTCGGCGGCTCAAGGCCGTCGGGGCGCGAAGCGCCCCACCTTGCTGCCCTCTCCTACCATCTCGGCTACAGACGGCAAGCAGCCAGGCAGCGTCAGCGCTGCCCACACCTGCAACCCGGCGGTCAGCCGCCGAACCGGCGGCGCCCCTGTAGCGATCTGACGCGCCGCCCGGCCCCGGACGGCCACCAGACGCCGAGCAAACCCGGGCCACGTAGCGATCTGGGGCGCTTCCGTCTCCGGATGATGCTCTGGTCGTCCTTTCGTGCGGCCACAGCCTCCCGACCGCCGAAAAG
>NZ_BMTY01000022.1 GCF_014649915.1 Streptomyces toxytricini | reverse complement strand
GTGGGAGAGTAGGACGCCGCCGAACAATCATTGTGGGTTAGCCCCGCACCAGCTCTGGTGCGGGGCTTTCCTGCGTTCAGCGGGCAGTGCCGATTCCTGTAGGGTCGGGTGGCATCGTTCGTACGTTCAACGGCAACAGTGGAGGCCCCCGGGTGGAGGTCCAGGAGACTCGGGTTCAGACGGACCGAATTTTCACCATTCCGAACATCCTGAGCATGGCTCGGCTCGCCGGCGTGCCGCTGTTCCTCTGGCTGATCCTGGCAGAGTACGACCTCTGGGCGCTGGTCGTGCTCATGCTGAGCGGCATCACGGACTACCTCGACGGGAAGCTCGCGCGCCGGTGGAATCAGATCAGCAGCCTCGGCCGGCTCCTGGATCCGGCCGCGGACCGCCTGTACATCCTCTCCACGCTCTTCGGACTGACCTATCGGGACATCCTGCCGCTGTGGCTCACCGCAGCCCTGCTGGCCCGCGACCTCGTGCTGCTCGTGATGGTCGGCGTCCTGCGCCGGCACGGCTATCCGCCGCCCCAGGTCAACTTCCTCGGCAAGGCCGCGACGTTCAACCTCATGTACGCCTTCCCGCTCCTCCTCCTCAGTGACGGCACGGGCTGGTTGGCCTGGATGGGGGCAGTTTTCGGATGGGCGTTCGCCGGATGGGGTACAACCCTCTATTGGTGGGCAGGAATCCTTTACGTGGTGCAGGTCCGCCGGATCGTCAAGGCGGACACCACGGCCGATTGAATCCCCCCGCGCAGGCCGCGACGCGGACGGTCGCGACGCAGCCGTACGGGAGGGACGAGACCGGTTGGAACGTCGTCTCCCGAGGAGGACCCTTCCGACATGAAGGCCGTCGTGATGGCCGGCGGCGAAGGCACACGCCTTCGCCCGATGACCTCGAGCATGCCGAAGCCGCTCCTGCCGGTGGCCAACCGGCCGATCATGGAGCATGTGCTCAGGCTGCTCAAGCGGCATGGGCTGAACGAAACCGTGGTCACCGTCCAGTTCCTGGCGTCGCTCGTCAAGAACTACTTCGGTGACGGCGAAGAGCTCGGAATGGAGCTCACCTATGCCAATGAGGAGAAGCCACTCGGCACCGCCGGCAGCGTGAAGAACGCCGAGGAGGCGCTGAAGGACGACGCATTCCTCGTCATTTCCGGGGACGCCCTCACCGACTTCGACCTCACCGACCTCATCCGCTTCCACAAGGAGAAAGGCGCACTCGTCACGGTGTGCCTGACCCGGGTGCCCAACCCCCTCGAATTCGGCATCACCATCGTCGACGAGGAGGGAAAGGTCGAGCGCTTCCTGGAGAAGCCGACCTGGGGGCAGGTGTTCTCCGACACCGTCAACACCGGCATCTACGTCATGGAGCCGGAGGTCTTCGACTACGTCGAAGCCGACGTCCCCGTCGACTGGTCCGGCGACGTCTTCCCGCAGCTGATGAAGGAAGGCCGGCCCATCTACGGCTACGTGGCCGAGGGCTACTGGGAGGACGTCGGCACCCACGAGAGCTACGTCAAGGCCCAGGCCGACGTCCTCGAAGGCAAGGTCCAGATCGACATGGACGGCTTCGAGATCTCGCCCGGCGTGTGGATCGCCGAAGGAGCCGAAGTCAGCCCCGACGCCGTCCTGCGCGGCCCGCTCTACATCGGCGACTACGCCAAGGTCGAAGCCGGGGCCGAGATCCGCGAGCACACGGTCGTCGGATCCAACGTCGTCGTCAAGAGCGGCGCCTTCCTGCACAAGACCGTCGTCCACGACAACGTCTACATCGGCCCCCACAGCAACCTGCGCGGCTGCGTCGTCGGCAAGAACACCGACATCATGCGGGCCGCCCGGATCGAAGACGGCGCCGTCATCGGCGACGAATGCCTCGTCGGCGAGGAATCCATCGTCCAGGGCAACGTCCGCGTCTACCCCTTCAAGACGATCGAGGCCGGCGCCTTCGTCAACACCTCCGTCATCTGGGAGTCGCGCGGGCAGGCCCACCTCTTCGGGGCCCGTGGCGTCAGCGGCATCCTCAACGTCGAGATCACCCCCGAACTCGTCGTCCGACTCGCCGGCGCGTACGCGACGACCCTCAAGAAGGGCGCGATCGTCACCACCGCCCGTGACCACTCGCGCGGCGCCCGCGCGCTCAAACGGGCAGTGATCTCCGCACTCCAGGCCAGCGCCATCGACGTCCGCGACCTGGAGAACGTGCCGCTGCCGGTCGCACGGCAGCAGACCGCCCGCGGCAGCGCCGGCGGGATCATGCTGCGGACCTCGCCCGGTGTCCCCGACTCCGTCGACATCATGTTCCTCGACGAGCGCGGAGCGGACCTCTCCCAGGCCCAGCAGCGCAAACTCGACCGGGTCTTCGCCCGCCAGGAATACCGGCGCGCCTTCCCCGGCGAGATCGGCGACCTCCAGTTCCCGTCCAGCATCTTCGACTCCTACACCGGATCCCTGCTGCGGCGCGTCGACACCACCGGCATCGCCGACTCCGGACTCAAGGTCGTCATCGACGCGTCCAACGGCAGCGCCGGCCTCGTCCTGCCCAGCCTGCTGGGCCGGCTCGAAGTGGACGCCCTCACCATCAACCCCGGCCTCGACGAATCCCGGCCGACGGAAACCCCCGAATCCCGCAGGGCCGGACTCGTCCGGCTCGGCGAGATCGTCGCCTCCGCGCGGGCCGCCTTCGGTGTCCGGTTCGACCCCGTCGGCGAGCGGATCTCCCTCGTCGACGAACGCGGCCGGATCATCGAGGACGACCGGGCCCTGCTCGTCCTCCTCGACCTCGTCGCCGCCGAGAAGCGCAGCGGCAAGGTGGCGCTGCCCGTCACCACCACGCGCATCGCCGAACAGGTCGCCGCCTACCACGGCACCCAGGTGGAATGGACGACGACCTCGCCCGACGACCTGACGCGCGTCGGCCGGGCCGAGAACACGATCTTCGGCGGGGACGGCCGGGGCGGGTACATCGTCCCCGAGTTCAGCAGCGTCTTCGACGGATCGGCCGCGTTCGTGCAGCTCATCGGGTTGGTCGCGCGGACGCAGCTCACCCTGAGCCAGATCGACGCGCGGATACCGCGAGCCCACGTCCTCAAGCGCGACGTGCCCACCCCCTGGGCCGTCAAGGGGCTCGTCATGAGGCGCGTCGTCGAGGCGGCCGGAGACCGCCAGGTGGACACCACGGACGGCGTGCGGGTCGTCGAGGCCGACGGCCGGTGGGCGCTCGTCCTGCCCGACCCGGCCGAAGCCGTCACACACCTGTGGGCGGAAGGGCCCGACGACGCCTCCGCCCAGGCCCTGCTCGACGAATGGGCGGACGTGGTCGACGGCGCCGGACGCTGACCGGACCACCCGGCCCGGACCACCGGCCCGGCCCGCCGCAGCGGCAACGCCGCCGCGGCGGGCCGGGCCGCACGTCCACCCGTCGGGCGCATTCGGTACCGGCGCCGCCGACGTGCGACGATGAGCGGCATGTCGCAGCCGCCACCCCACCGCGGACCGGCGCCGGTACCGCCCGCGCGCCCGGACGCGTCCATGTCGCTGCTGACGCACGTGATGGACCACAGCCTCGACGAGGGCTACGCGGAGGCGGCGGCCCGCCGCCGGGCGGACGGCACCGCCGGCCTGCCCCGCACCGTCAAGGCCAAGCTCGTACTGGCCGCCGGACTCGTGCTCACGGCCGCGGTCGTCACGCTCGGCGCGGCCCGCACCCAGATGTCCGCGCCCGTCCTCGCCAAGGAGCGCCAGGAGCTCATCGACCGCGTCCACCGCGCGGACGACCGGGCCGACGGCCTCGAACGCGACATCGAGCGGCTGCGGGGCGCCGTCGCCGGACGGCAGCGCGAGGCGCTCAAGCAGCACGGCGGCGACCAGGGGCAGCGGACGGCCCTGCTCTCCGGCGCCACCGAAGTCCGCGGACCCGGGCTCAAGCTCACCGTCGACGACGCCAAGGGATCCTCCTCCGCGGCCGGGGGCAAGCCGCGCGAGAACAGCGGGTTCTCCGACACCGGCCGGCTGCGGGACCGCGACATGCAGCGGATCGTAAACGGGCTCTGGCAGGCCGGAGCCGAAGCCGTCTCCATCAACGGGCAGCGGCTGACCGCCCTGTCGGCGATCCGCGCGGCCGGCGACGCGATACTGGTCGACAACCGGCCACTGGTCCCGCCGTACGAGGTGCTCGCGGTGGGCGACAAGAAGCGGCTCCCGGCCGCGTTCCAGGACTCCGTGGACGGCCAGTACCTGCGCGTGCTCCAGGAGAGCTACGGCATCCGGTACACGATGTCCCCCGCGGACGAGGTACGGCTGCCCGCCGCGTCCAGCCTGACCGTACGGACAGCCACAGCAGCAGAAGAGCCGAAGAAGGGTGCATCGTGATCGCGGTACTGGGCCTGCTGGCCGGAGTGGTGGTCGGACTGCTGGTCCGGCCCGAAGTGCCGGCCGTCGTCGAGCCGTATCTGCCGATCGCCGTCGTCGCGGCGCTCGACGCGGTGTTCGGCGGCCTCCGCGCGATGCTGGACGGGATCTTCGACGACAAGGTCTTCGTGGTGTCGTTCCTGTCGAACGTGGTCGTCGCCGCGCTCATCGTCTTCCTCGGCGACAAGCTGGGCGTCGGCTCGCAGCTGTCCACCGGCGTGGTCGTCGTCCTCGGCATCCGCATCTTCTCCAACGCCGCGGCCATCCGCCGCCACGTCTTCCGGGCGTGAGGCCGATGAGCACGAACGACACCCCGCCCGAGGAGCCGAAGGCCCCCCTCCCGCCGAAGCAGGACGAGCCGGCCCCGCAGCCCCGCGACACGGCCCCCGCACCACCGGAGACGCCCGGGCAGCCGGAAACCCCTGCGCAGCCGGCCGGCGCCGGGCGGTCAGGCGGCCCCGACGGGGCGGGCCGACAGCGGCTCGCGGCCGGGCTGTGGCCGCCGCGGTTCAGCCGGGCCCAACTGATCGTGGCCCTGCTGCTGTTCGTCCTCGGCCTCGGACTGGCCATCCAGGTGCGCTCCAACAGCGACTCCGGTGCGCTGCGCGGCGCCCGGCAGGAGGACCTCGTCCGGATCCTCGACGAGCTCGACGGGCGGACGCAGCGCCTGGAGGACGAGAAGCAGCAGCTGGAAGACCAGCGGCGCGAGCTCGAGAACAGCTCCAACCAGGCCGAGGAGGCGCGTCGGCAGACGGTGGAGAAGGAGCGCCAACTGGGCATCCTGGCCGGTACGGTGGCGGCGCAGGGCCCCGGCATCACCCTGCGGATCACCGACCCGAAGGGCCAGGTCCAGTCCGACCAGCTGCTGGACACCCTCCAGGAGCTGCGGGCGGCCGGCGCCGAGGCGATCCAGATCAACGGGGTGAGGGTCGTCGCGGGCTCGTACTTCTCGGACGAGGGCGGGGGGATCGCCATCGACGGTAAGAAGATCGCACAACCCTACGAGTTCAAGGTCATCGGCAAGCCCCAGGACCTCGAACCGGCGCTCAACATCCCGGGCGGGGTCGTGCAGACGCTGGAAAAGGAACAAGCCACCGTGGCCGTCACACGGTCGGCGAAGATCGTTGTGGATGCCTTGCGGGCTGCGAAGCAGCCTGACTACGCTCGGTCGTCATCGTCGTGACGCAGGACGGGGGGCCGACGGCTCACGCGGGCTTCCGCCTGCGGGGGGTCGGCGCACCGAACTCGTGGTGCGTGGTGGAAACTGTCTGGTGGTTGCGGACGTTGTGAGGATGTCCGGGTCGGCAGGTGTGTGCATTCGGAGTTCGTCCTGCCCCACGGGCGGGTCTGTTTCGTTCAAGGGGAATCGCCCGTGAAGTTGTTTGAGAAGTTGTTCGGAAAGAAGAAGCGCGAGGAAGACGGTGCGGCGCAGCACCGCGCGGGCCGGGGGGAGGCGCAGGCGCCGGCGGACCGGCCGCTCTTCCGTGACGAGGTCGCGGGCGCGGGCGAGGTTCCGGGCGCGCCCGGCGCGTCGTCTGTTGACCCTGCCGGTACCGCCCGCATAGGTTTCGGTGACGCATCAACCTCGAGTACGGGTGGAGGGTTTGCTCCCGACCCGTATGCCACCAACGCCTCCGCGGGGCAGCCGCGGCACGAGGAGCCGTCCATGTCGGCCGAGCAGGTCTGCAGCAGGTGCGGGCACCGCAGCGATGCGGCCAGCCGGTTCTGCTCCAACTGCGGGGCGCCGCTGCGGGCGGGTCTGACGCCGGAGCGCGCCTCGGAGACCACGTCCACGATCTCCATCTCGGGCCTCGAGGCCTACGAGGCCGAGGTGTCGGGACAACAGCACGTGTCGTCGTCGCTGTCCCCCGAGGCCCAGGCCGCGGTGGAAGCGCTGCCGCCGGGTTCCGCGCTGCTCATCGTGCGGCGGGGCCCCAACTCCGGGAGCCGCTTCCTGCTGGACGGTGAGCTGACCACGGCGGGCCGGCACCCGCAGAGCGACATCTTCCTGGACGACGTCACGGTCTCCCGGCGGCATGTCGAGTTCCGCAGGAGCCAGGACGGCGGTTTCACCGTCGCCGACGTCGGCAGCCTCAACGGCACGTACGTCAACCGCGAGCCCATCGACTCGGTGCCGCTGCACAACGGCGACGAGGTCCAGATCGGCAAGTACCGGCTGGTCTTCTACGCGAGCCTGCGGGGCGCCTGACACCCCCTGGCGCCGTCCGGGGCCGGCACCCGCCGCCCCCGGACGGCGCTCCGGGGATCCCCAGGGAAGGTTCCATGCTGCGCACTCCGACGGGCGGTGCCGCGAACGGCTCCGCAGGCCAGGCCGACCGGCTCGTGAGCATCGGCTCGGTGATCACGATGCTGCGGGACGAGTTCCCCGAAGTCACCATCTCGAAGATCCGCTTCCTGGAGGCGGAGGGGCTCGTCGAGCCCCGGCGCACCCCCTCCGGATACCGCAAGTTCAGCACGGCCGACGTGGAGCGGCTGGCCCGCGTCCTGCGGCTCCAGCGCGACCACTACCTGCCGCTGAAGGTCATCCGCGAACAGCTGGACGCGATCGACCGCGGCGACCAGATCCGCATCCCCGCACCCACGGCCCACGGGGAGTCTGCGGACGCGGCGCCGCCGCAGGCCGCCGCCGGCGCAGAGCCGGCGGCCCCCGCCCGCGTGGGGCGTGCCGAGCTGATGGCCGCCGTCGAGGCGGACGAGGAGCAGCTGGCCGCCTGGGAGGCGTACGGGCTGCTCGCCGAGGACCCCGGCGGGGGCTTCGACCAGGATGCGCTCACGGTGGCCCGCCTGCTCGCCGACCTGGGGCGGTTCGGGCTGGAGCCGAGGCACCTGCGGGCGCTGAAGGCCGCCGCGGACCGGGAGGCGGGCCTGGTGGAGCAGGTGGTGGCACCGCTGCGCCGCCACCGCAACCCGCAGACCCGGGCGCACGCGGAGGCCACCGTGAAGGAGCTGGCGGGGCTGTCCGTACGGCTCCACGAGGCCCTGGTGCAGAGCGCCCTCGGGGTGCGGCTGCACTGACCGGACGGGCCCGACTACCCAAACCTGCCGGGCAGGTCCTAGGGTTGCTGTGTGAACGAGCTCGACGTTGTGGGTGTCCGGGTGGAAATGCCCTCGAACCAACCGATCGTGCTCCTGCGTGAAGTGGGAGGCGACCGGTACCTCCCCATCTGGATCGGACCGGGGGAGGCGACCGCGATCGCCTTCGCGCAGCAGGGGATGGCTCCCGCCCGTCCGCTGACGCACGACCTGTTCAAGGACGTGCTGGAGGCGCTCGGTGAGGAGCTCACCGAGGTCCGGATCACGGATCTGCGGGAGGGCGTCTTCTACGCGGAGCTGGTCTTCGCCAGCGGGGTCGAGGTCAGTGCCCGCCCGTCCGACGCGATAGCGCTGGCCCTGCGGACCGGTACGCCGATCTTCGGCAGCGACGGCGTGCTGGACGACGCCGGAATCGCCATTCCGGACGAGCAGGAGGACGAGGTGGAGAAGTTCCGCGAGTTCCTCGACCAGATCTCTCCGGAGGACTTCGGCACGGGGCCGCACTGAAAGGGCGGTTCCCTGAATCGGGGAGCCGGCAGCCCATTCGGGCACTCATTCCCGGCCTTGGGGCACGGGAAACCACTCTCAGGGTGATTATCACTCGGCGTGCCGAGTGTGGCGATCGTTGACGCACCCCGGGCGACTGCCTACCTTCGAGGGGGCAGGCAAGGACGGAGGGTCGGCGTGAGGATCACGGGCGACGGTACGACCGGGGGCATCCCCGCACGGAGTGACGCTGGGCCGTACCCGCTCCACGGCAGTGCGGCGGGCTCCGCCCACCGTCAGCCGGAGACCACGCCGGGCACCGCGCCGGCGGCGCCCCCGGCGGCCGAGGTCGTCGGCTACCGCGGCCCGACCGCCTGCGCGGCGGCCGGGATCACCTACCGGCAGCTCGACTACTGGGCCCGCACCGGGCTGGTGGAGCCGACGGTGCGGCCCGCGTACGGATCCGGGACGCAGCGGCTCTACAGCTTCCGCGATGTCGTCGTCCTGAAGATCGTGAAGCGGTTCCTCGACACGGGCGTGGCACTGCAGAACATCCGCAACGCCGTGCAGCACCTGCGGGAGCGCGGCTTCTCCGACCTCGAGCGCGTGACGCTCATGAGCGACGGCGCCACCGTCTACGAGTGCACCTCGCCCGAGCAGGTCGTCAGCCTGCTCCAGGGCGGCCGGGGCGTCTTCGGCATCGCCGTGGGCGTCGTCTGGCACGACGTGGAGAAGGCGCTGTCCCAGCTGCACGGAGAGCGGGTCGACACCGGCGAGACCGTCGTCGGCCACAACCCCGCGGACGAGCTGGCCGCGCGCCGCAACCGGGCGGGCTGACCGCCGCACGCCGGCCGCCGCCTTGTCAGAGGCATAGGGCAGCATCGGGGCCGTGAGATCCGCGCCGACCATCCTGCACCTGGACATGGACGCCTTCTACGCCTCCGTGGAGCAGGCGTCGAAGCCCAGCCTGCGCGGGAAGGCCGTGATCGTCGGCGGGCTCGGCCCCCGAGGGGTCGTCGCCACCGCCTCGTACGAGGCGCGCCGCTTCGGGGTCCACTCGGCCATGCCGACGGCGCAGGCCAGGCGCCTCTGCCCGAACGGCGCCTACCTGGTGCCCCGCTTCAGCCTGTACCGGGCGGTCAGCGACACCGTCATGGGGCTGCTGCGGGAGCTGTCGCCGCTGGTGGAGCCGCTCAGCCTGGACGAGGCCTTCGTCGACCTGGAGGCGGGTGGTACCGCCTGGGACGCCGCCTCCGCGCGGGCGGCGGGGGAGCGGCTGCGCGCGGACATCGCGGCTGCGACCGGCCTCAGCGGGTCGGTGGGGCTGGCCGGCTCCAAGATGCTGGCGAAGGTGGCCTCGGAGGAGGCCAAGCCGGACGGGCTGCTGCTGATCGAGCCGGGCACCGAGCGTGCGCTGCTCGCCCCGATGCCGGTGCGCACGCTGCCGGGGGTCGGCCCGGCCACCGGGGAGCACCTGCGGCGGGCCGGGATCACCACGGTCGGAGAGCTGGCCGAGGCCGGCGAGGACGAGCTCGTACGGCTCGTGGGGCGTGCGCACGGCGTGGGCCTGTACCGGATGGCCCTGGGGCTGGACGACCGTCCGGTGGTCGCCGAGCGCGACGCGAAGTCGGTGTCCGTCGAGGACACCTTCGACGTGGACCTGCACGACCGGGTCCGGATCCGGACGGAGGTGCAGCGGCTCGCCGACCGGTGCGTCGGGCGGCTGCGCGCATCCGGGCACTCGGGGCGGACGATCGTGCTGAAGGTGCGCCGGTACGACTTCTCGACGCTGACGCGCTCCGAGACGCTGCGCGGGCCCACCGACGACCCGGCGGTGGTGCGGGAGGCGGCGGCGCGCCTGCTGGAGGGCGTGGACACCACCGGCGGGGTGCGGCTGCTCGGCGTCGGGGTCAGCGGGCTGGCGGACTACACCCAGGAGGACCTCTTCGCGCAGTCCCTCGCCGGCGCGGCGGCCGGGGCGGAGGGCGCCGGCCCCGGTGTGCAGGGGGCCGTACAGCCGGCCGCCGGTGCCGAGGGGGCGGGAGGGTCGGAAGCGGCTTCCGAGGGCCCTGGGGCCGCCGGTGCGGACCGGGCGGCCGAGCCCGCCCACGAGCGGCACTGGCCCGCCGGGAGCGACGTCTCGCACGCCGTGTACGGGCCGGGCTGGGTGCAGGGCAGCGGCGTCGGCCGCGTGACCGTACGTTTCGAGCAGCCGGGATCCGCGCCGGGCCGGGTCCGCACCTTCCGCGTCGACGACCCGGACCTGGCCCCCGCCGACCCGCTGCCCCTCGTGGGGCACGGCGAAGCCCCCTCCGCGGAGACCGCCGAGGGGGCCGGATCCGGGCCGGGCACCCCGTAAGGGCTACTCCTCGTCCCGGTCGCCGGGGGCCAGGTGGCCGACATCACGCCGGAACGCGATCTCCGACGGCAGGGTCACGTCCAAGCCGTAGTGGTGGTACAGCTGGAGCTCCTGCTCGGGCGAGAGGTGCCGACCCACGCCGAAGTCGGGGGCGTTCCTGATCAGGGAGCGCTCGAAGGGGACCCGGAGGATGTCGTCGACCACCTCGCTCGGCTCCAGGGGGACGAAAGCGTCCCGGCTGAACAAACCGGTCCGGACGGCCGCCCACTCGGGGACGCCCGTCGCGTCGTCGAGGTAGACCTCGTCGACGGTGCCGATCTTCGCGCCGTTGCGGTCGAACGCCTTGCGGCCGATCAGGGAGCGCGGGTCGATGTCGGTCTGCACGGTCACCTCCACGAGGTCGCAAGTCTCCGCTATGACAACAAAAGGGCATTTCCGGGTGGGGGGCCACTCGAAGGAGGCCCGGGAAGCGCGCTGGTAGGCTGGGTATCGGCTGACGACCCTGTGCGGGAGAGTCCTCCACCGAGCTCGACGGAGGCGCCGAAGGAGCAAATCCTCCCCGGAATCTCTCAGGCATACGTACCGCACGGACGAGGCCACTCTGGAAAGCAGGAGCGGGTCCCGGGCGCGTGCCGGTTCCCCCTCCTCACCGACGGTGAAAGCCGGATCCCCGCGGAGCAGTCCGCAGGGGCCCGGTGAAGCTCTCAGGTTGAGATGACAGAGGGGGAGGCCGTCCGGGCGCCCGCGCCGTGGTGCCCCTCGCAGGTCGTACGACCCAGGAGGCCTCCGTACATGACCGCCAACCGCATTCCGCTCTCCCAGCTGGAGCGAGGCATTCCCTTCGAGCAGCGCCACATCGGCCCGGACGCCGAGGCGCAGGCCAAGATGCTCGCCCACGTGGGCTTCGGCTCGCTGGACGAACTGACCGCTGCCGCGGTGCCGGATGTGATCAAGAGCGCGGCCGCGCTGGACCTCCCCGAGGCGCGGACCGAGGCCGAGGTGCTGGCCGAGCTGCGGAGCCTCGCCGCCCGCAACGAGGTCCTCGCCCCGATGATCGGCCTCGGCTACTACGGGACGTTCACCCCGCCGGTGATCCTGCGCAACGTCATGGAGAACCCCGCCTGGTACACGGCGTACACCCCGTACCAGCCCGAGATCTCCCAGGGCCGCCTGGAGGCGCTCCTGAACTTCCAGACCGTCGTCGCCGAGCTGACCGGCCTGCCGACCTCCGGCGCCTCGCTCCTCGACGAGGGCACCGCGGCCGCCGAGGCCATGACCCTCGCCCGCCGCGTCGGCCGCGCCAAGGGCAGCGTCTTCCTCGTAGACGCCGACGCGCTGCCGCAGACCATCGCGGTCATCGAGACCCGTGCGGAGCCGATCGGCATCGACGTCGTCGTCGCCGACCTCTCCGAGGGCATCCCCGCCGAGATCGCCGAGCGCGGTGTCTTCGGCGTGCTGCTCCAGTACCCGGGTGCCTCCGGCGCCGTCCGCGACATCAAGCCGCTCATCGACCGGGCCCACGAGCTCGGCGCGATCGTCGCCGTCGCCGCCGACCTGCTCGCCCTGACCCTGCTGGCCTCGCCCGGCTCGCTGGGCGCCGACATCGCCGTCGGCACCACGCAGCGCTTCGGCGTCCCGATGGGCTTCGGCGGACCCCACGCCGGCTACATGGCCGTCCAGGACAAGCACGCCCGCTCGCTGCCCGGCCGCCTCGTCGGCGTCTCCGTCGACGCCGACGGCAACAAGGCCTACCGCCTGGCGCTGCAGACCCGCGAGCAGCACATCCGCCGCGAGAAGGCCACGAGCAACATCTGCACCGCACAGGTGCTGCTCGCCGTCATGGCCGGCATGTACGCCGTCTACCACGGCCCCGAGGGCCTGCGGACGATCGCCCGCCGCACCCACCGCTACGCGGCGCTGCTCGCCGCCGGCCTCCGGGCCGGCGGGGTCGAGCTCCTCCACGGCTCCTTCTTCGACACGCTCACCGCGCGGGTCCCCGGCAAGGCCGCCGAGGTCGCCGCCGCCGCCCGCCGCCACGGCGTCAACGTCTTCCAGGCCGACGCCGACCACGTCTCCGTGTCCTGCGACGAGACCACCCTGCGCGCCCACGTCGAGGCCGTCTGGGCCGCCTTCGGCGTCACCGCGGACATCGAGGCCCTCGACGCCGCCACCGCCGACGCGCTGCCCGGGGAACTGCTCCGCTCGGACGCGTACCTGACCCACCCGGTCTTCCACCAGCACCGCTCCGAGACCGCGATGCTGCGCTACCTGCGCAAGCTCGCCGACAAGGACTACGCGCTGGACCGCGGCATGATCCCGCTGGGCTCCTGCACCATGAAGCTCAACGCGACCACCGAGATGGAGCCGGTGACCTGGCCCGAGTTCGGCCAGCTGCACCCGTTCGCCCCGGTCGAGCAGGCCGAGGGCTACCTCACGCTCATCCGCGAGCTGGAGGAACGTCTCTCCGAGGTCACCGGCTACGACAAGGTCTCCATCCAGCCGAACGCCGGCTCCCAGGGCGAGCTCGCCGGGCTCCTCGCCGTCCGCGCCTACCACCGCGCCAACGGCGACGAGCAGCGCACGGTCTGCCTCATCCCTTCCTCCGCGCACGGCACCAACGCCGCCAGCGCCGTGATGGCCGGCATGAAGGTCGTCGTCGTCAAGACCGCCGACGACGGCGAGGTCGACACCGAAGACCTGCGCGCCAAGATCGAGCAGTACCGCGACGAGCTCGCCGTGCTGATGATCACCTACCCGTCGACGCACGGCGTCTTCGAGGAGCACGTCGCCGACATCTGCGCCCAGGTCCACGAGGCCGGCGGCCAGGTCTACGTCGACGGCGCCAACCTCAACGCCCTCGTCGGCCTCGCCAAGCCGGGCCACTTCGGCGGCGACGTCTCGCACCTGAACCTGCACAAGACGTTCTGCATCCCGCACGGCGGCGGCGGCCCCGGCGTCGGCCCGGTCGGCGTCCGCGCCCACCTCGCCCCCTACCTGCCGAACCACCCGCTGCAGCCCACCGCCGGCCCCGAGACGGGCGTCGGCCCGATCTCGGCCGCCCCGTGGGGCTCGGCCGGCATCCTGCCGATCTCCTGGTCGTACGTGCGCCTCATGGGCGGCGAGGGCCTCAAGCGGGCCACGCAGGTCGCGGTGCTCGGTGCGAACTACATCGCCAAGCGCCTGGAGCCGCACTTCCCGGTCCTCTACACCGGCCCGGGCAACCTGGTCGCGCACGAGTGCATCATCGACCTGCGGCCGCTGTCGAAGGCGACCGGCGTCAGCGTCGACGACATCGCCAAGCGCCTGATCGACTACGGCTTCCACGCGCCGACCATGTCCTTCCCGGTGGCCGGCACGCTGATGATCGAGCCGACCGAGTCCGAGGACCTCGCCGAGATCGACCGGTTCTGCGACGCCATGATCGCGATCCGCGCCGAGATCGAGAAGGTCGCCTCCGGCGAGTGGCCGGCCGGCGACAACCCGCTCGCCAACGCCCCGCACACCGCGGCGGCGCTGGGCGGCGAGTGGAACCACCCGTACACCCGCGACGAGGCCGTCTTCCCCGGCGGCGTCACCGCCGCGGAGAAGTACTGGCCGCCGGTGCGCCGCATCGACGGCGCCTTCGGCGACCGCAACCTCGTCTGCTCCTGCCCTCCGCTGGACGAGTACGACAACTGAGGCACCCGCCCGCGCGGCCCCGGCCCGGGGTCGCGCGGACCTGACACAAAGGCCGGCCCGGGAGCGACGCTCCCGGGCCGGCCGTCTACCGTCGGTTCCGTGCTGATCCGCGCCGTTCCGGCTAGGCCGCGGCCTGCGCCGCCGCGAGCGGGCGGTGCGGGGCGATGATCTGGCCGTCCGGCAGCAGCTCACCGGTGTCCTCGAAGAGCAGGACGCCGTTGCACAGCAGGCTCCAGCCCTGCTCCGGGTGGTTCGCCACGGGCTTGGCGGCCTCCCGGTCGGCGGAGTCGGCTGACGGGCACGCTGGCTGGTGCTGGCACATGGATGCGTTCTTTCGCTGCGGTGTGGTCTGTGTGCTGCGGCTCGATACCTGGTTCATGGCCGCCCCCCGTTGTCGACGACTAGATGCGGTCAGGGTCCCAGTGTTGCCCCACGGACTCGAGTCCGCAGGGATTTCCGGGAGCTGTCCTCACAGATTGATGACGCATCACTCGTGCGGGCGGTTCAGCCCAACTCCCCTGTCAATCCGGATGGTTCGCAGGTGGCCCGGCTGGGCTAGGCCGAATGGGCCATACGGGCCGGGGCCGGCTCCGTCAGGCGGCCGGAGCGGCCGGAGTGGCCAGTGGGGGGCGTACGGGCGGGGCCGGCGGGGTCAGCCGGTGGATCATCACCGGCAGCAGCTCCGACACCGGGTGCGGCCGGTAGGCGGCGATCCCCGGAGGGGCGGGCGCGAGCGGGACCAGCAGGTCGGAGGCGGCCGGCAGGCCCGAGGATGCGTCGGCGCCGACCGCCCCGTGCAGCCACAGCGTCAGCATGTACAGCTCCGGCACCGACAGCAGCCGGGGCTGGTAGCCCTTGCCCAGCGACTCCGCCTGGCGCAGGGCCCGTTCCGTGGCGGCGACGTACGGGCCCTCGAAGAAGTGCGAGAAGGCCCAGCCGTCCGCGGTGAGCCGGACGTCCGCCGCGGCGATGTGCCGGTCGCCGCCGCGGATCAGGAAGCGCCACCCGACGAGCCGGGTCCGCGGCGGGCGGGCCGGCGTGCCCGGCTGGGAGACGCCGAGCCGGTCCAGCACGTGGACGGGCAGCGGCAGTTCGGCGGTCAGCGGACCCTGCTGGGCGCGCAGGGCGGGGGTTCCCGCCGCGACGGCTGCGGGGGAACCGAGTGCCGCGAGGACGCTGCGCAGGGCGGGCGCGGGAGCCGGGGGGACATGCAGCGGCATGGTGGGTCGCCTCTCGGTTGGGAGACCTGTGGATCGGGGCGGGGTGCGGGGACGGCGCTGTCGCATTCTGGGGTCAGAGGGGGGCTGAGGGGCAATGGCCGCGCGCCAACTCTCTGCCTCGTTTGCGGAGTTTATACGACATGTGTTCACACAGTGTTTCGGCTAGCCGTCCGGGCTATTGCCGGCAAGGCGCTTACCGGTCCCACTGAGATGGCATTCATGCCGCCTGCGCGCGAACACGTCGCGCTGACCTCGGAGGTTACCGGACGGGGGCTCGGCTGGAAAGCGCCGATTAACCGCAACCGGCAAAGACGATGCGGAATTTGCATACAGTGCCTTGCCAGGCGAATGTGCCATGGCGCCCTTCGGCCAATCCGGCGCACGCCTCCCGCCCGGCTGCCGCCGCCGCGTTATCGATCACGCCTCCGGGGCATCATCGACCGTACACGTGCGCCCGGGACCCGGGCGGCGCCCACTCGAGGAGGGACGCTCCGATGGGGGAGAAGGTCGTGGCGGGCGGATTCGACCTGTCCGATCGACGGCGGTACCGGAGGAAGCTCCACGAGTGCCTGGAGGGGCTGGAGCGGCTCTTGGCGGAGAAGAGGTTCGACCGTCCCAGGAACATGATGGGACTGGAGATCGAGCTGAATCTCGCGGGGTCCGACGGGATGCCGCGCATGGTGAATGCGCAGGTTCTCGAGCGCATTGCGAGCCAGGATTTCCAAACGGAACTGGGAATGTTCAACCTGGAGGTGAACGTCCTCCCGCACCGGCTCGGCGGCCGGGTATTCGACCAGCTCGCCGAGGAGCTGAGCGCGGGCCTCGGGTACGCGCACCGGCAGGCGGCGGACATGGACGCCGGGGTCGTGATGATCGGCATCCTGCCCACCCTCGCCCGCTCCGACCTCGTCACCGCCAACCTCTCCGCGGTGGACCGCTACTCGCTGCTGAACGAGCAGATCCTGATGCTGCGCGGGGAGGACTTCCTCCTCGACATCGACGGGGTGGAGCACCTGGTCTGGAGCACTGGGTCGATCGTGCCGGAGGCGGCCTGCACCTCCGTCCAGCTGCACCTGCAGGTGACGCCGGGCCGGTTCGCGGACGTGTGGAACGCCGCGCAGGCCGCGACCGCGGTCCAGATAGCCGTCGGCGCCAACTCGCCGTTCCTCTTCGGCCACGAGCTGTGGCGCGAGTCGCGGCCGCCGCTGTTCACGCAGGCCACCGACACCCGGCCGCCCGAGCTCCAGGCGCAGGGCGTCCGGCCGCGTACCTGGTTCGGGGAGCGGTGGGTGGAGTCCGTCCACGAGCTCTTCGCGGAGAACGTCCGCTACTTCCCGGCGCTGCTGCCCATCTGCGACGCGGAGGAGCCGCTGCGGGTCCTCGCCGAGGGCGGGGTGCCGGGCCTGCAGGAACTCGTCCTGCACAACGGGACCGTGTACCGCTGGAACCGGCCCGTCTACGGGGTCGTGGACGGGGTGCCCCACCTGCGCGTGGAGAACCGCGTCCTGCCGGCCGGCCCGACCGTCGCCGACGTCGTCGCGAACGCCGCCTTCTACTACGGGCTCGTACGGACCCTCGCGGACGAGCAGCGGCCGGTGTGGACGCGGCTGCCGTTCGCCGAGGCGGAGGCCAACTTCGACGCGGCCTGCCGGTACGGGATCGACGCGCGCCTGCGGTGGCCGCGGCGCGGCCGCGGCGCGGGCCTGGCGGCCGTGCCCGCCGTACGGCTCGTCCTGGACGAGCTCCTGCCGATGGCCGCGGCAGGGCTGGACGCCTGGGGCATCGAGCCCGCCGACCGCGACCACTACCTCGGCATCATCGAGGAGCGCTGCCGGCGGCGGGTGAACGGGGCAACCTGGCAGGTGGACACCTACCACCGGGCCCTCGCGGCCGGGATGGACCGCGACGCGGCGCTGGCCGCGATCACCCGCCGCTACAGCGAGCTGATGCACAGGGGCGACCCCGTGCACACCTGGCCCGTCGGGCTCGTGGAGGAGGAGCCGCGGGCCCCGGTCCCGGCGCAGCGGGGCTGAGCCGCCGCCCGCCGGCGCTGCCGTTCCGCCGAGCCTCGGGTGATCCCGCCGCGCCCCCGAGGAGGCACTATGGGGTCGTCGGAAGCACAGGGCGGAACGGGAGACTCACGTGCGGGCGCAGCCGGAGCCGGTGGTCGGAACGCTGCAGGAGGACGGGCTGCGGCGGATGCTGCGGACCGAGACGCTGCTGGTGCTCGCCCTGTCCCTCGGGGCGAGCGCCGTCTCGTCGCTGATCAGCTTCATCGGCGCGCTGACCAGGCCCGGCGCCCTGAAGGACCAGGCCGCCACCCTGAACGGCTCGTACGCGCCGGGCCGGCCCTGGCTGGATCTGGCCTGGCAGCTGTTCGGCATCACCACGGCCCTCGTGCCGGTGCTGCTCGTCGCCCACCTGCTCACCCGCGAAGGGGTGCCGGGGCTCCGCGTCCTCGGCTTCGACCGGACCCGGCCAGGCGGCGACCTGGCCCGCGGGGCGCTGGTCGCCGCCGGGATCGGCAGCGCGGGGCTGGCGTTCTACCTGGCCGCGCAGGCGGGCGGGTTCAACCTCACCGTGCAGCCGGAGGCGCTGCCCGACGTGTGGTGGAAGTTCCCCGTCCTGATCCTCTCCGCGGTGCAGAACGCCGTGGTGGAGGAGGTCATCGTGCTGGCCTACCTGCTGCGCCGGCTGGACCGGCTGGGCTGGTCGCCGTGGGGCGCGCTCGCCGCCAGCTCGGCGCTGCGCGGCTCGTACCACCTCTACCAGGGCATCGGCGGGTTCGTCGGGAACATGGTGATGGGCGCCGTGTTCGTCCTCCTGTACCGGCGGTGGGGGCGGGTCGGGCCGCTGGTCGTCGCGCACTCCCTGCTCGACATCGTGGCGTTCGGCGGGTACGCGCTGCTCGCCGGCAAGGTCGGCTGGCTGCCCACCCCCGCGTAGCGGTCCGGGCCGTCAGGGGCGGGCGAGGAGCTCGCCGTCGACGACGGTGACCGCGTGCCCGGCCAAGAGGGTGCGCCCGCCGGCGAGGGTGACGCGGACGAGGCCCTGGCGGGCGCCGCCCTGGAGGCCGGTCAGCCGGGTGCGGCCCAGGCGGGCGGCCCAGAACGGGGCGAGGGCGGTGTGGGCGCTGCCCGTCACGGGGTCCTCGTCGATGCCGAACGCGGGGAAGAAGCCCCGCGAGACGAAGTCGTACCCGCGGGAGGGGTCCTCGGCGGGCGCGGTGACGACGACCCCGCGGCGGGCGTAGGCGCGCAGCGCGGCGAGGTCGGGGGCGAGTCCGCGGACGGCGGCCTCGTCGGCGAGCTCGACGAGGAGGTCCCCGATGTGCTCCGAGGTGTCGTGGACGGAGCGGATCTCGGCGCCGAGCGCGTCGCGTACGGCGGCGTCCGGCTCGACCGGGGTCAGGGCCGAGGTGGGGAAGTCCAGCGTGATCGTCCCGTCCCCGGAGGTGTCGGCGGTGAGGACGCCGCAGCGTGCGCCGAACCGGATCGGGCCGCCGCCGCCGGCGAGGCCGTCCGAGGCGAGGACGTGCGCGGTGGCCAGGGTGGCGTGGCCGCACATGTCGACCTCCGCGGTCGGGGTGAACCAGCGCAGCGCCCAGTCGGCGTCGCCGCCCGGCGGCAGCGGGTGGGCGAAGGCGGTCTCGGACAGGTTCACCTCGGCGGCGACCTGCCGGAGCCAGACGTCCGGCGGGAAGCCGTCGTCCAGGAGCAGGACGCCGGCGGGGTTGCCGCGGAAGGGGCGGTCGGTGAAGGCGTCGACGATTCGGAGGCGCATGCGGCGACGGTACGGCCGGCCGCCGCCCCACGCCAAAGGCCGGTCCGCTGCGGCTTCCGTCAGGTGACCAGGCCTGCGAGTTTGCGCAGGGACTCGTCCAGGGCCGCGGTCGCGGAGTCCCTCAGCCTTCCCGCCATCAGGGAGACGGCGGCTCCGGTGAACTCGCCGTCGATCCGGACCGTGGTGGCCGGGCCGTCGGGGACGAGGGTGTAGCGGGTCAGGATGTCCACGCCCATCGGGCCCTTTCCGGTGAGGGCGAGGACGCGTTCCTCCTCCAGTTCCGATACCGTCCAGACGACCTCGGCGGGAAAGCCCATCATCTTCATGTGCTCCTCGAAGGTCGCGCCGAGCGCGAGGACCGCGGGCCCGCCCTTCGGGAAGCCGGTGTGCGTCGCGCTCCAGCGGCCGTACGCCGGCCAGTCCGTCAGCTGGGCCCAGAGCCTCGCCGGGGACGCCTCGATCGTTGCGTGCGCGGTCACTTCGGCCATGCAGCCCACCCCCTGTCCTCGGGTACGTGCGGCGGAACGTAGCCCGGGCGGGCCGAAGGCGCAATGCTGACGGCTCGTCAGAATCAATGGTGCCGGTCACGACGGGTCCTGCGTCCGTCTCAACAGGTGTCACCCCCCTGACGCTCCTGACATCGCCCTGTCATGATGTCCGGATGCGCGTGTCTGGAAAGAACGCGGGACTCGGCCTGGCCGTCGTCTCGGCGTTCGCGTTCGGTGGGTCGGGAGTGGCTGCGAAGCCGCTGATCGAGGCGGGTCTGGACCCGCTGCACATGGTCTGGCTGCGGGTGGGCGGGGCAGCGCTGGTGCTCTCCCCCCTGGCCTGGCGCCATCGCGCCCTGCTGCGCCGCAAACCCCTGCTCCTCGCCGGCTTCGGCCTCGTCGCCGTCGCCGGCGTCCAGGCCTTCTACTTCGCCTCCCTCTCGCGGATCCCCGTCGGCGTGGCCCTGCTGCTGGAATACCTGGGCCCGGCGCTGCTGCTCGGCTGGATCCGCTTCGTCCAGCGCAAGCCGGTGACCCGGGCCGCCGCGGCCGGGGCCGCCTTCGCCGTCGTCGGGCTGGCCTGCGTCGTCGAGGTCTGGTCCGGGCTGAGCCTCGACCCGCTCGGGGTGCTGCTCGGCATTGCCGCCGCGTGCTGCCAGGCCTTCTACTTCGTCTTCGCCGACCAGGGCGCGGACGGCGACGACGTTCCCGACCCGCTCGGGGTGATCGCGTACGGGATGCTCATCGGCGCCGTCGTCATGACGGTGATCGCCCGCCCCTGGGAGATCGACTGGTCGGTGCTCGGCGGGCAGGCCCTCATGGGGGGCACCGTGGTGCCCGCCCCGGTCCTGCTCGGCTGGGTGGTGCTGGTCGCGACCGTGTTCGCGTACCTGACCGGTGTCGTCTCCGTGCGCAGTCTCTCCCCGCAGGTGGCCGGCGTCGTGGCCTGCCTGGAGGCGGTCGTCGCCACCGTCTTCGCCTGGATCCTGCTCGGCGAGCACCTCTCGGCCCCGCAGGTGGCGGGCGGTGCGCTGGTGCTTGCGGGGGCCTTCGTCGCCCAGTCGGCGAGGTCGGCCCGGAAGCCCCGGGCCGAGGGACCCGCGGTGGCTGCCCGGTCCGCGGGGGCGGGCGCCATGGTGGCGGAGGATGCGGATCCGGTTCTGCTGGACCGCGGGGCGGGCGCCGCTTAGGGTGGGGCGCGTGTACACCTCTGTGCTTTCGCCGCCGGCCGCCTGAAGCGGGCGGCCGCCGCGCACCCGCGCGCCCCCGCCCGGGGTGGTCCCCGGGCCCGGCCGTGCTGCCCGCGAAGCGATGACCGGAACCCCTCATCCTTCACGACCGCACGGAGTCACACGTGTCGCATTCCACGCCCTCTGCCGGGCGCAGTCTGATCTACCTCGTCGTCGCAGGCGCCGCCTGGGGCACCGCCGGGGCGGCCGCCTCGCTGCTCTTCCTGGCCAGTGACCTCGGCCCCCTCGCCCTGACCTTCTGGCGCTGCGCGGGCGGTCTCGCCGTCCTGCTCGGCGTGCTCGCGGTGCGCCGCCGCCCCCGCCAGGCTCCCGCCGCGCGGCCCTCGACCGGCTCGCTGATCGGGACCGGGCTGCTGTTCACGCTCTTCCAGGCCGCCTACTTCGCCGCCGTCCGCGACACCGGGCTGGCGGTCGCGACCGTCGTCACCCTCGGGGCCGGGCCGGTGCTCATCGCGGTCGGCGCCCGCCACTGGATGGGGGAGCGGCTCGGCACCGGCGGCGTCCTCGCGGTCCTCGGGGCCCTTGCCGGCCTCGGCGTGCTGGTTCTCGGCAGCGGCGGCGGGGAGGTCCGGCCGGCGGGTGTGGCCTGGGCCCTCCTCTCCGCCGCCGGCTACGCCGGAATGACCCTCCGGGCCCGGCTCCTCGGGCGGCGCGGGACGGGCGGCGACCCGCTGGTGACGACCGCCTGGTCGGCGGGAGTGGGCGCGCTGTGCCTGCTGCCCCTCGCGGCCGCCGAGGGGAGCGGGCTGCTGCCGCACGCAGCCGACCTCGGGCGGGTGCTGTGGCTGCTCGCGTACGTGGCCGTCGTGCCGACGGCCCTCGCGTACGCCCTGTACTTCACGGGGGCGGCGGCCGTACGGGCCGCGACCGTGTCGGTGGTCATGCTGATCGAGCCGGTCAGCGCGGCCGTGATCGCCGTGCTGCTCCTGGGGGAGCACCTGACGGGCGCCGTCGTGCTCGGCACGGTGCTGCTGCTCGCCGCCGTCGGAGCGCTGATCGCGGCGGAGGCCCGCCGGCCCGCCGACCGCGTCGTCGCCGGCGGCGGTGCGGGGGGTGACCGAGCGGGCGGGCCGGTGTCCCGGCCCGGCTCCGCACCGGCTCAGAGCTCCGCGAGGTAGGCCGGGGCGGCGATCCCGGGGGCCAGGTCGGCGGCCGGGACGGGGGTCCCGTACGCCGGCGCGACCGGGACCACGCCCGACCAGTACGGCAGGTCCCGGTCCTCGGGGTCGTCGTTCGGGCCGCCGGTCCGCACCTTCGCCGAGACCTCCGCCAGGTCAAGCCGGATCACCGCCGTCGCGGCGAGCTCCTTCGCGGACGCGGGCCGGGAGTCCGCCGACCGGCCCGGCACCACCTGGTCGACCAGCGCGTCGAGGGCCCTGCGCCGCTCGTCCTCGTCGGTCACCTGGCGGGCGGTGCCGTGCACCACCACCGAGCGGTAGTTCAGCGAGTGGTGGAACGCGGAGCGCGCCAGGACCAGGCCGTCGACGTGGGTGACGGTGACGCAGACGGGCAGGCCGGGGTCGGTGCGTCCCGCGGCGAGCAGCGGCCGGGAGCCCGTCGAGCCGTGGACGTAGAGGGTCTCGCCGATGCGCCCGTACAGGGTGGGCAGGACCACCGGGGCGCCGTCCCGGACGAAGCCGAGGTGGCAGACGTACCCCTGGTCGAGGATGGCGTGGACCGTCTCGCGGTCGTAGCGCGCCCGTTCGCGCGAGCGGCTCGGGACGGTCCGGTCGGTGGGCTCGTAGGAGGCCCCGGCCGGCGTCGGCGTCTCGGTCGTCTCGGTTGTGGCGGTCATGGCGCACCCCATTGCACTAGTGCATAATCGACTTTGTGCTAGGAGAATATCGGATCAGTGGGCGGCGCGCCTCGGAGATCGCGGCCGCCGTCGAGGAGGGCGTCGCCTCCGGCGCCCTCGCGCCCGGCACCCCGCTGCCCCCGATGCGTGAACTCGCCGGGGAGCTGGGCGTCAACCCGAACACGGTCGCCGCCGCCTACCGCACCCTGCGCGAGCGCGGGGTCATCGAGACGGACGGCCGCCGCGGCAGCCGCGTCCGCGGGCGACCCGCCACCGCCCCGCGCGACCAGCCACCGCTGCCGCCGGGGGTGCGCGACGCCGCCTCCGGCAATCCGGACGTCCGGCTGCTGCCGCCGCTCGACGCGGCGCTCGCCGCGGCGGCGGCCCGCCACGCACAGCGGCCGACGCTGTACGGGGACGACCCGGTCCTGCCCGAGCTCGCCCGGGCGGCCCGGACCGCGCTCGACGCCGAAGGCGTCGCGGCGGGCCCGGTCGCCGTGACCTCGGGGGCGCTCGACGGGATCGAGCGCGTACTGGCCGCCCACCTGCGGCCCGGCGACGCCGTGGCGGTGGAGGACCCGGGATGGGGCAGCCTCCTCGACCTGGTCGCGGCGCTCGGGCTGCGCGTCCTGCCCGTGGCGGTGGACGACGACGGCCCGCTGACCGCCGCCGTCGCCGAGGCGCTCCGGCTCGGGGCGCGGGCGCTGGTCGTCACGGCCCGGGCGCAGAACCCGACCGGCGCGGTCGTCGCCGCCGGGCGCGCGGCGGAGCTGCGGGCCGTCCTGGCCGCACACCCGGGGGTGCTCGTCATCGAGGACGACCACGGGCACGGCATCACCGACGCGCCCCTGCAGCCGCTCGGCGGGGCAACGGCCCACTGGGCGCTCGTCCGCTCCACGGCGAAGGCGTACGGGCCGGACCTGCGGCTGGCCGTGCTCACCGGGGACGCGGTGACCCTGGACCGGGTCCGCGGCCGGCAGCGGCTCGGACCGGGCTGGGTGAGCCGGCTGCTGCAGTCCGCGGTCGCCGAGCTCTGGGCCGCCGGGGCGGTGGACCCCCTACGGGTCGCCCGTTCGTACGCGGAGCGGCGGGACGCACTGGTCGCGGCACTCGCCGGGCACGGCGTACGGGCCCACGGGCGCAGCGGGCTGAACGTGTGGGTCCCGGTCGTCGACGAGGCGGGCGCGGTCGCCCGGATGCTCGCGGCCGGCTGGGCGGTGGCCCCGGGCAGCCGGTTCCGCGTGCGGTCGGGGCCGGGCGTGCGGGTGACGGTGTCGGCGCTGGAGCCCGCCGACGCGCCCGTACTGGCCGATGCGCTGGCCGCGGCGGTCCGGCCGGGCTCGGGAAGCCGGACCGTCTGACGGGGAGGGCGCCCCGTTCCAGCCGCCCGTCCGCCAGGCTGTGTGTCGAAAGTGGATCTTGTGCTGTGGATGATCACGATTCACTGGGTCGGGGAGATCTCACGGACGAACAGTGGCCGGTGCCGGAGCCGTTGTTGGCACGGGCACGAAGGCGGGTCGGCCACCTGTCCGGCCTCGGCGGCGGTTGATCGATGGCATGCGGTTCCGGGTCCGTACAGGGATTCCGTGGCGGGACATGCCCGTCGAGTACGGGCCGTGGGGCCGGGTCTGCGACTTGTTGCGCCGGTGGCAGCGGAACGGCACCTGGCATCAGGCCTTCACCCGGCTGCGGCTTCCATTTGCTTCAACCGGGCGAAGACGTGCTCGACGCGGGCGCGGACCTTGCGGTGGGAGGTGTTGTGCTCCTCCTTCCATGCAGGCAGTTCGGTCTGGCCGCGTTCACGGCGGTGCGGAATGACCAGGCCGGTGCGCCGGTAGCCGCCGTCCGCGATGACCGTGGCGCGGCCGACGACGGCCTTTGCACCGGACAGCTCCCGCGCCCTGCAGTCGTTGCCGTTGCCGGGCAGCGGTCGGCCGACGGTGACCACGAGTCGGGTATCGGCACCGATGACGACAACATCCGGTCCTCCGGCGGCACGCTCCACGGCCGGCCCCTTCGGACCGGATCCGCTCCCCTCGCGCCGTAGCGCGTTGATCAGCTGGCCGAACTGACGTGGGCTCAGCCCGGCGAACGGGGCTGTCCAGGCCGGCTCGGACGCCGTGATCACACCAGCCACGGTGAGATCGTCTCGAAGATCCGCGCTATGGAAGGATGTTCGTCATGGCAGGTCAGGTTTGGGTGTCGCTCATATCGTTGGGCGGCGTTGTCCTCGGCGGCGTGTTGTCCTACCTCGTCCAGCACAGGACTCAGCAGTCAGCGGAACGTGCCGAACAGCAACGGCAGCGAATCTCCTTGTCGGAGACCCGGCGTGCGGAACGGCTGGCGCTGCTGGAGCGGTTCATCGAGGTCTCGGCAGAGGCGGAACGATGCGCCTATACCCGGCCGTCCGACTGGGAGGACACCGACGACTGGTACCTCACGACCCAGGACGTCATGAACAGGCTGTGGGTCGCAGATCGGCTCCTCCGTATCCAGTTCCCCCAGCACGTGCATGACGCCGCACACGCGCACTTCCTCGACCTCAACAGGACCGTGTGGCAAGGCCTGCCCGACGGTGAGAGCGTGCGGGACTACCTGGAGGGCAACCGGTCGGCGTTTCTCGACGCGGCCCGCGAGGTCATGGGGTAGCCCACCTCGCGCCCGCGATCTTTCACGGGACAACCCTTACGGTCTGGGGGGAAATTGAGCTTCGGGCGTGCTGGCCTGGCGGTTCGGCTGGTGGGTGATCAGCGGACGGTGTCGCGGACGAGGACGAGTTCGGTGCTCGTCCGGCGGCGGGTGGCCCGCTGCGCGGATCGGTCGGAGACGAGTGGGGCGACCGTGAGATGGGTCTCGGCGTAGGTATCGCGGCGTCCGGTGAAACGGCGCAGGGGTGCCCATTGGCGGAGTTCGGCGTTGGTGTGCTCCACACAGATCCTCGCCGAGGACTGCCGTCGCCGTGTCTCGCGCCAGGCATGCTTGTCACCGTCGCACGCCCCGTCCTTGGGCTTCTTCGCTGGGGCGCTGACCTGACCGGGGAACTCTTTGGCCAGCCCGAGGTAGCCGGAATCGACCTTCGCCTTCACGCCGGGACGGGTGCGGAACTGCTCGGCAATGCCCTCGCTCCGCACGGCGGTCTGGTCGGGCATCCGGCCCGGGCGGACCAAGCCGGACAGCAGCAGGCGGCCTTGGCCGTCGCTGAACGTGGTGGTCTTGATGGTGTTCTGCTTGCGTTTGCCCGAGACGAACGCCCGGCGCCCAGGGCGGTCGGCCTGCGGGCGGCGGACCTGGGTCTCGGCCCCGTCGAGCCGCAGCTCAACGCCCTCCGCCTCGGCATAGGCGAAGACGTCCTCCAGCGTCTTCAGCCGCAGGCCGGGCCGGTCGGGCACAGCGAAACCACGGGCTGCCGGCAGCGGGCGGACCTGGCGGATGGCCGCGGAGACGGTGGAGCGATCCACCTCGAAGAGCTCGGCGAGCACCACATGCGGCAACTGATGGCGCAGATGGACCAGGGGGAGCAGCCGATCGAGGAAGACCAGCTTGGGCTTTCTGCCGGCACCCTCCGCCCTCCGACGCTCCCCGCCCCGGGCCTCGCGGAGCGCGGACTGCCGCGCAGCCTCCCATGCCGTGGCGAGTTCGGCGAACAACTCGCCGGAATGTGCGCGTGAGACGCCGGACAGGGCAGGATGGGAACAGGCCGTACGGGCCCAGGTCGGCTTCACAACTCACCCAACCCGTGCGGCACTTCTCATGTCACGGCCCGACCGGGACGATCACCATGTCCGCCGAGACCGTAAAGCCACCCGGCCTGAATGGCGTCTGCCGGGACCTCGAAGATGATCGTGAGTCCGTCGCGCTCGTCCCCCTGCTCGCCGATGCGCGTGAAGCCGAAGCCCTCGATGCACGCCAGGGAGGCGGTGTTGTCGGATCCGATCCTGGCGCGCACGGTCCTGACGTCGGGGTCGGCCGCGGCCCTGACGAGCAACGCCCTCAGCATGGCGCGGGCATAGCCCTGGCGGCGGTACCCGGGCACGACGGTATAGCCGACCTCGACCATGCCGGCCTCATCCGGCGGCCCGTGGAACCCGGCGTCGCCAACGACGACCCCGTCCGGCTCGGACACCGCGGCACGCGTGATCCAGGGCGCGGCAGAGGGGTCCTTGGCGAGCTGGTCGGCGCGGTAGCCGAAGATCCAGCGGGCTCGCTCACCGACGAAGTGTTCGTCAAGGGCGACCCCGGCCTCGGCGCTGCCGCCAGCGAGGTCACCGTCGGCAAGCGCCCGCAGTGCCTTTGCGCTGAGCTCGACGAAACGGACGCGTTTGGGGGCGGGGAGAGGTTCGTTGTTCATCGCGGTGATGCTCACCCAGAGCCGGAGAGCTGTCCACCGGTTTACGGCCTTGGCGGACATGGAGACGGCCGCACGGACACCGCCGCCGCCTTTACCGAACTCGTCATCCCCGGCAACGGCACAGGTGACGGCTGGCGCTACGGCACGGGGTGCTGCCCGAGCACCGAGGTCACGGCCTCGGCCGACGGATGAAGGCCGAGTCGATCCGACAGGCCCACCGGGACTATCCGGACCCCGGTGGCCTCCTGACCGACACCGCCGACAGCACACCGGTATCAGCTCCGCCTTCGGCAGAGAGCGGACGGGCCGGACCGGGACATCACCCCGCCCGGTTCGCCCGTGCTTTCACTACGCGCCCTGGCGGCGGCGGGCCTGGGTGAGCGCCGCACCCACCAGGACGATCGCGGCGCCCACCGGGGTGTTCCAGTGCAGGCTCTCGCCCAGCAGGGCGACGCCCGCCGCGGTCGCGATGACCGGGATGAAGTAGGTGACCATCTGGGCCGTCGTCGGCCCGACCTCCGCGACCAGGCCGTACTGCATCTGCAGCGCCATGCCCGTGCCGAGCGCGCCCAGGGCGATCACCGACAGCGTCGGCCACAGCGGGAACGCGCCGGGGGCTGTGGTGAACACGGCGCTCACCAGCAGCAGCTGCGCCGTGGAGAGCAGCAACTGGCTGCCGGTCAGCGCGACCGGGGAGCCGGGGACCGACGCGAGGGTGCGGCGGACGTAGATCCAGCCGATCGGGTAGCAGAGTGAGGCGAGCAGGGCGAGGGCGGTGCCCTTGGCGTCGATGCCGGCGAAGCCCTGCCACGCCCCGAGGACGGTCAGCACCCCGAGGAAGCCGAGGCCGAGGCCGGCGACGCGGCGGCGGGTCGGCCGGTCCTCCGAGAGCGCGACCAGCGACAGCGCCATGCCCCACAGCGGAGAGGTGGCGTTGCAGATCCCCGCCAGGCTGGAGGGGATGGTCAGCTCGGCGTACGAGAACAGCGAGAACGGGGCGGTGTTGAGCAGCAGGGCCGCCACGGTCAGGTGCATCCAGGTGCGGCGGCCGCGCGGCAGCGGCTCTCGGCGCACGAGCAGCACCGCCATGAGTGCGAGGGCGCCGAAGAAGACCCGGCCGAGCGCGACGTGGAACGGGGCGTACGCCTCGGTGCCCACTTTGATCAGCAGGAAGCTGAACCCCCAGACGACGGAGAGGAGCGCGAAGCGCAGCCGCCAGTCCACGCGGCTCACGGAACGAGGGGCGGGGGAGGTGTCGGTGGTGGGTGAGGCGGCGGTTCGGGGTGTGGCGGGTGCGCTCATGACAGGTACTCTGCTGGGCCCGACTGCGTAGCACAAGCAAGATTCTTTGCCAGGAACGGCGTAGCATCGCTTACATGTTGAACCTGGAGCGCCTGCGCACCCTGGACGCCCTCGCCCGCCACGGCTCCGTCAGCGGCGCGGCCGACGGCCTCCACGTCACCACCTCCGCCGTATCCCAGCAGATGGCCAAGCTGGAGCGCGAGGTCGGCCAGCCGCTGCTGGCCAAGAACGGCCGCGGCGTCCGGCTCACCGACGCCGGGCGGCTGCTCGCCGAGCACGCGGCCCGGATCATCTCCCAGGTCGAGCTAGCCCAGGCCGACATCGAGGCCCGCCGCGGCTGCGCCGTCGGCGAGCTGCGGATCGGCGCCTTCCCCACCGGCATGCGCGGCCTGCTGCCGCGGGCCCTGACCGAGCTGCGCACCCGCCACCCCGAGCTGCGGCCCCGGGTGCGGGAGCAGGAGCCCGCGGAGGGCATGGCCGCCGTCGTCCGCGGCGACCTCGACCTGGCCATGGCCATCGACTGGCCCAACAAGCGGATGCCGGTGCCGGGCGAGCTCACGAGGGAGCACCTCCTCGACGACCTCTGCGACATCGCGGTCCCGGCCGGGCACCCGCTCGCCGACCGCACGCAGGTCTCGCTGGGCGAGTTCGCCGACGAGGAGTGGATCTCCTGGAAGGAGGGCCAGTTCTGCCACGAGTGGCTCGTCCACACCCTGCGCGGCATCGGCGTCGAGCCCCGCATCCGGCACATCGCCGAGGAGCACCACACCCAGCTCGCCTTCGTCGAAGCCGGCCTCGGGGTGTGCGTCACCCCGCGCCTCGGCCGCGGGCCCGTCCCGGCCGGCGTGCGGCTGCTGCCGGTCGGCGAGGCCGTCCGCCGCCACGTGTACGCGGTCTGGCGCGCCGACGCCGACCGGAGACCCTCCGTCCGGGCCGCCCTGGAGGCCCTGCGGACCGCCGCCGGAGCGGGGGAGTGCGACACCGGGGCTCGGTGAACCGGCCGGGGCCGGGCCTCACAGCTTCCGGAAGTCCCAGGAGGCCACCGATTCCGGGGTGAGGCGGATCCAGGCGTGGCGGCCGTCGTGCGGCATCTGCGCCACGCCGAAGTTCTTCACGGGGAAGATCCGCTCCACTTCCTCCAGTTCCGGGCAGGGCGCCCCCGTGCGGGGCGCCTCGCCGACGAACTCCGCCCGGCCGGACAGCTCGATCCCGCGCAGCTCCCCGTACTCCTCGCCCGCGTCCACCACGACCGACAGCCGGGGGTCCGCCCGCAGGTCCGCCCAGCGGCGGCTGCGGGTGAGCGAGTACAGCCACAGCGAGGTGCCGTCCCAGGCGAACCACAGCGCCCCGACGTGCGGCCGCCCGTCCGGGGAGACGGTCGCGACCCGGCAGGTCCGCTGCCGGCGCAGGAAGGCGTCCGCCTCCCCGGCGGTCATCATGATGCGGCGGCCGCGCCGCTGCGTACCGAAGGCTCCGGCCAACTGACCCACCCCTTCACATCTGACTGTGTGTCAGGAATCATGGGGCCCCGCCGTCCGCCGCGCCAGGGGGAGCCATGCCGCAATCCGGTCGCCGCCCAGCCGATCTCCCCGCCCCCGGCGCTCCCGCCGCCACCGCGCTCCTCACCGTCGAATGCCAGCGCGGGGTCGTGGGCGAAGGCAGCGCCCTGCCCGAGTTGGCCCGCGAGGCCCGCGACTCGGGCATGCTGGCTCGGGTGGCCGCGCTCGTCGACGCCGCGCACGGGGCCGGGGTACAGGTGCTGCACGCCGTCGCCGAACGCCGCCCGGACGGGCGCGGTACCGGCGCCAACGCCCGGCTGTTCCGCGCCGCCGCGCGGCTCCCCGTGCGGCAGCTGGCGGGCAGCCCGGCCGTCGAGGTCGCGCCGCCCATCCGGGTCGCCGAGGAGGACCTCGTCGTACGGCGGCTGCACGGGCTGTCGCCGCTCGCCGGCACCGGTGTGGACGCCCTGCTGCGCAACCTCGGCATCCGCACCATCGTCGTCGCCGGCGTCTCGGCGAACATCGCGGTACCGAACACGGTCTTCGACGCCGTCAACCTCGGCTACGAGGTCGTCGTCCCCGCCGACGCCGTCGCCGGCGTGCCCGCCGCCTACACCGCCGAGGTGCTGCGCCACTCCCTCGCCCTCGTCGCCACCCTCACCACCACCGACGCCCTGACCGCCCGCTGGGCCGCCGAAGGGGCCGCGAACGGCCCCGGCCCGCACTGACGCTCAGGGGGGCACCGGCCCGGGGGGACGGGCCGGGCCGCCGGCCGCCGCCACCCTGTCGGCGAGGATCATGGCCACGTCGTCGGCGAGCGGGCCGCCGGTGTGCCGGACCAGCTCCCGCCGCAGCCCCTCCAGGAGCTCCCGGCCGCCGCAGCCGCCCAGCCGCTCCATCGCCTCGGGCAGCGGGAAGAAGGCCCGGTCGCCGTCGCGCGCCTCGATCACGCCGTCGGTGTGCAGCAGAAGCCGGTCGCCGGGCGCGAAGGGGTGGGCCTCCGTCAGGCCCGGCGGGCCGGCGATGAACTCCTCCAGGCCCAGCGGCGGCATGGCCGAGGCGGGCAGCAGCGGCCGCGCCCTGCCCTCGTGCAGCAGCATCGGCGGCGGATGCCCGCGGTTGACGACCTCCACGACGGGCCCGTCCCCGACCTGGGCCACCAGCACCGTGACGAAGCCCTCCAGCAGGCCGTGCTCGTCGGTCGCGCCCACCGCGACGGCGTCCCGCCGCAGCGCCGCCCCGCAGTGCACCACGACCTCCACCAGGTCCTCCTCGTAGTGGGCCGCCTCCCGGAACGCACCCAGGACCACCGCGGCCGCCCGGACGGCCGGCAGCCCCTTGCCGCGCACGTCCCCCACGATCATCCGGACCCCGAAGCGGGTCTGCACCGCCTCGTACAGGTCCCCGCCGATCTGCGCCCCCGTCTCCGCTGCCAGGTACATGCTGGCCGCCCGCACCGGTCCCAGCCGCTCGGGCACCGGCCGCAGCAGCACCTCCTGTGCAGCCTCCGCGATCCGGCGGACCTGGTTCAGCTCGCTCTCCCGGCGCACCCGCACGGTGTTGCTCGTCGTCACGCTGGCGATCGACACGAGGAACAGCGCGAGGAAATTGGCGTACACCTGCCCGCTGCCCCACGCCTGGTTGTACGTGGCCGTCGTGATGCTCACCGCAACCGCCAGCCCGGCCGCCGCCAAGGTGCCCCTCGGCCCCATCGTCACCGCCGCCAGCGCCGGCGTCGCGCACAGCAGGGGGCCGGTGTACAGGAAGTGCAGGGGCGTGAGCTCTATGATGAGCACCACCAGGGAGAGCGCGAACGGAACGCATTCCGCGAGCACGAACAGAACCTGGTGATGACCGCCGGCCCCCGGTCCGGGGGCCTTGTGCACGGGCGCCCGCATGGGTACAGCCTGCGCCTACCGGCCCCGCTGCTGCCACTCGTCGCGGCCCGCCACCCCGCTCCCCGGACGCCCCTCTGGGAGGCTGAGCACCATGAGCACCGGCCCTGCCGACGTACCCCTCCCGCCCCGGCCCCTGCCGGACCCGGCGGGGGACGACCCGCCAGGCCACGGCCCGCTGCTCTCCCGGGCCGCATTCGACGAGCTCTTCGATTCGGTACGCACCTGGGGGCGCTGGACCCCCTCCGGCCGCGGCGCGTGGAACCGCGTCACCCCCGACCACGTGCGGCGGGCCGCCGCCCTGGTCCGCTCCGGGCGGGCCGTCCCCCTCGGCCTGCCCTGGGACACCCGGCCGGGCCCCGACAACGGCCGCCCGGCCCTCCACCACATGACCGACCTCGGCGACGTCGAGCCCGCCGAGCCCGCCACGCACAAGGACTTCCTCGCCGCCGACTACCACGGCAAGGCGGTCACCCACCTCGACGCCCTCTCCCACGTGGCCTACCGCGGAGAGCTGTACGGGGGGACGCCCGCCCGGGACGCCGTCGGCGCGGCCGGCGCCCGCTTCGGCTCGGTCGCCGACCTCGGCGCCCTCTTCACCAGGGGCGTGCTGCTCGACCTCCCCGCCGCCCTCGGCGTGCACTGGCTCGAACCCGGCCACACCCTCCACGCCCGTGATCTCCTCGACGCGGAGCGGGCGCTCGGCGCCACCCTCGACGACGGCTGCGCGCTGCTGCTGCGGACCGGCCGCTTCCGGCGCCGCCGCGAAGCCGGCCCGTGGGACTCCGGCGCGGCGAGCGCCGGCCTCCACCCGGACGCGGTGCCGCTGCTCGCCGAGCGCGGCATCAGCCTGCTGGGCGCCGACGGGGACAGCGACGTCCGCCCCTCGCCGGTCGCGGGCGTCCACTCGCCCGTCCACGCCC
Organism: Streptomyces toxytricini; assembly: GCF_014649915.1. Taxonomy (GTDB): domain Bacteria; phylum Actinomycetota; class Actinomycetes; order Streptomycetales; family Streptomycetaceae; genus Streptomyces; species Streptomyces toxytricini. The sequence goes on along the minus strand of NZ_BMTY01000022.1, from coordinate 118,545 downwards.
TGGCCGTCGCCGCCATGGGCGTCCCGCTGCTCGACAACCTCGACCTGGAGCAGCTCTCCACGGCCTGCGCCGAGGCGCAGCGGTACGAGTTCGCGCTGGTCGTGGCGCCGCTGGTAGTGCCCGGGGGCACAGGGTCGCCCGTCAGTCCGGTGGCCGTCCTCTGACGGCCGCCGACCCGGCACGACCGGACAAAAGGGATATATTCTGGCCAACTAGCGGGGTGTCCGTTCTCGCCGCACCGGTGCGAGGGAAGTGGTGCAGATGGGGGTCACGGGAGAGCCGGTCAGCCCCGTACGCTCCCGTGAGCGGTTCCTTCTGGGCGAGCCGGTCGAGACGGGCGTACGGAGCCCGATCCTGCACTCCTGGGAGCGCTGCCGGCTCCTCGGCCTGTCCCCGGACCAGACGGAGCTCCCGTACCGCGACGACTTCGACCCCGACAGCCGGCTCGTCCGCGCCGCCGGGCCCGTCCTCGACCAGCTCGCCGCCCGCTTCGCCGGGAGCCGGATGAACGTCTCCCTCGCCGACGCGGCCGGGACCGTCCTCCAGCGCCGCTTCGGCGAACCCGAGCTCGCCCGCCGCCTGCCGCCCATCCAGGCCGTGCCCGGCTTCGTCTTCGCCGAGCGCTTCGCCGGGACGAACGGCATCGGCCTCGCCCTCGCCGAACGCCGCCTGGTCCAGGTCTACGGGGCCGAGCACTTCGCCGAGCGCTCCCAGTCGAACGCCTGCTGCGCCGTGCCCGTCCGCAACCAGCTCAACGGGCTCGTCGAAGGCGTCCTCTGCTTCGGCTACCCGCGCAGCGACGAGGACCCGGCGCTGACCGCCCTCATCCGGCGCGCGGCCGAGTCCATCGAGCGCCGGCTGACGGAGCAGAGCTCGCAACGGGAGCGCGCCCTGCTGCGGAGCTACCTCGACGCGCGGGCGCACGCCGGCGCAGACGGGCAGCCGGCCGGAGCCGGAGGGGCGATCCCATACACCATCGCCTATTCCGCGGCCGACCCCTCCGGAGCCCTGTTGGACCCGCGGGACGAGTCCGTCCTCAAGGAGCGGGCCGCCGAACTGATCTCCTCGACCCAGCGGGCGGCCGTCGAGGTCACCCTCCTCCACGGCCGCCGGGCCACCCTCCTCAGCCGCCCCGTCACCAGCGGAACCGGGATCGAGGGCATCGCCGTCGAAGCCGTCCTCACCGACGGCGAACCGGCCGCCCGCCGCTCAACGGCGCTCTCCACGGTGGGGGCGGCACCCGCCGCCACCCCGGCAGCCCCGCCCACGCCTCCCGCCCCGGCTGCACATTCGGCCCCGCAGGCCCCGCCCGGCCCGCACGCCGCACCCGCCGCCGACCGCAACGGCGCCGGGCCCGACCACGACCGCGCCGACCGCGCCGCCCGCCGGCTCGTGCTCGTCGGCGAGCCCGAAGTCGGCCGGTACGCTCTCGCCGCCCGCCGCCGCCTGGAACTCCTGGCCGAGGCCAGCGCCCGGATCGGCACCACCCTCGACGTCCACCGCACCGCCCGCGAACTCGCGGAGGTCGCCGTCCCGGGCCTCGCCGACTACGTCACCGTCGACGTACCCGAAGCCGTCCTGCGCGGCGAAGACCCCCCCGACAACGCCGGCCCCGTCCGGCGCACCGTCGTCCACGGCATCCGCGACGACCACCCCTTCCACCCCGAGGGCAGCCCCGTCGAGCTGCGCCCCGGCACGCCCCACCTGCGCTGCCTGGCCGACGGCAAGGCCGTCGTCGAAGCCGACCTCGCCGCCGGCGGATGGCTCGCCCGAGGCCCGGACCCCGCCGCCGCCCTCGGCGGCCACCCCGTGCACTCCCTCGTCGCCGTCCCGCTGCTCGCCCGCGGAGGCCTCCTCGGCGTGGCCTGTTTCTACCGCTCCGAGGACCCCGCCCCCTTCGCCGACGACGACACCTGGCTGGCCCAGGAGCTGTGCGCCCGCGCGGCGCTGTGCATGGACAACGCCCGCCAGTACACCCGCGAGCACACCCTGGCCCTCGCCCTCCAGCGCAGCCTGCTCCCGCACCGCCTCCCGGAGCAGGGCGCCGTCGAAGTCGCCCACCGCTACCTGCCCGCCGAATCCGGCGTGGGCGGCGACTGGTTCGACGTCATCCCCCTCTCCGGCACCCGCGTCGCCCTCCTCGTCGGCGACGTCGTCGGCCACGGTCTGCACGCCGCCGCCACCATGGGCCGGCTGCGCACCGCCGCCCGCAACTTCGCCGAACTGGAACTCGCCCCCGACGAGCTCCTCACCCACCTCGACAACCTCCTGGTCCGCCTGGACCGGGAAGAAGGCGGCGAGAGCGACACGGGCAGCGCCGGCATCGTCGGAGCCACCTGCCTGTACGTCATCTACGACCCCACCACCCGCGAGTGCACCATGGCCCGGGCCGGCCACCTCCCGCCCGCCGTGGTCCGCCCCGACGGCTCCGTCGACTTCCCCGAACTGCCCGCCGGACCACCGCTCGGCCTGGGCGGACTGCCGTTCGAGACGGCCGCGATCGACCTGCCCGAAGGCAGCACCCTCGTCCTCTACACCGACGGACTCGTCGAGGACCGCCACCGCGACATCGACGCCGCCCTCGAAGACCTGCGCCGCGCCCTCGCCCACCCCGGCCGCACCCCCGAGGACACCTGCCGCTGCGTCATCGACGCCGTCGCACCCGACCACCCCGACGACGACATCGCCCTGCTCGCCGCGCGCATCCACACCCTGCCCGCCGAGCGGATCGCAGCCTGGGACGTCCCGGCGGACCCGGCCCGCGTCGGCGAGATCAGGGCCGCCGCCACCCGCACGCTCACCGAATGGGGCCTGGAAGAGCCGGCGTTCGCCGTAGAGCTGCTGCTCAGCGAACTCGTCACCAACGCCGTCCGCTACGGCGGCGAGCCCATCCAGGTCCGCATGATCCACGACCGCACCCTCATATGCGAGGTCTCCGACGGCAGCAGCACCGCCCCCCACCTGCGCCGCGCCGCCGGCACGGACGAGGGCGGGCGCGGCCTGTTCCTCGTCGCGCAGCTCTCCCAGGCGTGGGGTACCCGCTACACCCCCCGCGGCAAGGTGATCTGGGCCGAGTGCGCCCTGGACGCAGCGTGAGCCGGCCCGCGCGAGTCCGCCTGCGGGGGTGCCCGTCCTGCCCACTGGCCCATTGGGGCCACAGCAGGGGGCGACATGTCGGATAAGGACGGATAATTGCCAGTAGCATCCGGATCACCAACCCGCCAGGCGGCCCCGGAGACGTCCGTGCATGACCCGTCCGACACCCCGAACAGCCCGCCCCGGCCCCCCGCCGACCCGCCGCTCGTCCGGATACGCGGCCTCGGCAAGCGGTTCGGCGGCACCGTCGCCCTGGACGGCGTCGACCTCGACCTCCACAGCGGCAGCATCCTCGCCCTCCTCGGCCCCAACGGAGCGGGCAAGTCCACCCTCATCAAGATCCTCGCCGGGATCCACCACGCCGACGAGGGGGAGACGACGGTCGCCGGACACCCGCTCGGCTCCGCGGCCGCCTCCGCCCGCATGTCCTTCATCCACCAGGACCTCGGCCTCGTGGGGTGGATGACGGTCGCCGAGAACATCGCGCTCGGCACCGGCTACCCGCGCCGGCACGGCCTCATCTCCTGGCGCCGCACCCGGGAGCGCTGCGCCGACGCCCTGAGGTCCGTCTCCGGACACCTCGACCCCGACGCCCCCGTCACCGGCCTCGCCCCCGCCGAGCGCTCCCTCGTCGCCATCGCCCGCGCCCTGGCCCGCCGCAGCGAACTGATCGTCCTCGACGAGCCCACCGCCACCCTCCCCGCCGCCGACTGCAGGCACCTCTTCGAGGTCCTGCACGCCCTGCGGGACCGCGGACACGGCATCCTGTACGTCAGCCACCGCCTCGACGAGGTGTACCGGGTGGCCGACACGTTCGCCGTGCTCCGCGACGGCCGCGTCGTCAGCCGCGGCCCCCTGGCCCCCTACAGCCCCGCCCGCCTCGTCCACGACATCGCGGGCAGCGCACCGGAGGCACTGCGCCGACCCCGCCGCGCCGCCGCCCCGGCCGCCGCCCCGCCGCAGCCCGTCCTCGCCCTGGAGGACGTCACCACCGAACGCACCGGCCCCGTCAGCCTCGAACTGCACGCCGGGGACGTCCTCGGGCTCGTCGGCCTCACCGGCGCCGGGCACATGCACCTCGGCCGGGCCCTCGCCGGAGCCCTCCCGCTCCTCGGCGGGCGGGCCCTCCTCGCCGGCCGCCCCCACCGCCCCCGCTCCGTCGCCGAAGCCGTCGCCGCCGGTGTCGGGTTCGTCGCCGGCAACCGCCAGGAGGAGGGCTGCGCCGCCGACCTGACCGTCCGGGAGAACCTCCTCGCCAACCCGCGCGCCAACGGCGTCCCCGCCTGGCACTGGACCGGCGGCCGGCGCGAACGCGCCGAAGCCGCCGCCCTCATCCGCCGGTTCGCCGTACGCCCGCCCGACGGCGAGGCGCCCATCGCGACCCTCTCCGGCGGCAACCAGCAGAAGGTCGTCGTCGGCCGCTGGCTGCACGGACGGCAGCGCCTGCTGGTCCTGGAGGAGCCCACCGCGAGCGTGGACATCGGCGCCAAGGCCGCCGTCCACCGGCTCCTCGACGACGCCCTCGACGCGGGCCTCGCCGTGCTCCTCGTCTCCAGCGACTTCGAGGAGGTCGCCGACCTCTGCCGACGCGCACTGGTCTTCGTCCGCGGGACGGTAGCCGCCGAACTCGCCGGCGCCTCCCTCACCACCGCCGAACTCACCCGCACCGCCTCCGCCATGCCCGCCATCACCGCAAGCGCGACCGACCGGTGACCGCCGCACCCGCCCGCCGCCCCCCGCGGGGCCACCGCGCCGGGCACCTCCTCGGCAGCTACGGCCTGCCGGCCCTCACCGTCGTCCTCTTCCTGCTCTTCTCCGCCGCCCTGCCGGAGACCTTCCCCACCCGGGACAACGTCTCCTCCATCCTCTCCAACCAGTCCATCCCGGCCCTCCTGGCACTCGGCGCGACCCTGCCCATCGCCGCCGGCCGGTTCGACCTCTCCATCGGCTACGGCCTGGGCCTCGCCCACGTCCTCGTCATGCACCTCATCGTCACCGCCGGCTGGCCCTGGCAGGCCGCCTGCCTCGCCGTCGTCGCCGGCGGAGCGCTGGTCGGGGCCCTCAACGGCGTCGTCGTCGAATACGGCCGCATCAACTCCTTCATCGCCACCCTCGGCACCGGCAGCTGCATGTACGCCCTCACCGGCCTGATCACCGACGGCGGCCGGATCGTCCCCGGCCCCCAAGGCCTCCCGCCCGCCTTCACCGACCTCTACGACGCACGGTTCCTCGGCCTGCCGCTCCCCGCCTACTACGTCCTCGCCGCCACCGCCGCCCTGTGGGTGCTCCTCGAACGGCTGCCGCTCGGCCGCTACCTGTACGTCATCGGCTCCAACCCCCGCGCCGCCGAGGCCATCGGCATCCCCGTCAGACGCCACTCCGTCCACGCCTTCACCGGATCAGGGCTGGTCGTCGGCGTCGCCGGCGTCCTCCTCGCCGCCCAGCAGCAGATCGGCAACCCCAGCGTCGGCCTCGACTACCTGCTGCCCGCCTTCGTCGGCGCCCTGCTCGGCTCCACCACGATCCGGCCGGGCCGCGCCAACGCCCTCGGCACGCTCGTCGCCGTCGCCCTCCTCGCCGTCGGCCTCGCCGGGATCGGCCAGCTCGGCGCCCAGTTCTGGGCCACCCCCCTCTTCAACGGCGGAACGCTCCTGCTGGCCGTCGGCCTCGCCGGATACGCCGCCCGCCGGCGCCTGCGCCCCCGGCCGGACCCCGGGGCCGGGCCCCGTGGCCGGGACGCACCCGCCGCCGACCGCGCCGCCCCCTAGCGCCCACGCCCGCACCCGCCGCCGACCGCGCCGCCCCCTAGCGCCCACGCCCGCACCCGCCCCGCGACCCGACCGACCCGTACCAGGAGCACCGTGCGCCACCACCGCAAGACGACCGCCCTCGCGGCCGCAGCCCTGTGGGCGGCGCTCGCCGCAGCCGCCGCGGGCTGCGCCGGCGGCCCGGCCGACCCAGCCGCAACCGCCGCGACGGGCGCCGGCGGCTGCCCCGGCGTCCAGCGCGGGGCGCAGGAGGCCGTACGGCGTGCCGAGCGCACCGACACCTCATGGAACGGCCCCACCACCGGCCCCCGCGCCGTCCCCGGCAGGACCCTCGTGTACGTCGCGCAGACCATGACCAACCCGGGCGTCGCCGGCGTCGCGGACGGGGTGGAGCAGGCCGCCGCGACCATCGGCTGGCAGGTCCGGGTCATCGACGGCGAGGGCACCCCGGCCGGCATCCAGGCCGCCCTCAGCCAGGCGGTCACCCTGAAGCCGTCGGGCATCGTCATCGGCGGCTTCGACCCGCGCCTGACCTCCCAGCAGCTCGCCCGGGCCGAGGCGGCCGGCATCCCCCTCGTAGGCTGGCACGCGGTTGCCGCGCCCGGCCCGAGCGCCGACCCGAAGCTGTTCACCAACGTCACCACCGAAGTGGAGGACGTCGCCCGGATCAGCGCGGACTGGGTCATCGCCGGCTCCGGCGGCCGCGCCGGCGTCGTCCTCTTCACGGACGACTCGATCCCCTTCGCCAGGAACAAGGCCGGGCTGATCCGGCGGCGGCTCGCCGCCTGCCCCGGCGTGCGGCTGCTGTCGTACGAGAACATCCCCATCCCGGACGCCAGCCGGCGCACCCCGCAGGAGGTCTCCTCCCTCCTGTCCCGCTTCGGCGACGACTGGACCTACTCGGTCGCCATCAACGACCTGTACTTCGCCGACGCCGCCCCGGCGTTCCGCGCCGCGGGCCGCCCGGGCGCCGGGCCGCCGCAGAACATCGGCGCCGGCGACGGAGACCCGTCCGCCTTCCAGCGCATCAACACCCGGCAGTTCCAGGCCGCCACGGTGCCCGAGCCCCTCAACCAGCAGGGCTGGCAGATCGTCGACGAATTCAACCGCGCCTTCGCGGGCAGCCCCGCGAGCGGGTACGTCGCCCCGGTCCACGTGGTGACGGCGGCCAACAGCGGGGCCGGAACCTCCTGGGACCCCCCGGGCTACCGCCCCGCGTACGAGCGGATCTGGCGCGGCCTCCCGCCCGGTTAGCCTGGAGGGATGCTCACAGAAGTGATCGCCACCCGATACGTGACGCCCCTGCGCGAGGGCGGCTCGCTGCCGGGGATCGTCGAGGCCGACGACCTCGGCACGTACGTCATGAAGTTCACCGGGGCCGGACAGGGGCGCAAGACGCTGGTCGCCGAGGTCGTCTGCGGGCGCCTCGCGCAGCGGCTCGGGCTGCGCGTGCCGCAGCTGGTGCAGATGCAGCTCGACCCCGTCATCGGGCTCGGCGAGCCCGACCAGGAGGTGCAGGAGCTGCTGAAGGCCAGCGGCGGGCTCAACCTGGGGATGGACTACCTGCCCGGCTCGATCGGCTTCGACCCGCTCGCGTACCGGGTCGACCCCGTCGAGGCGGGGCGCGTCGTCTGGTTCGACGCCCTCGTCAACAACGTCGACCGGTCCTGGCGCAACCCCAACATGCTGGTGTGGCACGGCGACCTGTGGCTCATCGACCACGGCGCCACCATGATCTGGCACCACAACTGGCCCACGGCCGCCGCGGCCGCGGACAAGCCGTACAACGCCTCCGACCACGCCCTCGCCCCGGTGGGCCCGGACATCGCGGCGGCCGCCGCCGAACTCGCCCCGCTGGTCACCGAGGAGCTGCTGACCGAGGTCGCCGCCGACGTACCCGACGAATGGCTCGCCGGCGAACCGGGCTTCGACTCCGCCGACGCAGTGCGGCGGGCCTACGTTGAGGCGCTGCTGCCGCGCGCGGCCGCCATCCACGAGCGGATCTCGATGGTGCCCGAGGTGAAGGCGCCGCAGAAGCCGCCGGGCTGGCTGACGGACCACCTGCCGGAATGGCCCCACAAGGCCGGCGGGGCCAAGGGCCGGAGCGGCGACGGGCAGGACGGCAGCGAGCGGAAGAGCGGCGACGAATGACCGGGCGGGACGTCTTCGAATACGCGCTGGTGCGCGTGGTGCCCCGGATGGAGCGCGGCGAGTGCTTCAACGCCGGGGTGATCGTCTACTGCCGGGCGCGCTCGTACGTCGCCGCCCGCACCCACCTCGACGAGGCCAAGCTCCTCGCCCTGGACCCCGGCGCCGACGTGACCGGCGTACGGGCGGCCCTGCGCGGTGTCGAAGGCGTGTGCAGCGGCGGCGAGCGGGCCGGGCAGGCCGCCGGCGACGACGCGGGCCGCCGCTTCCGCTGGCTGATCGCGCCGCGCAGCACGGTGGTGCAACCGGGCCCGGTGCACACGGGTCTGACGGCGGATCCGGAAGCCGAGGTGGAACGCCTGCTCGACCTGCTGGTGCGCTGATCCGGACGTTCGGGCGGGCCCCGGGCCCGGCGCCGTTGACACCGGGTGCCGGGGCTCCTAGCGTCTCCTCAGCTGAGGCTACTAAGCGGTTGCTCACCCACGGGCGGCCGCCCAGAGGATTCCAAGGGCGAGGAGATCCAGCATGTCCACCACCGAGCAGCGCGTCGCGATCGTGACCGGGGCGGCCCGCGGCATCGGCGCGGCCACCGCCGTGCGCCTGGCCGCCGAGGGCCGCGCGGTCGCCGTACTCGACCTCGACGAGGCCGCCTGCAAGGACGCCGTCGAGGCCGTCACCGCGGCCGGCGGCAAGGCCGTCGCCATCGGCTGCGACGTCTCGGACGCCGCACAGGTCGAGGCGGCCGTCGAGCGCGTCGCGAGCACGCTCGGGGCGCCGACCATCCTCGTCAACAACGCGGGCGTGCTGCGCGACAACCTGCTGTTCAAGATGAGCGAGGGCGACTGGGACACGGTCATGAACGTGCACCTGCGCGGCGCGTTCCTGATGTCGAGGGCCTGTCAGAAGCACATGGTCGACGCGCAGTTCGGCCGCATCGTCAACCTCTCCAGCAGCTCGGCGCTCGGCAACCGGGGCCAGGCGAACTACTCGGCCGCCAAGGCGGGCCTCCAGGGCCTGACCAAGACCCTCGCCATCGAGCTCGGCAAGTTCGGCATCACCGCGAACGCTGTCGCGCCCGGCTTCATCGCCACCGACATGACCGCCCAGACGGCCGCCCGCGTCGGCATGGGCTTCGAGGACTTCCAGGCGGCGGCCGCCACCCAGATCCCCGTCCAGCGCGTCGGGCGCCCGGAGGACGTCGCCAACGCGATCGCCTTCTTCACGGGGGACGCCGCGGGCTTCGTTTCCGGCCAGGTCCTGTACGTGGCCGGCGGCCCGCTCGCCTGACGGCGGCGGAGAGAGGCAGGGGAGAGGCGATGGCGTACGAGGGAACGGACAGCGGCAAGGTCGCGCTGATCACCGGCGCGAGCCGGGGCATCGGCCGGGGCATCGCCGAGGCGCTCGTGGCCCGGGGCGACCGGGTGTGCATCACGGGCCGCAACGAGGAGGCGCTGAAGGAGGCCGTCGAGGCGCTCGGGGCGGACCGGGTGATCGGCGTGGCCGGAAAGGCACACGACGAGGCCCACCAGGCCGTCGCGGTCGAGCGCACGATGGAGGCGTTCGGGCGCGTCGACTTCCTGATCAACAACGCGGGCACCAATCCCGTCTTCGGCCCGATCGCGGACCTCGACCTGGGGGTCGCGCGCAAGGTCTTCGAGACGAACGTGGTCTCGGCGCTCGGCTTCGCCCAGCGGACCTGGCACGCCTGGCAGAAGGAGCACGGTGGCGCGATCGTGAACATCGCGTCCATCGCCGGCGTCTCGGCCTCGCCCTTCATCGGTGCGTACGGCATGAGCAAGGCGGCCATGATCAACCTGACGCTCCAGCTCGCGCACGAGATGGCGCCGGGGGTCCGCGTCAACGCGATCGCACCCGCCGTGGTCAAGACCAGGTTCGCGCTGGCGCTCTACGAGGACCGGGAGGCGGAGGCCGCGGCCGCGTACCCGCTGGGGCGCCTGGGCGTTCCGGCCGACATCGGGGGAGCTGCGGCTTTCCTCACGTCTGCGCAAGCGGAATGGATCACCGGTCAAACACTGGTCGTCGACGGGGGAATGTTCCTCAATGCCGGAGTTCACTGATCGATAATCGGACGAATTTGCCTCCTGACGGGAGGCAAATTCGTATCGAAGGGGTCCTAAATCGGTCAAGCGGCGCACTAAACCTGCCCATTGGATTTGTGCCGCACTGCGGTAGGGTCTGCCGCACCCCTGGCTGATCGAGGAGCGTGCACGTGTTCAACCGGACCAGAAGCCTGCAGATCACTGCGGCCCTTGCGTCCATATCCCTGCTCGCCGGATGCGGTCTGCTTTCGGACGACAGCAAAGACGCCGAAAAGAAGATCACCGTCGGCACGACGAGCGCCCCCACCACCCTCGATCCCGCCGCGGCCTGGGACGGCTCCTGGGAGCTCTACCGCAACGTCTACCAGACCCTCCTGGCGTTCCCCACGGGCTCCGCCAAGCCCCAGCCCGACGCCGCGCAGAACTGCGAGTTCACCGACTCGGCGAACGAGTCCTACCGCTGCACCCTGCGCAAGGGCCTGAAGTTCTCCAACGGCGAGGCGCTCGACGCGAAGGCCGTCAAGCACTCCCTCGACCGGATCCGGACCATCGGCTCCAAGGTCGGCCCGAAGGACCTCTTCGGCAGCCTCGACCGGATCGAGACCCCCGACGCGCAGACGGTCGTCTTCCACCTGAAGACCCCCGACGCCACCTTCCCCTTCGTCCTCGGCTCGCCCGCCGCCTCGCTGGTCGCCCCCGGCGCGTACCCCGCCGACAAGGTCCGCGAGGACGGCAAGGTCACCGGATCCGGCCCGTACGTCCTGGAGTCGTACAAGGAGGGCAGCGAGGCCGTCCTGACCGGGAACGCCTCCTACAACGGCTTCGCGAACCGCCGCAACGACGGGGTCACCATCCGCTACTACGCGGACGCCGGCCAGATGATCTCCGCGCTCAAGGCCAAGGAGATCGACGCCACCTACCGAGGCCTCTCCGCCGCCCAGGTCAGGGAGCTCCAGGACCCCGCGGCCCACTCCCAGGGCGTCCAGGTCGTCGAGAACGTCGGCTCCGAGATCCGCTACCTGGTCTTCAACCCCAAGGACGACCCGAACGTCGCCAAGCCGGCCGTCCGCCAGGCGATCGCCCAGGTCATCGACCGCGGCATGCTCGTCTCCAAGGTCTACCAGGGCACCGCCGAGCCGCTGTACTCGATGGTCCCCAAGGGCGTCGTGGGCCACAAGACGCCCTTCTACGACAAGTACGGCCAGGCCGACGTCGCCAAGGCCAAGAAGATCCTCAAGGACGCCGGCATCACCCAGCCGGTCGAGCTGACCTTCTGGTACACCACCGACCGCTACGGCGCCTCCACTGCGGACGAGTTCACCGAGATCAAGCGCCAGCTCGACGAGAGCGGCCTGTTCAAGGTCACCCTGCGCGGCCAGCCCTGGAAGGCCTTCCAGGAGGGCTACAAGAGCGGCCAGTACCCCGTCTTCGGCCGAGGCTGGTTCCCCGACTTCCCGGACCCGGACAACTTCATCGCGCCGTTCGTCGGCAAGGAGAACGCGGTCGGCACCCCGTACGAGCCCGCGCAGATCCTCACCGACCTGCTCCCGAAGTCCCGCCGCGAGGGGGACCGCGCGGCCGGCATCCCGCAGTTCGAACAGGCGCAGCAGATCTTCGCCGAGGACGTCCGCCTGCTGCCCCTGTGGCAGGGCAAGCTGTACGTGGCCGCGCGCGAGGACATCGCGGGCGCCGAACGCGCGCTGGACCCGCAGACCGTCTTCCAGATGTGGGAGCTGTACCGCAAGACCAGCTGGTGATCCGCCCCGCAGGGGGCGCCCCGGGACCGCACTGGCCCCCGGAAACCCCCTGCGGGTGAAGCACTGTCAGTGGCGGCCGGTAGGTTCGGGGACGTTGCACGCGCTGCGCGTACTTGTACTACCGGAGGTTGTCGACGTGACCCAGATGCTGCCCGAGTCCTGGCTCCCCGTCCTCGGCGGGGAGCTGGACCAGCCCTACTTCAAGGAGCTCACCGAGTTCGTCGAGGAGGAGCGGGCGAACGGGCCGGTCTACCCGCCCCGCGAGCAGGTCTTCGCGGCGCTGGAGGCCACTCCCTTCGACAAGGTGAAGGTGCTGGTCCTGGGCCAGGACCCCTACCACGGCGCCGGCCAGGGGCACGGCCTGTGCTTCTCCGTCCTGCCCGGCGTCAAGACGCCGCCCTCCCTGCGCAACATCTACAAGGAGATGCAGGCGGAGCTCGACCTCCCCGTCCCGGACAACGGCTACCTGATGCCGTGGGCCCAGCAGGGCGTCCTCCTGCTGAACGCGGTGCTGACCGTCCGCGAGGCCGAGCCCAACTCGCACAAGGGCAAGGGCTGGGAGAAGTTCACCGACGCGGTGATCCGCGCCGTCGCCGACCGGCCCGACCCGGCCGTCTTCGTCCTGTGGGGCGCCTACGCCCAGAAGAAGCTCCCGCTGATCGACCAGGAGCGGCACGTCGTGGTCAAGGGCGCGCACCCGTCCCCGCTGTCCGCGAAGAAGTTCTTCGGCTCCCGCCCCTTCACGCAGATCAACGAGGCCGTTGCCGCGCAGGGCCATGAGCCGATCGACTGGCGGATCCCGAACCTCGGCTGACCCCCCACCGCGCCTCGGCCCCCCGGCCGGTGCCTCCGGTTAGCGTCGGACGATCAGACCGGAGCAGGTCTGCAGGGCGAGCAAGCCGGAGGCCGCGGTGACCGAGCAGCAGGAGGCGTCGGAGGACGCCGTCATGACCCGGATCGGCCAGGCGGTCATCCTGCTGCACGCCGGGGACCGCGAGGAGGCCCGCAACCGGCTCCGCGACCTGTGGACGGAGCTCGGCGAGGACGGCGACGGCCTGCACCGGTGCACGCTCGCCCACTACCTGGCCGACGCCCAGGACGACCCGGCCGACGAACTGGCCTGGGACCTGCGGGCCCTGACCGCCGCCGACGCGCTGCGGGAGGGGCCGCGCCCCCGGCAGGAGCCCCCGCCGCCGGCCGTCCGCGTGTTCTACCCCTCGCTGCACCTGAGCCTGGCCGCCGACTATGCGAAACTCCAGCGCACCGCCGAGGCCCGGCTCCACCTGGAACGGGCCCGGGCCGCCGCCCGGGCGCTGCCGGACGACGGCTACGGGGCCGGCGTACGCTCCGCCATCCGGCGCCTGGAGCGGCGGCTGGCGGGGGAGCCGGGGCAGGGGCCCCTGCCGTTCCCCGGACAGCACCCCTGAGCAACCGCACAGGGCCGCAGGCAGCCCGCCGTCGGCCCTCCCGGGGCTTCCCCCGGCCGGCCCGGCACCCCACGGGCCGCCCGCGGCCGCGGGCGGGCGCCGTCCGGCCGGCCTCAGCCGCCTTCGACGCCCCCGCAGATCCGGGCCTCCGGGCTGTCCGGCGACCACTTGCCGTGCTTGCGGCCGAACGCGCACACGTCCTCCGGCCGGACCGGCAGCCGCTCCGCCACCTCGCGCGGTACCCGCGCCTGCGGCTCCGCGCGCTCCCGCGGCCCCTTCCCGCCTTGGCCGGGGCTGCCGGCCCTGCCGGGCGGCAGCGGCTCCGGGATGTCCGGGACGGGCGGCGCGGCCCCTCCGGGAAGCGCCCCCGCGGACGCCGCGGCGGGCTCCGCCGCGGCCGGCACCGAGGGACCGGAGCCGGTGGCGGAGGCCGTCGCATGGGCCGGCTGCTCCGGCAGCGCCTTGAGCGCCTCCAGCGCGGGCGCCCGGACCTCCACGGGGTCCGACGGGCCGGTCGGCTCGTGCCGGGGCGGCGTGCCGGCGGTCCCGGGGGCGCCGGCGGGCTGCATCGGGGCGGGGGTGACGTTCATACAGCCGGACACGGCCGAGACGGCGCAGGCCACCGACAGCAGCAGTTTCGTCGTGGTTCGGGTTGGATGCACTCGCGCAACTCTGCTGTGTGGGGACCCCGTTGTGAAAACCAGGAGACGGAATTGACCCCGCACGGGTGACGGACGTCAGCCGGACACCGCCAGTCGGACACCCGTGCCCGGGCGCCGGACGTCAGCTGCCGGTGGCGCCGTCGAGCTGCTCGCGCAGCAGGTCCGCATGCCCGTTGTGGCGCGCGTACTCCTCGATCATGTGGGTGTAGACCCAGCGCAGGCTGAACACCTCGCCGCGGTGATGGCTGCCGGCCTTCGACGCCAGGTCCAGCGAGCGGCCCGCCGCGGCCTTGCGGGCCTCCTCCACCTCCGTGCGCCACACCCGCTCCGCGTCGGCCCAGGTGTCCTCCGCCGTGAAGTGGAAGTCCCCGTCCCGGTCCTCGCGCGTGACGTAGAGGTCGGGCAGGTCCTCGCCGAGCATGATCTCCCGGAACCAGTACCGCTCCACCTCCGCCATGTGCCGCACCAGGCCCATCAGGGACAGCTCGGACGGCGGGAGGGGCGCCTTGCGCAGGTCCTCCTCGGCGAGGCCCTCGCACTTCCAGGCGAGGGTGGCGCGGTGGTAGTCCAGCCAGCCCTCCAGCATCTCGCGTTCGCCGGCGCGGGTGGAGGGTTCGGTGCGGGAAGATCCCGAAGTCGTCGTCATGGCGGCCATCCTGGGCCACCGCGAGCCGCCCCACCAGCGATTAAGCTGCGGGGATCGGACACGGAACGACACGGAGGTGCACGGTGAAGGTCGGCGTCATCGGACTCGGCGACATCGCCCGCAAGGCGTACCTGCCCGTCCTCACCGCCCGCCCGGGCCTGGAACTGCACCTCCAGACCAGGACCCCCGCCACCCTGGAGCTCATCGGCGAGACCCACCGGATCCCCGTCGCGCAGCGCCACACCGGGCTCGACGGGCTGCTGGCCGAGGGCCTCGACGCGGCGTTCGTGCACGCACCCACCTCCGCCCACCCCGAGATCGTCGGCCGCCTGCTGGAGGCCGGCGTCCCGACGTACGTGGACAAGCCGCTCGCCTACGAGCTCGCCGAGTCCCGCCGGCTGGTCGAGCTCGCCGAGGCGCGCGGGGTAAGCCTCGCCGTCGGGTTCAACCGCCGCCACGCCCCCGGCTACGTGCAGTGCGCCGACCACCCGCGCGAGCTGATCGTCATGCAGAAGAACCGGGTGGGGCTCCCCGAGGACCCGCGGACCCTCGTCCTCGACGACTTCATCCACGTCGTCGACACCCTCCGCTTCCTCGCGCCCGGCGAGACCGACCACCTCGACGTGCGCGCCCACGTGCGCGACGGGCTGGTCCAGCACCTCGTCCTGCAGATGTCCGGCCCCGCCTTCACCGCCCTCGGCATCATGAACCGCCGCTCCGGATCGCCCGAGGAGGTCCTGGAGGTGTCCGGGCAGGACACCAAGCGGCAGGTCGTCAACCTCGCCGAGGTCATCGACCACCGCGGCCAGCCGACCGTGCGCCGCCGCGGCGACTGGGTGCCGGTCGCCCGCCAGCGCGGCATCGAGCAGGCGGTCGACGCCTTCCTCGAAGCCGTGGCCGCGGGGAAGGCGGTCGGCGCGCGGGACGCGCTGCTCACCCACGAGCTGTGTGAGCGGGTGGTGCGCTCGGTCCAGGAGCAGGCTTCCTGAGCCGCAGCGCCCGCATCCCGGCGGCCGCGCCGCAGCCGCCCAGCAGCAGCACGGACGCGGCCACGGCCCAGTCGCCGAAGCGGAGGTAGGCCGTCGTGCCCCGGCCGAGCGGGACCTCGTACACCTCGGCCGTGCTCGCGGAGACCGGCAGCCGCGGGCCGACCGGCTCGCCCGACGGGCCGTGCACCGCGCTGATCCCGGTGAGCGTGGCGTGGACGACGGGGCGGCCGGTCTCCGCGGCCCGCAGCGCGGCGAGCGAGGCGTGCTGCGCGGGCGCCCAGCTCTCCTGGAAGGTGGACGTGGCCGACTGGGCGACCAGCAGGCCCGCCCCCTCGCGCACCAGGTGCCGGCCCATGTCGGGGAACGCCGACTCGAAGCACACGAGCGGGCCGATGCGCACCCCCGCTCCGTCCGGCAGTTCCATCACCACCGGTGCCGCTCCACGCCGGCGGTCCTCGCCCGCCGCCCTGCCGACCGAGGTCGCCCAGCCGAGGACGGACCGGGCCGGCACGTACTCCCCGAAGGGGACCAGGCGCATCTTGTCGTACCGGTCGCCGGTCGGGCCGTCCCGGCCGACGAGCACCGAACTCTTGAAGATGCCCTCCCCGCCGCCCCCGCCGCCCCTGGCGGCCGCTCCGGCCGCCGTGGCCGCTCCCGCTTCGGCGGGGCGCCGGGCGTCGACGTTCACCAGGACCGGCGCCCCCACCTCCGCTGACAGCGCGGCCAGCCGCCGGGCAAGGTCGGGGCGCGCGGCCAGGTCCGCCCCGACACTGCTCTCGCCCCACACCACCAGGTCGAGCGGCCGCCCGGCCAGGGCCCGTGTCAGCCGCTCACCGGCGGTGAAGCGCCGCTCGGCGCTGTCAGGCCCGTCGGCCACCGGGCCCGGCTGGACGACGGCCACCCGCAGCCCGCCGGACACCTCCGGCCGCGGCGCCCACTGCCACGCCGCCCCGGTCAGCACCGCGCACCCCGCCAGCCCCGCCACGGCCGGGACCCGCGCCGCCGGAACGGCTACCAGCAGCACCACCGCACAGTTCACCGCCACCACCAGCAGGCTCACCAGCCACACACCGCCCACCGAGGCCAGCCGCAGCGCCGGCCCGACCTGCCACTGGCTCGCCCCCAGCAGCCCCCAGGGCCCGCCCAGCCCCTGCCACGACCGGACCAGCTCCGACAGCAGCCAGCCCGCCGGGACGAGCACCAGTGCGGCCGCCGCCCGACCCGGCGGCGGCGCCCCGCCGAGCAGCGACCGCACCAGCAGCGCCCACGGGGTCCACAGCACGCCCAGCAGGGCCGCCACCGGCAGCAGGAACACGTGCAGGCTCGGCAGCAGCCAGTGGTGCACGGCCAGGATGAAGCCCGCCCCGCCGAGCCAGCCCTCCAGCGCGGCGCGCCGTGCCGTCGGCGCGGAACGCAGCAGCAGCATCCACGGCACGAGCGCCGCGTACGCCCACCACCACAGCGCCGGCGCCGGGAACGCCAGACACGGCAGCGCCCCCGCGGCGACGGCGGCGGCCGCACGGGCGAACCGGGTACGCCTCGGGATCATGACGCGCCTCCGCTTCCAGTGTGGGGCAGAGCCCGGTCGGCAGCCCCTCAGGCGGACAGCCGGCGCCACTTCTCGTGCACGGCGACGCGGGTGATCCGCCAGCCGTCCCGGTCGGAGCGGGCCAGCACGAAGGAATAGCGCCCGGCGGCCACGAAATTGGGCGCGGCGTCCCCGGCGGGCGCAGATCCCGCCGCATCCAGCCGCATGGGGTTGACGAAATCGGCCCGCACCCGAGCCCGCACGGCCGGCCAGCCGCTCCCGTCGCCCTCCAGCCGGACCAGCCGGTTGACGACGAGGTGCTGGCGTACCGGGAACCGTCGCAACGCCTCCGCGAGCCAGTCGGCCACCTCGCCGGCCGGGCCCTCGATCCCGCCCGCCGAGGTGTAGTCGGCCCGCCCCCCGGGAGCGAACAGCGCCCGGTAGGCCTCCCAGTCGCCGTCGTCCACGGCCACCGCGTACCCCGTGACCACGTCGTCGATCGCCATCCGGTCCATCACGGAGGCGAGATCCCCGCGCTGCGTCATCGGGTCAGTGTGGGGGCCCGGCGCCGCCCGGCCAAGAGGCGTGCGTACACCGGGCCGACGCCGGCGCGGTCAGTGGCCGGAATGCACCTCCCGCTGCCGGACCACCACCAGGAACGCGTCGCTGGCCAGGTCCATCACCACCTCCGCCGGCACGCCCTCGCGTATCCGCTGCGCGGCGTACTCCTCGGCGGGCCAGCTCCCCCGCGGACTCCCCGCGGGAAACCGCTCCAACACCACTCGGCCCATGGGAACCCCCTACTGCTCGCCAGGCCGTTCTCCGGTCTCCACACACAACGACGAGGCGGCCGCGGGGAACGTTCCCCGCGGCCGCCGCAGTTCACTCGAACAGGTGATCGTCGCGGGTGTCAGCCCGCCGACTCGGCGGCGTGCGGGCTGAGGACGCCCAGGCCGATCAGGACGAACAGGGCGATGCCGAGCAGGATCCGGTAGACCACGAAGGGCATGAAGCTCTTGGTGGTGATGAACTTCATGAACCACGCGATCACCGCGTAGCCCACGACGAAGGCCACGACCGTGGCGAAGATCGTCTGCCCCCAGGCGACATGCCCCTCGCCCAGTGCCTTCAGCTCCATGCCGCCCGACGCGAGCACGGCCGGGATCGCGAGCAGGAAGGAGTAGCGGGCCGCCGCCTCGCGCGTGTAGCCCATCAGCAGGCCGCCGGAGATCGTCGCGCCGGACCGGGAGACACCCGGAACCAGGGCCATCGCCTGGCACAGACCGAAGATCAGGCCGTCGCGGACGCCCAGCTCCCGCAGCGTCTTGCGCTCGCGGACCGCCCGGTGCCGGCCGCCCTCCTCGTCACGGGCCGCGAGCCGGTCGGCGACGCCCAGGACGACACCCATCACGATCAGGGTCGTCGCCGTCAGCCGCAGGTCGCGGAACGGGCCCTCGATCTGGTCCTTCAGGGTCAGCCCCAGCACGCCGATCGGAATCGAGCCGACGATGACGAGCCAGCCCATCACGGCGTCCTGGTCCGAGCGCAGCGATTTCGTGTAGAGCGACCGGAACCACGTGGAGACGATCTTCGCGATGTCCTTGCGGAAGTAGATCAGCACCGCGGCCTCGGTGCCGATCTGCGTGATCGCCGTGAACGCCGCCCCCGGGTCCTCCCAGCCGGCGAACGCGGCGGTCAGCCGGAGGTGGGCGCTGGAGGAGATCGGCAGGAACTCCGTCAACCCTTGGACAAGACCGAGGATTAGGGATTCGAACCAGGTCATGTCGGCGTCGCTCGTCCTTGTGCTCGTCGTGCTCGTCGGACAGTTCGGATCAGATGCTAGGCCCCGGAAACGCCCGCCCCGACCACGGGAGCCGGCGCCGGGAGGGGCTCCCCGCCCGTCCGCGCGGCCGAGGCCGCCAGTCGCCGCCGCCCCCGCCACCCGACGACCGCCGCGGCGGCCACGGAGACGGCGATGAACGCGAACGAGAACAGGAACGCGGGGGAGTCGGGGGTGTCCGCACTGGCCCCCGCGACCACGTACGCGGCGGTGTTCGGGACCACGCCCAGCGCCGTCGCGGACAGGAACGGCAGCCAGCCGCAGCGCGACATCGCCGCGCAGTAGTTGGCGGCCGCGAACGGCAGACCCGGGAAGATCCGCACCGCCAGCATCGACCGGAACCCGTGCCGCGCCAACTGGTCGTCGGCCGCCCGCAGCCAGCGGCCGCGCATCAGCGGCCGCAGCGCGTCCCGCCCCAGCACCCGGCCCATGCCGAAGGAGATCCCGGCGCCGATCACCGAGCCCGCCACCGCGGCGGGCAGCCCGAGCGGGATGCCGAAGAGCGCGCCGGCGGCCAGGTTCAGCAGCGGCCGGGGCACCAGTGCCGCCGTGCCGAGGCCGTACGCGACCGCGAACAGCACGGCCGCGGCGCCCACCGGGAGACCCGGCGGCCAGCCCTGCGACAGCAGGCGCTGCGGCTCGTAGACCAGCACGCCGACCCCGGATGCCGCGAGCAGCACCACGAGCAGGGACAGCCGGGCCCACGGGGCGAGGAGGAGGGACATCCGGGGAGACTAACCGACGTAAGCGGCGCCCCGCCGTAATCCGGGTCTCATGCGGAGGAACGCCCGGTGGCCGCGAGATGACCCCGAACAGCCCGCCCGTCCGGGCGCCCTCCCGTCCAACGGGCCGCAGAGACGGGGAAATTCGTTCGACGGGGGCGCCCGCCGTCCGGCAGGATCGCGGCATGTCCCGGTCCGCCTTCACCGCTGAGCCGTCCGCAGTCGCGGACGCGCCGAAGGCTGTCCTCCCGCCCCTCGGCGCACAGGCCGCCGCCATCGACGGCGCACGAAGCTGACCCTTCCCGGACAGTCCGGCGGACCCCGCAGGGGGAGGGTCGGCCCGCCCAGGGGTCCCGTCCCGGCCACGGCCGGCGGCGCGCAGAGCGAACGACACGGGAAGAGACACCATGGCCAAGACGGCCTTCGTACGGACCAAGCCCCACCTCAACATCGGCACCATGGGCCACGTCGACCACGGCAAGACCACCCTCACCGCCGCCATCACCAAGGTCCTCGCCCGGCGCGGAGGAGCCTCCTTCGTGCCCTTCGACCGCATCGACCGCGCCCCCGAGGAGGCCCGGCGCGGCATCACCATCAACCTCGCGCACGTCGAGTACGAGACGGACACCCGGCACTACGCACACGTCGACATGCCCGGTCACGCCGACTACGTCAAGAACATGGTCACCGGCGCCGCCCAGCTCGACGGCGCGATCCTCGTCGTCTCCGCCCTCGACGGCGTCATGCCGCAGACCGCCGAGCACGTCCTCCTCGCCCGGCAGGTCGGCGTCGACCACATCGTCGTCGCCCTGAACAAGGCAGACGGCGCCGACCCGGAGCTCGCCGACCTCGTCGAGCTGGAGGTGCGCGAGCTGCTCACCGCCCACGGCTACGGCGGCGACACGGCACCCGTCGTACGGGTCTCCGGGCTGCGGGCGCTGGAGGGCGACCCGAAGTGGACCGGGGCCGTCGAGGCGCTGCTCGACGCGGTCGACACCTACGTCCCCATGCCCGTGCGGTACACGGACGCGCCCTTCCTGCTGCCCGTGGAGAACGTGCTCACCATCACCGGCCGCGGCACTGTCGTCACCGGAGCCGTGGAGCGCGGGCGGATCCGCACCGGCGACAGGGTCGCCGTCCTCGGCGGTGACGGCGGGCCCGTCGAGTCCGTCGTCACCGGCCTGGAGACGTTCGGAAGGCCGATGGACTCCGCCGAGGCCGGGGACAACGTGGCCCTGCTGCTGCGCGGTGTGCCGCGCGACGGGGTGCGCCGCGGCCACGTGGTGGCCGCGCCCGGGAGCGTGGAGCCGCGGCGGCGCTTCACCGCGCAGGTGTACGTGCTGTCCGCACGGGAGGGCGGCCGGCGGACCCCGTTGACGACGGGGTACCGGCCGCAGTTCTACATCCGCACCGCCGACGTCGTCGGCGCCGTGGACCTGGGCGCGGCCGCGGCCGCCCAGCCCGGGGAGACGGTCGCGATGACCGTCGAGCTCGGGCGGGACGTGCCGCTGGAGGCGGGCCTGGGCTTCGCCGTCCGCGAGGGCGGGCGGACCGTCGGCGCGGGCACGGTCACCACCGTGCTCGGCTGACCGGCACCGGGGGACGCCGCCCCCGCCGTTCCGGCGGCGGGCGGCGTGCGCCAGACTGCCTGACCGACGGCACGGACGACGGCGAAGGGGCGGCGGGCGATGGGCAGCACGGAGGGCGCGGGCGGCGCGGGCCGCGGCACGGCACTGGTGCTGGGCGGCGGCGGGCTCACCGGCGTCGGCTGGGAGTGCGGGATCCTGTACGGGCTTGCCGAGGCGGGCGTGGACCTCGCCCGCGCCGACCTCGTGGTCGGCACCTCGGCGGGCTCCCTCGTCGGCGCCCAGCTCGCCTCCGGCCGGCTCACCCCGCAGGGGCTGTACGAGCGCCAGCTCGCCGACCCGGCCGGCGAGACCGCGGCCCGGGTCGGCGCCGGCCTCCTCGCCCGGTACGCCGCCGCGATGCTGCGCTCCCGCGACGCGGCGGCCTACCGGCGCCGCATCGGGGCCATGGCGCTGGCCGCCGACACCGGCGGGGAGGCGGCGCGCCGCCGGGTGTTCGAGGAGCGGCTCGTCTCGCACGAGTGGCCCGGGCAGCGCCGGCTCGTCGTGACCGCCGTCGACGCCCTGACCGGCGAGCCGGCCGTCTTCGACCGCGACTGCGGGGCCGGGCTGGTAGACGCCGTCGCGGCGAGCTGCGCCGTGCCCGGCGTCTGGCCGCCCGTGACGGTGGGGGAGCGGCGCTTCGTCGACGGAGGGATCCGCTCCGCGGTCAACGCCGACCTGGCCGCCGGATACGAGCGGGTCGTCGTCCTCGCCCCGATCGCCCTCGGCTCCCGGCTGCTCCCCTCGCCGGCCTCGCAGGCCGAGCGGCTGCGGCGGGACGGCGCCCGCGTCCTGCTGATCACCCCGTCGGCCGCGGCCCGCCGGGCCATCGGGCGGAACGTCCTCGACCCCGCACGCCGGGCCCCCGCCGCGCGGGCCGGGTACGCGCAGGCCGCCGAACACGCGGCCGAGGCCGCCGCAGTGTGGAACGCCTGAGCGCCTGCGCGGACGGACGGCGCCCGCCGGGCGGACCGGCCGCCCGGCTGCCGGACAATGGTGCGGTGAGCGACGAGCAGATCCCGGTGGTCCGGGCCGTGGGGCAGGGCACCGCCAAGCTGATGCCGGACGTCGACCGGGACCGGGCGTGGCTGCTGACCGTCGACGGCGCCCCCCAGTCGTACGTCGACCTCGACGACCCGGAGCACCTGGAGTTCGAGTACGCCCGCCGCATCGCGCACGTCCTGGACTGCGCGGCCGAGCCGGGCCGCCCGCTGGACCTGGTGCACCTCGGCGGCGGCGCCCTGACGCTGCCGCGCTACGCGGCGGCCACCCGCCCCGGGTCGCGGCAGTGCGTCGTGGAGTTCGACGCGGGGCTGGCCGCGCTGGTGGCGGAGCACCTGCCGCTGCCCGCCTCGGCGGGTGTGACGGTGTACGTCGACGACGCGCGGGCGTGGCTGGAGGCGGCGCCCGCGGACAGCGCGGACGTCCTCGTCGCCGACGTGTTCGGCGGCTCGCGCGTGCCGGCGCAGCTGACGTCCCTGGAGTACGCGCGCCGGGCGGCCCGGGTCCTGCGGCCCGGTGGGGTGTACGCGGCGAACCTGGCGGACGGGGCGCCGTTCGGCTTCCTCCGCGGCCAGCTGGCCAACTTCCGCGCCGCGTTCGACGAGGTGGCGCTCATCGCCGAGCCGGGCGTCCTGCGCGGCCGCCGCTTCGGCAACGCCGTCCTGCTCGCCTCCGACCGCGAGCTCCCCCTCGCCGCGCTGGCCCGGCGGTGCGCCGCCGACGCCTTCCCCGCCCGCGTGGAGGACGGGCCCGCGCTGGAGCGGTTCGTACGCGGCGCCCTCCCGGTCGCCGACGCGGACGCCGTCGCCTCGCCCGAGCCGCCCGACGGCGCGTTCGGCATCGGCTGACCGCCGGCCTCAGCCGCGCACCGTCTCCGACTCCGCGGGGGTCTCCGGCGCGGGGGCGGGCAGCGAGCCGGCCTTCGGAGGCGAGGGACGGCGCGTCATCCGGCGGACGTCGGGCACCGCGAGGACAGCGGCGGTGACCGCCACGACCAGGACGGCGCAGCCCCACAGCGCGTTCGTACGGCCGAACGCCGCCTCGGCGGGCCCCGCCAGGGCCGTCGCCAGCGGCAGCATCGACACCGAGCCGAACCAGTCGTAGGCGGAGACCCGGGAGAACTTGTCCTCCGGGATCTCCTGGTGCATCGTCGTCATCCAGCTCACGCCGAAGACCTCGATGGCCGCGCCGCTGACGAACATCACCGCGCAGAGGCCCCACACGGGCAGCGGGACGGCGAGCCCGGCCGACGGCAGCGCCAGCGGGAACACGCACAGGGTGCCCACCAGCAGCAGCCGGCGCGGCTTCCACACCATCATCAGGACGGCGCCGGCGAGGGTGCCCACCCCGAACAGGGCGAGCGCCAGGCCCCAGGGGGCGGGGCCGCCCAGCCGGTCGCGGGCCACGAGCGGCCCGTACACGGCCTCCGCCGCACCGACGACCGCAACGACGACCGAGAACTGGAGCACGATGCTCCACAGCCAGGGGCGGGTCCTGAACTCCACCCAGCCCTCGCGCAGGTCCGCCAGGAGGCCGCCGCCCGGGGCCCGTTCGGGGACGTGGCTGACGTCGAGGGCGGCGCGCAGCGCGCCGGCCAGCGCGAACGCGGCCGCGTCGACGGCGAGGACCCAGCCGGGCCCCATCGCGGCGATCATCGCCCCGCCCAGCGCGGCCCCGCCGATGCCGGCGCCGTTCATCGCCATCCGGAAGAGGGCGAACGCGCGGTTCGCGTGCTCGCCGGAGACGCTGGAGAGCAGCATGCCCTCGGCGGCCGGGTTGAAGAAGGCCGTGCCGGTGCCGCAGAGTGCGGTGAGCAGCATCATCTGCCACAGCTGCGGTGTCCCCGTGAGCACGAGGACGGCGAAGGCGGCCTGCGAGGTGCAGTTGAGGGCGTTGGCCGCGACCATCACGCGGTGGCGCGGCAGCCGGTCGGCGACGGCGCCGCCGACCAGGAGGAAGAGCACCAGCGGCAGGGTGCGGGCCGCCGCCACCAGGCCGACGTCGCCCCCGGAGCCCCCCGCCTCCAGGACGGCGAAGGCCGAGGCGATGAGCGCCCCGTGGCTGCCGAGGTTGGTGATGACGGCCGCGCCCGTCAGGAGCGTGTAGTTGCGGCCGGCCCATGCGGGCCTGCGGCGCCGCGGGGCGGGCGCGGACGGGGCGGGAGGGGTGGCGGCGGGAGAACTCACCCTGGGACTATCCCCGTCCCGGGCCGGGATGCCAAACGGATATCCCGCCCGGGACGGACGCCGCACCCGGGGCCCGGCAGGGCGCCCGCGGCGGGCACCGGCAGGGTCAGCCCCGGATCGGCTTCCGGATCGGCCTGGATCGAGCCCCGATCAGCCCGTCGTTCCGGTGCCGTGCAGGCGCACCGAGCTGAGGACCTTGTCCATCGTCGCCTGCGGGACCTCGCCCTCGACGCCGACGGCGCTGAAGAGGATCCAGCTGGAGAAGTCGCCGTTCGCGGTCTTGAAGCTGAACGCGATGGACTTGCCGTCGCGGGAGCACTTGTTCTCCTTGGGCACGCCGAGCGCGGTCGCGGTCGCCATGTGGCCCTTGAGGCCGGAGGAGGTCGTGTACTCCTTGGGGTCGGAGACCTTCACGGTCCCCTTCGGGGCCTTCTGCGCGAACGCGGCGAACGCCCAGTTCCCGGCCTCGTTGCGGACGGCCTCCGCGGTGTCCTTGGCGCCCTGGCCGCCCTTGGTGCCGGTGCCGGCCAGCTCGGTCTTCTCCTCGCGGCCGTCCTTGTCGGAGTCGATCTTGCACCAGTCCTCCTTGAGGAAGGCCGGTGCGGAGAAGCTGATGATCGGCTTGCCGTCGTTCTTCACGTCGTCGGTGAAGCTGGCGATGACGCCGGGGCTCGCGACGTTCCACTCCGGCGGCACGTCGAAGGCGGTGCCGTACTTGGGGTTGACCACGGCCTTCCAGCCCGGGACCACCGGCTGGACGTCGCCGCCGCCGCGCGGGTTCTCGCCGGTCGGGGCCGGCTCGCTCGGGGCCGGGGCGGCGGACGAGGAGGCGGCGGCGGGCTTGCCGTCGGCCTCGTTGCCCTTCCCGTCGTCCCGGGTGAGGACGAACGCCCCCGTCGCGGCCGCCGCGACGACCACCGCGGACACGGCGACGATCGCGACCGTCTTGGTGGAGAGGCCGCCGCCCCCGCCGCCCGGCGGTGCCGGAACGGCCTGCTGGGGCTGCGTCCACGGCTGCGCCGGCTGCCCCGGCTGGCCCGGTGCCTGGTGTCCCGCCTGCGGGTATCCGTAGCCGGGCTGCTGCTGATACGGGTTCGGCTGCTGTCCCGGCGGCTGCTGGTACGGGTTCTGTTGCGCGTCCTGAGGGTTGGACTGTCCCCCGGGCGGCTGCTGCTGTCCTGGCCACATGGCCGACAACCATAGTGGGAGGCACCGTCACCGGGAACGGCCGCCCCCGGCAAGAGGTCTGGTCAAGCGGGTCTACTCGCGGGTAACATCGCCGCCCATGAGCGCAGACCAGATGAACGTGGGCGAACTGCTCGCCGCGACCGTGCCCATGGCCAAGACCCTGAACCTCCAGTTCCTGGAGACCACCCCGGAGCGCGCGGTCGTCCGGCTGCCGGACCAGCCCGACTACCACAACCACGTGGGCGGCCCGCACGCCGGCGCCATGTTCACCCTGGCCGAGTCCGCCAGCGGCGCCATCGTGCTCGCCGCCTTCGGCGACCAGCTCTCGCGCGCCGTGCCCCTGGCGGTGAAGGCCGAGATCGCCTACAAGAAGCTCGCCAAGGGCGTCGTCACCGCCACCGCCACGCTGGGCCGCCCCGCCGCCGACGTCGTCGCCGAGCTCGACGCCGGAGGCCGCCCCGAGTTCCCCGTCGCCGTCGCCATCCAGCGCGAGGACGAGGCCGTGACCGGCGAGATGACCGTCGTGTGGACCCTGCGCCCCAACGCATGACCACACCTCCCAGGGGGAATGAGTGGGGCCGCGCCTGCCGGGCGCGGCCCCACTCGCGTCTCCCGGGCCCGCTCCGGCCCGGACGCCGGGGCCCGCCCGGCCCCGGCCGCGGCGCCGCGGACACCGACGACAGGGGAGCCCCCATGGCAGGCAGAGCCAAGATCGACATCAGCCTCGACGCGGAACTCGTGGTGGAGGTGATGGTCCTCGCCGGGGTCTCCTCACCGCAGGACGCGGTCGAGGCCGTCGTACGCGACTACATCTCCCGCGGGCACCGCACCGAGGCGCGCGTGGAGTCGCAGGACGAGCCGCGGCGCACCCCCGACCCCCTGCTGCAGCCGCCGCAGGGCTGAAACTCCGCGCCGCCCCTGCGCGTCCCGCCCGGCCCGCCGCCCGTACGGCGCCACAGTGGCCCCGGGAGCGGTCCGGCGCGGGCCGCTCCCGCCGACCGGAGCCGCAGGGGGCACCATGAGCGAGGCCGTGTCATGAGCGGGGCCCTCTCCCGGCGTTCGGCGATGCGGCTGCTCGGCGCCCTCGGCGCGGCGGGCGCGGTGCTCGGCGCGGGCGGCTGCGGAGCCGCGCTGCCGCCCGGCGCCACTGCCCGTACGGGGACCACCCGTACCGCCCCCGCTCCGGCGGCGGGCGCGGGCGCCGCGGCGGCAACCGGCCGGCCCGGCAGCGCCGCCCGCGTCGAGGCCCTGCTGGAGCGGCTCACCCTGGCCGAGAAGACCGCCCTCCTGCACGGCGCCCCCGACCCTGCAGGACGCGCCCCCGCCGGCCATCTGCCGGGCGTACCCCGCCTGGGCATCCCGCCGCTGCGGTTCGCCGAAGGCCCCGCCGGGGTGCGGGGCGCCGGCCCGGCCACCGCCCTGCCCGCGCCCGTGGTGCTGGCCTCCGCCTTCGACCCGGCGCTGGCCCGCGAGTACGGCCGCGTCCTCGGCCGCGAGGCCCGCGCCCTCGGCCAGGACGTGCTGCTCGCCCCCGCGGCCGACCTCATCCGCACCCCACTCGGCGGCCGGAACTCCGAGCGATTCTCCGAGGACCCGCGGCTGACCGCCGACCTGGTCGCCGAAGTGGTCCGCGGCATCCAGGAGGAGGGCGTCGTCGCCGCCGTCCGGCATTTCGCCCTCGCCACGCGGGAGCAGGGCCGGCACATCGCCGACGCGGTCGCCGGGGAGCGGACCCTGCACGAGAGTGCGCTGCGCGGCTTCGAGGCGGCCGTCGCCGCCGGGGCCGGCGCCGTCGTGGCCGGACCACACAAGGTCAACGGCACCCGCGCCTGCGAGAACACGGCCCTCCTGGACGACGTGCTGCGCGGCCGCTGGGGCTTCGCCGGCTGGGTGCTCTCCCACCGGGACACCTCCCACGGCACCGTCGCGGCCATCGGCGCCGGCCTCGACATGGAGATGCCGGGCGACACCCGCTTCGGAGCCCCGCTCGTCGAGGCCGTCCGCGCCGGCACCGTCGCCGAGGCCTCCGTCGACCAGGCGGTGCGCCGCATCCTGACCGCCATGGACCGGTTCGGCCACCTCGACGGCCGGCCCGGCGCCCGGCCCGCCCGCGACGCGGCAGCCGGGGCGCGGCTCGCCCGCCGGACCGCCGCCGCCGGCGCCGTCCTGCTCCGCAACGAGCGCGGCACCCTGCCGCTGTCCGGGGCCGCGGCCCGCTCCCTCGCCGTCATCGGGCCCACCGCCCGGATGCCGTCAGCGGGGGCAGCAGGCGGCTCCTCCGAGGCCGCCTCCCCGCTCACCGCCCTCGTCCGGCGCGCCGGGAGCGGCGCCTCGGTGGTCCACGCGACCGGCGAGGACGTCCACGGCCGACCGCTCCCTCCGGACCTGCTGACCCCGCCCGCCGCCCTTGACGACCGGTGGGTCGCCGCCGGGCGCACCTGGAGCCACGAGGGCCGCTTCACCCTCGCCGAGGACGACGAATGGACCCTGCTCGTCCACTACTCGGGCGAGCGCCCGACCGTCCGCCTCGACGGCGAGGAGCTGTTCCCCCTCCGGCAGGGCGCCGCCGAGCAGTACGCGGGCGGACTGCCGGCCGCCGCGCCCGACGGGCTCGCCGTCCGCCGCCACACCGTAGCCCTGCGGGCCGGCGAGCACCGGCTGTCCGTCACCGCCCGGGGCGGCCCCCGCGGGCAGCGGTTCCGGATGCGCCGCACCACGGGCGCGACGAGGGCCGCCGACGTCGCCGAGGCCGTACGGCTCGCGAAGTCCGCCCGCAGCGTCGTGCTGTTCGCCCACGAAGAGACCGCCGAGGGTGCGGACCGGGCCTCGCTGGGCCTCCCCGGCGGACAGGCCGCCCTGATCGAGGCCGTCGCTGCGGCGAACCCGCGCACCACGGTCGTGCTGCAGACGCCCTCGGCCACGGCCATGCCGTGGCTCGCCCGCACCGGCGCGGTCCTCCAGATGTACCACCCGGGCCAGGCGGGCGCGGAGGCCGCCGCGGCCGTCCTCTTCGGCGACACCGACCCGGGCGGGCGGCTCACCCAGACGTTCCCGGCCGACGAACGGCAGGGCCCGGCGGCCGCGAGCCCGCAGGGCCCGGGGCCGGGCGGACGGGAGGAGTACACCGAGGGCGTCCACACCGGCCACCGCTGGTACGAGGCGCAGCGCGCGGCGCCGCTGTTCCCCTTCGGACACGGGCTGTCGTACACCTCGTGGGAGTATGCGGACCTCGCGGTCCGGCCCGAGGGCGCCGGGCTGCGCGTCGAGTTCACCGTCCGCAACACCGGCCGCCGCAAGGGCACCGAGGTCGCCCAGGTGTACGTCGGCCCCTCGCCCCGGATCGCCCTCGACCAGCCGGTGCGCGCCCTGGCCGGCTACCGGCGCCTCATGCTGGGGCCGGGGCAGTCCGAGCGGGTCACCGTCGGGGTCGACGCGCGGGCCCTGTCCTGCTGGGATGCGGAGAAGCACGCCTGGGTCCTGGGCACCGGCCGGCGGGAGGTCTTCGCGGGCCGCTCCTCGCGCGACCTGCCGCTGCGGGCGGGGGCTGTCGTCCGGAACGGATAGGCTGCCCGTTCGGCGCGTCACCGGGGACGCGCCGGTTCGCAAACGGGAGGACGCACCGGTGCACATCCAGGAATGGCTGGAGCAGATTCCGGCGGTGGCCATCTATGTCCTGGTCGGTGGGGTCATCGGGCTGGAGAGCCTCGGCATCCCGCTGCCGGGGGAGATCATCCTCGTCAGCTCGGCGCTGCTCGCCTCGCAGCACGGCGAAATCGACCCGCTGGTCCTGGGCATCTGCGCCACCACCGGGGCGATCGTCGGAGACTCGATCGGCTACGCGATCGGCCGCCGCGGGGGCAAGCCCCTGCTGGAACGGCTCGGGAAGCGGTTCCCGAAGCACTTCGGGCCGGCGCAGGTCGCCCTCGCGGAACGCTCCTTCGAGAAGTGGGGCATGTGGGCCGTCTTCTTCGGCCGGTTCGTGGCCCTGCTGCGGATCTTCGCCGGGCCGCTGGCCGGCGTGCTGCACATGCCGTACTGGAAGTTCCTGATCGCCAACGTCTTCGGCGGCATCCTGTGGGCGGGCGGCACCACGGCCGTCATCTACTACGTCGGCATCGTCGCCGAAGCCTGGCTGAAGCGGTTCTCCTGGCTGGGCCTCGTACTCGCGGTGCTGGTCGGCCTCACCTCGATGATCGTCATCAAGCGGCGCGCCGCGAAGGCGGCCGCCCAGGCTCCGGCGCCGGAGGCGCCCGAGGAGCCCGCGCAGGCCGAGCCGGCGGCCGCCCGCAGCTGACGCCGGCGGCCGCGGCGGATCAGGCGTGCCGGGCGGGCCCGCCGGATCCGCCGCGGATCAGGCGTGCGGGGCGACGCAGGCGCGGTGCTGTTCCGCGAGCTCGCGGTACATCGCCGCGTTGAGCCGGATGCCCTCGCGCTCCTCGTCGGTCAGCTCCCGCCGCACCTTCGCGGGGACGCCCGCGACGAGCGAGCCCGGCGGGACCACCATCCCCTGCGGTACGAGCGCCTGCGCGGCGACCAGCGAGCCGGCGCCGATGACCGCGCCGTTCAGGACGGTCGCGCCCATGCCGATCAGGCAGTCGTCCTCGACGGTGCAGCCGTGCACGACCGCGTTGTGGCCGATGGACACGCGCTCGCCGACGGTGACCGGGAAGCCGGGGTCCACGTGCAGCGTGCAGTTGTCCTGCACGTTGCTGTCGGCGCCGAGCACGATCGGGCCGCAGTCGGCGCGCAGCACCGCCGAGTACCAGATGCTCGCGCCCGGCCCCAGTGTGACGTCGCCGACCACGACCGAGGTCGGCGCCGTGAAGGCGCCGGGGTCGATCTGCGGGCTCTTTCCCCCGACGCCCGCGACGAGTGCCCCGGCCGGGGCGTGGTCCGCGTGTTCCGCCATGTTCTCTTCCTCAGTCCTGGGTGTTACGGCCGCCCGGGGGCGGCGCGCCCGGTGGATCCGACGTGTCGCGCCAGGGGCACCGTAGGCCATGGCCGTCCTCCGGCCTGCGATGGGGTGAAGGTCACGGCGCGGCCGGGGCCCCGGCACGCTACGGTGAGCCGGTGCCGAAGAACCAGAACACGTTCTCATCTCTGACCGCCCTGCGCCGCCGCCTCGCCGGCCGCGCGGCGCACGCCGCCTGGCGCTGGATGCAGCAGGCCGGCGCCGTCACCGCGCAGACACCGGGGCGGCTCCGCTTCGGGGCGATCGGGCACGGCACGCGGCTCGCCTTCCCCCAGGGCACCGTCTTCGGCGAGCAGTGGATCCGGCTGGGCGACCACTGCATCGTCGCCGAACAGGTCACGCTCACCGCCGGGATGCTGCCCGGCCTCGACCTCGGTGCAGAGCCCGTCCTCGTCATCGGCGACGGCGTGGTGCTCGGCCGCGACACCCACGTCATAGCCGACAGCCGCATCACCATCGGGAACGACACGTTCTGCGGGCCCGGGGTGTACATCACCTCCACGAACCACAGCTACGACGACCCGAACGAGCCGGTCGGCAGGCAGTGGCCGCGCAGCGCGCCCGTCGAGATCGGCCCCGGCTGCTGGCTCGGCACCGGCGCGGTCATCCTCCCCGGAGCGCGGCTGGGCCGGAACGTCGTCGTCGCCGCGGGATCGGTCGTCCGAGGCGAGGTGCCCGACCACGCGGTCGTCGCGGGCGCGCCCGCCCGCATCGTCCGGCGGTGGACCGAGGAGGGCGGCTGGCAGCCTCCGCTGCGCACCCCGGCCCCCGTGCCGATCCCCGACGGCGTCACCCCCGACCAGCTTCGGGCGCTCGGGGAGCTGGCCGAGGCCGAGCAGCGCACCGCCCGGGCGGCCGCCGGCGAGCCGGCGGCGGGGTAGGCCCGTACCTATCCGGCGGCCAGGAGAACCGTCCCTGCGAGGGCGAGGCCGGCGCCGGCCGCCTGGACCGCGCGCAGCCGCTCCCGGAGCACGGCGTACGCGGCGAGCGCCGTGACCACCGGGTACAGCGAGGACAGCACGGCGGCGACGGTGACCGGGCCGTTCTGGGCGGCGACGGAGTACGTGCCGTTCGCGGCGACGTCGGCGAGCCCGACGAAGGCGAGGGCGGGCAGCAGCCGCCACAGGGTGCGCATGCCGGTGCCGTCCGGGAGCGCGGGGGAGCCGCGCCGCACCTGCACCCACAGGGCGGCGCCGCCGGCGGCCACGTTGACGACGCGCTGCACGAACAGGGCGAGGAACAGCCCAGTGACGTTCGCCGAGGCGTGTGAGATCAAGGCCATCACGGCGCCGAACCCGAAGGCCGCGATCAGCGTCAGCACCACAGCACGGCGCTGCACCGGCGCCCCGCGCAGTTCGGGGCCGCCCGCGAGCACGATGCCGACGACGGCGATGGCGATCCCGGCGAACTGGCCCGCCCCCGGCTCCTCGCCCAGCGCCAGGCCGACGCCGACCGGGACGACCACGCCGAGCGAGCCGAGCGGCGAGACCACGCCCATCGGGCCGAGCGCGAGCGCCTTGTAGAAGCTGAGCATCGCGACGGGCCCGACCAGGCCGGCTGCGACCGCGAACCACAGCTGCGGCCCGGCCTCCCGCCAGGCGCCGGTGCTCAGGACGACCGCCCCGAGGGCGAGCACGGCGAGGACCTGGGACGCGACGACCACCGTCAGCGCCGGCAGCCGCCGGGTGAGCAGCCCGCCGCCGAAGTCGGCGAGTCCCCACAGCACGGCTGTGGCCAGGGCGAAGAGGGAGGTCATGGGCGGGGCCTCGCAGTACAGTGCGGTGAACGGTGGAGTGCAGCGTCGGGTACGCGGCACGATAGTTCATTCTGTTGGACTGCGGCATCCAGGATATTGGACGGAACGTGTCGGACTTCGAACAGCTCACCCAGGCCCTCGCCCGCAACCTCCGGTACTGGCGCGGCGAGCGCGGCTTCACCCTGGAGGCGCTGGCCGCCCGCGCGGGGGTGAGCCGCGGCATGATCATCCAGATCGAGCAGGCCCGTACGAACCCCAGCGTCGGCACCACGGTCAAGCTCGCCGACGCCCTCGGGGTCAGCATCACCACGCTCCTGGACCGGGACCGCACCCCCCAGGTGCACGTGGTTCTCCCGGGGCACGGCGTGCGCATGTGGTCCACCGAGGCGGGCAGCCGCGCCAGCATGCTCCTCGGCGACGACCGCCGCGGCCCTGTCGAGATGTGGAGC
Organism: Streptomyces toxytricini; assembly: GCF_014649915.1. Classification (GTDB taxonomy): domain Bacteria; phylum Actinomycetota; class Actinomycetes; order Streptomycetales; family Streptomycetaceae; genus Streptomyces; species Streptomyces toxytricini. Next base: position 85,721 of record NZ_BMTY01000022.1, on the reverse strand, counting down.
TACCGCCTGGAGCCGGGCGAGGCCGCCGACTCCGACCCGCACCCGGCCGGAACCTTCGAGATGCTCCACGTCACCGCCGGGGAGCTGACCCTCGTCGTCGCCGACGAGCGGTACGCGGTGCCCGCGGGCGGCGCCGTCTCCTTCGAGGCGAACGCCCCCCACGCCTACCGCAACGAAGGCGGGACACCGATGGAGATGACCCTCGCCGTCTCCATCCCGCCCGTCGCCGGGCCCTGACGGCCGGGCCGGGCTACGGCCGCAGCGCCGGGATCTCGATGGCGGGGCAGCGGTCCATGACCATCTCCAGCCCGGCCGCACGGGTCCGGGCGAACGCGGACTCGTCCACCACCCCCAGCTGGAACCAGACGGCGTCCGCGCCGGCAGCGACGGCCTCGTCGGCTACATCACCCGCGAGGGAGCTGTTGACGAACACGTCGACCACGTCCACCTTGAACGGGATCTCCGCGAGCGAGGCGTACCCCTGCTCGCCGTGCACGGTCTCGGCCTTCGGGTGCACGGGCACCACCCGCTTGCCGAACCGCTGGAGCACCCGCGCCACCCCGTAGGCGGCCCGGTCGGTGTTGTTGGACAGGCCCACCACGGCCCAGGTGTCGCCGAGCTCGGTGAGGATCCTGCGGATGGTTGCCGGGTCGCCGTACACGGATGCGCCTCCTGCTGCGATGCTGCCGCTCACGGCCGCCGACCGGCCGCACCCGCTCAACGGCCGGGACGCCCGCCCGATTCCCCGCGGTACCGGCGCGAGGGTGCAGGGCCCGGGCAGCGGTTCGCTCCCCGGGCGGTGGCCCAGGGCCGTCCGCGGCCACGGACTAGGGTGGAGCGGTGAAGTCAGACCAGTACGCGACGGTGGCCCGGGAGGGCGCGCACGAGACCGAGATCAACCGCTCGCGCTTCCTGTGCTCGCTCGCCCCGGCCGCGACCGAGCAGGAGGCGCAGGACTTCGTGGCCCGCATCCGCCGCAAGCACCCCGCAGCCACGCACAACTGCTACGCGTACGTCATCGGCGCCGACGCCGCCGTCCAGAAGGCCAGCGACGACGGCGAGCCCGGCGGCACCGCCGGCGTCCCCATGCTCCAGATGCTGATGCGCCGCGACATCCGGTACGCGGTCGCCGTCGTCACCCGCTACTACGGCGGCGTCAAGCTCGGCGCCGGCGGGCTCATCCGCGCCTACGGAGGCGTCGTCGGGGAGGCCCTCGACGAGCTCGGCACCGTCACCCGCCGCCGCTACCGGCTGGCCACCGTCACCGTCGACCACCAGCGCGCCGGCAAGACGCAGAACGACCTGCGCTCCACCGGGCGGACCGTCGTCGGGCTGCACTACGGCGCCGCCGTGGAGATCGAGGTCGCCCTGCCCGAGGCGGACCTGCCCGCCTTCGAAGCCTGGCTCGCCGACACCACCGCCGGCACGGCCGTGCTCACCCTCGGCGGGGAGACGTACGCCGCCTGACACCGGAACCTGCGGGGCCTGGGGGGCGGTTCGCCCCGATTGAGACGTTCGTCTCACCGCCCTGCCCGACGCCCCCCGAACGGCGGTGCGGGCCGTGGTCGAGGCGTTAGCGTAGGGGGTCCATCGGAGGAGTTCATCGGCAGCGGGCGACGCAGGGGGACGGACGGGCATGCGGTGCGCAACGGCCGGCGGAGCCGCCGAGTGAGGCTCCTGCACACCTCGGACTGGCACCTCGGCCGGTCCTTTCACCGGGTCAACCTGCTCGGCGCGCAAAGCGTCTTCATCGACCACCTGGTCGACACCGTCCGCGAGCACCGCGTCGACGCCGTCCTCGTCGCCGGCGACGTCTACGACCGGGCTGTGCCCCCGCTGCCCGCCGTCGAGCTGTTCGACCGCGCCCTGCACCGGCTCGCCGACCTCGGCGTGCCCACCGTGATGATCTCCGGCAACCACGACTCCGCCCGCCGCCTCGGCGTCGGCGCCGGACTCATCGGCCGGGCCGGCATCCACCTCAGGACCGACCCCGAGGGCTGCGCCGACCCCGTCGTCCTGGCCGACGAACACGGCGACGTCGCCGTCTACGGGCTGCCCTACCTGGAGCCGGCCCTCGTCAAGGACACCGTCGGCGCCGCGAAGGCCGGCCACGAGGCCGTCCTCGGCGCGGCCATGGACCGCGTCCGCGCCGACCTCGCCGGGCGGCCCGCCGGCACCCGCTCCGTCGTCCTCGCCCACGCCTTCGTCACCGGGGGGCAGGCCAGCGACAGCGAACGCGACATCGCCGTCGGCGGCGTCGAAGCCGTCCCGGCCTCCGTCTTCGCCGGGGTCGACTACGCGGCCCTCGGCCATCTGCACGGCTGCCAGACCATCAACGAACGGGTCCGCTACTCCGGTTCCCCCCTCGCCTACTCCTTCTCCGAGGCCGCCCACCGCAAGAGCACCTGGCTCGTCGACCTCGGCCCCGCGGGCGAGATCACCGCCGAGCGCATCGACACCCCCGTCCCCCGGCCCCTCGCCCGGCTCCGCGGACGGCTCGACGACCTCCTCGACGACCCCGCACACACCGCGCACGAGCACTCCTGGATCGAAGCCGTCCTCACCGACCCCATCCGCCCCGACGACCCCATGGCCCGCCTCACCGCCCGCTTCCCCCACACCCTCAGCCTCGCCTTCGACCCCGAGGGCCGCGAGGACGACGGCGGGGCCACCTACGCCCAGCGCCTGCGCGGCCGCACCGACCAGGAGATCGCCGAGGACTTCGTCGCCCACGTCCGCGGCGGCGCCCCCGACGACGCGGAGCGCGCCGTCCTGCACGACGCCTTCGAGGACGTCCGCGCCGCGGCCGGCGCCGAAGGGCAGGAGGCCCGCCGGTGAGGCTGCACCAGCTCCGGATCACCGCCTTCGGGCCGTTCGCCGCAACCCAGGAGGTCGACTTCGACGCCCTGTCCGGCGCGGGCATCTTCCTGCTGCACGGACCGACCGGGGCGGGCAAGACCTCCGTCCTCGACGCCGTCTGCTACGCCCTCTACGGCGCCGTGCCCGGCGCCCGCCAGGCCCCCGGCACCACCCTGCGCAGCGACCACGCCGACCCCGGCACCCCCACCGAGGTCAGCCTGGAATTCACCGCCGGCGGCCGCCGCCTGGAGATCACCCGGCGCCCCGAGCAGGACCGGCCCAAGAAGCGCGGCACGGGCACCACCCGGGACAAGGCGCAGAGCCTGCTGCGCGAGTACGACGGCCGGCAGTGGACCGGGCTGAGCAGGTCCCACCAGGAGACAGGCGAGGAGGTCGAGCAGCTGCTCGGCATGAGCCGCGAGCAGTTCTGCCAGGTCGTCCTCCTCCCGCAGGGCGAGTTCGCCAAGTTCCTGCGGGCCGACGAGAACGCGCGCGGCCGCCTCCTCGGCCGGCTCTTCGACACCCGCCGCTTCGCCGCCGTCGAAACCCTGCTCGCCGAGCGCCGCCGCGCCGCCGAGGCGCGCGTCCGCGCCGGCGACGAGAAAGTCCTCGGCACCGTCCAGCGGATCGCCCAGGCCGCCGGCGACTGCGCCGACCTGCGCGCCCGGCCGCTGCCCGCGCTGCAGCCCGGCGACCCGGGCCTCGCCGCGGCCGTCCGCGCCTGGGCGGCGGTCGCCCGCTGCTCCGCCCGCGAGCGCCTCGCCGTCGCCGAATACGCACTGGCCGCGGTCGAGGGCCGGCACGCCGCCGCCCGCCGGGCCGCCGAGGAGGCCCGCGAACTCGACCGCCTTCAGCGCCGGCACGCCGAGACGGCCCGCCGCGCCGCCCTGCTGGAACAGGCCGCCCCCGAACGGCAGCGCGTCCGCGACCTCCTCGACCGGGCCGCCCGCGCCGCCCTGGTCGCCCCCGCGCTCGACCTGCGCGAGGCCGCCTCCGCGGCCTGCCGGGCCGCCGCCGGAGCCGAGGCCGCCGCCCGCGCCGAACTCCCCGCCTCCCTCGCCGGGGCGGGCGCCGAGCAGCTGGCCGCCGTCGAACAGCGGCTCCGCGAGGACCTCGGGGCGCTGGGCGCCGCCCGCCGCGCCGAGCAGCGCTGCGCCGAGGCCGCCCGCGAACGGGCCGCCCTGGACCGCGAGGCCCGCGCCGCCGAGGAGCAGCTGCGCGAATCCGCCGAGTGGCTCGACCGCTGGGAGGAGACCCGTACCGCCCTGGCCGCCCGCGTCGACGCCGCCCAGCAGGCCGCCACCCTCGCCGAGCAACTCGCCGGCCGGCTGGAGCCCGCCCGGCTGCACCTGAACGCAGCCCGGCGCCGCGACGCCCTGGACGAGGACGCCCGGCGCACCGAAGCCGGACTCCTCACGGCCCGCGAGGAGTCAGCCGCGGCCCGCGAGCGCTGGCTGGAGCTCAAGGAGGCGCGGCTGCGCGGCATCGCCGCCGAACTCGCCGGCGCGCTCGTCGCGGGGGAGCCCTGCACCGTCTGCGGTTCGGCCGAGCACCCCGCGCCCGCCCGCCCCGCCCCCGGGCACGTGGACCGGGCCGCCGAGGACGCCGCCCACACCCGCTACGAACAGGCCGAAGAGCGCCGCGCCGCGCGGGAGAGGGAGCGCGCCGCCGTCCTGCAGGCCCGCGCCGAGGCGGCAGCGGCCGCCGGGGACGCCACCACCGCCGAACTCCTCGCCCTCACCCAGGACCTCGGCTCCCGGCACTCCGCCGCCCACGCCGCCGCCGCGGGACTGCACGCGGCCCGCGAACAACTGGCCCGCGCCGACCGCGAGCACACCGCGCGCGCCGCCGACCGGCTCGAAGCGGAACGCCGCGCCGCCGCCCGGGCCTCCCGGCGCGAGGCCCTCGACCGCGAACACGCCGCCCTCGAAGCCGAACTGGCCCTCGTCCGGGGCGATGCCCCCACCGTCGCGGCCCGCGCCGAAATCCTGGAGGGCAGGGTCCGCATGGTCACCGCGGCCGCGGCGGCGCTGCGCCGGTCCGAGGCGGCCGCCGCCCGGCTGAAGGAGGCCGACGGCCAGCTCGCCGACGCCGCATTCAAGGCCGGCTTCGACACCGTCGCCGAGGCGGCCGCCGCCGTCCTCCCGGACCACGAGCGCACCGCGCTCCGGCACCGGCTCGACGCCTGGCAGGCCGAGGAGGCCACGCTCGCCGACCGGCACGCCGAAAGCGACACCGCCGCCGCGGCCGCCCTCCCGCCGGCCGACCCCGCCGGCGCCGAAGCGGAAGCCGAGCGGGCCGCGGCCCGCCTGCGCACCGCCGCGTCCGCGTACGACGCCGCCCGCGTGCGGTGCGCCGAACTGGACCGGCTCTCCCGCCAGGCCGACCTCGAACTGCGCGCCCTCGGCCCGCTGCGGGAGGCGTACGAGCGGGTGGCCCGGCTGGCCGGGCTTACCGCGGGCACCTCCGCGGACAACGAGCGGAAGATGAGGCTGGAGGCGTACGTGCTGGCCGCGCGCCTGGAGCAGGTCGCGGCCGCCGCGTCGGTGAGGCTGCTGCGCATGTCGGGCGGCCGCTACACCCTCGTCCACTCCGACGCGAAGGCGAGCGGACGCGGCCGCTCCGGCCTCGGCCTCCACGTGGTGGACGCCTGGACCGGCCGCGAGCGCGACACCGCCACCCTGTCGGGCGGCGAGACCTTCTTCGCCTCCCTCGCCCTCGCCCTCGGACTGGCCGACGTCGTCACCGACGAGGCGGGCGGCGTCCGCCTGGACACCCTGTTCATCGACGAGGGCTTCGGGAGCCTCGACGACCAGGCCCTCGACGAGGTCCTCGACGTCCTGGACTCACTGCGCGAACGCGACCGCAGCGTCGGCATCGTGAGCCACGTCGCCGACCTGCGCACCCGCGTCCAAGCCCAGCTCGAAGTCGTCAAACAGCGCGGCGGCTCGGTGGTCCGCCACCACACCGCCGCCCCTACGGGCTGAGGGGACGGCGGGGGAGCGGCGAGGAGTACACGACGCTGGTCGTGACCGCGCCGAGCCCGGAGATCCGGCCCGCCACCTCCTCCAGATGCCCCATCGAGCGGGCGGCTACCTTCAGCACGAAGCAGTCGTCGCCCGTGACGTGGTGGGCCTCCAGGATCTCCGGGGTGGCCTCCAGCAGGTCGTGGAACGGCTTGTAGTTGCCGTGCGGGTAGCGCAGCCGGACCAGCGCCAGGATCGACTTCCCCAGCTTCTCCGGGTTCACCACGGCCGTGTACCCGGTGATCACCCCGGCCTCCTCAAGGCGGCGCACCCGCTCGGTGACGGCGCTCGCGGACATGGACACCGCCCGGGCGAGCTCGGCGAAACTGGCGCGCCCGTCCTCCTGGAGGGCCGCGAGGATGCGCCAGTCCGTGGTGTCGGGGGAATACTCGGTCATGAGGCAGATGTAGCAGGGGAATCCACGGCGGAACAAGGGGAAGGCCGGGGAAAGACCCTTCCGGGATGATCACGGCGGGCCGTAGATTCCTGCCCATGACGACGACACCGAAGCCCGCCGCCTCCGACGCCGCCGCTGTGGGGCGCACCGCCGCGCCCGTGAACCCCGTCCTGCGGGTGCCCCCGGCGGCGCCCGCCGCGGCCGCGGCCTACTTCGCCGCCAGCCTCGCCTTCCACGCGGACACGGCCGACGTCGCCGCCGCCTTCCGCGCCCACCGCGAGGAGGGCGCCGACCTCGGCTTCCAGCTGGTCGACTCCCGCTCCACCCCGGCCTGGGACCAGGCGCACATCCCGGGCGCCGTCCACCTGCCGACGGCGCTCATCCCCGAACAGGCCGAGCGCGTCCTCGACAAGGGCGTCCCCGTGGTCACGTACTGCTGGGGCCCGGGCTGCAACGGCGCCACCCGGTCCGCCCTCGCCCTCGCCGAACTCGGCTTCCAGGTCAAGGAGATGCTCGGGGGCATCGAGTACTGGATCCGCGAGGGCTTCGAGGTCGAGACCTGGCAGGGCCGGCAGCAGCGGCCCGAAGCCGACCCGCTGACCGCGCCGACCGACTCGGACGACTGCGGCTGCTGAGCCGCCCCCGCCGGACGGGGCCGCCGTTCCACCGGCGGCCCCCGGGTGCCGCTACAGGCGGGACAGCTCCTCCACCAGGTCGTCCAGGCCCAGCGAGCCCTGCGACAGCGCCGCCATGTGCCACGCCTTCAGGTCGAAGGAGTCGCCGTGCGCGGCGCGCGCGTTGTCCCGGCCCAGCAGCCAGGCGCGCTCGCCCAGCTTGTAGCCGATCGCCTGCCCCGGCATCGACAGGTAGCGCGTCACCTCGCTCTCGATGAACTCCGCCGGCCGGCTGTTGTGCAGCGTGAAGAACTCCTGCGCCAGCTCCACCGTCCAACGCTCGCCCGGGTGGAACGGCGAGTCGGCGGGGATCTCCAGGCCCAGGTGCATGCCGATGTCGACGATGACCCGCGCCGCGCGCATCATCTGGCAGTCCAGGTAGCCCAGGCGCTGCTCGGCGTCCTTGAAGTAGCCCAGCTCGTCCATCAGGCGCTCCGCGTACAGCGCCCAGCCCTCGACGTTGGCGCTGACCAGGCCGACGCTCGCCTGGTAGCGGGAGAGCCGGTCGGCGACGTGCGTCCACTGAGCCAGCTGCAGGTGGTGGCCAGGCACCCCCTCGTGGTACCAGGTGGAGACCAGGTCGTACACGGGGAAGCGGGTCTGCCCCATCGTCGGCAGCCAGGTCCGGCCGGGACGCGAAAAGTCCTCGGACGGGTTGGTGTAGTACGGGGCCGCCGCGCCGCCAGGAGGCGCGATCATCGACTCGACCCGCTTGACCCGCTCGGCGAGTTCGAAGTGGGTGCCGTCCAGGTTCTCGACGGCCTCGTCCATGAGGCCCTGCAGCCAGGCCCGGACCTCCTCGACGCCGTCGATGTGGGTGCCGTGCTCGTCCAGGTGGCGCAGTGCCTCCCACGGGCCCGCGCCCGGCAGGATCCTGGCCGCCTCGGTCTTCATCTCGGCGAGCAGGCGGTGGTACTCCGACCAGCCGTAGGCGTACGCCTCGTCCAGGTCGAGGTCCGTGCCGTTGTAGTAGCGCGACCAGCGGGCGTACCGCTCGCGGCCCACCGCGTCGGGCGCTCCCGCGACCGCCGGGGCGTACACCTGTGCCATCCACGCCTTCAGGCCGGCCACGGCGGCCGTCGCGACGGAGGCCGCCTCCGCCAGCTCGGCGCGCAGGGTCTCGGGACCGCCGGCCGCGAACTCGTCGAAGAAGGCGGTGGTGCCGTCCTCGTCCTGGCCGGCCCAGGTGGCGAGCTGGTCGATGAACGTGGCGGTGGCGCGCGGGCCGGCGTGCAGGCCGCGGTCCAGGCCCAGCTGCAGGCACTCGCGGTAGCCGCCCAGGGCCGCGGGGACCGCCCGCAGGCGCTCGGCGATGGCGGCCCAGTCGTCTTCCGTGTCCGCCGGGGTCAGCGTGAAGACCTCCCGGACGGCGTGCGCGGGGGAGTGGATGTTGCTGACCGTGCGCAGGTCCTCGTCCGCCTCGTACACGGCGAGTTCGGCGGTGAGGCGCTCCCGCAGCAGGCGGGCGCAGCGCCGTTCGGCGTCGCTGTCCGCGCCGGGCAGCCGCTCGGCGGCGTCGAGGCGGGCGAGGGTGGTGCGGGCCAGGTCGGCGACGGCTGCACGGCCGGCCGGGGAGAAGTCCGGGAGGCTGCGGGAGCTCGACGCGACACCGAGGTAGGTGCCGGTGATCGGGTCGAGGGCGATGAGGTCGTCGACGTAGGCGTCGGCGACCTGGCGCGGCAGCCGGGACGGGATGTCGCTGCGGAGGGTGTCTGACATGCGGACATCTTCGTACGGGGGGCGGCCCCCCGTCACCAGCGTTCGCTGTGGGCCTGCGGACCCCGGCCCGTTGTGCCACGGCCGTGCGCCCGGATCGCCCGCCGGGGCTGCCCCTGCGGACACGGCGGCGGGCGGCCGCAGAGGCCGGCAGCGGGCCGGCCGGGCCGCGGGCGGCGGCCCGGCGGCGGCCGTCAGCCGGCGGACCGCTGCTGCGCCTGCGGGGTCGTCGCCGCGGCGGTGGCAGGCTCAAGGCGGGCGGTGATCACGAGGGTGCCGTCCTCGACCTGGTAATCGAGGGGCAGCCCGAGGCCGCGCATCGCCGCGACCATGCCCGTGTTGGAGGCCTGGGTGACGGCGTAGACGCTGCCGCACCCCGCCTCGACGGCCATCGCGACGAGCCGCCGCAGCAGTTCGGAGCCGATTCCGCGGCGCTGCCACTCGTCCTCGATCAGCAGGGCGACCTCGGTCTCGTCCCCGTCCCACAACAGGTGGCCGAGGGCGATGAGCCTGCCGGAAGCGGTGGTCGCGGCCAGGGTGCGGCCGAAGCGCGGGCCGAGCAGGTGGTCGAGGTAGCGGTCGGCGTCGGCGACCGGCCCGTGGTAGCGCAGGCCGAGGGTGCGCTCGGAGCAGCGGTCGTGCATGGCACGGGCGGCGGCCAGGTCGGAGCCGTCGGCGCGGCGCACGGTGATCTCGTTGCCCTCCGGCAGCGTCAGGACGTCCTGGCTGCGCGGGACGCGCGGGCCGAGCCGGGCGTCGAGCTCGATGAGGGCGCGGGCGCGGGCGAACTCGGTCGGGGTGAAGGGCAGATGGGGCCGCTCCACGGTGATGGCCCCTCCCGAGGGGTCGCGCAGCCGCATGACCGTGGACTCGAGGACACCCTCGGGCGGGACGTCGGCGTCCGAGTTGGGGCGCCCGGACAGGGTGGTCGCGGGGACGGAGTGGATGGTGCAGCGGCCGAGCAGCCGGCGCAGCGACAGCGGCAGTTCGGCGGCGTCCAGTGCGGTGCGGGTGGCGAGGGCGAGCAGGCGGGTCGGCGGGTCGACCAGGTCGTGGGCGTCGGCCCGCTCGATCCAGGTGTCCCGGCCGCCGGCATCCGCGGCGGCGCGGGTGAGGTCGGCGGACGGCAGTCCGCCGGGTGCGCGCAGCAGGAACTCGTCGACGGTGCCGCCCTCGGGCAGCGGGTGCGTCTGCAGGGTCAGGATGTCCACGCCGGCCCGCGCGAGCGCCGTGCACAGCGCGGCCAGACTGCCGGGCTCGTCGCGCACGGTCGTCCGCATGCGCCACAGGGCGGACGCGCCCGCGGCGGGCGCCTCCGGCGCGGCGGCCGGTTCGGTAAGGGGCCCCGCGGCCCCCGTATCGGAGGGCGCCGTGCTCGCGGGCGGCGGGGCGTGGCCGTGGCGGCGCGCCCACCAGGTGTGGAACGCCGCCGTCAGCACGAGCGCCGCGGCCGAGGCGACGAGCAGCGTGGGGCCGCTCGGGCCGTGCACGACGAGGTTGGCGATGCCGTCGGCGACCGCGACGGCGCAGAAGAGCGCGGCCAGTTCGATGACGTCGCGGCGCCAGTGGTGGCGGTGGTGGTGGGGGCGGGCGGAGGCGGAGAGCTGTTCAGTCATGCACGCCACTGTGGCCGAGGGGTGTTGCGTGATCACGAACGGTCTGTGTCCGGCTGGTTAAGTGTCAATCTGGCCGATTTCGCCCTGTTTTCGGGGGACGACGGATCTCGACGTGACCGCTACACGCCGTGCCCGTTTCAGCGGGTCGGGCGGCCGGTGGTCCGTACGGTGTCAAGAACCACTCGGGCGACCAGTGCGGGGTCGTCGTTCATCGGGACGTGGCCGCAGCCGCGCAGCCGCACCAGCCGGGCGTCACGGACGACGTGCTTGGCCCGTACCCCCTGGCGGGGCAGGAGCAGCCGGTCCCGCGAGCCCCAGGCGATGGTGACCGGAACATCCGGGACGTCGTCGGTGAAGCGCACCGAGCGGCCCGCCGCCAGGGTCTCCTCGAAGCCGGTGGCCTGCCGGAGGGCCAGTGTCTCGGCGACCACGGCCTCCGGCGAACGGCGCGCGGGGCGGGCGTAGATGGTGCCGGTGAGCGCGGTCCGGCCGGCGGCGCTGTGGGAGAGGCGCTCCAGCGTCGACAGCGGCAGGGCCATCGCGCCGACCCGCATCGCCCGCAGGGTGGCGAAGGCGTACCGGCGCTCGGCCTCGGTCCAGAAGCCGGCCGGGGAGAGCGCCGTCACCGAGCGGGCCAGGCTGTCGCGGCCCATCTCGAGTGCGAGGAGCCCGCCGAGGGAGTTGCCGACGACGTGCGGGCGGTCGGCGCCCAGCACCGAGCAGAGCGAGCCGAGGGCGGCGGCGACGGTCGGCAGGTCGTACGGGACGCCTTCCGGCAGGGGCTCGGAGGTCCCGAAGCCGGGGAGGTCGACCGCGATGACGTCGTGCTCGGCGGCCAGGATGTCGGTCACCGGCTCCCAGGCCTGCAGGTGGTGCCCTATGCCGTGCAGGAGGAGGAGCGGTTCGCCGGAGCCCTTGCGCTCGTACGTGACGGTGGCGGTGCGGGGGCCCAGCGGTGTGTCGACCGGGAAGGAAACCGTGGCGGTCATGCTGCTCCTCGTCGGGGAGACGCGTGTGAGACAGGCTGTCAGTAATGACTACGTCATGATTACCGCCCGGTAGGGCGTCACTACAAGCCTGCGGTGCGGGCGTGTCGGGGCGGACCCGCGGCGGGGCGGGGCGAGCGGCCGACTGCCTGCGGGGGAGCCTCGGATGTCCACATGGGCGGCTCGGGGCGCGCACGAACATCGCATGAACGGCGCGATGCGAATGCCCGGTCTGCCCGGGAAAGGGGGGACCATTGGTCTTGACCAAGGTGCCGCACCGTCCTATGGTCGCAGGGATAGTGCAAGAACCTTTAATAAACAAGGGCGCGGAACTGCCGCTGGAACACGGCGATTGCAGCGATGGCAGGAGGAGTCAGGGTGGGGACCACGCAGCTGGAAACGGTGCCGGAGCCGAAGTACTGGCACCTCAAGACCGTCCTGAGCGAGGCACTCGACCGCGACTTCGCCGTCGGTGAGGTCCTGCCGAACGAGCGGGAGCTCGCCGCCCGCTTCGGCGTGGCCCGCGCGACCCTGCGCCAGGCCTTGGAGCAGCTCGAACTCGAAGGCCGCCTCCAGCGCCGCCGCGGCGTCGGCACCACCGTCGCCCCGCCGCGGGTCGGCGTCGCCGTCGGCGGAGCCCGCCAGGGCTGGCCCGGCGAGGAGGCCGACGGCTGGCAGGCCGTCGACGCGGCCGAGGCACTCCCGCCCGCCGCGGTGGTCGGCCTCCTCGGCACCGCCGCCGAGCAGCCGGTCCACACCGTGCGGCGGACCCGCGTCACGCACGGCCAGTCCGTCGCCGCCGAACTGCTGTACGTCCCCACCGGCTCCGTGCCCGGCCTGGCCGCCATCGATGCCCCGGCCGGACCGGCCCGCGCCCGCGCCGTCCTGCGGGAACTCCAGCGGCTCACCCTGGACGGCCAGGACCGCTCGGTCGAGCTCGGCTCGGCGCGCGCCGACGACGCCAAGGAACTGGACCGCCTGCCCGGCGCCCCCGTCCTGGTGGTCACCACCCGCTACTTCACGGCCTCCGGCACGGCCGCCGTCTCCGTCGCCACCTACCGCGCCGACACCTGCCGCCTCACCTTCGGCGACTCGGGCGTCGAGATCGCGCACGAGGACCGCGCCGCTTCCTGACCCCGTACGACCACCCCGGTCCACGGCCCCCGTCAGCCACCCGCCCGGGGGCTGCCCCACGCCCGGGCCGTGCAGCGGGCGCGGCTGGGCGGGATGACTGGGGGCAGCTCCGCGCTCCGGGCTGGGAAGGCCGCGCGGCCAGGACGGAGACCGGGAGCCGGCTCCGCGCCCCGCGCCGGGAGGAGGAGCCGATACGCGGCCCCGAGGAGAACCGTGACAGCGCCGCGCCCGGGGCCCGGGGGAGGGCGCGCGGCCCCGAGGCGGACTGGAGGCAGTGACGCCCGCCCGGGGCCGCTGCGGGTCACCGCCACCGAGGACGGACCGGGAGCGAACGCCGGGGACACGGCCTCCCGCCCGGGGCGCAGGCCGTCTCTTCCGCCTCGGGCTCCCCCCAGCTCCGCTGGGCGGTGCTCTCATGCCTGCGCTGCCCGGTACCGCACCTTGCCGTTTCGCCGCGCCCGCGTGCCCCAGTACGCGGAGAGCCCTCCGTCTTGCGGTGCACCGCACCGGACGACGCGGGCTTGACCGGCAGGACCCAAACGGGGCGGCCTAGCGGCGGCGGGAGGTGACCGACTTCTCCACGGCGAACAGCTCCTCCTCGACCTGGTCCAGCGCCAGCCGCAGGGCGCCGGTCGCCACCGCGGCCTCGCCGAGCAGGGACTGCGCCACCCGCGGCGGACGCAGGCAGTAACGCTCCAGCTCCCGCCGCAGCGGATCCAGGACGCCGTCCAGCCCGGCGGCCCAGCCACCCACGACCACCAGCTCGGGGTCCATGGCCAGCACCAGCGCAGCCACATCGTGCACGAGCCGCTGGATGAACCGCTCCACCGCGGCCACGGCCCGCTCGTCCCCGCGCCGGGCCATGGCGAACACCTCGGCCACCGCCTGCTCGTCCAAGGGGTGCAGCGGCTCGCCCGTCGTCGAGAGCAGCTTCTCGGGCGTCACCTCCCGGCCCAGCAGGTGCAGCGCGCCGATCTCGCCGGCCGCCCCGCCGTACCCGCGGTGCAGCCGGCCGCCGATCAGCGAGCCCGCACCCGGGCTGAGACCGGCCATCACGAACACCATGTCGTCGGTGTCCTGCGCCGCCCCCTTCCAGTGCTCGGCCAGCGCAGCCGCGTTCGCGTCGTTCTCCACCTGCACCGGGCAGCGGAACGACCTCCGCAGCCGCTCGCCGAGCGGCAGCCCCGTCCACTCCGGCAGGGCCGTGCCCAGACGCACCGTGCCGTCCGCCTCCACGATCCCCGGACTGCCGACCCCGACCGCCCGCAGAGAGTCCCGGGGCACCCCGGCCCGCCGCAGCAGATCGGCCACCGCCGCACGGACCTTGTCGAGCCGCTCGTCCGCCGGCGCCGTCTCGGCGACGTCCTTCGTACCGGCCCCGATGACCCGGCCGTCCAGCCCGGACAGCAGGACCGCGATCCGGTGGGAGCCGATCTCGATGCCGAGCAGGTGTCCCGCCTCGGCCCGGAACCGGAAGCGGCGGGCAGGCCGCCCCTGGCGCCTGGCACCCTCCTCGGCCTCCGCCTCGACGACGAGCCCGGTGCCCATCAGCTGCTCCACGACGCCCTCGACGGTCGGCCGGGAGAGCCCGGTCACCCGCGTGAGGTCGGTGAGCGTCGGCGACTGGGCGGCCCGCAGCGCACGCAGCACCACGGCCGAATTGATCCGCCGGAGCAGAGAGGGATCCCCGCCGGTCAGCTGCCCCAACGTCGTTTCCTCCCAGCCGGCGAGCCTGTCAGCCGGATCGTACTGCCCGCCCCCGGCGGCGGCGAGAAGCGCCCCCCTGGCCGCACCCCGCGGCGGCGGCTGCGCCCTCTCAGGCCGGGGCTACGAACCCCGACTCGTACGCCGCGATCACCGCCTGTGTCCGGTCCCGAGCACCCAGCTTCGCGAGCACCGCACTCACGTGGGACTTCACGGTCTCGGCCCCCACGAACATCTCGGCCGCGATCTCCGCGTTCGTCATCCCGCGTGCCATCCGCCGCAGCACTTCCTCCTCCCTCTCCGTCAACGCCGCCCGCTCCAGCCGGGCCCGCGCCGAACTCGTTCCGTACTCCGCGGCGAGCGACCGCACCGCCGCCGGGAAGAGGAGGGTCTCCCCTTCCGCGACCAGCCGCACGGCGTGCACGATCTCGGACGGCCGGGCCCGCTTCAGCAGGAACCCGTCGGCCCCCGCCCGCAGCGCCCGGTACACGTACTCGTCGTTTTCGAAAGTCGTCACCACCAGGATCTTCGGCGGTTCGTCGATGCTCTTCAGGACCGCCTTGGTCGCCTCGATGCCGTCCAGCAGCGGCATCCGCACGTCCATCGCCACCACGTCCGGCCGGAGCTTCCGCACCAGCGGGATCACGGCCGCCCCGTCGGCGGCCTCCCCGACCACCTCGATGTCGGGCTGTGCGTCCAGTACAGCGCGCAGACCCGCACGCACCAGCGGCTCGTCGTCGACGAGCAGAACCGTGACAGACATCCGCTCAGCCTATGCCCTTCAACGGCAGCCGGGCCCTGACCCTCCACCGCCCTGCATGCGGACCCGTGTCGGCGGTCCCGCCGAGCAGGGCCGCCCGCTGCCGTATGCCCCGCAGCCCGCTCCCGCTCCCGCCGGGGCCGGCCTCCTCCATGTCCGCCGGCAGCGGATTGGTCACCTCCAACTCCAGTCCCTTCTTCGTCACGTCCACCCGGACCCGCACCGGGACCGGTCCGCAGTGCCGCAGCACGTTCGTGAGCGCCTCCTGCAGGATCCGGTACGCCTCCTGGGAAACGGGTCCCGGCAGCGAGTCCAGCGACCCGTCCAGTTCCGCGTCCACCTCCGCGCCCGAGGCCCGCGTGGACTCCAGCAGCCGGCCGGCGTCCGCGAGGGTCGGCCGCTGGGACGGCCGGGGCCCCGCATGCCGCAGCAGCACCAGCACGCGCTCCAGGTCTTCCAAGGCGGCGCGCCCCGTCTCCTCGATGGCATCCAACGCCCGCTTGGTGAACGCAGGATCACCCGCAGCGCGCGCTGCGCCGGCCTGCACCACGGCCACGGTCAGTGCGTGTCCGATCGTGTCGTGCAGCTCCCGCGCGATCCGCGTGCGCTCCAGCAACTGCTCGGTCCGCTCCTCCAGGACGGACAGCCGGTCCGCGGTCGACGGCCCCAGCAGCCGCACCGCGACAAGGGTGACCAGGTCCCCCATCAGATGCACCACCGTGACCAGCGCCAGAGGGGGCAGCGGAACGAGCACTGCGGCCAGCCAGCGCGGCGGCACCACCGGCAGCACCTCCGCGTTCTCCAAGGGGAAGCCGAGGGCGACGGCCAGCAGTTCGACGGTGGCCATCGCGAGGACGACAGTCGCGAACATCGCCGCGGCCGCCAGCAGCATGCGCACCTCCAGCCACAGGACCGTCCGCCACCGGTCCCCCCACCGCTTCGACGAGGACGCCGATATGGCGCCCTCGCCGGAGCTCCATTCGTCGGGGGTGAGGAGGAAGCGGGCCTGCAGGCCCTCGGCCATCCGCACCCGAGGCAGCAGACCGAGCGGCGCGATCACCAGGGCGGGCACCCACAGGTGCCGTGGGTCTATGAACCCCCACAGCGCCACCAGCAGCATGGGCACGCACAGGTGCAACCAGCGCGAATAGGTGAGCGGTTGGAGAGGCGCCCTGATCAGTCGGTTCATGGCCCCATCGTGTCAGCGGCCGAGCACACGGCTCCTCCCCCGCACGGGGGAGACGGTCCCCCCGCGCGGGGGAGGATCGAAGACGCCGGCCGCGGCCAACCTTGAGGCATGAACACGATCCAAATGCGGGCACTGACCAAGGAATACGGCGCGAAGACGGCCGTGGACCACCTCACCTTCGATGTCCTTCCCGGCCGGGTGACGGGCTTCCTGGGCCCCAACGGCGCCGGGAAGTCGACCACCCTCCGGCTCCTTCTGGGCCTCGACCGGGCCACGTCCGGCACGGCCACCGTCGGCGGCCTCCGGTACACCGACCTCGAACAGCCCCTGCTGCGCGTCGGCGCTCTGCTCGACGCCCACGCCGCGCACGGCTCGCGGACCGCCCGCAGCCACCTGCGCGCCCTGGCGGCCGCCAACCGCATCCCGGCGCGACGGGTGGAAGAGGTGCTGGAGCGGACGGGCATCGCGCCCGCCGCCGACCGGAGGATCAAGACGTACTCGCTGGGCATGCGGCAGCGGCTCGGCATAGCCGCCGCCCTCCTCGGCGACCCCGGCGTCATCCTGCTCGACGAGCCCGCCAACGGCCTCGACCCGGAGGGCATCATCTGGATCCGGGAGCTGATGCGCGGCCTGGCCGCAGAGGGCCGGACCGTGCTCGTCTCCAGCCACCTGATGTCGGAGACCGCCGCCTTCGCCGACCACCTCCTCATCCTGGGCCGGGGCAGACTGCTCGCCGATACGCCGACCGCGGCGTTCATCGAGGAGCGCAGCACGCCACGCGTCCGGCTGCGTACCTCGGAGCCGGGACGCCTGCGGGCGGCGCTCGCCGAAGCCGGCCTGGAGGCGGTGGAGGGCTCGGGCCACTGGACCGTCGAAGGGGTCCGGGCGGAGCGGATCGGAGCGCTCGCGGCCCGCGAGGGCATACCCGTGCTCGAACTGGCCGACGAGCAGGTCTCGCTGGAGCAGGCCTACCTCGACCTCACCGCGGTCCACGCCGAATTCACCACCGCCCGCTGACATCTCCGCCCCTACAGCAGAGGAGACCTGCCGTGTACGGAACCGCACTGCCCACCCGACCCGCCCTGCACGCGGAATGGATCAAGATACGGTCGCTCCGGGGCACCGTCGGGGCCCTGACCGCGATACTCGTCGCCACTGCCGGCATTCAGGCGCTGTCCGCCGCCGCAGGCACCGTGGAGGACGGCAGCCTCGGCGAGGACCCCCTGTTCGCCGCCTTCTTCGGGATCAACTTCGGGCAGATAGCGGCCATAGCCTTCGGCGCGAGCGCCTTCGCCGCCGAGTTCCACAACGGCGGACTGCGCGTCTCCCTCACCTCCGTTCCGAACCGCACCCGGTTCTACCTCTCCAAAATGGCAGTGGTCGCCGCCCTGGCCCTTGCTGTCGGATTGGCTGCGGGGCTCGCCTCCTTCACAGCCGGGCAGGCGCTCGGCGGGGCGTCCGCGCCGGGATGGGACACACCCGGTGCGGGCCGGGCCGTCGTCGGCAGCGGCCTCTACCTGATGGTGATGGCGCTGTTCGCAGCCGGCCTCACAGCGGTCCTGCGCAGTGGCACCCTCGTCCTGGGTCTGCTCATACCGCTGATCCTCATCGTCTCCTTCGTCATCGGCGGGCTCGTGGGAGGACCGGCGCAGTACCTGCCCGACCGCGCCGGGCAGATGGTGCTGCGGAGCGTGGAGCACGGGGCGCTCGGCCCGTGGACCGGGCTGGGTGTGAGCGCGCTGTGGGCGCTCGCCGCGCTGGCCGCGGGCTGGCTGGCGGTCCGCCACCGGGACGCCTGACGGGACGTGACGACCCGCCAGTTGTCAGTGGCGGCTCGGATACTGACGGCATGACCACGGCAGAGCATCTCGAGACCATCGACCGGCTCCGCGTGCAGGGGTTTTCGGAGACCAGGGTGCGGTCCGGGGCCGTGACCAGCGGTCCCGGCTACCACCTGGCCGAGCTCGGACCGAGCCGCTGGTACGGGGACGAGGACGCGGCCGACCGCGCGGCACACGAGGACCAGCTGGCCGCGGAGTACGGGGCGCTGGTCCGGCGGCTGGAGGACCGCTGGGGGGCCTCCGACGTGTTCAGCCTAATCGGGCTGCGGCTGAAGCAGGGAGGTGGGGAAACCGCAGAGCCCTGGCGGGAGATGGGCGACACCGCCGACCACCTGCACCTGTGGCGGGCCGGTGACCGGTGGGTCGCCGTGTACGCGGCCCGCTGGGGGGCCGACCACTCGCCGCAGCTGATGGCGGCGGTCACCGTGATCGACCCGCCGTAGATCCCGTGAGGGCAGGGCCCCTACGCCTTCGGGTGTCGGACGGGTGTGGTCGAGCGGCCGGCAGGCGGGGAGCCGGCTTCCGGTCAGGCGTCGTCGTCGGGTGCGGGGGATTCGGCGGCGGCGCGGAGGCGGGCGAACTCCGCTGCCATGGTCTCTGCCGTCCAGTGGGCGTTGAGTCCGCTGGGGTTCGGCAGGGCCCAGATCCGGGTGCGGCCGATGGTCCGCTCCTGCGGGCCGATGAGGGCCTTCCGCTCGCCGCAGGCGGTGCGGTAGGCGGTGACACCGACGACGGCCAGCCATTGCGGGCGCAGCCGCTCGACCTTGGCGGTCAGGATCCGGCCGCCCTCGACGAGCTCCTGAGCGGTCAGCTCGTCGGCGCGGGCCGTGGCCCGGGCGACGACGTTCGTGATGCCCAGCCGGTAGGCCAGCAGCTGCTCCTGCTCCGCCGGGGCCAGGCGGCGGGGGGTGAAGCCGGACAGGTGCAGGACCGGCCAGAAGCGGTTGCCGGGGCGGGCGAAGTGGTGGCCCGTCGCGGCGGAGAGGAGACCGGGGTTGATACCGCAGAACAGCACGCGCAGGCCGCCCGCGACCACGTCGGGGACGACGCGGTCGCGGGCGGCCTGAAGCTCCTCGGGGGTCAGAGGATCGACCCCGGGGTGTACCCGGCGGCCTCCGGGTACTGCTTGGAGATCTCCTCGACGCGGGCGACGATCGTCGCGACCTGGTCACCGGCGGCTCCCGTGAAGGACAGCTTGTCGGCCATCAGGGCGTCGAGCTGGGCCCGGTCCAGCGGCATCCGGTCGTCGGCGGCCAGCTTGTCCAGCAGCTCGTTGCGCTCGGCGCCCTGCTCGCGCATGGCGAGCGCGGAGGCCACCGCGTGCTCCTTGATGACCTCGTGGGCGGCCTCACGGCCGACGCCCGCCCGCACTGCGCCCATCAGGACCTTGGTGGTCGCGAGGAACGGCAGGTAGCGGTCCAACTCGCGGGCGACAACGGCGGGGAAGGCGCCGAACTCGTCGAGGACCGTCAGGAAGGTCTCCAGCAGGCCGTCGAAGGCGAAGAACGCATCGGGGAGGGCGACGCGGCGGACCACGGAGCAGGACACGTCGCCCTCGTTCCACTGGTCGCCGGCGAGCTCGCCGGTCATCGAGGCGTAGCCGCGCAGGATGACCATCAGGCCGTTGACGCGCTCGCAGGAGCGGGTGTTCATCTTGTGCGGCATCGCGGAGGAGCCGACCTGGCCCGGCTTGAAGCCCTCGGTGACGAGCTCGTGGCCGGCCATGAGCCGGATCGTCTTCGCGATCGAGGACGGCGCCGCGGCCAGCTGCACGAGTGCGGTGACCACGTCGTAGTCGAGGGAGCGGGGGTAGACCTGGCCGACCGAGGTGAAGGCCTGGGCGAAGCCGAGGTGGGCGGCGATCCGCTGCTCCAGGTCGGCGAGCTTCGCGGCGTCGCCGCCGAGAAGGTCCAGCATGTCCTGGGCGGTGCCGACCGGGCCCTTGATCCCGCGCAGCGGGTAGCGGCCGATCAGGTCCTCCAGGCGGTCGAACGCGACCAGCAGCTCGTCTGCCGCGGTGGCGAAGCGCTTGCCCAGGGTGGTCGCCTGGGCGGCGACGTTGTGGGAGCGGCCTGCCATGACCAGCTCGGCGTGCTCGCCGGCCAGCCTGCCCAGGCGGGCGAGGACGGCCACCGTGCGGTTGCGGGCCAGTTCGAGGGAGAGCCGGATCTGGAGCTGCTCGACGTTCTCGGTCAGGTCGCGGGAGGTCATGCCCTTGTGGACGTGCTCGTGGCCGGCGAGGGCGTTGAACTCCTCGATGCGGGCCTTCACGTCGTGCCGGGTGACCTTCTCGCGCTCGGCGATCGAGGCGAGGTCGACGTCCTCCAGGACGCGCTCGTAGTCGGCGAGGGCGGCGTCGGGGACGTCGATGCCGAGGTCCTTCTGGGCGCGCAGCACGGCGAGCCACAGCCGCCGCTCCAGCGTGACCTTGTACTCGGGGGACCACAGGACGGCGAGCTCCGGGGAAGCGTAGCGGCCGGCCAGGACATTGGGGATGCGGGGCTTGGCTGTCACGTAAAGGGATTCTACTTGGGGAGGTGCTGTGCGTTTACGCAGGTCGGGACCCCGTCCCGGTTTGTGCCTTGCTACGAGGGCCGCTCGGCCGCGGCCGCCTCGTACGGGACCAGCTCCGGGCGCTTCGCGGGCAGGCCGTCCCCGGAGGAGCGGCCCGCCAGCCGGCGGCCGATCCACGGCAGCAGGTGCCGGCGGGCGAAGCTCAGGTCCTGCGAGCGGCGGGCCGCCCAGCCCGGCAGCACCGCGGGCGGCAGTCCCGCCCGCCAGTCCTCCTCGGCCGGCAGCCCCAGGGACTGCCACACCGCCTCGGCGACCCTGCGGTGCCCCTCGGCGGTCAGGTGCAGCCGGTCCACGTCCCACATGCGGGGGTCGCCGAGGACCTCTGCGCCGTACAGGTCGACGACGACGGCGCCGTGCCGGGCGGCGAGCTCCTCGACGATGCCGAAGAGCTGCTCCATCCGCGGGCGGAACCGCTCCATCACCGGGCCGTTCCGGCCGGGGGAGCGCATCAGCACCAGCGTCCGGCACGAGGGGGCCAGGATACCGACGGCCTCTTCGAGGTGGCCGCGGACCCGGCCCATGTCGACCTTGGGCCGCAGGGCGTCGTTGAGCCCGCCGACGAGGGTCACCACGTCCGCCCGCATCGCCGCCGCGGCCGGGGCCTGCTCGGCCGCGATCTGGCCGATCAGCTTCCCGCGGACCGCGAGGTTCGCGTAGCGGAAGCCCGGCTCGCGCGCCGCAAGGCGGGCGGCCAGCAGGTCCGCCCATCCCCGGTAGGAGCCGTCCGGGCGCAGGTCGGACATGCCCTCGGTGAAGGAGTCGCCGACCGCGACGAAGCTGGTGTAAGACGCATTGATCCCCATGGCGCTGCGAGCCTACCGCGCGGTAGCCCCGGGGTGCCGGGCACCCCGGGGCCGTCAGGCGGAAGCGGGGCGGCCGAACAGCTCGCGCAGGACGTCCTCCATCGTCACCAGGCCGGTCATCGCCCCGTCCGCGCCGAGGACGGCCGCCAGGTGCGTGCGGCTGCGCCGCATCGCCGTGAGCACGTCGTCCAGCGGGGTGTCCGCCCGGACCTGGGCGATGGCGCGCAGATCCGCCACCGGGAACGGCTGGTCCCGCTCGGGCCCGTCCGCGTCCAGCGCGTCCTTGACGTGCAGGTAGCCCAGGATCCGGGCCTGCCCGTCGACCACCGGGAAGCGGGAGTAGCCCGAGGAGGCCGACAGCCCCTCCAGGCCCGCCGGGGTGATGCCCAGCTTGGCGGCGACGACCCGGTCCGACGGCAGGACGACGTCCCTGACGGGCCGGCGGCCGAGTTCCAGTGCGTCGTGCAGGCGCTCGCTCGCCCGGTCGTCGATCAGGCCGGCCTCGCTGGAGTCCTTGACGATCTGTGCCAGCTCGTCGTCGGAGAACGTCGCCGACACCTCGTTCTTCGCGTCGACCCGCAGCAGCCGCAGCAGCACGTTCGCGAAGGCGTTGATCGCGAAGATCACCGGCCGGAGCGCACGGGTCAGCGCCACCAGCGGCGGCCCCAGGAGCAGGGCCGTCCGCACCGGCTCGGAGAGCGCCACGTTCTTCGGGAGCATCTCGCCGAAGAGCATGTGCAGGTACGTCGCCAGGGTGAGCGCGATCACGAACGAGATCGCGTGGACCAGCCCGGACGGCACGCCGACGAGCTCGAAGACCGGCTCCAGCAGGTGCGCGATGGCGGGCTCGGCCACCGCGCCGAGCACCAGCGTGCACAGCGTGATGCCCAGCTGGGCCGCGGCCATCAGCGCCGACACGTGCTCCAGGCCCCACAGGACGGACCGGGCCCGCCGGTCGCCCTGTTCGGCGTGCGGCTCGATCTGGCTGCGCCGGACAGAGATAAGGGCGAATTCGGCGCCGACGAAGAAGGCGTTCACGACGAGGGTCGCGAGGCCGATCAGGAGTTGCAGCAGGGTCATCGCGCGGTCTCCCCGCCCTCGTCGCCCTCGGCGTCGCCGGAGCCGTCCGGTGCGTGCAGCAGGACCCGCGCGGCCCTGCGCCCGCTCGCGTCGACCACGTCGAGCCGCCATCCGTCGAGGTCCAGGCTGTCGCCGACGGCCGGGATCCGGCCGAGGCCGGTCGCCATCAGCCCGGCCAGCGTCTCGTACGGGCCGTCCGGGACACGCAGTCCTATCCGCCGCAGCTGGTCGGTGCGGGCGGAGCCGTCCGCCGAGTACAGCTCGCGCCCGGCGCCGTCCCGGCCGGCCGGGGCCAGGTCGGGGGCCTCGTGCGGGTCGTGCTCGTCGCGGACCTCGCCCACGACCTCCTCGACGATGTCCTCCAGGGTCGCCACCCCGGCCGTGCCGCCGTACTCGTCGATGACGACGGCCATCGTCTGCTTCCCGGACAGCCGGTCCAGCAGCCGGTCCACGGTCAGGGACTCCGGTACGAACAGGGGGGCGCGCAGCAGCTGCGATACGGGGTGGCGGTGGCGCGCCTCGGCCGGGAGGGCGAGGACGTCCTTGATGTGGACGGTGCCCACCACGGAGTCGAGATTGCCCCGGTAGACCGGGAAGCGCGACAGGCCGGTCGCCAGCGTCGCGTTGGCGACGTCCTCGGCGGTGGTCTGCACGTCCAGGGCCGTCACCTGCACGCGCGGCGTCATGACGTTCTCCGCGGTCAGGTCGGCCAGGTTGAGGGTCCGCACGAACAGCTCGGCGGTGTCCCGCTCCAGCGCGCCCTCCCTCGCCGAGTGCCGGGCCAGCGCCACCAGCTCCTGGGGGGTGCGGGCGGAGGCCAGCTCCTCGGCCGGCTCCATGCCGAGCCGGTGCACCATGTGGTTCGCGGTGGTGTTCAGGTGGCTGATGAACGGCCGGAAGATCCGGCTGAAGACACGCTGCATCGTCGCCACGCGCTTGGCCACGGCCAGCGGTGAGGAGATCGCCCAGTTCTTCGGCACCAGCTCGCCGACCACCATCAGCACGACGGTCGAGACGGCCGTGCCGAGGACCACGGCGGTGGAGGAGGCGGCGCCGGGCGGCAGGCCCATCGCCTCGAAGGGGCCCCGGAGCAGGGCGGAGATGGACGGCTCGGAGATCATGCCGATGATCAGGCCGGTCACCGTGATGCCCAGCTGCGCTCCGGAGAGCTGGAAGGTCAGGCTGCGGACGGCGGACAGCGCGCTGTCCGCGCCGCGTTCGCCGCGCTCGACGGCCCGTTCGAGTTCGCTGCGCTCGACGGTGGTCAGGGAGAACTCGGCCGCCACGAACACCCCGCAGGCAAGGCAGAGCAGCAGCGCCACGACGAGCAGGAGCACTTCGGTCATCGGTCCGTCACCTCCGTTCCATGATCGGCCAGGAGGAGGGGCAGCGCGCGATGTCGGCTACTGGGGGGCTCGCCCATGGGCGGACGCTCACACCTTTCGTCGGGAGTGCCGGTCGGAACCGGCCGGGAACGGCGGTTCGTCCGAGCCGGCCGACCGGGCGGGCAGCCCGGGCCGCGGCTCTGCCCACCATGGTAAAGGACCAGCAAAGTGGCGTGGCTGCCCGTGTACGGGTCCCCGCAAACGCGGGACGCGCCGGTACGGGCAGCCGCCCCGCCCTCAGGCCGCCGGCGCCCCACCCGCCGGGCCGGGCGCCCAAGCGGCCCGGAAGTCCGCCGCGGACCAGGTGCCCGACAGTGCCGGCGCCAGCCAGGTCGGCGCCGCCGCCCGGAACTCCTCCGGGGCCAGCGCCCCGGACCGCTCCGGGACCGCGCCGAGCAGCGGCAGCCCGGAGGAGGACGGCAGGTCGGCCAGGTTGCAGCGGCAGGCGAGGTCGGGGGCGGCGGGCCAGCTGCCCACCACGACACCGAGCGCCGACAGGCCGCGCGCCCGCAGCGCCTCCGCGGTCAGCGTCGTGGAGTTCAGCGTGCCGAGGGCCGCGGGCGCGACGACCAGCACCGGAGCGCCCATGAGCGCCGCCGCGTCGGCCAGGGTGCGCCCGGCCGCGTCGAAGCGGACCAGCAGCCCGCCCGCACCCTCCACCAGCACCAGGTCGTGCGAGGCGGCGAGCTTGCCCGCGGCCTCCGCGACCTCCTCGGGTGTCACGGCCGCCATCCCGGCACGCCGCGCCGCCGTGTCCGGAGCGAGCGGCTCCGGGTACCGGGCCAGTTCGACGGCCGTCACGCGGGGGCCGGCCAGCCGGGCCGCTTCGGCGGCGTCCCCCGGAACCCCCGGCTCCAGGCCGGTCTGGGCGGGCTTCAGGACGGCCACGGAACGGCCTTCGGCGGCGGCCGCGGCGGCGACGGCCGCCGTCACCACCGTCTTGCCGATCTCCGTGCCCGTCCCGGACACCACGATCACGCCCATCTCAGCCCTCCCCGGCCGCAGCGCACACGGCGCGGCAGATCCGCGCCACGTCCTCGTCGCCCGTCACGAACGGCGGCATCGTGTACACCAGGTCGCGGAACGGCCGCAGCCAGACGCCCTCGCGCACCGCCGCCGCCGTCGCGGCCGCCATGTCCACCTCGTGGTCCAGCCGGACCACGCCGATCGCGCCCAGGACCCGCATGTCGAGGACGCCGGGCAGCGCCCGGGCCGGGGCCAGCCCCTCCAGGAGCCCCGCCTCGATCCGCTTGACCTCCCGCTGCCAGTCCTGGCCGAGCAGCAGGTCGATCGAGGCCAGCGCCACCGAGGCGGCCAGCGGGTTGCCCATGAACGTCGGCCCGTGCGCCAGGACCGGCACCTCGCCCCGGGAGATCCCGGACGCCACCCGCTCCGTGCACAGCGTGGCCGCGAGCGTCAGGTACCCGCCGGTCAGGGACTTGCCCAGGCACATCACGTCGGGCGTGATGCCCGCGTGGTCCGCGGCGAACAGGGCGCCGGTGCGCCCGAAGCCCGTCGCGATCTCGTCCAGGACGAGCAGGACGTCGTACTCGTCGCACAGCTCGCGCAGGACGCGCAGGTAGCCGGGGCTGTGGAAGCGCATGCCGCCCGCGCCCTGGACCACCGGCTCCACGATGACGGCGGCCAGCTCGTCGGCGTGCGCCGCGATCAGCGTGCGCAGGTGCGCCGCGTACGCCGGGTCGACGGGGGCGTCGAAGCCGGCGGGCGGGACGTCCGCGAAGACCTGCTCCGGCAGGACGCCGGACCACAGCCCGTGCATGCCGCCCTTGGGGTCGCAGACGGCCATCGGCGTCCACGTGTCGCCGTGGTAGCCGCCGCGCCAGGTCATCAGCCGGCTCTTGCCGAGGCGGCCCAGCGAGCGCCAGTACTGCAGGCACATCTTGGCCGCGACCTCGACCGCGACGGAGCCCGAGTCGGAGAGGAAGACGTGTTCCAGGCCCTCCGGGGTGATCTCGACGAGCTTCGCGGCCAGCCGGACGGCGGGCTCGTGGGTGAGCCCGCCGAACATCACGTGCGACATGCGGCCGAGCTGGTCGGCCGCTGCCTCGTTCAACACCGGGTGGTTGTAGCCGTGGATGGCCGACCACCAGGAGGACATGCCGTCGACCAGCTCGTCGCGGCCGTGCGCCGGCTGCGCGAGGCGCAGCCGGACACCCGAGGCGGAGGAGACGACGAGCGGCTCCTGGCGCCCCGGCATCGGCCCGTACGGGTGCCAGACGTGCTGCCGGTCCAGGGCGAGCAGTTCGCCGGCCGTCAGCGGGGGGTGCCGGTCAGGCATTGGGGGCGAGGTCCGTGCCGGCGCCGCGGCGGCGCACCGCGACCAGGTCCGGGCGCACCGCGCCGGGCTCCGCCTGGGAGGGCGCGGCGGGCGCGGCCTCGGCGGCGGCCCCTGTGGGGTCCGCGTGGCCCGCGCAGCCGCCGCAGGCCGAGCCGCAGCCGGCCTCGGCGGGTGCGGAACCGCACGGCCCGTGACCGGCCGCCGCACCCGCGGCCGCAGTGGCAGCCGCGACGTCGGCGCGGTGTGCGGGCAGGCTCGACGTGCCGGCGCCCTCCACCGTGAAGCCGGCGTCCGCGATCATGTCGAGGTCGGCCTGGCCGGCCTGGCCCTCGCTGGTGAGGTAGTCGCCGAGGAAGATCGAGTTCACCAGGTGCAGCGCCAGCGGCTGCATGGTGCGCAGGTGGACTTCGCGGCCGCCGGCGAGGCGCACCTCGACGTCCGGGCAGACGAACCGGACCATCGCGAGGATCCGCAGGCAGCGCTGCGGGGTGAGGTTCCACTCCTTGGCCAGCGGGGTGCCCTCGAAGGGGATCAGGAAGTTCACCGGGACCGAGTCCGGGTCGAGCTCGCGCAGCGAGAAGACGACGTCGACCAGGTCCTCGTCGCTCTCGCCCATGCCCGCGATGAGGCCCGAACAGGCGGACAGGCCGGCGGCGTGCGCCTTCTGCACCGTGTCGACGCGGTCGGCGTAGGTGTGCGTCTTGGTGATCTGCCCGTACGTCGCCTCGGACGTGTTCAGGTTGTGGTTGTAGGCGTCGGCCCCGGCGTCCTTCAGCCGCTCGGCCTGGCCGTCGGAGAGCAGGCCCAGGCAGGCGCAGACCTCGACGCCCTCGTTCTGCTCCTTGATCGCCTCGATGGTCTTGCCGACGCGCTCCACGTCCCGGTCCGTCGGGCCGCGGCCGCTCGCCACCAGGCACACGCGCTTGGCGCCGCCCGCGATGCCGGCCGCCGCGGCCGCCGAGGCCTCGTCCGGCTTCAGCCAGGTGTACTTGAGGATCTCCGCCTTCGACCCGAGGCGCTGCGAGCAGTAGGAGCAGTCCTCGGGACAGAGCCCCGACTTCAGGTTGACGAGGTAGTTCAGCTTGACCCGGCGCCCGAACCACTGGCGGCGCACCTTGCCGGCCGCGGCCACCACGTCGAGCAGTTCGTCGTCGGAGGTCGCCAGCACGGCGAGCGCCTCTTCGCGGGTCGGCAGCTCACGCCGCAGCCCCTTGTCCACCAGGGTGTTCAGCAGGTCCATGACGCCGATCCTGGACCACGCGAGCGCTCCCGGCCAAGGAGAGATCGCACAACATGGCCGGAACGGAGTGTGTGTATCGCCACACCTGGCACTCGAGTCGCGGCCGCTAGGGTCGGGCATCGTCTGTGGACAGCCGACAAACCGCGAGGACCCGAATGCCCCAGCACAGCCGCGAGGCCGACGCGCCCGCCGACGTGTTCGCCTGGATCGACGAGGCCGAGCGGGCCCGTGAACAGGCGGGACTGGTGCGGACCCTGCGGCCCCGCAGCGCCGCCTCGCCCCTGCTGGACCTCGCGAGCAACGACTACCTCGGCCTGTCCCGACACCCGGAGACCGTCCGAGGCGCGTGCGCGGCGGCCGAGGAGTGGGGCGCGGGCGCCACTGGATCGCGCCTGGTGACCGGCACGACCGCACTTCATGCCGAGCTCGAGCGAAAGCTCGCCGACTTCTGCGGGTTCGAGGCCGCGCTGGTGCTGTCCTCGGGGTACGCGGCCAACCTGGCGGCCGTCACCGCGCTCGCCGGCCGGGGCGCCCTCGTCGCCTCCGACTCCGGCAACCACGCCTCGATCGTCGACGGCTGCCGGCTCTCCCGCGCCGAGACGGCGGTGATCCCGCACGCCGATCCGGAGGCCGCCCGCAAGACGCTCGCCGCGCACACCGGGCGCGCCCTGCTGGTCACGGACTCCGTCTTCTCCGTCGACGGTGACGCCGCCCCGCTCGCCGGCTACGCCGACGCCTGCAGGGCCCGGGGTGCGGCGCTGGTCGTGGACGACGCGCACGGCCTCGGCGTCCTCGGCGAGGGCGGCCGGGGCGCCCTGCACGCGGCCGGGCTGGCGGGGGCGCCGGGGGTGGTCGCGACGCTGACCCTCTCGAAGTCCCTGGGCAGCCAGGGCGGGGCCGTCCTCGGCCCGGCCAAGGTGATCCGCCACCTGGTCAACACGGCCCGCACCTTCATCTTCGACACCGGGCTCGCGCCGGCCGCCGCGGGCGGGGCCCTGGCGGCACTGCGGCTGCTGCGCCGCGAACCGGAACGGGCCGCACGGGCCCGCGAGGTGGCAGCGCTGCTGCACGGGCGGCTCACCACGGCCGGACTGGCCTCGGCCCGGCCCGACGCCGCCGTGGTGTCCGTACGGGCCCCCTCGGCGGCGGCGGCCCTGCGGTGGGCCGCCGACTGCCGGGAGGCCGGGCTGTCCGTGGGGTGCTTCCGGCCGCCGTCGGTTCCGGACGGCGTCTCGCGGCTGCGGCTGACCGCCCGCGCCGATCTCACGGGGGACGAGATCGAGCGGGCCGTCGCGGTGATCCTGCGGACCGCCCCCGCGGGGGCGGCGGAGCTGCCCCGGGCCTTCTGACGGCGGAGCCGCCGGGTCCGGTGTGCGGTGCCCGGCGGGCCGGTTGCGGTCAGGCGGGCCCGTGCGCCCGCACGCAGGCGAGGAAGCCGTTCCAGGCGGGCCCGGTGAAGAGCACCGCCGGGCCGTCCGTCCGTTTGGAGTCGCGGACGGCCAGGAGGCCGCCGGAGAGCACGGCCGTTTCCACACAGTTGTTCATTCCGGTGCTGCGGCTGCTCCGCCGCCACGTCGCGCTGTTCAGAAGTCCGCCTGTGAAGAGGGGGGTTGCGGACACGGGGTGCCTCCTTACGCGCCGTCAGCCAGTGAGCTGATGAGATCCGACGAGTCTTCGGGCGGGAGGGCGTGCGCCTGGATGGTGCGGAACGCGGCGCTGTAGGCCTCGAGGTCTTCCTTCCGCTCCAGATAGAGGCTACTCGTCAAATGGTCGAGGACCACCACATCCAGATCGGCGATGTTCGGAAATGAGAAAATAACGAACGGTCCGGTCAGGCCGAGATGACCCCCCACGCTGAACGGCAGCACCTGTAGGCGCACTTGGGGCAGGCGGGCCACCGCCACCAGGTGCCTCAGCTGCGCCTTTATCACCCCCGGCCCCCCGATCTGCCGCCGCAGCACGGCCTCGTCGAGCACCGCGCTCAGCTCCAGCGGCGGATCGGCCCGCAGCACCGCCTGCCTGGCCAGCCGTACCTCGACCAGCGCGTCCACCTTCGGCTCCGGTAGCCCGCCGAGGGCGGCCCGCGTCACCGCGCGCGCGTATTCCGGGGTCTGGAGCAGCCCCGGCACCACGGACAACTCGACCGTCCGGGCGGAGCGGGCGCCGGCCTCCAGGCTGATGAAGTCCCGGTACTCCTGCGGCAGGAGGCCCCGGTAGTCGTGCCACCACTGCCGCTCCCGGCCGGCGCCGCCCCCCGGCCCCGGGCCGGCCGCCGAGACCGACAGCGCCTCCAGCAGGGCCCGCTGCTCGGGGCGGACGACGTCTTCGTACGCGTCGAGCAGCAGCCGGATGTCCTCCGGTTTCACGCCACTGCGGCCCGTCTCGATGCGGCTGATTTTCGACTGGTGCCACCCCACGATCCGGGCGGCCTCGCCGCTGGTCAGTCCCGTGCGGTCGCGCAGCGCGCGCAGTTCCTCTCCGAGCTTGCGCCGACGCACCGCGGGGCCATGCTGCATACCCGCCTCCTTCCACCGGCACAGATCGCACCAGTCTGCCGTCCAAATACGCTATTCCGTAGCAGAGTTCACCGCATTGGGCGACAGATATATGCGGATCTCGGGTGAACGGCGGCAGCGGCAGGACGATGGGTGGCACTCTGGCGTCCAGCACAGATCCGGGGCGGTCACGCCCCGGAGGGAAAGGGACCGTCGCCATGGCAGACCACCAGGAAGCATCCGTCACTCTGCCGAGCGAACCCGCCTCGGTCGCCGCCGCCCGCCGCCACGTCGCCGAGGTGCTCGCCGACTGGGGACTGCCCGACGGCGCGGACACCGCCGACAGCGTCCGGCTGATCGTCTCCGAGCTCGCCACCAATGCCGTGCAGCACACGTTCGGCCAGTCGCCCACCTTCACGGTCGAACTCCGCCTGGAGCGGGAGGAGTGGCTCCGCATCGGGGTCACCGACAGCCACCCCCGGTGGCCCCGGCGGCTTCCCGCCGCCGTCCAGCAGGACAACGGCCGCGGCATGGTCATCATCCGCTGGCTCACCGCGGAGGCCGGGGGCCGGCTCTCCGTCAGCCCCACCGAGGACGGCGGCAAGACGGTCTGGATCGCCCTGCCCTGGCCCGTCGGGGCCCACGCCCCGGCCGGCCGCGGCCGCTGCTGAACGGCCCGCCGCACGAACCGGGTACCCGCCCGAAACATGCGTTAACGCGGCGGAAAAACGCGCGCCCTAGCGTGGACCGCCCTCGGCCGCCGCGCCGGCGACCGCCCAACCCGCGGCACAGGGGCGGTAGTCGGAGCGGAAAGCCTCCGCCGCCATCGGGAAAGAACCGACCGGTTGGGGAAAGCGCCGGTCCACGCCGGTGGCGCGGAAGGCTGCGGTCGTCCGGCGCCGTCGGCCCCCGTCCCCGGAAGCTTGGTGATGACCCGTGCACCTGACCCCCCACGAGCAGGAGAGGCTGCTCCTCCACGTGGCCGCCGACGTGGCCGCGCGGCGCAGGGCGCGGGGCGTGCTCCTCAACCACCCCGAGGCCGTCGCGCTGATCACCGCGCACGTCCTCGAAGGGGCCCGTGACGGGCGGACCGTCGCCGAGCTGATGGCCTCCGGCCGGACCGTCCTCGGCCGCGCCGACGTCATGGAGGGCATCCCCGAGATGATCCCCGACGTCCAGGTCGAGGCGACCTTCCCGGACGGCACCAAACTCGTCACCGTCCACGAACCGATCGTCTGAGAGGGGCCGCAGCGTGATCCCCGGCGAGACCGTCCACGGCGACGGCCCGGTCCTCTTCAACGAAGGCCGCCCCGTCACCCGCCTCACCGTCCTCAACGCCGCCGACCGGCCCGTCCAGGTCGGCTCCCACTACCACTTCGCCGAGGCCAACCCGGGCCTGCGCTTCGACCGTGCGGCCGCCCGCGGACTCCGCCTCGACGTGCCCGCCGGCACCGCCGTCCGCTTCGAGCCCGGCATCCCGGTCGAGGTGGCGCTCGTCCCCCTCGGCGGACTGCGCACCGTGCCGGGGCTGCGCGGGGAGACCGGGGGGCCGCTCGATGGGTGAGCTCGGGCGCGCCGTGTACGCGGACCTCTTCGGACCCACCGCCGGCGACCGGATCCGGCTCGCCGACACCGACCTGTTCATCGAGATCGAGCAGGACCTCGCGGGCGGACCGGGACGCTCCGGCGACGAGGCGGTCTTCGGCGGCGGCAAGGTGATCCGCGAGTCCATGGGCCAGGCCCGCACCACCCGCGCCGAGGGCGCCCCCGACACGGTGGTCACCGGCGCGGTGGTCCTGGACTACTGGGGGATCGTCAAGGCCGACATCGGCATCCGCGACGGCCTGATCTGCGGCATCGGCAAGGCCGGCAACCCGGACACCATGGACGGCGTCCACCCGGCCCTCGTCATCGGCCCCGAGACGGAGGTCATCGCCGGCAACGGCAGGATCCTCACGGCGGGCGGGGTCGACGCCCACGTCCACTTCATCTCCCCGACCCTCGCCGACGAGGCGCTCGCCTCCGGCGTCACCACCCTCGTCGGCGGCGGCACCGGCCCGGCCGAGGGCACCAAGGCCACTACCGTCACCCCCGGGTCCTGGCACCTCGCCCGGATGTTCGCCGCGCTGGAGGCGTACCCCCTCAACATCGGCCTGCTCGGCAAGGGCAACACCACCTCCCGCGAGGCCCTGCACGCACAGCTGCGCGGCGGCGCGATCGGCTTCAAGATCCACGAGGACTGGGGGGCCACGCCCGCCGCCATCGACACCTGCCTCGGCGTCTGCGAGGAGACCGGCGCCCAGGTCGCCCTGCACACCGACACCCTCAACGAGGCCGGCTTCGTCGCCGACACCCTCGCCGCAATCGCCGGCCGGACCGTCCACGCCTACCACACCGAAGGCGCCGGCGGCGGGCACGCACCGGACATCATCACCGTGGTCTCCGAGCCGTACGTGCTGCCCAGCTCCACCAACCCCACGCGCCCCCACACCGCCAACACGGTCGAGGAGCACCTCGACATGCTGATGGTCTGCCACCACCTCAACCCGGCCGTCCCCGAGGACCTGGCCTTCGCCGAATCCCGCATCCGGCCCTCGACGATCGCCGCCGAGGACGTCCTGCACGACCTCGGGGCGATCTCGATCATCTCCTCGGACTCCCAGGCGATGGGCCGCATCGGCGAGGTCGTCATGCGCACCTGGCAGACGGCGCACGCGATGAAGCGGCGCCGCGGCTTCCTCCCCGGCGACGGCCCCGCCGACAACCACCGGGCCCGCCGCTACGTCGCCAAGTACACCATCAACCCGGCCATCGCCCAGGGCATCGCCCGCGAGGTCGGCTCCGTCGAGACCGGCAAGCTCGCCGACCTCGTCCTGTGGCGGCCGGCGTTCTTCGGCGTCAAGCCCGACACCGTCATCAAGGGCGGCCAGATCGCCTACGCGCAGATGGGCGACGCCAACGCCTCCATCCCCACCCCGCAGCCCGTGCTGCCCCGACCCATGTACGGCGCCCACGGCCGCGCCCCCGCCCTGAACTCCCTCAACTTCACGGCGCAGGCCGCGCTGGACGACCGCCTGCCCGAGCGGCTCGGCCTCGGCAAGCGATTCGCGGCCATCGACAGCACCCGCAAGACAGGCAAGGCCGACATGCGGAACAACGACGCCCTGCCGCGCGTCGAGGTGGACGCCGACACCTTCACCGTCACGATCGACGGCGAGGCCGTCGAACCCGCGCCCGTGGCGGAGCTTCCCATGGCCCAGCGGTACTTCCTCTTCTGATGGGCGGCCCCGCAGCCCTGCTCGTCCTCGCCGACGGCCGCTTCCCCGCCGGAGGACACGCCCACTCCGGCGGCGCCGAGGCCGCCTGCAAGGCGGGCCGCATCCGCGACGCCGCCTCCCTGGAGGACTACTGCCGCGGCCGCCTGCACACGGCCGGGCTCACCTCCGCCGGCCTCGCCGCGGCCGCCGCCCTCGGCCTCGACACCGCCCTCCTCGACGCGGCCGCCGACGCCCGCACCCCCGCGCCCGCCCTGCGCACCGCGGCCCGCCGCCTCGGCCGGCAGCTCCTGCGCGCCGCCCGCGCCGCCTGGCCCTGCCCCGAACTCGACGCGCTCGCCACGGCGTTTCCGCGCGGCGCCCACCAGCCGGTCGTCCTCGGCGCCACCGCCCGGGCGGCCGGGCTCGGGCCCGCCGACGCCGCGCACCTGGCGGCGTACGAGAGCATCAGCGGACCCGCGACCGCGACGGTGCGGCTCCTCGGCCTGGACCCGTTCGAGGCGAGCGGCGTGCTCGCGCGCCTCGCCGGCGAGGCCGACGCCGTGGCCGGCCGGGCCGAGGCGGCCGCCCGCGCCGCGCTGGCCGAAGGCCCCGGCGCCCTGCCCGCCGCCTCCTCGCCCCTGCTGGAGATCGCCGCCCAGGCCCACGCCGCGTGGCCGGTCCGGCTGTTCGCCTCCTGACCCCCTCCCGCCACGCCCCCGGAGACCCGTATGCACCTCGACCACGGCACCGCCTACCCCGAGCGCCACACCCACGGCGCCGGGCCCCTCCGCGCGGACGGCTCACGCCGCGCCCTGCGCATCGGGCTCGGCGGACCGGTCGGCTCCGGCAAGACGGCCACGGTGGCCGCCCTGTGCCGGGCCCTGCGCGCCGAGCTGTCCATGGCCGTCGTCACCAACGACATCTACACGCGCGAGGACGCCGAGTTCCTGCTCCGCGAGGCCGTCCTGCCGCCCGAGCGGATCACCGCGGTCGAGACCGGGGCCTGCCCGCACACCGCCATCCGCGACGACATCTCCGCCAACCTGGAGGCCGTCGAGGAACTGGAGGAGGCCCTCGGCCCGCTGGACCTGATCCTCGTAGAGTCCGGCGGCGACAACCTCACCGCCACCTTCTCCCGCGGCCTGGCCGACGCCCAGGTCTTCGTCATCGACGTGGCCGGCGGCGACGACATCCCCCGCAAGGGAGGACCGGGCGTCACCACCGCCGACCTGCTGGTCGTCAACAAGACCGACCTCGCCCCGCACGTCGGGTCCGACCTGGACCGGATGGCCCGCGACGCCGCCGACCAGCGCGGCCCGCTGCCCGTCGTCTTCCAGTCCCTGCGCGGAGCGGACGGCGTAGCCCCCGTCGCCGCGTGGGTCCGCGAGCAGTACGCGGCCTGGGCCGTACGGTGACCGGGGCGCCGCCCGCCGCGGCGCCGGCGGGCGTGCGCGCCACCGCCCGGATCCGCGCCGTCGCCGACGGCCGCGGGGGCACCGCCCTGCCCGTCCTCGCCGGCGAGGGGCCGCTGGCCCTGCGCCGCATCCGGTCCGGGGCCGGCTCCCGCGAAGAGGCCGGCGTCATGCTGGTCGGCGCGATGAGCGCCCCGCTCGGCGGCGACCGCCTCGCCGTCCACGCCGAGGCCGGGCCCGGGGCGCGGCTCGCCCTGGGCACGGCGGCCGCCACGCTCGCCCTGCCCGGCCGGGACGGCGCGCCCGCCCTGTACGGCGTACGCCTGGCCGTCGCCGCGGGGGCCGCGGTGCGCTGGCTCCCCGAGCCGCTCGTCTCGGTCCGCGGCAGCGACCTGCGCGTGCACACGCGCGTCGAACTGGCCGCCGGGGCACGGCTGGTGCTGCGCGAGGAGCAGGTGCTGGGGCGCACGGGGGAGGAGCCGGGCCTGCTGCGCAGCCGGCTCACCGCCGACCTGGACGGCCGTCCGCTGCTGGACCAGGAGCTGGCCTGCGGGCCGGGCGCACCCGGCGGCTGGGACGGTCCGGCGGTGCTGGCCGGGCACCGGGCGGTCGGTCAGCTCCTCGTCGTGGATCCGGAGTTCGCCGCGGCGCCGCCGGCCCCGGCGGTGCTGGGGGAGTACGCGGTGGCGGTGCCGCTGGCCGGGCCGGCCGTGCTGGTCTCGGCGCTCGCGCCGGACGCGCTCGCGCTGCGCCGGGTGCTCGATGCGGCGTGTCGTACGTACGGCCGGTGAGCACCGGGCCAACCTGGGACGGCAGGGGTACCGCTCAGCGGTGTCCGCCTGTCCGGTTATCGGCTTGGCAAAGAACCGGACCGTGACCTGTTGTCAGCCGCGTTGCAGGCGAAAGGATCCTGCTTGCACGCGCACGACCAACCCGACCCGGCCCGGCCGACCTCGGACGGGCCGCACGATGCAGGGGGAACGACCACGTGACAAGCAAAGCGGCGCTGGGGAGCGCCGCCTTCTCCATCACCGCGGCCCTGGCCGCCGGACTGCTGCTCGCCCCGCCGGCCTCCGCCGCACCGAACCGCGGCGGCACCGTTCCGGAGGCGCTCGGCGTGCAGATCGCCGCCGCCCGCGCCGCACGCGCCGGCATCGACTGGAAGGACTGCCCGGCCGATTGGGGCCTCGCCGCCCCGATCCAGTGCGGCTGGGTGAAGGTCCCGCTCGACTACGCCAAGCCGTTCGGCAAGACCATCGACATCGCGGTCGACCGCGCCGTGAGCACCGGTACCAAGGAGGAGCGCCAGGGCGCCCTCGTCTACAACCCGGGCGGCCCGGGCGGCTCCGGTCTGCGCTTCCCCCGCAGGTCGACGACCAACTCGCCGCTCTGGGTGAACACCGCCAAGGCGTACGACTTCGTGGGCTTCGACCCGCGCGGCGTCGGCCACTCGGCGCCCATCTCCTGCATCGACCCGCAGGAGTTCGTGAGGGCCCCCAAGGCCGACCCGGTCCCGGACACCGAGGCCGACAAGACCGCCCAGCGCAAGCTCGCCGCCGAGTACGCGGACGGCTGCAAGGAGCGCAGCGGCGAGATGCTGCCGCACATGACCACCCCGAACAGCGCGCGCGACCTGGACGTCATCCGCGCCGCCCTCGGAGAGCGGAAGCTGAACTTCCTCGGCGTCTCGTACGGCACCTACCTCGGCGGGGTCTACGCGACCCTCTTCCCGACCCACGTGCGCCGCATGATCGTCGACAGCGTGGTCGACCCGTCCCGGGAGAACATCTGGTACGAGGCCAACCTCGGCCAGGACGTCGCCTTCCAGACCCGCTGGAACGACTGGCTCGACTGGGTCGCCAAGAACGACGCGGCCTTCCACCTCGGCGGGACGCGCGCCGCGGTCGAGGCCAAGTGGCAGCAGCTGCGCGCCCAGGCGAAGGCCAACCCGCTCGGCGGGGTCGCCGGCCCGGCCGAGCTCATCAACTTCTTCCAGGCCGCCCCGTACTACGACTCCTCCTGGGTGCCGGTCGCCCAGGCCTTCAGCGCCTGGGCCGCGGGCGACCCGCAGCCGCTGATCGAGGCGATCACGCCGGACATGTCCGACGTCCGGGGCAACGCCGCCGCGGAGAACGGCAACGCCGTCTACACGGCCGTCGAGTGCACCGACGCCAAGTGGCCGACGAGCTGGGCCGAGTGGGACCGCGACAACACCGCGCTGCACGCCAAGTACCCGTTCCTGACCTGGTCGAACGCCTGGATGAACCTGCCCTGTGCGACCTGGAAGTCCAAGCAGCACACCCCGATCGAGGTCGGCGCCCGCCGCGGCCTGCCGCCCGTCCTCATCGTCCAGTCCGAGCGCGACGCCGCCACCCCGTACCGGGGCGGGGCCGAGCTGCACCGGCGCCTCGCCGGCTCGCGCCTGATCACCGAGCGGGCCGCCGGCTCGCACGGCGTCACGAGCCTGGTCAACCCCTGCATCAACACCCGGGTCGACGCCTACCTGCTGCACGGGAAGGTCGACGCCCGGGACGTGGTCTGCGACCCCCACGCCACCCCGGTCGCACCGGCCCCGGCGGCCGCCCGGTCGCTCGCCGAGGACCCTGCGGCGCAGTTCCCGCCCCGCGAGGAGCTGCCCGTCCTCCGGTGACCCGGCCGACCCCGCGGCGGTGGCATGCGCCGCCGCGGGGTCGCGGCACCCGCACGGAAGGCGGCTCAGCGCGTCCTGCGCCGGGCCGTCTTCCGCGCCTCCTCGGCCTCCGCCTTCACCTCGGCGGCGTACCGGTCGACGTACTCCTGGCCCGACAGCTCCAGGATCGCGTACATGATCTCGTCGGTGACGGCGCGCAGCACCGCCCGCTCGCCCTCCATCCCGGCGTACCGCGAGAAGTCCAGCGGCCGGCCGAAGCGGATCGTGACCCGCCGGATCCTCGGGATCTTCCGGCCCGGCGGCTGCACCTCGAACGTGCCGACCATCGCGCACGGCACGACCGGCACCCCCGCGCCCAGCGCCATCGCCGCCACCCCGACCTTGCCCTTGTACAGCCGCCCGTCGTGCGAGCGGGTGCCCTCGGGGTAGATCCCGAGCAGCTCGCCGCGGGAGAGCACCTCCAGGCCCTCGCGCAGTGCGGCCCGGCCGGCCTCCTTGCCCGACCGGTCGACGGGGATCTGCCCGGCGCTGCGGAAGAAGAAGGCGGTCAGCCGGCCCTTCAGCCCCGGCCCTGTGAAGTACTCGGCCTTCGCGAGGAAGGTGATCCGCCGCCGCAGGACCGCGGGCATGAGGAAGTGGTCGGAGAAGGACAGGTGGTTGCCCGCGACGATCGCGGCCCCCTCCTCCGGGACGTACTCCAGCCCCTCGATCCGCGGCCGGAACAGCAGCCGCAGCAGCGGACCCAGGAACACGTGCTTGAGCAAGAGGTAGAACACCGGCAGCTCCCGTCGCCCCGTCCCGTCGTCACCGCCATCGTACGGACGGACGGGCACCCGCCGCGGTGCGCGGGCGCGGCGGCACGGCGGAGGCCGGCACGGCCGGTGGCCGGCCCGGACCGCGGCGCGCGCGGGCGCCGCTCAGCCGCTGCGGGACGCGCCCATCGCGGCCGTGAGGAGCCCCAGGACCACCCAGCCGAACCACAGCCAGCCGTTGCTGCCGAGGGCCACGGAGTAGGTGGCGACGGCCACGAGGGCGGCGAAGGTCATGACGGCCATCGCCTTGACGGAACCGGTCATGCCCCATGGTGGCGCGCGGAGGCGCCCGCGCGCTACTGACGCGCGCGGAGCGACGCCAGATAGG
The DNA here is from genome assembly GCF_014649915.1 of Streptomyces toxytricini. Lineage (GTDB taxonomy): Bacteria > Actinomycetota > Actinomycetes > Streptomycetales > Streptomycetaceae > Streptomyces > Streptomyces toxytricini. The sequence continues at coordinate 47,484 of NZ_BMTY01000022.1, read as the reverse complement.
CGTTGTACGCCTCCAGCTCGGCGTCGCCGTTGCGGTCGGCGGCCCGGTCGGCGCGCTTCGCCGCCCGCTGTTCCGAGTGGTACCACTGGTACATCAGCGCGATCAGCACCAGCACCGAGGGGATCTCGCTGAAGGCCCAGGCGATGCCGCCGCCCCACTGCTGGTCGAGCAGGGGGTCGATGCCGAGCGACGCCGGCGGGTTGCTGTACGTCCCGATCATCGGCTCGCTCGCCATCATCAGCGCGATGCCGAAGAAGGCATGGAAGGGCATTCCGGCGAAGAGCTCCAGCATGCGCATCACGTAGCCCGGGCGGTGCGGGCCCGGGTCCACGCCCATGATCGGCCAGAAGAACACCAGGCCGACCGCCAGGAAGTGCACCATCATCCCGATGTGCCCGGGCTTGCTCTCCATCAGGAAGTCGAAGAGCGGGGTGAAGTAGAGGGCGTAGAGGCTGGCGATGAACATGGGGATGGTGAACGCCGGGTGGGTGACCACCCGCATGTAGCGGCTGTGCAGCAGCGCCAGCAGAAGCTCCCGCGGGCCCTTGCGGCCGCGGCCGGCCGGCGGCAGCGCGCGCAGTGCGAGCGTCACCGGGGCCCCCAGCAGCAGCAGGATCGGCGACAGCATGCTGATCACCATGTGCTGCACCATGTGCACGCTGAACATGACCATGCCGTAGTCGTTCAGCTTGGTGCACATCATCAGTGCCACGCTCAGCACGCCCGCGCAGAAGGCGACGATCCGGCCCGCGGGCCAGGCGTCCCCGCGCCGCTTGAGACGCACCACGCCCCACAGGTAGAGGCCGAGGCCGACGAGCGAGCCGATCAGGAAGAACGCGTCGAAGGAGAACTCCAGAGCGCGGCCCAGCGTGAACGGCGGCAGGTCCATGTGCGTGTGCATGCCCGAGCCGTGACCGCTGTGATCCATCTGTTCACTCCCTTGACCGTGGTGCCCCACCACAGTAGTGCCGCCCCCGTACGCGCTTGCGTCCGGGGGCGGCGACAGAAGGGGAGAAAGGTCACAGAACGGTCTGCGCCTCGTCGTAGCGCTCCGCCGGGACCGTCTTCAGGCTCTCCACCGCACGGGCGAGCGGCACCATCTCGATCTCCGTGCCGCGCAGCGCGGTCAGCATCCCGAACTCGCCGCGGTGCGCCGCCTCCACCGCGTGCCAGCCGAAGCGGGTGGCCAGCACCCGGTCGTACGCGGTCGGGGTGCCGCCTCGCTGGACGTGGCCCAGGATGACCGGGCGGGCCTCCTTGCCCAGGCGGCGCTCCAGCTCCACCGCCAGGATGTTGCCGATGCCGGCGAAGCGCTCGTGGCCGTACTGGTCGGTGCCGCCCTCCGCGTACTCCATGGTGCCCGGCCGCGGCTTCGCGCCCTCGGCGACGACGACGATCGCGAACCGCTTGCCCGCGGAGAAGCGCTCGCCGACGATCCCGGCCAGCTCCTCGATGTCGAAGGGCCGCTCCGGCACGACGATGGCGTGCGCGCCGGCCGCCATGCCCGAGTGCAGCGCGATCCAGCCGGTGTGGCGGCCCATGACCTCCACGACCATGACGCGCTGGTGGGACTCGGCGGTCGTCTTCAGCCGGTCCAGCGCCTCCGTGGCCACACCGACGGCCGTGTCGAAGCCGAAGGTGACGTCCGTCGAGGCGATGTCGTTGTCGATGGTCTTCGGCACGCCCACGATCGGCAGGCCGCCCTGCGCGAGCAGGTTCGCCGCCTTCAGCGTGCCCTCGCCGCCGATCGGGATGATGGCGTCCAGGCCGAGGTCCGCGACGTGGCCGCGGGCCCGCTCCACGCCGTCGCGCAGGTGCGCGGGCTGGACGCGGGAGGAGCCGAGGATGGTGCCGCCGCGGGCGAGGATGCCGGCCACCGCGTCGAGGTCGAGTTTGCGGTAGTCCGCCTCCAGGAGCCCGCGCCAGCCGTCGTGGAAGCCGATGACCTCGTCGCCGTGGTCGACGACGGCGCGGTGCACGACGGAGCGGATGACGGCGTTGAGGCCGGGGCAGTCGCCACCGGAAGTGAGCACACCAATGCGCATGGCAGGAAGACCTTTGCAACGTGGGCCGACGACCGGACCACGTCGTCCGGTTGGAACTACCCGTCACCCTACTAGCGGATCGGCACCGGACTGAACCATCCTCCGCATGATGGCCGCGTTCCTCGTGCGAACGCACACCGGCCCGGACCCCCCGAGGGGAATCCGGGCCGAACGCAGGGCGTACCCGCGGTTACGCGGCCGGGCTCAGGCGGGCTGCGTCGCCGCGGCGATGCGCTCCGCGCGCAGCGCGTCGTACCAGCGGTCGTCGATGGGCGGCAGCGCGTTCACGTCGAGGGCCAGCTTCAGCAGCAGGTCCGCGATGAGCGGGTTGCGGGCCATGACGGGGCCGTGCATGTACGTGCCGAACACCGTGTCGTTGTACGCGCCCTCGGTGCCGTCGCCCGTGCCGTTGCCGCGGCCCAGGCGGGTGCGGGCGAACGGCTTGGCGGCGGGGCCGAGGTGCGTGACGCCCTGGTGGTTCTCGAAGCCCGTCAGCTGCGGCAGGCCGAGCTGCGGGTCGATGTCCGCGAGGACGTCGCCGACGCAGCGCTCGCCCTCGCCGCGGACGGTGACGACGTCCAGCAGGCCGAGCCCCTGCTGCCGCTCGCCCATGTCGTTGACGAACTCGTTGCCCAGGATCTGGTAGCCGGCGCACACGGAGAAGACGATCGCCCCGTTCGAGACGGCCCGCTCCAGGCCGCCGTCGCGCACCAGGCGCTCGGCGGCGAGCCGCTGCGGGCGGTCCTCGCCGCCGCCGATCAGATAGATGTCGCCCGAGGTCGGGATCGGCTGGTCGCTGCGCACGTCCACGCGCTGCACGTCCAGGCCGCGCCGGCGCGCCCGGCGCTCCACCACGAGAACGTTGCCCTGGTCTCCGTACGTGCTGAGCAGGTCGGGGTAGACCCACACCAGGCGCAGGCTGTTGTCGCTCATGCTCTTGTCCTCTATGGGCTAGTTGCCGACGCGGCGGCGCACGTCCTGGAAGGCGGTGTAGTTGGCGATCAGCTCGATCTGGCCGGGCGGAGCGAGCTGCACGGCCTCGTCGAGGGTCTCGCAGACCCGGAAGTCCAGGCCGGCGACCTCGAGGCGGACCGCCAGGTCGAGCCGGCGGTCGCCGATCACGAAGATCGGGTGGCCGGCGAGGCGCGGGTAGTCCACGTCCCACAGCCAGGAGGTGTCCGTGCCGTCGGCGCCGCGGGCGTTGACCGAGAGGATCACCGGGGCCGGCGGCTGGTCGATCAGCGAAAACGTTTCGAGCCAGCCCGCCGGGTTCTTGGCGAGCAGCAGCCGCAGCTCCCGGTCCTGGAACCGCACGACGTCGTACCGGCCGGCGACCGCCTGCACCTGGTACATCCGCTCCAGCGCGACCTGCGGCGGCACGCCGAAGACGGCGGCCACGGCGGCCGAGGTGGCCGCGTTCGCCTTGTTGGCGCGGCCCGGCAGCTGGAGGCTGATCGGCCACGCCGAGCCGTGCGGGTCGAGGACGTGGTCGCCGGAGAGCACCCAGCTCGGGGTGGGCCGGCGGAAGCCGCACTCGCCGCAGAACCAGTCGTCGCCGGGGCGCTGCATCACGCCGCCGCAGGAGGGGCACGACCAGGCGTCGTCCTTCCACTCCTGGCCGGCGGCCACCCACACCACGTTCTGCGAGGAGGACGCCGACCACACGATCAGCGGGTCGTCGCAGTTGGCGACGATGACCGCCTTGGAGCCGGCCAGCCCCTCGCGCCACTTCTCCGCGAGCATGCGGGTCTCGGCGGCGCGGTCCAGCTGGTCGCGCGAGAGGTTCAGCAGCGCGATCGCCTTGGGTGTCACGTCCCGGGCGACCCCGGCCAGGTACTTCTCGTCCACCTCGATGACGCCGTACTTGGCGTCCGAGCCGCCCGCGAGGGCGGACGTGATGCCGGCCGGCATGTTCGCGCCGAGCGCGTTGGAGACCACCGGCCCGCTGGCCCGCAGGGCCTCCGCGATGAGGCGCGTCGTCGTGGTCTTGCCGTTGGTGGCGGAGACGAGGACGACGTCGAGGTGCTGCGCGAGCGCTCCGAGGAGGTCGGGGTCGAGTTTGAGTGCGACCTTGCCCCCGATCACCGATCCGCTTCCGCGCCCCGCGGCCCGCGACACCGCCGCCGCGGCCCTGCCCGCCGTCACGGCCAGCTTGGCGCGCGGCGAAAGCGGCTCTGTGTTGCCTGCCATCGTCCCTAGTCCTCCTTGCGTCGACCGGCCCCAGCCTATCCAGTACCGGCCGGGGCGCTGACCGCGGCGCCCCCGGACCGCCGCGGATCTCCTCATATATTCGCCCGTCGTAGGCTGTCGCCATGCGACAGCGCGTCATCCCCGGGACTTCCGGCACCGTCCGCACCATGAGCCTCCTGGGCGATCCGGTGCTCCACTCGCCGTGCGCGGAGGCGACCGATTTCGGTCCCGCCCTCGGCGCGCTGGTCGAGGACATGTTCGCCACCATGTACGCCGCCGAGGGCGTCGGCCTGGCCGCGAACCAGATCGGCGTGGGGCTGCGGGTGTTCGTCTACGACTGCCCCGACGACGAGGACGTCCGGCACGTCGGCCACGTCGTCAACCCCCGCCTCGTCGAAGCCGACGGCGACGAGTACCTCGGCCCCGAGGGCTGCCTTTCCCTTCCCGGCCTCGAGGCCGGCACGCCCCGCTTCGACCGCGCGGTCGTCGAGGGGACCACCGCGGACGGCGCCCCGGTGCGGATCACCGGCACCGGGTTCTTCGCCCGCTGCCTCCAGCACGAGTGCGACCACCTCGACGGCACCGTGTACGCCCAGCGGGTCACCGGGATGCGGGGCCGCCGGCTGCGGCGGGCGATCGGCAAAACGTCCTGGGGCGCCCGCGGCCTGCACGCCCTGGAGGGCTGACCCCGAGGCGCCGGCCCCGGCGGCCGGCCGCGTACGGGCTGCGTGGCGCCCGCGCACGGCCTAGGACCTGTCGTCGAACTCCCGCCTGCCCCCGGGCGACGACGGGAGTTCGACGACAGGGCCTAGAAGCCGGGGCCGTCCGCGCGGTCGCCGGCGGTGGACAGCCGGCCCCACAACAGGTCGGTGAGGCCCGAGACCAACTCCTCGCGCGTGCAGGGGCGTTCGCCGAGCCACCAGTCGCCGGCCGCGTGCATCATGCCGACGATCCCGTGCCCCCAGATGCGGGCCAGCCGCTCCCCGCCGGGGCCGAGGTCCACGCGCTCGCTGATCACCTCGGCCAGTTCCTCGCCTAGACGGCGCAGGAGCGGGGCGGAGTGCCGGCCCACGTCGAAGCCGGTGTCGGCGCCGTGCGAGTCCTCGGTGGGGTGCATCAGGAAGCGGTAGACCTGCGGGCGGGCCTCGATCGCCGCGAGATAGGTGTGCAGGGTGGACTCCACCCGGCGGCGGCGCTCGGCGGGCGCGTCGAGCGCGGCGCGCAGCGAGCCGAGCAGGGCGTCGGTGTGCCGTACGGCGAGGGCCTGGTAGAGCCCGGCCTTGTCGCCGAAGTGCCGGTAGAGGATCGGCTTGGTGATGCCGGCCTCGGCGGCGATGGCGTTCATGGACGCCCTGGGGCCGTCCCTGAGGACGACGCGGTCGGCCGCTTCGAGCAGCTCCCGGCGGCGGCGTTCGGCCGTGCCCGGTTCGCCGGCCTGCTGCGTGGTGTCCATGACGTGTTCTCTCCCCGCCCTTGCGATGGTGCGTGACGCCCACGCAACGTAACACCCCGGGCACCTCGGCAGATGAACCGGCCGGTGCGGGCAGGGTCGCGCTTGACACTGACTACTCGCCGGTAACAGACTGTGGCCACCGTAGAGGTTACCGCCAGTAACGCACTGGCGGGTGCGCTGTTGGAGGGGACATGGCGGAGTTCACCATGGAGCTCAACGAGGACCAGAGGCAGGTCCGGGACTGGATCCACGGCTTCGCCGCCGACGTCATCCGGCCCGCCGCCGCCGAGTGGGACGAGCGCGAGGAGACGCCCTGGCCCGTCATCCAGGAGGCCGCCAAGGTCGGCATCTACTCCCTCGACTTCTACGCCCAGCAGTTCTTCGACCCCACCGGCCTCGGCGTCCCGATGGCCATGGAGGAGCTGTTCTGGGGCGACGCGGGCATCGCCCTGTCGATCGTCGGCACGGGCCTCGCCGCCATCGGCGTCCTCGCCAACGGCACCGAGGAGCAGATCGGCACCTGGATCCCCCAGATGTACGGCACCCCGGACGACGTGAAGGTCGCCGCCTTCTGCTCCTCCGAGCCCGACGCCGGATCCGACGTCGGCTCCATGCGCACCCGGGCCGTCTACGACCAGGCCAAGGACGAGTGGGTGCTGAACGGGACGAAGACCTGGGCGACCAACGGCGGCATCGCCAACGTCCACATCGTCGTCGCCGTCGTCGACCCCGGGCTCGGCACCAAGGGGCACGCCTCCTTCATCGTCCCGCCCGGCACCCCCGGCCTCTCCCAGGGCCAGAAGTTCAAGAAGCACGGCATCCGCGCCTCCCACACCGCCGAGGTCGTCCTGGAGGACGTACGGGTCCCCGGGTCCTGCCTGCTCGGCGGCAAGGAGAAGCTCGACGAGCGGCTCGCGAGGGCCCGGGAGAGCGCCCGGGCAGGCGGCGAGCGCGTCAAGAACGCCGCCATGGCCACCTTCGAGGCCTCCCGCCCCGCCGTCGGCGCCATGGCGGTGGGCACCGCCCGCGCGGCCTACGAGGTCGCCCTCGACTACGCGAAGACCCGCACCCAGTTCGGCCGGCCGATCATCGACAACCAGGGCGTCGCCTTCCAGCTGGCCGACATGCGCACGCAGATCGACGCGGCCCGCCTGCTGGTCTGGCGCGCCTCCTGGATGGCGGTCGCCGGGCGGCCGTTCACCTCCGCGGAGGGCTCCATGTCGAAGCTGTACGCGAGCGAGGTCGCCAAGAAGGTCACCGCCCAGGCCGTGCAGATCCTCGGCGGCAACGGCTACACCCGGGAGTACCCGGTGGAGCGGATGCACCGCGACGCCGCCATCTACACCATCTTCGAGGGCACGAGCGAGATCCAGCGCCTGGTCATCGCCCGCACCCTGTCCGGCATGCCGATCCGCTAGCGGGTCGGCCGGTCCAGCGGCCGCAGGCAGCGCAGGGGGCCGCCCTCCGGGGCGTACTGCAGGGGGGCGATGAAGTCGCCGGCCGCGCACGGGGCGATGTGGACACGGTACTCGGCGTCCGGCGCCGCGCAATCGACCGCCATCAGCTGCCGCGCCGGCCGGTCGCCGACGTTGCGCACGCACTGCCCTGCGGCCAGCGGCCGTGCCTCCCCGCCGGCCAGCAGGCCGATGACGATCAGCGTCGGCAGGGCGAACGACACCAGCACGACGGCGGCGAGCACCAGCAGGGCCGGCGGACGGCGCCACAGCGGCTTCCCCGGGTCCAGCGGCCGCAGTATGCCGTTCGCCGGGGGCGGAAGCCGGTAATAGGCCGCCCGGGGGCCCAGGTTCATCAGCAGGGTCACCGGGGTGGCGAACAGCGACAGCGGGCCCCACCAGCCCTGCCACAGGGTGTCCGACTGCATCCGGCGGTAGGTGGCCAGCCCGCAGTCGCGGCACAGCGGACCCTCCGTCCGCAGGAAGCGCATCAGCACGAACATGCCCTGGTGCCCGCGCACCGTTCCGGGCGCGGCGGGCACCGAGCCGCACATCCTGCAGTCCGGCACCCCCGCCGGGCCGACCGGCATCCCGTACGGGCCCTGCGGCGCCACAGGGGGCGGCCCGGGCACCGGCGGGTACGGGCCCGGCCCCTGCTGCGGGACGTAGGAGCCGTACGGCGGCCCGTACTGCGGCCCGTGCTGCGCGTACGGGCCTGCGCCGTGCTGCGGGGGCGGTGTGGCCACGGGGGTTCCTCCTCGGTGCTGCGGCGGTCGCCGTGAGCGGTGATCACGGAACCCTAGCCCGGAATGTCAGGTACGCAGCAAACGTACGAGGGCGCGCCCGAACAGCAGCCGCCCTGCCGCCGCGACCAGCGGGTCGAACGGCCGGCCGAGCCCCCGCACCCGCAGGTCCTCGAGCCACAGCACCTCCGACCCGCCGCCCTCCAGCGGGCGCACCTCGATCTCCGCCCAGCCGAGCACCACCCGCCCGCGCTTCACCAGCCGGACCATCCCGGCCCGCCCGCCCGACGGGGGCCGCCACCGCTCGACTTCCATCGGATCGTCGCACGTGATCCGGCCCACACCGGTGCGCGCCGTGAAGCGGGTCCCGACCCCCGTCGGCGGCGGCGTCTCGACGGTCGTCCGGGTCAGCGGGACCTGCGCGCCGTGCGCCTGCCAGTCGGTGAGCCGCCGCCAGGCCTCGGCGGGCGGCAGACACGTACGGTGAACGATCCGGATACCGGGCATGAGCGCATGGTAATCGGGCATACACACCCCGAACCGGGCGGCCGAAACGGGTTCCGTCCGGGGGTGGCCATCGGCAATACTCACGGCCACCGTGGATCGCGGAACCGACCGGGGTGACCGCCGGCCTCCCGCGCCACAGAGCGAGGAGGTGCGCCATGTGCTCCCACCAGCCCCCCTGCCCGTCCGCCGACAGCGCAGACCACGATGCCGCCCGCGTGGTGGCCTCCCACCCCGAACAGGGCTGGAGCCTGCTGTGCAACGGCCTCCTGGTCTTCGACGACACCGGCGAACTGCTCCCCGACGGCCGCGTCGTGGCACCCCGCCGCCCGGTCCTGGTCTGAGCGAGGAGGCCGCATGCGCCAACAGCTGATCCGCAAGCCCGTCCCGAAGCCCGCCCCGCGAGACCTGGACCTGCGCACGCCGTCGGGAAGACCGCTCCCGTACTGACGGGAGCCCCCTCGGCAGCACGTCCGCAGCAGTGCCTCCGGCTCCCGCAGGCTGCCGGTCAGCCGGTGGGAGCCGCCGCGCCGCCCAGGAAGGCGCTCTCGTAGGCCGCGTCGCCGATCGCCGCCCGCGCCTGCCGCTCGCCCTGCTCCCGCAGGGCCGTCAGCGAGGGCGAGCCCATCTGGGGCCGCCCCACCGTCCGCCACCAGGCGTGCCCCGCGCCGAGCAGCCGGGCCGCGAGCTCGCCGTCACCGAGCGCCGCCACCGCCGCCGCGAGCAGGTCCAGCCCCAGCGCGATCCCGGTGCGGTCGCCCAGCAGCCTCTTCCCCGACAGCATGGCCCGCACGTGCCGGGCGGCCTCCTCCGGGTGTCCGAGACCGAACGCAGCGACCGCGAGGACGTAGTCCGCGTACGCCCGCAGCCAGCGCTCGTCGAGGTCGGCGCACGCCTCGCGCAAGCCGCGCGCCTCCTCGGCCGCCTCCTCGTACCGCCGAAGGTCGCACAAGGCGTACCCGGTGACCAGCCGGCACAGCAGCCGGCCCGGCCCGTCCGCCGGCCCGCCGTGCCCGGCCCTGGCCCGCGGCCCGGCCAGCTCCAGGGCCCGCCGCGGATCCCCGGGCAGCATCAGCGCCGCCGCGTACAGGTGGGCGGCCCGCAGGGCCTGCTCCGGGTCCTGCGCCCCGTCCGCCAGGCGCGTGCACTCCTCGCCCAGCCGCCGAGCCGTGTCCATGTCGCCCTGGAGCAGGGCGGTCAGCCCCAGGGTCCACAGTGCCTGGGCGCGGACCGGGCCCGCGGGCGGGCCTTCCTCCAGGGCCCGCTCCAGGAAACCGCGGCCCTCGTGGACGTGCCCGCAGGAGAACCAGAAGAACCACAGCGCCCCCGCCATCTCCAGGGCCGCCGCCGGGTCGGTGCGCAGCAGGTGCTCCAGCGCCGTCCGCAGCTGGGGGTGCTCGGCGGTCATCCGGCGGTACCAGTCGACCTGCCGCGGCCCGATCCAGCCCCGGTCGGCCGCCCGGGAGAGCGCGGCGTACCAGTGCGCGTGCCGGTCGGCGACGGCCCGCACCTCGCCGAGCTCGTCCAGCCAGTCGTGGCCGTACTCGCGGATCGAGTCGAGCATCCGGTAGCGGGCCCCCGCACCCCGCTCCTGCATCCGCCGCACCACGGATTTGGCGACGAGGCCGGAGAGCACCCGCTCGACACGGGCCGCGGACAGCGGGCCGCCCGAGCAGACGGCGCGCGCGGCGGCCACGTCGAAGTCGCCGGTGAAGACGGACAGACGGGCCCACAGCAGCCGCTCCAGCGGCTCGCACAGCTCGTGGCTCCACCCGATCGCGGTCCGCATCGTGCGGTGGCGCGGCGGCGTTCCGGGCCGGCCGCCGGCGTCGGCCAGCACCTCGAAGCGGTCGCCGAGGCGCTGTGCCATCCGCTCCAGCGGCCACGTCCGCAGGCGGGCCCCGGCGAGCTCCAGGGCGAGCGGGATGCCGTCGAGGCGGCGGCACACCTCGGCGGCGAGGGCCGCCCGGGCGGGATCGTCGAAGACGGCAGCCGTGCGCGGGGAGGCGGCCAGGGCGCGGTGGCGGAAGAGGGCGAGGGCGTCGCTGTCGGAGCCCTCGCAGGGCAGCGGGGAGAGCTCGACGACCTTCTCGCAGGGGCTGCCCAGCGGTTCGCGAGAGGTGACGAGGACGGTCAGGTCCGGTGCGGACTGCAGGAGTTCGCCGGCCAGGTGGCGGCAGTCGGCCACCATGTGCTCGCAGGTGTCGAGGACGAGGAGCAGCTCCTTGTCGGCCATCCAGGCGCACAGCTCCTCGTCGAGGGGGCGTGCGGAATGGTCGGCGAGCCCCACGGCCCGGGCGACGGTCATGGTGAGCAGCGCCGGATCGCGCAGTGGCGAGAGGTCCACCCACCAGAGGCCGTCGGGGCGGGCCTGTTCGGGGTCGGAGGCGGCGCGCAGGGCGAGGCGGGACTTGCCGACGCCGCCGACGCCGGTGAGCGTGACCAGTCGGCGGGTGTGCAACAGGAGGTGTAATGCGGTGAGTTCCTCCTCCCGGCCGATGAAGCCGGCGGGTTCCGGCGGGAGGTTCCCCGGTGGTGCGGAGACTGCGGGACCGGGGTCGCCGTCCGCGGGATCCGCCGGTCTGTTGTTGAACGAGTACTCTCCGAACACGGGAGTATTGTGCGTGATCTTCGCGATCCGACGTGCCGTTACGCCCGGATCGCTGTCACCTCGCGGATGTCCCTCCGGACCGTTCATCCCGCCAGTACGATGCGCTGCCGATCGGAGAAGGCGCCCCAGGTGCCGTCCGGCAGCCGGGCGCGCAGCCGCAGTTCCCACACGGTGCCCGGCGGCTCGGTGACGGTGAGGCGGTGCTTCGCCTGTCCGGCCGGGACCGCACCTGCACCGAATTGGATGACGGTGACGGGCATGCCGTTGACGTGCAGCTCGTACGCCTCGGTGGGCCGGCCGGTGTCGGGGGCCGTCCAGGCGAGGTCGACGGCACCGGGGGAGGAGGTCGCGGTGAAGCCGGAGGGTGCGGTCGCCGGGCCCTGCTCCGCCGAGGGCGGGGTGGTCGCCGCGGCGGGCGGGCCGTCGGGGGAGGAGTTGTCCGCGCCGTCGCGGGCCCGGACGGTGAAGGTGTACGCGGTGCCGGGCTGGAGGTCCGTCAGCGACGTGGAGGTCTCGCCGGGTCCGGCCGTGTGGATGCGGATGCCGGCCTGGTAGACGTCGTAGGCGGTGACGCCGGTGTCGTCGGAGGCCGCGGACCAGCTCAGGGTGACCGTACGGGGGCCGTCGGCGCGGGCCGTGGTGCGGGTGGGCGCGCTGGGCGGCCGGCGGTCCTCGGCCGCGGCGGCGGGGGTGGCGGTGCGGGCGGCGGCGCTGGGCGCCGAGGTGTTCCCCGCGGCGTCGCGGGCGCGGACGGTGAAGGTGTAGGCGGTCTGCGGGGCCAGGCCGGTGATGTCCGTCATCGTCTTCTCGGCCGGAAGGTCGCGGACCAGCCTCCCGTCCTGGAAGACCTGGTAGTTCGCCACCCCGTCGGCAGCGGCCGCGGCGTTCCACATCACGTGGACGGAGGTGGCGCTGCCGGCCTGGGCGGTGAGGCCGGCGGGGGCGGCCGGGGCGGTCGTGTCGCCGCCCGCGCACCCGGCCAGCAGCGCGGTGAGTGCGGCGGCCAGGCCGGGGCGGAGCAGGGCGGCGGTGCGGGGCACGGGCCCTCCTCGGCGGCCGTTCCTCGTAAAGGTCTAGACATATATGGCATGCGGGCGGGCGGCCGGGCAAGACCCGGACGCCACCGGCCGTGCGAGCGGCGAGGCATTGCCCGGTTCGTCTTCTTCTGCGCACCTCTGGCATTATTGCGATCTCTTTGCAACAGCAGGCGATCATGAACTGCTGATTACTCGGCAACACAGGGAAGTGCACAGCATGACGGCCCGGACAGCACGGGGAGCGGCCGCCGCGGCGCTCTCCGCCGTGCTCATCGCAGGCGCGGCGGCCTGCTCCAACCCCGCCGGAACCGCCGCGGCGTCCCGGGCGGCCGACACGGTCGTCGTCGGCATCGCCAACGAGCCCGAGACCCTCAGCCCCCTGCTCGGCTACGGCAAGGACGGCAACTCCAAGGTCTTCGACGGGCTCCTCACCCACGACGCGGACATGAAGCTGCAGCCCGCGCTCGCCGAGGCCCTCCCCGAGGTCTCCGCCGACGGCCTCACCTACACCTACCGGCTGCGCCGCGGCGTGGCCTTCAGCGACGGGGCGCCCTTCTCCGCCAAGGACGTCGTCTTCACCTACCGCACGATCCTCGACGCCCGCACGAACAACGCCTCCAAGGCCGAGCTCGACGCCGTCGCCGCGGTGGAGCAGCAGGGCGAGGACACGGTCGTCTTCACCCTGAAGTACCCCTACGCCCCCTTCGCCGAGCGCACCGTGCTCCCCATCGCCCCCGAGCACATAGCCGGCCGGCAGGACGTCAACGCGGGGGACTTCTCCACCCGGCCGGTCGGCACCGGCCCGTACGTCCTCACCGGCTGGTCCAAGGGCGAGAAGCTCACCTTCAAGGCCAACCCCTCCTACTGGGGCGGCGAGCCTGCCGTGAAGAAGTTCACCATGGCCGTCGTCAAGGACGACGACGTCCGCGCCACCCGCCTGCGCTCCGGCGAACTCGACGCGGCCATCCTCCCGCCGAACCTCGCCAAGGGCTTCGCCGGCGACAAGGCCCGCACCACCCTCGCCGCCAAGTCCTTCGACTACCGCAACGTCACCCTCCCCACCCACCACCCGGTCACCGGCGACCCCGCCGTCCGCCGCGCCCTCGACACCGCCGTCGACCGCAGGGCGATGGTCGACCGGCTGTTGGAGGGCGCGGGCAAGCCCGCGTACGGGCCCGTCCCCACCGGCAGCCCGTGGTTCGCCGCCGGCACCGAGCGCACCCACGACCTCGACAAGGCGAGGAAGATCCTCGACGACGCCGGCTGGAAGCTGGGCGGCGACGGCGTCCGCACCAAGGACGGCGTCCGCGCCTCCTTCCCGCTCTGGTACCTCTCCGGTGACAAGATCCGCCAAGACCACGCCCTCGCCTTCGCCTCCGACGCCAAGAAGGCCGGCATCGAGGTCAAGGCCGAGGCAGGCACGTGGGAGGCCATCGAGCCGCGGATGAAGACCGACGCCGTCCTCGCCGGCGGAGGCTCCCCGGCCGACCCCGACTTCGACCAGTACCTCCTGCTCACCTCCTCGCTCGGCGGCGACGGCTTCAACAACATGGCGTGGTACGACAACAAGACCGTCGACCGCGCCCTGGAAGAGGCCCGCCGCAGCGGCGACCCCGCCGTGCGCAAGGCCGCCTACGACACCGTCCAGCGCGAACTGGCCCAGGACCCCGGCTACGTCTTCCTCACCCACATCGACCACCTCTACGTCGTCGCCGACAAGTGGGAGGGCCTCACCACCCAGGTCGAGCCGCACGACCACGGCCTCGGGGCCGGCCCCTGGTGGAACGTCGAGGACTGGAAGCCGAAGCAGAAGTGACCGCCCGCCCCGGCCGCACCCCCTGGAGGCCGATGGCGCGCATGGCGGGCCGGCGGGCACTGCTCGCCGGCCCCGTCCTGCTCGCCGTCACCTTCGGCGTCTTCGCCGCCGCCGACCTGTCCCCCTTCGACCCCGTCAAGGCGTACGCCGGCACGGCCGGCCTCACCGCACCGCAGGCCGAACTCGACCGCCTGCGCGCCAACCTCGGCGCCGACCGCCCGCTCGTCGAGCGCTGGTGGGACTGGCTCACCTCGGCGCTCGGCGGCGACCTCGGCACCTCCGCCTCGCTGCGGCAGCCCGTCGCCGACGCCATCGCCGAGCGCGTCGGCTGGTCCGCGCTGCTCGCCGCCACGGCCTTCGCGGCCGCCCTCCTCGCCGGCACCGCCCTCGGCGTCCTCGCCGCCCGCCGCCGCGGCGGCCTCCTCGACCGGGCCGCCACCGGCCTCGCCTACACCCTGCAGGCCGCCCCCGCGTTCTGGCTCGGGCTGCTCGCCGTCTGGCTCTTCTCCGTCCGGTGGGGCGTGCTGCCCTCGGGCGGCCTGACGGACGCCGACAGCGACACCGTCACCGCCGGCCAGGTCGCCCGGCACCTCGTCCTCCCCGCGCTCGTCCTCGCCCTCTCCCAACTGCCCTGGTTCTACCTGTACGTCCGCCAGGGCGTCTGCGACGCGCTCGCCGAGGACCCCGTCCGCGGGGCCCGCGCCCGCGGGCTCGGCGAGCGGCGGGTGCTGCTCGGCCACGCCCTGCGCTCCGGGCTGCTGCCGGTGCTCACCCTGATCGGCTCCCGCATGCCCGAGCTGATCACCGGCGCGCTGCTCGTCGAGACCGTCTTCAGCTGGCCCGGCATCGCCGCCGCCACCGTCCAGGCGGCGACCTCGGTCGACTTCCCCCTGCTCGCCGCGCTCACCGTCCTCGCGACGGCCGCCGTCCTCGCCGGGAACCTCCTCGCCGACCTCCTCCACGGGCTCGCCGACCCCCGGGTGGGCTTCGATGGCTGACCCGCTCACCGCCCCCGCGTGGCGCCCCGCTCGCGGCCGCCGCGGCCGGCGCCCCGGTCGGCGGGCCTCCGGTCTCAGGCTGTGGGTCTGCGCCGCCGTCTTGGCCGCGGCCGTCCTCGCGGTGCTGCTCGTCCCCCCGCTGGTCCGGCTCGACCAGCAGGCCGTGGACCTCTCCGCCCGCCTCCTCCCGCCTTCCCCCGCCCACCCCTTCGGCACCGACGACCTCGGCCGCGACCTGCTGCTGCGCTGCGTCCACGGCCTGCGGGTCTCGCTGCTCACCGGCGTCGTCGCCGCGCTCGCCGCCACCGTCGTCGGCACCGCCGTCGGAGCGGCCGCCGCCGCCCTCGGCGGGTGGACCGACCGGCTCGCCATGCGCGTCGTGGACGGCTTCGCCTCCGTCCCGCCCCTGCTGCTCGGCGTCTTCGCCGTGGCGCTGTTCCGGCCCGGGGTGTGGCCCGTCGTCGTCTCCGTCGCGCTCACCCACTGGCTGTCCACCGCCCGCATCGTGCGCGCCGAGGTGCTCTCCCTGAAGTCCCGGCCCTTCGTGGACGCGGCCGTCTCCGGCGGCGCCTCCCGGTGGCGGGTCACCGTACGCCACCTGGTGCCCGGGGTGCTCCCGCAGGCCGGGCTGGCCGCCGTCCTGATGGTGCCGCACGCGGTGTGGCACGAGTCCGCGCTGTCCTTCCTCGGCCTCGGGCTGCCCGCCCACCAGGCCAGTCTGGGCGGCCTCGTCCAGGCCGGGCGGGGCTCGCTGCTCGCCGGGGCCTGGTGGCCCACCCTCTTCCCCGGCCTCTTCCTGATCGTGCCCACCCTCGCGGTCGCGGGCCTGGCCGCCGCCTGGCGCGAGCGCCTCGACCCGCGCCGCCGCTCGGAGCTGATCCCGTGACCGACGCTGCCCCCGCCCTCGACGTACGCGGGCTGAGCGTGCGCTTCCGGATGCCCGGCGGCCGGTACGTGGCCGCCGTCTCGGACGCCTCATTCCGGCTCGCCCCCGGCAGCTGCCTGGCCCTCGTCGGGGAGAGCGGCTGCGGCAAGTCCGTCCTCGCCTCCGCCCTCCTCGGCCTGCTGCCCGGCAACGCCGACACCGCCGGCTCCGCCGTGCTGCCCGACGGACTCGACCTGCTCGGTGCGGGTGAGGCGGTCCTCGCCCGCACCGTCCGCGGCCGCCGCATCGGCCTGGTCCCGCAGAGCCCCGCCGCCCACCTCACGCCCGTACGGACCATCCGCTCCCACCTGGAGGAGGCCGTCCGCGAACTCGCCCACCCGTCCGCCTCCGCCGCCGCCCGGGGCCGCCGAGCCGCCCGCGAAGCCGTACGCGCCGCCGCCGAGCGGGCCGCCGAGCGGGCTGCGTTCCCCGCGAGCCACCTCGACCGATACCCGCACGAACTCTCCGGCGGGCTCGCCCAGCGAGCCGCGACCGCCCTCGCCCTCATCGGCGACGCCCCGCTGCTGCTCGCCGACGAGCCCACCACCGGCCTCGACCGCGAACTCGTCCACCGCACCGTCGACGAACTGCGCGCCCACACCCGGGACGCCGGCCGCGCCCTGCTGATGATCACCCACGACCTCGCCGCCGCCCACCGCATCGCGGACACCGTCGCCGTCATGTACGCCGGCCGCATCGTCGAAACCTCACCGGCGGACGCCTTCTTCGGCCGGCCCGGCCCCCGCCACCCGTACGCCCGCGGCCTCCTCGACGCCCTGCCCGAGCGCGCCTTCGTCCCGATCCCGGGCGCGCCGCCCGAACTGGGCGCCCTCCCGCCCGGCTGCGCCTTCGCCGCCCGCTGCCCGGACGCCGACGCCCGCTGCCGCACCGAACTGCCCGCACCCGCCTCGGGGGTGGCCTGCCACCATGCTTGAACTCCGCGACATCACCGCCGGGTACGAGCGGCGCCGGCCAGTCGTCGAGGGCGCCAGCCTCATCCTGCGCCCCGGCGAATCCCTCGGCCTCCTCGGCCCGAGCGGCTGCGGCAAGTCCACCCTCGCCCGCGTCGCCGCCCTCCTGCACCGCCCCGACCGCGGCACCGTCACCGTCGACGGCCGCACCGCGACCGGCTTCCGCCACCGGGCCCCGCGTTCCCTGCGCACCGCCGTCGGCGTCGTCTTCCAGCAGCCGCGCCTCGCCGCCGACCCCCGCATGCGGCTGCGGGACCTCGTCGCCGAACCGCTGCGCGCCACCGGACGGCGCGCGGAGGCGGCCGCCGCCGTCGCCGGGCTGGCCGAGCGGGTCGGCCTCGGCGCGGACCTCCTCGACCGCAGGCCCCACGAGGTCAGCGACGGCCAGCTCCAGCGCGCCTGCCTGGCCCGCGCCCTCGTCCTGAGGCCCCGCTGGCTCGTCTGCGACGAGATGACCGCCATGCTCGACGCCTCCACGACCGCGGCCCTCGTCGGAGTCGTCGAGGAGTACCGGGCCGACACCGGCGCCGGCCTGCTCGCCGTCGGACACGACCCCGTCCTCCTTCGGCGCTGGTGCGACCGGACCGCCCACTGGAAGGAGATCACCGGGCCGCCCTGACCGAGGGGGCAGCCGGTGGATGGTTCACTGGCCGCATGCCCCTGGAGAACTTCGGCGTACTGTCCGGCACCCTGCACCGCCACTTCCGCGACCGGCCCGACGCGCAGGGCCGCTGGTACCACGTCCACCTGGAGGTGGACACCCCCGAAGGCCGCTACGCGTGCGCCGTCGACGTCGACAGCAAGAAGTCCGCGGTCGGCGTCCAGTGGAAGGTGTTCACCCTGCACCCCTCGGTGCTGGAGCCCGTGGACGCGCCGTCCCCCGGCTACCACGACCTGGCGACCGCCTCCGGATCCGGGGCGATCGACTACCAGCGCCACCCCGCGCTGGCCGAGCGCACCGGCTGCCTCTTCGTACGCCGCCCCCCGGGATGGGTGCAGCGGATCCTCGACCGGATCGACCCGCCCCGCCCCTGGACCGCAGGCAGCCACCTGGAGGCCTCGGCGGCGCTGGAGCCGATCCTCGTCCCCGGCCGGCCGGTCCTCGTCTTCGGCGAGCCCTTCGACGAGGGGCTCGGCATGCACAACATCCACCAGAACCAGGGGGATCCGGCCGGCAGCCAGTGGTGGGACGAGAACGGCACCTGGCAGGACGGCGCCACCATGACGCGCCGCCCCGACGGCCTCTACGACGTGTTCCTGTCCAAGTTCTCCACCCAGGCCGACACGACCGACGCCGACGGGCACCCGGTGTAGGGCGCCCGCCGGCGTCCGGTGCTGCGGCGGGTGCAGGGGTCAGCCGCGCGGCGGCACGTGCGGCGGGCGGCCCCGGCCGCGGGTCACGGAGTACCCGAACACGCCGGCCAAGGCGGCCAGTACGCCGCCCGCGGCCGTCCACACCCAGCGGTCGGACCAGCGGCCGCCCGACCAGCCGCCGTCCGGCTCCCCCACCGCGGCGGGCCGGTCCTTGCCCGCGGAGCCCGCCGCGCCGCTCTCGGCCTCGGCCGCGAGCCGGGCCGTGATGCCGGGCACGAGCGGCTGGGCCAGTGCCCCGTCCACGGCGAAGGCTCCGCCGGTGTCGCGGGTCTCGGCGGAGACCTCCACCCGCACCGGCTGGCCGAGGTCCTCCTTCGCCACCTCCGCCGCCGTCAGGCGCACGTAGTAGCTGCCGGGCAGCGGGTCGTGGGCCCACGGTTCGGCTCCCGGCCGCACCGTGCGCAGCGTGCAGGACAGCTCCACCGAGGCGGCGTCCTTGGCGGCGGCCGCGCTCTGGGCGCCGTACGTGCAGGCCTGCCGGCGGCGCAGCCCGTCGTACACGTCGATCCGCCAGGTCGAGGCGGCGTGCCGGGAGGCGGCGGGCGGCAGCTTCACCGATGCCTTGACCGTGGCGCGCTGCCCCGAGTCCAGCGGCAGGACCCAGTACAGGTAGTCGCCGGTCGACGCCTCCGCCGTGGCCCGCTGGCCGGGTTTGACCGGCGTGGCCGTGCGGAACGCCGTACCGGCCTCGGTCGGTCCGGCAGCCCCGCCGCTCGGACTCGCGCTCGCGGAAGGGGAGTCGGCGGCGGCCGCGCCGGCCCCCGCGAGCAGGCCGCCCGCGGCGAGTGCCGCGGCGGTCAGCATCCGTACGGTACGCATCAGCTGGTCCTCCAGACCGAGATACGCCAGCGGGAGATCCAGCCCCACACGAGGCCCGCGACGAGGCCGGCGAGGGTCAGGAGGCCGAGCAGCCACCAGCCGCGGCCGAGGCCGAAGGAGGCGGCGTCGGAGGCGCCGTCGGGGCCGTCCACCAGGTCGATCACGAGCTCGACCGGCATGCCCGGGGCGGTCTTGACGGAGGCGGGCGCCGAGAAGGAGTTGCCGACCTGGAGGCACACCGTCTCCGCGGCCGTCCCGCCGTCCCCGTCCTCGTCGTCCGACTCGCCCTTCGGGTAGCGCAGGCCCGTCGAGATGGCGTCGGTGCGGCCGTCGCCGGCCTCCGAGCCGCGGACGATCTCCCGCCCGTGGACGGTCACCGCGCGCAGCAGGACCCCGTAGTCGTTGTTCACCGCCCGGTCCGCGGCGATGCTCACCGAGGCCCGCAGCTCCTGGCCGGGCCGGACGTCCACCTGGTACCAGCGGTGCTCGCCGAACGACTCGCGGTCGGTGTACAGGCCCGCGCCGAGCTTCGGCGCGCCCTGGCACTGCTTCGCGCCCTGGGTCGCCACCGGGGTGACGACGGGGGCCGCGGCCCGGTCCACCAGCTGCTTGACGCGGCCCGACAGCTCGGCCGTGTGCTGGACGGAGGTGTACGTGCCGCCGGTCGCCTCGGCGATGCAGACCAGCTGCTCCCGCGTCTTCGCGTCGGGCACCAGGCCGAGGGTGTCGATCACCAGGTGGATCCCCTGGGCGGCGATGTCGCGGGCGACCTCGCACGGGTCGAGGGGGGCGCAGGTGTCCTCCCCGTCCGTGATCAACACGATCCGGCGGGTGGCGTTGCCGCCCTTGAGGTCCTCCGCCGCGCCGAGCAGGGCCGGGCCGATCGGGGTCCAGCCGGTGGGCGCGAGGGTGGCCACGGCCGCCTTCGCCTCCACCCGGTCGAGCTTCCCGACCGGGTAGAGCTGTTTGGTGTCCTTGCAGCCCAGCTGGCGGTCGTCCCCGGGGTAGTCGGCGCCCAGGGTGCGTATGCCGAGCCGCACCTCCTCCGGGGTGGCGTCGAGCACCTCGTTGAACGCCTGCTTGGCGGCCGCCATGCGGGACTTGCCGTCGATGTCCGTCGCCCGCATCGAGCCGCTGACGTCCAGCACCAGCTCGACCTTGGGGGAGTCCTTCGCCGCCGGTTCGCCGGCCGCCGCGCTCGCCGGGAACAGCCCGGCCGCGAGCGCGGCCAGCAGGCCGCACGCCCCGGCCGCCGCCCATTTTCTTGTGATCATCGCCGGATCGTATTGAGGATCATGCGGCAATCCAAACCCCTGCCGCCCGCCGGCGGCCTGCGAGCCGCACACCGCGCCACTATCCTGGGCACACGGACCCAGCCCCGCGCGCGTCCGGCCGGAGGCGACAACCATGAGACGACGCCACCACTTCCACATCGACCACGCCGGCCACTCCGTCAGCGCGACCGTCGAGACGGGTCACCGCGTCGACGTGGAACTCCTCGTCGACGGCAAGGAGACCGGCCACGGCACCACCCACGGCGACCGGCCCGTCGCCCTCCACGTGGAACTCCCGACGGAGCCGGTGACACCGGTGACCGTGCGCGTCACGCCCGGGCCCGGCGTCCCCCGCTGCGTCCTGGTCGCGCCGGGTGCCGACCCGATGGTGATGTCGCCGAGGCCCTACTGAGGGGCCCTACCGAAGGCCGGACGCGGCGGGGTGCGGTGTCCCGCTGCCCTCGACGAGCCCCGCGACGTGCTCGGTCACCATGGCGAGGATGGCGGCGGCCGCCGCGTCGTCGCCGAGGACGAGGAAGTTCAGGGTGAGGCCGTCCGTCATGGCGGCCAGGTAGCGCGCCAGCACCGGCACGGGGACCCGCAGCTCCAGGCCGAGGGTGCCGCACACCTCCTCGACGAGGCCGGCGTACACGTCGCGGTACAGCTCGTGCTGCCGGCGGGCGAGGTGCTCGAAGCCCGGCCGGCGCAGGGCGTACTGGGCCAGCTCGTAGGTGAGCATGTGCTCGGCGGGGTGGGCGCGGACGTGGTCCCAGTACGCGGCGAAGCCCGCCTCCACCGTCTCGCGCAGGGTGGCCCGCGGGCGGATGGCCTCCTTCACCACCCCGAGGTAGTGCTCCGTGATCGTCTCGATCACCGACTCCAGCAGTGCCTCCTTGGAGTCGAAGCAGTAGTGGAAGACGCTCAGCGACACCCCGGCCTCGGCGGCGATCGAGCGGGTCGTGGTGCGGGGGACGCCGTCGCGGGCCATCGCCCGGATCGCCGCCTCGGTCAGCAGGCGGCGCCGCTCGGCCAGCGGCATGCGGGGCATGGGTGTCCCTTCCTGTCCCTGCGTGCGGTGCGTGGTCCGGTGGGCGGCCGGGCCGCGTACGCAGACCCGGCCGCCCCGGGGCCGTCAGCTGCTGAACACCCCGAGCTCGTACAGCGAGTAGCCCCACTGCGTGCCGCGGCCGAGGCCGTGGACGCGTACGTGCCGGGCGGTCACGCCGTCGAACCGGGCGGTGTCCAGGCCGCCGTCGCCGGTGGTGGTGGACCACACCGTCCGCCATTGCGCGCCGTCGTCGGACACCTCGATCCGGTACTCCCGGCCGTGGGCCCGCTCCCAGTCGAGGGTGACGCGCTTGACGAGGGCGGGGGAGCCGAGGTCCACGGCCAGCCACTGGTCGTCGGACCAGCCGCTCGCCCAGCGGCTGGACCGGCTGCCGTCCACGGCGCGGCCGGCCGCGTAGCTGACGAACGGGTTCCACTCGGTGGAGCTCGACGAGGCGGACGCGCCCGCGGCGAGGTTCACGCCCGCCTTGTGCCGCTCGGAGGCCCCCCAGGTGCGCAGGTAGGACTCGGCGCCCTTGAACAGGTCGTCGACGACGCCCTGCCCGCCGACGATCCGGACGTCCTCGATCCAGTCGGGGACCATCCCGTAGTGCGCGGCGCCGTCGGTGTTGAGGTCCCAGGTGCGCTGCCCGGTGGTCTGCCGGTCGATGACCGAGCCGCCGTCGGTGCTGCGGAAGGGGTAGCGCACCGGGTTCGGGGTGTCCGCCCCGCGCGGCGCGGGCCAGCCGCCGACGCCGTTCATGTCGGTGCCGAAGCCGTAGCCGACGCCGTACTTGTCGCGGAGGGCGTCGGTGCGCTTGGCCTCGGCGCTGAAGCTCTCGGCGCCGTTCATGTAGCCGGTGGCGAAGCCGCCCAGCTTGTAGAGGCGCTCCAGCCAGCCCGTGTCCATCCAGCTGTGCGAGGAGATCACGCCCGGGTAGGACTCGGACTCCAGGACGTCCAGGGCCCGGCCGGCGGCCTTGACGCTCATGTGGTCCACTTCGAGCATCATCTTCCGCTTCATCATGCCGCGCAGCGCGTACTCGCCGAGCTCGGTCAGGCCGCGGGTGTTGCAGCGGGCCTCGGCGGAGTACGAGGGCATCGACACGCCCGCCGGGAGCTGCTTCTGCGCCGAGGGCGCCGCCGCCAGGCCGATGGGGTTGTCGTGCTGCGGGCCGGTGCACTGCTCCGTCTGCCAGAAGGTGCCCGTGGACAGGAACTGGCCCACGTTGATGGCGGTGCCGAGCGCGCCCTCGTCGAAGCGGACCCCGCACAGGGCGTTGTCGAACTTGTGGCACAGGAACATGCTGCGCACACCGAGCCGGTGCAGTTCGTCGAGGCCGCGGTCGATGTCCTCCCGGCTGCACTGGGCGATGTCCAGGACCTGCTTGCAGCCGAACGGCTCCGAGGTCTCCACGCCGAGGACCACGGCGAGCTTGCCCTGCTTGACCACTTCGCGTGCCTGGTCCGCGTCGGTGACGATCCGGAACCAGCCCTTGCCGGCCCCGCCGTACATCTTGTCGACGTAGGCCTGCATGTCGTACGTCTTCTGCGCCTCCAGGCGGATGGCGGTCATCTCGTCGCAGCCGCGGTCCTTGAAGAAGTAGACCGAGCAGATGACCCCGTTCGTGACGAGGTCGTTGACGAGGACGCGCTGGCCGCCGCGCCAGGCCCGCTCGATCCACGCGTAGTAGTTCTGCTGGTGGGTCAGCGAGTCGTGCGCGGGCCAGTCCTTGAACGTCGGCCAGCCGTTCGGGTCGTGCTTGCCGTCGCCGCCCTTGGTGATGAAGTCGAAGACGGCGAGGGTGCCGTCGGGGTAGTGCTCGGGGCAGTCCTTCAGCGCGTCGGCGATGCCCTGTTCGGAGAACGGCCGGCCGCAGATGAGGCGGCCGCCGAAGCCCTCGTTCGACATGATGTGGTCGTGCGCGTCGACGAACCCGCGCACATTGCCCTGCGCATCGGTGCCCTTGAAGGGCTCGCCGCTGACGTTGATCTGCGAGTCGGGCGCGGGCCGGGCGGTGGGGGTCCACCACTCGGCGTCGGCCGAGGCGCCGGGCGCGGGGCCGAGCGACACGGCCAGCACGGTGGTGAGGAGCAGGGCGAGCAGTGTGAGTGGTCGGCGGCGGACGGGACGGCGTCTGGTCATGGTCACACTCGCGTCATCGGGAGTCGGCTGGCGCGGTCGAGGACGCAGGGCCGTGTCCGGAAACCCGGCTGATTGTCATGTCCCGCGCGAAAGGTGCGTCGAGAATCCCGACTGCCGCGCGGAGAGTCAAGAGTCCGGGTCAAGCGACCTGATGAAACATCAGGTCTGCCTCCGGCGGGCATCGGTGCCGGTCCCGGCCGTGACCCGGTGTCCGCCGCCCGATCGCACGGGGTTAGGCTCGGGGGAGGACCGTGCCGGTTTGCACCACCATCCCGGCACGGGATCAGCGCCGTTGTCGACCACAGGCCGCGCTGCCCGGGGGTGCCCCACCCGCCGCCCCCGCCGCCCCGCCCGCCGACCGCCGCGTCCCGATCCGGCCCGCCGCCGAGGAACACCCTCCATTGAGTACGCCGCCCCTGCGCGCCCTCGTGCGCAGTACGCCCCGCCCACGCACGCCCGAGAGCAGCCCGTCCCGCCGGCGCGCGCCCGCGCGCCCCACCCCGGCCGCGGCCGCCCACAGCGTCAGCGGCGCCACCGCCGTCCTGCTCGCCCTGGTGGGCATCGGCGCGCTGGTCCACGAGCCGGTCCTGATACCGTCCCTCGCCGCCAGCGCCGCCCTCGTGCACAGCGCGCCCGGCCTGCCGCTCGCCCAGCCGCGCAGCGTCGTCGGCGGCCACCTGCTGGGCGCACTCGCCGGCTACGCGGTCCTCGCCGCCGCGGGCGGCAGCGCCTGGGCCGCGGCCGTCGCCGGCGGCCTGGCCCTCGCCGCGAACACCGCCGCCCGCACCCCGCACGCCCCGGGCTGCGCCAGCGCGGTCATCGTCGTCCTCCAGGCCCCGGCGCCCGCGCGCTTCCTGCCGCTTCTGCTCGGCGCGGCGCTCCTGCTGGTCCTCACGGGGTACGCCGTCTCGCGGCTGCGGCCCGGCGCCCCCCGCTATCCCGCCTACTGGTGGTGAGCGGCCGCCCTCACGCGCCGTCCTCGCCGAGCACGCCTGCGATGCCGCGGGCGACGCAGGCGATGCGGTCGGCGGGCAGCCCCGCGATGTTGATGCGGCCGGCCGTGGTGCCGTAGACCGCATACCGGCTGCGCAGCCGCAGCATCTGCGGCGCGGTGAGCGGCAGCATCGAGAACATGCCCTTCTGCCGCGCGAGCGCCGCCGCCTCGGCCGGCCGGCCGAGGGCCGCCAGCTGCTCGGCCAGGCCGGTCCGGTTGGCCTCGATGCGGGCGCGCATGCCGTCGAGCTCGGCCCGCCACAGGGAGCGCAGGCCGTCGTCCTCCAAGACCGCCGCGACGACCGCCGCGCCGTGCTCCGGCGGCATCGAGTACAGGGTGCGGGCCGCGTTCTGCAGGGCCGTCTCCACGTGCCGCAGGGACGCGCGGGAGGCGCCGAGGACGATCGCGCAGCCGGTGCGGTCGCTGTAGAGCCCGAAGTTCTTGGAGCAGCTCACCGCGACGAGCATCTCCGGCACCCGCTCGGCGAGCAGCCGCGTGGCCGCCAGGTCGGCCTCCAGGCCGTCGCCGAGGCCGTGGTAGGCGAGGTCGACGAACGGGACCCAGCCGTTCCGGGCCGCCAGCCCGGCCAGCTCGTCCCAAGCCTGCGCCGAGGGGTCCACGCCGGTCGGGTTGTGGCAGCAGCCCTGGAGCAGCACCACGTCGTCCCGCTGCGCCTGCGCCAGGTCCTGCAGCAGCCCCGCCGTGTCGGAGCGGCCCTCCGCGTCGACCCACCGGTAGGTGCGGACCGCCAGGCCGGCGGCCTCCAGTATCGGGCGGTGGTTGACGTACGCCGGGTCGCTGATCCACACGGTCGCTCCGGGGCGGGTGCGGCACACCAGGTCGGCCAGCAGCCGCAGCGCGCCGCTGCCGGCGACGGTCTGCACGGCGACCGCCCGGTCGGCCGCGCCGCCGGCCCCGCCCAGGACCATCGCCAGCATGGCCCGGTTGAACGCCGTGTTCCCCGACAGGCCGCGGTACTCCTTGGACGCGGAGCGCTCGGCGAGGCGCAGTTCCGCCTCGCGCACGGCGGCCATGACCGGTGTCGTGCCCGTGTCGTCCCGGTAGACGCCGAGGACCAGGTTGAGGCGCTCGGGCCGGGCGTCGGCGCCGTACGCCTCCGTCAGGTCCCACAGCGGATCGACGGGCGGGGGGAGGAGGAGCTCGAGCATCTGCGGGAAACCTCGGACTGGGCTGGACGGAAGCGGAAGAGCGGGAGCGGGAGGCGGCGGGGCGGCCGGTCAGGGCCGGGGGTGCGGCGCGGCCGGCGCGGGGGCGGCCCGGCCGGGGGTGCGGTTGGCGAGGAAGACGCCCGCCGCGATGACGGGCACGCCGAGCAGCACCGCCGCCGTCGGCGCCTCGCCCAGCAGCGGTACGGCGAGCAGGACCACCAGGACCGGGCTCAGGCTGCCGACGGCCGAGCTGCGCTCGGCGCCCAGCCGGCGGATCGCGAAGGCGTACAGCAGCCCCGCGCACAGCCCGACGCCGAGGCCCTGCACGACCGTGAACACGGCGATGTCCGACGCGGTCGCCGAGGCGAGGCCGCTCGGCAGCGCCCCCGTCAGGACGAGCGCGGCCAGCACGGCGAACGACGGCAGGCACAGCAGCCCGATCGAGCCGACCGGGTCGAGCCCGACCTCCTTCAGCCCGACCGTGTACAGCGCCCACAGGCCGCTGGCGGCGAGCAGGATCCCCGACCCCGCGAGGACCGACGCGTTCACGGGGAACACGTGGCGCCACACCAGCGCGACCACGCCGGCCGCGATCAGCACGAGGCCGGCCGCCTGGGTGCCGCGCGGCAGGCCCCGCCCGGAGGCGGCCACGAGGGCAGCGACGAACAGCGGCACCATGCCCGGCACGATGGAGCCGACGAACGCCGCCGACGTGAGGGAGCCCCCGTACATCGCCGCGAGGAAGAACGGCACGCCGGCCCCGCAGGCGACCTTGAGCGCAACGCCGGGCCGGACGGCGGCCAGGGCGCGGCGGCGCCGCCACAGCGCGGGCGCCAGGACGACGAGCGGGACGCCGAAGCGCAGCAGGCCGGCGTCGGCGGGAAGCAGGGTGGAGGAGCCCAGCGCGCGGGCGCTCAGCGCGAACGCGGCCCAGATGAGCACGGTCAGCGCCAGCGCCGCCATGCCCTGCGCCTGCGGGCTGAGCCCGTGCAGCCCCGCCGTACGGGCCTGCGGCGGTGCCGGGGCGGGGGCGGTGTTCACGGCGGCCAAGGTCGCTCCTCCAAGCTGAAGAGGGCCGTATCCGGCCACGGGGCAACGCTAGACCTTCCGCCGGGGCAGCCGATTGCCACTTCTGCCCTCCAGGCGTACGTTGAGGGCAGAATCTGCCAAGGAGGGGCCATGGACGCCGTGGATCTGCAAATCATCCGGGAGTTGCAGGCCGACGGCCGGCTCTCGAACCAGGAGCTCGCCGACCGGGTCCGCCTCTCGCCCTCGCCCTGCCTGCGCCGGGTCCGGCGGCTGGAGGAGGCCGGTCTGATCAGGGGCTACACGGCGATGGTCGACCAGGTGGCGTTCGGGCTGCCGATCACCGTCTTCGTCCGGATACGCCTGGAGCGCCACACCGGGGAGGCGGTGCGGATCTTCGAGGAGCACGTCGCCGTCATCGAGCACATCCAGGACTGCTACCTGATGGCCGGAAGCAGCGACTACCTGCTGCGGGTCGTCATCGAGAGCCTGGAGGCGTACGAGGCCTTGGTGCGCCACCGGATCCACGCGATCCCGGGCATCGCCTCCATCGAGTCGAGCTTCGCCTTCGGCAGCGTGAAGCAGTCGAGGATCTACCCCGCCCCCAAGTGACGCCGCCCCTCACGGCAGCCGCACGATTCGGGCATACGCCATCGGAAGCCGCATCCCGCAGGCTTACCGGCCCCGGCGGCGAATCCGACACGGGTGCCGCTTGAAGGATCAAAGTACGAGGGGGTTAGCATATGAGCGCCGCCTAGCTCGAAAGATAAACCTGTGACTGTCAACGAGGACTCGTTCACCAACTGGAAGAACCGCGAGGAGATCGCGGAGTCGATGATCCCGATCATCGGGAAGCTGCAGCGCGAGCGGGACGTCACCGTCCTGCTGCACAGCCGCTCCCTGGTGAACAAGTCGGTGGTCAGCATTCTCAAGACCCACCGCTTCGCCCGGCAGATCGACGGCGAGGAGCTGTCGGTCACCGAGACGATGCCGTTCCTCCAGGCCCTCTCCGCGCTCGATCTCGGCCCGTCCCAGATCGACATCGGCATGCTGGCCGCGACGTACAAGACCGACGACCGCGGTCTGTCCGTGGCCGACTTCACCGCCGAGGCCGTCGCCGGCGCCACCGGTGCGAACAAGATCGAGCGCTCCACCGGCCGGGACGTCGTCCTCTACGGCTTCGGCCGCATCGGCCGCCTCGTCGCCCGCCTCCTCATCGAGAAGGCCGGTTCGGGCAACGGCCTGCGCCTGCGCGCCATCGTCGTGCGCGGGGGAGGTGAGCAGGACCTCGTGAAGCGTGCCTCGCTGCTGCGCCGCGACTCCATCCACGGCCAGTTCCAGGGCACCATCACCGTGGACGAGGCGAACAGCACGATCATCGCCAACGGCAACGCGATCCGCGTGATCTACGCCAACGACCCCTCCGAGGTCGACTACACGGCGTACGGCATCAAGGACGCCATCCTCATCGACAACACCGGCAAGTGGCGCGACCGCGAGGGCCTCTCCAAGCACCTGCGCCCCGGCATCGACAAGGTCGTCCTGACCGCCCCGGGCAAGGGCGACGTCCCGAACATCGTCCACGGCGTCAACCAGGACATGATCAAGCCGGACGAGCGCATCCTCTCCTGCGCCTCCTGCACCACCAACGCGATCGTCCCGCCGCTGAAGGCCATGGACGACGAGTACGGTGTGCTGCGCGGCCACGTGGAGACCGTCCACTCGTTCACCAACGACCAGAACCTGCTGGACAACTACCACAAGGCCGACCGCCGCGGCCGCTCCGCGCCGCTCAACATGGTCATCACCGAGACCGGCGCCGCCTCGGCCGTCGCCAAGGCGCTGCCCGACCTCAAGGCCCCGATCACCGGCAGCTCGATCCGCGTCCCCGTCCCGGACGTCTCGATCGCCATCCTCAGCCTGCGCCTGGGCCGCGAGACCACCCGCGAGGACGTCCTCGACTACCTGCGCAACGTCTCGCTGCACTCGCCGCTGAAGCGCCAGATCGACTTCACGACCGCGCCCGACGCCGTGTCGATGGACTTCGTCGGCTCGCGCCACGCGTCGATCATCGACGCCGGCGCCACCAAGGTCGACGGCGACAACGCGATCCTGTACCTCTGGTACGACAACGAGTTCGGCTACTCGTGCCAGGTCATCCGCGTCGTGCAGCACGTCTCCGGGGTCGAGTACCCGACCTTCCCGGCGCCGCAGGCCTGACGGCAGCCCCGCCTCCGGCAGTACGGGCGCCCGCCCCGGGGACGATTCCCCGGGGCGGGCGCCCGTTTCCTATAGTGGCGCCGTGTGAGCACCCAACTCCGGCCCGAAGGCCGCATATTCGACACCCTCGATGCCACCGCCGTGCGGGACACCGACGCCCTGCGCGCCCTCTACGAGCAGCCCGGCGAGCTGGTCCGGCGCAAGGAGGTGGACCGCCTCCACGACGTGGCCCGGGACTTCATCGCCCGGGCCTCCCTCGTATTCGTCGCCACCGCCGGCGCGGACGGCCGCTGCGACGTCTCCCCGCGCGGTGGTCCCGCCGGGTTCGTCACCGTCCTGGACGAGTTCACCCTCGCCGTGCCCGACGCCACCGGCAACAAACGGCTCGACAGCGCGCACAACGTCGTCGAGACCGGCCGCGCCGGGCTCGTCTTCATCGTCCCCGGCCGCGGGGCGACCCTCCGCGTCAACGGCCGGGCCTGCATCTCCGCCGATCCGCGGCTTCTGGAGAGGCTCACCCCGGTCGGCAAGCCGCCTCGCAGCGCCCTCGTCGTCGAGGTGGAAGAGGCGTACCAGCACTGCCCGAAGGCGTTCCTGCGCGGCGGCGCGTGGAAGCCGGAGGCGTGGCTGTCCGAGGACGAGGTGCCCAGCTCGGCCGAGATCACCCTGTCGCACGTCGGCGTGCCCGGCCTGACGCTGGAGCAGATCCGGCAGAGCGAGCGGGAGTCGCTGCTGTACCGGTACGAGTGACCCCGGCCGCAACGGCCTTCAGTCGAGGGCGACGCCCTCGCCGCGGGCGTGCGCGGTGACGCCGTCCGGACCGACCGACACCTCGGAGGCGTTCAGCCCCATCGGCAGGGCGGGCAGCTTCCACTGCTTCTCCGCGAGCGCCTGCCTGATCATCGGCATGGCCGGGTCGACGGGCGCGCCGGCAAGCGTCGCCGAGGTCGCGTGGGGGGTCACGGTGTCGCCTTGGAGGCGGAGTTCGACGGTGACGGCGACCGGGAGGCCGAGCGCGCGGCGCTCGATCCTGAGCCGGCCGTTCCCGGCGTCGGACACGGTGGTGCCCTTGCCGCCCGCCTCGGCGGCCAGCGCGTCGAAGGGGACGGTGTAGCGGGCGTCGACCGACGCCGCCTCGTAGCCGTCCCCTTTCCGGGACACGTCCTTCAGCTCGACGTCGGCCGCCACCGGCCGACCGTCCGGGGCGTGCCCCTCGGCCCTGACCCGCACCTCCGGGTGCGTGCCGCGGGCCGCCCCCAGCAGGAACGGGTAGCCGCCTATCTCCACCTGCGGCTCCGACCGCAGGTCGGGGTGGCGGGCGGCGATCCGGTCCGCGAGTCGGGCCTCGCCGCGGTGCCGGGCGAAGGCGTCGGCCGCGGGCAGGGCGAGGAGGACCGCCAGGGCGGCGGTGGCGGCGATCACCGTCCGCCGGCGCCGGTTCGGGGGCGTGCTCGGGCGGTCGGCGGCGGGTGCGGCCGCGGCGGGTGCGGTCGGCGCGTCTGCGGGCATGGGTTCGGGCTTCCTCACGGTGCGGGGATCGGCTCGGTGGCGGGTCCGGGCGCGGCCGGGTCCGGCCGTGTCGTGCCGCGGCCCGTGCCCTCGCCCTCGATGTCCATCCGGGGCAGCAGGCGGTCCAGCGGTCCGGGCAGCCACCAGTTGCGTGTGCCCAGCAGCACCATGCCGGTCGGGACCAGCAGCCCGCGGACGACCGTGGCGTCGAGCGCGACGGCCGTGGCCAGGCCGACGCCGAACATCTTCACCACGGGATCCGCGGACAGCAGGTAGCTCAGGAACACGCACACCATGATCGCTGCTGCCGAGGTGATCACGCGCCCGGTACCCGCCAGGCCCTCGACGACGGCGCGCCGGTTGTCCCCGTGCCGCAGGTACGCCTCGCGGACGGAGCTGAGCAGGAACACCTCGTAGTCCATGGAGAGCCCGAACAGGACGGCGAACATCAGCAAGGGCACGTACCCCGGGATGGGCACCGGCCCCTCCAGGCCGATCAGCCCGGCTCCGAGGCCCCGTTGGAACACGGCGGTGAGCACACCGTACGCGGCGGCCACCGACAGCAGGTTCGTCACGGCGGCCTTGACCGCGACGACGGGCGAGCGGAAGGCAAGCAGGAGCAGCAGGGCGGCCACGGCGACGACGGCCCCGATGACCGCGGGCATCCGCCGCGCCAGACGGTCGTTCAGATCGGCCTGTGCGGCAGCGGACCCGCCCACGTGCGCGGCCGTCCCGCTGCCCGCCGTGGCGGAGGGCAGGGAGGACTCCCGCAGGCGGTCGACGAGCGCGGCGGTCCGCGGATCACCGGGGCCGGTGTCGGGGACGACCTGCCAGCGGGCGGTACGGGCGTCCGCGGCGAGCTGCGGCGCGCCGACGGAGGCAACGCCCGGGTCGGCGTCCAGCGCGGAGGTGATCGCGGTGAGGCGGCCGTCGCCGGGGCCGGAGGCGGCGGTCGGCAGGGACGCCGTCACCTGCAGGGGTCCGTTCACACCGGGGCCGAAGGCGGCCGCCAGCCGGTCGTGGGCGGTGCGGCTGTCCGTCCCTGCGACCTTGTCGCCGGCGTCGAGCGCGCCGAACGACAAACCGGCCGCGGGGGCGGCCAGTGCGGCGACCAGGGCCAGGGCGCCGAGGAGGTGGCGCCACGGCCGGTCGGCGACGTACACGGCGATCCGGTGCCAACGGCCCCCATGCGCCCGGACTGCGCCCTCTGCGGTTGCGGCGGGCGGGGGCGGGGCGATCCGCCGGCCGAGGAGCGCGAGCAGCGCCGGCAGCAGGGTGAGCGCGGCCGCCACGGCGACCAGTACGGCGATCCCCGGCGCCAGCGCCAGCGCGTACAGCAGGGGCAGCCCGCCGAGCGCCAGCCCGGCCAGGGCGGCGGCCACCGCACAGCCCGCGAAGGCGGCGGCCTTGCCGGCGGTGGCGGTCGTGCGCGCGGCCGCATCCACGACCCCGGTGCCCCCGGCGAGAAGGGAGCGGAAGCGCACCAGGCAGAACAGCGTGTAGTCGATGCCCACGCCCAGCCCGATCATCGCGGCGATCACGGCACCGGAGGAGGGCATGTCCACGAGGTGCCCGAGGAGGCCGACAGCGGCCAGCGAGACCCCCAGGACCACGACCCCGACGGCGATCGGCAGCCCGGCGGCCGGGGCCGAGCGCAATCCGAGGAAGAGGACGGCGGCGGCCGCGGCGAGGCCGATCAGCTCGCTGTGCCCGGTGGACCCCTTGTCGGCGGCCGCGGCGAGTTCACCGCCGGGAGTCACCTCGATGCCCGCCCGACGGGCCGGCTCGGCGGCCGCCTCCACGGCCGCGGCGGTCTCCGGGGCGATGTCGCGGGCGGTGACGTCCAGGCCGAGCGTCAGGTAGGCGGTGCGGCCGTCCGCGCTCATCGCCGCCCCGCCGGCGGGGGAGTAGGGCGTGGTGACGTCGGTGACGTGCTCGACGCGGGCGATCCGCGCGGCCGCCTCCTCGACCGCGGACCTCATGGCGTCCGAGGCCAGCGGGGCACTGCCCGCCGGTGCGTGCAGCACCACGGGCTGGTTCCCCGACGGAGGCCCGGGGAATGCGGCCGCCGCGTCCCGTGCCGCCTGGCTGTCGCTGCCGGGGATGGACACGGCCTCGCTGGTGGTCCGGCCGTACACCAGGACCGCGGCGGCCAGTGCGAGCAGCACCGCCGACCAGGCGGCGAGGACCCGGCCGGGTCTGCGGGCGCAGCGGCGCCCCAGGGCGTGGAACATCGTCGGCTCTCACCTCTCGTCACCAACAACTTGCACTCCGAGTGCATATTTACGCTTGCACTTGGAGTGCAACAATGTCAATGCGAGGAGATCGGGAGGACGAGTGGAGAAGCGACCGGAGTCGGCGGCCGACGGGCGGACCGAGCGCGGCCGGCAGACGCGCGAGCGCATCGCCGACGCACTGCTCGCCCTGCTCGACGAGGGGGCCACCGAATTCCCGGCGGACAAGGTGGCGGCCCGCGCCGGGGTGTCGCGGCGCTCGGTGTTCCACCACTTCGCCGACATGTCCCAGCTGGTCGACACCGCCATCACCCGGCGGCTGGAGCAGCTCGCCGAGCAGATCAGACCGCTGCCGACCGCCGGCCCGCGCGCCGAGCGGGTGGCCGCGCTCGCCGAGCAGCGCGCCCGGATCCTGGAGTGGATCACTCCGGCCCGGCTGGCGGCCATGCGGATGGACCACCCCTCGCCGCGCATGCGGCGGGTGATCGACGAGGCGTTCGCCGACGGCCGCCGCCGAATGGAGGCCGTCCTCGCGGCGGAGCTCGACCCCTTGCCGGAGGACCGCCGCCGCGACCTCGCCGACGGCCTGGACGCCGTCACCACCTGGGGCGCCTGGCACCACTGGCGTTCGACGGGCCTGAGCGCCGAGCAGGCCCGGCACGCCATGGAGGCCACCGTGCTGAACCTGCTCGCCTCCGCCGACCCGGGGCCGGCCGTCGGCTGAGCCGCGCCCGCGCGGGCCCTCAGGCCGCCGCCGGCTCCGCCGGGGCGCCCCTGCCGGGTGGTGCGAGGCGCCCGGTGCGCTCCAGGGCCAGCAGCGCGCCCGCGCACAGCACGCCGAGGGCGAGGAGCGCGAGCCAGGGCAGCGACGGCACGCCCGCGGCGCGGGCCGCGTCGAGCGCCGCGCCGGTGAGCAGGTTCCCCACGGTGATGCCGATCCCGCAGACGGTGTTGTACAGCCCGTAGTGCGTGGCCACGAGCCGGTCCCCGGACAGCCCGACGAGGGTGTCCATCTCGAACGGGTACGCCACCATCGTCCCCACGGCGAGCAGCACGGCGGCCAGCACGGGCACGCCCGCCGCGTGCAGCCACCGCCACCCTCCCCCGTCCGGCAGCGGCAGCGCCGGTGCCAGCAGCAGCGGGGCGAAGGCCGCGGCCATCGCCAGCAGCCCCCACACGAGCGCCCGCCCGGACGTCGTGCGGGCCCGGCACCAGGCGGTGACGCGGGTCTGGAGCAGGATCGTCAGCAGCCCGGGCACCGCGAACAGCGCGGCCGCCGCCGCCGTGCCGAAGTGCCCCGGGCCGCCGAGGCGCCGCACCTCCAGCGGCAGCGCCAGGTACACCTGGTAGGACAGGACGTACGAGCCGGCCATGGCGGTCGAGAACAGCACGAACGGGCGGTTCGCGAGGATGCCCCGCCACTGGGCGAGGACCGGCGGGCGCGGCCCGTCCCCGGTGCCGGCCGGGCCGTCGGCCCGGCGGGCGGGCAGGCGGCGGATCTGGACCGCGCCGAGGACGGCGAAGATCCCGGCCGCGGTCAGGCAGGTGACGCGGAAGCCGGCGCCCGTGAGCAGCATGCCGACCGGCGGGCCCAGCAGGATGCCCGCCTGGTAGAAGACGTTGAACAGGGCGAACGCCTCCACCCGCCGCTCTGACGCCTCGACGGCGAGGTAGGCGCGCGACGCCGGGTTGAACAGGGCGCCCGCGAGGCCGACGGCCGCCGACGCGACGAGCAGTGCGGGCAGCGAGCCGACCAGGCCGAGCAGAGCGAACCCGGCGGTCCGCAGCAGCAGCCCGGCCACGATCAGCGGCTTGTAGCCCAGCCGGTCGGCGAGGGTCCCGCCGACCAGGAACATGCCCTGCTGGCTGAAGTTCCGCACGCCGAGGACGAGGCCGACCGTCCAGGCGGCCATGCCGAGCGTCCCGGACAGGTGGACCGCCAGGTACGGCATCAGCATGTAGAAGCCGAGGTTGATGGCGAACTGGTTGACCATCAGCAGCCGGACGCCCGTCCCGTACGAGCGGAGCGGCGCCAGGATGCCCTTCACCGGGACGCCTCCCGCACCCCGTCCGCGCGCCCGGCCAGGGGGTCGACGACG
Organism: Streptomyces toxytricini; assembly: GCF_014649915.1. Taxonomy (GTDB): domain Bacteria; phylum Actinomycetota; class Actinomycetes; order Streptomycetales; family Streptomycetaceae; genus Streptomyces; species Streptomyces toxytricini. Next base: position 12,826 of record NZ_BMTY01000022.1, on the reverse strand, counting down.
GCGGTGCAGCGGGTCCAGCGGACGACCTCCTTCTCGTCGGCCCGGCCCACGACCTCCGGCTCGGCGGCCGGGGGCGCGTCGAGGAGCCCGTGGGCGGCGCACCAGTCGTCGTCGTACACGGTGCCGAGGTAGCGCTGCGGCCCGTCGGGGAAGACCGCAGCGATCCGGGTGCCCTCCGGGCGGGTGCGGGCCAGCCAGCCGGCGACCAGCGCCACGGCGCCCACGCTCCAGCCGCCCGTGGCGTAGTGCGAGGACGCCAGCCGCCGGCAGGCCCACACGGCCTCGGCCGGCGCCACCCAGTGCACCTCTGTGAAGCTGCCGTAGGCGACGTTGCGGGGGTGGATGCTCGACCCGAGGCCGCGCATCAGCCGGGGCCGGGCCGGCTGCCCGAAGATGGTGGAGCCGATGGTGTCGACGCCGACGAGCTCCAGGCGGGGGTAGAGCTGGCGCAGGACCCGCGAGAGGCCCGCGGAGTGCCCGCCGGTGCCGACACTGCACACCAGGACGTCGATGTGGCCGAGTCCCGAGGCGAGTTCGAGGGCGAGCGGGGTGTAGGCGGTGGTGTTGTCGGGGTTGTTGTACTGGTCAGGGCACCAGGCGCCGGGGTCCTCGTCCAGCAGCCGCCGTACGCGTTCCCGCCGGGCCTCCTGCCACCCGCCGGCCGGGTGCGGCTCGGGGACGACCTCGACCCGGGCCCCGTACGCGGTCAGCAGCCTCGTCATGGAGGGCTCCAGGCCGGGGTCCGTGACCAGGGTGACCGGGTGCCCGTGGACCATCCCGGCGAGGGCGAGGCCCAGGCCGAGGGTGCCGCTGGTGGATTCGATGACGCGGGCGCCGGGCCGCAGCTCCCCGCGGGCGCGGGCCCGTTCGACCATGTGCAGGCCGGGGCGGTCCTTGATGCCGCCGGGGTTGAACCCCTCCAGCTTGGCCCAGAAGCCGCGGCCGCAGGGCGCGAACGGCTCGGACACGCGCAACACGGGGGTGTTCCCGACGAGCCCGGACAGGGCGGCGCCGGGGGAGGGCGGTGCGGCAGCCGGGGGGCGGGGGGTGGTGGAGGACATGCGGGGGCTCCGTTCGGTTTCGGTATTTCCTGGCGGGGCGGGGTGAACGGGCATGCCGAATACCGGCCTCGCCGCCCGCTTTTCCGGCGGTTTTCGGCAGCGGCGGACCGCGGAGGCGCCGGCGCAGGAGAATGTGCGGCGGAAGCGGTAGGGGAATCACCGCGAAAAGTGACGGGAATCGGATGCCTCGGAAAACCGGCGAATCCCGGGGTGCGCGGGACGGTGAAAGGGGTGCGGATTTCCCCTCCGCCCCGGTACGGGCACGCCGGCGGGCGCCGGTCTAGATGCGGAGCACTCCGGGGGTCCGGGGCGGTACGGCCCCCTGTGTCTGCGGCCGTCCGGGGGCGGCGGGGGACGCGGCGGAATCCGCGGGCGCGGCCGGCCGGCCGGCGGGCGCGTCCGGGCAGCCTGCGAGCACCGCGCTGCCGTCCGTCCGGCCGGGTGCGCAGTGCTCGCCCTGGTGGCCGGCGCCGCCTCCGCCGTGTACGCGGTCCCGGTGCGCGGCCCGGGCCACGGGCCCCGTAGCGGAATCCGGCACGGAAGGCGCCGCCGGTGCGGAGACCGCGGCCGTCGCGGGCCGGACATGGTGTGCGGTTGCCGCGGTTTCCCCGCCGTGCGCGCAGAGGAATCCGACCAGCAGCAGGACCAGCCACAGGGGCGCCGACGCAATCCGGCAGACCCGGATCCACGGCGCACGAAAGGCGGTTCCCGCTGCTGTCACGCCGCCATGGTAGCCGTGCTTTACCGCCTTTCGGCAGATGCGTCCCGCACGATGGCCCGAACCTTTCCCCGAAAAGAGGTACGGTCCGCATATCGGTGAATGCACGGTCCTGGGGCTTTCCGGCGGGGCCTGCGCCGGGCGGCGGAGCGGCCGGCCGGTCGTGGCGTTCCGCCGCGCACGGACGGTCCGCGTGCGACGGTGGAACCGGCCGGAACCGCCGGCCCCGGCCCGAGGAGGCACCCCGCCGTGAACTGGACCCTGGAAGTCGTGCCCGTCCCCGTCACCGACATCGACCGCGCCAAGGATTTCTACGCGGAGAAGGCGGGCTTCAAGGTCGACCTCGACAGCGAGGTCGCCCCCGGCATGCGGATCGTCCAGCTGACCCCGCCCGGCTCGCGCTGCTCGATCGCCATGCTGCAGGGCATGCCCGCGGCGCCCGGCACGAAGGAGATGGCCCCGGGCACCCTGCACGGCCTCCAGCTGTGCGTCACGGACATCGAGGCGGCCCGCGCCGAGCTGGTCGCCCGCGGCGTCGACGTCTCGCCGGTGCGCCACGTCGGCGAGTCCGGCTGGGAGGACGGCAAGGGCGACACCTGGAACTCGTTCATGACCTTCCACGACCCCGACGGCAACGGCTGGGTCGTCCAGGAGGCCCCCTCGGAACTCTCGGAGCGCTGACCGCGGCCCCGCCGCGTGGCGACGGGCGGGGGATCGGCGTTCCATGGGAAGTGGGGGGAGCGCGCCCGGACGGTGCGCGGCCCGGACTCCTGGAAGCGTTCGCGGTGCATCGTCGTGCGCTCCTCGCCACACATCCACCCCCACGCCATTCCACGCATCCCCGGGAGTCGCCATGACGAACGGTCCGCACACCGCTGTCTCGAACCAGCCCGTGGAAATCACCGCGCCCGCCGCCGAGCAGGCCGTCTTCGAAGGCCCGTCGGAAGGCGCGCAGGGCGGCAGCCCCGCCGCGTTCACCTCCGACGGGCTGGAGCAGGTCGCCGGCCACACCCGCGCCCTGTCCGAGTCCGTGCCCGCCGAGGCGTGGACGGCACCCTCCGCGCCGCTGCCGGACATCGGCGAGGCCTCCTTCGGCCCACCGGACATGCTGGAGACGGTCCACGGCCCGGACGACCGGGTCCAGATCACCGACACCGCGGCCTACCCCTGGCGGGTCAACGCCTCGCTGCTCATCACCGCGGCCGACAACTCGCAGTGGATCGGCACCGGCTGGTTCATCGGCCCGCACACCCTGGTGACCGCGGGCCATGTCGTGCACATCAAGCACAGCGGCGTGCCGGGCCGCGACGGATGGGTGAAGTCCATCCAGGTCATGCCCGGCCGCAACGGCACCTTCCTGCCGTTCGGCGCCGTCACCAGCACCAACTTCCGTTCCGTGACCGGCTGGACGGCCGACGGCGACGAGAACTTCGACTACGGGGCCATCGTCATCCCCACCGAACTCGGCGCGGTGACCGGCTGGTTCGGCTTCGGCTCCTGGCCGGACGCCGACCTGCTGAAGACGAGCGTCAACATCTCCGGCTACCCCGGGGACCAGCCCCCCGGAACGCAGTGGTACGACGGCCGCGGCGTCAGCTCCGTGAACCCGCTGAAGGTGTTCTACGACATCGACACCGCCGGCGGGCAGAGCGGCAGCGCGGTCTACCGCATCCACAACGGCGGCCGGTACGGCATCGCGGTCCACGCGTACGGCGGGCTGACCACCAACTCCGGCACCCGGATCACGAAGGCGGTCTTCGACAACCTGGTCCTGTGGAAGGCGTGATCCCCGCCCCGCCCGGCCCGCCCGGGCCCGTCGGCGGTGGGCGGCGATGACCGCGTCCGGCGGCCCCGCCGTCCGCCTCGTCACCGGCACCGTCCTCGACGCGGACGGCGCGCCGGTGGCGGGCGCCTCCGTCCACCTGGCCGACGGCCCCGTACCCCTTCCGGACATCGCCGCGCTCACCGGCCCCGACGGCCGCTTCTCGTTCCCGGTCGGCGCCGACGGCGTCTACACCGTCGCCTGCCGGACCGCGGACGGGCGCGGCGCCCGGGCGGCCGTCGCCGTCGGACCGGCCGGGGCCCCGCCGGTCGAGCTGCGCCCCGGGTGAGCCCCTACCAGCCGAAGCGGCGGTCGACCACCGCGGCGAACTCCTCGAAGGTGAGGACGCGGTCGCCGTTCTGGTCCGCGGCGTCGAAGAGGGCCGAGGAGTCGTCCGCGTCGCCCACGCCCCAGACCGGTATGACGCCCTGCGCGGCGAGCGTGGGGCCCTTCGCCCGCAGGGCGGCGATGACCTCCGTCCGCGTCAGCGTGCCGTCGCGGTCGAGGTCCAGTGCGTCGAAGAGGGTGCGGGCCTTGTCGCTCATCACGTCGTCCTGCTTCCTGGTGCTGCCGCGCGTCCGCGCTGCACGTGCCGGCGCGTCCTTCCTGCCCGGAAGGACGCGGGCGTCCGCCGCGGGGTTGCCCGTACGGGGCCCCCGTACCGGCCGGAGCCGGAAAAGGGCGTACCGGCCGTTGCCGGCCGGTACGCCCCTCGGGGGATGTCAGGGTGATTCGATCGGGACGGTCAGGACCGGCCCGCGGGCTCCGGGTCCTTCTCGCCCGCCGCGGCGCGCTTGGCGACCTGCGGGCTGCGGGACTTCAGGACCGACCAGCCGACCACCAGGCAGACCGCCCAGCCGGCGCCCACGTAGAGGGAGATGCGGCTGTCCGGGTCGATGGCGATCATGCAGGTGACCAGCAGGAGGAACGCGACGGCGATCCAGCTGCACACCGTTCCGCCGGGCGCCGGGAAGGACGACGCGGGCAGACGGCCGGCGACGACCTCGCGGCGGTAGCGGATGTGGCTGATGAGGATCATCATCCAGGTCCAGATGCCGGCCGCGGTCGCGACCGAGGTCACGTAGCCGAAGGCCTTCTCCGGGACGACGTAGTTCAGGACCACGCCGATGCCCATCAGGGCGACGGAGAGGGTGATGCCGACCGCCGGGGTCTTGGTGGAGCTCAGCTTGCCGAGGACCTTCGGGGCCTCGGAGTTGGAGGCCAGGTCGCGCAGCATGCGGCCGGTGGAGTACATGCCGGAGTTGCAGGACGACAGGGCCGCGGTCAGCACCACGAAGTTGACGATCGCCGCGCCGGCCGGGATGCCGATCTTGGCGAAGGCCGCCACGAACGGGCTGACGCCGGGCTGGAACTCGGTCCACTTCACGACCATCAGGATCACGCTGAGGGCGCCGACGTAGAAGACGATGATGCGCCACGGCAGGGTGTTGATGGCCTTGGGGAGGGTCTTCTCCGGGTTCTCGGACTCACCCGCGGTGACGCCGACGAGCTCGACGGCCAGGTAGGCGAACATGACGCCCTGCAGGGTCATCAGGCTGGAGCCGACACCCTTCGGGAAGATGCCGTCGAAGGCCCACAGGTTCGAGACGGCGGCGGTGTCGCCGGCCGCGCTGAACCCGAACGTGATGACGCCGATGCCGATCACGATCATGCCGAGGAGGGCGGTGACCTTGACCATCGAGAACCAGAACTCGATCTCGCCGAAGATCTTCACGGAGATCAGGTTGGCGAGGTAGAGGACCACCAGGAAGACGAGGGCGGTCACCCACTGGGGCACTTGCGGGAACCAGTAGTGCACGTAGATCGCCGCGGCGGTCAGCTCGGCCATGCCGGTGACCACCCACATGAGCCAGTACGTCCAGCCCGTCGCGAACCCGAAGAACGGGCCGAGGAACTCGCGGGCGTACTCCGCGAAGGAACCCGACACCGGCCGGTAGAGGAGCAGCTCGCCGAGCGCTCGCATGATGAAGAAGACGATGACGCCGGCGAGGGCGTACATCAGGATGAGGCTGGGCCCGGCCTTCGCGATGTTCGCGCCCGCGCCCAGGAAGAGGCCGACGCCGATGGCGCCGCCGATCGCGATCATCTGGACCTGGCGGCTGCCGAGTCCGCGCTCGTAGCCCTCCTCGGGCGTGCCGCCCTGGGCCGAGCCGTCGCCGTGGTGCTTGTCGACCTGCGTCGAGGTCATGCTGTGGTGCGCCTTTCCGCTCCATGCCGATCCGCGCCGCGCTCGGCCGCAGATCGGGTTCCGATCCCCCGGATGCTGATGGAGTTGCATGCCGGCGATCGGCCGGCTCCAGCGCCCCTGCTCGGACGTGGGTGGTGTCCGGCAGGCGGTCGTGAAGATGTACCACGCAGACCGACGCGCCACCGTGGCGAGCATCACGGGCATTCCGGTCATTCGCCTGTGACCAGGCCGAAAGGCCCTTGTGTGGTGACTCGATCGTTATCCGGATCTGAGCCTCCTCTGAGCGAACACCGAATGACATCGGGACAACACGTGCCAGGTCTGACACGCACCATTCCGCTACGAGCGCGTACCGTGACGGGGAAGGGCCGCCAACAGGGCATACGGGCGCCCCACGGGCCGTGCGGCGATTCCGAGTCCCGCTCCTCCAGCGCCTTCGGCGTCAGTGGTCGCCGCGGCGGCCGGCGTCCTCCCCGGACGCGGCGTCGTCCCTGCGCCTACGGTCCAGCGCCGTGTCGCCGGAGCCGCCGGAGCCGCGCGGCGTTCCCGCCGGCTGCGGCGGGTCCGCGTCCGGCGAGCGGTCGCCGACCTGCTCCTCGCGCCCCTTGCCCGGTGCCTGCTCCTTGTCGTCCATGCCGCCGCCCCGCCTGTCGCCGCTCATCGCCGCACCCTCCTCGTCTCGGCTCCACCCGGCTCGCTCCGGCCCGTACCGGTCCGGTGGCCACCAGGCGGCTAACCCCGTACGCACCCCCCAAACCGCTTCGGGCCGCACCGCCCGCAGCGGCGGCCCGCCGCGTTTGCCTGGTCCGGCCGGAGGGCAGCCGTGCCCACGAGGGCGGAACCGGACAGCCCTCCGGGGCCGCCGGAAGGGAGGCAGCCATGTCCCGCAAGATCCGAGAGGTCATGACGAAACGCCCCGCGACCGTCGCCGTCCAGGTCACGGTGGCCGAGGCCGCGCGCCGCATGCGCGACGAGGACATCGGCGACGTCCTGGTCGTCGACGAGGGCAGCCTGAAGGGCCTCGTCACCGACCGCGACCTCGTCGTGCGCGTCATCGCCGAAGGCCGGGAGCCGGAGAGCACCAGCGTCTCCGACGTCTGCAGTCCGGACCTCGTCACGGTCGGACCGGACGACGACATCGACAAGGCCGTCGACCTGATGCGCTCCCGTGCGCTGCGCCGCCTGCCCGTGACGGAGGGCGGACGCCCCGTGGGCGTCGTGTCCCTGGGCGACCTGGCCATCGACCGCGACGGCTCCTCCGCCCTCGCGGACATCAGCCAGGCGCCGCCGAACACCTGAGCCGCCGCGCCGGCCCGCTCAGGGCAACAGCTGGCGGACCAGGTTGTCCGCCGCCCACCGCTCCCAGCGGTCCGGGGTCCAGCCGCGCCGGCCGACGAGGAGGCCGTAGGTCTCCGGGCCGAGGACCGCCAGGGCGGCGTCCGCCGCCGAGTCGGCGTCGTGGCCGGCGCGCAGCCCCCCGCGCGCCTTGGCGGCCAAGGCGGAGGCGAACCGGTGCTGGACGGCGTGCCGCTGGTCGAGGCTGGTCTGCCACAGCGCGGCCAGTTCCGGATCTGCGGCCGCCGCCCCGCGGACGACCTCCAGGATCGGCGCGGCGCGCTCCAGGATGCGGCGGGCGCCGGCCGCCTGGAGGGCAAGCTGCGCGGCCGGGTCGGGCTCGGCGAGGACCTCGCGCGCCCAGGGGCGGTCCAGGGTCGCCAGGGGGTCGGCGTCCCCGGCGACGGCAGTGTCGAGGAGCTCCTTCAGCAGGGCGCGCTTGTTGCCGAACGTGAAGTACACCGTCTGGACGCCGACGCCTGCCGTGCGGGCGATGTCGGCGACGCTCGTCGCGGCCCACCCCTGCCCGGTGAACAGCCCGGCGGCGGCGTCCAGCATGCGCTGCCGTGTTCGGCGGGCCTTCTCGGCCCTGGTCGTGGGTGCGGCCACCGGCCCTCCTCGCGTACGCGGGACTTTGACTGTAGTGACACTCCAGTGTATTCCACTGGAGCATGACTACAGTGAAATCGGGTCGGATCCTGCTCGTCGGCGGCTACGGCGCCGTGGGCAGCGCTGCCGCCTCCGCACTGGCAAGCCGGTTCCCGGGCCGCACGCTCATCGCCGGCCGCGACGCCGCGCGGGCCGCCCGGCTCGGCGGCGTCCGCGCGGACGTCGGCGACCCGGGCGGGTTCGGGCGCACGCTGGACGGACTCGGCGACGTGGCCGCGGTCGTGATGTGCGTGGAGCCCCCCGACGGGGCCGCCGCCCGCGCCTGCCTGGAGCGCGGCATCGGCCTCGTCGACGTCGGCGCCACCCGCCGGCTTCTCGACGACATCGCCGGCCTGCACCCCGTGGCGGCAGCGGCGGGGGCGACCGCCGTGCTCAGCGTCGGCGTGGCCCCCGGACTGACGAACCTCCTCGCCCGGCGCGCGCACGAGGAGGTCGGCGGCGCGGAGCGGATCGACCTGACGGTCCTGCTGGGCAGCGGCGAACGCCACGGCGCCGACGCCGTCCGCTGGACGGTCGACCACCTCGCCTCACCCCCGGCAGCCGCCCCGCTGCGCACCACGCTGCCCGGATTCGGGGCGCGCACCGCGTACGCCTTCCCCTTCTCCGACCAGTACACGCTGCCCCGCACCCTCGGCACGCCCCGCGTGGCCACCCGCCTCTGCCTCGACTCCCGGCCGCTGACCGCCACCCTGTTCGGGCTGCGGCGGGCCGCCCGCCGGCCCGCGGTGCGCCGCGTACTGAACGGGGCGTTCCGCCGCATCCACCTCGGGGGCGACGGCTTCGCCGTGCGGGCCGACGCCCACCGCGGCGGCCGGCACTGCGCCTACGCGCTCACCGGACGCGCGCAGAGCCGGGTCACGGGCCTCGTGGCCGCCCACGTCACCGCTGAACTCCTCGGCGGGTCCCTGCCGGCCGGCGTCCACCACATCGAGGAGCTGCCCGTGTTCGCCCGCCTGCCCGAGGCCCTCGCCGAGAACGGCGTCACCCTGCACCGGCCGGCGTTCGACGGCCCCCCTGTCAGGGGGTGAGGAGGGTCTTCATCATGCCGTCCTTCTTCGCCTGGAAGCGGGCGTACGCGTCGGGCCCCTCCTCCAGCGGCAGGACGTGCGTGGCGAAGCCCTCGACGCCCAGCGGGTCGGCGTCGGTGAGCAGCGGCAGGATGTCGTCGGTCCACGCGCGGACGTTGGCCTGCCCCATGCGCAGCTGGACCTGCTTGTCGAACAGGGTGAGCATCGGCATCGGGTCGACGGCGCCCCCGTAGACCCCGGACACCGAGATCGTGCCCCCGCGCCGCACCAGTTCGATGGCGGTGTGCAGGGCCTCCAGCCGGTCGATGCCCGCGTGTTCCAGGAGCGGCCGGGCCAGCGCATCGGGGAGGACGGCGGTGGCCTTCTGGGCGAGGGCGGCGGCGCTGCTGCCGTGGGCCTCCATGCCGACGGCGTCGATGACGGCGTCCGTGCCGCGCCCGTCGGTCAGGTCGCGGACCGCCTCGACGAGCGCGCTCCCCTTGTGCTGCCGCAGGTCGAGGGTGTGGGCGCCGTGGTCCCGGGCCCGCTGCAGGCGCTCGTCCACGAGGTCGATCCCGATGACGAGGCGGGCCCCGCGGTGCCGGGCGATCCGGCAGCACATCTGGCCGATGGGGCCGAGCCCGAGCACCGCGACCGTCCCCGCGTCGGGCAGCCCGGCGTACTCCACCGCCTGCCATGCCGTCGGCAGGACGTCGGAGAGGTACACGAACCGCTCGTCGGGCGGCCCGTGCGGGACCTTCACCGGCAGGGTGTCCCCGAACGGCACCCGCAGGTACTCGGCCTGCCCGCCCGGGACCTGCCCGTACAGCTTGGTGTAGCCGAAGAGGGCCGCGCCCTTGCCGTATTCGCGGACCTGCGTGGTCTCGCACTGCGACTGGAGCCCCTGGTCGCACATGAAGCAGGCGCCGCAGGAGATGTTGAACGGCACCACCACCCGGTCGCCGGGGCGCAGGGTGCGGACCTCGGGCCCCGTCTCCTCGACGACGCCCATCGCCTCGTGGCCGAGGACGTCCCCGCGGTCGATGTACGCGCCGAGGACGGCGTACAGGTGCAGGTCGGAGCCGCAGATGCCGGTCGACGTCACCTTGACCACGATGTCGGAGGGGTCTTCGATGCGGGGGTCGGGGACGTCCACGACCCGGACGTCCTCCCGGCCCTGCCAGGTCAGTGCGCGCATGACGGATTCCTCCTCGGAACTGGTCTTCAGGCGGCGACCGGCTGCGGCAGCGGGTGCCGCAGCGCGCTGCGCCCGTTCGTCCAGGCGGTCAGGATGTGGTCGGCGAGGCGGTCCTCCAGCAGGACCGTGGCGTCGCAGCCGAACGCGATCCGCGGCTCCAGCGCCGGATCGTCCTCCAGGAGCCCGCCGATGACCTCCCGGCGGACCACCTGCTCGTGGACGGCGTCCGCGGTGACGTGTTCGGCGTAGAAGCGGATCGCGGCCGGGCCCGCCCCGCAGGCGGTGAGGGCGTCGACCATGCGGGCGGAGCCCGGCGACGACGTGGTCTCCACGCAGGCGAAGTGGCCGACGAGCGCGGCCCGCCAGGCCCGGTGCAGCCCGAACAGGGACATCAGGTTGACGGTGGCCAGGGCCGCGGCGGGCACGGCGGGCAGGTACCGGTTGTAGCCGGCGTCCAGGCCGAGGTCCTCCATCAGGTCGGCGAACAGCCGGGCGTGGACGGCCTCCGCGCGGCCCGCGCCGAACTCGTCGTACTCGATGGCGACGAACGCGGCCTTGGCCCGGCCGGTCAGCCGCGGGATGGCCCAGGCGTGCGGGTCGGCCTCCTTCAGGTGGTACGGGGAGCGGAGGACGGCGTACTCGCGGGCCCGCCACAGCCCACCGGTCTCGGCGATGCTGCCGCTGACCCCGCCGGCGCGGTCGGCGGGGGTCGTCAGCAGCGGGCCGAACGACTCCTCGACGGTCCGCGGCGACGGCACGGCCTCCCGGAGGGCGTCGAGGAAGCGCCCTTCGAGGGCAGCGCGCACGCGCAGCAGCCCCGGGTCCCACTCGCGGTCGTCCGACACCCCGTCAAGTCCCCTGTAGTGCAGCTCGTACAGCAGGTACAGGGCGAAGTGGAGGTCGTCGCCCCACGGGTCGACGCCCGCGCCGCCGGCGGCCCGCACCAGTCCGGCCGGCGCCTCGCGCCCGTGGCGCAGGCAGTCGGCCAGCGCGGCCGACACCTCGCCGCGGGGCTCGGCGTACCAGGCGGCCTCCGCGGGCCCCACGGCGCTCACCGGCGCCGCTCCCGGGGCCGGTGGCTGGTGTCGCACCACGGGAGGGTCCGGCTGCGCCGGCAGGTGCACAGGGCGACCATGAAGCGGTCGCTGCGCCGGATCCCGTCGGGCGTCTCGACCTCGACGGGCCCCTCGACGAGGACCGGCCCGTGCGGGTCGACCACGACGCGCCGGGGGGCGCGGGGTTCAGGGGCGTTCGGCACGGATCACCACCAGTTTCTCCCTCGTTGCCGTTGCGGGGGCCAGGCCGCGCTCGTGCAGCCACGACCTGCGGGACGACAGGACGGGCCCCCAGGGGACGTCCGCCCGCAGCACGATGCGGGCCGCCAGGCCCTGCGCCCGGAGCTTCGCCACGGTGGTGGCCGCCCCGCACAGCGCCGAATGGACCAGCAGCAGGACGCCGCCGGGCCTCAGCAGCCGCGCGGCCCGCGCGCAGATCCGGTCGACGACCGCGCGGCCGTCGGCGCCGGCGTCCCAGGCCACCGCCGGGCCGGATCCGCGGCTGGTGCGGGCGGGCACGTACGGGGGGTTGCTGACGACGAGGTCGAAGCGGCGGCTTGGCGCACAGGTCTCGGCGTCGGCGAGCTCCACGCGTACGGGCAGCCGGGCCCGGTGGGCGTTGAGGCGGGCGGTGCGCACGGCCGGCCACGACACGTCGACGGCGGTGACGGCGGCGCCGCGCGCGGCGGCCAGCAGGGCGAGGACGCCGCTGCCGGTGCCCACTTCCAGGACGCGGCTCCCCGGCGCTATCGGTTCGGCCTTCAGGGCCTGGGCCAGGAGCCGGGTGTCGGCCTGGGGGCGGTAGACCCCGGGCAGCAGGACGAGTGCGGTCATACGCTGCGGCTGCCCTGCCCCCGGACCGGTATGCCCCGCTTTCCCGCACGGTTTTGCCGAGCGGGGTGCCTCCCGGGCTGTCAAGCCCCGAATTTCCGGAACGTGTCCCGGATGGGCCGTCTCGGGCCTACTGGTGGTGCGCCCCCCGAAACGGAGCAACGGGAACCCCGCAAGGCCGGGACCCGCCCCCTCCACCGCACGGGCCGCACTGAGAAGGACACCCATCCCGACATGCATCAGGAGAGCCCCATGTACCGCACCATGCACACCGCCGCCGGCGCCAGCAGCACCGGCTCCATGCGTCCCAAGCGGCGCAGCATCCGCTTCGCGACGCTGGTCGCCTCGGCCGCGGTCGTCACCGGCGGGGTGCTCCTGCCCGCGGCCGCCGCCTCGGCCGCCCCGATGCCCGCCCAGGCGGCGACCGCGCTCCCGGCTGCCGGAGGCGCCGGAGGCGACGGCGGCGCCGGCGGGTCCGGCCTGGTCGGCGGCGGGGGCGGCGCCGGAGGCTCCGGCGGCGGCAGCGTGACCGGCGTCGGCGGCGCGGGCGGCAGCGGCGGCGACGGCGGCAGCGGCCTCCTCGGCGGCGCCGGCGGCGCGGGCGGCAGCGGCGGCAGCGGCGTCGTCGGCGGCAGCGGCGGCAGCGGCGGCAGCGGCGGCTTCGGTGTCTTCCAGGGCGGCGACGGCGGCAAGGGCGGTTCCGGAGGCTTCGGCATCTTCGGCGGCCTCGGCGGCGCCGGCGGCAAGGGAGGCGGCAGCATCTTCTGACCCCACCCGCGGCCCGACCTGACCTCACCTGACCCGATCGGCGGGGTGGAGGCCTCCGGCCCCCACCCCGCCCCACCCCCCCACCAGCCACTCCTCCCGAGGCGGAGAACCCCATGTCCACCACCTCCTGGCACCGCCCGATCGTCCTCGCGG
>NZ_BMTY01000021.1:156001-157179 GCF_014649915.1 Streptomyces toxytricini | reverse complement strand
CGTGTGGGACACCCCGGGGGTGTTGTCCACGAAGTTGGTGATCAACCAGTTCAGGTTCTGTGCCGCCTGGCTCATCGAACTCAACTAACGCTCCTGCTGGTAAGTGGGGTCGATGTGGTAACTGCCGGTCGCCGGGCCGTTGTTCCCGGCCTGGCGGCCCTGCTGGATACCGCGTCGGAGGTTGGTCAGACGGCCGCGGACGTCGTCCGGGGCGCGCGAGACCTGGGGACCGGCCTGAGTGTCGGTCTGCTGCTGCGCAGTGCCGGCCACGAGGTTCGCCCGCGGTACCCGGCGGGGCAGCCCCGAGGTCGTGATGCCGCCGGCGGCGGGCTGGCGCACGCGCTCGGCCTGGCGCATCAGCTCGTCGTTCGGCGAGGACCGCCAGCTGACGGTCGGCGTGCTGCCGGTCGCCGCCGCGGCCGGCTCGGCCGGAGGCTCCTGCGCGCGCTGCGGCAGCGGCTGCTGCGGGCGCCGGGCGGGAGCGGGGGCCGGGGCCGCCGGGGCGGCGGCCTGCGGCTGCTGGGGCACGGCAGGCACCTGGCCGGTGGGGCGGGAGCCCTCCGACGGGTACCAGTTCGACTCCAGCGACTCGAAGATCGGGCTGCGCTCGGGGCCGCGGCCGGGAGCCGGCGGCAGGGCCTCGGGCTGCTGGGCCTGCGGCAGTTGCGCCTGCGGCAGCTGCGGAACCTGGGGCTGCTGCTGCGGCTGCTGCGGGGCGAAGCCGCCGGCGCCGGGACCGCCGGGCCGCGGGGCCTGGAAGTCCTGGCGGGCGAACTGGCCCGTGCCGGACGGGTCGGCGCCGTGCATGTCGGGGCGCGCGTACTGGCCCGTGGTGCTGTTGCCGCCCATGCCCTGCGGGGGCGGGGCGTTGAAGTCCGGACGCGGGAACTCCGCCGTCGAACCCGGGCCCGAGAGCTCGTCGTGGCCGCGCGGGAAGTCCTGACCGCCCTGGCGCGCCGGGTCGGCGCCCCAGCTGGTGGTCTGCGGGGCACCCGTGCCCGGCAGCTCCGGGCGGGCGGCGCCGCCGCGCGGCGGCAGCTGCGGCCGCGGGCCGCGCTGGGCCGGGGCGGCGGGGGGCGCCGCGGGAGCGGAGGCCGGACCCGAGGGGGCGGCCGGCTGCGGCGGCTGCGGCCGCTCGAAGCCGCTGCCCTGCGCGAAGCCGGCGGGGGCGGAAGCCG
>NZ_BMTY01000021.1:0-155833 GCF_014649915.1 Streptomyces toxytricini | reverse complement strand
CCGGGCCCGCCGGCCGGAGCGCGGTTCGGCATCGGCGCACCGCCGCCGAAGCCGCCCTGGCCCTGTCCCGCCGGAGCGGCGGGCATGCCGGGGCCGCCCTGCGGACGGCCGCCGGGAGCGCCCTGCTGCGGGCGGTTGCCCTGCGGGCCGCCCGCGCCGCGCTGGCCGGCCAGCGCCGCGCGCTGGCCCATCGCCGCGGCCACACCGCTGCGCTGCGGAGCGGCGCCGACGCCCTGGCGGGCGCCGCCGGCCGGGCCGGAGCCCTGGCCCGCGGAGCTGCCGGGACCGCCCTGCGGACCCGCGGCACCCTGGCCGCCCTGGCCGCCGGGGCCACCCGGGCCGCCCGGCTTCTTGCCGCCCTGGGCGACGTCCACCGGCAGCATGACGAGGGCCGTGGTGCCGCCCGAGTCGGACGGGCGCAGCTGGATGCGGATGCCGTGTCGCAGGGACAGGCGGCCGACCACGAAGAGGCCCATGCGGCGGGAGACGGAGACGTCCACGGTCGGCGGCGCGGCGAGCCGCTCGTTGATCGCGGCGAGGTCCTCGGGGGAGAGGCCGATGCCGGTGTCGTGGATCTCGACCAGCACGCGGCCGTCGGGCAGCGCGTGGCCGGTGACCTTGACCTTGGTCTGCGGGGAGGAGAACGACGTGGCGTTCTCCAGCAGCTCGGCGAGCAGGTGCACGAGGTCGTTGACGACGCGGCCGGCGACGTCGGTGCCCGGCACCGACGCCAGCTCGATGCGCTCGTACTGCTCCACCTCGGACGCCGCGGCGCGCAGGACGTCGACGAGCGGGACGGGGCGGGTCCACCGGCGGCCCGGCTCCTCACCCGCGAGGACGAGGAGGTTCTCGCCGTTCCGGCGCATGCGGGTGGCGAGGTGGTCGAGCTTGAAGAGCGAGGACAGCTGGTCCGGGTCGGCCTCGCGGGACTCCAGCTCGGAGATGAGCGAGAGCTGGCGCTGGATGAGGCCCTGGGAGCGGCGCGAGAGGTTGGTGAACATCGCGTTGACGTTGCCCCGCAGGAGGGCCTGCTCGGCGGCGAGGCGGACCGCCTCGCGGTGCACGTCGTCGAAGGCCGCCGCCACCTGGCCGATCTCGTCGCGGGTGTGCAGGCCGACGGACTCCACGGACGTGTCGACGTCCTGCGGGTCGGACTCGGAGAGCTGCTTGACGAGCTCGGGCAGGCGGTCCTGGGCGACCCTGGTCGCGGTGTCCTGCAGGCGGCGCAGCGATCCGATCATGGACCGGGCCATGACGAACGCGCCGACGAGGGACACGCCGAGGACGAGGAGGATCAGCGCACCGTTGATGATGGCGTCGCGCTGCGACTCGTTCTTCAGCTCGCGGGCCTTCTGCTCCATGTCCTCGAGCAGCGTCAGCTCGATGACCTTCATGGCCTGGAGCTTGGTGTCGTCCGCGTCGTACCAGTCCATCCAGGAGCGGTACTGCGTCTCCTTCGCGAACTGGTTCGGGTTCGACAGGACGCGGCGGGTGTAGTGGTCCGCCTTGCCGATCTCGGGGTTGCCGTCGCCGAGCGCCGCGAGGAGGTCCTCGGAGTTGCCCTGGTAGACGAGCTCGAAGGTCTTCTTCGCCTGGCCCTCGCCGCGCTGCGCGGAGAGGGCGTAGAGGCGGTCGTTCTCGGTGAGGTTGCCGGTCTTCTCGCCGCCGTCGGGCAGCGAGGCGGCGATGATGGCGCGCTGGATCGAGGCGTACTCCTTGGCGGAGGAGAACGCGGCCAGGGCGCGCGTACGCTTGATCATCTCCGGGCTGGAGGTGGCCTGCGCCATGTCCTGGGAGAGCGAGAGCAGCGAGACGATCAGCTGGTTGTACTCGGTGACGGTCTGCTGCGCGCCGTTCTGGTACGCGTTCTTGCGGACCGTCTCCAGGCTGACGAGCTGGCGGCCGATCTGCAGGATGTTGTTGCGGATCGACTTGAGCGTCTCGTCCTTGTCCTCGGCGCTGTCGACGCGCTCGGTCGCGTTGGCGAAGGCCTTCGCGGCGGCGTCTGTCTGCGCGCGGACGCCCGTGACAAGGGTGTCCATCTTGCCGGACTTGTCGGTCGACAGCGGACCCGCTGAGCGGTCGCGCTCCTCCTGGAGCGCGGCGGCCAGGTTGGTGGCCTGCCGGGTCATCGTGGTCAGCAGCTGCATGTGCTCCAGCTGCTCGATGTCGTTGAGCGAGTCGTTGATGCGGAAGCCGCCGAGGCTGGTGGCGGCGACGACGGGGAGGGTCAGCAGCGACACCAGGCGCGTGCTGATGCGCCAGTTCTGCATGTGCAGGCGGGAGCCGGGCCCGGGAGGGGCCGCGGGTATCGCGGTGTCCTTCTCGGCCGGGGACTCGGCCGCGGCCTTGCCCTTGTTCTTGCCCCGGGCCTTGATGCGGGTGGCCTTGCTCTTCACGCCGCCCTTCGCACCGGCGGCCTCGGGGGCCGCGCCTTCGAGGGCCGGCCCGCGGCCTTGGGCGTGCTGGGGCGAGGAGCCTCGGTCGGTCCCGCCGCGAGGCTCCTGCTCCGCCGCAGCATCCCCTCGGCCCTGAAGGGCCTGGGGAGACCCCTTGCCATCCCGCTTGAATCGTCCCTGCACTAGCGTCGCAACCTCTGGACCAGGCGTCCCGCCGGGCGACGGTGGGACGGTGTCGAGTCGTGGGGCGCTTGCTTGCGGCCCCATGGTGGTCGTCGGTGACCGGCGCGTCATCCTTCCGTTACCGCCGCGCGGCGCAGTCTCGCGCCACCTGCGCGCCGGGGTTCTCCCGCGGCGGTCCCGCGAATTCCAGCACAGTGGCGGATCTCCAACAAGGTGCGCGTGTCGGCCCCCGGAGTCGGCCACACCATGTGATCGCCGCGCTACGCACGGTGGGAAACCTTTCGGGGTGAATCGGACTTACGTCGCCCAAACGTCACGGCTGGCAAGGTGTCCCAGTCGTAATGATCAGGAGCGGAATGGCTTATTCAGTGGCGCAATGTCCGTTTCGGCGCCCGTAGTTGACTGCCTGTTATGTCCGTATTGCCGGGTCACTGGTGAGCAAACTCACATGTCCTTGGCCAATACTTCCCGGTTCAGGCGGGGATTTCGATGTTTAGCCTTGCCCTTTACAGGGTTGAAGGAACCGACAACCCCACCCGACGACCGAGCCGAGGCCCGAGACTCCGATGAAGACGACGATGATGTTCCGCAACATAGCCAACCCGCGCCGCACCACCCTCGCGCACCTCAAGGACGCCGAGGAACTGCAGGCGCCGCAGGCTCCGGAGCACGCCGTCGAGCTGCCCACCCAGACCGCGAACCCGCGCCGCACCGTCCTGATGGACGCCCCGGCCGCCGCCCCCGCCGCCCCGTAGCCGCAGACGGCGGCGCGCAGCCGCCGGCGCCCCGCGACGGGCCGCCGGCGCAAAGAGCCGGGCCCCGCCTCCCACCGCGTTAGCCTGGAGTCCGCAGACTCCAGCCAGCGGAAATGACAGAGGGGCAGACGCAAAGCGTGCGCATCGCCAGGTTCTCGATCGACGGCAATGTCGCGTTCGGCGCGGTCGAGGGCGACTCGGCCCCCGGCGCCGGGGGCGAGCCCGTCCTCGACATCATCAAGGGCATCCCGTTCGCGGACTTCGAGCTGTCCGGCACGAAGGTCCCGCTGAGCAAGGTCCGGCTGCTGCCGCCCGTGCTCCCGAACAAGGTCGTGGCCGTCGGCCGCAACTACGCGGAGCACGCGGCGGAGCTCGGCAACGCCGTCCCCGACGCGCCGATCACCTTCTTCAAGCCGTCGACCTCGGTGATCGGCCCCGGCGACCCGATCCCCTACCCCTCCTTCTCCCAGGACGTCCACCACGAGGCGGAGCTCGCCGTCGTGATCGGCCGGATGTGCCGCGAGGTCCCCCGCGAGCGCGTGGCCGAGGTCGTCCTCGGCTTCACCTGCGCCAACGACGTCACCGCCCGCGACGTGCAGAAGCGCGAGCAGCAGTGGGCCCGGGCCAAGGGCTTCGACGGCGCCTGCCCGCTCGGCCCCTGGATCGAGACCGGCATCGACCCGGCGGCCGTCGCCGCGGGCCTGGCCGTCCAGTGCACCGTCAACGGCGAGCAGCGCCAGCTCGGCAGCACCGCCGACATGGTCCGCTCCGTCGAGGACCTCGTCGTCCACATCAGCGAGGCGATGACGCTGCTCCCCGGCGACGTCATCCTCACGGGGACCCCGGCCGGAGTCGGCCCCCTCAGCGTCGGCGACGAGGTCGCCGTCACCATCGAAGGCATCGGCACTCTCACCAACAAGGTGATCAAGCGTGGCTAACGCGACCCCCGTCCGCGTACGTTTCTGTCCCTCGCCGACCGGCAACCCCCACGTGGGCCTGGTCCGCACCGCCCTGTTCAACTGGGCGTTCGCCCGCCACCACGGCGGCACGTTCGTCTTCCGCATCGAGGACACCGACGCGGCCCGCGACTCCGAGGAGTCGTACGTCCAGCTGCTGGACTCGCTGCGCTGGCTCGGCTTCACCTGGGACGAGGGCCCCGAGGTGGGCGGCCCGCACGCCCCGTACCGCCAGTCGCAGCGCATGGAGATCTACGCGGACGTCGCGAAGAAGCTCAAGGACGGCGGCTACGCCTACGACTGCTACTGCACCACCGAGGAGCTCGACGCCCGCCGCGCGGCCGCCCGCGCCGCCGGCAAGCCCTCCGGTTACGACGGCCACTGCCGCGAGCTGACCGCCGTCCAGGTGGAGGCGTACCAGGGCGAGCACCGCACGCCGATCGTCCGCTTCCGGATGCCCGACGAGCCGATCACCTTCACCGACCTGGTCCGCGGCGAGCTGACCTTCACCCCGGAGAACGTGCCGGACTTCGGCATCCTGCGCGCCAACGGCGCCCCGCTCTACACGCTCGTCAACCCGGTCGACGACGCGCTGATGGAGATCACCCACGTCCTGCGCGGCGAGGACCTGCTCTCCTCCACCCCCCGCCAGATCGCCCTGTACGGGGCGCTCATCGAGCTCGGCGTCGCCAAGGCCGTCCCGCAGTTCGGCCACCTGCCGTACGTCATGGGCGAGGGCAACAAGAAGCTCTCCAAGCGCGACCCGGAGTCCTCGCTCAACCTCTACCGCGAGCGCGGCTTCCTGCCCGAGGGCCTGCTGAACTACCTGTCGCTGCTCGGCTGGTCCTTCTCCAAGGACCAGGACGTCTTCTCGATCGAGGAGATGGTGGCGAAGTTCGACATCGACGGCGTCAACGCCAACCCGGCCCGCTTCGACCTGAAGAAGGCCGAGGCGATCAACGCCGACCACATCCGCCGGCTGGACGGGAAGGCCTTCGCCGACGCGTGCGCGCCGTGGCTGCAGGCCCCCTTCGCCAACTGGGAGCCCGAGGACTTCGACGCCGAAGCCTGGGCGGCCATCGCGCCGTACGCCCAGACCCGCGTGACCGTCCTGTCGGACATCACCGCGAACGTCGACTTCCTCTTCCGCAAGGAGCCGGTCGAGGACCAGGCCTCCTGGGACAAGGCCATGAAGGGCGACCCGGCGGGCCTGCTGACCTCCGCCCGCGCCCGCCTGGAGACGGCCGACTGGAACGACCCGGAGTCGCTCAAGCAGGCCGTCCTCGCCGCGGGCGAGGCCCACGGCCTCAAGCTCGGCAAGGCCCAGGCCCCGGTCCGCGTCGCCGTCACCGGCCGCACCGTCGGCCTGCCGCTGTTCGAGTCCCTGCAGATCCTGGGCAGGGAGCGCTCGCTGGCGCGCATCGACGCCGCCCTGGCCAAGCTGGCCGCCACCGCCGCCTGATCCGCGGCTCGCACGTCCCGCAGGGGGCGGCCTCCGAAAGCCCCGGAGGCCGCCCCCTGCGGCGTTCCCCGCAAGCCTCGGCCGCGCCGCAACCGCCGGATTTTCCCGTACGCCTCCGCAGGCGCGCGCCGGGGGCGTAGCCTCGGCGGTATGCCGATCCGCGCCGTGCTGTGGGACATCGACGACACCCTGTTCGACTACACGGGGGCGGACACCGCCGGGCTTGCGCGCCGGCTCGCCGAGGTGGGCATGGGGGAGCGCTACGGGTCGCCCGCCGAGGCGCTCGCGCTGTGGCGGGAGGCCACGGTCCGCCAGTGGGACCGCTTCGCGGCCGGTGAGACCACCTTCCAGGGACAGCGGCGCGACAGGGTGCGGGACTTCCTCGGGGAGCCCGCGATGGACGACGCCGAGGCCGACTCCTGGTTCGACCGGTACGTCGAGCACTACAAGGCCGCCTGGGCGGTCTTCCCGGACGTCCTCCCCGTCCTGGACGCGCTGGCGGGCCGCTACCGGCACGGCGTGCTGTCCAACTCCTCCACCGCCAACCAGGACGCCAAACTCCGCCACCTCGGGCTGCGCGAGCGCTTCGAAGTGCTCCTGTGCGCCGCCGAGCTGGGCGTCAGCAAGCCGGAGGCCGCCGCCTTCCTCGCGGCCTGCGAGGCGCTGGGGCTGCCGCCGTCCGAGGTCGCGTACGTGGGCGACCAGCCGGAGATCGACGCACGGGGCGCCCGGGACGCCGGCCTCACCGCGGTGTGGCTGGATCGCGACGGTGTACGCGGTCCCGGGCCGGCCGGAGTGCACCGGATCGCGGGGCTCGCCCAGCTCCCGGAGGTGCTGGCGCTGGATACCCGTTTTGGAGCACGGTCAGCCATCCGGTAATGTTCTTTCTGCGCCGCCGGAGCGGGCCGAAAGGCCGGAGACGGAGACGCAGCCCGAAGAAAGTCCCCACAGGGGATTGACTTCTGGTGGGGTATGGTGTAATTGGCAACACGAGGGTTTCTGGTTCCCTTATTCTAGGTTCGAGTCCTGGTACCCCAGCGCAGTGCAGTAGTAACGCAGTGCTTTGCCCCCGTTGTGTAGCGGCCTAGCACGCCGCCCTCTCAAGGCGGTAGCGCCGGTTCGAATCCGGTCGGGGGTACAGATCCTTCCCGCGAGGGGTCCTGGGTAGCTCCCGGACATCTTGATGCAGGATCGCCAGGGCCCCCGTTGTGTAGCGGCCTAGCACGCCGCCCTCTCAAGGCGGTAGCGCCGGTTCGAATCCGGTCGGGGGTACTGAGGTCTGGTTCAGACCACCTTGGGCTATGGTGTAATTGGCAACACGAAGGTTTCTGGTTCCTTTGTTCTAGGTTCGAGTCCTGGTAGCCCAGCGCAGTGCAGCAGCAGCTGCAAGGCACGCCCCCGTTGTGTAGCGGCCTAGCACGCCGCCCTCTCAAGGCGGTAGCGCCGGTTCGAATCCGGTCGGGGGTACATCGAGGAAGAGGCCCTCCGCGTTCACCGCGGAGGGCCTCTTCCGTGTTCCCGGCCGCCCGACGGGCCTCTCGCAGAAGTACGGGCCCGGCGGCGCGTGTTCGGACGTGTGCGGCGTCGTACGCGCCCCCGGGCCCGGGGGAGTGGGGGAAGGCGGCGGGCGGGTCAGCCCGAGCGGCGCAGGGCCTCCGTGAGGCGTGCAGCGGCGTCGATGACGGCCTGGGCGTGCATCCGGCCCGGGTGGCGCGTCAGGCGCTCGATCGGCCCGGAGACCGACACCGCCGCCACCACGCGGTTCGACGGCCCGCGCACCGGCGCCGAGACGGACGCCACGCCCGGCTCCCGCTCGCCGATCGACTGCGCCCAGCCGCGGCGCCGCACGCCGGACAGCGCCGTCGCCGTGAAGCGGGCGCCCTGCAGGCCGCGGTGCAGCCGCTCCGGCTCCTCCCAGGCCATCAGGATCTGCGCGGCGGAGCCCGCCTTCATCGGCAGCGTCGAGCCCACCGGGACGGTGTCCCGCAGGCCCGACAGCCGCTCCGCGGCCGCCACGCAGATGCGCATGTCGCCCTGCCGGCGGTAGAGCTGCGCGCTCTCGCCCGTCACGTCGCGCAGGTGGGTCAGTACCGGTCCCGCCGTGGCCAGCAGCCGGTCCTCGCCGGCCGCGGCGGCGAGCTCCGCCAGCCGCGGTCCGAGGATGAACCGGCCCTGCATGTCCCTCGCCACCATCCGGTGGTGTTCCAGTGCCACGGCCAGGCGATGTGCCGTGGGTCGTGCGAGCCCTGTCGCCGCGACCAGCCCGGCGAGGGTGGCCGGACCGGACTCCAGTGCGCTCAAAACCAGAGCTGCCTTGTCGAGAACGCCGACGCCGCTAGAGTTGTCCATGAAACGATATTCACGTCTCACACTGTGAAACGCAAGTTCAAATTTTCCAAGAACCAGCGAGTCTGTATGTGCGGGTCCACGAACCACTGGGTCCGAGGCCGTCGTCCGGCACGTGGGGTACCGGCGATCAGGCGCACCACATCTCTATGAAGCGCAGGCCGTACCGGCCGGCCGGAGGGAAAGCGATGGGTAGGACACTCGCGGAGAAGGTCTGGGACGACCACGTCGTCCGGCGCGCCGAAGGCGAGCCCGACCTCCTCTTCATCGATCTGCACCTGCTGCACGAGGTGACCAGCCCCCAGGCCTTCGACGGCCTGCGGCAGGCCGGCCGCAAGGTCCGCCGTCTCGACCTCACCATCGCGACCGAGGACCACAACACCCCCACCCTCGACATCGACAAGCCGATCGCGGACCCGGTCTCCCGGGCCCAGCTGGAGACGCTGCGCAAGAACTGCGCCGAGTTCGGGGTGCGCCTGCACCCGCTGGGCGACGTCGAGCAGGGCGTCGTCCACGTCGTGGGACCGCAGCTGGGCCTGACCCAGCCGGGCACCACAGTGGTCTGCGGCGACTCCCACACCTCGACGCACGGCGCCTTCGGCGCGCTCGCCTTCGGCATCGGAACCAGCCAGGTCGAGCACGTCCTGGCCACCCAGACGCTGCCCATGGCCCGCCCCAAGACCATGGCGATCACCGTCACCGGCGAGCTGGCCGAAGGCGTCACCGCCAAGGACCTGATCCTGGCGATCATCGCCAAGATCGGCACCGGCGGCGGCCAGGGCTACGTCATCGAGTACCGCGGCGAGGCCGTCGAGAAGCTGTCGATGGAAGCCCGCATGACCATCTGCAACATGTCGATCGAGGCCGGAGCCCGCGCCGGCATGATCGCCCCCGACCAGACGACCTTCGACTACCTGAAGGGCCGCGACCACGCCCCGGCCGGCGAGGACTGGGACGCCGCGGTCGCCTACTGGAAGACCCTGCGCACCGACGACGACGCCGTCTTCGACGCGGAGGTCGTCATCGACGGCGCCTCCCTGTCCCCGTTCGTCACCTGGGGCACCAACCCGGGCCAGGGCGCACCGCTGTCGGCGAACGTCCCCGACCCGGCTTCGTACGAGGACGCCTCGGAGCGCCACGCGGCCGAAAAGGCCCTGGAGTACATGGGGTTGACCGCCGGGCAGCCGCTGCGCGACATCCGTGTCGACACCGTCTTCGTAGGCTCCTGCACCAACGGCCGGATCGAGGACCTCCGTGCCGTCGCCGGAGTCATCAAGGGCCGCAAAGTCGCCGACGGGGTGCGGATGCTGGTCGTCCCCGGCTCCGTCCGCGTCGCCCTGCAGGCGGTGGAGGAGGGCCTGGACAGGGTCTTCAAGGAGGCGGGCGCCGAATGGCGGCACGCCGGCTGTTCCATGTGCCTGGGCATGAACCCCGACCAACTGGCGCCCGGCGAGCGCTCCGCCTCCACCTCGAACCGCAACTTCGAGGGCCGGCAGGGCAAGGGCGGCCGCACCCACCTGGTCTCCCCCCAGGTCGCCGCCGCCACCGCGGTCCTGGGCCACCTGGCCTCGCCCGCCGACCTGTCCGACGCCCACGCCACCGCCGGAGTCTGAACCATGGAAGCCTTCACCACCCACACCGGCCGGGCCGTGCCGCTGCGCCGCAGCAACGTCGACACCGACCAGATCATCCCGGCCCACTGGCTCAAGAAGATCACCCGCGACGGTTTCGAGGACGGGCTCTTCGAGGCCTGGCGCAAGGACCCCGACTTCATCACCAACCGCCCCGAGCGCGCCGGCGCGACCGTGCTGGTCGCCGGCCCCGACTTCGGCACCGGCTCCTCCCGGGAGCACGCCGTCTGGGCGCTGCAGAACTTCGGGTTCAAGGCCGTGATCTCCTCCCGCTTCGCCGACATCTTCCGGGGCAACTCCCTGAAGAACGGACTGCTGACGGTGGTCCTGCCGCAGGAGACGGTCGACCGGCTGTGGGAGCTGACCGAGGCCGACCCGGCCGCCGAGGTGACCGTCGACCTCGTCGCCCGGCAGGTCCGCGCGGCCGGAATCGAGGCCGAGTTCGAGCTCGACGACAACGCCCGGTGGCGTCTGCTGGAGGGACTGGACGACATCTCCCTCACCCTTCAGAACGAAGCCGACATCGCCGCCTACGAAAGCGCCAGGCCCGCCTTCAAGCCGCGTACGATTCGCGCCTGATTACAGTCTGAGCAGCGCTTATTCACCCCCGGGTGATCACGGCGAGAACTCTGTGCCCCCCGCCCCACGGCGGGGGGCACAGCCGTGTGTTGAGGCCCCGTGAGGCGACAACTCGCCCCAGATGGCACAATCTGTGCATGGAACGCGACAGTCAACTGGAGCTCTACCAACTCGTCGCGGACCGGTTGAAAGAAGCACACACACGGGTGCGCACGCTGCAAGTCCCGGAGGGCGTAAGGATGGCGCTGTCCCGGAAGCTGCTGGTCGTCACGGCCGCGGCGAAGCATGATCTCGCCGATGCGGCAAGGCGCCTGGACAGGTTGATGAAGGACCTCGACGAGGGTCGATTCCCTGAAGGCGACTGATGCGAAGGAACTCCGCAACGGGCACTCCCGTTGCGGCACTAGGGTGATTAGCCCGTTTCGTGTTTGATTTGCGGTATATATCCGCCTAACGTGCGAAATAAGCTTGAACACATTCGTTCTGGCGAGGTCTCCGAAGGGGAAGACGTGAACAAGGCGCAGCTCGTAGAAGCGATTGCCGACAAGCTGGGCGGCCGCCAGCAGGCCGCCGACGCCGTCGACGCGGTACTGGACGCCATGGTCCGCGCGGTCGTGGCGGGCGACCGGGTCTCGGTCACCGGCTTCGGCTCGTTCGAGAAGGTCGACCGGCCGGCCCGCTACGCCCGGAACCCGCAGACGGGTGAGCGCGTCCGGGTCAAGAAGACCTCGGTTCCCCGCTTCCGCGCGGGCCAGGGCTTCAAGGACCTGGTCAGCGGCACCAAGAAGCTCCCCAAGGGCGACGAGGTGGCCGTGAAGAAGGCCCCCAAGGGCAGCCTGATGGCGGCGGCCGCCGCCGGCGGCAGCCGCTCCACGGTCAAGAAGGCCGCGGCCAAGAAGACCACCGCGAAGAAGGCCGCCCCGGCCAAGAAGGCGACCACCGCCGCGAAGACCGCGACGGCGAAGAAGACCACCGCGAAGAAGACGACGGCCACGGCCAAGAAGGCCGCGCCGGCGGCGAAGAAGACCACCGCCGCGAAGACCACCGCGTCGAAGACCACCGCCGCGGCGAAGAAGACCACCGCGAAGAAGACCGCGCCGGCGAAGAAGACCGTCGCGAAGAAGGCGCCCGCCAAGAAGGCGACGGCGCGCAAGACCGCCACCGCGAAGAAGACGACCGCCCGCAAGAAGTAGCCCAGGGCACGTCGCACACACGCCGGGCCGACTCCCCCTCGGGGAGCCGGCCCGCGGTGCGTCCGCGCAGGCCGGCGCAGGTCAGCGCAGGTCGCGGCAGGTGCGGCGGCCGCCGCATGCCCGCCCGGACGTCCGCCTAGAAGGTCTGCAGGGTGACCAGGGTGATCCTCAGGGACGCCCCGCGCCCCTCCGTCTCGATCCGCACCCGCTGCCCCGGCCGCAGCAGCCGCAGCCCGCCCGCGTCGAAGGCGGGGGCGTCGAACGGCACCGGCGTGCCGTCGTCCAGCAGCACGCTGCCGCTGCGGGTCGTGGGGTCGTACGTGTACGCGGTCGCCTGCATACGGGCACTGTATCGGGCCGTGTGCCGGCCCACTCCCAGCGCGAGCGCCGCCCGCAGGTCCGCCCCCGTGTCCACGTCGCGCCGGACGCTGTCCACGCCGGACAGGGGGATTTCCACCGCCCCCGAGGCGGAATGCCGCGCCCGCGACGGGCCGCCGAACGCGGGTGCCAATTCCGACTCCGGAGCCGCGGAAAGCAGCGTCGTACCGAATCCCGCGGCATCCGCGAGAAATGCCCGGGGAAATGCGGATGCGGTATCGAGCACGCGTAGCAATTCCCCCGGGCGCAGCGCGGGCAGGTCCGCGTTCATCGCGGCCACCGCCGCCCGCGGCCGGCCCGCCCGGACGCGGCGCGCCCCGTGCGCCAGCGCCGCATTGAGGCCCGCGCCCGGCCCGTCCGCGACGATGCGCGCCCCGAGCCGGGCCAGTTCCCCGCCGGCCGCCGCGTCGTCCGTCACCACCACCACGTCGCGCACGGCCGGGCAGGCCAGCGCCCCCGCCACGGTGTCCTGCGCGAACGCCAGCGCCAAGCCCGGCCGGGCGGCGCCCACGGCCGCCGCGAGGCGGCTCTTGGCCACCGCGAGGGGCTTGAGCGGGATCACCAGGCTCCAGACGGCGTCCGTGGCGGACTCCTTCCCTCCGTGGGCGGCGGCGCGGGCGCGCACCGCGGCCGGGCGCGGTCCGCCCGCCGGGCAGGGGCCCATTGTCGCCCGAGCCCCGGCCCGGGGTCCGGCCCGCCTGAGCGGGGCGTACGGTGTTCTCGACAGAGACCGGGCCGGGCGCCACACTTGTCCGGCCCGCAGAGGTGCCCCAGCCGCGCACCGGTCGTAGAGGAAGGTGTCCGAGTGTCCCGCCGCAGAATCGGCTTCTGGTACCGCCTGGCCGCGGTCATCGCAAAACCGCCGCTGGTCGTGTTCTTCAAGCGGGACTGGCGGGGAATGGAACACATTCCGGCCGACGGCGGGTTCATCACCGTCGTCAACCACAACTCGTACCTGGACCCGCTGTCGTACGCGCACTTCCAGTACAACACCGGCCGGGTGCCCCGCCTCCTCGCCAAGGCCGCCCTCTTCAAGGTCCCCTTCGTCGGCGCCATCCTGCGCGGCTCCGGCCAGATCCCGGTCTACCGGGAGACCACCAACGCCCTGGACGCCTTCCGGGCAGCCGTCGACGCGATCGAGCGCGGCGAGTGCGTCGCCTTCTACCCCGAGGGCACCCTCACCCGCGACCCCGACATGTGGCCGATGGCCGGCAAGACCGGCGCCGCCCGCGTCGCCCTCATGACCAGGGCGCCCGTCATCCCGGTGGCCCAGTGGGGCGCCAACCTGGCCATGCCGCCGTACGCCAAGGAGAACAAGGTCCGCCTCTTCCCGCGCAAGACCCTCCAGGTCCTCGCCGGGCCGCCCGTGGACCTCTCCCGGTACTACGACCGGGAGCCCACGCCGGAGGTCCTCAAGGAGGCCACCGAGGCCATCATGGCGGCCATCACCCGGCAGCTGGAGGAGCTGCGCGGCGAGAAGGCCCCCGACCAGCCCTACGACCACCGCAAGGCCAGGGCGGAACAGCGGCGCAAGGCCGCGGAACAGGACCACAAGTGACCGCTCCCGTGAAGGCCGCCGTCTTCGGAACCGGCTCCTGGGGAACCGCCTTCGCCATGGTGCTCGCCGACGCCGGCTGCGAGGTGGTCCTGTGGGGCCGCCGCCAGGAGCTCGCCGACGCCGTCAACACCACCCGGACCAACCCGGACTACTTCCCCGGCGTCGAACTCCCCGCGGGCATCCGCGCCACCACCGACGCCGCCGAGGCCGCGCGCGGCGCCGACTTCGCCGTCCTCGCCGTCCCCTCCCAGACCCTGCGGGGCAACCTCGCCGAGTGGGCCCCGCTGCTGCCGCCCGACGCCGTCCTCGTCTCCCTGATGAAGGGCATCGAACTGGGCACCGCCAAGCGGATGACCGAGGTCATCGAGGAGGTCGCCAAGGTTCCGCCGGCCCGCGTCGCCGTCGTCACCGGCCCCAACCTGGCCCGCGAGATCGCCGCCCGGCAGCCCGCAGCCGCCGTCGTCGCCTGCTCCGACGAGGCCGTCGCCCAGCGCCTCCAGGCGGCCTGCCACACCCCCTACTTCCGCCCCTACACCAGTACCGACGTCATCGGCTGCGAGCTCGGCGGAGCGGTGAAGAACGTCATCGGCCTCGCCGTCGGCATCGCCGACGGCATGGGCCTCGGCGACAACACCAAGGGCTCCCTGATCACCCGCGGCCTCGCCGAGGCGACCCGCCTGGGCCTCGCCATGGGCGCCGACCCGCTCACCTTCTCCGGCCTCGCCGGCCTGGGAGACCTGGTCGCCACCTGCTCCTCGCCGCTCTCCCGGAACCACACCTTCGGCACCAACCTCGGCCGCGGCATGACCCTGGAGGAGACCATCGCGGTCACCAAGCAGACCGCCGAGGGCGTCAAGTCCTGCGAGTCGGTGGCCGATCTGGCCCGCCGCCACGGCGTCGACATGCCGATCACCGACACGGTCGTCGAGATCGTCCACCACGGCAAGCCGCCGCTGGTCGCGCTGAAGGAGCTGATGGCGCGCAGCGCCAAACCGGAACGTCGCTGACTCCATTCCGGACGTGTGAGCGGGTACCCTCGTGGCGATATGAGCAGCGAGAACCTCCCCCAGTCCCCTGAGCAGCAGGGCCGCAAGCCCCGCGTGGCGGTCGTGTTCGGCGGCCGCAGCTCGGAACACGCCATCTCGGTCGTCACCGCGGGCGCCGTGCTGCGCGCCATCGACCGCTCCAAGTACGAGGTGCTGCCCATCGGCATCACCACGGACGGGCGGTGGGCGCTGACCGCCGACGAGCCCGAGCGGATGGCCATCGCCGACCGCCGGCTGCCGAGCGTCGCCGAACTCGCCGAGTCGGACGAGGGCGGCGTCGTGCTCTCCGTCGACCCGGCCAGCCGCGAGGTCGTCTACACGGAGCCGGGCGCCGTCCCCAAGGCCCTGGGCGAGGTCGACGTCGTCTTCCCGATGCTGCACGGCCCGTACGGCGAGGACGGCACCCTGCAGGGCCTGCTGGAGCTCTCCGGCGTCCCCTACGTCGGCTCGGGCGTCCTCGCCTCCGCAGTAGGCCAGGACAAGGAGTACATGAAGCGGGTCTTCACCTCCTTCGGCCTGGCCGTCGGCCCGTACCTGACCGTCCGCCCCCGCGAGTGGCAGGCCGGCCAGGACGCGGCGAAGGCCCGCATCCTGGACTTCGCCGCCGAGCACGGCTGGCCGCTGTTCGTGAAGCCGGCCCGGGCCGGCTCCTCCATCGGCATCACCAAGGTCGACGACGCCTCCGGCCTCGACGAGGCGATCCGCGAGGCGCAGCGCCACGACCCGAAGGTCATCGTCGAGGCGCTGCTGCGCGGCCGCGAGATCGAGTGCGGCGTCCTGGAGTTCGAGGACGGCCCGCGCGCGAGCGCGCCCGCCGAGATCCCGCCGGTCTCCAGCCACGACTTCTACGACTTCGAGGCCAAGTACATCGACTCGGCGGCGGGCATCGTGCCGGCCCCGCTCACCCCGGAGCAGACCGCCGAGGTGCAGCGGCTCGCGGTCGAGGCCTTCGAGGCGGCGTCCTGCGAGGGCCTGGTGCGCGCCGACTTCTTCCTCACCGAGGACGGCACGTTCGTCATCAACGAGATCAACACCATGCCCGGCTTCACCCCGATCTCCATGTACCCGCGCATGTGGCAGGAGTCGGGCGTCTCGTACCCGGAGCTGGTGGACCGCCTGATCCAGGCGGCCCTGCGCCGGTCCACGGGGCTGCGCTAGACGACCCCGGGCCGCGGCCCGTACGACGCAGACCGCCCGCCGGGGATCCCGGCGGGCGGTCGGTGTGCGCACGGGGCGCGGGTCAGGAGGCGATCCCCTCCGGGACGGCGGCGGCCACCGCGGCGGACAGCCCGACCAGCATCCCCGCGTCGGTGGCGTGCTCCGCGTCGACCAGGACCTCCGTGTACGCCAGCCGCATCCCGGTGGTGAACCGGAACGACCCGTCGTCCTGCTTCTCCAGCAGCCAGGCCACCCCGTTCACGTGGATGCCCTCCTGCTTCGGATCGAGCATCTTCGCGGGCTTCGGGACGCCGCACCGCAGTACGATCGCCGAGCCGCCCCACGCGGCGGTCAGCTCGGACTCCGGCTCGGTCGGGGTCCGCGCCAGGCCGGCCACCGTCTCCGGGAGCTTCTCGTGCAGCGCCGCACAGTGGCCCGCTACGTCGGCGGGCGGAGCGGGCGGCGGGTCCACGCGGACCCCGCCGCCGGGGGAGCAGCCCGCCAGGGCGGCCGCCGCGGCCACGGCGGGCAGGGCGGTCACACGGAAGGGCCGGCGGTGTACGGACATCACCGGCCAAGAGTAGACGGGGGCTACAGATGGACCACCGGGCAGGTCAGGGTGCGGGTGATGCCCTCCACCTGCTGGACCTTGGCCACGACCATGCGGCCGAGCTCGTCCACGGTGTCGGCCTGTGCGCGGACGATCACGTCGTACGGGCCGGTCACGTCCTCCGCCTGGATCACCCCCGGGATCTTGCCGATGGACTCGGCGACGAACGACGCCTTGCCCACCTCGGTCTGGATGAGGATGTACGCCTGTACCACGGAACCTCCAGGGCGGCCGCGAGGATCGGTTCCCCCAGGGCCTGTCCGGCGGATCGCGACCGCATCCTGATCCGCCGGACAGGCCCTAACCTCAGGGTGGGCCCATGGACAGCGGGCGGGCCCGGGGAAGAAGGGACGCCACGGTACCGCGTCGCCGCGCGCCGCGGGGAGACCCGGGTGGGCGGCGCCACGCACAGCGGGGCGTACGGAGAGCAGAAGTTGACGTATCAGTTGACGGTACCCAGAGCTGTGACGGCTCGCGACCGCAAGCGGACTGGGCAAGAAGGGGCACAGCGATGAAGGGCACTGTGGGCGAGCTGGGGGAGTTCGGGCTCATTCGGGAGCTCACCTCACGGCTCACCACCACCCCCGCGGTCCGGCTCGGACCCGGCGACGACGCGGCCGTGGTGTCCGCCCCCGACCGCAGGGTCGTGGCGAGCACGGACATCCTGCTGGAGGGCAGGCACTTCCGGCGGGACTGGTCCACGGCCTACGACGTCGGCCGCAAGGCGGCCGCGCAGAACCTCGCCGACATCGCCGCCATGGGCGCGGTGCCCACGGCGCTGCTGCTCGGCCTCGTCGTCCCGGCCGAACTGCCGGTCACCTGGCCCACCGAGCTGATGGACGGGCTGCGCGACGAGTGCCAGGTCGCCGGGGCCGCCGTGGTCGGCGGGGACGTCGTCCGCGGCGAGACGATCACCGTCTCCATCACCGCCCTCGGAGACCTGCGCAACCACGAGCCCGTGCTGCGCTCGGGCGCGCAGCCCGGCGACGTCGTGGCCGTCACCGGCTGGCTCGGCTGGTCCGCCGCCGGATTCGCGGTCCTCTCGCGCGGCTTCCGCTCCCCGCGGGCCTTCGTCGAGGCGCACCGCCGCCCCGAGCCGCCCTACCACGCGGGCCCCGCGGCCGCCGGGCTGGGCGCCACCGCCATGACCGACGTCAGCGACGGCCTGATCGCCGACCTCGGGCACATCGCGGAGTCCAGCGCCGTGCGGATCGACCTGCGCTCGGCGGCCGTCGACATCCCGACGCAGATGCACGACATCGGCCAGGCCGTCGGCGTCGACCCCTTGCAGTGGGTGCTCACCGGGGGAGAGGATCACGCCATCGTGGCGACCTTCCCGCCCGACGTGAAGCTGCCCGCCCGCTGGAAGGTCATCGGGGAGGTGCTGAACCGGTCCGCGCTGCCCCAGGTGACCGTGGACGGCGCGCCCTGGACCAACACGGGCGGATGGGACCACTTCGGCTCCGACCCGTCCACCGAGGAGACCCCGAGATGAGCGACGCGCCGCCGCTGTGCCTGACCGTGGCCGGATCGGACTCCGGCGGCGGCGCCGGCATCCAGGCCGACCTCAAGACCATGCTCGCCCTCGGCGTGCACGGGATGAGCGTGGTCACCGCGGTCACCGCGCAGAACTCCCTCGGCGTCCGCGGCGTCTGGGAGCTGCCCCCGGAGGCCGTCACCGCCCAGTACCGGGCCGTCGCCGACGACATCGGGGTCCAGGCGGTCAAGACCGGCATGCTCGCCTCCGCGGCCCTCGTCGAGACGGTGGCCGCCCTGCTCGCCGACACCGGCGCCCCGGCCGTCGTGGACCCCGTCGGCGTCTCCAAGCACGGGGACCCGCTGCTCGCCGCCTCCGCCCTGGACGCCGTACGCCGCGAGCTGCTCCCGCGCGCCACGGTGGCCACGCCCAACCTGGACGAGGTGGCGCAGCTCACCGGCGTGGCCGTGGAGGACGAGGACGGCATGCGGCGGGCCGCCGACGCGGTCCTCGCGCTCGGCCCCGAGTGGGCGCTGATCAAGGGCGGCCACCTCGCCGCCCACGGCGACGAGGCCGCCGACCTGCTCACCGACGGCGAGACCGCGCTGTGGCTGCGGGCGCCCCGGCACGACAACCGGCACACGCACGGCACCGGCTGCACCCTCGCCAGTGCCGTCGCGGCCGGACTCGCCAAGGGGCAGGACGTCCCGCAGGCCGTCATGGAGGCCAAGGAGTACGTGACCGGCGCCATCGCCGCCGGCTTCGCGCTCGGCGGCGGCATCGGGCCCGTCGACCACGCCTGGCAGTGGCACCGCTGATCCGTGATCCGTCACGTCGCGCGGCGGGAGCCCGCCCGCCAACCGGCGGGGCGGGCTCCCGCCGCGGGGCCCGGACCGCTCCCGGGCAAGGCAAAAGGCCGGTCCACGAGGTGGACCGGCCTTCTTGGCAACCGGGAAGGGCTGCGCTACGACGTGGGAGCGTCAGCGCGAGACCTTGCCGGCCTTGATGCACGAGGTGCAGGCGTTGAGGCGCTTCGGCGTCCCACTGACCACGGCACGCACGCGCTGGATGTTCGGGTTCCAGCGACGGGACGTACGGCGGTGCGAGTGCGAGATGTTGTTGCCGAAGCCCGGCCCCTTGCCGCAAACGTCGCAGTTGGCAGCCACAGGTCACTCCAAAGACTTCAGATGCACTTACAGTGAAATCCGGCGCACCGGATCAGAGAGTCTGAAGTGGTTTGCCGGGGGAGGCCCGACGGTCGTCGGGCAACCGGAGCAGCATACAACGACTGCTCCCGTCCCAAAAAACTACCATGGCCGCCGTCCGGCCCGCCCCGCGGTCCCGACGTCCCGGCACCGCCCCGTTACCCTGCGGTGAACCCTGGCCCGCACAAGGAGGAACGCCCGGTGCCGCTCGAGCCGCAGCCGCAGCCCTTCGACGAGTTCGACGCCGAAGCGGTGCGCACCTGGAGCTCGCTGGCCGTGGCCGCGCTGGGCCGTGCCCGCGCCGACATCGACGCGATCAACGTCTACCCCGTCGCGGACGCCGACACCGGCACCAACCTCTACCTGACCGCCGAGTCCGCCGACCGCGCCCTGGGCGTCGCCGGCGCCGCCGGCCTCGTACCGGCCGTCCAGGCCTGGGCCCACGGCGCGCTCATAGGCGCCCGCGGCAACTCCGGCACCATCCTCGCCCAGCTGCTGCGCGGCGTCGCCGACGGCCTCGGCGACACCCCCGGCGACCGCGGCCCCGGCCGCCTGCTCGCGCACGCCCTGACCCGGGCCGCACAGGAGGCGTACCAGGCCGTCGCCCACCCGGTGGAGGGCACCATGCTCACCGTCGCCGCGGCGGCGGCGCGGGCCGCCGAGGCCGCCGGGGCCGCCGCCGGAACCGCCGCGGAGGTGGCCCGCGCCGCCTACGACGGGGCCCGCGCGGCCCTCGCCGACACCCCGCGGCAGCTCGCCGAGCTGGGCCGGGCCGGCGTCGTCGACGCCGGCGGCTGCGGGCTCGTCGCCGTCCTCGGCGCGCTGTGGCAGGCGCTGTCCGGGCAGGAGCCGGAGGCCGCGGCCGTCGGCGGGCCGGCCGCCGCCCCCGCCGTGCAGCGGCCCGCGCCGTGCGGCGCCGTGGAGGAGCCCGACGGGCCGGCGTACGAGGTGCTGTACCTGCTGGAGGCCGCCGAACCGGCCGTGGCACGGCTGCGCGAGCGGCTCGACGGCCTCGGCGACTCCCTCGTCGTGGTCGGCGGGGACGGCCTGTGGAACGTCCACGTCCACGTCGACGACCCCGGAGCCGCCGTCGAGGCCGGTGTCGAGGCCGGGCGCCCGTACCGGATCCGCATCACCCACTTCGGCGACGAGCGCCGCCGCCGCACTCCCGCCGAGCGCGCCGTCGTCGCCGTCGTCCCCGGCGAGGGCCTGGCCGCCCTGTGCGGGGAGGCCGGCGCCACCACCGTCCTCTCCCCGCCCGGTGCCGCCCCCGACGCCGACGGGCTCGCCGCCGCCATCCGGCGTGCGCACGCC
This sequence comes from Streptomyces toxytricini, assembly GCF_014649915.1. GTDB lineage: Bacteria > Actinomycetota > Actinomycetes > Streptomycetales > Streptomycetaceae > Streptomyces > Streptomyces toxytricini. The sequence goes on along the minus strand of NZ_BMTY01000021.1, from coordinate 135,583 downwards.
CGCGAGGTCGTGCTCCTGACCGGCGGGCCCGACCAGCGCGCCGCCGCCCACGCCGCCGCCGAGCGGGCCCGCGCCGACGGCGTGCGCGTCGCGGTGATCCCCACCCGGTCCGCCGTCCAGGGCCTCGCGGCCCTCGCCGTCCACGACCCCGAGGGCAGCTTCGACGAGGACGTCGTCGCCATGACCTCCGCGGCCGGAGCCACCCGCTACGCCGAACTCGCCGTCGCGGAACGGCAGTCCTTCACCTCCGCCGGCATCTGCCAGGCCGGGGACGTGCTCGGCCTCATCGACGGGGACGTCGCCGTCATCGGCTCCGCACTCGCCGAGACCGCGGAGGCCGTCCTCGCCCGCATGCTGGGCTCCGGCGGCGAACTCGTCACCCTCGTCCTCGGACCCGACGCGCCCGACGCCCTCGCCGAGCGGCTGGAGGCGTACGTCCAGCACGGGCACCTCGCGGTCGACACCGTCACCTACCAGGGCGGCCGGCACTCCGCCCCGCTGCTGATCGGGGTCGAATAGCCGCGGTGTCGGCGCCATGGTGTGCAATGAACGGGTGCCCGCGCTCGACGAAGACCTCAAGAAGACGCTCGGCCCCGCCACCGCCAAGGTGCTGGCCGAACAGCTCGGCCTGCACACGGCCCTCGACCTGCTCCACCACTATCCGAGGCGGTACGCCGAGCGCGGCGAGCTGACCTCCCTCGCGGGACTCGCCGACCAGCTCGACGAGCACGTCACCGTCGTCGCGCAGGTGGCCGACGCGCGCATCCACACCTTCAACGGCGGCCGCGGCAAACGTCTGGAGGTCACCATCACCGACGGCAGCGGCCGCCTCCAGCTGGTCTTCTTCGGCGCCGGCGTGCACAAGCCGCACAAGGAGCTGCTGCCCGGCAGCCGCGCGATGTTCGCCGGCAAGGTCTCCATGTTCAACCGCAAGCTCCAACTGGCCCACCCGGCCTACGAGCCGCTCGGCGCGGACGCTTCCGACCGGGACGCCGCCACCGCCTTCGCCAACCAGCTGATCCCGATCTACCCGGCCTGCGCGAAACTGGAGTCCTGGAAGATCGCCAAGTGCGTGGACGCCGTACTGCCCGGCGCCCGGGAGGCCGTGGACCCGCTGCCGGCCGCCCTGCGCGAAGGCCGCGGCCTGGTCCCGCTCACCGAGGCCCTGCTCAAGATCCACCGGCCGGCCACCAAGGCCGACATCGAGGACGCCCGCCGGCGCCTGAAGTGGGACGAGGCCTTCGTCCTCCAGGTCGCGCTGGCCCGCCGGCGCCACGCCGACGCCCAGCTGCCGGCCGTCGCCCGCCGCCCCGCCCCGGGCGGCCTGCTCGACGCCTTCGACGCCAGGCTCCCCTTCACCCTCACCGCGGGCCAGCAGGCCGTCTCCCGGGAGATCTTCGACGATCTGGCCACCGAACACCCCATGCACCGCCTCCTCCAGGGCGAGGTCGGCTCCGGGAAGACGATGGTCGCGCTGCGGGCCATGCTCGCCGTCGTCGACGCCGGCGGGCAGGCCGCGATGCTCGCGCCCACCGAGGTCCTCGCCCAGCAGCACCACCGCTCGATCACCGAGATGATGGGCGAGCTCGCCGAGGGCGGCATGCTGGGCGGCTCCGACCAGGGCACCAAGGTCGTGCTGCTCACCGGATCGATGGGGGTGCCCGCCCGCCGCCAGGCGCTGCTGGACCTCGTCACCGGCGAGGCCGGCATCGTCATCGGCACCCACGCCCTCATCGAGGACAAGGTGCAGTTCCACGACCTCGGGCTCGTCGTCGTCGACGAACAGCACCGCTTCGGGGTGGAGCAGCGCGACGCGCTGCGCTCCAAGGGCAGGCAGCCCCCGCACCTCCTGGTGATGACCGCCACCCCGATCCCGCGCACCGTCGCCATGACCGTCTTCGGCGATCTGGAGACCTCCGTCCTCGACCAGCTGCCCGCGGGCCGCTCCCCGATCGCCACCCACGTCGTCCCCGCCAAGGACAAGCCGCACTTCCTCACCCGGGCCTGGGAGCGGGTCCGCGAGGAGGTGGAGAAGGGCCACCAGGCGTACGTGGTCTGCCCGCGCATCGGCGACGGGGAGGACGACCCCAGGAAGAAGCAGGCTGCGGAAGAGGCCGACCGGCGCCCGCCGCTCGCCGTCCTCGACGTCGCCGAGCAGCTGTCCCGGGGCCCGCTCGCCGGACTGTCGGTGGAGGTGCTCCACGGCAGGATGGACCCCGCCGACAAGGACGCCGTCATGCGGCGCTTCGCCGCCGGCGAGGTCCAGGTGCTGGTCGCCACCACCGTCATCGAGGTCGGCGTGAACGTCCCGAACTCCACCGTCATGGTCATCATGGACGCCGACCGCTTCGGCGTCTCCCAACTGCACCAGCTGCGCGGCCGCGTCGGCCGCGGCTCCGCCCCCGGCCTGTGCCTCCTCGTCAGCGAGATGCCCGAGGCGAGCCCGGCCCGCGCCCGCCTCGCCGCCGTCGCCGCCACCCTGGACGGCTTCGAGCTATCCCGCATCGACCTGGAGCAGCGCCGCGAGGGCGACGTCCTCGGCCAGGCCCAGTCGGGAGTGCGCTCCTCCCTGCGGATGCTCGCCGTCATCGAGGACGAGGAGGTCATCGCCCAGGCCCGCGAGGAGGCCGCCCGCGTCGTCGCCGCCGACCCGGAGCTGGAACGGCTCCCGGGCCTCCGGGGCGCCCTGGACGCGCTGCTGGACGCCGATCGGGAGCAGTACCTGGAGAAGGGCTGACCGCACCGGCCGCCACCCGTACGGCGGCGCCCCGCCCCCGCCCGCAGCGGGGCCGGGCCGGTGCGGCGCCGCCCCACGACCTATCGTGGACCTCGCGGCGGCCGGCGGAGCCCGGCGGCCGCCGCGGGACCGCGGCACACCGCCGGCCCCGCGCAGCAGCCCCTGCCGCCGTACCGAAGGACCCCAGATGACCCGCGTGATCGCCGGCAGCGCCGGCGGGCGACGGCTGGCCGTGCCCCCCGGCACGGGCACCCGGCCGACCTCGGACCGGATGCGCGAAGGCCTGTTCTCCACCTGGGAGTCGCTGCACGGCGTCGAGGGGGCCCGCGTCCTCGACCTCTACGCGGGCTCCGGCGCCGTCGGCCTGGAGGCCCTCTCGCGCGGCGCGGAGCACGCCCTGCTCGTCGAAACCGACGCCAAGGCCGCCAAGGCCATCCGCGACAACATCCGCACGCTCGGCCTGCCCGGCGCCGAGTTCAGGGCCGGCCGCGCCGAGCAGGTCGTCGCCGTGCCCGCCGCGGGGGAGCCGTACGACGTCGTCTTCCTCGACCCGCCGTACGCCGTCACCCACGGCGATCTTGGCGAGATCCTCCTCACACTCCGCGCCAACCGCTGGATCGCGGACGGCGCGCTCGTCACCGTGGAGCGCGGCACCAGGAGCGGAGCGTTCCCGTGGCCGGAGGGGTTCGAGCCGCTGCGCTCCCGCAAGTACGGCGAAGGCACCCTCTGGTACGGCCGCGCCGCCTCCACCAGCGAAGAGTCATGATGCCCGCACCGGAGAACAAGGGGACCAAGTTGCGCCGCGCCGTCTGTCCGGGGTCCTTCGACCCCGTCACCAACGGGCACCTGGACATCATCGGCCGGGCCTCCCGGCTCTACGACGTCGTCCACGTCGCCGTGATGATCAACCAGTCCAAGAAGGGGCTGTTCACCGTCGACGAGCGGATCGAGCTCATCCGCGAGGCGACCGCCGAGTACGGCAACATCGAGGTCGAGTCCTTCCACGGGCTCCTCGTCGACTTCTGCAAGCAGCGCGACATCCCGGCGATCGTCAAGGGCCTGCGCGCCGTCAGCGACTTCGACTACGAACTCCAGATGGCCCAGATGAACATCGGGCTCAGCGGCGTCGAAACGCTGTTCGTGCCGACCAACCCGACGTACAGCTTCCTGTCCTCCTCCCTGGTCAAGGAGGTCGCGGCCTGGGGCGGCGACGTCTCCCACCTGCTCCCGCCGCACGTGCACGCGGCGCTCACCGCCCGGCTCGCCGAACGCTGACCGGGCGAAGGCGCCGCCGTTCGCTGTCGGGCGCCGCCCCCGTGGCCTTACAGTCGTCCCGTCCGTCTCAGGAACCGCCCCGAGGCCGAGAGAGTGCGAGCCGCCATGGACGTCCACAAGAAGCTCGACGAGATCGTCGCGGCCGTCGGCGGCGCCCGGTCCATGCCCATGTCGGCCTCCTGCGTCCTCAACCGCGCCGAGCTGCTCGCCCGGCTGGAGGAGCTGCGGGAGGCGCTGCCCGGCTCCCTCGCCCGCGCGGAGGAGGTGCTCGGCGGCCGGGAGCAGGTCGTCGAGGAGGCCCGCCGGGAGGCGGAGCGGATCGTCGGGGCCGCGCACGCCCAGCGCGCCGCTCTGGTCTCCGACTCGGAGGTGGCCCGCCTGTCCCGGGACGAGGCCGACCGGATCCTGGCGCAGGCCGCCCGGGAGGCCGCGGAGGTCCGCGCCCAGGCCGACGACTACGTCGACGCCAAGCTCGCCAACTTCGAGGCCGTGCTGACCAAGACCCTCGGCTCGGTCGACCGCGGCCGGGAGAAGCTGCTGGGCCGCGGCCCCGGCCTGGACGACGAGGGCCGACCGGACCCGGACGCGCCGGAGCCCGACGGCGACCCGGAGACCCTCCGCCGGCAGGCCGACGCGTACGCCGACGCGAAGCTGGCCACCATCGAGGCGGTGCTGGCCAAGACCCTGGAGGCGGTCGGCCGCGGCCGCCAGAAGCTGCTGGGCCGGCTCCCCGCGGACGACCTCGGCGCGCACCTGGCCGCCCGGGACGCCGAGGGGGCGCAGCCCTCCCGCGCCGCGAGCGACGCGGACTTCCTCGCGGGCCTCGCGGAGCCGGAGCCCCCGGCGGCGCCGGCCGCGGCGATCCCCGCGCAGGCGGCGTCCGAGCCGATGTACGGAGGGTACGGCTACCCGCAGCCGGGCGGGCAGGACGGCTACGCCTACCAGGACCCGTACGCGTACGGGCAGCAGCCCGTCCCGCAGGCCGACCCCTACGCCGCGGCGTACGGCGGACAGCCCGACCCGTACGCCGCGTACGGGGCGCCGGGCGCGGCCGGGTACCCGTACCCGCAGCAGCAGGCGGCCCTGGACGAGACGAGCTTCTTCGACACGAGCATGATCAACCTGGACCAGCTGCGCCAGTACGAACAGGGGCGCTGACCCGGATTGGGCACAGGGCGGGGCTGCGGGTATCCTGACTGTTCGGTCGCGCGTATCCGTCGCGATCCGCGCTGCCCGTGAGCGGCGGCGTTCTCGATCTTCAGCGATTCCCGAAAGCAGGAACGGCCCTGAACACCCGCCTCGACCACCGCAACCCCCTCGTGTTCGACACGCACGAGCTGGGTCGGCGTCCTGGTGCCATGCAGCGGCTGTCCCGCGAGATCCCGGCTCCGGCGGACCTCGGTCTGGCCGGGGTCATCGGCGTGCCGGAGGGTGCGCCGCTGAAGATCGACCTCCGCTTGGAGTCGGTCATGGAAGGGGTGCTCGTCACAGGCACCGTCCGTGCATCGGCCGAGGGGGAGTGCGTAAGGTGTCTGGAGTCCGTCGGGCGCGAGCTCAAGGCGGACTTCCAGGAGATGTTCTCGTACCCTGACGCCGACGACCGGGGCCGCCCCAAGGCGGAGCCGGCCGACGACGCCGAGGACGACGAGGACACGCTCCACCTTGAGGACGGCTTGTTCGACCTCGAACCCGTGCTGCGGGACGCGGTGGTGCTCGCACTGCCGCTGCAGCCGGTGTGCCGGGAGGACTGTCTCGGTCTGTGCCCCGAATGCGGGACCAGCCTGAACGAGGACCCGGAGCACCACCACGACGCCGTCGACATCCGTTGGGCGGCTTTGCAGGAACTCGTCGTGACCGATCAGGACGGCGAGAAGGACAACATGAGCGGCACTGCATCTGACGACGTTCAGAGCGCCGCCGAGAAGCAGGAGAAGTAGCCGTGGCTGTTCCGAAGCGGAAGATGTCGCGCAGCAACACGCGCCACCGCCGGTCGCAGTGGAAGGCTGCGGTCCCCACCCTGGTTTCGTGTGAGCGTTGCCAGGAGCCGAAGCAGCAGCACATCGCGTGCCCGAGCTGCGGCACCTACAACAAGCGCCAGGTCCTCGAGGTCTGAGCGGCTGGTGAGAGGCGCAATGTCTGAACTGTCCAACGCTGAAAAGCAGGCAGACAGTAACAACGCGGCCTCGTCCCACACGCTTCTGGAAGGGCGGCTCGGGTATCGACTCGAGTCCGCCCTTCTGGTGCGTGCACTGACCCACCGCTCCTACGCCTACGAGAACGGCGGCCTGCCCACCAACGAGCGCCTGGAGTTCCTGGGGGACTCCGTCCTCGGCCTGGTGGTCACGGACACGCTGTACAACACCCACCCCGACCTGCCCGAGGGCCAGCTGGCCAAACTGCGGGCCGCGGTGGTCAACTCGCGTGCGCTGGCGGAAGTGGGGCGCGGCCTCGACCTCGGCTCGTTCATCCGGCTCGGCCGGGGCGAAGAGGGCACGGGCGGCCGGGACAAGGCCTCCATCCTCGCGGACACCCTCGAAGCGGTGATCGGCGCGGTCTACCTCGACAAGGGACTCGACGCGGCCTCGGAGCTGGTGCACCGGCTCTTCGACCCGCTGATCGAGAAGTCCTCCAACCTCGGGGCCGGCCTGGACTGGAAGACCAGCCTCCAGGAACTGACGGCGGCCGAGGGCCTCGGCGTGCCCGAGTACCTCGTCACCGAGACCGGTCCGGACCACGAGAAGACGTTCACTGCTGCCGCCCGCGTCGGTGGTGTCTCGTACGGCACCGGCACCGGCCGCAGCAAGAAGGAAGCGGAACAGCAGGCGGCGGAGTCCGCGTGGCGCGGCATCCGCGCCGCCGCGGACGAGCGGAAGGCCGCCGAGGCGGCCGCCGCGGACGGCGGGTCGCCGACCCCCGCCGAATCCGCGCCGCAGGTCTGACGCCGGCGGGTTCCTGCTCCTTCGGCTCCGCCCGCTCCTGCCGCGCAGGGGCGGGCGGAGCCGTATCCGGGGGAGCCCGGCGGCCGTGCGGGGCGGGCCGGTAGGCTCGCGGGCAGAGCACCGCAGAAGCGCCCGCCAGGAGGAACACCGTGCCCGAGCTGCCCGAGGTCGAAGTGGTGCGGCGGGGCCTCGCTCGGTGGGTCGCCGGCCGGACCGTCGGCTCCGTGGAGGTGCTGCACCCGCGCGCCGTCCGCCGGCACACCGCCGGCGGCGCGGACTTCGCGGACCGGCTGCGCGGCGAGACCATCGGCGTGCCGCAGCGGCGCGGCAAGTACCTGTGGCTTCCCCTGGAGGGGCGGGATCTGTCCGTCCTCGGCCACCTAGGCATGAGCGGGCAGCTGCTGGTCCAGCCCGAGGACACCCCCGACGAGAGGCACCTGCGGATCCGGGTGCGCTTCGCGGACGGCGCCGGCACCGAGCTCCGCTTCGTCGACCAGCGCACCTTCGGCGGGCTCTCGCTGCACGCGACCACCGCCGACGGCCTGCCCGACGTGATCGCACACATCGCCCGCGACCCCCTGGACCCGCTCTTCGACGAGGCGGTCTACCATCGCGCGCTGCGCGCCAGGCGGACCACCCTGAAGCGGGCGCTGCTGGACCAGTCGCTGATCAGCGGAGTCGGGAACATCTACGCGGACGAGGCGCTGTGGCGGTCCCGGCTGCACTACGAGCGGCCCACCGCCACCCTCACGCGCCCCCGGAGCACGGAACTCCTCGGCCATGTCCGGGATGTGATGAACGCGGCGCTGGCGGTCGGCGGCACCAGCTTCGACAGCCTCTACGTCAACGTCAACGGGGAGTCCGGCTACTTCGACCGCTCGCTGGACGCGTACGGGCGGGAGGACCAGCCGTGCCGGCGGTGCGGCACGCCGATGCGCCGCCGCCCGTGGATGAACCGGTCGAGCTACTTCTGCCCGCGCTGTCAGCGGCCGCCGCGCGCGGCGTCGTAGGACTCCCGGGCGGACAGCACCTGCGGCATGCTGCCCTCCAGGAAGTGGATGAGGCCGAGCAGCCGGTCCGCGACCTCGATGCCGAGCGGGGTGAGCTCGTAGTCGACGCGCGGCGGGTTCACCGGCTGTGCGTCGCGGCGGACGATGCCGTCGCGCTCCAGGGCCTGGAGGGTCTGGGAGAGCATCTTCTCGCTGACGCCGTCCACCTTGCGGCGCAGCTCGTTGAAGCGGCAGGAGCCGTCGCGCAGGGCGCCGATGGTGAGGCTTCCCCAGCGGCCGGTGACGTGCTCCAGCGTCTCCCGCGAGGGGCAGGCGCGGGCGAACGCGTCGAACGGCAGGCCAGTCGTCGTCTCCATGCCGCCAGCTTAACGCCGCACAGCGCTGTCGTTACGGGGTGCGCTTTCCGGCGGGTGGTGCTCCGTGCTGTCGGCGGGGCCGGGCGGGCTGCGTCAGAAGCCGAAGTTCTGCGTCCACCAAGGGCCGCCGGCCGCGAAGTGGGCGCCGACGCCGAGGGTGCGGAACTCGCAGTTCAGGATGTTGGCGCGGTGGCCGGGGCTGTTCATCCACGCCTTCATGACGGCATCGGCGTCGCCTTGGCCGCGGGCTATGTTCTCGCCGCCGAGGCCCGATATGCCGGCGGCCGAGGCGCGGTCCCAGGGGCTGCGGCCGTCGGGGTCGGTGTGGGAGAAGAAGCCGCGGGCGGCCATGTCCTTGCTGAACGCCCCCGCCAGCGCTGCGAGCGGCGGGTTGGCGCGGACCGGGCCGCAGCCCGCCTGCGCGCGCTCCTGGTTGACCAGGGCCAGCACGGCCGCCTCCTCGGCGGAGTGGCCGTCGGACGGCTCGGCCGGCGGGACGGGCGGCTTCGGGGCCGGCGGCTTCGGCGCGGCCGGCTTCGGCGCGGCGCTCTTCTCCGGCTCCGGTACCTGGGCGGTCGGGCTGGGGGAGGCCGCGGGGGAGGGGGAGGCGGAAGGGGTCGGCGAGGCGGAGGGGGAGGGCGGGGCCGACGGGGAGGGGGAGGCGGCCTCCGGGGCGCTGGACGCGCGGCCCGACAGGTTGGCCAGGCCGCCCTGCTGCTGGGCGGGCGCGCTGCGCGGCGTGGCCGCCGGCTTCGCCTGGGCACCGCGGCCGTCGCGGTCGGAGGAGACGCCCACGTACGGGAAGGAGTCGCCGACGGGCACCGTGCCCGTCGTCACCGCGGCGGTGCCGAGGACGACGGCCACGGAGACGCCGAGCAGGCCGGAGCGGACGGCGGTGCGGCGAGCGCCGCCGGGGCGCGGCGCGGCGTGGAGTCGGTGGCGTCCCATCCGGCGTACCTTCCTCGCGGGTCGAAGATCGTCCTGAATTCGCCCAAACGGGTGAGTTCATTGAGGCGTGACTGTACGCGAAGGCGTCCCGGGGGCGGTGCGGTCGGAAGGGGTCCGGGCGGATAGCGTTCGCGCATGAGCGAAGATGTCCGCCTGACCGCCTGGGTGCGCGGCCGTGTACAGGGAGTGGGCTTCCGCTGGTTCACCAGGGCCAATGCGCTGGAGATCGGCGGGGTCACCGGGTTCGCCCTGAACCTGGACGACGGGCGAGTGCAGGTCGTGGCCGAAGGTCAACGTGAGAATTGCCACCGGCTGCTGGACTGGCTCCGCTCCGGCGACACGCCCGGCAGGGTCGACGGGGTGACGGAAATCTGGGGCACGCCGCGGGGCGGCTACGAAGGCTTCGCGATCCGCTGACCTACCGGCTGATCATGTACTGATCACACCCGGAAGCGGCCCGCACGGCTCCGGATCTGCACGTTCGCGCCCGACGCGTTGCCGGGCCGGCGCGGGCGTGGAAGGCTCGGAAGAGCGGACGATCTCCACATCCTCTGCGCGAACCGGCCTGCCCGCCGATACGGGGCGTGATCGTGTTGACCGTCAAACTTTTTGGTGAGACGCTGGAAGCCCCGCGCACCCTAGCTGTTTGGCAGTGCTGGCAGAGTTAAGCGCAGTGACTGACAGTCGCTGTCGGACATCCGCGGGTGCGAACCCTCACGACCCACACCGCTTCGGTCGGTCACTCAGTGTGGAGGACCATCCATCATGGCAAAGGCGCTTCTCGGTTACGTCGGCGGTTCCGACCCGCGACTCCTCGCCGAGATGCGACGGCTTCAGCAGCGCGTACAGGACCTCGAGTCCGAGCTCGTACGGATTCAGTCCGAAAACGACGCGCTGAACGCGGCCGCCGCTCAGCACGGAGACTCGCTGCTGGACCGCATCGACATCGACGTACCCCAGGCGGAGCCTGCGCTCACCTGATCCGCGCTCATCGTCGCTCGATTCCAGCCCCGCACGAAACTGCAAGGGACGCTTCGGCGTCCCTTCTTTCCTTTCCCCGCCCCCTCCTCGCAGAGCGGCCCCCGCCGGGGCTCGGCCAGACTCCTGCCCTGCACCTTCGCGGGTGAAACCGAACGCGAAAGGTAGAGTCCGGCGGCGTGCACCTCAAGTCCCTGACCCTGCGCGGCTTCAAGTCGTTCGCGTCCGCGACCACCCTGCGCTTCGAGCCGGGCATCACCTGCGTGGTGGGCCCCAACGGGTCCGGCAAGTCGAACGTGGTGGACGCGCTGTCCTGGGTCATGGGCGAGCAGGGCGCGAAGTCGCTGCGCGGCGGGAAGATGGAGGACGTCATCTTCGCCGGGACGACCGGCCGCCCGCCGCTCGGGCGGGCCGAGGTCTCGCTGACCATCGACAACTCCGACGGCGCCCTGCCCATCGAGTACGCCGAGGTCACCATCACGCGGATCATGTTCCGCGGGGGCAGCAGCGAATACCAGATCAACGGCGACACCTGCCGCCTCCTCGACATCCAGGAGCTGCTCTCCGACTCCGGCATCGGCCGCGAGATGCACGTCATCGTCGGGCAGGGCCAGCTGGACTCCGTCCTGCACGCCGACCCGATGGGGCGCCGCGCGTTCATCGAGGAGGCGGCCGGCGTCCTCAAGCACCGCAAGCGCAAGGAGAAGGCGCTGCGGAAGCTCGACGCGATGCAGGCCAACCTCTCCCGCGTGCAGGACCTCACCGAGGAGCTGCGCCGGCAGCTCAAGCCGCTGGGGCGGCAGGCCGCCGTCGCCCGCCGAGCCGCCGTCATCCAGGCCGACCTGCGCGACGCCCGGCTGCGCCTCCTCGCGGACGACCTGGTGGCACTGCGGGCCGCGCTGCAGGCCGAGCTCGCCGACGAGGCCGCGCTGAAGGAGCGCAAGGACGCCGCCGAGGCGCAGCTCGCCGACGCCGTCCGCCGGGAGGCGGAGCTGGAGGAGGCCGTGCGCTGCCTGGCTCCGCGGCTGCAGCGCGCCCAGCAGACCTGGTACGAGCTGTCGCAGCTGGCCGAGCGGGTCCGCGGGACGGCCTCCCTGGCCGACGCCCGCGTCCGGTCGGCGTCCGCGCCGCAGGAGGAGGAGGAGCGGCGGGGCCGCGACCCGGAGGACATGGAGCGCGAGGCCGCCCGCATCCGCGAACAGGAGGCGGAGCTGGCGGCGGCGCTGGAGGCGGCCTCGCGGGCCCTGGAGGACACCTCCGCGCACCGTGCCGAACTGGAGCGGGCCCTCGCCGAGGAGGAGCGGCGGCTGCGCGACGCCGCGCGGGCCATCGCCGACCGGCGCGAGGGCCTGGCCCGGCTGACCGGGCGGCTCGGCGCCGCCCGCTCGCGGGCCGGGGCCGCCCAGGCGGAGGCCGACCGGCTGGCCGCCGCGCGCGACGCGGCCCGGCAGCGGGCGCATGCCGCGCAGGAGGAGTACGAGGCCCTGGCCGAGGAGGTCGGCGGGCTGGAGGAGCCCTCGGCCGACGGCGAGCACGAGGCCGCGAAGGCGGAGCTCGCGGAGGCGGAGGCGGCGCTCGCCGCGGCCCGGGACGCGGCGACGGCCGCGGAACGCTCCCGCGCGGCGGTCGCGGCCCGGCGGGACGCCCTCGCCCTGGGCCTGCGCCGCAAGGACGGCACCGGCGCGGCCCTGGCCGCCCGCGACCGGCTGACCGGCCTGCTCGGCCCGGCCGCGGAACGCCTCACGGTGGCCCCCGGCTGGGAAGCCGCGGTGGCGGCGGCCCTCGGCGCCTCGGCCGACGCCCTGGCGGCGGACTCCCCCTCCGCAGCGGCCCGAGCCATCCGCCACCTGCGCGCCACGGACGCAGGCCGCGCCTCGTTTTTGATCACGGCCCCGGCCGTACCCGGCCGGCCCGCGCTCCCGTCTCCCGCCGGGGACCGGCTCCCAGCCCCCGAACAGAACCCTTCGGCCGCCCCCACCGTGCCGGCCGGCCGCCGGGCCGGCGACCCTGGGACCTCCCCGGCTGCCCCGGCCGCCCCCGGATCTCCGGCCGTCGGGGCGGGCCCGACCGTGCCGACCGGTGGCCAAGCCGGGGTCCCGGCCGCTGCCGAGGGCGCACCGGCCGCTGCCGTATGTGCGGCCGTCGGGGCGGGCCCGACCGTGCCGGCCGGCCGCCAAGCCGGCGACCCTGCGACCGCCGCAGGTGCCGCGGCCGTTCCCGCCCCCCAGGAGTTCCAAGGCTCCCCGGCGGGGCCGACCCTGTCCGGCGGAGGCCAGGCAAGTGCCGCTGCCATGCTCGAAGGGGGTCCGGCCGGGCCGGCCGCACCCGATTCCCCGGCTGTCCCGGCGGGCCCGCCCGCGTCGGCCGGCCGCCGGGCCGGCGACCCTGCCGCCTGCGGGGGCTCCCCTGCCGCGCCCGGGTTCCCGGCCGTCGGCGAAGCCGCGGGTGTGCCGGCGGCTCCAGTCGCTCCGGGCGGACGTCACGTCACCGCGGTCGCTCCCGAGGGCGCTGCGGCCTCGGCGGCCGATGTCGCGGGGGCCGGCACCGGGGGCTGGGATTCCGCAGCCGAAGGCGGCCCGCTGGGCGCGGACGCGCTGTTCGGGACGCCCGCCGGGGGGCTCGTACACGGGGACGCCGGGCTCGTGCGGGCCGTCGCCCGGGTGTTGCACGGGCACTACGTCGTCGCCGATCTCGGCGAGGCCGAGGCGCTCCTTGCGGCGCGGCCCGACGCGGTGGCCGTGACCCGGGACGGGGACGTGCTCGCGGCGCACCTCGCGCACGGCGGGTCCGCCGGTGCGCCCAGCCTCATCGAGGTGCAGGCCGCCGTCGACGAGGCCGCGGCCGAGCTCGACCGCTTGGACGGGCAGTGCCGGGAGCTGGCCGCCGCCCAGGAGGCCGCGCGGGAGCACCGCCGGGTCTGCGCCGCCCGCGTCGAGGAACTCGGGGAGCGGCGCCGGGCCGCCGAGCAGGCCCGGGCCGGAACGGCCCAGCAGCTCGGCCGGCTCGCCGGCCAGGCGAAGGGCGCCTCCGGCGAGGCCGAGCGCAGCGCCGCCGCCGCCGAGAAGGCGCGGGCCGCGCTGGAGGAGGCGCTGGCGGAGGCCCAGGAATGCGCCGAACGGCTGGCCGCCGCCGAGGAGAGCCACGGCGAAGCCGAGGAGGAGCCCGACACCGCCGTGCGCGACCGGCTCGCCGCCGACGGGGCCAACGCCCGCCAGACCGAGATGGAGGCGCGCCTGCAGCTGCGTACCCACGAGGAGCGGGTCAAGGCCCTGGCCGGCCGGGCCGACGCCCTCGACCGGGGCGCCCGCGCCGAACGCGAGGCGCGGGCCCGGGCCGCGGCCCGCCGCGAGCGGCTGCGCCGGGAGGCCGGGGTCGCCCGCGCCGTCGCCGACGGCGCCCGCCAGCTGCTCGCGCACATCGAGGTCTCCCTCGGCCGCGCCCAGGAGGAGCGTGCGGCCGCCGAGGAGGCCAAGGCCGTGCGCGAACGCGAGCTCGGCGAAGCCCGCACCCGCGGCCGCGACCTGAAGGCGGAGCTGGACAAGCTCACCGACTCCGTGCACCGCGGGGAGGTTCTCGGCGCCGAGAAGCGGCTGCGGATCGAACAGGTGGAGGCCCGGGCCCTGGAGGAGTTCGGCATGGGCGCCGAGTCGCTCACCGCCGAGTACGGGCCCGACCAGCCGGTCCCGCCGAGCCCGCCCGCGGAGGGCGAGGCGCTCCCCGAGGACCCGGAGCACCCCCGCAACCGGCCCGGCCGCTTCGTGCGCGCCGAGCAGGAGAAGCGGCTGAAGGCCGCCGAGCGCGCCTATCAGCAGCTCGGCAAGGTCAACCCGCTGGCGCTGGAGGAGTTCGCGGCCCTGGAGGAGCGGCACAAGTTCCTGAGCGAGCAGCTGGAGGACCTCCGCCGGACCCGTTCCGACCTCCTCCAGGTCGTCAAGGAGGTCGACCGGCGGGTCGAGCAGGTCTTCACCGAGGCCTACCACGACACGGCACGCGAGTTCGAGGGCGTCTTCGCGCGGCTCTTCCCCGGCGGCGAGGGCCGACTGGTGCTCACCGACCCGGACGACATGCTCGCCACGGGGGTCGACGTCGAGGCCCGCCCGCCGGGCAAGAAGGTCAAGCGGCTGTCGCTGCTGTCGGGCGGGGAGCGGTCGCTGACCGCCGTCGCCCTCCTGGTGTCGATCTTCAAGGCCCGGCCGAGCCCGTTCTACGTGATGGACGAGGTCGAGGCGGCGCTCGACGACACCAACCTCCAGCGGCTGATCAGGATCATGGAGGAGCTCCAGGAGAGCTCGCAGCTGATCGTCATCACGCACCAGAAGCGCACGATGGAGGTCGCCGACGCCCTCTACGGCGTCTCCATGCAGGGCGACGGCGTCTCGAAGGTGATCAGCCAGCGGCTCCGCTGAGCCGTCCGGGTGACTCCGAGCCTCTTTCTCAGCCCCGGACCTTCAAGAAGTGAAGCCTCTGCCCAGGGTGCGTCCCAGCAGGTCACGGCATTCGAGGCACATAACCTTTCGTTCGAGTTCACCTCTGGGTATTGACTTCAAGAAATGAACACATAAGCTCGCTGCGCCGCCTCTTCCCTTCGAGTGGTGCCGGTTGTAGACCTGTGCCCCACTGGAAGGAAAAAACACCCCACCCGCCCGCCGTCGCAGCAGGGCACAGGAGCACACCTTGAGCAGCAGCACAGAGAAGGCGCCGGCTCCGGACGGAGGGCGCGCCGCCCGGTCCGACCACCTCGGGCACGTCATCTTCATCACCGCGGCCGCCGCGATGGGCGGTTTCCTCTTCGGCTACGACAGCTCGGTCATCAACGGCGCCGTCGTCGCCATCCGCGACCGCTTCGACGTCGGGTCCGAGGCCCTGGCCCAGGTCATCGCGGCCGCCCTGATCGGCTGCGCGCTCGGCGCCGCCACCGCCGGCCGCATCGCCGACCGGATCGGCCGAATCCGCTGCATGCAGATCGCCGCCGTCCTCTTCACCGCGAGCGCCATCGGCTCCGCCCTGCCGTTCGCCCTGTGGGACCTGGCCGCCTGGCGCATCGTCGGCGGCTTCGGCATCGGCATGGCCTCGGTCATCGGCCCCGCCTACATCGCCGAGGTCTCCCCGCCCGCCTACCGAGGCCGCCTGGCCTCCTTCCAGCAGGCCGCGATCGTCATCGGCATCGCCGTCTCCCAGCTGGTCAACTGGGCCATCCTCAACCTCGCGGGCGGCGACCAGCGCGGCGACCTCGCCGGCCTGGAGGCCTGGCAGTGGATGCTCGGCGTCATGGTCGTCCCGGCCGTGCTCTACGGGCTGCTGTCCTTCGTCATCCCCGAGTCCCCCCGCTTCCTGATCTCGGCCGGCCGCACCGAGCAGGCCCGCAAGGTCCTCGCCGAGGTCGAGGGCTCGCACGCAGACCTCGACGCCCGCGTCGCCGAGATCGAGCACGCGATGCGCTCCGAGCACAAGTCCACCTTCAAGGACCTCCTCGGCGGCCGCTTCGGCCTGCTGCCCATCGTCTGGGTCGGCATCGGCCTGTCGGTCTTCCAGCAGCTCGTCGGCATCAACGTGATCTTCTACTACAGCTCCTCGCTGTGGCAGTCCGTCGGCATCGACCCCTCGAGCTCCTTCCTCTACTCGTTCACCACGTCGATCATCAACATCGTCGGCACGGTGATCGCGATGATCTTCGTGGACCGCCTCGGCCGCAAGCCGCTCGCCCTCATCGGCTCGGTCGGCATGGCCCTCTCGCTCGGCACCGCCGCCTGGGCGTTCTCGTACACGACCGGCACCGGCGACGACATCACCATGCCCGACCTCCAGGCCGCCGTCGCGCTCGTCGCCGCCCACTCCTTCGTGCTCTTCTTCGCGCTCTCCTGGGGCGTCGTGGTGTGGGTCCTCCTCGGCGAGATGTTCCCCAACCGCATCCGCGCCGCCGCGCTCGGCGTAGCCGCCGCGGCCCAGTGGGTCGCCAACTGGCTCATCACCGTCACGTTCCCGTCGCTGGCGGACTGGAACCTGTCCGGCGCCTACGTGATCTACACCGTCTTCGCCGTGCTCTCGATCCCGTTCATCCTCAAGTGGGTGCCGGAGACCAAGGGCAAGGCGTTGGAGGAGATGGGGTAACCATCCCCCGCCACCACCCCGCTCCTCACGCAGGCGGTGCTGCCCCGGCTCACTTCCCGAGCCGGGGCAGCACCCGTTCGCACATCAGGTGCAGGCTCCGCCAGCCCTCGTCCGGCGGCATCCCGCCGCACAGCGGGTGCAGCACCAGGCTCTCCGCCCCCCGGGCGTACTCCACCGCCTCCTCCGGCGTCAGCACCCGGTAGACGCCCTCGGCGCGCAGCTCCGCCACCGAGCCCGCCGCCGAACGCACCGCACTGCGCACGCCCCCCGACTGCCAGGAGGCGTACGCCCGCGCCTCGTGCAGGAAGCACGCGCCGTGCTCGGCCCAGACCCGGTCGGGGTCATCCGCGAGGTGCAGCAGCGCCGTCCGCGCCGACGGCATCATGCAGAACCCCTCCCGGCCGTACGCCGCGAGCTGCTCCGCGTAGTACGCCGCCAGCTCCGGCAGGTGCGCGCCCGGGAAGAAGGGCAGCCCCAGCCGGGCCGCGCGCCGCGCCGCCGCCTTCGAGCTGCCGCCGACCAGCAGCGGCGGGTGCGGGCGGGTGTACGGCGCCGGCGTCACCCGCACCGTGCGGCCGCGGAAGGCGAACGGCTCGCCCGTCCACGCGGCGAGCAGCGCCTCCAGCAGCTCGTCCTGGAGCCGGCCGCGACGGGCCCAGTCGACGCCGTGCTGCTCGTACTCCTCCCGGCGGTAGCCGAGGCCCGCGACGGTGACGAGCCGCCCGCCGCTCAGCAGGTCGAGGACGGCGATGTCCTCGGCCGCGCGCAGCGGGTCGTACAGCGGGCCGATGATCGCCGAGACGGTGACGGTGATGCGCCGCGTCGCCCCGAGGACGGCGCCCGCGAACGCCAGCGGGGAGGGCAGCCAGTTGTTGCCCGTGCCGTGGTGCTCCTCCGTCTGGACGGTGTCGATGCCGCGGTCGTCCGCGTACCGGGCCATCTCCAGGGCAGCCCGGTAGCGGGCCGACAGGGTCCGCGGCGTGCCGTGCGGGTCGACCAGGTTGAACCGGGCCACGGTGGCGGGCATGCGGAAGTCCCCCTTCGCCGGATGCGGTGCGCGGGCGAAGGGGGACGGTAGCCGAGGGGGCGTCAGATGGACAGGGCCCCTGCGGGCTCGGCCTCAGGCCGGGACGCGCCCGCCCCGCCCTGCGGCCCGCCCGGCCGCGGCGCCGCCGGGCGCGGGAGGACGGCGTACAGCACGCCCGAGGTGAGGATGCCGACGGCCCAGCCCAGCCCGTTGGCCCCGATCCAGGTGTCCGCGAGCGGGCCCGCGAACCAGTCCACCCTGGTGAACAGCAGGCCCGCGGCGAGCGCCGCGCCCCAGGCGGCCATCGCCTGCCAGGCGTAGCCGCCGCGGTACCAGTAGGCGCTGGTCCGTGTCGTGTCCATCAGCGCCTCCCCGTCGTACGAGGTGCGGCGCAGCATGTCGGCGCCGAACACGCCGATCCAGGCGGAGAAGGCCACCGCCAGCAGCGTCAGGAAGGAGATGAACGAGCCGAAGAAGCTCGTCGCGACGACCATCAGCAGGAAGCCGAACACCAGGCTGATGGCGGCGTTGACGCTGACCGCGGCCGCGCGCGGCACGTTGATGCCCAGGGTCTGCGCAGTGAACCCGGCCGAGTACATGGACATCGAGTTGATCAGCAGCATGCCGACGAGGGCGATCAGCAGGTACGGGACCGCGATCCAGGCGGGCAGCAGCTCCCCGATGAACGAGACCGGGTCCTGCGCGGAGGCCAGGTCCGGGGTGCCCACCGCCATGACGGCGCCCATCAGCACCATCGGGATCACGACGACGGCCGCGCCGCCGACCGTCGCGCCGACCACGCCGCGGGCGGAGGCCGTGCGCGGCAGGTAGCGGGTGAAGTCGGGGCCCGACGGCACCCAGCTGATGCCGCCCGCGGCGATCGTGCCGATGCCGGCGACCATCATCGCGGTGGAGCCGGCCGGCCGGTCGAAGACGGCCCGCCAGTCCGTCTCGGCGACCAGGTAGCCGAGGACGAGCACGCTGAACGCGCCGAAGAGGTACGTCGACCAGGTCGAGCAGGCGCGCAGCGCGCTGATGCCGAGGCCCGAGACCAGGAACGTGCAGCCCACGAAGAGCAGCAGGGCCACCACGATCAGGAAGGTGTTCTTCTCCACCCCGAACAGCAGGTCCACGACGGTGAGCAGGGCGAAGGCGCCGCTGACCGCGTTGATGGTCTCCCAGCCCCAGCGGGCGACCCAGATCAGCGCGCCGGGGAAGAGGTTGCCGCGCTGCCCGAAGACGGCCCGCGACAGCGCCATGCCGGGCGAGCCGCCGCGCTTGCCGGCCAGCGAGATCAGCCCGACGAGCCCGTACGAGACGACCGGCCCGGCCACGGCGACGACGAGGACCTGCCAGACGTTGAGCCCGTTGGAGATCACCAGGCCGGCGCCCATGGTCAGCAGCAGCACGCTGATGTTGGCGGCGACCCAGGTGGGGACGAGTTCGCGGACGCGCCCGGTGCGCTCCGCGTCGGGGACGGGTTCCAGACCCCGGGTCTCTATCGCGCCGTCGGGAGTCTCGGCAGGCATACGTGCTCCGATGAGGTGATTTTCGGGAATTCGACCCTCATCGTAGTTTCCGCCGCAAAAGCACGAACGGCGGGGAAGGTCCCGGTGCGCGGCCCCGGTGCCGGGCGGAGGTTCGCGCATACTGAAGCCGTTATGGACATCCTCATCCTTGCCGTAGTACTCATCGCCCTGGTCGCGGTCGGCGCGGTCAGCGGGCTCGTGGTCAGCAGCCGCAAGAAGAAGCAGCTGCCGCCGCCGGCGCCGCCCAGCACGCCGACCATCACCGCCCCGCCCGCCGAACCCCAGGTGGGGGAGGACGCCGCCACGACGGCGGAGGAGCAGCGCCGCACGATCGAGGAGGTCGGCCTCCCCGAGGCGGAGGCCGCCGCCCCCGAGGCGCCCGTCGCCGAGGCCGAGGCCCCGGCCGCCCCCGCGATCGAGGTTCCCGAGCCCACCGCCGGCCGCCTGGTCCGGCTGCGCGCGCGCCTCGCCCGTTCGCAGAACTCCCTCGGCAAGGGGCTGCTGACGCTCCTGTCCCGCGAGCACCTCGACGAGGACACGTGGGAGGAGATCGAGGAGACCCTGCTCGTCGCCGACGTCGGCGTCGTGCCGACGCAGGAGCTCGTCGACCGGCTCCGCGAGCGGGTCAGGGTGCTGGGCACCCGCACCCCCGCCGAGCTGCGCACCCTGCTGAAGGAGGAGCTCGTCGCCCTGGTCGGGGCCGACCTCGACCGGTCCGTGAAGACGGAGAGCGGCGCCGACACCCCCGGCGTCGTGATGGTCGTCGGCGTCAACGGCGTCGGCAAGACCACCACCACGGGCAAGCTGGCCCGCGTCCTCGTCGCCGACGGCCGCAGCGTCGTCCTCGGCGCGGCCGACACCTTCCGCGCCGCCGCGGCCGACCAGCTCCAGACCTGGGGCGAGCGCGTCGGCGCCCGCACGGTGCGCGGGCCCGAGGGCGGCGACCCGGCCTCGATCGCCTTCGACGCGGTCAAGGAGGGCATCGCCGAGGGCGCCGACGTCGTGCTCATCGACACCGCCGGCCGCCTGCACACCAAGACCGGCCTCATGGACGAGCTCGGCAAGGTCAAGCGCGTCGTGGAGAAGCACGGCCCGCTGGACGAGGTCCTCTTGGTGCTGGACGCCACCACCGGGCAGAACGGCCTCACCCAGGCCCGCGTCTTCGCGGAGGTCGTCGACATCACCGGCATCGTGCTGACCAAGCTCGACGGCACCGCCAAGGGCGGCATCGTGGTCGCGGTGCAGCGCGAACTCGGCGTCCCGGTCAAGCTCATCGGCCTCGGCGAGGGCCCCGACGACCTCGCGCCGTTCGAGCCGCAGGCCTTCGTCGACGCCCTGATCGGCGACTGACCGGCCTCTGCACACGGCGGTGCCCCCGCGTTCCCGACGGAACCGGGGGCACCGCCGTGTACGGGGGCGGGCATACGGCGGGAGTGCCAGGGCCTGTCGTCAAACTCCCGCCCTCCGGGCGACGACGGGAGTTTGACGACAGGCTCTAGCGGCGCAGCCGGTGGCAGATGTACGCCAGCGTGCCCAGCAGCAGCCGGGCCTGCGGCGGGCTGCCGGCGCAGTCCAGGGCCGGCGGGCGCAGCCAGCCGACCGGGCCGAGGCCCGCGTGGTCCGAGGGCGGGGCGGTCACGTACGCGCCGTGCCCCAGCGCGCGCAGGTCCAGGTCGGCGTCGTCCCAGCCCATCCGGTACAGCAGCTGAGGCAGCCCGTCCGCGGCGCCGGGCGCCACGAAGAACTGCGCCCGCCCGTCCGGGGTCGCGGTGACCGGGCCGAGCGGCAGGCCCATCCGCTCCAGCCGGACGAGGGCGCGGCGCCCGGCCTCCTGCGAGACCTCGATGACGTCGAAGGCGCGTCCCGCCGGCAGCAGCACCGCGGCGCCCGGGTACTCGCCCCACGTCCCGGTGACCTCGTCCAGGGTGGCGCCGGCCGCGACGGTCGGGGCGAGCGGCAGCGGGTGGGCGCCCGGGGCCGGGCAGTCCGCGCGGCCGCAGGAGCAGTCGCGCTGGGGGCCGGCCGCCCGCGCCCCGGGGACCACGTCCCAGCCCCACAGGCCCGTGTACTCGGCGACCGCCGTGCACTCCGACGTCCGCCCGCGGCGGCGCGTCCCGGAGCGGAATTCCTTGGTGCTGCGGCTGCCGCCGATCGTGAAGCCCATGCCCATGCCCCCTCCAACGGGTCGGACGCGCCGGTGGTTACGACGTTCGGGGGGACCGGGCGCGGCCTGCCCTGTGGTGCCGCCCGGCGCACTCCACGCCGCGCGCGCCCCGGGCGCACTCCTGTCCATCCGATCGCTTCTGCTCCACCGCCCAGTGAATCGCGCCTGGCGGGTGGCGCGTTCGTTGACGGGGGTGGCGAATGGTGGCGTTTCGGCGAACCGGCTCGCCGTGCGGGTGATCGTAGGATTACTTTCGGTAGACCGACCCTGAAGGCGTACCGTTCGTGGTTATGCCGGAGGCAAGGCGTGAAGGACCTGTGAAGGTCCCCTGGCGGCGCCTGCCCTCCCGGCCAGGGTTTGCGTAGGAACAGGGCTGAGCGGATGGGGGCGTTCCAGTGGGCGGCAACGGCGCAAGCGGAACGAGCGGGCAACCGGACGGATCCGGGCCCGCCGCCCGCAACGAGCAGCTGACCTCCTGGTTCGTGCGCAGCGGCTGGTCCAAGGGCGAACTCGCCCGCCAGGTCAACCGGCGCGCCCGGCAGATGGGCGCCCACCACATCAGCACCGACACCTCGCGGGTGCGCCGCTGGCTCGACGGCGAGCAGCCCCGCGAACCCGTCCCGAGGATCCTCTCGGAGCTGTTCTCCGAGCGCTTCGGCTCCGTCGTCGCCATCGAGCAGCTCGGCCTGCGCACCGCCCACCAGACCCCCTCCGTCTCCGGGGTCGACCTGCCGTGGGCCGGCCCGCAGACGGTGGAGCTCCTCGGGGAGTTCTCCCGCAGCGACCTCATGCTCGCCCGGCGCGGCTTCCTCGGCACCTCCCTCGCCCTCTCCGCCGGCCCCGCCCTCATCGAGCCCATGCAGCGCTGGCTCGTCCCCACCCCGGCCGCCGAGCCCGCTGCCGCGCGGGGCGGCCAGGGCGGCGGGGCCCTCGGCGGCCACCGGCCCCCGCGCCTGTCCGAACCGGAACTCGACCTCCTCGAGACGACGACCGTCATGTTCCGCCAGTGGGACGCCCAGTGCGGCGGGGGCCTGCGCCGCAAGGCCGTCGTGGGCCAGCTCCACGAGGTCACCGACCTGCTCCAGGAGACCCACCCCGCGCCCGTCATGAAGAGGCTCTTCAAGGTCGCCGCCGAACTCGCCGAGCTCGCCGGGTGGATGAGCTACGACATCGGCCTGCACCCCACCGCGCAGAAGTACTTCGTCCTCGCGCTGCACGCCGCGAAGGAGGCCGGCGACAAGCCCCTCGGCTCGTACATCCTCTCCAACATGAGCCGCCAGATGATCCACCTGGGCCGTCCGGAGGACGCCCTGGAGCTCATCCACCTGGCCCAGTACGGCAGCCGCGACTGCGCCGGCCCCCGCACCCAGGCGATGCTGTATGCGATGGAGGCCCGCGCGTACGCCAACATGGGCCAGCCCAGCCGCTGCAAGCGGGCCGTCCGCATGGCCGAGGACACCTTCGAGGACATCGGCCCCGGCGACGCCCCCGAGCCCGACTGGATCCGCTTCTTCTCCGAGGCGGAGCTCAACGGCGAGAACTCCCACTCCTTCCGCGACCTCGCCTACGTCGCCGGCCGCAGCCCCATGTACGCCTCGCTCGCCGCGCCCGTCATGGAGCGCGCCGTCGAGCTCTTCGGCCGGGACGAGGTGCACCAGCGCTCGTACGCGCTCAACCTCATCGGCATGGCCACCGTGCACCTCCTCCAGCGCGAACCCGAGCAGGCCGCCTCCTACGTCGACCGCGCCCTCGTGGTGGCCGGAAAGGTTCGGTCCGAAAGGGTGAACACCCGGCTCCGCAAGACCGTCGACACCGCCGCCCGTGAGTACGGCGACGTCGCCGAGGTCGTCCGGCTGACCGACCACCTCGCCTTCGCGCTGCCCCCGGCCGCGGAGGCCGTCTGACGGCCTCCGCGGCCGTCCCCCCGAAGGCCCCGGCCGCGGCAGCCACCCCGTGAAGCCCGATCAGGCTCCCCCAGCCAGGACTCCCGGGTGGTGCCGCGGCCGGCCCCGTCCCCCCGCCGCCGGCCGGCCCCGCCGCGCCGCCGGCCCGCCGCCGGCGACGGCGGTCCCGTTCATCGGCACGTAACAGCCCGCACCTCTTCGTCACGGGCGCGAAACATCGGGCGGCGCCGCCGGAAACCGGCCTGCGCGAATCTCTGGGTCAATAACCGGCCAGCCCCCGGGCCCCGCCCAGGTTCCACGGTCGCCCGCACGCGAACGCACCGACGACGAGGAGACGCCGATGGCACCAGCCATCACGACCCTCGCGGCAGACGCCCCGACGCTGTCTGCCGCGAACACCGGGTTCATGCTCATCTGCTCCGCCCTGGTCATGCTGATGACCCCGGGACTCGCCTTCTTCTACGGAGGCATGGTCCGCGTCAAGAGCAGCCTCAACATGCTGATGATGAGCTTCATCAGCCTCGGGATCGTCACGGTCCTGTGGGTGCTCTACGGATTCAGCATCGCCTTCGGCGCCGACTCCGGCGGCCTCGTCGGCTGGTCCTCCGACTACGTCGGCCTCGGCGGCATCGGCCTCACCGAGCTGTGGGACGGCTACACCGTCCCGGTCTACGTCTTCGCCGTCTTCCAGCTGATGTTCGCGATCATCACCCCCGCCCTCATCAGCGGCGCCCTCGCCGACCGCGTCAAATTCAGCGCCTGGGCCCTCTTCATCGCCCTGTGGGCCACCGTCGTCTACTTCCCGGTCGCCCACTGGGTGTGGGCCCCCGGCGGCTGGCTCTTCGACATGGGCGTCATCGACTTCGCCGGCGGCACCGCCGTCCACATCAACGCAGGCGCGGCCGCCCTCGGCGTCATCCTCGTCATCGGCAAGCGCATCGGCTTCAAGAAGGACCCGATGCGCCCCCACAGCCTCCCCCTGGTCATGCTCGGCGCGGGCCTGCTGTGGTTCGGCTGGTTCGGCTTCAACGCCGGCTCCTGGCTCGGCAACGACGACGGCGTCGGCGCGGTGATGTTCGTCAACACCCAGGTCGCCGCGGCCGCCGCCATGCTCGCCTGGCTCGCGTACGAGAAGCTGCGCCACGGCTCCTTCACCACCCTCGGCGCGGCCTCCGGCGCCGTCGCCGGCCTCGTCGCCATCACCCCCGCCGGCGGCTCCTGCTCCCCGCTCGGCGCGATCGCCATCGGCGCCGTCTCCGGCCTGGTGTGCGCCATGGCCGTCGGCCTCAAGTACAAGTTCGGCTACGACGACTCCCTCGACGTCATCGGCGTCCACCTCGTCGGCGGCGTCATCGGCTCCCTCCTCGTCGGCTTCTTCGCCACCGGAGGCGTCCAGTCGGACGCGGCCGGCCTCTTCTACGGCGGCGGCCTGGAACAGCTCGGCAAGCAGGCCGTGGGCGTCTTCTCCGTCCTCGCCTACTCTCTCGTCGCGTCCGCGCTGCTCGCCTTCCTCCTCGACAGGACGATGGGGATGCGCGTCAGCGAGGACGACGAGGTCTCCGGCATCGACCAGGTCGAGCACGCGGAGACCGCCTACGACTTCAGCGGAGCCGGAGGCGGCGCCCCCTCCCGGAGCACCGCCGCCCCCGTCCCCGCCGCCGCAGCGAGCAAGAAGGTCAACGCATGAAGCTGATCACCGCGATCGTCAAGCCGCACCGGCTGGACGAGATCAAGGACGCCCTCCAGCGCTTCGGCGTCCAGGGCCTGACCGTCTCCGAGGCCAGCGGCTACGGCCGCCAGCGCGGCCACACCGAGGTCTACCGCGGTGCCGAGTACACCGTCGACCTCGTCCCCAAGATCCGCATCGAGGTCGTCGTCGAGGACGACGACGCCGAACCGGTCATGGAGATCCTGGTCAACAGCGCCCGGACCGGCAAGATCGGCGACGGCAAGGTGTGGAGCGTCCCCGTCGACGCCCTCGTCCGGGTCCGCACCGGCGAGCGCGGCGCCGAAGCGCTCTGACGACGGGAGGCCCTGGGTGACGAGCGCCGGCGCGACCACGGGCACGTCCGACCCGGGACCCGGCGGCTACGCCGCGGCCCGGCTGCGGCTCCTCGGGGAGGAGCCGCGGTCCGGGCCGTCGCGGCGCTCCGCGCTCGCCCGGCTCACCGACGACTGGCTCAGCGAACTGTTCGCCGGCGCCGCACGCGACACCGGAGTCCGCGGCGCCGCCCTCGTCGCCGTCGGCGGCTACGGGCGCGGCGAACTCTCCCCCCGCAGCGACCTCGACCTGCTCCTCCTCCACGACGGCAAGGCCGCCCCCGCCGACCTCGCCCGCCTCGCCGACCGCCTCTGGTACCCGGTGTGGGACCTCGGCCTCTCCCTCGACCACTCCGTCCGCACCCCCGCCGAAGCCCGCCGCACCGCCGCCGACGACCTCAAGGTCCACCTCGGCCTCCTCGACGCCCGCCCCGTCGCCGGCGACCTCGGCCTCCTGGCCGGCCTGCGCACCGCCGTCCTCGCAGACTGGCGCAACCAGGCCCCCGCCCGCCTGCCGCAACTGCACGCCCTGTGCCGCGAACGTGCCGAACAGTGCGGCGAGCTCCGCTTCCTCCTCGAACCCGACCTCAAGGAGGCCCGCGGCGGCCTCCGCGACGCCGCCGCCCTGCGCGCCGTCGCCGCCTCCTGGCTCGCCGACGCCCCCCGCGAAGGCCTCGACGAAGCCCGCCGCCGGCTCCTCGACACCCGCGACGCCCTCCACCTCACCACCGGCCGCGCCGGCGACCGGCTCGCCCTCCAGGAACAGGCCCAGGTCGCCGCCCGCACCGGCCACTCCGACGCCGACACCCTGCTGCGCGAGGTCTACGAGGCCGCCCGCACCATCTCCTACGCCGCCGACGTCACCTGGCGCGAGGTCGGCCGCGTCCTGCGCGCCCGCGCCGCCCGCCCCCGCCTGCGCGGACTGCTCGGCCCCCGCGGCCGCGGCGGCGCCGCCGGAGCCGCCGACCGCGCCCCGCTCGCCGAGGGCGTCGTCGAAGCCGACGGCGAAGCCGTCCTGGCGCTCGCCGCCCGCCCCGAACGCGACCCCGTCCTGCCGCTGCGCCTCGGCGCCGCCGCCGCGCAGGCCGGGCTTCCCGTCTCGCTGCACGCCGTACGGCGCCTCGCCTCGCAGGCCCGGCCGCTGCCCGAGCCCTGGCCGGCCGAGGCGCGGGAGCAGCTGGTCACCCTGCTCGGCGCGGGTGAGCCGACCGTCGCCGTCTGGGAGGCCCTGGAGGCCGAGGGCCTGGTATCCCGGATGCTGCCCGAGTGGGAGCACGTGCGCTGCCGCCCGCAGCGCAATCCCGTCCACACCTGGACCGTGGACCGCCACCTCGTGGAGACCGCGGTACGGGCCGCCGCCATGACCCGCCGCGTCGGACGGCCCGACCTGCTGCTGATGGCCGCCCTCCTGCACGACATCGGCAAGGGCCTGCCCGGCGACCACTCCGCCGCCGGGGAGGCCGTCGCCCGCCGGGTCGCCCTGCGCACCGGCTTCGGCGCGGCCGACGCCGACGTCCTCGCCGCCCTCGTCCGCCACCACCTGCTGCTAGTCGACACCGCCACCCGGCGCGACCTCGACGACCCCGCCACCGTCCGCACCGTCGCCGACGCCGTCCGCACCCCCGGCACCCTGGAACTGCTGCACGCCCTCACCGAGGCCGACGCCCTGGCCACCGGGCCGGCCGCCTGGTCCGCCTGGCGGGCCTCGCTCGTCGCCGACCTCGTCCGCCGGGTCGCGGCCGTCCTCGGCGGCGCCCCCGACCCCGGGCGGCCCGACCCGGCGCCCACCGCGGAGGAGGAGCGGCTCGCCGTGGAGGCCCTGCGCACCGGCGAGCCCGTCCTCGCGCTGCACGCCCGCCCGGAGGAGGACGCCGTCGGCGCGGAGCTCGCCGTCGCCGTCCCCGACCAGCCCGGCGTGCTGCCCGCGGTCGCCGGCGTCCTCGCCCTGCACCGGCTCACCGTCCGCGCCGCCGACCTGCGCTCGCTGGAACTGCCCGGCCGGCTCGGCGAGGCGCTCGTCCTGCGCTGGCAAGTGGCCGCCGGGTACGGCTCGCTCCCCGAGGGGTCCCGGCTGCGGGCCGACCTCGTCCGGGCCCTGGAGGGCGGACTGGACGTCTCGGCGAAGCTCGCCGAGCGGGAGGCGGCGTACCCGCGGCGGCGCGGCGTGGTCCCGCCGCCGCCCCGGGTCACCGTCGTCCCCGAGGTGTCCTCGCTCGCCACGGTCCTGGAAGTGCGCGCCCCCGACGCCGTCGGGCTGCTGCACCGCATCGGCCGGGCCCTGGAGGACGCCGGCGTACGGGTCCGCAGCGCGCACGTCTCGACGCTGGGCGCCAACGCGGTGGACTCGCTGTACGTGACCTCGGCCGAGGGCAAACCCCTCGCCCCGGCGGAGGCCGCCTCCGTGGCCGGGGCCGTCGCCCGCGCGCTGGCCTGACGCCGGGCCCCCCGCGGGGGAAAAGCGCCCGCGGGGTCTGGCAGGCGGGCCGGACCGATACCCTGGGGTACGACCACACCGCCCCCGACCCGAGGAATCGCGACCACCGTGTTCGATACGCTTTCCGACCGCCTCAGCGCGACCTTCAAGTCCCTCCGGGGCAAGGGCCGCCTCTCCGAACAGGACATCGACGCCGCGGCCCGGGAAATCCGTATCGCCCTCCTCGAGGCCGACGTCGCCCTCCCGGTCGTCCGCTCTTTCATCGCGAACGTCAAGGAGCGCGCCCGCGGGGCCGAGGTCTCCAAGGCCCTCAACCCGGCGCAGCAGGTCCTCAAGATCGTCAACGAGGAGCTCGTCTCGATCCTCGGCGGCGAGACCCGCCGCCTGCGGTTCGCCAAGACCGCCCCGACCGTGATCATGCTGGCCGGCCTCCAGGGTGCGGGCAAGACCACCCTCGCCGGAAAGCTCGGATACTGGCTCAAGGGCCAGGGGCACGCCCCGCTGCTCGTCGCCTGCGACCTCCAGCGGCCCAACGCCGTCAACCAGCTCGGCATCGTCGCCGAGCGGGCCGGCGTCGGCTTCTACGGCCCGCAGCCGGGCAACGGCGTCGGCGACCCGGTCCAGGTCGCGAAGGACTCCGTCGAGTACGCGCGCACCAAGCAGTACGACATCGTCATCGTCGACACCGCCGGCCGCCTCGGCATCGACGAGGAGCTGATGCAGCAGGCCGCGGACATCCGCGACGCCGTCAGCCCCGACGAGGTCCTCTTCGTCGTCGACGCGATGATCGGCCAGGACGCGGTCAACACCGCGGAGGCGTTCCGCGACGGCGTCGGCTTCGACGGCGTGGTGCTGTCCAAGCTCGACGGCGACGCCCGCGGCGGTGCCGCGCTCTCGATCGCGCACGTCACCGGCAAGCAGATCATGTTCGCCTCGAACGGCGAGAAGGTCGACGACTTCGACGCCTTCCACCCGGACCGCATGGCGGGCCGGATCCTCGACATGGGTGACATGCTCACCCTCATCGAGCAGGCCGAGCGGACGTTCTCGCAGGCCGAGGCCGAGAAGATGGCGGCGAAGCTCGCCAAGGGCCCCAAGGAGTTCACGCTCGACGACTTCCTGGCCCAGATGGAGCAGGTCCGCAAGATGGGCTCCATCTCCAAGCTGCTCGGCATGCTGCCCGGCATGGGGCAGATCAAGGAGCAGATCAACAACATCGACGAGCGCGACGTCGACCGCACCGCCGCGATCATCAAGTCGATGACACCGGCCGAGCGCCAGGACCCGACGATCATCAACGGCTCGCGCCGCGCCCGTATCGCCAAGGGCTCCGGCACCGAGGTCAGCGCCGTCAAGAACCTCGTCGAGCGGTTCTTCGAGGCCCGCAAGATGATGTCGCGCATGGCCCAGGGCGGCGGCATGCCGGGGATGCCGGGCATCCCGGGCATGGGCGGCGGCCCCGGCCGGCAGAAGAAGCAGGTCAAGCAGGCCAAGGGCAAGCGCAAGAGCGGCAACCCGATGAAGCGCAAGGCGGAGGAGGCGGCCGCCGCCGCCCGCCGCGAGCAGGCCGCGCTGGGCGGTCAGCCGGACGCCGCGGGCAGCCCCTTCGGCCTGCCGGGCGGAGCTCCGGGCGAGGACTTCGAGCTGCCGGACGAGTTCAAGAAGTTCATGAAGTAGTACCGGCGTCCCCCGGGGCCCCGGCCGCCCACCGCGGCCGGGGCTCCGGTGCGTCCGGATCCGGAGGGGGGTGGGGTGGTCCGGGATGGCAGGTCCCGTCCGGAAGCCGCCGTCCGGAATATCCCTTATGGTCGGCCAGGAGGACGGCAGTAAGGAGGCCCCCGGTGCCCAGCCCCACCCCCGCGCCGCCGCGCGACCGGGCCGACACGCCCTGGCGCTCCGAAGGCGCACCGCCCTCCCCGCCGAAGAAGCGGATGCCCGGCGGCTGGCGCTGGCTGGTCCTGGCCGCCCTGCTCGTCTTCCTCGTCACCAACCTCGTCCTGTCGTTCTTCAACGAGGGGGACGAGCCGACCGTCTCCTACACCGAGTTCAGCCGACAGGTCGCCTCCGGCAACGTCTCCAAGATCTACGCCAAGGGCGACGCCATCCAGGGCGAGCTGAAGGCGAAGCGGCCCCTCCCCGACGGCGGGAAGGGCGACTACACCAAGTTCACCACCCAGCGCCCCGCCTTCGCCGAGGACGACCTCTGGGCCGAGCTCAGCAAGCAGAACACCACCGTCACCGCCTCCCCGGTGGTCGTCCAGCGCAGCCTCCTCGCCAACGTCCTGCTCTCGCTCGCCCCGATGCTGCTGCTCGTCCTGCTGTGGGTGCTCCTCGCCCGCCGGATGGGCTCGGCGCTCGGCGGCGGCCTGGGCGGCCTCGGCCGCAAAACGCCGCCCCGGCCCGTGGAGCTGCAGGAGGGCGGCAAGCGCACCACCTTCGAGGACGTCGCCGGCATCGACGAGGCCCAGGGCGAGCTCCACGACGTCGTCGACTTCCTCAAGAACCCGCAGCGCTACCGGGCCATGGGCGCCCGCATGCCCGGCGGCGTCCTGCTCGCCGGACTGCCCGGCACCGGCAAGACGCTGCTCGCCCGGGCGGTGGCCGGCGAGGCGGGCGTGCCGTTCTTCTCCGCGTCCGCCTCCGAGTTCATCGAGATGATCGTCGGCGTCGGCGCCTCCCGGGTCCGCGAGCTGTTCACCGAGGCGCGCAAGGTCGCCCCGGCGATCATCTTCATCGACGAGATCGACACCATCGGCCGGGCCCGCGGCGCCGGCGGCGGCATCGGCGGCCACGACGAACGCGAGCAGACCCTCAACCAGATCCTGACCGAAATGGACGGCTTCTCCGGCTCCGAGGGGGTCGTCGTGATCGCCGCCACCAACCGCGCGGACGTCCTCGACCCCGCCCTCACCCGCCCCGGCCGCTTCGACCGCACCGTCACGGTCTCCCCGCCCGACAAGAGCGGCCGCGAGGCGATCCTGCGCATCCACACCCGCGAGATCCCCCTCGCCCCGGACGCCGACCTCGCGCAGATGGCCGCCACCACCCCGGGCATGACCGGCGCCGAGCTCGCCAACCTCGCCAACGAGGCCGCCCTCCTCGCCGTCAAGCGGGGGCGCGACCGGGTCACCCAGGGCGACCTCTCGGAAGCGCTGGAGAAGGTCCAACTCGGCGCGGAGCGCCCGCTCGTCATGCCACAGGAGGAGCGCCGGCGCACCGCCTACCACGAGAGCGGCCACGCCCTGCTGGGCATGCTCCACCAGGGCGCGGACCCCGTACGCAAGATCACGATCGTGCCCCGCGGCCGGGCGCTCGGCGTCACCCTCTCCACCCCGGAGGCCGACCGGTACGCCTACACCGAGGAGTACCTGCGCGGCCGGATCATCGGCGCGCTCGGCGGGATGGCGGCCGAGCACACCGTCTACGACGTGATCACCACCGGCTCCGAGAACGACCTGGAACAGGTCACCGGCATCGTCCGCGGCATGGTCGGCCGCTGGGGCATGAGCGAGCGCATCGGCCGCCTCACCGCCGTCCCCTCCGACGGGCAGAGCCCGTACGGCCTGGTCGCCGCCCCCGCCACCCTCGACGCGGTGGACGCCGAGATGCGGCGGATCGTGGACGAGTGCTACTCAGAGGCCTGCCGCCTGCTGCGCGAGCACCGGCCGAAACTCGACGCCCTCGCCGAGGCGCTCCTCGCGAACGAGACCCTCGACGAGGCCGCCGCCTACGCCGCGGCGGGCATCCCGCGCACCAGCGCGTGACGGCCCGCCGCGGCCGGGCGGGGCACCGTCAGGGCACCCGGGCCAGCACGTAGCGCAGGATGTTCGGCAGCCAGACCGAGCCGTCGCCTCGCTCGTACGGGTGAAGGGCCTCGGCGAGCTCCTTCTCCACCTGCCCCGTGTCGCCCGCGGAGCCGTACAGCCCCGTCGAGAGCAGCCCGCGCACCGCGCTGTCGGCGTCCGCGTACCCGAACGGGCAGAACACCCGCCCCGAGCCGTCGGGCCGCAGCCCGACAGCCGACACCAGCGCCTCCAGGTCCTGCGGGGCCGGCCCGCCGCCCGGCAGCGAGGGGACCGTGCACCTCTCCGCGGGCCCCCAGCCCGCCAGGACCACCGCGGCACCGCCGCGCAGCGAGGGCAGGGCCGCGGCGAGGGCCGCCCGGGACGGCGCGAAGGCGAACAGCACGTCGTACGGGCGCCCGCCGGGTACCGGCGCCGCCGGCAGCACGTCCAGCAGGCGCTCGCGCGCCAGGGCCCGCCGCTCGGGGTCCGCCTCCACCCCCGTCGCGGCGGCGCCCCGGCCCTCGGCAAGCAGCAGGGCCAGCCCGGCCCCGCAGTCCAGGCCCAGCAGCCGGTCGCCCGGACCGACCTCCAGCCGGTCGTAAACCGCCTCGTACAGCGGTACGAGCATCCGTTCCTGGATCTCCGCCCAGTCGCGGGCGACGAGTGTCGGCACAGGCGTAGGTGTCATCGAAAGAGCGCTCCTGATTCCTTGTCGCCCCCTTGCCCCCGATGCCAGGGAACTCCCCATCCGCCCCCGCGTCCAGAGGAGTGCGCCACCCGATTCACGGATAGACCCCCGGGCGCCGTACCATTCGCGCCATGGCAAAGGCTCCCGTTCTCACCCCCCAGGCGGAGGATTTCCCCCGCTGGTACCAGGATCTGATCAACAAGGCCGAGCTGGCCGACAACGGCCCGGTGCGCGGCACCATGGTCATCCGGCCGTACGGCTACGGGCTGTGGGAGCGGATGCAGCAGGAGATGGACGCGCGCATCAAGGAAGCGGGCGCCCAGAACGCCTACTTCCCGATGTTCATCCCGCAGTCCTACCTGACGAGGGAAGCCGAGCACGTCGAGGGCTTCGCCCCCGAGCTCGCGGTCGTCACGCACGGCGGCGGCAAGCAGCTCGAGGAGCCGGTCGTCGTCCGCCCCACCTCCGAGACGATCATCAACGACTACTTCTCGAAGTGGGTCCAGAGCTACCGCGACCTGCCGCTGCTGATCAACCAGTGGGCGAACGTGGTCCGCTGGGAGATGCGCCCGCGCGTCTTCCTCCGGACGAGCGAGTTCCTGTGGCAGGAGGGCCACACGGCCCACGCCACGTACGAGGACGCCCGCGACTACGCGGCCCGGATCCACCGCGACGTGTACGGCGACTTCATGGTCAACGTGCTCGGCATCGACGTCGTGCTCGGCCGCAAGACGCCGAAGGAGCGCTTCGCCGGCGCCATCAACACCCTCACCCTGGAGGGCATGATGGGCGACGGCAAGGCCCTCCAGATGGGCACGAGCCACGAGCTCGGCCAGAACTTCGCCAAGGCCTTCCACACCCAGTACCTGTCGAAGGACAGCAAGCAGGAGTTCGTCTGGCAGACCTCCTGGGGCGTGTCGACCCGCATGGTCGGCGGCCTGATCATGTCCCACGGCGACGACAACGGCCTGCGCGTGCCGCCCCGGCTGGCGCACGTCCAGGTCGTGGTCATGGCGATCAAGGGCGACGAGGCCGTGGCGAAGGTCCGCGAGCTCGGCGACCGCCTGAAGGCCGCCGGCATCCGCGTCCACGTGGACGACCGCGTCGACATCCCCTTCGGCCGCCGCGCGGTGGACTGGGAGCTCAAGGGCGTCCCGGTCCGCGTCGAGATCGGCCCCCGCGACCTGGAGGCCGGCACCGCGATGCTGGCCCGCCGGATCCCCGGCGGCAAGGAGCCGGTGCAGATCGACGCCCTCGCCGACCTGCTGCCCAAGGTGCTGGACGAGGACCAGGCGCAGCTGCTGCGCGAGTCCCGCGAGCGCCGTGAGGCCCGCACCAGCGACGTCTCCACGCTGGAGGAGGCCGCCGAGGCCGCGGCCGCCGGCGGCTGGGCGCGGATCCCGTGGGCCGACCTCGGCCCCGAGGGCGAGGCCAAGCTGGGCGAGCAGGCCGTCACCGTGCGCTGCCTGGTCGCCGAGGACGGGTCGGTGCCCGAGTCGGACGACGCCCCCGGTACGCTCGCCATCGTCGCGCGCTCGTACTGACGCCCGCGCACACGCCATCGCGCCCCGGCGTGCGGCCGACCGCCGCGCGCCGGGGCTGATGTTTTGCCGTCGGCGTTGTGTACCGACTCCTCCTGGGATCGGCGCACCCGTCCTCGTCGTCGCGCATCAGGCACAACTGACGGGTACGTGCAAAAAATTTGGAATGGCCCGGAATCGGAACACCGGGGGCCTCCGGCTCGTTGTCACGACGTGAGCACGACACCACCTGTTCTCGCCGCAGAGCTGGCGCAGGCGTGGGCCGACATTCAGCGGCACCACCCCGAGCTGCCGGACCTTGCCGCGCCCGAGTCCCTGATCGGAGAGTCCTCGTCCGCCTGCGGCGCGGAGCTCTCCTTCGAGCGACTGCTGCACGAGGCAGTCCACGGCATCGCCGCCGCCCGCGGAGTGCGCGACACCTCCCGGGCCGGCCGCTACCACAACCGCAGATTCCTCGCGATCGCCGAGGAGTTGGGGCTGGACCATTCCGACGAGCCGCATCCGAGCAGCGGCTTCTCGCTGGTCACGCTCAACGCGGAGGCGAAGAGGCGCTACCGCCCGACCATCGAGCGACTCCAGCGCGCCCTGAAGGCCCACACGGCGGCCACGACGGCCGACACCAAGCGCACCTTCCGCGGCCCGGCCGCGCGGCACGGCTCGTCCGGCGGGGGCGTGCGGGTCAAGGCCGTCTGCGACTGCGGGCGCAACGTGCGGGTGGTGCCCTCCGTGCTGGCGCAGGCCCCGATCGTCTGCGGCGGCTGCATGAAGCCGTTCCGCATCCCGGAAGTCGCGGTCGCCGCAGCCGCGTCCTGAACCCGCCGCGCGGTGCGGCGCGCGGCGGGCGGCACCGGCCGCCGGGGGCGGGCCACGGACCGCCACCGGCATGTGGCAGAATGGATGGCTGTACTCGACAGTCGCACAGGACCCCTCTCTCCTCCGGCTGACGCGTCCATCGGGCACCCGAGTACCGCAACCCCACGTGGCATCTCAAGTGCCCAACCACGTCAAGTTCAGGAGACACCACTCCAGTGGCAGTCAAGATCAAGCTCAAGCGCCTCGGCAAGATCCGCTCCCCGCACTACCGCATCGTCGTCGCCGACGCCCGCACCCGCCGGGACGGCCGCGCGATCGAGGAGATCGGCATCTACCAGCCGACGTACAACCCGTCGCGCATCGAGGTCAACGCCGAGCGCGCCCAGTACTGGCTCTCGGTCGGCGCCCAGCCCACCGACGCCGTGCTCGCCATCCTCAAGCTGACCGGTGACTGGCAGAAGCACAAGGGCCTGCCGGCCCCGGCGCCGCTGCTGCAGCCGCAGACGAAGGAAGACAAGCGCCGCTCCTTCGACGAGTTCGCCAAGGCCCTCGAGGGCATCGGCGAGGGCAAGGGCGAGGCCATCACGCAGAAGGCGAAGAAGGCCGACAAGAAGGCGGACGAGGCCGAGGCCGCCGCCGAGTCGACCGAGGCCTGAGCATGCTCGAGGAGGCTCTTGAGCACCTCGTAAAGGGCATTGTGGACAACCCCGACGACGTGCAGGTCGCCTCGCGCAACCTGCGCCGCGGGCAGGTGCTCGAGGTCCGGGTCCACCCCGACGACCTCGGGAAGGTGATCGGCCGCAACGGCCGCACCGCACGTGCGCTGCGCGCCGTCGTGGGCGCCATCGGCGGCCGCGGCATCCGCGTCGACCTCGTCGACGTGGACCAGGTCCGCTGAGCAGTTGAATCACCGGCACGGGCCGGGGAGGGCATTCGTGCCCGCCCCGGCCCGTCGTCGTATGGACAGGAGAAGGAAGAGTGCAGCTGGTAGTCGCGCGGATCGGCCGCGCCCACGGGATCAAGGGTGAGGTCACCGTCGAGGTGCGGACGGACGAGCCGGAGCTGCGGCTCGGGCCCGGCGCCGTGCTGCAGACGGAGCCGGCCTCGGCGGGCCCCCTCACCGTCGAGACGGGACGGGTGCACAGCGGGCGCCTCCTGCTGCGGTTCGAGGGCGTGAAGGACCGCACCGCCGCCGAGGCGCTGCGCAACACGCTGCTCATCGCCGACGTGGACCCGTCGGAGCTGCCCGAGGAGCCCGACGAGTTCTACGACCACCAGCTCATCGACCTGGACGTGGTCCTGGAGGACGGCACCGCGGTCGGCCGGATCACCGAGATCTCCCACCTGCCCTCGCAGGACCTGTTCATCGTCGAGCGGGAGGACGGCTCCGAGGTGATGATCCCCTTCGTGGAGGAGATCGTCGCCGAGATCGACCTGGAGGAGCAGCGCTGCGTCATCACGCCGCCGCCGGGCCTGATCGACGACCGTGCCGTGGTGGCCTCCACCCGGGACGAGGAGGACGGGGCCTGATGCGGCTCGACGTCGTCACGATCTTCCCCGAGTACCTCGAACCGCTGAACGTCTCCCTCGTCGGCAAGGCGCGGGCCCGCGGGCAGCTCGGCGTGCACGTCCACGACCTGCGCGACTGGACCCACGACCGGCACAACACCGTCGACGACACCCCGTACGGCGGCGGCCCCGGCATGGTCATGAAGACCGACCCCTGGGGCGAGGCCCTCGACGAGGTGCTCGCCGACGGCTACGAGGCCGGCTCCCGGGGTCCCGTCCTCGTCGTGCCCACGCCCAGCGGGCGGCCGTTCACACAGGAGCTCGCCGTCGAGCTCTCCGAGCGGCCCTGGCTGATCTTCACCCCGGCCCGCTACGAGGGCATCGACCGGCGCGTCATGGACGAGTACGCCACGCGCATGCCGGTCTACGAGGTCTCCATCGGCGACTACGTCCTCGCGGGCGGCGAGGCCGCCGTCCTGGTCGTGACCGAAGCGGTGGCCCGCCTGCTGCCCGGCGTCCTCGGCAACGCCGAATCGCACCGGGACGACTCCTTCGCGCCGGGCGGGATGGCGAACCTCCTGGAGGGCCCCGTCTACACCAAGCCGCCGCAGTGGCGCGGCCGCGGCATTCCGGAGGTGCTGCTCAGCGGCCACCACGGGAAGATCGCCCGCTGGCGGCGAGACGAGGCGCTGCGCCGGACCGCCGCCAACCGCCCGGACCTGATCGAGCGCTGCGAGGCCTCCGCGTACGACAAGAAGGACCGGGAGCTGCTGGCGGCCCTGGGCTGGCAGCCGTCTGCGGACGGCCGATTTTGGCGCAGGCCGCGGGCCGTGGAAGAATAAGCGGCTGCTGTGTGCTCGCGTGCGCCCCTGCCACAGGGGGACCGTCGCACGAGGGGTGGCACGGCTACGGAATTCTCCCCGAAAACCCGCATCGGCGACCTGTGGCGTCGTGCGAAGAAAGCAGACGAAGAACATGTCTCACCTGCTCGACGGCGTGAACGCCGCCTCCCTGCGCTCGGACGTCCCGGCCTTCCGCCCGGGTGACACCGTCAACGTGCACGTCCGCGTCATCGAGGGCAACCGCTCCCGTATCCAGCAGTTCAAAGGCGTCGTCATCCGCCGCCAGGGCTCCGGCGTCTCCGAGACCTTCACCGTTCGCAAGGTCTCCTTCAGCGTCGGTGTCGAGCGCACCTTCCCGGTGAACTCCCCGATCTTCGAGAAGATCGAGCTGGTCACCCGTGGTGACGTCCGCCGCGCCAAGCTGTACTACCTCCGTGAGCTCCGCGGCAAGGCCGCGAAGATCAAGGAGAAGCGCGACCGCTGATCTCCTCTCCGGATCCAGGGGGCGGCCGGATAGGCTCCCCCCGATGGACACCGAAGCAGAGCTCACCGAACGCGGCCACTCCTCCCCCGGCACGGGGGAGGGGCGGCCGCGTTCCGCTTTTGCCCGGTTCCTCGCCCCGGACGGCTGGCGGCGGCTGTCCCCGCTGCGCGGGGCCGCCCTGCTCGGGGTGGTCTGCACCGTCTTCCTGCTGCTGCTCGCCGGGTTCGTCGTCCAGCCGTTCCTGATCCCGAGCCGGTCCATGGAGCCCACGCTCAGGGTCGGCGACCGGCTGCTCGTGAACAAGCTGGCGTACCGTTTCGGCGACGTACCGCGCCGCGGCGACGTGGTCGTGTTCGACGGCACCGGCTCCTTCGTGCCGGAACCGGACGCGGCGCCGGGCCCGCTGGCCGGGCTCGTCGGCGGGGCGGCCTCCGCCCTGGGCATCGGCGGGCCGTCCGACAGCGACTTCGTCAAGCGGGTCGTCGGCGTCGGCGGGGACGACGTCGTCTGCTGCGACGCCCGGGGGCGCCTCGCGGTGAACGGCGTGCCGCTGGCGGAGCCGTACCTGTATCCGGGTGACGCTCCCTCGAAGGTGCCCTTCCGGATCGTCGTCCCGCTGGACCACCTCTGGGTCATGGGCGACCACCGGTCGCAGTCCCGGGACTCCCGGGACCACCTGGGCGCGCCGGGCGGGGGGATGGTGCCGGTGGAGAAGGTCATCGGGCGGGCCGACTGGATCGGCTGGCCGCCTTCGCGCTGGGGCCGCACCGCCCCCGGTCCGGGGCCGGCCGTCCCGGCGCCCGCCTCCGGCGGCGGCCATGGGTAGCCGGGGCCGGCAGCGCAGCGAGCGCGAGCGCCGCAGGCAGGCCGCCCGGCCGGCCCGCGCCGCCGCCGCGCCCGCCGCCGAGGAGGCCCCGGCGCCCGAGCCGGGCGGGCGGGCCGAGCGGCGCCGGCTGGCCCGCCGCGTCCGGCGGCGCCGGCGCACCCGGCGCGCCGGCGAGCTCCCGCTGCTCGTCGTCGCCGCGCTGTGCATCGCCCTGCTGCTCAAGACGTTCCTGGTGCAGGCCTTCTTCATCCCCTCGGGCTCCATGGAGGAGACCATCCGGATCGGCGACCGGGTCCTCGTGGACAAGCTGACACCCTGGTTCGGCTCCCCGATCGAGCGTGGAGACGTCGTCGTGTTCGAGGACCCCGGCGGCTGGCTCAAGGGCGAGGCGGCGCGCCCGCCGCGCGACCCCGTCGGCGTCAAGCAGGTCAAGCAGGCGCTGACCTTCATCGGCCTGCTGCCCTCGGCCGACGAACAGGACCTCATCAAGCGCGTCATCGGGGTCGGCGGCGACACCGTCGCCTGCTGCGACGCCAAGGGGCGCGTCACCGTCAACGGCGCGCCACTGGACGAGCCGTACGTGAAGCCCGGGAACTCCCCCTCCGACATCAGGTTCGAAGTCGCCGTGCCGCCCGGCCGGCTCTTCGTCATGGGCGACCACCGCTCGAATTCGGCCGATTCCCGCTTCCACCTCGACGAGGCCTTCCAGGGCACCATCTCGGAGGAGGGCGTCGTCGGCGAGGCCGTCGTCATCGCATGGCCGTTCGACCACTGGCGCAAGCTGGAACAACCCGCCACCTTCCTCACCGTCCCCGATCCGCGGCGGAGCGGGCGACGCGGCCGCAGCGGGCGCCGCGCGGGCGCACCCGTCGCATAGTGTGTCCTCGGTCTCCCGCGCCTTAGGGAACTCCCGCTCGTTAAGGGAGGGGAGGGCCCGTGCCGAACCGGCCGGGCGGCAGTTCCGAGTGAGGAGTGGATGTGGGGGACGTGGCGGTTGGCGCACGGTCCGGACGCGACGACGGCGAGGAGCGCCCGGCCGACGCCGAGCACATTGCCGGTGGCGCCGCCGGGGACGAGGCGGAGGACGACGCCGAGGCGCAGCCGCAGCGGTCGTTCTGGAAGGAGCTGCCGCTCCTCATCGGCATCGCCCTGCTGCTCGCCCTGCTGATCAAGACGTTCCTGGTGCAGGCGTTCTCGATCCCCTCGGACTCGATGCAGAACACCCTCCAGCGCGGCGACCGCGTCCTCGTCGACAAGCTCACCCCGTGGTTCGGCTCGGAGCCCGAGCGCGGCGAGGTCGTGGTCTTCCACGACCCGGCGAACTGGCTGGCCGGCGAGCCCACCCCGGAGCCCAACCTCGTCCAGCAGATCCTCAGCAAGATCGGCCTGATGCCGTCCGCCGACGAGAAGGACCTGATCAAGCGGACCATCGCCATCGGCGGGGACACGGTCGAGTGCAAGAAGGGCGGCCCCGTCGTCGTCAACGGCAAGCCGCTCGACGAGCCGTACATCTTCCCCGGCAACACCCCCTGCGACGATGCGCCGTTCGGGCCGCTGAAGGTGCCCGAGGGCAAGATCTGGGTGATGGGCGACCACCGCCAGAACAGCCAGGACTCCCGCTACCACATGCAGGACTCCACCCAGGGCTTCGTCCCCGTCGACAAGGTCGTCGGGCGCGCCGTGGTCGTCGCCTGGCCGGTCACCCGCTGGTCGACCCTGCCGGTCCCGGACACCTTCGACCAGCCGGGCATCGGCAACCAGGCCCCGGCGAAGGCGCTCAGCGCCGCCCCGGCCGCGCTCGGCCTCGCCGGAGCCGTCCCCCTCGTCCTGTGGCGCCGACGGAGGCTGACCGGCGGTACTACCGGCAGGTAGGGTGCCGCCCAGGGTGGTCCATCCCGGACAGGGGGCGCAGCCATGGGCGGAACGCAGGACAGCAGAACGCAGGACGGCAGCACGCAGGGAGCACGCGGGAGCGGAGGCGGCCGCCGTGGTGCCGGCAGCGTCCTGTCGGGCATCGCCGTCGCCGTCGGCTTCGTGCTCTTCCTGGGCGCCTTCGTGTGGGGGGCCGTGGTCTACCAGCCCTTCACGGTGCCGACCGACTCGATGGTCCCGACCGTCAGGCCGGGCGACCGGGTCCTCGCCCAGCGGATCGACGGCGCCGAGGTCCGCCGGGGCGACGTGGTCGTCTTCACCGACACCCGATGGGCCGACTCGCCCATGGTCAAGCGGGTCGTCGGCGTCGGCGGCGACACCGTGAAGTGCTGCGGCGCGGGCGGGCGGCTCACCCTCAACGGCCGCGAGCTCGACGAGCCGTACGCCGACCTCGACGACCCCGGTGCCGCCGCGAACGGGCTGCGGCCCGCGTCGCAGACCCCCTTCGAGGTGACCGTCCCCGAGGGGAACCTCTTCCTCCTGGGCGACCGCCGCTCCGCCTCCCTCGACTCGCGGGCACACCTCCAGGAGGCCGGGCAGGGGACCGTGCCGCGCTCCGCGGTTCGGGGCCGCGTCGACGCCCTCGCCTGGCCCTCCGCGACCATGGTCGGCCGGCCCGCGGCGTACGCGGACCTGCCCGGCGGGACCTCGCGGCCCGGGCCTCTGCGGATCCAGCTGGCCGCGGCCGCGGCCGGTGCCGCGCTCGTCCTGCTCGGGTGCGCGTACGGGCCCCTGGCGCGGGTGCTCGCCCGCCGGAAGGCGGCGGCCGGTGCCCGATGACCCGGCCGGCGCGGCCGGCTTCCGCAAGGTGTCCCGGGTGGTCCTGCTCGACCCCGCGGACCGGATCCTGCTGCTGCACGGCTTCGAGCCCGCGGCGCCGGAGGTCGACTGGTGGTTCACCCCGGGCGGCGGGCTGGAGGGCGCGGAGACCCGCGAGGAGGCCGCCCTGCGGGAGCTCGCGGAGGAGACCGGCATCACCGAGGTCGAGCTCGGACCGGTGCTGTGGCGGCGCCACTGCGCCTTCCCCTTCGACGGGCGGCGGTGGGAGCAGGACGAGTGGTACTTCCTGGCCCGGACCGGGCAGACGCGCACCGAGATGAAGGGCCTCACCGAACTGGAGCGGCGCAGCGTCACCGGGGCCAGGTGGTGGACCGTGGAGGAACTCCTCACGACCCGGGAGACCGTCTACCCCGCGCGGCTCGCCGGGCTCCTGGAGACCCTGCTGGCGGAGGGCCCGCCGGGCGCGCCGGTGGACCTCGCGACGGAAATCGACCGGCCGCCCGCGTGACTGCCGCACAATGGGGGGACGCACGGCTGAAGGGGAACATGCCATGAGCGCCGAGGACCTCGAGAAGTACGAGACCGAGATGGAGCTGAAGCTCTATCGGGAGTACCGCGACGTCGTCGGGCTGTTCAAGTACGTGATCGAGACGGAACGCCGCTTCTACCTGACGAACGACTACGAGATGCAGGTGCACTCGGTCCAGGGGGAGGTGTTCTTCGAGGTGACGATGGCCGACGCCTGGGTGTGGGACATGTACCGGCCGGCCCGCTTCGTCAAGCAGGTGCGCGTGCTGACCTTCAAGGACGTGAACATCGAGGAGCTCAACAAGAGCGACCTCGAACTGCCCGGCAGCTGATCGCGGCGGCCCGGCCGCACCCGCCGGCGGCGCTCCCGTCCCCCTGAGGGGTGAGGGCGCCGTCCACAACGGCCTCTTCGTCCACCAAGATCCACTCGCTTCTGCGGTCCGCGGGACCGTGGCGGTGGAGGTGGTGCGCGATGGACGCGAAGGGCGTGGCGCGGCAGGCAATGGGGCGGTACGGCGAGGAGCTCGCCGTGCGGCGGCTGGCGGAGGCCGGCATGACCGTCATCGAGCGGAACTGGCGGTGCCGGGCGGGGGAGATCGACATCCTCGCCCGGGACGGGGACGCGCTCGTGGTGTGCGAGGTCAAGACGCGGCGGGCGGGCCCGTTCGAGCACCCGATGGCCGCGGTGCGGCCGGGCAAGGCCGAGCGGCTGCGCAGGCTCGCCGGGCGCTGGCTCGCCGACCACGGGGGACCGCCGCCGGGCGGGGTGCGGATCGACCTCGTGGGGGTCGTGCTCCCGCGGCGCGGGGCGCCCGTCGTGGAGCACGTCAGGGGGGTGGCGTGATGGGATTCGCGCGAGCCTGCTCGGTGGCCCTCGTCGGCGTCGAGGGCGTGGTCGTGGAGGTCCAGGCCGACCTCGAACCGGGCGTGGCGGCCTTCACCCTGGTGGGGCTGCCCGACAAGACCCTGGTCGAGAGCCGGGACCGGGTGCGGGCCGCGGTCGCCAACTCCGGCGCCGCCTGGCCGCAGAAGAAGCTCACGGTCGGGCTCAGCCCTGCCTCCGTCCCCAAGGGCGGCTCGGGATTCGACCTCGCCGTCGCGGCAGCGGTGCTCGGAGCCGCGGAGGTGGTCGACCCGGCGGTCATCGCCGACCTGGTCCTGATCGGGGAGCTGGGACTGGACGGCCGGGTCCGGCCGGTGCCCGGCATCCTCCCGGCGGTGCTCGCCGCCGCGGAGGCCGGCCACCGCCACGTCGTCGTGCCGCGGGGCTGCGCCGCCGAGGCGGAGCTGGTGCCCGGGGTGTCGGTGCTCGGCGTCGGCAGCCTGCGCCGGCTGATCGCGGTGCTCACCGGCGCCGACGGGGCGGCCGCCGAGCCCGAGGAGGAGGCAGGGCCGCCCGGCCCGGGGCCCTCGGCGCTGCTGGTGCCCGGCGCGGGCCTGGGCACCGGGGTCCTGTCCGGCCGGCCGGCGGAGGGCGGCCCGGGCGATCTGCCGGACCTGGCCGATGTGGCCGGGCAGCAGGCGGCCCGCCGGGCCCTGGAGGTCGCCGCCTCCGGAGGGCACCACCTGTTCCTGAGCGGGCCGCCGGGCGCGGGCAAGACGATGCTCGCCGAACGGATGCAGGGCATCCTGCCGCCGCTCACCCGGCAGGACTCCCTGGAGGTGACCGCCGTCCACTCGGTCGCCGGGATC
This sequence comes from Streptomyces toxytricini, assembly GCF_014649915.1. Taxonomy (GTDB): domain Bacteria; phylum Actinomycetota; class Actinomycetes; order Streptomycetales; family Streptomycetaceae; genus Streptomyces; species Streptomyces toxytricini. The sequence goes on along the minus strand of NZ_BMTY01000021.1, from coordinate 92,714 downwards.
CTCCCGCCGGGGGACCCCCTCGTCACCCGCGCCCCGTACTGCGCGCCGCACCACTCCGCCACCATGCAGTCCCTCGTCGGCGGCGGGGCCGGGGTGCCGCGGCCGGGGGCCGTCTCGCTGGCACACCGCGGAATCCTCTTCCTGGACGAAGCCGCCGAGTTCAGTGCGAAGGCGCTGGACGCGCTGCGCCAGCCCCTGGAGTCCGGGCGGGTGGTCATCGCCCGGGCCGCCGGGGTGGTCCAGCTGCCGGCCCGCTTCCTGATGGTCCTCGCCGCCAACCCCTGCCCCTGCGGGCGGCACGGGCTGTACGGCGCGGGCTGCGAATGCCCCGCCTCGGTGGTGCGGCGGTACCAGGCCCGGCTGTCGGGGCCGCTGCTGGACCGGGTGGACCTGCGGGTGGAGGTCGAGCCGGTCGGCCGCCGCGACCTGGCCCGGCCCGGCAGCCGCGGCGAGCCGACGGCTGTCGTCGCCGCCCGGGTCCTCCAGGCCAGGGAGCGCGCCGCGGCCCGGCTCGCCGGGACGCCGTGGCGGCTCAACGCCGAGGTTCCCGGACACGAGCTCCGCACCCGCTGGCCGGCCGCCCCCGGCGCGCTCGCCCAGGCCGAGCGCGATCTGGAGCGCGGCCTCCTCACCGCCCGCGGGCTCGACCGGGTGCTCCGGGTCGCCTGGACCGTGGCCGACCTGCGGGGCAACGACCACCCGGACGCCCTGGACGTGGCCGTCGCCCTGGAACTCCGCACCGGCGTCGCCCGCGGCGCCCTCACGGCAGGAGCCACCGCATGACCCCGCCCCCCACTCCCGAACCGCTGCCGGACTCCGGGCAGCCGCACGGCCCCGGTCCGGGGCGGGCGGCGCCGGACTCCGCATCACCGCACGGCCGCGGCGCCGGGCCGACGACGGGCTCCCGGCGACCGCACGGCCCCAATCCGAGGCCGGTGACGGGCTCCGGGCCGCCGCAGGGTCCCGGTTGCGAGCCGATGCCCGGAGTCGACCAGCCGCACGACCCCGGTCGCGGGCAGGTGGCGGGCTTCAGGCCGCCGCACGGTCCTGGCGCCGAGCCGCTGCCCGAAGCGGGGCAGCGGCAGGGCGCCGGCTCCGGGCCGCCGCACGGTCCTGGTTGCGAGCCGCTGTCCGGAGTGGGGCAGCCGCATGGCCCTGGCTCCGGTCCGGTGACGGGTTCCGGGCCGCCACAGCGCCGCGGCCCCGAGCTGATGGCGGGTTCCGGGCCGCCGCACGGCTCAGGCTCCGGGCAGGTGGCGGGCTTCGGGCCGCCGCACGGTCCTGGTTGCGAGCCGCTGTCCGGAGTGGGGCAGCCGCATGGCCCTGGCTCCGGGGCGGTGGCGGGCTCCGGGGCCCCGCATGGTCTCGGTAACGGGCCGCCGCAAAGCCCTGATTCCGGGCCGATGCCCGAAGTTGGCCGTGGCTCCGGTTCCGAGCCGGCGGCAGGCTCAGGGCCGCCGCACGGGCCTGGCTGCGGGCCGCCGCAGGGCCCTGGCGTCGACCAGCGCGGCCCCGGTCGCGAGCCGGTGACCGGCTCCGGACCGTCGCAGGGCCCTGGTCGCGAGCCGATGTCCGAAGCGGGGCGGCCGCATGGCCCCGGTTCCGGGGCGGTGATGGGCTCCGGACCGCCGGACGGCTCCGGCTCCGAGCCGCTGCTGCACGGAGCGGGGGAGCAGCAGGGCCCTGACTCCGAGCCGATGCCCGGAGTCGACCAGCCGAACGGCTCCGGTCCCGAGCCGGCGGCGGGCTCGGGGCCGCTGCACGGCACCGGTCGCGAGCCGGTGGCGGGCTTGGGGCCGCACGGCCCTGGCTTCGGGTCGGGGGCGGGTGCGGAGTCGCCGCAGGGCCGGGGGCCCGAGCGGGTGGCCGGCTTCGGGGCGCCCGGTGGTCCCGGGGCGGAGGGGCGAGCCCCGGCCGAAGTGGAAGGCGCGCTCCGGGGGAACGAGGAGGAGCTGCTTGCGCGGGTTGCGTTGACGCGGGTGCTGGAGCCGGGGGACGTGCACGGGGGACGGTGGCTGCGCGAGTACGGGGCCGCCGGGCTGATGCGGATGCTCACCGGGGCCGACCCCGAGCCCCCGGAGCTGGCCGGGGCGGGGCGGCAGCGGGTCGCCGGATACCGGCTGAGGGCCGCCCAGGCCGATCCCCGCGCCGACCTGGACCGGGCGGCCGAGCTGGGCTGCCGGTTCCTCTGCCCCGGCACCCCGCAGTGGCCCACCCAGCTCGACGACCTCGGTGACGCCAGACCCGTCGGCCTGTGGGTGCGGGGCACCCCCGACCTGCGGACCTGGGCGCTGCGCTCCGTCGCCCTCGTCGGGGCGCGGGCCTGCACCCCGTACGGGGCGCACATGGCGCACACCCTGGCCGCCGGGCTCGCCGAGCGCGGCTGGGTCGTGGTGTCGGGGGCCGCGTACGGGGTCGACGGCGCCGCACACCGCGGTGCGCTCGGGGCCGGCGGGGCGACGGCCGCGGTCCTGGCCTGCGGGGTCGACACCGCGTACCCGCGGGGCCACGCCGGGCTGCTCGGCGCCATCGCCGGACAGGGGCTGGTGCTGGGCGAGCTGCCGCCCGGCAGCCACCCGACGCCGGCCCGGTTCGTGCTGCGCAACCGGGTCATCGCCGCCCTGACCCGCGGCACCGTCGTGGTCGAGGCGGCCTACCGCAGCGGATCGCTGGTCACCGCCCGCCGGGCCCGGCAGCTGGGCCGGTTCACCATGGGCGTCCCCGGGCCCGCCACCAGCGCGCTGTCGGCCGGGGTGCACGAGCTGCTGCGCGGGGAGGCGGTGCTCGTCACCGACGCGGCCGAGGTCGTCGAACTCGTCGGCGGCATGGGGGAGCTGGCGCCCGAACGGCGCGGGCCGGTCCTCGCCCGCGACCTGCTGGACCCGGACACCGCGCGGGTGCTGGACGCCCTGCCGGCCGCAGGGCCGGCGCAGGCCGGCGACATCGCCCTCGCCGCGGGGACCGGCACCGATGAAGTCATCGGCAGACTGTACGAACTTCACTCTCTGGGGTTCGTCGAACGGCTGGGCGACGCCTGGCGGTTGGCCAAGAGGACACGCCGGGAAGGCACACGAACCGGTGGCGAACGGCGAGGCGGTCCGTGACCTGGGGCGTTCCGGTGAAAGAGTGAAGCCGATGAATACCGCGGTCTTTCCGCCGGCAGCGGCCGGGACCGGGCGCCCGGCGCCGGTCCCGGGCCATCCGTGCGATCCGGGACGCCTCCGGGGCCTCATACGATCCCGTACTCTTCGCGCACCGCGACTACTCCGTCACGCTACGCTCACAAGGAATCCGGCTCCGGCAAAGGCGAAGCATGCCCCAGCACACCTCACGGTCCGACCGCGCTGCTGTGCCCACCGCTGCCCGCGGCGGTGTGCGGCCCACCGCGCCCTCGTCCCTGGAGGCGCTGTGGCGCTCGTACAAGGCATCGGGTGACGGACGGCTGCGCGAGCAGCTGATCCTCCACTACTCGCCCCTCGTCAAGTACGTCGCCGGCCGGGTCAGCGTGGGCCTCCCGCCCAACGTGGAGCAGGCCGACTTCGTCTCCTCCGGCGTCTTCGGGCTGATCGACGCCATCGAGAAGTTCGACCTCGACCGCTCCATCAAGTTCGAGACGTACGCCATCACCCGCATCCGGGGCGCCATGATCGACGAGCTGCGGGCGCTCGACTGGATCCCGCGCTCGGTGCGGCAGAAGGCGCGGGCCGTCGAGCGGGCGTACGCCACGCTGGAGGCGCAGCTGCGCCGCACCCCCACGGAGCACGAGGTCGCCGCCGAGATGGGCATCGCCGTGGAGGAACTCCACACGGTGTTCAGCCAGTTGTCCCTGGCGAACGTGGTCGCCCTGGAGGAGCTGCTGCACGTCGGCGGGGAGGGCGGCGACCGCCTCTCCCTGATGGACACCCTGGAGGACACCGCCGCCGACGACCCCGTGGAGGTGGCCGAGGACCGCGAGCTGCGCAGGCTGCTGGCCCGGGCCATCAACACGCTGCCCGAGCGGGAGAAGACGGTGGTGACGCTCTACTACTACGAGGGCCTGACCCTGGCCGAGATCGGCAACGTCCTCGGCGTCACCGAGAGCCGCGTCAGCCAGATCCACACCAAGTCGGTGCTGCAACTGCGCGCAAAGCTGGCCGATGTGGGGCGCTGACCCGCCGGTACCTCCGTACAGTGGACGGGTGCCCAGGATTCGAGCGGCCTCCGTGGCCGAGCACCGGTCGATGCAGCGCGGCGCCCTGTTGGACGCGGCGCGCTCCCTGCTGTCCGAAGGCGGGACCGAGGCCCTGACCTTCCCCGCCCTGGCGGAGCGGACCGGCCTGGCCCGGTCCTCCGTCTACGAGTACTTCCGCTCCCGCGCCGCCGTCGTCGAGGAGCTGTGCGCGGTGGACTTCCCCGTCTGGGCCGCGGAGATCGAGGCGGCCATGGAGCGGGCCGCCACGCCCGAGGCCAAGATCGAGGCCTACGTGCGCAGCCAGCTCGGCCTCGTCGGGGACCGGCGCCACCGGGCTGTGGTGGCGATCTCGGCGAGCGAGCTGGACGCGGGCGCCCGGGAGAAGATCCGCGCCGCGCACGGCGGGCTCGTCGCGCTGATCGTGGAGGCGCTGGCCGCGCTGGGCCAGGAGGAGCCGAAGCTGGCGGCGATGCTGCTCCAGGGCGTCGTCGACGCGGCGGTGCGCCGCATCGAGCTGGGCGCGGCCGAGGACCCGGCCGTGGTGACCGAGACGGCCGTCGCGATGGCCCTGCGGGGCGTCCGGGGCTGAGCGCCGCTCCCGCGGCCGGCAGCAGCCGCGGCGACGGCCGCGGGAGCAGGCCGAGCGGGTTGAGGTACTCCCCGCCCGCGAGCAGGCCCCAGTGCAGGCAGGGCCGCGCCCCGCAGTGGCCGCCCGCCTCCAGGACGGCGACGACCTGCCCGGCGGCGACGGCCTCCCCCTCCGCGACGAGCGGCCGCACCGGCTCGTACGTGGTGCGCAGGCCGCCCGGCAGGGTGAGCGACAGCACCCCGCGCCCGGCGACCGGCCCCGCGTGGTGCACCCGCCCCGGGCCCACCGCCCGCACCCGCACTCCCGCAGGGGCCGCCAGGTCCACCCCCCGGTGCCCGGCCGCGTACGGGGTCGGCGGCGGGTCCCACCAGCGGGCCACCGCCAGCGGACCCGGCAGCGGCCGCACCGCCCCCGGCAGCGGCCGCACCGCCCCCGGCAGCGGCCGCACCGTCCCGGCCGGCGCCGCGCCGGACCGCACTGCCCCCGGCGCACGCGCGGGCGCGCGGGCGGCCTCGCGGGCGTCCGCCGCCCCCGGCGGGCCCGGGGCCGCCGCGCGGGCGGTGAGCAGCAGCAGCGCGATCAGCAGCGTCGTCAGGGTCATGCGGCCAGCGTGCCCCCGCCGCCGCGGGGCGCGGGCGGGCCTGTGGACGGCGGGCCGGTTGTGGACTGCGGCGTCACCTGGCATACCGCCCGGTCCCGTACACTTCTTACGGCGATCCGGGTCACCGGGTCGACTTCGCACGCCCCGGGGCCGGTCGGCAAGACCGGGTGCCGGCGTCTCTCGGTCCCCTTCGACGGGGGCAGGACGCAGCGGGGCGTCAGGACCAAAACCGAGAAAACCAAGGAGATGGCCATGGCCGTCGTAACGATGCGGGAGCTGCTGGAGAGCGGCGTCCACTTCGGTCACCAGACCCGTCGCTGGAACCCGAAGATGAAGCGCTTCATCTTCACCGAGCGCAACGGCATCTACATCATCGACCTGCTCCAGTCGCTGTCGTACATCGACCGCGCCTACGAGTTCGTCAAGGAGACCGTCGCGCACGGCGGCTCCATCATGTTCGTCGGTACCAAGAAGCAGGCCCAGGAGGCCATCGCCGAGCAGGCGACGCGCGTCGGCATGCCGTACGTCAACCAGCGCTGGCTCGGCGGCATGCTCACCAACTTCTCCACGGTCTACAAGCGCCTGCAGCGCCTGAAGGAGCTCGAGGCGATCGACTTCGAGGACGTCGCGTCCTCGGGTCTGACCAAGAAGGAGCTCCTGGTCCTCTCCCGCGAGAAGGCCAAGCTGGAGAAGACCCTCGGTGGTATCCGCGAGATGCAGAAGGTGCCCAGCGCCGTCTGGATCGTCGACACCAAGAAGGAGCACATCGCCGTCGGCGAGGCTCGCAAGCTGAACATCCCGGTCGTCGCGATCCTCGACACCAACTGCGACCCCGACGAGGTCGACTACAAGATCCCGGGCAACGACGACGCGATCCGCTCCGTCACCCTGCTCACCCGCGTCATCGCCGACGCCGTCGCCGAGGGCCTGATCGCCCGCTCCGGCGCTGCGACCGGCGACTCGAAGCCGGGCGACAAGGCCGCCGGCGAGCCGCTCGCCGAGTGGGAGCGCGACCTGCTCGAGGGCGAGAAGAAGGCCGACGCCGCCGAGGCCGCCCCGGCCGCCGAGGCTGCCCCGGCCGCCGAGGCCGAGCAGGCCTGACCCACTGGAAGGGCCCGGGGTTCACGCTCCGGGCACTTGCAGCACGGACGATGACGGCGGGGGAGCCGCGCCACGAGCGCGCCTCCTCCGCCGTTCACCCGTAGATCTACGACTTCGAGAGAGAAGCAAAAGACTCATGGCGAACTACACCGCCGCTGACGTCAAGAAGCTCCGCGAGCTCACCGGCGCCGGCATGCTGGACTGCAAGAACGCGCTCGTCGAGGCCGACGGCGACGTGGAGAAGGCCCAGGAGGCCCTCCGCATCAAGGGTCAGAAGGGCGTCGCCAAGCGCGAGGGCCGCTCCGCCGAGAACGGTGCCGTCGTCTCCCTCATCGCCGACGACAACACCTCCGGTGTCCTCGTCGAGCTGAAGTGCGAGACGGACTTCGTCGCCAAGGGTGAGAAGTTCCTCGCCGTCGCCAACCAGCTGGCCGCCCACGTCGCCGCCACCTCCCCGGCCGACATCGAGGCCCTGCTCGCCTCCGAGATCGAGCCCGGCAAGACGGTCACCGCCTTCGTCGACGAGGCCAACGCCAACCTCGGCGAGAAGATCGTCCTGGACCGCTTCGCGCAGTTCACCGGTGGCTACGTCACCTCCTACATGCACCGCACCATGCCCGACCTGCCGTTCCAGATCGGCGTCCTGGTCGAGCTGGACAAGGAGAACGCCGAGGTCGCCCGCGGCGTCGCGCAGCACATCGCCGCGTTCGCCCCGCAGTGGCTGTCCGCCGAGGACGTCCCGGCCGACAAGGTCGAGTCCGAGCGCCGCATCGCCGAAGAGGTCACCCGCGCGGAGGGCAAGCCCGAGGCCGCCATCGCCAAGATCGTCGAGGGCCGCGTGAACGGCTTCTTCAAGGACGCCACCCTCCTGGGCCAGCCGTACGCGCTGGACAACAAGAAGTCCGTCCAGAAGGTCCTGGACGAGGCCGGTGTCACCCTGAAGCGCTTCACGCGCATCAAGGTCGGCATCTGAGTCCGTCCGTACACGACGGGCACCGGACCCCGGTAGGGTCTGAGGCAGTCGTCCGCGTACGCGTGGAACGACCGCAGATCTGACGAGGAGGCCATTGCCGTAGAGGGAACCGCGAGGACCCACCGGCAATGGCCTTCTTCGTATGTGCACGAGGAGATCTCCATGAATCAGGGCGTGGACACCCACAACGCTTCCGACGACAAGAGCGACCACGGGAAGAAGGGCCGCCGCTTCATGCTGAAGCTGTCCGGCGAAGCCTTCTCCGGCGGCGGCGGACTGGGCGTCGACCCCGACGTCGTCCACGCCATCGCGCGTGAGATCGCCGCGGTGGTCCGCGACGGCGCGGAGATCGCCGTCGTGATCGGCGGCGGCAACTTCTTCCGCGGCGCCGAACTCCAGCAGCGCGGCATGGACCGCGCCCGTTCCGACTACATGGGCATGCTCGGCACCGTCATGAACTGCCTCGCCCTCCAGGACTTCCTGGAGAAGGAGGGCATCGACTCCCGTGTGCAGACGGCGATCACCATGGGCCAGGTCGCCGAGCCGTACATCCCCCTGCGGGCCGTGCGGCACCTGGAGAAGGGCCGCGTCGTGATCTTCGGCGCGGGCATGGGCATGCCGTACTTCTCCACCGACACCACGGCCGCCCAGCGCGCCCTGGAGATCGACGCCGAGGCCCTGCTCATGGGCAAGAACGGCGTCGACGGGGTCTACGACTCCGACCCCAAGAAGAACCCCGACGCGGTGAAGTTCGACGCACTGGAGTACGGCGAGGTGCTCTCCCGCGACCTCAAGGTCGCCGACGCCACCGCCATCACGCTGTGCCGCGACAACGATCTGCCGATCCTGGTGTTCGAACTGCTCGCCGAGGGCAATATCGCCCGCGCCGTCAAGGGTGAGAAGATCGGCACGCTCGTGAGCGACCAGGGAACCCGGGCCTGAGCGGTCCGCAGCCGGGTCCGGCCGCACGCGGCCGGACCCGCACCGCCCGCCTGAACCATCCATTCAAGACATGCAGGAGCACGTGGTGATCGAAGAAATCCTCCTCGAGGCCGAGGAGAAGATGGAGAAGGCCGTCGTCGTCGCCAAGGAAGACTTCGCCGCGATCCGCACCGGCCGTGCGCACCCGGCGATGTTCAACAAGATCATGGCGGACTACTACGGCGCCATCACCCCCATCAACCAGCTCGCGTCCTTCTCGGTGCCCGAGCCGCGCATGGCCGTGGTGACCCCGTTCGACAAGAGCGCCCTGCGCAACATCGAGCAGGCCATCCGCGACTCGGACCTGGGGGTCAACCCCAGCAACGACGGCAACATCATCCGTGTGGTGTTCCCCGAGCTGACCGAGGAGCGCCGCCGCGACTACATCAAGGTCGCGCGCACCAAGGCCGAGGACTCCCGCGTCTCCATCCGCTCCGTCCGCCGCAAGGCCAAGGACGCCCTCGACAAGCTCGTCAAGGACAAGGAGACGGGCGAGGACGAGGTCCGCCGCGCGGAGAAGGAGCTCGACGACACCACCGCGAAGTACGTCGCGCAGGTGGACGAGCTGCTCAAGCACAAGGAAGCCGAGCTCCTCGAGGTCTGATGAACGACTCTCCCTGGGCCGCGGAGCCGGTTCCGGCGGGTCCCGCATACGATGCGCTGGTGGGCCCGCAGACTCGGCCCATGCCCATCGTGCCCGATGCCGCCGGCCGTGACTTCGACGACCGGGATGCACGCGATCGGGGGGCCGCCGCTGGAGGCGGCCCCCCGTTCCGCGCCGAGACGCCGCCGCAGGAGCCCATGCCCAGCCCCCCGCCCCCGCCCTCGCAGGCGCCGCAGGACGCCTCGCCACCGCCCCCCAAGAAGCGGGCGGGCCGAGACCTGCGCGCCGCGATAGGGGTCGGTGTCGGCCTCGGAGCGGTGATCTTCGCTTCGCTGTTCATCGTCAAGGCGGTCTTCGTCGGCGTCATCGTCGTCGCGGTCGTCGTGGGCCTGTGGGAGCTCACCTCCCGGCTCCAGGAGAAGAAGGGCATCAAGGCGCCGCTCGTGCCGCTGGCCATCGGCGGCGCCGCCATGGTCATCGCCGGGTACGTCCGCGGCGCCGAGGGCGCCTGGGTGGCGATGGCCCTGACCGCGCTCGCGGTCCTGGTCTGGCGGATGACCGAACCGCCGGAGGACTACCTCAAGGACGTCACCGCCGGTGTCTTCGCCGCCTTCTACGTGCCGTTCCTGGCGACCTTCGTCGCGATGCTCCTCACCGCGGACGACGGCCCCCAGCGCGTGGTCACCTTCCTCGTCCTGACCGTGGTCAGCGACACCGGGGCCTACGCGGTCGGCTGGCGCTTCGGCAAGACCAAGCTCGCCCCGCGCATCAGTCCCGGCAAGACGCGCGAGGGGCTCCTCGGAGCCGTCGTCTTCGCCATGGCCGCCGGCGCCCTGTGCATGGAGTTCCTGGTCGACGGGGGCGCCTGGTGGCAGGGGCTGGTCCTCGGCCTCGCGGTCGCCGTCAGCGCCACCCTCGGCGACCTCGGCGAGTCGATGATCAAGCGGGATCTGGGGATCAAGGACATGGGCACGCTGCTCCCCGGCCACGGCGGGATCATGGACCGGCTGGACTCGCTGCTGCCGACCGCCCCCGTGGTCTGGCTGCTGCTGGCCCTCTTCGTCGGCACGGGCTGAGCCGACCGGGTTATCCTGAAGGGCGCACCACCACCGGTGGTGCGCCCTTTCCCCGTGATCGCGGGGATGCATCTGTGAGGTCTCCGGGCGCGGACAGCGCCATCGCCATCGGCTCCGCACGCGCGGGGGTCGTCAGACCTCGTCGCCCTGAGGAGGACCGAACATGGCACCCCGCCCCGCTCCGGGAGAGCTCACCTTCGTCGCGCCGAAGGCCGCGAAGAAGCCGCCGCGGCACCTGGCCGACATGACGCCGGCCGAGCGCCGCGAGGCCGTCGCCGCGATCGGCGAGAAGCCGTTCCGCGCCAAGCAGCTCTCGCAGCACTACTTCGCCCGCTACGCCCACGACCCGGCCGAGTGGACCGACATCCCCGCCGGCTCCCGCGAGAAGCTCCGCGAGGAGCTGCTGCCCGAGCTGATGAAGGTCGTACGGCACATCTCCTGCGACGACGACACCACCCGCAAGACCCTGTGGCGCCTGCACGACGGCACCCTCGTCGAGTCCGTCCTGATGCGCTACCCCGACCGGGTCACCATGTGCATCTCCTCGCAGGCCGGCTGCGGCATGAACTGCCCGTTCTGCGCCACCGGCCAGGCCGGGCTGGACCGCAACCTGTCCACCGCGGAGATCGTCCACCAGATCGTCGACGGCATGCGCGCCCTGCGCGACGGCGAGGTCCCCGGCGGCCCCGCCCGGCTGTCGAACATCGTCTTCATGGGCATGGGCGAGCCCCTCGCCAACTACAACCGCGTCGTCGGCGCGATCCGCCGGCTGACCGACCCCGAGCCCGACGGCCTCGGCCTGTCGCAGCGCGGCATCACCGTCTCCACCGTCGGCCTCGTCCCGGCGATGCTGCGCTTCGCCGACGAGGGATTCAAGTGCCGCCTCGCCGTCTCCCTGCACGCCCCCGACGACGAGCTGCGCGACACCCTCGTCCCGGTGAACACCCGCTGGAAGGTCCGCGAGGTCCTCGACGCCGCGTGGGAGTACGCCGAGAAGTCCGGCCGCCGCGTCTCCATCGAGTACGCCCTGATCCGCGACATCAACGACCAGGCCTGGCGCGGCGACCTCCTCGGCCGGCTGCTCAAGGGCAAGCGCGTCCACGTCAACCTGATCCCGCTGAACCCGACGCCCGGCTCCAAGTGGACCGCCTCGCGGCCCGAGGACGAGCGTGCCTTCGTCGAGGCCATCGCCCGCCACGGCGTGCCGGTCACCGTCCGCGACACCCGCGGCCAGGAGATCGACGGCGCCTGCGGGCAGCTGGCGGCCGCCGAGCGCTGACGGCCCCGGCCGGACAGCGGAGGCCCGAGAGGTGGGGAACCGGCCGCGGGGTACCCTGTGGCCGAACCAATTCCACATTCCGACAGGGGAGCGCCACAGCGCTGAGAGTGCGGTCACCGTCCACCGCAGACCCTCTGAACCTCGCCCCGGTCATTCGGGGTAGGGAGTTCGGTCACCACTCAAGCTGTTGCGCCCTGCCCGGCGTCCGCTCGCGAAGCGCCCGGCAGGGCCGCGTCTTCTCCTGGTCACACCCAGGAGGAATCACCAGTGAGCACCACCACCCGGAGACTCGCGGCCACCGCGCTCGCGACCGCCCTCGGCGCCTCCGCGCTCACCGCCTGCGGCGGCGGCAGCGGGGACGGGTCCGCGGCCGACGGCAGCGGAAAGCCGGCGCAGAAGACCGTCACGCTCGTCACCCACGACTCCTTCGCCGTGACCGATGCGGTCCTCAAGGAGTTCGAGCAGCAGACCGGCCACACCGTGAAGGTCCTCAACTCCGGGGACGCCGGCACCGCCCTCAACCAGGAGATCCTCACCAAGGGCTCCCCCCGCGGAGACGTCTTCTTCGGCGTCGACAACACCCTCCTCTCGCGCGCCCTCGACAACGGGATCTTCACCCCGTACGAGGCGAAGGGCCTCGACGCGGTCAAGCCGGAGTTCGTCCTCGACGCGCAGCACCGGGTCACTCCCGTCGACTCCGGCGACATCTGCGTCAACTACGACAAGGCGTACTTCGCCGACAGGAAGCTCGCCCCGCCGCAGACCCTCGACGACCTCGCCAAGCCCGAGTACAAGGACCTGCTGGTCGTCGAGAACGCGGCGACCTCCTCGCCCGGCCTCAGCTTCCTGCTGGCCACCGTCGGCAAGTACGGCGATGGGGGCACCTCCCAGGGCGGAGCCTCTGGGGGAGGCTGGAAGGACTACTGGGCCAAGCTGAAGGCCAACGGCGTCGAGGTCGTCGACGGCTGGGAGCAGGCCTACAACGAGCGCTTCTCCGGCTCCGCCGGCGGCAAGAAGGCCAAGGGCGACCGCCCGCTGGTCGTCTCGTACGCCTCCAGCCCGCCGGTCGAGGTCCTCTACGCCGAGCCGCAGCCGGCCGAGGCCCCCACGGGCGTCGCCACCGGCACGTGCTTCCGCCAGACCGAGTTCGCTGGCCTGCTCAAGGGAGCGAAGAACGAGGCGGGAGGCAAGGCGCTCATCGACTTCATGATCGGCAAGAAGTTCCAGGAGGACATGCCGCTCAAGATGTTCGTGAACCCCGTCGTCAAGGACGCGCAGCTGCCCGAGCTGTTCACCAAGCACGGCGCCGTCGTGGAGAAGCCCGAGACCGTGGCTCCCGACGCCATCGCCAAGAACCGGGAGCAGTGGGTCAAGACGTGGACCTCGCTCGTCGTGAAGTAGCCGGCGCCGGCGCGGGGCCCTCCCGGCCCCGCGCCGCACGCGGCGCGGCCGCCAGGCTCGCCCTGATGGCCGTGCCGCTGGCCTTCTTCGGGCTGTTCTTCGCCTACCCGGTCGCCGCCATCGTCGGCCGGGGCCTGAAGACGGACGCCGGATGGCAGCTCGGCCGCATCGGCGACGTGCTCGCGGAGCCCGGCATCGCCGGCGTCCTGTGGTTCACCGCCTGGCAGGCGCTCGCCTCCACGGCCCTCACCCTGCTGGTCGCGCTGCCCGCCGCGTACGTCTTCGCCCGGCTCGACTTCCCCGGCAAGCAGGTCCTGCGCGCCGTCGTCACCATCCCCTTCGTGCTGCCGACCGTGGTCGTCGGCACCGCCTTCCTCGCCCTGGTGGGCCGCGGCGGGCTGACGCAGGAGCTGTGGGGGGTCCGGCTCGACACGACCGTGTGGGCGATCCTGCTCGCGCACGTCTTCTTCAACTACGCCGTCGTCGTCCGCACCGTCGGCGGGCTGTGGGCGCAGCTCGACCCGCGGCAGGAGGAGGCCGCCCGGGTGCTCGGCGCGGGCCGCCTCGCCGCCTGGCGGCAGGTCACCCTGCCGGCGCTGGCTCCGGCCGTCGCAGCCGCCGCCGTCATGGTGTTCCTCTTCACCTTCACCTCGTTCGGCGTCGTGCAGATCCTCGGCGGGCCCTCGTACGCCACCCTGGAGGTGGAGGTCTACCGGCAGACCGCCCAGCTCCTCGACCTGTCCACCGCCGCCGTGCTGACGCTGGTCCAGTTCGCCGCCGTCGCGGGGATCCTCGCCGTGCACGCGTGGACGGTGCGCCGCCGCGAGACCGCGCTGCGCCTCGTGGACCCCGCGCGGACCGCGCACCCGCCGCGCGGCACCGGGCAGCGGCTGCTGCTCGGCGGGGTGCTGCTGACCGTGGCCCTGCTGATCGTGCTGCCGCTCGGCGTGCTCGTCGAGCGGTCCTTCGACACCCCCGGCGGCTACGGCACCGGCTACTACGAGGCGCTGTCGCGGGCCGGCTCCGGCGGCGGCACCTTCCTGGTCCCGCCGCTGGAGGCCGTCCGCAACTCCCTGGAGTACGCCCTCGCCGCCACCGGCATCGCCCTGCTCGTCGGAGGCCTCGCGGCCGCCGCCCTGACCCGGCGCGCCGGGCCCTTCGTCCGCGGCTTCGACGCGCTGCTGATGCTGCCGCTCGGGGTGTCCGCCGTGACCGTCGGCTTCGGATTCCTGATCACCCTCGACGAGCCGCCGCTGGACCTGCGGACCTCCTGGTTGCTCGTCCCGCTGGCGCAGGCGCTGGTCGGCGTCCCGTTCGTCGTCCGCACCATGCTGCCGGTGCTGCGCGCCGTCGACGAGCGGCTGCGCGAGGCCGCCGCCGTGCTCGGCGCCTCCCCGCTGCGGGCCTGGCGGGAGGTGGACCTGCCGCTGGTGCGGCGGGCGCTGCTCATCGCGGCCGGGTTCGCCTTCGCCGTGTCCCTCGGGGAGTTCGGCGCGACCGTGTTCATCGCCCGGGCCGACCGGCCGACCCTGCCGGTGGCGGTGGCCCGGCTGCTGGGGCGGGCCGGGGACCTGAACTACGGGCAGGCCATGGCGCTGAGCACCGTGCTGATGCTGGTGTGCGCGGCCGCCCTGCTGGTGCTGGAGCGGCTGCGCCCCGACAAGACCTCGGGAGAGTTCTGATGACCCTGCTCGAACTGGCCGGGGTGTCGGTCCGCTTCGGCGGACGCGCCGCCGTGGACGGCGTCGACCTGGAGGTCGCCGAGCACGAGACGGTGTGCGTCCTCGGCCCCAGCGGCAGCGGCAAGTCCACGTTGCTGCGGGTCGTCGCCGGGCTCCAGCCGGTGTCGGAGGGCCGGGTGCTGCTCGGCGGAGCCGACCAGGCGCGGGTGCCCGCACACCGCCGCGGGGTGGGCCTGATGTTCCAGGACCACCAGCTGTTCCCGCACCGGGACGTCGGCGGGAACGTCGCGTTCGGGCTGCGCATGCAGGGCGCCTCCCGCGCCGCGCAGCAGGCCCGGGTGGCCGAGCTGCTGGAGCTCGTCGGGCTGCCCGGGGCGGGGCGGCGGCCGGTGTCCTCGCTGTCCGGCGGCGAGCAGCAGCGGGTCGCCCTGGCGCGGGCGCTCGCGCCGTCGCCGCGCCTGCTGATGCTGGACGAGCCGCTGGGCCAGCTGGACCGGGGGCTGCGCGAGCGCCTCGTGGTGGAGCTGCGGGAGCTGTTCACCCGCCTGGGCACCACGGTGCTGGCCGTCACGCACGACCAGGGCGAGGCGTTCGCCCTGGCAGACCGGGTGGTGGTGATGCGGGAGGGCCGCATCGCGCAGGCGGGCACCCCGCTGGAGGTGTGGCAGCGGCCGGCCTCCGAGTTCGTGGCGCGCTTCCTCGGCTTCGACAACGTCGTCCCCGCGACGGTCTCCGACGGGTCCGCGGTCACCCCGTGGGGCGAGGTCCCGGTGCCGGAGGACTCCCCGCGGGGGGACCACCGGCTGCTGGTCCGCCCGGCGGGCGTCCGGCTCGCCGCGGACGGGCTGGCCTGCGAGGTGGAATCGCGGACCTTCCGCGGTGCGCACGTGGCGCTGCGGCTGCGGCCGGCGGGCGGGCCGGCCCTGGAGGCCGAGTGCGACCTGGCCGGGGCGCCGGCCCCGGGGGACCGGGTGGCGGTGGCGTTCGCCCCGTCGGAGGTCGTCGTCATCCCCGCCTCCCAGGCGCCCTAGCTCACGCCGGCGGGCTCCCGGGCCGGGGCGGCCGGGTCGGCCGCGGGGCCGGCTGCGGCCGGGTCGGCGCCGTCGTGGTTGCCGTACCAGGCGACGGCGACCGCGCCCGCGACGGCGAGGACGAAGCCGGTCACGGCGAGCCAGGCCAGGCCCGGCCGGGAGGCGTCGCCGAGCCACAGCACGCCGATCGCTCCGGGCAGGACGGTCTCGCCGACGACGAGCGCGGCCGTCGCCCCGTTCACGGAGCCGATCTGCAGGGCGACGGTGTGCAGGTACATGCCGCCGGCGCCGGCGAGGACGATCGCGTACAGGGCGGGGTCGGTGAGCAGGGCGGCCGGGTCGAACGGGTCGATGCCGTTCAGGATGCGGACCCCGACGCCGAGGGCGCCGAAGGCGAGGCCGGAGAGCAGGCCGGCGAGGATGGCGGCCCGCCCGCCGAGGAGCCGGACCGCGACCGTGCCGCCCACGATGATCAGGGCCGTCACGGCGAGCAGCCACCAGTGGGTGGCGATGGGGGCGTGGTGGCCGCCCTCGTGCCCGGCGGCGCTGGCGAGCAGCACGAGGGCCGTGCAGACCACGCCGATGGAGACCCACTCCTTGCGGGTCAGCCGGATGCCGAGCATCCGCACGCTGAGCACCGCGGTGATGACGAGGTTCGCGCTGATGACGGTCTGGGACAGGAAGAGGGGCAGCATCCGCGAGGCGAGCGCGCCGAGGCCGAAGCCCGCGAAGTCCAGGATGGTGCCGACGATGAACTCCCAGGTCATCGCCGCCTTCGCGGTCGACGACAGGTTCGGGCCGCCGTGCGCGGTCACCCCCGCGTCCGCGGGCATGGCCCGGGCCGCCCGGCGCGAGCCGACGGCTTGCAGGACGGATCCCGTGCCGTAGCAGATGGACGCCGCTATCGCGGTCAGCAGGCCTATGAGCACCGAGGGCTCCGATCACTTCCGGCAAGTTGTGCGTACCACTGCCAGACGTGCGGAACGCCCCGGGAGGTTGCCTCGTACGGCCGTTTCGTCCCGAGGTGCCCGCGGGGGAGCGGTCAGCCGGTCAGCGCCAGGGAGGTCAGCCGGGCGACGCCCCAGCAGACGGGCAGGCAGACGGCGAGCAGGGCGGCGGCCCGCACGGTGGCGGCGGTGCGCAGCACGCTGCCGGGGGCGCCGAGGTCGGCGAGCGCGGCCCGGCTCGCGGCGCGGGACTGGCGGACCTCTACGGCGGCGGCGAGCAGGGTGGCGGCCGCGCACAGGACGGTGAGCGCGAAGGCGGGGCCGGTCAGCGGACCCAGCGGGGCGCCGATGCCGCCCCGGCCGGGCAGGGCGGCGGCGATAGCGGCGGTGCCGGCCGCGCACAGGACGCCGAGGGGGCGGCCCAGCCGGGGCGCCTCCTCCTGGAGGGTGCGCCCGGCGAGCAGCCGGAGGGCGCCGGGGCGGACGGCCTGGACCAGGGCGCCGCAGGCGTACGCGAGCCCCGGCCCGGCGAGGGCCAGCCCGGCGGCGGTGAGCGCCCAGCCGGCCGGGAGGGCGCGGCCGCCGGGTCCGGCGTGGCCGAGGACGGCGAGCCCGCAGGCGGCGAGGGCGATGCCCCAGGGCAGCCCGGCCGCCGGTGCGGCGGGGGTGCGGGGGCGCAGTGCGAGCGCCGCGGCGGCTGCTGCGGCGGCGAGGGGGGTGAGGGACAGCAGGGTGAGGGCGGCGGCGAGCGGCAGCGGACGGTCGGCGTGGAGCAGGGCGGCGCCCGCGCCGTCGAAGGGGAGTCCGCCGAGGTTGCCGCGCAGGTGGAGGAAGGCGGCGAGGGCGACGGCGCTGCCGAGGGTGCAGGCGACGGCGGTGGAGACGGCGGCGGCCAGCGCGAGGTGCAGCGGCCCGAGCCCGACCGCGTCCATGCCCTCCCGGGGGCGGGTGGCGGGGTCGGTGCGGGCGGTGCGGACGGCGAGGTGCACGGTGGCGGCGAGCGGGAGCAGCGCCCACAGAAGGCGCGGGAACGATCCGGCCGGCCGGGCCGCGGCCTCGGCGAGCACGTACAGCAGCAGGAAGCCGCTGCCGGCGGCTGCGGCGGCGACGAGCAGGCGGCGCAGCTGGACGAGCGGCCGGGAGCCGCGGGTCAGGCGGAGAGCGAGCACGCGGCCTGGCCTTCCGGGGTGTCGCCGGGCGCGCCGGGGCCCGCGGCGGTGGGGTCTGCAGCGGGGCGGCCGTCGAGGAGGGGGAGGCACCGGTCGGCGGCGGCCGCGGTCTCCTCGTCGTGGCTGGCGAGGACGACGGTGATGCCGTGGGAGCGGGCCGCCGTGGTGAGGGTGCGCAGCAGCATGGCCCGTTCGGCGCGGTGCAGGGGCGCGGTCGGCTCGTCGGCGAAGACGACGGCGGGCTCGTGGACGAGGGCCCGGGCGAGGGCGGCGCGCTGGGCCTCGGCGCGGGTCAGGGCGCCGGGCCGCCTGCGGGCCAGGCCGCCGATGTCGAGGCGGTCGAGCCACTCGCAGGCGGTCCGCTTGGCGGTGCGGTGCGCGGTACCGGCGACGAGCAGCGGCAGGGCGGCGTTCTCCCAGACGGTGAGTTCGGGCAGCAGCGCCGGCTCCGGGCCGATCCAGCCGAACCGGTCGCGCCGCAGCCGTTCGCGTGCGAGGGCGCCCATGGAGTGGACGGGCACGCCGTCGAACCAGACCTCGCCGTCCCGGGGGACCAGCCGGCCGCCGAGGCAGTGCAGCAGCGTGGTCTTGCCGCTTCCGCGCGGTCCGGTCACGGCGAGGACCTCGCCCCTGCGGACGGCGACCGAGACTCCGGCGATGCCGGGCGAGCCGTCGTGGGAGTAGTGCACGGACCGTGCGCAGAGCACGTCGCTGTCCGGTGGAGCCTCCATGGCGTACACCTCCGTCCGGGGGAACGAAGCGGGACCCCTTCGGTCACTGGCGCCCGCACTGAGATGTAAGGAGATGAAGGTCGGGAATTCCGACAGCACACGGCCCGGGTGCCCCGTTCCCACTCGAACGGGGCACCCGGGCCGTGGCCTACGGTCCTGGGGGTCCGCTTACAGCTTGCTCCACGCCTCGGTGAGCACCGAGCGCAGGATCCCCTCGATCTCGTCGAAGGTGCCCTGGTCCGCGATCAGCGGGGGGGCCAGCTGCACGACCGGGTCGCCGCGGTCGTCGGCCCGGCAGTAGAGGCCGTTGTCGAAGAGCGCCTTGGAGAGGAAGCCGTACAGGACGCGCTCGGTCTCCTCGTCGGAGAAGGACTCCTTGGTGGTCTTGTCCTTGACGAGCTCGATGCCGTAGAAGTACCCGTTGCCGCGGACGTCGCCGACGATCGGCAGGTCGTGCAGCTTCTGGAGGGTCTTCAGGAAGGCGCCCTCGTTGTCCAGCACGTGCTGGTTGAGGCCTTCCTTGTCGAAGATGTCGAGGTTGGCGAGGGCCACCGCGGAGGACACCGGGTGTCCGCCGAAGGTGTAGCCGTGCAGGAAGGTGTTGTTTCCCTTGTAGAAGGGCTCGGCGACGCGGTCGGAGACGATGCAGGCGCCGATGGGGGAGTAGCCCGAGGTCATGCCCTTCGCGCAGGTGATCATGTCCGGTACGTAGCCGAACTTGTCGCAGGCGAACATCGTGCCGAGGCGGCCGAAGGCGCAGATCGTCTCGTCGGAGACGAGGAGCACGTCGTAGGCGTCGCAGATCTCGCGGACCCGCTGGAAGTACCCGGGCGGCGGCGGGAAGCAGCCGCCGGCGTTCTGCACCGGCTCCAGGAAGACGGCGGCGACGGTGTCGGCGCCCTCGAAGAGGATCTGCTGCTCGATCTGGTCGGCGCACCAGCGGCCGAAGGCCTCGGGGTCGTCGCCGTGGATCGGGGCGCGGTAGATGTTGGTGTTCGGCACCTTGTGCGCGCCGGGGACCAGCGGCTCGAAGGGGGCCTTGAGGGCCGGCAGGCCGGTGATGGACAGGGCGCCCTGCGGGGTGCCGTGGTAGGCGACCGCGCGGGAGATGACCTTGTACTTGGTCGGCTTGCCCTTGAGCTTGTAGTACTGCTTGGCGAGCTTCCAGGCGGTCTCGACGGCCTCGCCGCCGCCGGTGGTGAAGAACACCTTGTTCAGGTCGCCCGGGGCGTAGTCCGCGAGGCGCTCGGCGAGCTCCACGGCCTTGGGGTGGGCGTAGGACCACACGGGGAAGAACGCGAGCTCCTGGGCCTGCTTGTAGGCGACCTCGGCGAGCTCCTTGCGGCCGTGACCGGCGTTGACCACGAAGAGGCCGGCAAGGCCGTCGAGGTAGCGCTTGCCCTTGTCGTCGTAGATGTAGGTGCCCTCGCCGCGCACGATCGTGGGGACGGGGGAGTTCTCGTACGACGACATCCGGGTGAAGTGCATCCACAGGTGGTCGTACGCGGTTTTGGACAGGTCCTGGGTCACGGTTATCGGGTTCCCCACATGTAGGTCTGCTTCTTCAGCTTCAGGTAAACGAAGCTTTCGGTGGATCGCACGCCGGGGAGGGCGCGGATCTTCTTGTTGATCGTCTCCAGCAGGTGGTCGTCGTCCTCGCAGACGATCTCCACCATCAGGTCGAAGGAGCCCGCGGTCATCACCACGTACTCGCACTCGGCCATCTGGGTCAGTGCGTCGGCCACCGGGTCGACGTCGCCCTCGACGTTGATGCCGACCATGGCCTGGCGCCGCAGGCCCACGGTGAGCGGGTCGGTGACGGCGACGATCTGCATGACGCCCTGGTCGAGCAGCTTCTGCACGCGCTGGCGCACGGCGGCCTCCGACAGGCCCACGGCCTTGCCGATCGCCGCGTAGGGACGGCGTCCGTCCTCCTGCAGTTGCTCGATGATCGCCAGCGACACAGCATCGACCGAAGGGGACGGCTGCCTGTTCCTGGAATCTGCGCTTCGACTGACCACGACCTCACTCTGCACGAGGAGTCCTCCGTTCCGCAAGATGAAACCAATGAAATCCGTTGTTCTGGCATCCGGATCTTACTGATTTCGTAGTTGGTGGTGGGCGGCCCTGTCGAAAGCGTCCGCCGAGAGGCTAGGCTTGGGATTCGTCTCAATCATTGGACATGTGATCAGGAGTGTGGCTGTAGTGACCACCGAACTGCGTCGTCTGCGCAACTACATCGGCGGGGAGTTCAAGGACGCCGCCGACGGGCGGACCACCGATGTGGTCAACCCGGCCACCGGCGAGGTGTACGCCACCGCCCCGCTGTCCGGGCAGGCCGACGTCGACGCCGCCATGGCCGCCGCCGCGGCCGCCTTCCCGGGCTGGCGCGACACCACGCCCTCCGAGCGGCAGAAGGCCCTCCTCAAGATCGCCGACGCCTTCGAGGCGCGCGCCGACGAGCTGGTCGCCGCCGAGTCGGAGAACACCGGCAAGCCGCTGGGCCTGACCGCCAGCGAGGAGCTGCCCCCGATGGTGGACCAGATCCGCTTCTTCGCGGGCGCGGCCCGCCTGCTGGAGGGCCGCTCCGCCGGCGAGTACATGGACGGGATGACCTCGATCATCCGCCGCGAGCCGGTCGGCGTCTGCGCCCAGGTCGCCCCGTGGAACTACCCGATGATGATGGCCGTGTGGAAGTTCGCCCCGGCGATCGCCGCGGGCAACACCGTGGTGCTCAAGCCCTCGGACACCACCCCCGCCTCGACCGTCCTGATGGCCGAGATCATCGACTCGATCCTGCCCAAGGGCGTCTTCAACGTCGTCTGCGGCGACCGCGAGACCGGCAAGGCCATGGTCGAGCACGCCACCCCGGCGATGGCCTCCATCACCGGCTCCGTCCGCGCCGGCATGCAGGTCGCCGAGAGCGCCTCGAAGGACGTCAAGCGCGTCCACCTGGAGCTCGGCGGCAAGGCCCCGGTCGTGGTCTTCGAGGACGCCGACATCGCCAAGGCCGTCGAGGACATCGCCGTCGCCGGCTACTTCAACGCCGGCCAGGACTGCACCGCGGCCACCCGCGTCCTCGTGCACGAGTCCGTCCACGACGAGTTCGTGGCCGCCCTCGCCAAGGCCGCCGCCGACACCAAGACCGGCGCCCCGGACGACGAGGACGTCCTCTACGGCCCGCTGAACAACCCCAACCAGCTGGCGCAGGTCGCGGGCTTCATCGACCGCCTCCCGGCGCACGCCAAGGTGGAGGCCGGCGGCCACCGCGTCGGCGACAAGGGCTACTTCTACGCCCCGACCGTCGTCTCCGGCCTCAAGCAGGACGACGAGATCGTCCAGAACGAGGTCTTCGGCCCGGTCATCACCGTCCAGTCCTTCGCGGACGAGGCCCAGGCGCTGGAGTACGCGAACGGCGTCGAGTACGCCCTCGCCTCCTCCGTGTGGACCAAGGACCACGCCCGCGCGATGCGCATGTCCAAGCACCTCGACTTCGGCTGCGTGTGGATCAACACCCACATCCCGCTCGTCGCCGAGATGCCGCACGGCGGCTTCAAGAAGTCCGGCTACGGCAAGGACCTCTCCGCGTACGGCTTCGAGGACTACACCCGCATCAAGCACGTGATGACCTCGCTCGACGGCTGACGCCGGGCCGCGGCCGCCGGGGCGGTCAACGCGGCCCCGCACGGGGGCGGGCAGTGGACAATGTGTCCATTGCCCGCCCCCTCCGCGTTCCCCGAGGCTTCACCCATGCCCGCTCCCACCCCCTCCCGCCGCCGCGTCACGCGCCGTGCGGCGCTGCGCGGCCTCGGCGCCGCCGGCCTCCTCTCGGCCCTCGCCGGCTGCGGCGTGCCCTCCGCGTACGTCCCCGAGGACCGCCGGGCGGGCGCGGACCGCTCCGCGCGCGAGCGGAGCCTCGCCTTCGCCAACTGGCCGATGTACATAGACACCGACGCCGAGGACGAGGAACGCCGGCCCACGCTGGAGGCCTTCACGGAGCGCACCGGCATCGAGGTCCGGTACACCGAGGAGATCAACGACAACGACGAGTTCTTCGGCAAGGTCGGCCCGGCCCTGATGAACGGCCAGGACACCGGCCACGACCTGGTCGTGGTCAGCGACTGGATGGCCGCCCGGTTCGTCCGCCTGGGCTGGGCGCAGGCGATGGACCGCGCCCGGCAGCCCAACGTCGCCGCCCACCTCGACCCGCAGCTGCGCTCGCCGGCCTTCGACGCGGGGCGCCTGCACACGGTGCCCTGGCAGTCCGGCATCACCGGGATCGCCTACAACCGCAGGGCGCTCGGCCGGGAGATCCGGTCGGTGGGGGACCTGTGGCACCCGGACCTCGCGGGCCGCGTCACCCTCTTCTCCGGCCTCGACGAGTCGTTCGCGCTGCTGATGCAGGGCGACGGGGTGGACGTCACCCGCTGGACCGAGGCCGACTTCCACCGGATGTGCGACCGGGTCGAGGAACTGGTGCGCCGCGGGCACATCCGCCGCTTCACCGGCAACGACTACACCTCCGACCTCGGCAAGGGCGACGTGCTGGCCTGCCAGGCGTACTCCGGCGACGCGGTCCAACTGCAGGCCGACAACCCGGACATCGAGTTCGTCGTGCCGGAGGAGGGCGGCGAACTGTGGGCGGAGAGCCTCCTCGTCCCCAACCTGGCCCGCCACAAGGCCAACGCGGAGGCCCTGGTCGACCACTACTACGTCCCGGAGGTGGCCGCGGAGCTCGCGGCCGCCGTCGCCTACGCCTGCCCGGTGCCGGCGGCCCGAGAGGTGCTGGCCGCCTCGCCGGACCGGGAGACGGCGGAACTGGCCGAGAACCCGCTGGTCTTCCCCGACGACGCGATGCGCGGGCGGCTCGCCGTGGCCCGGGACGTCACGGCGGCGGAGCGCCGCACCCTGGCCGGCCGCTGGAACGCCCTCGTCGGCATGTGATCGCCACCACAGAATTGAACACGTTCAGAGAATCGGCTG
The DNA here is from genome assembly GCF_014649915.1 of Streptomyces toxytricini. GTDB lineage: Bacteria > Actinomycetota > Actinomycetes > Streptomycetales > Streptomycetaceae > Streptomyces > Streptomyces toxytricini. The sequence goes on along the minus strand of NZ_BMTY01000021.1, from coordinate 69,395 downwards.
AACGTGTTCAATTTTGGGCGTAGGCTGCTGCCATGAGTGAGAGAAGCGCCCTCCAGCGGCGGATCCGCGGCTGGCTCGTCCTGTTCCTCGTCTGCCTGGTCCTCAGCGGCCTCACCGCCTTCCCCCTGGTCGCCGAGGTCCGCCTGGCCAACTCGCTGATCGGGCACGAGTGGCTGACCCGGGTCGGCGAGGGCCTCGACACGGCCGACGCCCAGTACCCGTTCCTCCTCTACGGCAACGACTGGCTGGCCTTCGCCCACCTCGTCATCGCGGTCTTCTTCTACGGGGTCCTGCGCGATCCCGTCCGCAACGTCTGGATCCTGGAAGCCGGCATGATCGCCTGCGCCGGAGTCGTCCCGCTCGCCCTGATCTGCGGTCAGATCCGCGACATCCCCTTCGGATGGCGCCTCATCGACATCTCGTTCGGCGTCTTCGGCATCATCCCGCTCCTGATCCTGCGGCGCCTCGTCAAGCGCCTGGAGGCCCTGCCCGCCGCCGCGTGACGGCGGGCAGCGGCGCCCGGCCGGCTCAGCGGCCGGCCGCGGCGCGCACCGCCGCCAGGGCGTCGATCCGGTTCGTGGTGATCGCGTCCACGCCCGCCGCGGCCAGCCGGCGCATCGTCCGCTTGGTGTCGGCGGTCCACGCCGAGACCCGCAGGCCGTCCCGGTGCAGCGCCTCCACCAGCCCCCGGTCCACCAGCCCGAAGCGGTAGTTCAGCCAGGCCGGCGCCACCGCGTCGAGCAGGACCCGGCGCGGCGGCGACAGCGTCGTCCAGGTCAGCGCGATCTCCGCCGCCGGGTCGGCGGCCCGCACGGCCAGCATCGTGTTCGGGCCCGCGCAGTAGTAGACCCGCTCCCGCGCCCCGCACTCGCCGACCAGGCCGACGACCTTCCGCACCGCCTCCGGCGCGGCGCCCGGCAGGTCCAGCAGCAGGCGCCCCGGCCCGGCCTCGGCGAGCGCCTGACGCAGCGTCGGCACCCCGCCCCGCGTCAGCTCGGCCAGCTGAGCGGCCGTCACCTCGTCGAGGCGCACGTCGAAACCCCACAGCCGCTGCAGCGTCTCGTCGTGGAGGAGGACCGCCTCGCCGTCGCGGGTCAGCCGTACGTCGACCTCCACCGCGTCCGCGCCGAGCGCGAACGCCGAGCGGACCGACGGGAGCGTGTTCTCGGGGAAGCGGTGGGGATCGCCGCGGTGGGCCACGGCCGTCAGGGTGCGCATGGCGCCCATTGTCCCGCGGCGGTCAGCGGGCCGACCACGCCTCGGTGTACGTGTCGATCTCCTGCACGATCCGCGCCTTGCCCGCGGCGTCGAGGAAGGACGCCTCCACCGCGTTCTTCGCGAGCGCGGCGAGGCCGCGCTCGTCGAGGCCGAGCAGCCGGGCGGCGACCGCGTACTCGTTGTTGAGGTCCGTGCCGAACATCGGCGGGTCGTCGCTGTTGACGGTGACGAGCACGCCCGCCTGCACCATCTCCCGGATGGGGTGCAGCTCCAGGTCCTCCACGGCGCGGGTGGCGATGTTGGAGGTCGGGCAGACCTCCAGGGCGATGCGGTGCTCCGCCAGGTAAGCCAGCAGCGCGGGGTCCTGCACCGCGCTCGTGCCGTGGCCGATCCGCTCGGCGCCGAGTGCGCGCAGGGCGTCCCAGACGGTCTCCGGTCCGGTGGTCTCGCCGGCGTGCGGGACGCTGTGCAGGCCCGCGGCGCGGGCGGCGTCGAAGTACGGCTTGAACTGCGGGCGGGGGACGCCGATCTCGGGCCCGCCGAGGCCGAAGGAGACCAGCCCCTCCGGGCGCAGGTCGACGGCGAGGCGGGCGGTCTCCGCGGCGGCCTCCAGACCGGCCTCGCCGGGGATGTCGAAGCACCAGCGCAGCACGGTCCCGAACTCGGCCTCGGCCGCCCGCCGGGCGTCCTCGATGGCTTCCATGAACGCCTTCTCCTCGATGCCGCGGCGCGTGGAGGAGTAGGGGGTGATGGTCAGTTCGGCGTAGCGGATGTTCTGCCGGGCCATGTCGCGGGCGACTTCGAACGTCAGCGTGCGGACGTCGTCGGGCGTGCGGACCAGGTCGACCACGGACAGGTAGACCTCGATGAAGTGCGCGAAGTCGGTGAAGGTGAAGTAGTCGGCGAGCGCCTCCGGGTCGGTCGGGACCTTGGAGTCGGGGTGCCGCGCGGCCAGTTCGGCGACGATGCGGGGGGAGGCCGAGCCGACGTGGTGCACGTGCAGCTCCGCCTTGGGCAGCCCTGCGATGAAGGGGGTCAGGTCGGGCACGGCGGGCCTCCGGGGGACGGTGCGGACTGATCGGCCCCCATGGTAGGCAGCAGGGGTCGCCCCGGCGGGACGGCATAGCATGGCCGTACGAGAGGGGGGTGCCGCATGACCGACAACAGCCCTGACCCGAGGGACCCGTGGGCCCCGCCGGAGGGGGCGCCGGCGGATCCGGGGAGGCTGCAGGGCGCCCCCGGGGTGCCGGGCCCGCCGTCCGTCCACGACCAGCCGACCCTCGCCGGGATGCCCGGCGCCGGGGCGCCGCCCGCGCCGCTCCCCGGGCCGCCCGCAGCGCAGGCGCCGCTCCCCGGGCCGTACGCGGCGCCCGCGCCGGGACCGGCCCCCGTGCCGCCCGTGTACGCCTACCCCGCCCCGCCGGCGCCCGGCGTCCCCGGGTACGCCCACCCGGGCGCGGCACCCGTACCCGCGCCCCCGGCGTTCGGGCAGCAGCCATACGGGCAGCAGCCGTACGGCCCGCAGCCCTTCGCCCCCCAGGCGTACCCCGGCGCCGGACCCCTCGGCCACCCCCTGTACGGCGCCCAGCCGCGCAACGGCTTCGGCGTCGCCGCGCTCGTGCTCGGCATCGTCGCGGTCGTCGGGTGCGGCCTGAACGTCATCGCCGTCGGACTCGGCGTCGCGGCGATCGTCTTCGGCGTGCTCGGCCGCAACCGGGCTGCCCGCGGTGAGGCCACCAACGGCGGCATGGCGCTGGCCGGCCTCATCCTCGGCGTCACGGGCGCGCTCCTCGGCGCGCTCATGCTCGCGTTCGCCATCGCCGGCTTCCTGCAGGGCGGGCCCGACTCCGTGAACGACAGCCCGTACTCGGACACCCGCATGCGCGAGAAGGTCTGACCGGGGCCGGCTACTCCCCGGCGAGGAGCCGCTCGCGGGCTTCCATGAGGGCGAAGCCCAGCAGGTTCAGCCCGCGCCATCGGGCCGGGTCCGACGCCCGCTCGTCGTCCGCGGCGAGTCCGATGCCCCAGATGCGGTCCATCGGGCTCGCCTCGACGAGCACGCGCCGCCCCGTCGAGAGCAGGTAGCCGGTCAGCTCGGGCGTGGAGCGGAACTTGTGGAGGCTGCCCTCCACGACGATCCCGAAGCGCTCCCGCTCCCACACGGCGTCGTCGAAACCGCGCACGAGCCGCCCCGCCTTCTTCGCCTCCGCCGGGGTCGCCGCGGCCAGCACGGCGCGCTCGGCCTCCGCGTCCCCGAACAGGCGGGCCTTCCCGGACATCATCCAGTGCTCCGCCGTCTCGTACCGGACGCCGTCCACGGTGAACGGAGACGGCCACCACTGGCTCAGGCAGCTCGGGCCGAGCGAGCCGTCGGGCCGCGGCCGGTGCCCCCAGAACGGCAGGAACTTCACCCGGTCACCGCTGCTGACCTGCTCGATCAACTTGTCGATCTTCTCCATGCACGGGAGTCTGGCAGTCTCCACGGACACTTCGTACGGGATTTGCGGAGTGTCTCGACACATGGTCGACCGATTCCGTCGCGTAATCAAAAGGCAACAACGGAATCCCTTGGCCGCGGGTAACACCTCTGTCAGGATCGGCACTCCATTCGAGCTGAAGCCACGAGAGCGTGAGAGCGTGATGGGTAATCGCTTCCAGGTTGAGGAACGCTTCGCAGACGGCGCGCAGTACATCGGCGGCCGGCCGTCACACGGCAGCTCCGGCCGGTCCCACACCGTGGTCGACCCCGCGACGGGCAAGGAGGTGCTGACCTACGCCCTGGCCTCCGCCGCCGACGTGGACGCGGCCGTCGCCGCGGCCGCCGGAGCCTTCCCGGCCTGGTCCGGCGCCACCCCCGGGGAGCGCTCCGAGGCCCTGCACCGGCTGGCGTCCGTCCTCGCCGAGCAGGCGGAGGACTTCGCGTACGCCGAATCCCTCCAGTGCGGCAAGCCGATCAAGCTGTCCCGCGAGTTCGACGTGCCGGGCACCATCGACAACACGGCGTTCTTCGCCGGGGCCGCCCGCCACCTCCAGGGGCAGGCCGCCGCCGAGTACTCGGGCGACCACACCTCGTACGTACGCCGCGAGGCCATCGGCGTCGTCGGCTCCATCGCCCCCTGGAACTACCCCCTCCAGATGGCTGCCTGGAAGGTCCTGCCGGCCATCGCCGCGGGCAACACCGTCGTCCTCAAGCCCGCCGAGACCACCCCGCTCACCTCCCTGATGTTCGCGCGGGCCGCGGCGGAGGCGGGCATCCCGGACGGCGTCGTCAACATCGTCACCGGAGCCGGCCGCGACGCCGGCGAGCACCTCGTCGGCCACCCCGGCGTCGCCATGACCTCCTTCACCGGCTCCACCGCCGTCGGCAGGCGCGTCGCCGAGATCGCCACCGCCACCGTCAAGCGGCTCCACCTGGAGCTCGGCGGCAAGGCCCCCTTCGTCGTCTTCGACGACGCCGACCCGGAGGCCGCCGCCCACGGCGCCGTCGCCGCCTCCCTGATCAACAGCGGCCAGGACTGCACCGCCGCCACCCGCGCCTACGTCCAGCGCCCGCTGTACGAGGCCTTCACCGCCCGTGTCGCCGAGCTGATGGAGGGCGTCCGCCTCGGCGACCCCTTCGACCCCGCCACCGACCTGGGCCCCCTCGTCTCCCACGCCCACCGCGACCGCGTCGCCGGCTTCGTCGAGCGGGCCCGCGGCTACGCCACCGTCGTCACCGGGGGCTCCGCCCCCGGAGGGGCCCTCGCCGGCGGCGCCTACTACCGGCCCACCCTCATCACCGGCGCGCCGCAGGACAGCGAGGCCGTCCAGGCCGAGATCTTCGGACCGGTCCTCGTCGTGCTCCCCTTCGACACCGACGACGAGGGCCTCGCCCTGGCCAACGACACCCCCTACGGCCTCGCCGCCTCCGCATGGACCCGCGGCGTCTACCGTGCGAACCGCGCGACCCGCGAACTCAAGGCGGGCTGCGTCTGGATCAACGACCACATCCCGATCATCAGCGAGATGCCCCACGGCGGCTACAAGGCGAGCGGCTTCGGAAAGGACATGAGCTCGTACTCCTTCGAGGAGTACACGCAGGTCAAGCACGTCATGTATGACAACACCGCGGTGGCGGCCAAGGACTGGCACCGCACGATCTTCGGGGACCGATAGCAGCAGCAGGGTCCGCCCGACCAGCGGCCCGTCCATCCCGAAAGGGCACAGTCCATGCAGCACAACGAGCCCGACCGGCTCTCCGCGGCACAGCTCGCCGCGATGCGGCGCAGCCTCACCAGCGGGCGCGGCGCCCTCACCCGCCGCTCGCTGCTGCGCGCCTCCGGCACCGGGGCGCTCACCCTCGGCGGCCTGGCGTCGCTGTCCGCGTGCGGTATCCCGCCCGCGAAGCGCGGCGGCGAGGACGCCGCCGCGTCCGAGGACCGCTCGCAGGCGGAGAAGACCGTCAACTTCTCCAACTGGACCGAGTACATGGACGTCAGCGAAGACGAGAAGGTCCACCCGACGCTGGAGGAGTTCACGAAGCGGACGGGCATCGAGGTCAACTACACCGAGGACATCAACGACAACGTCGAGTTCTTCGGCAAGATCCGCCCCCAGCTGGCGGCCGGCCAGGACACCGGCCGCGACCTGATCGTCGTCACCGACTGGCTCGCGGCCCGCATCATCCGCCTCGGCTGGGCCCAGAAACTCGACCCCTCCCACCTGCCGCACGCCTTCGCCAACCTGATCCCGCAGTACCGCAGCCCCGACTGGGACCCGGGCCGGGCGTACAGCTACCCGTGGACCGGCATCAACACCGTCATCGCCTACAACACCAAGGCGACGGGCGGCAGGAAGGTCGACTCCGTCACGCAGATGCTCGACGACCCCACCCTCAAGGGCCGGGTCGGCTTCCTCAGCGAGATGCGCGACAGCGTCGGCATGACCCTCCTCGACCAGGGCAAGTCCCCGGAGTCCTTCACCACCGCCGACTACGACGCGGCCATCGCACGCCTGCAGAAGGGCGTGGACAGCAAGCAGATCCGCCGCTTCACCGGCAACGACTACACCGCGGACCTGGACAAGGGCGACCTGGCGGCCTGCCTCGCCTGGGCCGGCGACGTCATCCAGCTGCAAGCGGACAACCCGGACATCCAGTACGCGATTCCGGCCGTGGGCTACATCACCTCCAGCGACAACCTGCTCGTACCGGCCCGCGCCCGGCACAAGGCCAACGCCGAAAAGCTCATCGACTTCTACTACGAGCCCCCGATCGCAGCCCAGCTCGCCGCCTTCATCAGCTACGTGTGCCCGGTGGCGGGGGTCAAGGACGACCTTGCGAAAATCGATCCCGCGCTCGCGGACAACCCCTTGATCATCCCCGACGAGGAAATGGCCGCCAGGGCCCATGCCTTCCGCATGCTCACCAGCGAGGAAGAGACCGAGTACGAGGAGAAGTTCGCCAAGCTCATCGGAGCCTGACGGACCCCGTGCCGGCACCCCCGCCCTCTTCCGACGAACACCACCACCGAAGGCCGCGACCCATGACTGACAAGACCGCGGGCGGAGATGTCCGCCTCGCCGGGATCAGCAAGCACTACGGCACCTTCACGGCCGTGCACCCCCTCGACCTGACCATCCCGCAGGGCTCGTTCTTCGCCCTGCTCGGCGCCTCCGGCTGCGGGAAGACCACCACCCTGCGGATGATCGCCGGCCTGGAGGAGCCCTCCACCGGCACCGTCCACCTGGGCGACCGCGACGTCACGCAGCTGCCCCCGTACAAGCGGCCCGTCAACACGGTCTTCCAGAGCTACGCCCTCTTCCCGCACCTGAGCATCTTCGAGAACGTCGCCTTCGGGCTGCGCCGCCGCGGCATCAAGTCCGTCAAGAAGCAGGTCGAGGACATGCTGGAGCTCGTCGAGCTCGGCCAGTTCGCCCAGCGCAAGCCGCACCAGCTCTCCGGCGGCCAGCAGCAGCGCGTCGCGGTCGCCCGCGCGCTCATCAACCACCCCCAGGTGCTCCTCCTGGACGAGCCGCTCGGCGCCCTCGACCTCAAGCTGCGCCGCCAGATGCAGCTGGAGCTCAAGCGGATCCAGACCGAGGTCGGCATCACCTTCGTGCACGTCACCCACGACCAGGAGGAGGCCATGACCATGGCCGACACCGTGGCCGTGATGAACGGCGGCCGCGTCGAGCAGCTGGGCGCGCCCGCCGAGCTGTACGAGAACCCGCGCACCACGTTCGTCGCCAACTTCCTCGGCACCTCCAACCTGATCGAGGCCGAGGTCCTGGAGGCCGGCGGAGACGACGTCACCGTCGCGTCGGCGGGCACCAAGCTCCGGCTGCCCCGGGCCCGCTGCTCGACCGCGCCGAAGGCCGGCGGCCGTCTGCTGGTCGGGGTGCGCCCCGAGAAGATCTCCCTGGTGCCCGCGGCCGAGGAGGGGTCCGTCGCGGCCGGCCGGAACAAGGTCCCCGGGCGGATCGCCGACTCCTCCTTCATCGGCGTGTCCACGCAGTTCGTCGTCGACAGCCCCGTCTGTCCGGAGCTGGAGGTGTACGTGCAGAACATCGAGCGCGACGACCGCCTCGTCCCCGGCGCCGAGGTCGTCCTGCACTGGAACCCGGAGCACACCTTCGGACTGGACGCCGCCCAGGACATCGACGCGGGCGTCGAGACGGTCGAGGAGGGCGCATGACCGCCACCGCGGCGCCGCCCGAGGCCCCCGCCCCGGCCGAGCCACCCGTCCACCGGCCCTCCCTGCGCAAGCGGCTCGTCCCCTACTGGCTGCTGCTGCCCGGCATCCTGTGGCTGCTCGTCTTCTTCGTCCTGCCGATGGCCTACCAGGCCTCCACCTCGGTGCAGACCGGCTCCCTCGAAGAGGGCTTCGAGGTCACCTGGCACTTCCGCACCTACTGGGACGCCCTCGCCGAGTACTACCCCCAGTTCCTGCGCTCCCTGCTGTACGCCGGCACCGCGACCCTGCTGTGCCTGCTCCTCGGCTACCCGCTGGCCTACCTGATCGCCTTCAAGGCGGGCCGCTGGCGCAACCTGCTGCTGGTCCTGGTCATCGCGCCGTTCTTCACCAGCTTCCTCATCCGCACGCTGGCGTGGAAGACGATCCTGGCCGACGGCGGGCCCGTCGTCGCCGTCCTCAACAGCGTCGGCTTCCTCGACGTCACGAGCTGGCTCGGCCTGACCCAGGGCGAACGCGTGCTCGCCACCCCGCTCGCGGTGGTCTGCGGCCTCACGTACAACTTCCTGCCCTTCATGATCCTGCCGCTGTACACCTCGCTGGAGCGCATTGACGCGCGCCTGCACGAAGCGGCCGGCGACCTGTACGCCACCCCCGCGACGACCTTCCGGAAGGTCACCTTCCCGCTGTCGATGCCGGGTGTGGTCTCCGGGACCCTGCTCACCTTCATCCCGGCGAGCGGCGACTACGTCAACGCCGAGCTGCTCGGCTCGACGGACACCCGGATGATCGGCAACGTCATCCAGTCGCAGTACCTGCGGATCCTCGACTACCCGACGGCCGCCGCGCTGTCGTTCATCCTCATGGCCGCCGTGCTGGTCATGGTCACCATCTACATCCGCCGCGCGGGGACGGAGGACCTGGTCTGATGCGTTGGCTCCGCCGCAACCTCGTCACCGTCCTCGGGCTTCTGACCCTCGCCTACCTGCTCCTGCCGAACGTCGTCGTCACCGTCTTCTCCTTCAACAACCCCTCCGGGCGCTTCAACTACGCCTGGCAGGAGTTCTCCCTCGACGCCTGGAAGGACCCCTGCGGGGTCGCCGACCTGTGCGGCTCCCTCGCCCTGTCCCTCCAGATCGCCCTGTGGGCCACGCTCGGCGCGACCCTGCTCGGCGCCGCCATCGCCTTCGCCCTGGTCCGCTACCGGTTCCGGGCGCGCGGCGCCGTCAACTCGCTGATCTTCATGCCGATGGCCATGCCCGAGATCGTCATGGCCGCCTCGCTGCTCGCCCTGTTCCTGAACATGGGCGTCGAACTGGGCTTCTGGACGATCCTGATCGCCCACGTCATGTTCTGCCTCAGCTTCGTCGTCGCCGCCGTCAAGGCGCGCGTGCTGTCGATGGACCCGCGGCTGGAGGAGGCCGCCCGCGACCTCTACGCGAGCCCCGTGCAGACCTTCCTGCGGGTCACGCTGCCGATCGCGGCGCCGGGCATCGCGGCGGGCGCACTGCTCTCGTTCGCCCTGTCCTTCGACGACTTCATCATCACCAACTTCAACTCGGGCAACACCGTCACCTTCCCCATGTTCGTGTGGGGCTCGGCCCAGCGCGGTACGCCCGTGCAGATCAACGTCATCGGCACGGCGATGTTCGTCATCGCGGTGCTGGTGGTCCTCGCCGCCCAGATCGTCGGCAACCGCCGCAAGAAAGCACAGCCCAAGTAACTCTGTGGGGAGTTGGAAGACATGGCCCCAGTCGCCATGCGAAGCGTTGCGAAATCCCTTTCCGAAGCACTGCCGGTCTCGTACTGGCTGGACGACCCCGGCAAGCCCCCCGCCCAGCCGGCCCTGACCTCCGACGAGGCCTGCGACCTGCTCGTCATCGGCGGGGGCTACAGCGGCCTGTGGACGGCGCTGATCGCCAAGGAGCGCGACCCCGCCCGGGACGTCGTCCTCATCGAGTCGAAGGAGGCGGGCTGGGCCGCCTCCGGACGCAACGGCGGCTTCTGCGCCGCCTCCCTCACCCACGGCTTCGCCAACGGCCTGGCCCGCTGGCCCGGCGAACTGGCGAAGCTGGAGGAGCTCGGCGCCCGCAACCTCGACGAGATCGAGGCCGCCGTCGCCCGCTACGGCATCGACTGCGACTTCGAGCGCACCGGCGAGATCGACGTCGCCACCGAACCCCACCAGGTCGAGGAGCTCCGCGAACTCCACCAGGAGGCCGAGAAGCTCGGCCTCGCGGACGGCATGCGCTGGCTCGACCGCGACGCCCTGCGCGCCGAGGTCGACTCGCCGACCTTCCTCGCCGGCCTCTGGGACACCGACGGCGTCGCCATGCTGAACCCCGCCCGGCTCGCCTGGGGCCTGAAGCAGGCCTGCCTCGGCCTCGGCGTGCGCATCTACGAGAACACCCGCGGCCTGTCGCTGGGCTCCTCCGGCGCCGGGATGGCCGTCCGCACCCCCTACGGGCGGATCTTCGCCCGGCGGGTCGCGCTCGGCACCAACATCTTCCCCTCGCTGGTCCGGCGGATCCGGCCGTTCACGGTCCCCGTCTACGACTACGCCCTCATGACCGAGCCGCTCACCGCCGACCAGCTGAAGGCCATCGGCTGGCAGAACCGCCAGGGCATGGGCGACAGCGCCAACCAGTTCCACTACTTCCGCATCACCCCGGACCACCGCATCCTGTGGGGCGGCTACGACGCCGTCTACCCGTACAAGGGCCGCCTGGACTCCGAGTACGACCACCGGCCCGAGACCTACCTCAAGCTGGCGCAGCACTTCTTCACGGCGTTCCCGCAGCTGGAGGGCGTCGGCTTCAGCCACGCCTGGGGCGGGGCGATCGACACGTGCTCCCGCTTCTCGGCGTTCTTCGGCACCGCGCACTCCGGCAGGGTCGCCTACGCGGCCGGCTACACCGGCCTCGGCGTCGGCGCCACCCGCTTCGGCGCCGACGTGATGCTGGACCTCCTCGACGGCGCGCGCACCGAGCGGACCCGGCTGGAGATGGTGCGGTCCAAGCCGATGCCGTTCCCGCCCGAGCCGTTCGCCTGGACGGGGATCACGCTCACCAAGTGGTCCCTGGCGCGGGCCGACGCCCGCGGCGGCCGCCGCAACCTGTGGCTGAAGACCCTCGACCGGTTCGGCCTCGGCTTCGACAGCTGACGGCGCCGGACCGCCGGCCCTCGCCAGGGAAGTGACCCGGTTCACTCCGCCGTGGCGGTGGAACCCGCGTCATGACAGGCGCCGGCCGCGCTCTCTCCGGGTGAGGAACCCTCACCTACAGGGAACGGAGGCCGGGCGATGCGGGGCTCGGATGTCAAAGCCGCGGTGGAATGGCTCGTGTCGGCGGCGGGCGATCCGCAGGCCTGCCGGTGGGAGTGGGAGCGCAGCCCCGACGGGGTCGCCCTGCTGCCCGCGGGCCGGCACTGGGACGTGCTGGTCCTGCCCGGCGGGCTCGGGCGGGCCGCGCTCGCCGTCCTGCGGAGGCTGCGCGGGCGGCCCGGCCCGGTGCTCGCCGGCCCCGGCGGCACCCGGCTGGGCTTCTTCGTGCCTGCCGGGACGGCCTCGCACTGGCTCGCCACCGGCGTGCGCGGCGCCGGGCGGGGCAGCTGGGTCGTCGTCCCCCACCCCGGCCGGGCGCCCGGGGCCGCCGGGCACTGGCTGGTGCCGCCGGACGGCCGGGGGACGCTCACCGATCCGGCGGTGCTGGAGCTCGCCCTGCACGAGGCAGCGGCCGTCCGCGCCGCCGGGGACGGGCCGTCGGGCCGCCGCGGCTGAGCCCCCTGACGACGGCCCGCTCGACGGCGTACAGCAGCGGCACGCTCAGCAGGAGCGACGCCAGCACGTCGAGCGGCCAGTGGAACCCGCGCAGGACGAGCCCCGCGGCGGTGGCGGCCGTCAGCACCAGCGCCGCGAGAACCGGCCACGGCCTGCGGGTGTACGGGCGCAGCAGCAGGGCCGCGGCCCCGTAGGCGACGGCGGCGGTGGCCGTGTGTCCGGAGGGGAAGTAGCCGGCGGCCCAGGGCTCCAGCGGTCCGGGGCGGGCGGTCCACGCCTTCAGCGGGACCACCAGGGCCGGCACCAGGGCGACGGCGAGGACGGCCGCCTGGGCGCCGGACCGGTTGCCGCGGCGCAGGGCGTACGCCGCGGCCAGGACGAGGGCGGGCACGGCGACGGGCACGTTGCCCAGGTCGGAGAGCCGCTCGGTGACGGCGTCGGGGACCGTGCGCACGAGCGCGGCACTGATCCGCTCGTCCGGACCGAGCAGCGGGCCCGGGGCCAGCACCTGCCAGGTCGCCAGGGCGAGCCCCAGGAGGGCCCCTGCGAGGAGGAGGACGGAGCGGAGGGAGAAGGAGGAGGTGGCCGGCCGTCCCGGAACAGGGGGGATGGTTCCGGGACGGCCGCCCGGACCGGGTTGCCGGGCGCCCCGGGGGGTGTGGGGCGGTCGGCTGTCCGATCGGTGAGGAGTGTGCGCGAACGCAGGCCCGGTGCGGCGCTGGGGAAGCCCGGTACCGGTGTCGCCCCCGGAATCCCGGGAGCGGGGTGTCTCACTCATCTGCAGAAACCGTACGGCAGCGGAAAGGGGACCGACAGCAGGAACGCGGTCCTGCCATCGGCCCCCCACATCTTCTTCACAGCGCCCGACCGTTACCGGCGGTACCCTCGCGAGCGCGTGTTCGGACGTTCGCTCAGACGGCCGCTCGGACGGCCGCCCGGACGACCGCTCAGAGGGTCGCGAACGCGGCCTCGATGACGTCCAGGCCCTCGTTCAGCAGGTCCTCGCCGATGACCAGCGGCGGCAGGAAGCGGAGCACGTTGCCGTAGGTGCCGCAGGTGAGGACGATGACGCCCTCGGCGTGGCAGGCCTTGGCGAGCGCCGCGGCGGCCTCCGGGTTCGGCGTCTTGGACGCGGGGTCCTTGACCAGCTCGATGGCGATCATGGCGCCGCGGCCGCGGATGTCGCCGATGATCTCGTACTTCTCCTGCATCGCGGACAGCCGCGCCTTCATGAGGGACTCGATCTCCTTCGCCTTGGCGTTGAGGTCGAGCTCCTTCATGGTCTCGATGGAGCCGAGCGCGCCGGCGCAGGCCACTGGGTTGCCGCCGTACGTGCCGCCCAGGCCGCCCGCGTGAGGGGCGTCCATGATCTCGGCGCGCCCGGTCACCGCGGCGAGCGGCAGACCGCCGGCGATGCCCTTGGCGGTGGTGATCAGGTCCGGGACGATGCCCTCGTCCTCACAGGCGAACCACTGGCCGGTGCGGCAGAAGCCGGACTGGATCTCGTCCGCGACGAAGACGATGCCGTTGTCGTTGGCGAACTTCACGATCGCGGGCAGGAAGCCCTTCGCGGGCTCGATGAAGCCGCCCTCGCCGAGGACCGGCTCGATGATGATCGCGGCGACGTTCTCGGCGCCGATCTGCTTGGTGATCTGGTCGATCGCCTGGGCGGCGGCCTCGGGGCCGCAGTTCTCGGCGCCGGTGGGCCAGCGGTAGCCGTACGCGACCGGCACGCGGTAGACCTCGGGGGCGAACGGACCGAAGCCGTGCTTGTACGGCATGTTCTTCGCCGTCAGGGCCATGGTGAGGTTGGTGCGGCCGTGGTAGCCGTGGTCGAAGACGACGACGGCCTGGCGCTTGGTGTACGCACGCGCGATCTTGACGGCGTTCTCGACGGCCTCGGCGCCGGAGTTGAACAGCGCGGACTTCTTCGCGTGGTCGCCCGGGGTCAGCTCGGCCAGCGCCTCGCAGACCTCCACGTAGCCCTCGTACGGGGTGACCATGAAACAGGTGTGGGTGAAGTCGGCGAGCTGCGCGCCGGCGCGGCGCACGACGGCCTCGGCGGAGCCGCCGACCGAGGTCACGGCGATGCCGGAGCCGAAGTCGATCAGGCGGTTGCCGTCGACGTCCTCGAGGATGCCGCCGTCCAGGCGCTTGGTGAAGACGGGGAGCACCGAACCCACGCCGCCGGCCACCGCACCGAGGCGGCGGGCCTGAAGCTCCTGCGACTTCGGGCCGGGGATCGCGGTGACGAGCTTGCGCTCCTGCGGGACAGCGGTCATGGGGGCTCCTGGGGGTGTTTTCGGACGCACTTGTGTCTTTGTCCGCAGGCTAGGCCCGGGGGAGGGGGTAAAGCATGCTCCGTTCGGGAGTGGTCCGGCCGTGTCCTTGTCCGCGGCGGCCATAGGAGGGAGGCGGCGCGGCGCGCCGGAACCCCGCCGCGACACCGGCCGGTACCGGCCCGCAGCCGCCCCCGGGCAACTACATTGAGCGGCGCAGCGCAGGGAAACGGGCAGGGGGCAGGGGTTTCATGGACACCGACGGCACGCCGCACGGCACCGGCGAGGGACGGGCGCCGCACACCGGCCACGCCCCGGGCAGGCAGGTGCCCAGGCCCGCCGGCCCGCCCCCGGCGCCGCCCGCCGCCCCGCCCGCCGCGCCGCCCCGGCCCGCTCACGCCCCCGGCGGCGGCCCCGCCCTCGCCGACTGGCTGCGCACCCCGCGCGTCTTCGACGGGCCCGGGGTGTGGGCGTACGGGCACGTGCCCCGCCCCGCCGAGGAGCCGGAGCGCACCCCGACCCGCCAGCTCGTCTCCGGGGCCCTGATCTCCCTCCTCGCCGGACTGCTGCTGTGGTCCCTGCTGTGGAACGGCTATCTGGGCGGCTTCTGGCTCTGGCCGCTCTACATGTTCACGCCCGACTCCTGGGCCGGCACCATGCCGGCCGTCGTCGCCGCCTACACCTGGTACACCGCCGTCGCCCTGATGCTGGCCACCGGATTCGGCCGGCTCGGCCGCTGGCCCGAACTCGTCCGCCGCCTCCTCACCGGGGGCGCGGCCCGCGCCGCCCGAGCCGACCGGACCCGGCTGCCCGACCGGCCCGAACCCGGTGGCCCCGACGACCCCGCCGGCTGGCCGGAGCTGCGCCGGGCCGGCCTCGGGGACCTCGCCGACCTGCTCGCCGCCGAAACCGCCTCCGGCCGGATGAACGACGTCGACCACAGCCGCATCCGGCGCGCCTGGGACTCCGTACGCGCCGACCCCGCGCGCGCCACCGCCTTCGCCGGAGCCGTCCGCGGCAAGGGCGCCGCCGCCTGCCTGCACCCCTCCGGGGCCCGCGACCTGCCCGTGCGCGCCGCCCGCCACGACCTCCTCGCCCGGCAGGTCCTGCTCGGCACCGCCGACCCCGGCACCCGCAACCCGTACGCCCGCCGCGGCACGCGGCTCGCCCTCGACCCCGCCGTGCTCGGCACCTCGCTGCTCGCCGTCGGCCCCTCCGGCGCGGGGAAGACCGCCCTGCTCGTCCGGCCCGTAGTGGAGTCCCTCGCCCTCCAGGCCCTCGCCGGCCAGGCCGCCGTCGTCGCCGTCGCCGCCGCCGGCACCCGGCTCGGCCCCGACGACGGGTTCGACGTGGTCGTCCGCATCGGCGACCCCGCCTCCGTCCACGACCTCGACCTGTACGGGGGCACCACCGACCCCGACGAGGCCGCAGGGCTGCTCGCCGAGGCCTTCACCGGCGACGTCCCGGGCCTGGAGGTCCGCCGCGCCGCCACCGCCCTCGCCCAGCTCCTCGGCCCCTTCCGTACCGCGTACGGCCGCTTCCCGGCCGTGCCAGAGCTGCGCGAACTGCTCGACCGGGTGCCCGCCCGCCTCGACGCCCTGCGCTCCGCCCTCGAAGCCGCCGGAGCGTCCGCCATGCTCCGCGAGCTCGACGCCCGCGACCGCCAGCACGGCAGCCACGGCGACCCCGGCCCCGTCCTCGCCGACCGCGTGGCGCTGCTGGACCGGCCCGCATTCGACGGGTTCTTCGACACCAGCGGCCGCAGCCGGCCCTTCTCGCTGCGCAGCCTGGAGCACCCGCTGCGCGTCCGCATCGACCTCCCCGAACGCGGGCACGCCGACGCGTCCCGCATCCTCGCCCGCCTGGTCCTCGCCCAGTTCACCGCCTGCGCGGAGGCCCGCACCGACCGGTCGCTGTTCGCGTTCCTCGCCGTCGACGACGCCTCCCACACCCTGACCCCGCAGAGCGTGCGCAGCCTCCAGCGGCTGCGCACCGCCAACGCCGGCGTCCTGCTGGCGCTGCGCACCCTCGACGACGTCCCCGAGGCGCTGCGGACCCCGCTGCTCGGGGCCGTCGGCTGCCGGATGGCCTTCTCCGGCGTCACCACCTGGGACGGCAGGCGCTTCGCCGAGGCGTGGGGCACCGAGTGGGTGGAGGCCCGGGACGTCACCCACCGCACCGTCTTCGCCGACCAGCCGCTGACCCGGGCCGTGCACGCCTTCCGCAAGCTCGTCACCGGCAAGGCCGTGACGACGGACGCGGTCACCGTCCGGCAGGTGGAGCGGGAGCGCTGGTCCGCCTCCGACCTGGCGCACTCCGTCCCGCCCGGGCACGCCGTGCTCTCGCTGACCACGGTCCGCGGGGAGCGGGCGGCCCCGCTGCTGGTCCGGCTGGAGGGAACGGGCTGAGCGGACCCGTACGGGGTGGCAGAATCAGAAGGGCCGTTCATACGGCGCGGCGAAATCCCGCGCGCCCCCATCGGCCCCGCCCCGCGCCGGCGGCGCGGCCGCGTCCCCGCCACCCCCCACCGCCTGGAACCCGATGCCGCTCACCCTCGCCTCCCTCGTCCAGCACTCGGCGCTCAAGCTCGGCGTCCGGGCCGGGGAGGGGCGCTTGGACACGCCCGTGCGCTGGGCGCACGTCAGCGAGCTCGCCGACCCCGTCCCCTACATGGAGGGCGGGGAGCTGCTGCTGACCACGGCGATGAAGCTCGACGCGGCGGACCCGCAGGAGATGCGCCGATACGTGCGCCGCCTCGCCGCGGCCGGCGTCGTCGGCATCGGCTTCGCCGTGGGAGTGAACCACGAGGAGATCCCGCAGGCGCTCGTCGACGCCGCCCGCGCCGAGGACCTGCCGCTGCTGGAGGTGCCGCGCAGGACCCCGTTCCTCGCCATCAGCAAGGCCGTCTCCGCGGCCCTCGCCGCCGACCAGTACCGGGCCGTCACCGCCGGCTTCGAGGCGCAGCGCGAGCTGACCCGGGCCGCGCTCACCGCGGACGGGCCCGCCGAGCTGCTGGCCCGGCTCGCCGCGCACGTGCACGGCTGGGCCGCCCTCTACGACACCTCGGGCGCCGTCGTCGCCGCCGCACCCGAGTGGGCCGCCCGGCGGGCCGCCCGCCTCACCCCCGACGTGGAGCGGCTGCGCGAGCGCCCCGCCCCGGCCAGCGCCGTCGTGGGCGGCGCGGAGGACCGCGTCGAGCTCCAGTCCCTCGGCACGGGCCGCCGCGCCCGCGGGGCGCTGGCCGTCGGCACGGGCGCCCCACTGGGCACGGCCGAGCGGTACGCCGTCCACTCGGCGGTCGCCCTGCTGACCCTGACCACCGAGCGGTCCCGGTCCCTGCACGACGCCGAATCCCGGCTGGGCGCCGCCGTGCTGCGGATGCTGCTGGCCGGGGAGGCGGACCACGCCCGCGCCGTCGCCGGCGACCTGTACGGGACGCTGCTGGACGCGCCGTTCAGGATCGTCGTCGCCGAGCCCGCCCTGCCCGGCACCGCCCAGCCCGAGGGGCTGGCCCTCCTCGCCGACACCGTGGAGTCCGCGGCCGCCCGCGCCGGCGAGTCGCTGCTGCTGGTGCCCGAGCCCGGCCGCCTCACCGTCCTCGCCGCCGACGGCGGGGCCGCCGTACAGGCCTGCACCGGGCACGCCGAGGCGCTCGAAGCCCGGCGCGGCCGGGACGCCGCCGGGCCCGAACCCGACGAGCTGGTGGTCGGGCTGTCCGCGCCCGCCGGCGCCGCTGCCGTCGCGGCCGCCCTCAAGCAGGCCGACCAGGCGCTGGCCGTCGCCCGGCGGCGCGGCCGCCCCCTCGTGGAGCACGAGGACCTCGCGGCCGGGTCGGTGCTGCCGCTGCTCGCCGACGAAGCCGTACGGGCCTTCGCCGACGGCACCCTGCGGGCCCTGCGCGAACACGACGAGAAGGGCCGCGGCGACCTGGTCGCCTCCCTGCAGGCCTGGCTCTCCCGGCACGGGCAGTGGGACGCCGCCGCCGCCGACCTCGGCGTGCACCGGCACACCCTGCGCTACCGGATGCGGCGCGTCGAGGAGATCCTCGGCCGCTCCCTCGACGACCCGGACGTCCGCATGGAGCTGTGGCTCGCCCTCAAGGCCGGCTCCGCCCCCGCGTAGCACCGGCCGGCCTGAAAACCGACAAAGCGGCGTGCCGCGGCAGCCGGGTACTCCACGGCGGACAAGCCGCGGATCGGGCCCCGACACCTACGGTGGTGTGGACAAGGATCCGCACACATCCGAAGGGCCGGGATTCGCATGACTTCCACCCACGCCTTCTGGCTCGCCGGCCGCCAGGCCACCGGCGAGGACAGCTTCGACGTCCACAACCCGTGGGACGGCCGCCTCGTCGGCACCGTCAGCGTCCCCACCGACGCTCAGGTCGAAGAGGCCGTGGCCGCGGCGTACGCCGTGACGGCGGAGTTCTCCGCGACCCCCGCCCACGTCCGGGCCGCCGCCCTGGACCACGTCTCGAAGCGCCTCGCCGAGCGGACCGAGGAGATCGCCCAGCTGATCTCCGCCGAGAACGGCAAGCCCGTCAAGTGGGCCCGCGGCGAGGTCGGCCGTGCGGTATCCGTCTTCCGCTTCGCCGCCGAGGAAGCCCGCCGCTTCAACGGCGGCGAGGCCCAGCGCCTCGACACCGACGCCGGCGGCACCGGCCGACTGGCCCTGACCCGCCGCTTCGTCAAGGGCCCGGTCCTCGGCATCGCCCCGTTCAACTTCCCGCTGAACCTGTGCGCCCACAAGGTCGCCCCGGCCATCGCCGTCGGCGCGCCGATCATCCTCAAGCCGGCCCCGGCCACCCCGCTGTCCGGCCTGATCCTCGGCGAGCTCCTCGCCGAGACCGACCTGCCGGCCGGCTCCTGGTCCGTGCTGCCCGTCGCCAACGACAAGATGCCGGCCCTGGTCCAGGACGACCGCCTGCCCGTCATCTCCTTCACCGGCTCCGACAAGGTCGGCTACGCCATCCAGCAGTCCGTGCCGCACAAGCACTGCACCCTGGAGCTCGGCGGCAACGCCGCGGCCGTCGTCCTCGCCGACTGGTCCTCCGACGCCGACCTCGACTGGGCCGCGACCCGTATCGCGACCTTCTCGAACTACCAGGCCGGCCAGTCCTGCATCTCCGTGCAGCGCGTCATCGCCGACGCCTCCGTCTACGACCGCCTCGTCGAGAAGGTCGTCGCCCAGGTCCAGGCGCAGGTCACCGGCGACCCGTCCGACGACGCCACCGACGTCGGCCCGCTCGTCTCCGAGGACGCCGCCAAGCGCGTCGAGTCCTGGGTCGACGAGGCCGTCGCCGCCGGCGCCAAGCTGCTCACCGGCGGCAAGCGCGAGGGCGCCTCGTACGAGCCGACCGTCCTGGCCGACCTGCCCGACGGCGTGACCCTCGCCTGCGAGGAGGTCTTCGGCCCGGTCCTGACCCTGCACCGCGTCGAGAACACCGACGAGGCCTTCGCCAAGGTCAACGACTCGAAGTTCGGCCTCCAGACGGGCGTCTTCACCCGCGACGTCCAGACCGCCTTCCGCGCCCACCGCGAGCTGGAGGTCGGCGGCGTGGTCATCGGCGACGCCCCGTCCTACCGCGCCGACCAGATGCCGTACGGCGGCGTCAAGCAGTCCGGCGTCGGCCGCGAGGGCGTCCGCTACGCGATGGACGACTACACCTACGAGCGCGTCCTGGTCCTGACGAACCTGGCCCTCTGACGCACCCCGGAACCGACGGCCGGAGCCCACTGTGCGGGGGCTCCGGCCGTCCCCCTATCCCCCGTTCTCACCTGCGAGAACGGGGGATTTTGCTTTGTCCGGCCCAAGGGTGTGCTCCACCCGGCACCGGCCGACGGCCATCTGTCAAGCCCCGAAATGCAGCGGCGTGACGCGACTCGGCAGCCCGGGGCTTAATTGAGGCATGGGAACACGCAGATCAGGTAACCGTAGAAATCGCCCTCACCAGTACCCCTGACGGCGACTTCGACGGGACCGTGTCCCGCTTTCCAAGGCCTGCAAAGGGAAAAGGCCGCGCAGGAACCCATCGCCACATCTCCGGAGGAGAATTATCATGCGAAACATCACTCAGCCCCGACGTCTCGCCATGCTCACCGCCTCGGCTGCCATGGTTGCTGGAGGGGTGCTAGTTCCGACCAGCGCCTTTGCTGCCTCGACGCCGCAGACCGCCTCGATCGTCACCATGACGCCTGAGGGCAACGGCCACAACAAGGGTGGGAAGCACACCAAGGGCAAGAGCCGCGGCAAGAACGGCAAGATTATCGTCGTTATCAATAACAACAACAACAACAACGGCGGTGGCGCCAACAATAACAACAATAACAACAACAACAACAACGGTGGCGGCGGCGCCAACAACAACAATAACAACAACAACGGTGGCGGCGGCGCCAACAACAATAACAACAACAACAACAATGGCGGCGGCGCCAACAATAACAATAACAACAACAACGGTGGCGGGGGCGCCAACAACAACAATAACAACAACAACGGTGGCGGCGGCGCCAACAACAACAATAACAACAACAACTGAATTCACCGGTCTGGCTGGGTGGTTGGCGAGCGGCCGCCCAGCAAGACCCGCGTCATATGTCAGTGCACCGCCGCCGTCCGGGCGGTGGGAGGCGGCCGTTCGGCGGGGGCATTCGCCCGGGTGGACCGTCCCGGCTTTTCCGCGGGGGCTTGCGGGGGTACGACTCACAGGTAGCACCCACCGGTAGCGTCCCCACTTCGGCGGCGAGGTGAGCCCCCGCATGTCCGCAACACAGCCCGCACAGCCCAAGGTGACCGAGCGCGAGGCCAGGCAGGTCGCGGAGGCGGCCAGGGAACAGGACTGGCGCAAACCGAGCTTCGCCAAGGAGCTCTTCCTCGGCAGGTTCCGCCTCGACCTGATCCATCCGCATCCGCAGCCCGCCGACGAGGACGTCAGGCGCGGCGAGGCCTTCCTCGCCCGGCTGCGGACCTTCTGCGAGACCCGCATCGACGGCGCCCGCATCGAGCGCGAGGCGAAGATCCCCGACGAGACCGTGCGCGGCCTCAAGGAGCTCGGCGCCCTCGGCATGAAGATCGACCCCAAGTACGGGGGCCTCGGCCTGACCCAGGTGTACTACAACAAGGCCCTCGCCCTCGTCGGCACCGCCAGCCCCGCGATCGGCGCGCTGCTCTCCGCGCACCAGTCCATCGGCGTGCCCCAGCCGCTCAAGATGTTCGGCACCCAGGAGCAGAAGGACGCCTTCCTGCCGCGCTGCGCCACCACCGCGATCAGCGCGTTCCTCCTCACCGAGCCCGACGTCGGCTCCGACCCGGCGCGCCTGGCCACCACCGCCGTCCCGGACGGCGACGACGCGTACGTCCTCGACGGCGTGAAGCTGTGGACCACCAACGGCGTCGTCGCCGACCTCCTGGTCGTCATGGCCCGCGTTCCGAAGTCGGAGAACCACCGCGGCGGCATCACCGCCTTCGTCGTCGAGGCCGACTCGCCCGGCATCACCGTCGAGCACCGCAACGCGTTCATGGGGCTGCGCGGCCTGGAGAACGGCGTCACCCGCTTCCACCGGGTCCGCGTACCCGCCGCCAACCGCATCGGCGCCGAGGGCTCCGGCCTGAAGATCGCGCTGACCACCCTCAACACCGGGCGGCTGTCCCTGCCCGCCATGTGCGTCGGCGCCGGCAAGTGGTGCCTGAAGATCGCCCGCGAGTGGTCCGGCGTACGCGAGCAGTGGGGCCGGCCCGTCGGCCGCCACGAGGCCGTCGGCTCCAAGATCGCCTTCATCGCGGCGACCACCTTCGCGCTGGAGGCCGTCGTCGACCTCGCCTCCCAGATGGCCGACGAGGACCGCAACGACATCCGCATCGAAGCCGCCCTCGCCAAGCTCTACGGCTCCGAGATGGCCTGCCTCATGGCCGACGAGCTGGTCCAGATCCGCGGCGGCCGCGGCTTCGAGACCGCCGACTCCCTCGCCGCACGCGGCGAGCGCGCCGTCCCCGCCGAGCAGATGCTGCGGGACCTGCGCATCAACCGGATCTTCGAGGGTTCCACCGAGATCATGCACCTCCTCATCGCCCGCGAGGCCGTCGACGCCCACCTCTCCGTCGCCGGAGACCTCATCGACCCCGACAAGGACATCGGCGACAAGGCCAAGGCCGGCGCCCGCGCGGCCGGCTTCTACGCCCGCTGGCTGCCCCGGCTCGCCGCCGGCGCCGGACAGGTCCCCGGCACCTACCGCGAGTTCCACCCCTCCGGCCACCCGGACCTCGCCACCCACCTGCGCTACGTCGAGCGCAGCGCCCGCAAACTCGCCCGCTCCACCTTCTACGCCATGTCGCGCTGGCAGGGCCGCATGGAGACCAAGCAGGGCTTCCTCGGCCGCGTCGTCGACATCGGCGCCGAGCTGTTCGCCATGAGCGCGGCCTGCGTCCGCGCCGAGCACCTGCGCGCCGGCGGCGACCACGGCCGCGAGGCCTACCAGCTCGCCGACGCCTTCTGCCGGCAGTCCCGGATCCGCGTCGAGGAGCTCTTCGGCCGCCTGTGGAGCAACACGGACGACCTCGACCGCAAGGTCGTCGCCGGCGTCCTCTCCGGCACCTACACCTGGCTTGAGGACGGCGCGTACGACCCCTCCGGCGACGGCCCCTGGATCGCCGACGCCTCCCCCGGCCCCTCCACCCGCGAGAACGTGCACCGCCCCTTCCGCTGACCTGCGATCATCGCCGGACGCCGCAGCAGGCGTACACCACCGGCGAGGGGGAATCGGATGCATGTGAACGCCGGCCGCGCGGACAGGGAGAGCCGGCGGCTCGCCTGGTGCGTGGCGCTCCTGCTGCGCCACGCACCGGACGCGGTCGCCCCGGCCCTGTGGGCGCGCCTCGACGCGCCCGCGCGCCGCTTCCTGTGCCGCGACGAGCGCCTCCCGGCCTCCGCCGTCACCCTGCTGCTGCGCGGCGGCGGCGAGGAGGACCGCCGCACCGTCGCACGCAACCCGCACGTCCTGGGCCGCCCCCTGCCGGGCCTGCCGGGACCCGCCCGCTACGCCGCCCGCCCCGCCCCCGCCCCCGCGCTCCTCGCGACCCTCGGCTCCGAACTCGGACGGCCGGTGCAGCCTCCGCTCGAAGACGCCGACACCGTCGCCCTGCTGCGCCGGCACGGCAGCCGCCGGCCCCGGATACCGCTGGACGTCCTGCGGCTGGGCCGGCCGCCGGGGTCCGCGCTGCTGCTGCGCGAGCACGCCCGCGAACCGCTGCCGCCCGGCTCCGTCGAAGCCCTCCTGCTCGCCGGCGGCCTGGACGCCGCCACCGCCCTGGCCCTCCTCGACACCCGCACTGCCACCGCGTACGGGCCCGACTGGCACCGGCCCGCCGTCCGCGCCGTCCGCGCCGGCCTCCTCACCTTCGACGAGCTCGCCGCCGCCGTCGCCCCCGCCCACCGCACGCTGCTCCTCGGCCGCGCCCACACCGCCGGCCGGCTCGGCTGGAACCTCGCCGAGCAGGCCGGCATGCGCGCCGCCCTGATTCGCGTCCTGCGCCCGCACCTCGGCGACGACCCGCGCCTGTGGGCCGAGCTGGAGCGCCACGCGCCCGTCTTCCCGGGCACCCTGCCCGAGCTCGCGGCCGCGGCCGCCGCCGGCACCGCCGCGGACGCCGCCCCCGGCCCGTTCCCGCCGGAGGCGACATCCGGGCTCGCGGAGGCCGTCGCCGACCTCGCCCCCGGCCCGCAACCGGCAGACGGCGGGGTCCACCGCGAGCTGGCCCTGGCCAGCCTCGCCGTCCCCAACGCCATGGGCGACCTCCGCGAGGACGTCCGCTGGGTCCGCGCCTGCCTGGACCGCGGCCTCCTCACCGGCGCCGACGTCATCCGCCACAAGGCCCCCGCCGCCTGGGCGCTGGACGAGGACCTCTGGCTCGGCGAGGTGGACGGCCCCGACCGGCACGACCGCCCGGGCGCCTTCCTCGCCGCCCGCGCCGAGGCCGAACGCCTCCTCGACGCCGCGCTCGGCACCGACCCCGGCGCCTGGTGGGACACCGCCCGCGCCCTGCCGGACTTCGCGGGGACACTGCCCGAACTGCTCGCCGCCGTCGTCAGCGGCGACTACCGGGAGGGCGTGTCCCACCGCTCGTGACTTGCCGCGACAATGGGGGGATGAGCGACAGTCCAGCCCCCCTTGCCGATCCGCACCTCCTCTTCGACGCCGCGGACGGCCGACGGGACATCGTCATCCTCGGCTCCACCGGGTCCATCGGGACCCAGGCCATCGACCTCGCCCTGCGCAACCCGGACCGGTTCCGGGTGACCGCGCTGTCGGCCGCCGGCG
Source organism: Streptomyces toxytricini (assembly GCF_014649915.1). Taxonomy (GTDB): domain Bacteria; phylum Actinomycetota; class Actinomycetes; order Streptomycetales; family Streptomycetaceae; genus Streptomyces; species Streptomyces toxytricini. The sequence continues at coordinate 45,133 of NZ_BMTY01000021.1, read as the reverse complement.
GGCGCCCCGGGCTGCTGGCCGAGCAGGCCCGGCGGCTGCGCGCCAAGGCCGTGGCCGTGGCCCGGGAGGACGCCGTACCGGCCCTGAAGGAGGCGCTGGCCGAGCAGTACGGTGCGTCCGAGCCGCTGCCCGAGATCCTCGCCGGACCGGACGCGGCAGCCGAGCTCGCCGCCTCCGAGTGCCACACCGTCCTCAACGGCATCACCGGCTCGATCGGCCTCGCGCCGACCCTGGCCGCGCTCCGGGCGGGCCGCACCCTCGCCCTGGCCAACAAGGAGTCGCTGATCGTCGGCGGGCCGCTGGTCAAGGAGCTCGCGCAGCCCGGCCAGATCATCCCCGTCGACTCCGAGCACGCGGCCCTCTTCCAGGCCCTCGCCGCCGGCACCCGGGCCGACGTCCGCAAGCTCGTCGTCACCGCCTCCGGGGGGCCCTTCCGCGGCCGCACCCGCGCCGAGCTGGCCTCCGTCACCGTCGAGGACGCCCTCGCGCACCCCACCTGGGCGATGGGTCCCGTCATCACCGTCAACTCGGCGACCCTGGTCAACAAGGGGCTGGAGGTCATCGAGGCGCACCTGCTCTACGACATCCCCTTCGACCGCATCGAGGTCGTCGTCCACCCGCAGTCCTACGTCCACTCGATGGTGGAGTTCTCCGACGGCTCCACCCTCGCCCAGGCCACCCCGCCGGACATGCGCGGCCCCATCGCGATCGGCCTCGGGTGGCCGCAGCGCGTCCCCGACGCCGCCCCCGCCTTCGACTGGACCAAGGCGTCGACCTGGGAGTTCTTCCCGCTCGACACCGAGGCGTTCCCCGCCGTGGACCTCGCCCGGCACGTGGGCACCCTGGGCTCCACCGCACCCGCCGTCTTCAATGCGGCGAACGAGGAGTGCGTGGACGCCTTCCTGGCCGGTCGGCTGCCGTTCACGGCAATCATGGATACGGTCTCTGCCGTGGTCGATGAGCACGGGACGCCGGACGCGGGAACTTCCCTCACCGTCGCGGACGTCCTCGAAGCGGAGACCTGGGCCAGGGCCCGGGCACGGGAGATGGCGGCCGGAGCCGCCGTGGAGGCGCGCGCATGACAGCACTCATGACGGTGCTCGGCATACTCATCTTCGTGGTCGGGCTGCTCGTCTCCATCGCCTGGCACGAGCTCGGCCACCTCTCCACGGCCAAGCTCTTCGGCATCCGCGTGCCCCAGTACATGGTCGGCTTCGGGCCGACCATCTGGTCCCGGCACAAGGGCGAGACGGAGTACGGCATCAAGGCCATCCCGATGGGCGGATACATCCGCATGATCGGGATGTTCCCGCCGGGGGAGGACGGCAAGGTCAGCTCCCGCTCGACCTCGCCGGTCCGCTCGATGATCGAGGACGCCCGCTCCGCCGCCTACGAGGAGCTCCAGCCCGGCGACGAGACGCGGCTCTTCTACACGCGCAAGCCGTGGAAGCGCGTGATCGTCATGTTCGCCGGGCCGTTCATGAACCTCGTGCTCGCGCTCGCGGTCTTCTTCGGCGTCTGGATGACCTTCGGGATCAACCGCACGACCACCGAGGTCGCCTCCGTCTCGCCCTGCGTCATCCAGCAGAGCGAGAGGCGGGACGTCTGCAAGGAGGGCGACCCGGTCGCCCCCGCGAAGGCCGCCGGCCTGCTCCCCGAGGACCGGATCGTCGCATTCAACGGCCGCGCCGTCTCCGACTGGGCGGTCCTGCAGCAGCGCATCCGCGACACCATCGGCCCCGCCACCGTCACCGTCGAGCGGGCCGGACAGCGCCTGACGCTGCCCGTCACCCTCATCGAGAACAAGGTCGCGAAGACCGACGGCCACGGCGGCTACGTCAAGGGCCAGTACGTCACCGCCGGCTGGCTCGGCTTCAGCCCGAAGAACGAGACCGCGGCCCTCGGCTTCGGCGAGTCCGTCGAGCACATGGGCCAGGAGGTCGCCCGCAGCGTCGACGGCCTGCTCGCCCTGCCCAGCAAGATCCCGGCCCTGTGGAACGCCGCCTTCGACGGCGGCGAGCGCGAGGCCGACTCCCCGATGGGCATCGTCGGCGCCGCCCGCATCAGCGGCGAGATCGCCACCCTCGACATCCCCGCCGAGCAGCGGCTGGTCTTCTTCCTCGGCCTCGTCGGCTACTTCAACCTCTCGCTCTTCCTGTTCAACATGCTCCCGCTGCTCCCGCTCGACGGCGGGCACATCGCCGGAGCCCTGTGGGAGTCCCTCCGGCGGAACGTGGCCCGCCTCTTCCGCCGCCCCGACCCCGGCCCCTTCGACGTGGCGAAGCTGATGCCCGCCGCGTACGTCGTCGCCGGTGTCTTCGTCTGTTTCACGCTGCTGGTGCTCGTCGCCGACGTCGTGAATCCCATCCGCATCACCTGACCCGCACGCACCGCGTACGGACGCACGCGCGTACGGACGCCGAGCGTGAGGAGCCGGGTACGAACAGTGCCCGGCTCCCCGCGTTCGGGTGTCTGCGGCCCTCGGATGCGGGGGCCGCCGCCTCGTTGGCGTAATCTCGAAGACCGGAGCCCGCCGATCTCGGGACCTCGATCCACACCTTGGGGTTGCACAGCAGATGACTGCCATCTCACTCGGAATGCCGTCCGTGCCGACGAAGCTCGCCGACCGCAGGGTCAGCCGCAAGATCCAGGTCGGCACGGTGGCCGTCGGCGGTGACGCGCCCATCTCGGTGCAGTCCATGACCACCACCCGCACCTCCGACATCGGCGCCACCCTCCAGCAGATCGCCGAGCTGACCGCGTCCGGCTGCGAGATCGTCCGCGTCGCCTGCCCGACGCAGGACGACGCCGACGCCCTCGCCGTCATCGCGAAGAAGTCGCAGATCCCCGTGATCGCCGACATCCACTTCCAGCCCAAGTACGTCTTCGCCGCGATCGACGCCGGCTGCGCCGCCGTCCGCGTCAACCCGGGCAACATCAAGCAGTTCGACGACAAGGTCAAGGAGATCGCCAAGGCCGCCGGCGACGCCGGCACCCCGATCCGCATCGGCGTCAACGCCGGCTCCCTCGACCGCCGCCTGCTCCAGAAGTACGGCAAGGCCACCCCCGAGGCACTCGTCGAGTCCGCGCTGTGGGAGGCCTCCCTCTTCGAGGAGCACGGCTTCCGCGACATCAAGATCTCGGTCAAACACAACGACCCGGTCGTCATGGTCAACGCCTACCGCCAGCTGGCCGCCCAGTGCGACTACCCGCTGCACCTCGGCGTCACCGAGGCCGGCCCCGCCTTCCAGGGCACCATCAAGTCGGCCGTCGCCTTCGGCGCCCTCCTCTCCGAGGGCATCGGCGACACCATCCGCGTCTCCCTCTCCGCCCCGCCGGTCGAGGAGGTCAAGGTCGGCCGCCAGATCCTGGAGTCCCTGAACCTCAAGCCGCGCCGCCTGGAGATCGTCTCCTGCCCCTCCTGCGGCCGCGCCCAGGTCGACGTCTACAAGCTGGCCGAGGAGGTCACCGCCGGCCTGACGGGCATGGAGGTCCCGCTGCGCGTCGCCGTCATGGGCTGCGTCGTCAACGGCCCCGGCGAGGCCCGCGAGGCCGACCTCGGCGTCGCCTCCGGCAACGGCAAGGGCCAGATCTTCGTCAAGGGCGAGGTCATCAAGACCGTCCCCGAATCCAAGATCGTCGAGACCCTCATCGAAGAGGCCATGAAGATCGCCGAGCAGATGGAGAAGGACGGCGTCGCCTCCGGCGAGCCCACCGTCGCCATCGGCGCCTGACCACCGGCAACACCCCCCCGGCATCCGGCCCCGGCCCCGTCCCCGCAGCTCGCGGACGGGGCCGGCGGCATTCCGGCACCCGGCCGGACCAGGCGGCCCCGACCCGCGGCGGGTACAGTTCGGAGATCAGCAGCCCTGCATGTGAGGCCCCAGTGTTGACGCAGACCACCACCCGGGTCCTTGGGCCCGGCGACCTCGACGCCGCCCTCGCCGTCCTCGGACGCGAGCCGGTCGAGAACGCCTTCGTCACCTCCCGCGTCCAGGTCGCCGGCCTCGACCCCTGGCGCCTCGGCGGCGAGATGTGGGGCTACTACACCGACGGGCAGCTCCGCTCCCTCTGCTACGCCGGAGCCAACCTCGTCCCCGTCTGCGCCGGGCCGGACGCCGTCCGCGCCTTCGCCGACCGCGCCCGCCGCACCGGCCGCCGCTGCTCCTCCATCGTCGGCCCCGCCGAAGCCACGTCACTGCTGTGGCGGCTCCTCGAACCCGCCTGGGGACCCGCCCGCGAGGTCCGCGCCCACCAGCCGCTCATGGTCACCGAGCAGCCCTCCGCCGACGTCCGCCCCGACCCGCTCGTCCGCCGCATCCGCAAGGACGAGATGGACCTGATCATGCCCGCCTGCGTCGCCATGTTCACCGAAGAGGTCGGCGTCTCCCCGCTCGCCGGGGACGGCGGCCTCCTCTACCAGGCCCGCGTCGCCGAGCTCGTCGGATCCGGCCGCTCCTTCGCCCGCATCGAGGACGGCAAGGTCGTCTTCAAGGCCGAGATCGGCGCCGCCACCCCCGCCGCCTGCCAGATCCAGGGCGTCTGGGTCGCCCCCGAATTCCGCGGCCGAGGACACTCCGAGACGGGCATGGCCGCCGTCGTCGCGTACGCGCTGCGCGACGTCGCCCCCGTGGTCAGCCTGTACGTCAACGACTACAACACCGCGGCCCGCGCCGCCTACCGCCGCGTCGGCTTCCGCGAGGTCGGCGCGTTCATGAGCGTCCTGTTCTAGCTCCCGGTCGTACCGGCCCGCCGCGACCGCCGAGTAAGGTCACCGCATGCTGCCTACCCCCGCGGGCGACGGCCCCGCCCGGCCCGCCGGCCTGACCATCGGCCCCCTCGACCTCGCCGCCCGCGTGGACGAGGCCCTGCGCGTGCAGGCGGTGGCCTTCGGCCTCAGCGAGGAGGAGGTCGGCATCCGCCGGTACATCGTCCAGCGCCACATGACCTGCCCCGGCGCCCGCGCCCTCGGCGCCTACACCGACGACGGGGCGCTCGCCGCGTTCGTCTACGGCATGCCGAACGACCGCTCCTACTGGTGGTCCTCCATCGTCGAGCCCTACCTGCGCGCCGAGGGCCGCGACGGCTGGCTCGACGGCTCCTTCGTCATCACCGAGCTGCACGTCCACCCCGGATTCCAGGGCCGCGGCGTCGGCCGCGCCCTCATCACCCGCATCACCGACAGCGCCGCCGAGCCCCGCTCGATCCTCTCCGCCATCGACGCCGAGAGCCCCGCCCGCCGGCTCTACCGCTCCCTCGGCTACACCGACCTCGCACGCCAGGTCCACTTCCCGAGCGCGAGCCTCCCCTACGCCGTCATGGGCGCCCCCCTGCCGCTGCTGCGGCCCTGAAATCCCTTCGGCCGCCCGGCCGCCGCCCGGTAGCCTCGCCGCATGGCAACGCAACACGTGCAGCGCATGTCCCGGCTGATGGCGCGGACCCTCCGCGAGGACCCGGCCGACGCCGAAACCCTCAGCCACCGCCTCCTCGTCCGCGCCGGATACGTCCGCCGCAGCTCCGCCGGCGTGTGGACGTGGCTGCCGCTCGGCAAGCGGGTCCTGGAGAACGTCTCGCGCATCGTCCGCGAGGAGATGGACGCCATCGGCGGCCAGGAAGTGCTGCTGCCCGCGCTGCTGCCGAGGGAGCCGTACGAGACCAGCGGACGCTGGTCGGAGTACGGCGACCTGCTCTTCCGGCTCAAGGACCGCAAGGGCGCCGACTACCTCCTCGGGCCCACCCACGAGGAGATCTTCACCCTCGTGGTGAAGGACCAGTGCACCTCCTACAAGGACCTGCCGGTCATCCTCTACCAGATCCAGACGAAGTACCGCGACGAGGCCCGGCCCCGCTCCGGCGTGCTGCGCGGGCGCGAGTTCCAGATGAAGGACTCGTACTCGTTCGACGTCGACGACGCGGGACTCGCCGAGTCGTACGCCCTGCACAGGGCCGCCTACCAGCGGATCTTCACCCGGCTGGGGCTCGACCACCGGATCGTCTCGGCGGTGTCCGGGGCGATGGGCGGCTCCGCGTCCGAGGAGTTCCTCGCACCCGCGGCCGCCGGCGAGGACACGTTCGCCGACTGCCCGGGCTGCGGGTACGCGGCGAACACCGAGGCGGTGACGTTCCCCCTGACAGGGGAGGGGGCGGGGGCGGCCGCGGACCACCCGCCGCTGGAGGAGATCCCCACCCCCGACACCCCCACCATCGAGACGCTCGCCGCCCACCTGGGCGTGCCGGCGTCCGCGACGCTGAAGAACCTCCTCGTCAAGGTGGACGGCGAGATCACCGCGGTCGGCGTGCCCGGCGACCGGGAAGTCGACCTCGGCAAGCTGGCCGAGCACCTCGCGCCCGCCGTTGTCGAACTCGTCACCGCCGAGGACTTCGCCGACCGGCCCGACCTGGTGCGCGGGTACGTCGGCCCGCAGGGCCTCGGCAAGGTCCGCTACCTCGCCGACCCGCGGGTCGCACCCGGCACGGCCTGGGTGACCGGCGCGAACAAGCCCGACACGCACGCCCGGAACGTGGTCTGCGGCCGCGACTTCCAGGTCGACCGCCACCTCGACGTCGCCGTCGTGGAACCCGGCGACCCCTGCCCGCACTGCGGGGCCGGACTGCGGCTCGACCGCGCGATCGAGGTCGGCCACATCTTCCAGCTCGGCCGCAAGTACGCCGACGCCTTCGGGCTCGACGTGCTGGGGCGCGAGGGCAAGCCGGTGCGGGTCACCATGGGCAGCTACGGCATCGGCGTCTCGCGCGCGGTCGCCGCCCTCGCCGAGCAGACCGCCGACGAGCGGGGCCTGTCCTGGCCGGAGGAAGTCGCCCCCGCCGACGTGCACGTCGTCGCGGCCGGCAAGGCCGTGCAGCTCGCGCTCGCCGAACAGGCCGCGGAGGCGCTGGCCGCCGCCGGGCGGCGGGTCCTGCTGGACGACCGGGCCGGGCTCTCGCCGGGGGTCAAGCTGACCGACGCGGAGCTGATCGGCGTGCCGTGGATCCTGGTGGCGGGGCGCCGGGCCGGGGAGTCCGTGGTCGAACTCCAGCACCGGGCCACGGGCACCCGCGAGGAACTCCCCCTCGCGGAGGCCCTGACCCGCCTGACGCCCTGACCCCGTCCCCTGCGGGGCGGCCGGGGCGGCCACGGGTTCCGCGTGGCTGCGCCCCGCGGCGCCTCAATCGCCGGCGGGGCTGGGTGTGCCGCTGCGCGGCACCGGGGCCGGGTGGGGCGGCGGCCTGGTGCTGCGCGCGGGCGGTGGTGTGGTTTCCGCGTGGCTGCGCCCCGCGGCGCCTCAATCGCCGGCGGGGCTGAATTCGTGCCGCTGCGCGGCACCGGGGCAGTCGGCGTGGACGGGGCGTGCCGCTGCGCGGCACTGTGGCGCCCGGCGTGGACGGAGTGCGCCCCGCGGCTTCGTGCGGGTGCGGTTCCGCGTGCGTTGCCGCCTCGCCGTCAGGAGGGCTGCGCTCGCCGGGACTTCGTCATGCGGTCAGTCTGCGGGGTGCGGGGGTGAGCCGTTCACCTGTGGGGGCGGTCCCGGTGGGGGTTGCTCGGTGGTTTCGGGGCGGGGGGAGGCGCCGTTCTCTTCGGGCTGCGGTGCTTGTGCCGGGGCTTCGAGAGCCCGGTCGGGGTGTGCCGGTGTTCCGGCCGGTTCCACTGCGCGCGGTGCGCGTGTGGGCGGTTCGAGCGGTGGGGTGGCTTCCGCCGTCGGGGTCGGGGGTGCGGGTGGCGGCTCGGGCTCCGGGTGCGTCCCCTCCGCCGGTGCGGGCTGCGGTGGGGCGTCCGGGGTCGCGCGTTCCAGGAAGCGGAGGAGCTCCACCGGGAACGGGAGGACCAGGGTGGAGTTCTTCTCCGCCGCCACCGCCACAACCGTCTGGAGGAGGCGGAGTTGCAGGGCCGCCGGCTGGTCCGACATGACGGCGGCCGCTTCGGCGAGTTTGCGGGAGGCCTGGAGTTCCGCGTCCGCGTTGATGACGCGTGCGCGGCGCTCGCGGTCGGCTTCGGCCTGGCGGGCCATCGAGCGCTTCATCGTCTCGGGGAGGGACACGTCCTTGATCTCGACGCGGTCGATCTGGACGCCCCAGCCCACCGCCGGGCTGTCGATCATCAGCTCCAGGCCCTCGTTGAGCTTCTCCCGGTTGGAGAGGAGGTCGTCGAGGTCGGACTTGCCGATGATGGAGCGGAGTGAGGTCTGGGCCATCTGGGAGACGGCGAAGCGGTAGTCCTCGACCTCGATGATCGCGCTCGCCGGGTCGACGACCTTGAAGTAGACGACGGCGTCGACGCGGACCGTGACGTTGTCCCTGGTGATGCCTTCCTGCGCGGGCACGGGCATCGTCACGATCTGCATGTTGACCTTGTGGAGCCGGTCCACCACCGGGATGACCATGGTGAATCCGGGCTGTCGCACGCCCTCCCGCAGGCGGCCGAAGCGGAGTACGACACCGCGTTCGTACTGCCTGACGACGCGGGCGGCGGAGGCGGCGGCGACCGCGAGGCATGCGCCCGCCGCGATCGCCGCGGTCAGCAGTTCCTGGAACATGGCGGCCTCCCTGCGGGCTGCCCGTGGCAGATCCGTACATCGGTACGTCAGGACATCGGTACATCCTTTTATGTACCGGTATGCCCTAAAGCCAGGTGGCGAACTCCAGCAGCAGCTCCGCATCGCGCCGGCGTCCCGCAGCCAGGGCGCGGGTGCCCGACTCGACCGCCCGGAAGAGGGTCCAGCCGCGCAGCCGGTCCCGGTCCACCTCCAGGCTGTCGGCCAGCTTGTTCACCCTGCGCCGGGCGCCCGCCGCCCCCGCCGACGAGGCGACCTGGTCCTCCGGCCGGTCCCGGACCAGCCGCGCCAGGTCGTAGGCGCGCTCGCCGACCACCGGCTCCGGGCCCACGGCCAGCCACGGCGCGCGGTCGCCGGCCAGCACCTTGCCCTGACGGAAGTTGCCGTGCAGGAGCAGCTGTTCCTCGGCCGGTGCGGCCGTCAGCTCCTCCCGGGCCGCGAGCGCCGCCTCCACCAGGGCCGCGGAGTCCGCTCCCGCCCCCGCGCCGCCCTCCTCCGCGGCCGCGCGCAGCGCCCCCGCCTGCCGGGACGTCCGCTCGGCCACCGTTTCGAAGGGGTGCCCGTCGGGCGGCTTCACCCACAGCCGCCGCAGCGTCCCGCAGGCCTCCAGCAGCGCCTTCGCCTCGGGCAGGGAGCGCAGGGACACTTCCGGCTGCAGCCGTTCCAGCAGCAGCGCCCCGTCCTCGCCGTGGTGGCGGGTGTCGAGGACCCGCACGGCCCCGAAGCCGCCCCAGTGGGCGAGCGCGGCCAGCTCGCGGTCGGGCCGCGCCTGCGGGGGAGCCAGCTTCAGCACGGCCGGCGTGCCGTCCTCGTACTGCACCAGCACCACCAGGCTGCTGCGCCCGCCGGGGGCCTGGACCCGCTGGGCGCGTACCGCACGCCGGTCCAGTGCCGCCTCGGCCAGCCGGGGGAGCCGCTCCAGCCAGTCGGCCGTGCTTCCGTCCCCGTCCGGCGTCTCGCCGAGCGCCCGTACGAGCCGCTGCGGCGGTTCGAAAGCCATGCGTGCGTGTTCCCCTTCAGCTGTTCCCGGCGGGCCGTGCGTGTTCCGCGAGCCCAGGGAAGGCTACGCCGCCGCCGCGCCAGCGCGCCGCGCGGACCGCCGCGGCGCTCAGCGCGTCGGCCGCCTCGCGGCGCAGCGGGCCGTCGGCCGCCCGCACCAGGTCGGCGTACGCGCCGGCCACCCGGTCCTCGACCTCCGCGGCCAGCCGCTCGGCGTCGCCGGCGGTGCGCACCTCGTACGGGAGCGCGTACGCCGGATCGGAGGGGCGGGGGGAGCCGCCCAGGTCGCGGACGGCGCGCGCCAGCGCGTCACGGCGCGCGAGGTGGGTGCCGTGCGCCTCGCGGGCCTCGGCCGCGCGCTCGCCGGCGCGGGCGCCGACGACCCCGTACCCGTACACGGCGGCGTGTTCGGCGGCGAGCGCCGCCTGGGCGGCATCGAGGGCGCGCCCGGCGGGGGAGGGGGAGGAGGGCGAGGGCTTCACGAGGCGGCTCCCGGGGCGGGGGTCAGCAGGTGGACGTGGACGGCGCCGCACGCGGCGACCGAGGCCAGCATGCGGGCCAGCTCGCCGGGGGCTGCGGCCAGGGCTGCGGTGCGGGCCTCGGCGAGGGCCTGCTCGGCGTCCGCGAGGGCGGCCAGGGCCTTCTCCGGCTCCGGCGGGACCTGCACCCCGCCGGCCGGGGGCGTCCCGCCCGGGGACGGCGCGCCCGACGGTGCGGCCGGGCCGGACGCAGCCCCCGCCGCCTTTCCCGCGGCCCCGCCCGCACCGCCGACCCCGCCCGGCCACGCCAGCGCCCCCGCGTGCGCGGCGACGGCGGAGCGCAGCGGGGCGAGGCGGCCGGCCAGGGCCGGGTGGGCGGCGGCGGTGGCGTCGTAACGTTCCAGCAGCCGTTCGCTGTCACGAACGGCCGACGCGCGCATCCGCCGTTCGAGTGCAACACCGCTGGGCGGGGCCGGCGGGCGGGAGCCGCCGGAGCACCCGGTGGCCAGGGCCGCGCCGGCCGTGGCGGCCGCGCCGGCGAGCAGGCTCCTGCGCGAGGGTCCGGTGGGAGGGGTCCAGGGCACGGCGACGTCCTCGGGGGTGGGGAAGGGCAGGGTGTGATCACGGTACCCGGGGGCTTGTCCACAGGACGGACGGCAACACCCTCCGCGACCGGATACCCTTTGGTCTGACACGCGACGTAACCCACAACAGCACACGCGGCCGAGGAGTCACCCGGATGAGCACCACCCAGAGCGACAGGCTGCGCGGATTGCTGGAGCCGCTCGTCGCCGCCAGGGGCCTTGATCTCGAGGACATCGAGCTGTCGAAGGCCGGCAAGCGGCGGATGCTGCGCATCATCGTGGATTCCGACGAGGGCGTGGAACTGGACGCGTGTGCCGAGCTGAGCCGCGAGGTCTCCGACAGGCTGGACGAGACCGACGCGATGGGCGAGGGCGAGTACGTCCTGGAGGTGAGCTCGCCGGGCGCGGACCGCCCGCTGACCGAGCACCGCCACTACGTCCGGGCGATCGGCCGCCTGGTGAAGTTCCAGCTGTCCGAGGGCGGGGAACTGATCGCCCGCATTCTCGACGTCGACGACGAGGGCATGGACCTCGAGGTCCCCGGTGTGAAGGGCCGCAAGGCGACCGCGCGCCGCATCGCGTTCGCGGACGTCGCCAGGGCGCGTGTCGAGATCGAGTTCAACCGCAAGGACAAGAAGGAAGAGGAGGCGTAGCCGTGGACATCGACATGAGTGCCCTGCGGGGTCTGGTCCGGGAGAAGGAGATCTCCTTCGACCTGCTCGTCGAGGCGATCGAGTCGGCCCTCCTCATCGCGTACCACCGCACCGAGGGCAGCTTCCGCCGGGCGCGCGTGGAGCTGGACCGCACCAATGGGCACGTCGTCGTGTGGGCGATGGAGGACCCGCGGGACCTGGAGGAGGGGCAGGAGCCCAAGGAGTTCGACGACACGCCGTCGGACTTCGGGCGGATCGCCGCGACGACCGCCAAGCAGGTGATCCTGCAGCGTCTGCGCGACGCCGAGGACGACCTGACGTTCGGCGAGTTCGCCGGTCGCGAGGGCGACGTCATGACGGGCGTCGTCCAGCAGGGCAAGGACCCCAAGAACGTCCTGGTCGACATCGGCAAGCTGGAGGCCATCCTGCCGGTGCAGGAGCAGGTCCCCGGCGAGGAGTACCCGCACGGACTGCGCCTCAAGGCGTACGTCGTCCGGGTCGCGAAGGGCGTGCGCGGCCCGTCCGTGACGCTGTCGCGGACCCACCCCAACCTGGTGAAGAAGCTGTTCGCGCTGGAGGTCCCGGAGATCGCGGACGGCAGCGTCGAGATCGCGGCGATCGCCCGCGAGGCCGGCCACCGCACGAAGATCGCCGTTCGGTCGACGCGTTCGGGCCTCAACCCGAAGGGCGCCTGCATCGGCCCGATGGGCGCCCGCGTGCGCAACGTCATGGCCGAGCTCCACGGCGAGAAGATCGACATCGTCGACTGGTCGGACGACCCGGCGGAGATGGTGGCGAACGCCCTGTCACCCGCTCGGGTGAGCAAGGTCGAGGTCGTCGACTGGGACTCGCGCTCCGCGCGGGTGACCGTCCCCGACTACCAGCTGTCGCTGGCCATCGGCAAGGAGGGCCAGAACGCCCGCCTCGCCGCGCGGCTGACCGGCTGGCGCATCGACATCCGCCCCGACACGGAGGCGTCCCCGGACGCCGGCCGGGCCCGGGACGGGGAATAAAACCGCTACCCGCGGGCGCTGCCCTGCGGGTACACAGTTCAAGACAGCAGATCGCGACAACGTCCGTTCGATTTTGCGCCCGAAGGGGTGAGGTCGGTACGGGGAGGTAGACTTAGGCGTGTCTGGCCGGACGCAAGCCCGCGCATGCCCCGAACGCACCTGTGTGGGGTGCCGGGCGCGAGCGGCCAAGAGCGAACTGTTGCGCATCGTGGCGGTCGGGGACGCATGCGTCCCCGATCCTCGCGGTACGCTGCCCGGCCGGGGTGCCTATGTGCACCCCGCCGCGGTCTGCGTCGACAAGGCGGTCCGCCGCAGGGCGTTCCCCCGGGCCCTCAGGTCCCCGGGAGCGCTCGACACGGCCGGACTGAGCGACGCCGTGGCCGCAGTGGCCGCGGCGACACCGTAAGAAGTAGTACGGCACGGACACCCCGTGCGGTCAGGTACCTCGCGAGTTGGAAGTAGGTCGAGATTGCGATGAGCACTCGATGAGTACGCGATGAGTACGCCCATGAAGTAGCGACGGTCCGGCGCAACCCGGACCTCAAAGGAGCGAAGTGGCTAAGGTCCGGGTATACGAACTCGCCAAGGAGTTCGGTGTGGAGAGCAAGGTCGTCATGGCCAAGCTCCAGGAACTCGGTGAGTTCGTCCGTTCGGCGTCCTCGACGATCGAGGCGCCGGTTGTGCGCAAGTTGACTGACGCACTGCAGGGGCCCGGCGGCAACGCCGGCAAGTCCGCTGCCAAGCCGGGAGCGCCCCGCAAGGCCGCCCCCGCCAAGCCCGGGGTCCCGACCCCTGGCGCCATTGCACGTCCCGCCGCCCCGAAGCCCGGCGCACCGGCCCCCAAGCCGGCCGCAGCCGAGGCTCCGGCCGCGCCGGCCCCGGTGACCCCGGCCTCTCCCGGCCCGCGTCCCGGTCCGAAGGCTCCGGCCGCCCCGAAGCCCGCTCCGGCGGCGCCCGTGGCGACCGAGTTCACCGCGCCCCCGGCCGCCCCCGCGCGTCCGGCCCAGGGTGCGACCCCCGGCCCGCGCCCGACGCAGCAGCGTCCCGCGGCCGGCGGCCAGGGCGGTGCCCGTCCCGGCGCCCCGCGCCCCGGCGCGACCCCGGGTGCCCAGGCCCCGCGCCCCGGCGCGGCCCCCGGCCCCCGTCCGGGTGGTGCCCGTCCCGCGGGTCCCCGTCCGGGCAACAACCCGTTCACCTCCGGCGGCTCCACCGGCATGGCGCGCCCGCAGGCGCCCCGTCCCGGCGGCGCGCCGCGCCCCGGCGCCCCCGGTGCCGGCGGCTCCGGCGCCCCGCGCCCGCAGGCCGGTCCCGGCGGCGGCCCGCGTCCGCAGGCCCCCGGCGGTCCCCGTCCCACCCCGGGCGGCATGCCCCGTCCGCAGGGCCCGCGCCCGACGCCGGGCGGCAACCGCCCGAACCCGGGCATGATGCCGCAGCGTCCCGCGGCCGGCGGTCCCGGCCCGCGTCCCGGCGGCGGCCCCGGCCGTCCCGGTGCCGGCGGTCCCCGTCCGGGCGGCGCCGGCCGTCCCGGCGGCGGCGGCTTCGCCGGCCGTCCGGCCGGTCCGGGCTCGCGCCCGGCGGGCGGCGGCTTCGGCGGCCCGCGTCCGGGTGGCGGCGGCTTCGGCGGCGGCCCGGGTGGCGGCGGCGGCCGTCCCGGCTTCGGCGGCCGTCCCGGCGGCCCCGGTGCCCGCGGCGGCACGCAGGGCGCCTTCGGCCGTCCCGGCGGCCCGGCCCGTCGCGGCCGCAAGTCGAAGCGGCAGCGGCGCCAGGAGTACGAGGCCATGCAGGCCCCGTCCGTCGGCGGCGTGATGCTGCCCCGCGGCAACGGCGAGACCGTTCGCCTGTCGCGCGGTGCGTCCCTCACCGACTTCGCGGAGAAGATCAACGCCAACCCGGCGTCGCTCGTCGCGGTCATGATGAACCTCGGCGAGATGGTCACGGCCACGCAGTCCGTCTCCGACGCGACCCTCCAGCTCCTCGCCGACGAGATGAACTACACGGTTCAGATCGTCAGCCCGGAGGAGGAGGACCGCGAGCTGCTCGAGTCCTTCGACATCGAGTTCGGCGAGGACGAGGGCGGCGAGGAGTTCCTCGTGGCGCGTCCGCCGGTCGTCACCGTCATGGGCCACGTCGACCACGGCAAGACCCGCCTCCTCGACGCCATCCGCAAGACCAACGTGGTCGCGGGCGAGGCCGGCGGCATCACCCAGCACATCGGTGCCTACCAGGTCGCGACCCAGGTCAACGACGAGGACCGCAAGATCACCTTCATCGACACCCCGGGTCACGAGGCGTTCACCGCCATGCGTGCCCGCGGTGCGAAGTCGACCGACATCGCGATCCTCGTGGTGGCGGCCAACGACGGTGTCATGCCGCAGACGATCGAGGCCCTGAACCACGCCAAGGCGGCCGACGTGCCGATCGTGGTCGCGGTCAACAAGATCGACGTCGAGGGCGCCGACCCGACGAAGGTGCGCGGCCAGCTCACCGAGTACGGCCTGGTCGCCGAGGAGTACGGCGGCGACACGATGTTCGTCGACATCTCCGCCAAGCAGGGCCTGAACATCGACAAGCTGCTCGAGGCCGTGGTCCTGACCGCGGACGCCGCGCTCGACCTGCGCGCCAACCCCGAGCAGGACGCCCAGGGCATCGCGATCGAGTCCCACCTCGACCGCGGCCGCGGTGCCGTCTCGACCGTCCTCGTCCAGCGCGGAACGCTGCGCATCGGCGACACGATGGTCGTGGGCGACGCGTACGGCCGTGTCCGCGCCATGCTCGACGACAAGGGCAACAACGTCGAGCAGGCGGGTCCGTCGACCCCCGTCCTGGTCCTGGGTCTCACCAACGTCCCCGGCGCCGGCGACAACTTCCTCGTCGTCGACGAGGACCGTACGGCCCGCCAGATCGCCGAGAAGCGCGCGGCGCGCGAGCGCAACGCCAACTTCGCCAAGCGCGTCCGTCGCGTGTCCCTCGAGGACCTCGACTCCGTGCTCAAGGCCGGTCTGGTCCAGGAACTCAACCTCATCATCAAGGGCGACGCGTCCGGTGCGGTCGAGGCCCTGGAGTCCTCGCTGCTCCAGCTCGACGTCGGCGAAGAGGTCGACATCCGCGTCCTGCACCGCGGTGTGGGTGCGGTCACCGAGTCCGACATCGACCTGGCGATGGGCTCCGACGCCATCGTCATCGGCTACAACGTCCGTGCGGCCGGCCGTGCCGCGCAGATGGCGGAGCGCGAGGGCGTCGACGTCCGGTACTACTCGGTGATCTACCAGGCCATCGAGGAGATCGAGGCGGCCCTGAAGGGTCTCCTCAAGCCGGAGTACGAAGAGGTCGAGCTCGGTACCGCGGAGGTCCGCGAGGTCTTCCGCTCGTCCAAGCTGGGCAACATCGCGGGTGTCCTCATCCGCTCCGGCGAGGTCAAGCGCAACACCAAGGCGCGCCTGCTCCGCGACGGCAAGGTCGTCGCAGAGAACCTCACGATCACCGGTCTGCGCCGCTTCAAGGACGATGTCACCGAGATCCGCGAAGGCTTCGAGGGCGGTATCAACCTCGGCAACTTCAACGACATCAAGATCGACGACATCATCGCGACGTACGAGATGCGCGAGAAGCCCCGCGCGTAAGCGCGAGGCGGTTCGTACCGTGTCGTGACCGGGGCCGGTCGGCGGAGTATTTCCGTCGATCGGCCCCGGCCGTTGCGTGTACGGTTCTGGTGACCCTGCCGCGCGTCGGCCGGCAGGCCACCGAACCCGGACCGGCGGGACATCCGGAACTGCATGTACGTGGGGACTCTGTCCTTCGACCTGCTCCTCGGCGACGTCCACTCGCTGAAGGAGAAACGCTCCGTCGTCAGGCCCATCGTCGCCGAGCTCCAGCGGAAGTTCTCCGTGAGCGCGGCCGAAGTGGGCGACCAGGATCTGCACCGCCGGGCCCGCATCGGGGTCGCGCTGGTGAGCGGCGACACGGGGTACCTCTCGGACGTACTGGACCGCTGCGAGCGGCTGGTCGCGGCGCGTCCGGAAGTGGAGCTGCTGTCGGTGCGCAGGCGGCTCCACGGTGATGAAGACTGAATGCAAGGAAAGAAGGAGACGGACCAGTGGCCGACAATGCGCGGGCGAAGAAGCTGGCGGACCTCATCCGGGAGGTGGTGGCCGAGAAGCTGCAGCGAGGTGTCAAGGACCCCCGCCTCGGGACCCACGTGACCATCACGGACACCCGGGTCACCGGCGACCTGCGGGAGGCGACGGTCTTCTACACGGTCTACGGCGACGACGAGGACCGCGCCAGCGCGGCGGCGGGCCTGGAGAGCGCCAAGGGCGTCCTGCGCTCGGCGGTCGGCCGGGCGGCGGGCACCAAGTTCACGCCCACCCTGACGTTCGTCGCGGACGCCCTGCCGGAGAACGCGCGCACCATCGAGGACCTCCTCGACAAGGCGCGCGCCTCCGACGCCCACGTCCGGGAGGTGTCCTCCGGCGCCGAGTACGCCGGCGGCGCCGACCCGTACAAGAAGTCCGGCGACGACGAGGACGCAACCGCGTAATGAGCACCAACGCAGGGAAGACTCCGGACGGCCTCGTCATCGTCGACAAGCCGTCCGGCTTCACTTCGCACGACGTGGTCGCGAAGATGCGCGGGATCGCCAGGACCCGCCGCGTCGGCCACGCGGGCACGCTCGACCCGATGGCGACGGGCGTGCTCGTCCTGGGCGTCGAGAAGGCCACCAAGCTCCTCGGCCACCTCGCGCTCACGGAGAAGGAGTACCTCGGCACCATCCGCCTCGGCCAGAACACCCTGACCGACGACGCCGAGGGCGAGACCACCTCCTCCGCGGACGCCTCCGGGGTCACCCGCGAGGCCGTCGACGCGGGCGTCGCCAAGCTGACGGGCGAGATCATGCAGGTCCCGTCGAAGGTCAGCGCCATCAAGATCAAGGGCGTGCGCTCCTACAAGCGCGCCCGCGACGGGGAGGACTTCGACATCCCGGCCCGCCCGGTCACCATCTCGTCGTTCCGGGTGTACGACATGCGCGAGGCCGAGGCGGAGGACGGCACCAAGGTCGTCGACCTGGTCGTCTCCGTCGTCTGCTCCAGCGGTACGTACATCCGCGCCCTCGCCCGGGACCTCGGCGCCGACCTCGGCACCGGCGGCCACCTGACCGCGCTGCGTCGCACCCGCGTCGGCCCGTACAAGCTGGACCGGGCGCGGACGCTGGACCAGCTCCAGGAGGAGCTGACCGTCATGCCGATCGGCGACGCGGCCGCCGCGGCGTTCCCCCGCTGGGACCTGGACGCCCGCCGGGCCTCCCTGCTCGGCAACGGCGTCAGGATCGAGATGCCGGAGGAGTACGCGGACCGCGGGCCGATCGCGGTCTTCGGGCCGCAGGGGCAGCTGCTCGGCCTCGTGGAGAGCAAGGGCGGCAAGGCGAAGTCGCTCGCGGTCTTCGCCTGACCCCGGCCCCCGGCCCTCCGGCGCCCCCGCGGCGGCGGCGTTGACGTGGAGCGGCGAGCGCACACCGGCTGCTGCTCACCGC
Organism: Streptomyces toxytricini; assembly: GCF_014649915.1. Classification (GTDB taxonomy): domain Bacteria; phylum Actinomycetota; class Actinomycetes; order Streptomycetales; family Streptomycetaceae; genus Streptomyces; species Streptomyces toxytricini. Next base: position 27,329 of record NZ_BMTY01000021.1, on the reverse strand, counting down.
TCCACGACCCCCCTCGGTCAGTCTCTCTCCACCGGGGCCCCTTTGTTCACCCGTCCGAGCAGGCGCGCGGAGTGACTGGACGGAGCACACGGGGGCGCTTTTCGCCGGGCACCCGCCGGCCGGCGGCGGGCGGACGCCCGCGTGCCTCCCACGCGAGGTGACACAGAGCGCGGCCCGGCCCGACACCGATGCGGGACGCCGGGCGGGGGCATGGCAGTCTTAGACCTGGTATCGGCAGGACACAGGACAGGGCCTACACGGTTCGGGCGAGGAGCGGTCACAGTGCAGCGCTGGCGTGGCTTGGAGGACATCCCCCAGGACTGGGGGCGCAGCGTCGTCACCATCGGCTCGTACGACGGTGTGCACCGGGGCCACCAGCTGATCATCGGGCGCGCCGTCGCCAAGGCGCGCGAGCTCGGCGTGCCGTCCGTCGTGGTCACCTTCGACCCGCACCCCAGCGAGGTCGTCCGCCCCGGCAGCCACCCGCCGATCCTGGCCCCGTACGACCGGCGCGCCGAGCTGATGGCGGGGCTGGGCGTGGACGCGCTGCTGATCCTGCCGTTCACGGCGGAGTTCTCGCAGCTCTCCCCGTCCGACTTCATCGTCAAGGTGCTCGTCGACAAGCTGCACGCGCGCGCCGTCATCGAGGGCCCGAACTTCCGCTTCGGCCACCGCGCCGCCGGCAACGTCGACTTCCTGCGCGAGCTGGGCGCCACCTACGACTACGAGGTCGAGGTCGTCGACCTCTTCGAGCGCGGCACGGCGGGCGGCGGCGTGCCGTTCTCCTCCACGCTGGCCCGCAGGCTGGTCGCCGAGGGCGACATGGAGGGCGCGGCCGAGGTGCTGGGCCGCCCGCACCGCGTCGAGGGCGTCGTCGTGCGCGGCGCGCAGCGCGGGCGCGAGCTGGGCTACCCCACGGCCAACGTCGAGACCCCGCCGCACACCGCGGTCCCCGCGGACGGCGTGTACGCGGGCTGGCTGACCGCGAACGGCGAGCGGATGCCGGCGGCGATCTCGGTGGGGACGAACCTCCAGTTCGACGCCACCGAGCGGACCGTGGAGGCGTACGCGATCGACCGGATCGGCCTCGACCTGTACGGGCTGCACGTCACCGTGGACTTCCTCGCCTACGTGCGGGGCATGGCCAGGTTCGAGTCGCTGGACGGGCTGCTGGAGGCCATCGCGGACGACGTGAAGCGGGCGCGGTCGCTGACCCAGGAGTACGACGCGCAGCACGCGCGGCACTGAGCGCGCGGAGCCACGGCGAAGGGCCCGGGCGCTCGTCAGCCGAGGCGCGGGTCGCGCGGGGGCTGCGGGCCGGGGTGCTGCCCCGGCTGCGGCTGCTGCTGCGGCCAGGGCTGCCCCGGCTGGGCGGCGTACGGCTGCGCGGGCTGCGCGTACGGCTGCGGGTGGCCTGCCGGAGCGCCCTGGGGGTGGGCCTGCGGGTGCGGCTGGGCGTACGGCTGCCCCGGGGCCGCCGGCTGTTGCGGGGCACCCCACTGCTGCCGGGGCGCCTGCTGGGCGGCGCGGACGAAGTCCTCGGCCACCAGGGAGGCGAGGTGGAAGTACGCCTCGCGGGTCTTCGGCCGCATCAGGTCGAGGTCGACCTCGGCGCCGGCGGCGAGGTGCTCGTCGAAGGGCACGACGACGACGCCGCGGCAGCGGGTCTCGAAGTGCTGCACGATGTCCTCGGTCTTGATCATCTTGCTGGTCTCGCGGACCCCGGAGATGACGGTGAGGGAGCGCGAGACCAGGTCGCCGTACCCGTGCGCGGAGAGCCAGTCGAGCGTGGTGCTGGCGCTGCTCGCGCCGTCCACGGACGGCGTCGAGATGATGATCAGCTGATCGGCGAGGTCCAGGACGCCGCGCATCGCCGAGTAGAGCAGGCCGGTGCCGGAGTCGGTGAGGATGATCGGGTACTGGCGGCCGAGGGTGTCGATGACGCGGCGGTAGTCCTCGTCGTTGAACGTGGTCGACACGGCCGGGTCGACGTCGTTCGCGATGATCTCCAGGCCGGAGGGCGCCTGCGAGGTGAACCGCCGGATGTCCATGTACGAGTTCAGGTACGGGATCGCCTGGACCAGGTCCCGGATCGTCGCACCGGTCTCGCGCCGGACGCGGCGGCCGAGGGTGCCGGCGTCCGGGTTCGCGTCGATGGCCAGGATCTTGTCCTGGCGCTCGCTGGCCAGGGTCGCGCCGAGCGCGGTGGTCGTCGTGGTCTTGCCGACGCCGCCCTTGAGGCTGATCACGGCGATCCGGTAGCAGGACATCACCGGGGTGCGGATCAGCTCCAGCTTGCGCAGGCGCTCGGCCTCGGCCGCCTTGCCGCCGAAGCGGAAGCCCGCGCGCTGCGGCTTGGGCTTCTGCTTGCCGCGCAGCAGCCGGTCGGAGGACAGCTCGACCGCGGCCGTGTAGCCCAGCGGGGCGCCGCCCGCGGCAGGGCCGGGCTGGTAGTGCGGGTCGTGCGGCTGCGGACCGGGCTGCGGGCCGGACGGCCACTGGGCGCCGGTCCGCGGGTCGATCTGCGGCTGCGGGTGCTGCGGGTGCTGCGGCTGGGCGGGGGCCTGCTGGGGCACGGCTTCCGCGGCCGGTGCCGGTGCCTGTACCGGTGCCGAGGGCGGGTAGGCGTAGCCGCCGGCGTTGGCCGGGGCCTGGGGCGGGAAGCCGTAGCCCTGCGGTGCCGCCGGGGCCTGCGCGGCGGGCGGATAGGCGTACCCGCCGGCCGAGGGCGCGGGCGCGTAGGGGTGGCCACCCGCCCCGGCGGGGGCCTGCGGCGGGAAGCCGTAGCTCTGCGGGGCGTACGGGGAAGGGGCCGGCTGCTGCGGGGGAGCGTCGGCCGGCGCCGGAGCGGCGGGGAACGCCTGGGGCGCGGCCGGGGCTTCGGGGGAGGGCGCGTACCCGGCGGGCACCGCATCGGCCGGCGCCGGCTCGGGTGCCGCCGGGGGCAGGGCCGTCCCCTCGGCCGGCGTGGCCGGGCGCGGGACCGCGCCGGAGTCCCCGGTCGGCTTGCCCAGCACGATGCCCCGCCCGGACGAAGCGGTCTCGGGCGCCTGGAGCTGCGGCACGCCGAAGGAGGGCGTCCCGGATCCCGGTGCCCCCGCGGCGGGCGCGGGCAGGGCCGGGACCGCGCTGTCGGACGGCGCCGGTACGGGCGCGAGCGCCGGGGGCGCGGCCGCGTCGGCCGGAGCAGGCGTCGGCGCGGCCGGTGCGGCCGCATCCGGGCCCGCCGGGAAGTCCTGCGGCGCTTCGGCCGATGCCGCCGGGAAGACCGGTACGGGCGCCGGCGCGCCTTCGGCCGGGCCTGCGGTGAAGTGCTGCCCGGGCTGTGGGGCGTCGGTGGGTGCCGCCGCCTCGGGGAAGGCCGGTACGGGCGCGCCTTCGGCCGGGCTTCCCGTGGAGGGCCCGGGCTGCGGTGCGTCGGAGGGTGCCGGCGTTTGGGGGAAGGCCCGAACGGGCGCGGGCGCGCCTTCGGCCGGGCCTGCCGTGGACGGCTGCCCGGGCTGCGGTGCGTCGGTGGTTGCCGGCGTCTCGGGGAAGGCGGCTCCCGGCGCGGACGCGCCTTCCGCCGGGCCGGTGAAGCGCTGCCCGGCCTGCGCCGCGTCGGCGGGCTCCGAGGTGTCGGGGAAGGCCGGTACAGGCGCGGGCGCGCCCTCGGGCAGGCCTGCCGGGAACGGCTGCGCGGGCTGCGGCGCGTCGGTGGCCACCGGGAAGGCCGGTGCGGGCGCGGGGGCGCCTTCGGCCGGGCTTGCCGTGAACGGCTGTCCGGACTGCGGTGCGTCGGCGGGTACGGGCGTCGCCGTGCCCTCGGCCGGCGTGAACGGCTGCGGCGGGCCGGTCGGAGCCGGCGCCTCCGGGAAGGCCCCGGCGGGGGCGTCGGCAGGGCCGGCGGTGAGGGGCCGCGGCGCCTCGGCCGGGGTCGGGGCGTGCGGGGCGGCATCCGCCGTCGGCGCGGGCGCCGACGCCCGGTCAGGAGCGGCCGCGTCAGCGGGGTCCGCAGCCGGCGCGGCCGGGTCCGGGGTGCGCGCCGGGGGCGCGATGCGCATCGTCGGGGGCGAGGCGAGCTCCGACGGCCGGTGCGGTTCGAAGCCGCTGCCCTCGGGCAGCGCGGGGACGGGCGAGGCCGGGGCCGCGCTCTGCGTGTACCAGGCGGGCGGCGTGTAGTCGATGGTGAACTCGCCCGTCACCTCGGGCTCCGCGTCGGACTGATCGTCCGTCGGGACGTCCCACGCCCCGCCGCGCCTCTCGTTCCGATCGCCGCTCACTCGTCCTCCTGGTCTGTCGAACACTGGTCCGGCGCCGCTCGGCGCCACGCCCACGCCCAGCCTAATCGGGCGCCGACGCCGGTGTCCGCCCCCGTCGGGCGACGCCCCCGCCCCCTGCCGGTTCCCGCGCCGACGGCCCTGTACCGCGCTGCTTCCGAGGTCTGCCCTTCCCGGCAGGGCCGCTGAGCGGGCGTCACCGAGCCGGCCGGGCGGGGCGGCGTGCGCACGCCGTCAGTCGATGCGGCGGCAGGGTCCGAGGAGGGAGGACTCCTGCTCCGTGCCCTGCGTCATGACGAACTGCCGGTCCCGCGGCGTGCACCACAGCGTCACGCCGTCGCCCAGCGTCGGCAGCGACTCCACCGTCTGCCGGGGCAGGCCCATCAGGCGGCCGATCTGCTCCGCCTCGTCCGGGGAGACCCGCTGGACGCCGACGAGCGCCGAGTTCTGCAGCAGCCGCGGCGCCGTCGGGCTCAGGTACGGCAGCAGCGTCACCACGGACTGCCACGGGCCCGCCACCACCCGCCCGCGCGGCGGCCGCATCCCGCAGTCGCGGATCACCAGCACCGGGCTGCCCGCGGAGGCGCCCTGCGGCGGCACGCGGCCCACGTCGTGCAGCGTCACGCACTGCTGACCGCCGCCGGCCGCCTGCGCCAGCCCGGCCCACGCCTGGGCGCGGCCGGTCTCCACCGCGACGCGCGCCCCGGTGGCGGCCGCGCGCAGCGCGAGCACCTGGGCCGTCCACAGGCCGCCGATCAGCGTCACCTCGTACGGCGTGGGCCGGTTGATGCCGAGCACGGCGGGCCTGCCGTGGGCGTCGACGCCGATGACGACGCCGTCGTCGCCGACCGGCAGGGCCAGCGCGTCGAGGTCCGCCACCGGCACGGTGTGCCGTTCGCGACGCGGGCCGACCAGCCCGAAGCCGCCCCTGACCGTGCTCTTCATCGCGCGCCTCCCAACGGCAGCGAGGCCAGCAGCCCCGGCACCTGTTCGCGGTCGAGCCGTACGAGGCCGGTGCGCACGCCGCGGGCGGTGCGCTCCAGTTCCCGGCGTGCGGCGACCAGTTCCTCGTCGCTGCGGCCCGTCACCCGTACGTGGCCGGTCAGGGTGACGCTCTGCCGCTCGCCCGGCGCCATGGTCAGGCTGAAGTTCGTCGCCAGTGCCTGGAGGGAGGTCAGCAGCGCCACGAACTGCGGCAGGGATGCCGTCCCCGAGCCGCCGAGCTGCGGCCAGCGGCCGATCCAGTACGTGGTGTGGCGCCGGTCGTCGCAGCGCCAGGTGCGGGCCGTCTCCTCGGTGCGCCGTCCGGTGCTCGCCGAGCGGCCCGCCTGCGTGATCGCCCGCGGGTTGGCGCAGGAGGAGGTGGCCAGGGCCGCCGTCAGCTCCTGCTCGGTGAGGACGGTCGCCCGGAACCCGGCCCCCGCGAGCCGGCTCGCCAGCTGGTCCGCGGCGCGGACCACGCAGCGCTGGGCGCCGGCGAGGCCGCCGCCGCGGGCGGCGACCGCCTCGGGGCACAGCTCCGGGTCCAGCTTGAGCGCGATCCACGTCAGCCGTACCGCGGGGGTTCCCGTCTGGGCCTGGAGCGGCGCGTAGTTGCGGGTGGCGGTCGACTGCGCCGGCAGGTGCGGGGCCGGGGCGGGCTGGGTGTGCTGCACGAGCTGCGCCGACTCCAGCCGGATGCCGTCCACGTCGAGGACGTCCCGGACGAGCGAGAGCGGCAGCGGCCGCTCGCCGCGGTCGGGGCGCAGCGCGGTGGCGTCGGTGTCGACCTGGACGACGGCGGTCAGGAAGGTCCCGTCGCCGACCATGCCGACGGGCCGCCGGTCGCGGTCGCTGAACGTCATGGTCCGCAGTGCCGGGTCGGCCTCGACGAGCGGGGCGAGGCCCGGCTCGGTGCCCGCGGGCACCGTGAACGCGGCGGCGCGCCGGCGCCGGGCGCGCAGGGCGAGGGCGCTGCCGATCCACTCGGGCAGGGAGCGCTGGTGGCGGCGTACGACGGCCAGCACGGCCAGGACCAGGGCGAGGACACCCGCGGGCGCCAGCAGCAGGGGCTCGACGACCCAGGCCACCAGCAGTGCGGCAGCGGCCACTTGGAGCAGGACGAGTTGTTGCAATCGGAACGGGCCGAAACGCCCCGGGGTCGACTGCGGATACGGTGTCACCCCGCTGCGTGCGGGTGCCGGAGCACTCGTCTGCGGCTGCGTCGCGGTGGCCATCAGTGGCCCACCTCCCCTTTCCGGGCCGAGACCCCCGTGAGTGCCGGAGCCGCGCGCTGCCCGCCGCATGCCTCCGGAAACCTCCTCAATCCACCCCAACAGGCCCTGTTTACCCCGGTGCGGAAGGCGCTGAGCGGCTGCCTCACCCTACCCGGCCCCTGCGTGTCCTCGGTCAAGAGGCATAGTAGGTCCCCGGTCCGACCATCAAGGCCCGGGGACCGCAGTCGCCGACCGGGCCGTTCGGGGAGAAGCAGACGGTCATGGCATCACGGCGTGATGAACTCAACGCGTACACCTTTGCGAAGCGGCGGACGGTGGCCGCGTTCCTGCAGCCGTCCGCGACGGGCTCCGAGGAAGGCGCCCCCCGTCCGCTGCGGGCGGTCCTGCCCGGCCTGATCGCGGGAGCCGTAGTCCTCGCCGGGTTCGGCGCCTGGGGCATGTTCAAGCCGCAGGCGCCGAAGGGCTGGGACGAGCCGGGCACGAAGGTGCTGGTCGGCAAGCAGTCCACGACCCGGTACGTGGTGCTCAAGACGAAGGTGAACGGCAAGGACCAGACCCGCCTGCACCCGGTGCTGAACCTGGCGTCGGCCCGACTCCTCCTGGACCCGCAGAAGTTCAAGGTCCTCCAGGTCGACGACAAGGTCCTGGACGCGGGCAAGCCGCCCCGCGGCCCGATCATCGGCATCCCCTACGCCCCCGACCGGCTGCCGTCGCCGAAGGACGCGGGCAAGGCCAAGCGGTGGGCGGTCTGCCAGGCGCCCGGCGGCAACGGCAAGAGCGTCCAGACGGCGACCTTCGTCCTCGCCGACCGCGAGGCTGGGATCATGGACGACGAGCGCCGGCTGACGGACGCGCAGATGCTGTACGTGCAGAGCACCGGCGGGTCCAAGGAGCGCTACCTGGTCGACGCGGCGGGCACCAAGTACAAGTTCCCCGAGGGCACCGCCGACGCGGCCAAGATGACGAACGCCCTGGTCGGCACGACGGGCGGCAGCCCGCAGCAGGTCTCCGAGCAGTGGCTTGCCACCCTCAACTCCGGCGACGACCTGGCCTTCCCGCAGCTGCCCGCCCCGGCCGGCACGAAGGCCGACGTACCGGGCCTGGGCACCGGCGACAACAAGGTCGGCATGGTGCTGCGGGCGCAGACCGGCTCCGGCGCGCAGCACTACGTCGTGCTGCCGGGGAAGGTGGCCCCCGTCTCCGACTTCACCGCGTGGCTGCTCATCTCGGCGCCCGCGACCGACGGCCTCAACATGCACGGCAAGGCCCGCGAGGTCGACCTGCAGTCCTTGAACCCCGACCCGGGGGTCTTCAAGGGCGAGACGCGCTGGCCGCAGAGGAAGACCGGCCGCATCAACCAGGCCGGCTCCGGCCAGGGCGCCGCACGCGACACCGTGTGCAACGTGCTGCGCTCGGTCGACGGCCAGGGCGGGCAGACGCTGAGCACCTGGGCGGGCACCGGCTTCCCCGTCGACATCACCGCCAGCGGCACCAGCGCCTACGTCACGCCCGGCTCGGGCCTGCTGTACACGCAGGTGCAGGGCAAGCAGACCACCGCGGGCGGCTCGACGTTCCTGGTCACCGACACGGGGCTGCGCTACGCCGTCCAGGCCAACGGCGACAGCGACGCCGAGAAGTCCAAGATCGGCGCGGCGGACCCGCAGGGGCAGAGCGGCGCCGCGGACGGCCGCCCCGAGGCCAGCCAGGCGCAGATCCGGCTCGGCTACGGCGGCGTGGTGCCGGCGATGGTGCCCATCGCGTGGTCCGAGTTCCTCTCGAAGGGGCCGCGCCTGGACACCAACTCGGCCCGCCAGCCGCAGGGTTCGTGAGGAGGCCGCCGATGACCGCCCACCCCTACCGGCGCAGCGCCCTGCTCGCCCCCGCCCTCGCGCTGGCCGGCCTGTGCTGCGCGGCGGGCCCCGCCGCGGCCGTGGACGCCCCGCCCGCCGCCCCGCCCGCCCCCGTGCTGGGCCTGGCCGGGGCGGGGGAGTGCACGTTCCCGATGAAGAAGCAGATCGCCGACCGGCCCTGGGCCCTGCAGCGGCTGCTGCTCGACGAGCTGTGGGCCCAGACCAAGGGCAAGGACAAGGACGGCAAGCCGGTCCGGGTCGCCGTCATCGACACCGGCGTCGACCGGGTCAACCCGCAGCTCGCGGGGGCCCTCGACGTCGGCGCCGGGAAGGACTTCCTCGACCCCAAGGGCGACGGGACGGCAGACACGGTCGGCCACGGCACCAAGGTGGCCGGGCTGATCGCGGCCCGCCCGCAGAGCGGCACCGGCTTCGTCGGCCTGGCTCCCGAATCGGTCGTCATCCCGATCCGGCAGAACGACGGGCAGGGCAAGGGCAACGCCCTGTCCCTCGCCCAGGCCATCGACCACGCCGTCGCCAAGGGCGCGCACGTCGTCAACATCTCCCAGGACACCGACGCCGCCCTGACCGCCGACTCCGAGCTGGCCAAGGCGGTGCAGCGGGCCCTCGACGCGAAGGTCGTCGTCGTCGCCTCGGCCGGCAACGACGGCATGAGCGGCGAGAAGCGCAAGACCTACCCGGCGGCGTTCCCGGGCGTCCTCGCGGTCGCCTCCTCGGACCGCAACAACGAGCGCGCCGCGTTCTCCCAGCCCGGCGACTTCGTCGGGGTCGCCGCACCGGGCGTCGACATGGTCTCCACCGTCCCCGGCTTCGGCCAGTGCATCGACAACGGAACGAGCTTCTCCGCGCCGTACGTCGCCGGCGTGGCCGCGCTCCTGAAGGCCAAGCACCCGGACTGGACGCCGCAGGAGATCGTCTGGCAGATCCAGGGCACCGCCGAACGGACCGTCAAGGGTCGCGACGACTACGTGGGTTGGGGAGTGATCGACCCGGTGCGCGCCCTCACCCAGGACCACGACCGCCCCAAGGCACCCGTACCGGACCCGGGGCCGCCGCCGGCGGCCGCACCGCAGGCCGCGGCGCTGCACCTGGCGGAGACGGCGCAGGAGCGCCAGGAGCGCCTCGGCACGTACGCTCTGGGCATCGGCGCCGTGCTGGTCGCCGTGACCGCGGCGACGGCGACCGTCGTGCGCGACGCCCGCAGGCGCCGGCGCCGTTTGCAGTGAACGGTCACAGTTCATCGACAGAAGCAGGCCACCGGTGTTGGGGCTGTGACATGAACTGGCTAGAGTGACACCAGGCTTCACGACTGTGATCGGGGGATCGCGTGAGGCGGAGGGGGATTCCCGGGGCGCGCGGCTCGCATCCGCGCCCGGCTCCCCTGCTCCGCCGCCGCGCAGTCCGCCGGTTCTGCCGGCGAATTGAGAAGTGAGGAGCTTCGGATGAGCAACAATTTCGGTCTTGCAGACGATCCGATCGTCCAGGCGAAGAACAAGATCCAGACGACGGCCACCGCCGTCACCAAGCAGGCCCGTGAACTGGCCGACATCCTCGCCACGGTGAGCGCCGGCTGGACCGGTGTCGGTGCGTCCGGGTTCGTCTCCGCCCAGACGGTCGTCAACGAGGACCACGACGAGATCCGCCGCCTCCTCGGCATCCTGCACAACGCGGTCGCCCAGACCAAGAACCTCAGCAACGCGCAGGACGACGACGTGCGCGCCGCGTTCAAGGCCGTCCAGGCGTCCGCCGGCAACACCTCGGGCCTCAACGGCGTCTGACCGCCGCGTCGTCCCCACCAGCTCAAGCCCACCGCGAAGGAGAACACCATGGCGTCCAACGACGGGGCAACCCGGGTACGGTACGAGAGCGTCCAGGAGATGGCCAACCGCATCCGGACCGTCTCCAAGAACATCGTCGACGACCTGGCGGAGATGGACCAGGCCCTCAAGGTCGTCACCGACACCTGGGACGGTGAGGCCCACAAGGAGTACGTCACGCTCCAGGGCAAGTACAAGCAGAAGGCCGACCACATGAAGGACCAGCTGGAGAAGGTCGCCCAGCTGATCGAGCGCGGCAAGGGCGACTACCGCGCCACCGACGTGAAGGCCTCCCGCCTGTTCACCGAGGCCTACTGAGCCTCCCGAGCCCTCCGGCTCACCCGTGAGCCACCCGGCTCCCGATCACACGGAAGGGGCGCGCCCGCAGCGGGCGCGCCCCTTCCGCGCGCATGCCGGCCGGGCCGGCGGCACCGGCGCGCGCGGCTGGTGTCAGTGCGGTCCCCGGTCGAGGTCGAACTCCCCGTCGCGGGCGCCGAGCACGAAGGCCTCCCACTCGGCCGCGGTGTAGCGCAGCACCGTGTCCCGGTCGAGGGAGGACCGCATGGCCACCGCGCCCTCGGGGAGCCGGGCGATCTCCACCCGCTCCTCGTCCGGGCTCGTCCCGGGCGGGCCCTCCCACTCCACGCCGCTGATGTCGAGCGCGTACAGCTCGTCCTTCTCCTGCTGGGTGCCCATTGCGCGGCCTTTCCGTCGGCTCCTCGGCCATCTTCCGCTGCCGATTATCGGTGCCCGCGGGGGCCCCGGGGACCCTTTCCGGCCGATCTTCCCCCGCCGGGACCGCGAGGACGGGGCCGCAGCGCAGCGGGGCCGGGCCCCGCAGGTGCGGAACCCGGCCCCGGCGTACGGCAGCGCTACGCCCCCGGCATCCGGCCCAGCTGGACCAGCGAGGTGCCGCGCTTGCGGGAGGAGAAGTACGCCCGGCCCGGCGGCATCGGCCGCGGCCGCACGTTCCCGATCAGGTCGCCCTCGGACGGGTCGCCCGACAGGACGACGCCCTGCGCGCCCAGCTCCTTGATGCGCTGCATGAACGGCTCGTACAGCGAGCGGGAGGCGCCCGCCGAGTTCCGCGCGATGATGAAGCGCACGCCCGTGTCGCGGGCGAACGGCAGGAAGTCCACGAGCGGGGCGAGCGGGTTGCCCTGGCTGGTGGCCACCAGGTCGAAGTCGTCGATGATGATGAACACGTCGGGCCCGGTCCACCAGCTGCGGTCCCGCAGCTGCTGCGGGGTGACGTCGTCCGGCGGCTGCCGCCGCGAGAACACCCCGCCCAGTGCCTCCATGTGCATCTGGAGGGAGCCCGCCATCGGCGCGTACTCCAGCAGGTGCTCCTCCGGCAGCGCCCCCAGCAGGGTGCGCCGGTAGTCGCCGACCACGAGCCGCGCCTGGTCCGGGGTGTACCGCTGGGCGATCTGCTGCGCGATCAGCCGCAGCAGGTTCGTCTTGCCCGACTCGCTCTCGCCGAAGACGAGGAAGAACGGGTCGGTCTCGAAGTCGACGAACACCGGCTCCAGGGCGGTCTCGTCGATGCCGATGGCGATCCCGCGCCCGGGGAACTCCGCGCCGCCCGGCAGCTGGTCCGCGTGCAGCAGCCGCGGCAGCAGCCGCACGCCCGGCGCGGCCTGCCCGGCCCAGTGCTGCTTGACCGCCGAGACGAAGGCCGCCGTGGCGTCCGAGAGGGTCTCCGGGTCGTGCGAGCCGTCGATCCGCGGCAGCGCGCCCAGGAAGTGCAGCTTCTCCGGGACCTGTCCGCGGCCGGGCATCCCCGTCGGCACGTTCGCGGCGACCTTCCGGTCGAACTCGGAGTCCATGACGTCGCCGAGCCGCAGCTCCAGCCGGCCCAGCATCTGGTCCTTCAGCGCGGCCCGCACCTCCATGTAGCGGGCCGCGGTGATGACGACGTGGATGCCGTAGCCCAGACCGCGCGAGGCGATGTCCGTGACCACCTGCTCCAGGCCCTCGTACTCCCCGCGGAAGCCGCCCCAGCCGTCGATGACGAGGAAGACGTCGCCCCACGGCTCGCCGGGCAGCTCGCCCGCGGCCCGCTTGCGCCGGTAGGTGCCGATCGAGTCGATGTTGTGCGCGCGGAAGAACTCCTCCCGGCGGTTGAGGATCCCGCCGACCTCGGCGACCGTGCGGCGCACCCGCTCCGGGTCCAGGCGCGAGGCGATCCCGCCGACGTGCGGCAGCTCCGCCACCGCCGACATGCCGCCGCCGCCGAAGTCGAGCCCGTAGAACTGCACCTCGCGCGGGGTGTGGGTCAGCGCGAACGAGGAGATGAGGGTCCGCATCAGGGTCGACTTGCCCGACTGGGGGCCGCCGACGACCATCATGTGGCCCGCCGCACCCGAGAAGTCCCGGTACAGCACCTCGCGCCGCTGCTCGAACGGCTTGTCGATGAGCCCGAGCGGCACGACGAGCCCGCCCGGCCGCGTGTACCCCTCCGCGTGCAGGCCCCGCTCCGCCGACGGCGCGAGCGCCGGCAGCAGCTGGTCGAGCGGCGGGGCCTGGTCCAGCGGCGGCAGCCACACCTGGTGGGCCGGCACGCCCTGTCCCTCCAGCCGGCTCACGATGACGTCGAGCACCGTGTCGGCGAGGGCGTCGTCCTCCCGCTCCGGCTGCTCCGCCAGGTACGCCGGGTCCGGCGCCGCGTACACCACCGGCACCGGGGCCGCCGTGAACAGCGCGGGCCGCCTCTCCACCGGGAACCGGCCCACCGACAGGTCGGGCCCGCCCGAGCGGTAGGTGCCCGAGACGTACGCCGCCTTGAACCGCACCATCTCGTCGGTGCCGAACTTCAGGTAGCCCGAACCGGGCACCGACGGCAGGTGGTAGGCGTCCGGCACGCCGATCGCCGTGCGCGACTCGGCCGCCGAGAACGTCCGCAGGCCGATGCGGTACGACAGGTAGGTGTCCAGCCCGCGCAGCTTGCCCTCCTCCAGGCGCTGCGAGGCCAGCAGCAGGTGCACGCCCAGCGACCGGCCGATGCGGCCGATCTGGATGAACATGTCGATGAAGTCGGGCTTCGCCGTCAGCAGCTCGCTGAACTCGTCGATGACGAGCACCAGCGAGGCCAGCGGCTCCAGCGGGGCGCCCGCGGCGCGCGCCTTCTCGTAGTCGTGGATGTTGGCGTAGTTGCCCGCCGCGCGCAGCAGCTCCTGGCGGCGCTGCAGCTCGCCGCGGATCGAGTCGCCCATGCGGTCGACGAGGGTCAGGTCGTCCGCCAGGTTGGTGATGACCGCCGCCACGTGCGGCATCTGGCCCATGCCGGTGAACGTCGCACCGCCCTTGAAGTCCGCGAGGACGAAGTTCAGCGTCTCCGAGGTGTGCGTGACCGCCAGGCCCAGCACCAGCGTGCGCAGCAGCTCCGACTTGCCGGAACCGGTCGCACCGACGCACAGGCCGTGCGGGCCCATGCCCTCCTGCGCGGCCTCCTTCAGGTCCAGCATGACGGGCGCACCGTCCTCGCCGACGCCGATCGGCACACGCAGCCGCTCGCCGGCCGACCGCGGCCGCCAGGTCCGCGCCACGTCGATGGAGGCGGCGTCGCCCAGGTTCAGCAGGTCGGTGAAGTCCAGGTTCGCCAGCAGCGGTTCGTCGTCGTCCCCGCCGCCCGTGCGCATCGGGGCCAGCTGCCGCGCCAGCGCCTCCGCCGCCGGCAGCGACAGGGTGTCCGGGACGCCCTCGTAGGCGATGCCGCCGCCCGACTCCAGCCGCAGCTTCCCCGGCCGCACCGTGACCGACAGCCCGCCGCGCGGCTCGTCCAGCTCGCCCGCGACGACCTCGACGATGGTGACGCCCTGCAGGCCCTCGGGCGCGGCGAACGCGGAGTCCGGCGGGACGAGCCCGCCGCGCGAGTCGGCGTCGAGGACGATGACCAGGTGCGGCTGGTCCAGTACGGGGGAGACGTCCCGGCTGAACCGCGGCCGGCCGTCCAGGCGCGGCGCCAGCAGCTGCTCGACCTCGGTGATGTCGTCGCCGAACAGCCGCTTGTTGCCCGCCCCGTCGACCTGCCCGGGGACCTGGGTGTGCGGCAGCCACTTCACCCAGTCCCACGCCTTGACGGCGCCCGGCGCGGCCACCACGGCCACCACCATGTCGTCGGGGGAGTGCAGCGTCGCCAGCTGCGCCACCATCGCGCGGGCCGTACCGCGCGCCGACTCGGGCTCGCCGGACACCGTCACGTGGTAGAACGCCCGCATCGAGACCGCCACCGGCAGCCCTTCCAGCGAGGAGTGCACCTTCAGGAAGCGCTGCATCGCGCCCGCCGTCAGCGGCTCCAGCTCGTCCACCGGCGCCGTGTCCGGCGCGATCAGCGGCGTCGCCAGGCGCTGCGCGCCCAGCCCCAGCCGGGCCTGCGCGAAGTCCTCGTCGCCCACGCGCCGCTCCCACAGCCGCGATCCCTCCGCGACCACCGACCACAACTGCTCGGGCGCCGGGTGCAGGTAGAGCTGAGCGTCGCGCTGCAGCCGCCCGGTGCGCCGCACCTGACGGCGAGTCTGCGCCAGGTACTTGAGGTAGTCGCGCCGGACATCGGCCATTTGCCCCTGCGTACCGCGCCGGTGGCGCACCAGCTGTGCCACCACCATGGCCACCGTCGAGACCAGCATCAGCACGCCCATGATGCGCATGAACGGCGCGGCGCCCGGCATGAAGAAGAAGACGACGGACGAGCCCATGCCGAGCATCGGCAGGAGCTGCATCAGCATGCCCTCCTGCTGGCCCCGGGGGAGTTCCGGCGGAGCCTCCAGCCTCAGCTCGTCCGAGGGGACTTCGGGCGGCAGGGACCGCGGCGGGCGTTTGACGACGATCTGACTCACCGGAGCATCAATCCCTCGAAAACGGACGGGACGCTGCTGCCGGCGCCCCAAGTCCCGGGCGCGAAGGGGCTCTCCCCCGCGCGACGGTGATCCTACTTGCCGACTGTCGTACGCACTCCCGGTAGGGTGGCCCGCGCAGTATGCGCATCCGCGAATCCGCCAGGGCAGCGGGTCGCTCCCGCTCCGCCAACCAGGGGGTCCCACAGGTGAGTACGGCCGCAACGACGGGCTTCTGCAGGGTCACCGTCGTGGCTCCCGACAGCCGCATCGACGTCGCCCTCCCCGAGGACATAGCCGTCGCCGACGTCTACCCGGAGCTGCTGCGCCTCACCGGCCAGACGCAGCCCGTCGGCGCCCCCACCGGCTTCCACCTCGTCCGCCGCGACGGCACCGTCCTCGACGGCGCCCGCACCCTCGCCGCCCAGCAGGTCCTCGACGGCGAGGTGCTGAGCCTGCGCCCCTTCGCCGAGTCGCTGCCGCCCGCCGTCTTCGACGACGTCTCCGACGCCGTCGCCTCCGCCGTGGTGCGCGACCGCCACCGCTGGCACGACGACATGCTGCGCGGCGCGGGCCTCGCCGGCGCCGCCGTCCTGCTCGTCCTGCTCGGCTTCGTCCTCTGGTACGCCGACCCGGTCCGCCACGACATGCACGGCCTGCCCGGCATCATCGCCGGCGCCGCCGGCCTCCTGCTGACCGCCGCGGCCGGCGTCCGCGCCCGGGTCTACGGCGACCGCGGTTCCGCGGTCGCCCTCGGCCTCGGCGCCCTGCCGCACCTGCTGATCGCCGGCTCCGGCATCATCGCCCCCGCGGCCGGCCAGGGCCCCGGGCGCCTGCAGTTCCTGCTCGGCTGCGTCTGCGTCCTCGTCGCCTCCGTCGCCCTGGTCGCCCTCACGCCCAACGGCGACGCCCCGTTCGTCGCGGCGACCTTCCTCGCCGCCACCGGCACCCTCGCCACCTTCGGCGCGATCCTCGCCGAGGCCTCGGCCACCGCCACCGCAGCCGTCTGCGCGCCCGTCGCCATCGGCCTCGTCGCCTTCCTGCCCGGCCTCTCCGCCCGCTTCGCCCGCCTGCCCGTCGGCTACGCCGCCCCGCAGAGCGCCGTGGAGGTCTACGAGAGCCCCGACCGCTACGACACCGAGCCGTACGGCGACCCGGCCGGCCCCGACCAGGGCGAGCCCGCCGCCGCCCCCCTCGACGCCGACGCCATCGCCACCCAGGCCCGCCGCGGCCACGAGATGCTCCTCGGCCTCGTCGGCGGCTGCTCCGCCGTCGTCGTCGGCGCAGCCGTCGTCCTCGGCTTCTCCGACAACACCTGGGGCCGCCTCCTGGCCCTGGCCGCCGGGCTCGCCATGCTGCTGCGCGCCCGCCTCTTCCGCTACACCTCCCAGGTGGTGTGCGCCCTGGCCGCCGGCCTCGCCGCGATCTCCCTGCTGATCCTCGGCATGGCCCTGAACCCGCCGGCCGACCTCGTCATGGAGCTCACCCGCTTCCACGACCGCGGCGGCCTGGACCTCCGTACGATCTGGCTTTCGGCCGCCGTCGCCGCCGGCGCGGCACTCCTCGCCGGAATTGCACTGGTCATCCCCCGCAAGGGTCTGTCACCCTTCTGGGGGCGCACCCTGGACCTCACCGAGGCCGCCGTCCTGCTCAGCCTGGTCCCGCTGGCCCTGGCCGTCCTGGACGTCTACGCCCGGGCCCGCTCGCTCACCAGCTGAGACCGGCCCGGACGGCACCTGGTACGCTGTGTGACGGCCGTTTGTGTACGCGTCCGCCGGATCCCCCGGGATCTGCGGACTGCGCCCAGCGGACCCCGCCTCCCGAGTTACGGAAGATCCCCAGAGACTACGACCTGGGGCACTCGGTGGCCACGAAAACCAAGGAGAACGCGTGCCGCTCGACGCCGCTACGAAGAAGCAGATCATCGCTGAGTTTGGTACCAAGGAGGGCGACACCGGCTCCCCCGAGGTCCAGGTGGCGATGCTCTCGAAGCGCATCTCGGACCTCACCGAGCACCTGAAGTCCCACAAGCACGACCACCACTCCCGCCGTGGTCTGCTGATCCTGGTCGGCCAGCGCCGCCGCCTGCTGCAGTACCTGGCCAAGAAGGACATCCAGCGCTTCCGTACGCTGGTCGACCGCCTCGGCATCCGCCGCGGTGCGGCCGGCGCCAAGTAAGTCGCTGTGAGGGGAGCGGT
The DNA here is from genome assembly GCF_014649915.1 of Streptomyces toxytricini. Taxonomy (GTDB): domain Bacteria; phylum Actinomycetota; class Actinomycetes; order Streptomycetales; family Streptomycetaceae; genus Streptomyces; species Streptomyces toxytricini. The sequence continues at coordinate 10,133 of NZ_BMTY01000021.1, read as the reverse complement.
TCCCGCCTTTCGGGGGACCGCTCCCTTTGCTGTACGCGCCGCTGTGCGTGCGCGCCGTACCGGACGCTTTGTAGTCTGGACACAGCCGCTCAGTGCACCTGCGCACAACTGAAGAGGAGGAGCGCCCTCCCAGGCCGCCGGTCCTCGGTAGTGGTACCCGGAACGCCCGCCGGGCGCCGAACCGGGTACTTCGATCGAAGACCGGCCCGCACGCAAGGAGCGCTTCTCCACAACCGTCCGCAGCCACACGGGCCACGGACGGAGACGACGAAAATGGAGAAAACGCTAGTGGAGAACGAGACCCACTACGCCGAGGCCGTCATCGACAACGGCACCTTCGGCACCCGCACCATCCGCTTCGAGACGGGCCGCCTGGCCCGCCAGGCCGCCGGCTCCGCCGTCGCCTACCTGGACGACGACACGATGGTGCTGTCCGCCACCACCGCGTCGAAGAAGCCCAAGGACCAGCTCGACTTCTTCCCCCTCACGGTGGACGTCGAGGAGCGCCAGTACGCGGCCGGCAAGATCCCCGGCTCCTTCTTCCGCCGCGAGGGCCGCCCCTCCGAGGACGCGATCCTCACCTGCCGCCTGATCGACCGCCCGCTGCGCCCCTCCTTCAAGAAGGGCCTGCGCAACGAGATCCAGGTCGTCGCCACGGTCATGGCGCTCAACCCGGACCACCTCTACGACGTCGTCGCGATCAACGCCGCGTCCGCGTCGACCCAGCTGGCCGGCCTGCCCTTCTCCGGCCCGATCGGCGGCGTCCGCGTCGCGCTGATCAAGGGCCAGTGGGTCGCGTTCCCGACCCACAGCGAGCTCGAGGACGCCGTCTTCGACATGGTCGTCGCGGGCCGCGTCCTGGAGGACGGCGACGTGGCGATCATGATGGTCGAGGCCGAGGCCACCGAGAAGACCATCGCGCTGGTCAAGGGCGGCGCCGAGGCGCCGACCGAGGAGGTCGTCGCGGCCGGCCTGGAGGCCTCCAAGCCGTTCATCAAGACCCTGTGCAAGGCCCAGGCCGACCTCGCCGCCAAGGCCGCCAAGCCCGAGGGCGAGTTCCCGGTCTTCCTGGACTACCAGGACGACGTCTACGAGGCCCTCGCCGCCGCGGTCAAGGGCGAGCTCGCCCAGGCCCTGACCATCGCGGGCAAGCAGGACCGCGAGGCCGAGCTGGACCGCGTCAAGGAGCTCGCCGCCGAGAAGCTCCTCCCGGCCTTCGAGGGCCGCGAGAAGGAGATCTCCGCCGCGTACCGCAGCCTGACCAAGGCCCTGGTCCGCGAGCGCGTCATCAAGGACAAGGTCCGCATCGACGGCCGCGGGATCACGGACATCCGCACCCTCGCCGCCGAGGTCGAGGCCATCCCGCGCGTGCACGGCTCGGCGCTGTTCGAGCGTGGCGAGACCCAGATCCTGGGCGTCACCACCCTCAACATGCTCCGCATGGAGCAGCAGCTGGACACCCTCTCCCCGGTGACCCGCAAGCGCTACATGCACAACTACAACTTCCCGCCGTACTCCGTCGGCGAGACCGGCCGCGTCGGTTCCCCGAAGCGCCGCGAGATCGGCCACGGCGCGCTCGCCGAGCGCGCGATCGTGCCGGTCCTGCCGACCCGCGAGGAGTTCCCCTACGCGATCCGCCAGGTGTCCGAGGCCCTCGGCTCCAACGGCTCGACGTCGATGGGCTCGGTCTGCGCCTCCACCATGTCGCTGCTGAACGCCGGTGTGCCCCTGAAGGCCCCCGTCGCCGGCATCGCCATGGGCCTGATCTCCCAGGAGATCGACGGCAAGACGCACTACGTCGCCCTCACCGACATCCTCGGTGCGGAGGACGCCTTCGGCGACATGGACTTCAAGGTCGCCGGCACCAAGGAGTTCGTCACCGCCCTCCAGCTCGACACCAAGCTGGACGGCATCCCGGCCTCCGTCCTGGCCGCGGCCCTCAAGCAGGCCCGCGACGCCCGCCTCCACATCCTCGACGTGATGATGGAAGCGATCGACACCCCGGACGAGATGTCCCCCAACGCCCCGCGGATCATCACCGTCAAGATCCCCGTGGACAAGATCGGCGAGGTCATCGGCCCCAAGGGCAAGATGATCAACCAGATCCAGGAGGACACCGGCGCCGAGATCACGATCGAGGACGACGGCACCATCTACATCGGTGCCGCCGACGGCCCGGCCGCCGAGGCCGCCCGCGCCACGATCAACGGCATCGCCAACCCGACCATGCCGGAGGTCGGCGAGCGCTACCTGGGCACGGTCGTGAAGACCACCACCTTCGGTGCCTTCGTCTCCCTGCTCCCGGGCAAGGACGGCCTGCTGCACATCTCGCAGATCCGCAAGCTCGCCGGCGGCAAGCGCGTGGAGAACGTCGAGGACGTGCTCGCGGTCGGCGCCAAGGTCCAGGTCGAGATCGCCGAGATCGACCAGCGCGGCAAGCTCTCCCTGATCCCCGTGATCGAGGGCGAGGACGCCGCCGACGACGCCGACAAGGACGACTCCGACAAGTGACGTCGCGTAGTTCCCGTGCGACGGCCCGCCCCTCCTCGGAGGGGCGGGCCGTCGCCCGTACCCAAACCCTCCTCAAGGGCGACAACGGCATCGGCACCGTCCGGCGCACCGTCCTCCCCGGCGGACTCCGCATCGTCACCGAGACGCTGCCCTCCGTCCGCTCCGCCACCTTCGGCATCTGGGCGCACGTCGGCTCGCGCGACGAGACGCCCGCCCTGAACGGCGCCACCCACTACCTGGAGCACCTCCTCTTCAAGGGCACCCGCAAGCGGACCGCCCTCGACATCTCCTCCGCGATCGACGCTGTCGGCGGGGAGATGAACGCCTTCACGGCGAAGGAGTACACCTGCTACTACGCACGGGTGCTCGACACCGACCTGCCGCTCGCGATCGACGTCGTCTGCGACATGCTGACCGGCTCGCTGATCCGCGAGGAGGACGTCGACGCCGAGCGCGGCGTCATCCTCGAAGAGATCGCCATGACCGAGGACGACCCGGGCGACTGCGTGCACGACCTGTTCGCGCAGACCATGTACGGGGACACCCCGCTCGGCCGCCCCGTCCTCGGCACCGTCGACACGATCAACGCCCTCGGCGCCGACCGGATCCGCCGCTTCTACAAGAAGCACTACGACCCCACCCACCTGGTGGTGGCCGCCGCCGGCAACGTCGACCACAACAAGGTCGTCCGCCAGGTCCGCGCCGCCTTCGAGAAGGCCGGGGCACTCGGACGCACCGACGCCGAGCCGATCGGCCCGCGCGGCGGCGCCCGCCGGATCCGCACCGCCGGCCGCGTCGACCTCGTCGGCCGCAAGACCGAGCAGGCCCACGTCGTCCTCGGCATGCCCGGCCTCGCCCGCACCGACGAGCGCCGCTGGGCGCTCGGCGTGCTCAACACCGCCCTCGGCGGCGGCATGTCCTCCCGCCTCTTCCAGGAGGTCCGGGAGAAGCGCGGCCTGGCCTACAGCGTCTACTCGTACACCTCCGGCTTCGCCGACAGCGGCCTCTTCGGCGTGTACGCCGGCTGCCGGCCCAGCCAGGTCCACGACGTGCTGGGCATCTGCCGCGCCGAGCTCGACAAGGTCGTCGCGGAGGGGCTGACGGACGAGGAGATCAAGCGGGCCGTCGGCCAGCTGTCCGGCTCCACCGTCCTCGGCCTGGAGGACACCGGCGCGATCATGAACCGGATCGGCAAGAGCGAGCTGTGCTGGGGCGACCAGATGTCGGTCGACGAGATGCTGGGCCGGATCGCCGCCGTGACCCCGGACGACGTGCGCGCCGTCGCGCAGGACGTCCTGGCCCAGCGGCCGTCGCTCGCGGTGATAGGACCGCTGAAGGAGAAGCAGGCCGCCCGCCTCGACGAAGCGGTGGCCTGAGACGTGCGCGGCGGGGACGCCGGCCGCAGCAGCCCCGCCCGGGGCGGCCGGCCGGCGCCCCGCCCGCAGCCACGGCGGCCCGGCCGCCACGACCAGGGGAAGCGAAGGAAGCACGCATGAGCAGCAAGCTGCGGGTCGCCGTACTCGGCGCACAGGGCCGCATCGGGTCCGAGGCCGTCCGCGCCGTCGAGGCCGCCGAGGACATGGAACTGGTCGCCGCGCTCACCCGGGGCGACAAGCTGGAGACGCTGGCCGAGACGGGCGCCCAGGTCGCCGTCGAGCTGACCACCCCGGCCTCCGTGATGGGCAACCTCGACTTCTGCATCCGCCACGGCATCCACGCCGTCGTCGGCACCACCGGCTGGACCGACGACCGCCTCGCCCAGCTCCGCGGCTGGCTGGCGGGCTCGCCCGAGACCGGCGTCCTGATCGCCCCGAACTTCTCCATCGGCGCCGTCCTGACCATGAAGTTCGCCGCCCAGGCCGCCCGCTACTTCGAATCCGTCGAGGTCGTCGAGCTGCACCACCCGAACAAGGTCGACGCCCCCTCCGGCACGGCCACCAGGACGGCCCAGCTCATCGCCGCCGCCCGCGCCGAGGCCGGCTGCGCCCCGCAGCCGGACGCCACCGCCACCGCCCTGGACGGGGCGCGCGGCGCGGACGTCGAGGGCGTCCCGGTGCACGCCGTCCGCCTGCGCGGGCTCCTCGCCCACCAGGAGGTGCTCCTCGGCGGCGAGGGCGAGACCCTGACCATCCGCCACGACTCCCTGCACCACAGCAGCTTCATGCCGGGCATCCTGCTCGGCGCGCGGCGCGTGGCGACCACCCCGGGCCTGACCTTCGGCCTGGAAAACTTCCTCGACCTCGGCTGACGAGCAGGCAACACCCATGCGCGCGAAGATCACCTACCTCATCACGGCCGCCGTGCTGGCCGTCTACTTCGTCCTGGTCGGCAGCCGGGGCCTGCTGCTGATCCGGCAGGGCACCTGGCTGACCGTCGCCTTCGGTGCGGCCGTGCTCGTCCTGCCGGTCATCGGCGTGTGGTTCCTTTGGATGAACACGCGCTTCGTGACCCGGGCCAACCGGCTTGCGGCCGAGCTGGAGGCCGAGGGCGGCCTGCCCGTGGACGAGCTGGAGCGGGACGAGTACGGGCGGATCCGGCGGGACTCCGCGGACGAGGTCTTCGCGCGCCGCAGGGCCGAGACGGAGGACGAGCCGGGGGACTGGCGCAACTGGTTCCGCCTCGCGGTCGCCTACCACGACGCCCGCGACACCCCGCGGGCCCGCAAGGCCATGCAGCGAGCCATCGCCCTGCACGACAAGAAGCCCGTGGGGGCCTCCCAGCGGTAGCTGGGGGAGGGCCTGACCCGTACGGGCTCCGGCCCTGCGTGCGCGGCGGCTCAGGCGGGCACGGCCCGGGACTCGTCGGCCCAGGCGGCGACCATGTCGGCGGCCCGGTCGAAGGCCTCCCCACGGGAGAGGAAGTCCGCGTTCCGGTCGGTCGTCAGGACCACGGCGGCGCCGTCCCGCACGCCCGCCGTCAGGGCCTGGCCCTGCACCGTCCGCGGCAGCCCCAGCCAGCGCACGGGCTGCTGCACCGTCCGGATCTCCGTGATGTCGCCCCAGGCGAGGGTGCGGGTCGTGAGGAGCCCGACCCGGCGCAGCCCGGTCCGGCTCACCCGGACGCCGGCCATCAGGATCCGCAGGGCGAGCGCGATCACGCCGAGTGCCGCCGCGAGGCACACGGCCGCGCCGCCCCAGGTACCCGCGAACGCGATGATCATCGTGGCGAGCAGCATGAACGCCGACAGCAGGAGCAGCACCGCCGAGCCGGCCACCCGCCAGGGCCCGGGCCGGTAGGGCCGCCGCCACCTGTCGCGGTCGTCGTGCGCGAGGGGGGCGTCGTGGTCGTCGTCTTGCGCGTCGAACGCGCCGTCGGCCGTCAGGAAGGGCAGGGGCACGGCGGGACCTCACTCACATGCACGTTCGGGTTGGGCTTGTCCGTGAGGCTACCGCCCCGCGGAGGACCCGGACTGCTGCGACGTGGCGGACGCGTGCTCCGGCCGGAGCGCCTCGGCGCCCGGCAGCAGCGGGGCGGCGAGCCCGGCCGCGCTACCGCCGGCCCGAGGCCCCCGCTCGTGGTCCGGGCGCCCGCCGCCGCGCCGTAGAGTGGTCGCGCCCCCTGGAAATCCCGCGACCTGGAAGGACCTCGTGAGCGAGACCTCCGAGCTGAAGATCGACTTCCGAAGCGATGTGACCGTCGATCTGGTGAAGCACGCCGCCTCGGACTCGGACGTGCTGTGGGCCGCCCGCGTGTCCACGGCCGGCGAGCAGTCCCTGGAAGAGCTGCAGAAGGACCCGGAGCGGTCCAAGGGCCTGATCAACTACCTGATGCGGGACCGCCACGGCAGCCCCTTCGAGCACAACTCGATGACGTTCTTCATCAGCGCCCCGATCTTCGTCTTCCGCGAGTTCATGCGGCACCGCGTGGGCTGGTCCTACAACGAGGAGTCCGGCCGCTACCGCGAGCTCCAGCCGGTCTTCTACGTGCCGGACGCCGAGCGGAAGCTGGTCCAGGAGGGCCGTCCGGGCAAGTACGTGTTCGTCGAGGGCACCGAGGAGCAGCTGGCGCTGACGGGCCGGGTCATGGAGGACTCGTACCGCCGGGCCTACGAGGCGTACCGGGAGATGCTGGCCGCGGGCGTGGCCCGCGAGGTCGCCCGCTCGGTCCTGCCGGTCGGACTGTTCTCGTCGATGTACGCCACGTGCAACGCGCGCTCCCTGATGCACTTCCTGGGCCTGCGCACGCAGCACGAGCTGGCGACCGTGCCGTCGTTCCCCCAGCGGGAGATCGAGATGGTCGGCGAGAAGATGGAGCAGCACTGGGCCGCTTTGATGCCGCTGACGTACGCCGCGTTCAACGCCAACGGCCGGGTCGCCCCGTAGCGGAGCCGCCTCCGCACAGGGCAGATGGGCTGATGCGCACACATGTGCCAGCTCAAGTCCGAAGTGTCCGTATTGCGACGTTTCGGAAAGTTCATCTAGGCTGATCAAACGGACCCGGCACTGCTTGAACCCCCGAGCAGGCAGTGCCGGGCTCCTCCACGCACCTCCCGGCCGCCGCCGGAGGCGCGCACCCCCTTCACGTCCCCCGAGGGGACACCGCGACCATGGCAGCGAGTAGCGTGTTACCCATGGCTCCGATCTCGACTCCGCAGACCCCCTTCGGGCGGGTCCTCACCGCCATGATCACGCCGTTCACGGCCGATGGCGCACTCGACCTCGACGGCGCGCAGCAGCTCGCCGTCCACCTGGTGGACGCAGGCAACGACGGCCTCGTCGTCAACGGGACCACCGGCGAGTCCCCCACCACCACCGACGCGGAGAAAAACGACCTCGTACGAGCCGTCCTGGAGGCCGTCGGAGACCGGGCCCACGTCGTCGCCGGCATCGGCACCAACGACACCCGCCACACCGTGGAGCTGGCCCGCCAGGCCGAGCGCACCGGAGCCCACGGCCTGCTGGCCGTGACCCCGTACTACAACAAGCCGCCGCAGGAGGGCCTCCACCGGCACTTCACGGCCGTCGCCGACGCGACGGGCCTCCCGGTGATGCTCTACGACATCCCCGGCCGCAGCGGCGTCCCGATCGACACCGAAACCCTGGTGCGCCTGGCAGAGCACCCCCGCATCGTCGCCAACAAGGACGCCAAGGGCGACCTGGCCGCCGCAAGCTGGGCCATCGCCCGCAGCGGCCTCGCCTGGTACTCCGGCGACGACATGCTGAACCTGCCGCTGCTCTCCGTGGGCGCCGTCGGCTTCGTCTCCGTCGTCGGCCATGTCGTCGCACCCGAGCTCCGGGCCATGCTGGAGGCCCACACCGCGGGCGACGTCCAGAAGGCGACCGAGATCCACCAGAAGCTGCTCCCGGTCTTCACCGGTATGTTCCGCACCCAGGGCGTGATCACCACCAAGGGCGCGCTGAACCTCCGGGGACTGCCCGCCGGCCCGCTGCGCCTCCCGCTGGTCGAGCTGACCGCCGAGGAGACGGCCCGGCTCAAGATCGATCTTGCCGCCGGCGGGGTACAGCTCTGACAACGGACTTCACAACTGAATAGCAAGACCGGAAACAGACACAGACACATGCACGTGCACGCCTGCACGACTGACATGCCCGCCACGCGCCTGACGAGACGGCCCGTGGCGCGCGTGGTGAGGAGAGACTTTTGAGCCATCCGCACCCTGAGCTCGGCCCGCCGCCGAAGCTTCCCCAGGGCGGCCTGCGCGTCACCCCGCTGGGCGGCCTCGGCGAGATCGGCCGCAACATGACCGTCTTCGAGTTCGACGGCCGGCTGCTGATCGTCGACTGCGGCGTGCTCTTCCCCGAGGAGGAGCAGCCGGGCATCGACCTGATCCTGCCGGACTTCACGTCCATCCGGGACCGCCTGGACGACATCGAGGGCATCGTCCTCACGCACGGCCACGAGGACCACATCGGCGCGGTGCCCTACCTCCTGCGGGAGAAGCCGGACATTCCGCTGATCGGTTCGAAGCTGACGCTCGCGCTGATCGAGGCGAAGCTGCAGGAGCACCGCATCCGCCCCTACACCCTGGAGGTGAAGGAGGGGGACCGGGAGAACCTGGGCGTCTTCGACTGCGAGTTCATCGCGGTGAACCACTCCATCCCGGACGCGCTGGCCGTCGCCATCCGCACGCCCGCGGGCCTGGTCGTCGCCACCGGCGACTTCAAGATGGACCAGCTCCCGATGGACAACCGGCTGACGGACCTGCACGCGTTCGCGCGGCTGAGCGAGGAGGGCATCGACCTCCTCCTGTCGGACTCGACGAACGCCGAGGTCCCGGGCTTCGTCCCGCCGGAGCGCGACATCTCGAACGTGATCCGCGGCGTCTTCGCGGGCGCGCAGCGGCGGATCATCGTGGCGAGCTTCGCGAGCCACGTCCACCGCATCCAGCAGGTCCTGGACGCCGCGCACGAGTACGGCCGCCGGGTCGCGTTCGTGGGCCGCTCGATGGTCCGCAACATGGGCATCGCCCGCGACCTGGGCTACCTGCGCGTTCCGCAGGGCCTCGTCGTGGACGTCAAGACGCTGGACGACCTGCCGGACGACGAGGTCGTGCTCGTCTGTACGGGCTCGCAGGGCGAGCCGATGGCCGCCCTGTCCCGCATGGCGAACCGCGATCACCAGATCCGGATCGTCCCCGGCGACACGGTGATCCTCGCGTCGTCCCTGATCCCCGGCAACGAGAACGCGGTCTACCGCGTGATCAACGGCCTGACCCGCTGGGGCGCCAACGTCGTGCACAAGGGCAACGCCAAGGTGCACGTCTCGGGCCACGCCTCGGCCGGCGAGCTGCTGTACTTCTACAACATCTGCAAGCCGAAGAACCTCATGCCGGTCCACGGCGAGTGGCGCCACCTGCGCGCCAACGCCGAGCTCGGCGCGATGACGGGCGTCCCGAAGGACCGCATCGTCATCGCCGAGGACGGCGTGGTCGTCGACCTGATCGACGGCAAGGCCCGGATCTCCGGCAAGGTCCAGGCGGGCTACGTGTACGTGGACGGCCTCTCGGTCGGCGACGTCACGGAGACCTCCCTGAAGGACCGCCGCATCCTCGGTGAAGAGGGCATCATCTCGGTCTACGTCGTGGTGGACAGCACCACGGGCAAGGTCGTGAGCGGCCCGAACATCCAGGCGCGCGGCTCCGGCATCGAGGACTCCGCGTTCACCGCGGTGCTCCCGAAGATCGAGGAGGCCATCGCGCGCGCCGCCGCCGACGGCGTCGCCGAGCCGCACCAGATCCAGCAGCTCATCCGCCGCACCGTCGGCAAGTGGGTCTCGGACGGCTACCGCCGCCGGCCGATGATCCTCCCGGTCGTGGTCGAGGTCTGACGCCCGGACCAGCACAATCACCGGAGCGGGGCAACCGATTTGCATCGGGGGCCCCGCTCCAGTACGTTTACGGCTCCACCCCGCACCGAACCGCGGCACACACCTGTGCCCGGACGGGCATGCGGGCGGGTGGGAATCAGCACCGGGGAAACCTGATAAAGTCTGACCCGCCCGAAAGGGAAAGGCCCTCCAACGGCCACAGAATTCGAATCCGATCCGGAAACGGCGCGGAAATGATCTGGTAAGGTTGGAATCGCTGGAAAGGGAAAGCGCGAAAGCGAAAACCCCGGAAAGCGAAGCGCGAAAGACTCTGATAGAGTCGGAAACGCAAGAAC
>NZ_BMTY01000020.1:157609-159488 GCF_014649915.1 Streptomyces toxytricini | reverse complement strand
CATCGCGCAGCGACGCGACCGAAAGGGAGCGCCCTTGAGGGACCGGCCCGCCCCGGACACCATCAACTGCCGGGGACTCCCCCAGTCGCATCACCGACCCCGACCGACCGGCTTCCGCCTACCGCACTTCGCCGTCGTGCTTCCGACCCCGACCCACCGGCTCCCGCCTACCGCACTCCACCGTCACACTCCCGACCCGACCCACCGGCTCCCGCCGATCCGGCCCCGCCGCCTCCGGCCGACCCCGCCCCCGGGCGGGCGGCCCTACCCCACCCGCCTCAGCAGCGCCAGGTACATCGCGTCCGTGCCGTGCAGGTGCGGCCACAGTTGGACGTCCGGGCCGTCGCCCAGGGCCGGGACGCCCGGGAGGTACGGGCGGGCGTCGATCAGTTCGGCGGCGAGGGGTTCCGCGGCAGCGCCGCGGCCCTTCAGGACGTCGTCCACGACCACCCGCGTCTCCGCCAGGTGCGGCGAGCACGTCGCGTAGCCGACGACGCCGCCGACGCGGACCGCGGACAGGGCCTCCCGGAGCAGCGCGCGCTGGAGCGGGGCGAAGCCCTCGATGTCCTGCGGGCGGCGGCGCCAGCGTGCTTCGGGGCGGCGGCGCAGGGCGCCGAGCCCGGAGCAGGGGACGTCCATCAGGACGCGGTCGAAGGAGCCGGGGAGCCACGCGGGGCGGGTCCCGTCGGCGGTGATGACCTGGTAGGGGCCGGGGTTGCCGTGGAGGGCGCGTTCGACGAGCCGGGCGCGGTGCGGCTGCTTCTCGGAGGCCAGCAGGAAGGCCCCGCGTTCGGCGGCGAGGGCGCCGAGGAGGGCGGCCTTGCCGCCCGGGCCCGCGCAGCCGTCGAGCCAGCGCTCGTCGCGGCCTTCGACGGGGGCGGTGGCGAGGGCCAATGCCACGAGCTGGCTGCCCTCGTCCTGGACGCCGGCGCGCCCCTCGCGCACCGCGTCCAGCGCGCCGGGCTCGCCGCCCTCGGCCATGCGCACCGCGTACGGGGACCAGCGTCCCGGCAGGGCGGCGTCCTCGCCGACCGCGGCGACGAGCTCCTGCGTCGTCGACCGGCCGGGCCGGGCGACGAGGGTGACCTCGGGCCGCTCGTTGTCGGCCTCCAGCAGGTCCTCGATGCCGGCGCGCCCGCCGCCGAGGGCGTCCCACAGGGCGCTGACGACCCAGCGGGGGTGCGAGTGGTGGACGGCGAGGTGTTCTTCGGCGTCCTCCTCGTACGGCGGGGCGACGCGCTCCAGCCAGGCGTCCAGGTCGTGCGCGGCGATCCTGCGCAGGACCGCGTTGACGAACTTGGCGCGCCCGTCTCCCAGGACGACGCGGGCGAGTTCGACGCTCGCCGAGACGGCGGCGTGGGTGGGGATGCGGGTGCCGAGGAGCTGGTGCGCGCCGAGGGAGAGCACGTCGAGGACGGGCGGGTCGACCTCGCGCAGCGGGCGGTCGATGCAGGCGCTGATGACGGCGTCGTACGTGCCCTGGCGGCGGAGCGTGCCGTAGACGAGCTCGGTGGCCAGGGCGGCGTCGCGGGCGTCGAAGTCGCCGTTCTCGCGGGCCTTGCGCAGCAGCGGCGGCAGGACGAGGTTGGCGTACGCGTCGCGCTCGTCCACGGCCCGCAGCGCCTCGAAGGCGAGGATCCGGACCGGGTCCTTCTTGGGCCGTCGGTACGGCTTGGGCTGCTTGCCGCCGGCGGCGGCGGGACGGCGGCGGGGCTGTTCGCTCACGTGGAAGGTGCTCCGGGTGTATGGGCGTACGGGAAGGTACTGAAGGGGGTGAATGCGTGTCGACCGGGTCGAAAGGGGTCGGACCGGCCGACGCCTGCCAGCCTACGTCGCCCCCGGCGGGCCGGCCCGCGGCGCAGGGGGGTGCCCCTGCGCC
>NZ_BMTY01000020.1:80067-157587 GCF_014649915.1 Streptomyces toxytricini | reverse complement strand
GCGGGCCGCGCCCGCAGGGGCTAACCGAGCCGCTCGCCCGCCGCGATGCGGACGCCGCGGGCCCAGTCGGCGGCGCGCATCGGCTTCTTGCCCTGCGGCTGCACCCACAGGAGCTCGGCCGCGTGGGAGCCGGTGCCGACGTACACGTTGTTCTTGGCGGCGGCGAGTTCGCCGGGCGCGAGGTCGGTGCGGTCGGGCAGCAGCCCGAGGGAGACGACCTTGAGCCGTTCGCCGCGGAACAGCGTCCAGGCACCCGGGGCGGGGGTGCAGCCGCGGACGACGCGGTCGGCGCGCAGCGCGGGGGCCGACCAGTCGATGCGGGCGTCCTCGACGGTGATCTTGGGGGCGTGGGAGACGCCGTCGGCGGCCTGGGCGACGGCGCGCAGCGTGCCGTCCTCGATGCCGTCCATGGTGGCGGCGAGAAGCCCGGCGCCGGCGAAGGCGAGGCGGGTCAGCAGGTCGCCGCTGGTGTCGGTGGGGCGGATCTCCTCGGTGAGGACGCCGAAGACGGGCCCGGTGTCGAGGCCTTCCTCGATGCGGAAGGTGGAGGCGCCGGTGACCTGGTCCCCGGCCAGGATGGAGTGCTGGACGGGGGCGGCGCCTCGCCAGGCGGGCAGCAGGGAGAAGTGCAGGTTGACCCAGCCGTGGCGGGGGATGTCGAGGGCGCTCTTCGGGAGCAGGGCGCCGTAGGCGACGACGGGGCAGCAGTCGGGGGCGATCTCGCGGAGCCGGGCCTGGAAGTCGGGGTCGCGGGGGCGGACCGGCTTGAGGACCTCGATGCCGGCTTCCTCGGCGCGTTCGGCGACCGGGCTGGCGACGAGGCGGCGGCCGCGGCCGGCGGGTGCGTCGGGCCGGGTGACGACGGCGGCGACCTCGTGGCGCCCGGAGGCGATCAGGGCGTCCAGGGCGGGGACGGCGACCTCGGGGGTGCCGGCGAAGACGAGCTTCACTGGGGTCCTACCTCGATATCTCGGCTGTCAGCAGCGCACCAGTCTATGGGTCGGGTGCGCCGCAAGCCTGCGTAGGGCCCACGCCGAACCCGCGCCGAACCCGCGCTGGGCCCACGCCGAACCCGCGCTGGGCCCTCCCGCCGTGCCCCAGCCGGCCCTGCCCCGGGCATGCCGTGCGGCCGTCTCGCGGGCCCCATCAGCCCCACCAGGGGGCGGACCGCACATGCGCGCGCCTCTCGCATATGCCGACACGCCCCCGAGGCGTGACTTCCTCGACCGGTGGCGCGTTGGTCAAGAGAGATTGACCGAAACCGGGCCGCGTTCAGAACGGTGTCTGCGGCCCGATCCGCTCTTCAGCACCGGTTCGAGAGGCTTCTTCATGGCCGACCACGCCACCCACGACGCCCAAGCACGGGCCAGCCTGCATCTCCTGGTCCGGGACATCGAGCGGGTCCGCCGGCAGGTGGATGCTCTGCGTACGCTCACCGCCCAGCTCGGCAACGTGTACCGCCCGCGCCGCTCCGGTCCTTCGACGGGCTTCGTCGTCTACGGCCGGGCCCCGGCGCCGACCGTCCGCCTCGCCCAGGAACTGCGGGACAGCGTCGAAACGCTGGTGACAGCCGCCGTGGACTTCGACCGCTCCCTCGGCTTCTCGTGGGACGCGGTCGGCTCGGCCCTCGGCGTCACCAAGCAGGCCGTGCACCGGCGGTACGGGGCCCGGCGCGCCCAGGCCGCGGAGGCGGCGGAGCCGCTGGCCGAGGGGACGGCGACGCGGACCCTCAACCCGCTGCCGACGGTCCCGGCGGCGCGCTCCGTTCCGCCGCAGCCGGTGCGCGAGGAGTCGCAGGCCGCGGCGGGCGGCCGGCCGGCGGCGTTCCCCGGGCCGCGGAACGGCTGACCGCCCGTCCGGCCGCCGGGACGCCGACCCCCGTCGGCCGGCCGGGCCGCCAGGCCGCGGCCGTGCACACCCCCGGTGGGTCGACTTTCCCGTCGTCCCGCCGGGGGTTTTCTGCGCCCGGGGCCCGCTCAGCCGATGTCCGGCGGGTCGATCCGCACCCGGATCGCATCGCCGGCGGCGACTCCGCGGGCGAGGCGGGCGGCCTGCGCGGCCTTGAGTGCGGCAGCCAGGGCCGCCCCGCTGCCGGGCGGGACGCGGATCAGCACCCGCTCCCCCGGCGAGGGCGCGCCGCGCCGCCCGGGCAGCGGTACGGGCCCCAGCACCTCGGCGTCGGGCGGCAGTTCGGCGGCGTCGAGGAAGGCCTCCAGGGCTTCGGCGCGGCCGGCGACGGCCGCCATCCGGGAGACCGGCGGGAAGCCGAGCTGGGCCCGCTCGGCGAGCTCCCGCGCGGCGTGCCCGGCGGGGTCCCAGCGGACGAGGGCCTGGACGGGGCGCAGGGTCGGCTCGGCCACGACGACGACCTGCCCGTCGGCCCGTACGAGGGAGGCGGCGGCGATCCAGCGGCGCAGGGCGTCTTCCCCGGCGCGGAGGTCGGGGCGGGTCAGCATGGCCCAGCCGTCGAGGAGGAGCGCGGCGGCGTACCCGGCTCCGGCGGCGACGGGTTCGGCGCCGGGGGTGGAGACTACGAGGGCGGGCCGGTCGGGGACCTCGTCGAGGACGTGGTCGCGGCCGGAGGTGCGGACGGGGACGGCGGGGAAGGCCCGGCCGAGTTCCTCGGCGGTGCGGCGGGCGCCGACGACCTGGGCGCGCAGCCGGAAGGAGCCGCACTCCTCGCAGTGCCAGGCGGTTTCGGGGCGGCCGCACCAGCCGCACTGGAGGTCGCGGGTGTCGGGTGCCTCCAGCGGGCCGGCGCAGGCCCGGCAGCGGGCGGGGGTGCGGCAGCGTTCGCAGGCCAGGCGGGGGGCGTAGCCGCGGCGGGGCACCTGGACGAGGACGGGCCCGCTCTTCAGGCCGTCGCGGACGGTCTCCCAGGCGAGGCTGGGCAGGCGTGCGGCGCGGGCGGCCTCGTCGCGGGCGAGGAGTTCGTCGCCGACGGTGCGGATGCGGGGGGCGCAGGCGCGGACGGTCTCGCGGTCGGCTGCCAGGGGCCGCGCCCAGCCGGACGCGAGGAGCTGGGCGGCCTCCACGGTGCAGCCGGTGCCGCCGGCGAGGAATCCGCAGCCCTCGCTGACGGAGCGCAGTTCGAGGACTTCCCGGACGTGCGGGAAGGGGGCGCGGTCGTCGCTGTGGCTGGAGTCGCCGTCGTCCCAGACGGCGACGAGTCCGAGGTCTCGTACGGGGGCGAACATGGCGGCGCGTGTGCCGATGACGGCGCGGACGGAGCCGCGGTGGACGGCGAGCCACTGCCGGTAGCGCTTCTCCGGGCCGGATTCGGCGGTGAGGGTGGCGTGCCGGCCTTCGCCGAGGAGGGCGGTGAGGGCGGCGTCGACGCGGGAGGCGGTGCGCCCGTCGGGCAGGACGGCGAGGGCGCCGCGGCCGGAGGCGAGGGTGGCGGCGAGGGCGCGGGCGAGTTCGTCGGCCCAGCCGGGGCCGGGGAGGGCGGTCCAGACGGCGCGGGGGGAGCCGCCGGCGGCGAGGGAGCGCAGGAAGGCCGGTCCGGCGGCGTAGCGGCTCCAGCCGCCGGGGTCCGGGACGGCGGGCGGGGGCAGCGGCGCCGGGGAGGGCTTCGCCTCGGCGCGGGCGCTGCGCGGGGGCAGGGCTAGCTGGAGGACGTCGGCGAGGCTGCCGGCGTAGCGGTCGGCGACGGCGCGGGCCAGGGCGAGCATCTCGGGGGTGAGGACGACCTCGGGCGAGACGACGTGGGCGAGGGCGGCGAGGGCGCCGTGGTAGTCGGTGTCGGCGCGGCGCTCGACGATGAACCCGTCGATGAGGCGGCCGCCCTCGCGCCGGCCGCCGTGGACGTGGTGGGAGCCCGCGCCGAAGCGGACGCGGACGCGGACGCCCGGCCGGGCCGCCTCGGAGAGCTCCTCGGGGACGGCGTAGTCCCACAGCTGGTCGAGGTGGAGGACGCCCTTGTTGACGAGGACGCGGGCGACGGGGAGGTCCTCGGCGAGGGCGGCGCCCCGCCAGGTGCGCGGTTTCGCCTTGGGTGCCTTGGCCTTCGCCTCGGCGACCATCTCCCGGATGAGGGCGAGCTGCTCGGGCGGCCCGCCGGGACTGCCGCCCCCGGGCCGCTGACGGGACTCGTTCTCGCTGCTCACACCGCATTCTTACCAAAGCGCGCCGACAGTGGCGGATGCCCGCCGGGCCCCGCCGCCCGGGGCGGGGACGCGGGAGGGCCCCGGACCTCGGTCCGGGGCCCTCCCGTCGGGTGTGGAGCCGTCCTACAGGCCGGCGGCGGCGCGCAGGGCGTCGACGCGGTCGGTGCGCTCCCAGGTGAAGTCCGGCAGCTCGCGGCCGAAGTGGCCGTAGGCGGCGGTCTGGGCGTAGATCGGGCGCAGCAGGTCGAGGTCGCGGATGATCGCGGCCGGGCGGAGGTCGAACACCTCGGCGATCGCGTCCTCGATCTTCGCGGTCTCGATCTTGGCGGTGCCGAAGGTCTCGACGAACAGGCCGACCGGCTCGGCCTTGCCGATCGCGTACGCGACCTGGACCTCGCAGCGGGAGGCGAGGCCCGCCGCGACGACGTTCTTGGCGACCCAGCGCATCGCGTAGGCGGCGGAGCGGTCGACCTTCGACGGGTCCTTGCCGGAGAAGGCGCCGCCGCCGTGGCGGGCCATGCCGCCGTACGTGTCGATGATGATCTTGCGGCCGGTGAGGCCGGCGTCACCCATCGGGCCGCCGATCTCGAAGCGGCCGGTCGGGTTCACCAGGAGGCGGTAGCCGTCGGTGTCGAGCTTGATGCCGTCCTCGACGAGCTCCTTCAGGACGTGCTCGACGACGAACTCGCGGATGTCGGGCGCGAGCAGCGAGTCGAGGTCGATGTCGGAGGCGTGCTGCGAGGAGACGACGACCGTGTCGAGGCGGACGGCCTTGTCGCCGTCGTACTCGATGGTGACCTGGGTCTTGCCGTCGGGGCGCAGGTAGGGGATGGTCCCGTTCTTGCGGACCTCGGACAGGCGGCGGGAGAGCCGGTGCGCGAGGTGGATCGGCAGCGGCATGAGCTCGGGCGTCTCGTCGCACGCGTAGCCGAACATCAGGCCCTGGTCGCCGGCGCCCTGCTTGTCGAGCTCGTCCTCGTCGCCCTCGACGCGCTTCTCGTAGGCGGTGTCGACGCCCTGCGCGATGTCCGGCGACTGCGCGCCGATGGACACCGACACGCCGCAGGAGGCGCCGTCGAAGCCCTTCTTCGAGGAGTCGTAGCCGATCTCGAGGATCTTGTCGCGGACGAGCTGCGCGATCGGCGCGTACGCCTTCGTCGTCACCTCGCCGGCGATGTGGACGAGACCGGTCGTGATGAGCGTCTCCACGGCCACGCGCGAGGTCGGGTCCTCGGTGAGGAGCGCGTCGAGGATCGTGTCGCTGATCTGGTCAGCGATCTTGTCGGGGTGGCCCTCGGTGACGGACTCCGAGGTGAACAGGCGGCGGGACACATCGCTCCCTGGGGTTGCAGCGGCTGCTGGCTGATCGTTTGGCGGAACGATACCGGGGGCTGCGCCCGGACGCGTTCCGAATGCAGTTTATCCGTCGCCACCGGTCGCAGGACCACCCGTCTCGCCTTCTGGGAGCCGTGTGACCTGCGACACCCCCTTCCGGAGCACGGTCCGGGCAGGGGTCGGGCGGCGTGTTTCAGGCGAGTCGCGCGGCCACCTGGTCCCACACGACGTCCGCCAGGGCTTCCTTCGGACCGTAGGGGACCGCCTGTTCGGCTCCGTCGGAGGCGAGAATGACCGCCTCGTTCTCCTCCGATCCGAAGGTCTTGTCCTCGCCGACCTCGTTGACGACGAGGAGGTCGCAGCCCTTGCGGCGGAGCTTGGCGCGCCCGTTGGCGAGGACGTCGTCGGTCTCGGCGGCGAAGCCGACGACCACCTGTCCCTCGCGCGCACGGTCGGCGGAGACCTCGGCGAGGACGTCGGGGTTGCGCACCAGCGCGACCGGGGCCGGATCCCGCCCCTCCTGCTTCTTGATCTTGCCGGTGGCGTACTCGGCCGGCCGGAAGTCGGCCACGGCCGCGGCCATGACCACGGCGTCGGCGTCGGCCGCCGCCTTCAGGACCGCCTCGCGCAGCTGGACGGCGGTCCCGACGCGGACGACGTCCGCCCCGGCCGGGTCCGGCAGCGCCGTGTTCGCGGCGACGAGCGTCACCCGGGCGCCGCGCGCGACGGCGGTGCGGGCCAGGGCGTAGCCCTGCTTGCCGGAGGAGCGGTTGCCGAGGAAGCGGACGGGGTCGAGGGGCTCACGGGTTCCGCCGGCGCTGATCACGACGTGGCGCCCGGCCAGGTCGGCATCGCCGGTGCCGCGGGCGAGGACGGCCCGGCAGACCTCGAAGATCTCCTCCGGGTCGGGCAGCCGGCCCTTGCCGGTGTCCTTGCCGGTCAGGCGGCCGACGGCGGGCTCGATGACGACGGCGCCGCGGCGGCGCAGGGTGGCGACGTTCTCCCGGGTCGCCGGGTGCTCCCACATCTCGGTGTGCATGGCGGGGGCGAAGACGACGGGGCAGCGCGCGGTCAGGAGGGTGTTGGTGAGCAGGTCGTCGGCGAGGCCGTGGGCGGCCTTGGCCAGCATGTCGGCGGTGGCGGGGGCGACCACGACGAGGTCGGCGGCCTGGCCGATGCGCACATGGGGGACCTCGTGGACGGTCTCCCACACCTCGGTGCCCGCCGGGTGCCCGGAGAGGGCGGCCCAGGTTGCCTCGCCCACGAAGTTCAGGGCCGAGGCGGTGGGCACCACGCGCACGTCGTGCCCGGACTCGGTCAGCCGCCGCAGCAGCTCGCACGCCTTGTAGGCGGCGATGCCGCCGCTGACTCCGAGCACGACCTTCGGATTGCCCACCACACTCGCCCTTCCGGCTGCTGTCACCGGCCGCGGCGTCCCCCGCCGCGGCACTCGTGCCTATGACACACCACAGGCCCGGCAGTCGCGCTGCCGGGCCTGTGGTGCAAGGATTCCTCGGTGCCCTACTGGGCCGGGGCCTCGATGGCCTCGGAGGTCAGCAGGCCCGCGTTGATCTCGCGCAGCGCGATCGAAAGCGGCTTCTCGTGGACGTGGGTGTCCACCAGCGGGCCGACGTACTCGAGCAGGCCCTCACCGAGCTGCGAGTAGTACGCGTTGATCTGACGCGCGCGCTTGGCCGCGTAGATCACGAGGCTGTACTTCGAGTCCGTGGCCTCGAGCAGCTCGTCGATCGGCGGGTTGATGATGCCCTCGGGCGCAGTGATGGAAGAGGACACGCTCTACCTTCCGAAGATGGATGAAAGTTCAGACGCCCACCGGTGCGCACACCGGTCGACGATCACACAACGTCCATCAAGGCTAGCAGCTCACGCGCCACGTCCTCGACGGAGGTGTTGACCAGGGTGGTGTCGAACTCGGATTCGGCGGCCAGCTCGACGCGGGCCGCCGCCAGTCGGCGCTCGATGACCTCGGCGGACTCGGTGCCCCGGCCGGTGAGCCGGCGGACCAGCTCCTCCCAGCTCGGCGGCGCCAGGAAGACCAACTGGGCCTCGGGCATCGACTCGCGGACCAGGCGGGCGCCCTGGAGGTCGATCTCCAGGAGGACGGGTTCGCCGTTCTCCAGGCGCTCGACCACCGCGCCGCGCGGGGTGCCGTAGCGGTTGCCCGCGAACTCGGCCCACTCCAGCAGCTCGCCGTTGGCGATCAGCTTGTCGAACTCGTCGTCGCCGACGAAGAAGTAGTGGACTCCGTGTCGCTCACCGGGCCGCGGCTTGCGGGTGGTGGCCGACACCGAGAGCCATACCTCGGGGTGGACGTTGCGCATATGCGCGACGACCGTGCTCTTGCCGACCCCTGAGGGGCCGGAGAGCACGGTCAGCCGCGGACGAACCTCTGCTGCCATAGAGCGATTATCCAGGTTCCCGGGACTGCCTGGGAACGCCGGAGGCACTCCGGGCGGCACGTCAGCCGGCAGGGGTGCCGAACTCACGCTCCAGCGAGGCGATCTGGTTGGAGCCGAGACCTCGGACACGCCGGGACTCGGAGATGCCGAGGCGCTCCATGATCTGCTTGGCGCGGACCTTGCCCACGCCGGGCAGGGACTCCAGCAGGGCGGAGACCTTCATCTTGCCGATGACGTCGTTCTCCTGGCCCGTCTTGATGACCTCTTGGAGCGAGGCGCCGGAGTGCTTGAGTCGATTCTTCACCTCGGCCCGCTCCCGGCGAGCCGCGGCGGCCTTTTCGAGCGCGGCTGCGCGCTGTTCAGGGGTAAGGGGCGGAAGAGCCACGCCTACGTCACCTCGGATGTCGAACTGTCGGATACGGACCGGTGGGAGCCCGTGGGACGCCACACCAGGCGAATGCCCGAACAGCGGTGGAACTGGTTCGCTGCTCGTTCACTCTGGTCGGAGACTAGCGGCCAAGGCCGCTCCAGTCAGCGAGAACGGACGAAAAGTCCTGGTCAGCCTCCACTGAACCGTACATCACGGACAAACCGCCCCGGATTTGTCCGGCGAAAGACGTTCGATTCTCGTCAGATTTCGTCGGACCGTACGACGTACGGGTCAGCCGGAGACGGCCTTGCGGATCTCCTCGGCGAACTGCTCCGCCGCCCCGCGCAGCGCGGCGGCGTCCGGTCCGTGCCGCAGGACGCCGCGCGAGACGTTCGGCACGACGTTGTGCACGGCCGCGCCGAAGACGCGCGGCAGGTCGGCGGCGGTCGCGCCCTGCGCACCGATGCCGGGGGCGAGCAGCGGGCCGTTGATGTCCAGGTCGAAGGAGGAGAGGTCGCCGAGGGTGGCGCCCACGACCGCCCCGAAGGATCCCATGGGGGATGCCCCGGCGTTCTCCGCGGCCAGGTGGGCCAGCATGGTTGCGCCGATGCTCCGCCCGTCCTCCCGGACCGCCCTCTGGACCTCCGCGCCCTCGGGGTTGGAGGTGAGGGCGAGGACGAACAGGCCTGCGCCGGAGGTGCGGGCCAGCTCGACGGCGGGGGCGAGGGAGCCGTAGCCCAGGTACGGGGACACGGTCAGGGCGTCGGAGAACAGCGGGGCGTCCGGGTGGAGGAAGGTCTCGGCGTAGGCGGCCATGGTGGAGCCGATGTCGCCGCGCTTGGCGTCCATGACCACGAGGGCGCCGGCCGCGCGGGCGTCGGCGACGGCCCGCTCCAGGACCGCCACGCCGCGGGAGCCGAAGCGCTCGAAGAAGGCGGCCTGCGGCTTGAAGACGGCGACGGTCTCCGCGAGGGCCTCGACGACCGTGCGGGAGAACCGCTCCAGGCCGGCGACGTCGTCGTCCAGGCCCCAGGAGGCCAGCAGGGAGGCGTGCGGGTCGATGCCGACGCAGAGCGGGCCGCGCTCGTCCATGGCGGAGCGCAGACGGGTGCCGAACGGCAGGGGCCGCCCGGAGGGCGTCGGTGAGGGGTGGTGGTCGGGCGACGGGTGGGCAGTCACTGGGCGGCCTTTCGGGTCTCGGCGCCGACGGCCTCGGCGAGGGTGGCGTACGGGCTGGCGGCGAGGCGGGCGGCCAGGCCCTTGTGGATGGCGCGGGCGTAGAACGGCCCCTCGTAGATGAACGCGCTGTAGCCCTGGATGAGGGTGGCGCCGGCCAGGATGCGCTGCCAGGCGTCCTCGGCGTTCTCGATGCCCCCGACGCCGACGAGGACCAGGCGGTCGCCCACGCGGGCGTACAGGCGGCGCAGGACCTCCAGGGAGCGCTGCTTGACGGGGGCGCCGGAGAGGCCGCCGGTCTCCTTGACCAGGGCGGGGTCGGACTTCAGGCCGAGGCCGTCGCGGGCGATGGTGGTGTTGGTGGCGATGATGCCGTCGAGGCCGAGCTCCAGTGCGAGGTCGGCGACGGCGTCCACGTCCTCGTCGGCGAGGTCGGGCGCGATCTTCACCAGCAGCGGGACGCGGCGGTCGGGGACGCTGCGGTCGGCGGCCTCGCGGACGGCGGCGAGCAGGGGGCGCAGGGACTCGGTGGCCTGGAGGTTGCGCAGGCCGGGCGTGTTCGGGGAGGAGACGTTGACGACGAGGTAGTCGGCGTGCCGGGCGAGGCGCTCGGTCGAGGCGACGTAGTCCGCGACGGCCTCCTCCTCGGGCACGACCTTGGTCTTGCCGATGTTGACGCCGACGACGGTCTTGAAGACCGCCTTGCGGGCCGCCAGGCGGGCCGCCACGGCCTCGGAGCCGTCGTTGTTGAAGCCCATGCGGTTGATCAGCGCGCGGTCCGGGACGAGACGGAAGAGCCGCTTCCTGGGGTTGCCGGGCTGGGCCTGGGCCGTGACGGTGCCGATCTCGACGTGGTCGAAGCCGAGCATGGACATGCCGTCGATGGCGACGGCGTTCTTGTCGAAGCCGGCCGCGAGGCCGAAGGGGCCGTGCATGCGCAGGCCGAGGGCCTCGGTGCGCAGCTCCTTGTGGCGGGGGGCCAGGGCGGCCGCGGCGAAGGTCCGCACGACCGGGGTGCGGGCGGCGAGGCGGATCCAGCGGAAGGCCATGTGGTGGGCGGCCTCGGGGTCCATCCGCTTGAAGACCAGGTTGAAGAAGAGCTTGTACATGCTTCGGGAGTTCCCTTGTGCGCTCATGGAGAGGGGGACACCGCCGCGCAGTCGCGCTCGTGGTGTCCCCCTCGTCCGGACGGGCTGCTAGTCGCGGGCCGCGGTCAGGTGCTCGGCATGCTCCTGGAGGGAGCGGACGCCGACCTCGCCGTGTCCGAGCGCCTCGATGCCCTGCACGGCCGCGGCGAGCGCCTGGACCGTGGTCAGGCACGGGACGCCGCGGGCGACGGCGGCGGTGCGGATCTCGTAGCCGTCGAGGCGGCCGCCGGTGCCGTACGGGGTGTTGACGATCAGGTCGACCTGGCCGTCGTGGATGAGCTGGACGATGGTCTTCTCGCCGCCGGGGCCCTCGCCTTCGCTGAGCTTGCGCACGACGGTGGCGTTGATGCCGTTGCGGCGCAGGACCTCGGCGGTGCCGGAGGTGGCGAGCAGCTCGAAGCCGTGGGCGACGAGCTCGCGCGCCGGGAAGATCATCGAGCGCTTGTCGCGGTTGGCGACGGAGATGAACGCGCGGCCCTTGGTGGGCAGCGGGCCGTAGGCGCCGGCCTGCGACTTGGCGTACGCCGTGCCGAAGACCGAGTCGATGCCCATGACCTCGCCGGTGGAGCGCATCTCCGGGCCGAGGACCGTGTCGACGCCGCGGCCGTGGATGTCGCGGAAGCGCGACCACGGCATCACGGCCTCCTTGACCGAGATCGGCGCGTCGAGCGGCAGGGTGCCGCCGTCGCCGGTCTTCGGCAGCAGGCCCTCGGCGCGCAGCTCGGCGATGGTCGCGCCGAGCGAGATGCGGGCGGCGGCCTTCGCGAGCGGGACGGCGGTGGCCTTCGAGGTGAAGGGGACGGTGCGGGAGGCGCGCGGGTTGGCCTCCAGGACGTAGAGGATGTCCCCGGCCATGGCGAACTGGATGTTGATCAGGCCGCGGACGCCGACGCCCTTGGCGATGGCCTCGGTGGAGGCGCGCAGGCGCTTGATGTCGAAGCCGCCGAGGGTGATCGGGGGCAGGGCGCAGGCCGAGTCGCCGGAGTGGATGCCGGCTTCCTCGATGTGCTCCATGACGCCGCCGAGGTAGAGCTCCTCGCCGTCGTAGAGGGCGTCGACGTCGATCTCGATGGCGTCGTCGAGGAAGCGGTCGACCAGCACGGGGCGGGTCGGGGAGATCTCGGTGGACTCGGCGATGTACGCCTCCAGGCGCGCCTCGTCGTAGACGATCTCCATGCCGCGGCCGCCGAGCACGTAGGACGGGCGGACGAGGACGGGGTAGCCGATCTCGTCGGCGATGGCCTTGGCTCCGGCGAAGGTGGTGGCGGTGCCGTGCTTGGGGGCCGGCAGGCCGGCCTCGGCGAGCACCCGGCCGAAGGCGCCGCGGTCCTCGGCGGCGTGGATGGCCTCCGGGGAGGTGCCGACGACGGGCACGCCGTTGTCCTTCAGGGCCTGGGAGAGGCCGAGCGGGGTCTGGCCGCCGAGCTGGACGACGACGCCGGCGACGGGGCCGGCGAGGGACTCGGCGTGGACGATCTCCAGCACGTCTTCGAGCGTCAGCGGCTCGAAGTACAGGCGGTCGGAGGTGTCGTAGTCGGTGGAGACGGTCTCCGGGTTGCAGTTGACCATCACGGTCTCGTAGCCGGCGTCGCTGAGGGCGAAGGAGGCGTGGACGCAGGAGTAGTCGAACTCGATGCCCTGGCCGATGCGGTTCGGGCCGGAGCCCAGGATGATCACCGCGGGCTTCTCGCGGGGGGCGACCTCGGACTCCTCGTCGTAGGAGGAGTAGAAGTACGGGGTCTTCGCGGCGAACTCGGCGGCGCAGGTGTCGACCGTCTTGTAGACCGGGCGGACGCCCAGGGCGTGCCGGACCTCGCGGACGACGTCCTCGCGCAGGCCGCGGATCTCGGCGATCTGGGCGTCGGAGAAGCCGTGCCGCTTGGCCTCGGCGAGGAGCTCGGGCTCCAGCTTCTCGGCCGCGGCGAGCTCGTCGGCGATCTCCTTGATCAGGAAGAGCTGGTCGACGAACCACGGGTCGATCTTGGTGGCGTCGAACACCTCCTCCTGGGTGGCGCCGGCGCGGATGGCCTGCATGACGGTGTTGATGCGGCCGTCGGTGGGGCGGACGGCGAGGCGCAGCAGCTCGTCCTTGTTGCCGGGCTCGCCGGTGAAGGCGAACTGGCTGCCCTTCTTCTCCAGGGAGCGCAGGGCCTTCTGGAGGGCCTCGGTGAAATTGCGGCCGATGGCCATGGCCTCGCCGACGGACTTCATGGTGGTGGTGAGGGTGGCGTCGGCGGCCGGGAACTTCTCGAAGGCGAAGCGGGGGGCCTTGACGACGACGTAGTCGAGGGTCGGCTCGAAGGAGGCCGGCGTCTTCTCGGTGATGTCGTTGGGGATCTCGTCCAGGGTGTAGCCGACGGCCAGCTTGGCGGCGATCTTGGCGATCGGGAAGCCGGTGGCCTTGGAGGCGAGGGCCGAGGACCGGGAGACGCGCGGGTTCATCTCGATGACGATGATCCGGCCGTCGACGGGGTTGACCGCGAACTGGATGTTGCAGCCGCCGGTGTCGACGCCGACCTCGCGGATGATCGCGATGCCGATGTCGCGCAGGCGCTGGTACTCGCGGTCGGTGAGGGTCATCGCGGGGGCGACGGTGATGGAGTCGCCGGTGTGGACGCCCATCGGGTCGAAGTTCTCGATGGAGCAGACGACCACGACGTTGTCGGCCTTGTCGCGCATCAGCTCCAGCTCGTACTCCTTCCAGCCGAGGATGGACTCCTCCAGGAGCACCTCGGTGGTCGGGGAGAGCGTGAGGCCCTGGCCGGCAATGCGGCGCAGCTCCTCCTCGTCGTGGGCGAAGCCGGAGCCGGCGCCGCCCATGGTGAAGGAGGGGCGGACGACGACGGGGTAGCCGCCGAGGGTCTCGACGCCGGCGAGGACGTCGTCCATGGAGTGGCAGATGACCGAGCGGGCGGACTCGCCGTGGCCGATCTTGCGGCGGACCTCTTCGACGACCTCCTTGAAGAGGTCGCGGTCCTCGCCCTTGTTGATGGCCTCGACGTTGGCGCCGATGAGCTCGACGTTGTACTTCTCCAGCACCCCCTTCTCGTGCATGGAGATGGCGGTGTTGAGGGCCGTCTGGCCGCCGAGGGTGGGCAGGAGCGCGTCGGGGCGCTCCTTGGCGATGATCTTCTCGACGAACTCGGGGGTGATCGGCTCGACGTAGGTGGCGTCGGCGATCTCCGGGTCGGTCATGATCGTCGCCGGGTTGGAGTTGACGAGGATGACCCGCAGGCCCTCGGCCTTGAGGATGCGGCAGGCCTGGGTACCGGAGTAGTCGAACTCGGCGGCCTGGCCGATGACGATCGGGCCGGAGCCGATGACCAGGACGGACTGGATATCGGTGCGCTTAGGCACGCTCGGCCTCCATCAGGGCGGTTTCCATCAAAGACGTGAAGCGGTCGAAGAGGTACGCGGCGTCGTGCGGGCCGGCGGCCGCCTCGGGGTGGTACTGGACGCTGAAGGCCGGCTGGTCGAGCAGTCGGAGGCCTTCGACGACGTTGTCGTTCAGGCAGACGTGGGAGACCTCGGCGCGGCCGTAGGGGGTCTCGGAGACCTTGTCGAGGGGCGCGTCGACGGCGAAGCCGTGGTTGTGGGCGGTGACCTCGACCTTGCCGGTGGTGCGGTCCTGGACCGGCTGGTTGATGCCGCGGTGGCCGTACTTCAGCTTGTAGGTGCCGAAGCCGAGCGCGCGGCCGAGGATCTGGTTGCCGAAGCAGATGCCGAAGAGCGGCGTCTTGCGCTCCAGGACGCCCTGCATGACGGAGACGGCGTGGTCGGCGGTGGCCGGGTCGCCGGGGCCGTTGGAGAAGAAGACGCCGTCCGGGGAGACCGCGTAGACGTCCTCGACGGTGGCGGTGGCGGGCAGGACGTGCACCTCGATGCCGCGCTCGGCCATGCGGTGCGGGGTCATGCCCTTGATGCCGAGGTCGACGGCGGCGACGGTGAACCGCTTCTCGCCGACGGCGGGGACGACGTAGGGCTCCTTGGTGGCGACCTCGGCGGAGAGGTTCGCGCCCTTCATCTGCGGGGCTTCCTGGACGCGGGCGACCAGGGCCTCGTCGTGGACGCCCTCGGCGGCGGCGCCGGAGAAGATGCCGACGCGCATGGCGCCGCGCTCGCGCAGGTGGCGGGTGAGGGCGCGGGTGTCGACGCCGCTGATGCCGACGACGCCCTGCGCGGCGAGCTCCTCGTCGAGCGAGCGCTTGGCGCGCCAGTTGGAGGGGACGCGGGCGGGGTCGCGGACGACGTAGCCGGCGACCCAGATGCGGGCGGACTCGGGGTCCTCGTCGTTGACGCCGGTGTTGCCGACGTGCGGGGCGGTCATCACGACGACCTGCCGGTGGTACGACGGGTCGGTGAGGGTCTCCTGGTAGCCGGTCATGCCGGTGGAGAACACGGCCTCGCCGAAGGTCTCCCCCACTGCGCCGTAGGCGCGGCCGCGGAAGATGCGGCCGTCCTCCAGGACGAGTACGGCGGGAGCTTTGGCTGCTCCCCTGGTGGAGGTCGTCATCGTTCGGCGCCTTCCGTCGTGGTGGTGTGGTTCATGGAGGTGATGGCCTCGACCCAGGCGGCGTGCTCGGCCGCCCGGTCGGAGCGGAATCCGGAGTCGATCAGCGTGTCGCCGTGCTCCCAGGTCACGACGAGCAGACCGCCCTCGGTGAGTACCTTGCCCGCGATTCCCTTGTCGAGGCGGGCGCCGCGCAGCTGCGCGGCGGGTACGAAGAAGTCGCCTGCACCCGGACGGACCACTTCGAGGCCCGCGTCGGTGAGGGTGAGCTCCACCCGGCTGCGCACGCCCAGCCCGTGGGCGACGATCCGGTCGAGCCACTGTCCGGCGGTGGTCGACCCGTGGTAGCGGCCGGTGAGCGCCAGCCGGTGGTCGGGGAGTCCTTCGGGGGCGGCGGGCAGTTCCGGCAGATCGCTCTGCAGGGCGCCGCGCCATTTCCAGCCCTGCCGCATCAGCCAGTAGACGAAGGCGATGAAGACGAGCAGACCGATGACCCACGCGATGCGGGCGCCCCAGTCCGTCACCTCCGCCGACTTGCGTTCGGCGGCCTCGGCGGCCAGTTGGATCACTGCAGGTGTCACGCGAGCTTCCCGTCCACGACCGTTGTCCGGCCCCGCAGGAAGGTGTGGGTGACGCGGCCCGGCAGCTCGCGGCCCTCGTAGGGGGTGTTGCGGCTGCGGGAGGCGAAACCTGCGGGGTCCACGACACCACGGTACGAGGTGTCGACCAGGGTGAGGTTCGCGGGTTCACCTGCCGAGACGGGGCGTCCGTGGAGGTGGGACAGGCCGCCGATGCGGGCGGGCGCGAAGGACATGCGCTCGGCGACGCCGGCCCAGTCGAGGAGGCCGGTCTCGACCATCGTCTGCTGGACGACGGACAGGGCGGTCTCCAGGCCGACCATGCCCATGGCTGCGGCGGCCCACTCGCAGTCCTTGTCCTCGTGCGGGTGCGGGGCGTGGTCGGTGGCGACGATGTCGATCGTGCCGTCGGCGAGCGCCTCGCGCAGGGCCATGACGTCGCGCTCGGTGCGCAGCGGCGGGTTGACCTTGTACACGGGGTTGTAGGAGCGGACCAGCTCGTCGGTGAGGAGGAGGTGGTGCGGGGTGACCTCGGCGGTGACGTCGATGCCGCGGGACTTGGCCCAGCGGACGATCTCGACGCTGCCGGCGGTGGAGAGGTGGCAGATGTGGACGCGCGAGCCGACGTGCTCGGCGAGGAGGACGTCGCGGGCGATGATCGACTCCTCGGCGACGGCGGGCCAGCCGCCGAGGCCCAGCTCGGCGGAGACGATGCCCTCGTTCATCTGGGCGCCCTCGGTGAGGCGGGGCTCCTGGGCGTGCTGGGCGATGACGCCGCCGAAGGCCTTCACGTACTCCAGGGCGCGGCGCATGATCACGGCGTCGTCGACGCACTTGCCGTCGTCGGAGAAGACGGTGACGCGGGCGGCGGACTCGTGCATGGCGCCGAGCTCGGAGAGCTTCTTGCCCTCCAGGCCGATGGTGACGGCGCCGATGGGCTGCACGTCGCAGTAGCCGGACTCCTTGCCGAGGCGGTAGACCTGCTCGACGACGCCGGCGGTGTCGGCGACGGGGAAGGTGTTCGCCATGGCGAAGACGGCGGTGTAGCCGCCGGAGGCGGCGGCGCGGGTGCCGGTCAGGACGGTCTCGGAGTCCTCGCGGCCGGGCTCGCGCAGGTGGGTGTGGAGGTCGACGAGGCCGGGGAGGAGGACCTGGCCGGCGGCCTCGACGACGGTCGCGCCGTCGGCGGAGAGCCCGGTGCCGACCTCGGAGATGGTCTCCCCGTCGATGAGGACGTCCTGTGCCTCGCCGCCGAGGACCTTCGCACCGCGGATCAGGGTCTTGGACATGGTTACTTGGTCTCCTCGGTGCGGGACGGGGCGGTGACGGCGGGCTCGGAGCCGCCGAGCAGGAGGTAGAGGACGGCCATGCGGACGGAGACGCCGTTGGCGACCTGCTCGACGACGGTGCAGCGGTCGGAGTCGGCGACCTCGGCGGTGATCTCCATGCCGCGGACCATGGGGCCGGGGTGCATCACGATGGCGTGCTCGGGCATCCTCGCCATCCGGGCGGCGTCGAGCCCGTACCGGCGGGAGTATTCGCGCTCGGTGGGGAAGAACGCGGCGTTCATCCGTTCGCGCTGCACACGCAGCATCATGACCGCGTCGGACTTCGGCAGCACCTCGTCGAGGCTGTAGGAGACCTCGCAGGGCCAGGTCTCGACGCCGACGGGGACGAGGGTGGGCGGGGCCACGAGGGTGACCTCGGCGCCGAGCGTGTGCAGCAGGTCGACGTTGGAGCGGGCGACGCGGCTGTGGAGGACGTCGCCGACGATGGTGATGCGGCGGCCTGCGAGGTCCTTGCCGAGGCCGGCGTCGCGACCGACGAGTCGGCGGCGCATGGTGAAGGCGTCCAGCAGGGCCTGGGTGGGGTGCTGGTGGGTGCCGTCGCCGGCGTTGATGACGGGGGCGTCGATCCAGCCGGAGTTCGCCAGGCGGTAGGGGGCGCCTGAGGCGCCGTGCCGGATGACGACGGCGTCGACGCCCATCGCCTCCAGCGTCTGCGCGGTGTCCTTGAGGGATTCGCCCTTGGAAACGGAGGAGCCCTTGGCCGCGAAGTTGATGACGTCCGCGGAGAGGCGCTTCTCGGCGGCCTCGAAGGAGATCCGGGTGCGGGTGGAGTCCTCGAAGAAGAGGTTGCAGATCGTACGGCCGCGCAGGGTGGGCAGCTTCTTGATCGGCCGGTCGGCGACGCGCGCCATCTCCTCGGCGGTGTCGAGGATCAGGACGGCGTCGTCGCGCGTGAGGTCGGCGGCCGAGATGAGGTGGCGCTTCATCTGGGTGCTCCGTGGGTCGAAGGAGGGCAGAGCGGCGGGCCGGCGTGCCGGAGGGGTGCGGGGCAGGCCGGAGCGCGGGCCCGTGCGGGGCCCGTCAGGGGGTCGGGCTACTGCCCGGCTTCGGCGTCGGTCCGCTGGCCGAGCAGCACGGCGTCACGGCCGTCCTCCTCCTGGAGCTGGACCTTGACGACCTCCCGGAGGGAGGTCGGGAGGTTCTTGCCGACGTAGTCGGCGCGGATCGGCAGTTCGCGGTGGCCGCGGTCGACGAGGACGGCGAGCTGGACCGCGCGGGGGCGGCCGAGGTCGCCGAGGGCGTCGAGGGCGGCGCGGATGGTGCGGCCGGAGAAGAGGACGTCGTCGACGAGGACGACGAGGCGGCCGTCGATGTCGTCGCCGGGGATCTCGGTGCGGCCGATGGCGCGGGCCGGCTTCATCCGCAGGTCGTCGCGGTACATGGTGATGTCGAGGGAGCCGACCGGGATCTTCGCGCCGGTGATCTCTTCGAGCTTGGCGGCCAGCCGGCGGGCGAGGAACACGCCGCGGGTGGGGATGCCGAGGAGCACCACGTCGTCGGCGCCCTTGGCGCGTTCGACGATCTCGTGGGCGATGCGGGTGAGTACCCGCGCGATGTCCTGTGCTTCGAGGACGGGGCGCATGGGCCCGGTCTCGACGGCACCGGCGTTCAAAGCCTGAGTGTCCATGGGAAAAGGACCTCCTTCTCCGCCTCACGGGACGGACCTTAAAGGACGTCTGCAACGCTCCCCACCGTACCAGCGGTCCGGGCGGGGGCCGAACCGGGGGCGGGCGCGGCCCCTCGTCCGTGGGCCGGGGTCGGCATTCGGCTTGACGCACCCAAGTCACGCTGCGTAACCTCACAGTGAGTTACCAGCCGCGCGGCGAGCCGCTCGGAGTCAAGTAGCCACAGCGTCACAGCGTCCGGGAGCGTTATGTCCAGCGAATACGCCAAACAGCTCGGGGCCAAGCTCCGCGCCATCCGCACCCAGCAGGGCCTCTCCCTCCACGGTGTCGAGGAGAAGTCCCAGGGCCGGTGGAAGGCCGTGGTGGTCGGTTCGTACGAGCGCGGGGACCGCGCCGTGACCGTCCAGCGCCTCGCCGAGCTGGCGGACTTCTACGGCGTGCCGGTGCAGGAGCTGCTGCCGGGCACGACGCCCGGCGGGGCGGCCGAGCCGCCGCCGAAGCTGCGCCTGGACCTGGAGCGCCTGGCGGGCGTCCCCGCGGAGAAGGCCGGACCGCTCCAGCGCTACGCGGCGACGATCCAGAGCCAGCGCGGCGACTACAACGGCAAGGTGCTGTCGATCCGCCAGGACGACCTGCGCACCCTGGCCGTCATCTACGACCAGTCGCCCTCGGTCCTGACCGAGCAGCTGATCAGCTGGGGCGTGCTCGACGCGGACGCGCGCCGCGCCGTGGCGCACGAGGACGCGTAGTCCCCCGGTCCCCCGGGGCCAGCAGAAACGTTACCGGTGCGGGCCGGGAGCCGGATTCGGCTCCCGGCCCGCACCGGTTTTCGCGTAGGCCGCCAGGGGGCCGGAGAGCCGGAAGGGGCCCGCGGCGCGTACGCGCTGCGGGCCCCTTCCGGCGTGCCGGCGGCTGCCGGGGGCTACTCGCCCCGGCGCAGGCTCGGCTTCAGGTCCTTGAAGCGGGCGAGGAGCCCGTTGACGAAGGACGGCGAGTCGTCCGTGGAGAACTCCTTGGCCAGCTGCACGGCCTCGTCGATGGCCACGGCGTCCGGGGTGTCGTCCACCCAGATCAGCTCGTACGCCCCGAGCCGCACGATGTTCCGGTCGACGACCGGCATGCGGTCGAGCTCCCAGTCCACGGCGTAGGTGACGATCAGGTCGTCGATGCGCTTCACCTTGTCGGCGTAGCCCTCGACGAGGTCCATCGTGAAGGCGTTGACCGGAGGCTGCCGGTCGTCCGACCGCGCGTGGCGGACCCAGTCCGCGAGGACCTCCCGCACGGGCACCCCGCGCTGGTCGGCCTCGAACAGGATCTGGAAGGCGCGCTTGCGCGCGTTGCTGCGGGCAGCCACGGTTAGCCGTTCACCCGGCCGAGGTAGTCGCTGGTGCGGGTGTCGACCTTGACCTTCTCGCCCGTGGTGACGAACAGCGGGACCTGGATCTCGTGGCCGGTCTCCAGGCGGGCGGGCTTGGTGCCGCCGGTGGAGCGGTCGCCCTGGACGCCCGGGTCGGTGTGCTCGATGACCAGCTCGACGGCGGCCGGCAGCTCGACGTAGAGCACCTCGCCCTCGTGCTGGGCGACGGAGGCGGTGAAGCCCTCGATGAGGAAGTTGGCGGCGTCGCCGACGGCCTTGCGGTCGACGTGCAGCTGGTCGTAGGTCTGCATGTCCATGAAGACGAAGTAGTCGCCGTCCATGTACGAGAACTGCATGTCGCGGCGGTCGATGGTGGCCGTCTCGACCTTCACGCCCGCGTTGAAGGTCTTGTCGACGACCTTGCCGGACAGCACGTTCTTGAGCTTGGTGCGCACGAAGGCCGGGCCCTTGCCGGGCTTGACGTGCTGGAACTCGACGACGGACCAGAGCTGGTCACCGTCGAGCTTGAGCACCATGCCGTTCTTGAGGTCGTTCGTGGAAGCCACGGTTGCGGAATCTCCTGCACTGGAAGACCACGGGTGCGCACACGGCCCGCCGGACGGGCCTACAGTGCGAGCAGCTCCTTGGTCGTAATGGTGAGTAGCTCGGGACCGCCGTCCGCCTCGGGGCGTACGACGAGCGTGTCATCGATCCGGACTCCGCCCCGGCCCGGGAGGTGGACCCCCGGTTCGACGGTGACCGGCACGCAAGCGTCCAGTTTACCCATTGCCGTAGGTGCAAGCTGCGGGTCCTCGTCGATTTCGAGGCCGACCCCGTGCCCGGTCGACGGAGCGACGGCTTCCGAGTGGCCCGCCGAGTCCAGTACGGAGCGTGCCGCGCGGTCCACGTCCCGGTACGCGGCCCCCGGCAGGAGCGCCTCGCGGCCGGCCCGCTGGGCGGCGAAGACGAGGTCGTACAGCTGGATCTGCCAGTCGGCGGGGCTGGTGCCGATGACGAAGGTCCGGCCGATCTCGCACCGGTAGCCGCGGTAGTTGGCGCCCAGGCAGACGGTCAGGAAGTCGCCCTCCTCCACCCGCCGGTCCGAGGGCCGGTGCCGGCCGCGGCCCGAGTGCGGCCCGGTGCCGACGGAGGTCGGGAAGGCCGGGCCGTCGGCCCCGTGGTCGACGAGGCGGCGCTCCAGCTCGAGGGCGAGGTGGCGCTCGGTGCGCCCGACGAGGATCGACTCCAGCAGTTCGCCGAGGGCCTGGTCGGCGATCTCGGCGGCGATCCGCAGGCAGGCGATCTCCTCCTCGTCCTTGACCAGGCGCTGCTGTTCGACTGCGGTCCCGAGGTCGGTGAGCCGCAGCCGCGGCGCGACGGAGCGCAGGGCCCGGTGGCGGGCGACGGTGAGGTGGTGCTCCTCGACGGCGAGGCAGTCGGCGCGGGCCGAGCCGGCCAGGTCGGCGGCGGCGACGGCCGCGTCCGCGCCGGGCCCCGCCAGGACGGAGAGCCGCAGCCGCTCGTCGAGGCGGCCCTCGTCGAGCTCGCCGCTGGGCGGGCCGACCGTGAAGAGGCTGTCCTCGCCGCCGGGTCCCAGGAGCAGGACGGCTCCGCGCGGGGCTCCCCCGGCGAGGTAGCGGACGTTCGCCGGACGCGTGATCAGTGCGGCGTCGTTCCCGGCGGCGGCACAGCGGTCGCGAAGCAGGCCCCGGCGGGCCGCGTACACGTCTGACATGTCTTCGAGCCTACGAGCGCCCGGCGCATCCGGCCCGGCGAGCGCCCCCGTCCGGTGCGGGGCCGTGTCCGGAGGGAGCTCAGGGGGAGGCGGTGGAGAGGGAGCGGGCCAGGGCCTCGTCCAGGGCGCGGGCGGTGGCTTCGACGTCGAGGTCGGAGTTGTCGATGATCGGCAGCCCGGACCCGTACCACCCGGCCATCCGGCCGTGGATGCGGGCGACCTCCTCGTCGGAGAGCCTGCGGTTGCCTGAGCGCTGCGCGTTGCGCTCCAGGACGATTTCCAGGCCCGGCAGCAGCACCACGGGCAGCAGGTGGGGGCCGACGTGGCGCTTCCAGCCGCCGAGTCCGACGACGGGCCGGTCGGGGAAGACGGCGTCGTCGAGGATGCAGGAGATCCCGTTGGCCAGGAAGTTGCGGGCGGCGAAGCCGCAGGTGCGGCGGGCGAGGCGGTACTGGGCCTCGGAGTGGTCGTTCCATCCGGCCTGGGGGTCGGCGAAGCCTGAGCAGACCCATTCGCGGACGTCGTCGAGGCTGATGTGCGCGGTGGGCACGGGGCGGCTGCCCGCCCAGTGCCGGGCCACGGTGGTCTTGCCGGCTCCGGCCGGGCCGATGAGGAGCACGGCGATGGTGGCCGTGCCGGTGCCCGTGCCGTTGCCGGTCCCGCTGCCGGCGGCCGGCGCGGCGGCGGCGGGCGGCAGCGGGATGTGCCCGGTGGCCTCGGGCCCGGCGGGCGGGCCCGAGGGCGGGCCGGGCTGCGGGCCCGGCGGGGGCATGTGCGGGGGCTGCGGGGAGCCCGGCCAGCCCTGGGCGGGCGGTATCGGCGGCTGCGGCGGCAGCGCCGGCCGGTGTCCCTGCGGACCCCAGCCGCCGCTGCCGCCCCCGACTCCCTGGTGCATTCCGCTGCCACTCCGTCTCGTTCCACCGACTGATGCGAGAACGTTATATGACTGCGGGCGCGGCGCCGCCCACCGGCGCCCTCCTCAGCGGGCGACTTCCTCCGCGAGGGCGCGCAGGGCGAGCCGGTAGGAGCCGATGCCGAAGCCCGCCACGGTACCGCTGGCGACCGCCGCGATGACCGAGGTGTGCCGGAACTCCTCGCGGGCGTACGGGTTCGAGATGTGCACCTCGATGAGCGGGGCGGTGCGCTGCGCGGCCGCGTCCCGCATGCCGTACGAGTAGTGCGTGAACGCGCCGGGGTTGATGACCACGGGGATCTTCCCGTCGGCGGCCTCGTGGAGCCAGCGGATCAGCTCGCCCTCGTCGTTGGTCTCGCGGACCTCGACGTCGAAGCCGAGTTCCCCGCCGAGCTCCCGGCAGGTCTCGACGAGCCCGGCGTACGAGGTGGCCCCGTACACGTCGGGCTCGCGGGAGCCGAGGCGGCCGAGGTTGGGGCCGTTGAGCACCAGCACCCGGCGGCTCATGCCGAGACCTCGCCGTAGGCGGCGATCAGGTGGGCCGGGTCGGGGCCCTCCAGGACGGTCGGCTTGGCCAGCCCGTCCAGGACGATGAACCGCAGCAGGCTGCCACGGGACTTCTTGTCGACCTGCATGGTCTGGAGCAGCTTGGGCCACTGGTCGCCGCGGTAGGTGAGCGGCAGGCCGACGGAGGCGAGGATCTCCTTGTGCCGGTCGGCGGTGGCGTCGTCGAGGCGGCCCGCGAGCCGGCCGAGCTCGGCGGCGAAGACCATGCCGACGGAGACGGCGGCGCCGTGGCGCCACTTGTAGCGCTCGTTCTTCTCGATCGCGTGGGCCAGGGTGTGGCCGTAGTTGAGGATCTCCCTCAGGCCCGACTCCTTCAGGTCGCTGGAGACGACGTCCGCCTTGACCCGGATGGAGCGGACGATGAGCTCGGCGGTGTGCGGTCCGTCCGGGGTGCGGGCGGCGGCCGGGTCGGCCTCGATCAGGTCGAGGATGGCGGGGTCGGCGATGAAGCCGGCCTTGATGACCTCGGCGAGGCCGCTGACGTAGTCGTGGACCGGCAGCGAGTCGAGGGCGGCCAGGTCGCACAGGACGCCGGCGGGCGGGTGGAAGGCGCCGACGAGGTTCTTGCCCTCGGCCGTGTTGATGCCGGTCTTGCCGCCGACGGCCGCGTCGACCATCGCGAGGACGGTGGTCGGGACGGCGATCCAGCGCACCCCGCGTAGCCAGGTGGCCGCGACGAAGCCCGCCAGGTCGGTGGTGGCGCCGCCGCCGACGCCGACGATGGCGTCGGTGCGGGTGAACCCGGACTGGCCGAGCGCCTTCCAGCAGTAGGCGGCGACCTCGGCGGTCTTGGCCTCCTCGGCGTTCGGCACCTGGATGGCGATGGCCTCGTAGCCCTGCTCGGCCAGGTCGTCGCGCAGCGCCTCGCCGGTGGAGGCGAGGGCCTCGGGGTGGATCACGGCGACCCGCTGGGCCTTCGTGCCGATCAGAGCGCCGAACTCGCCGAGCAGCTGCCGGCCGACCAGCACGTCGTACGGCTCGTGGCCGGCGCTGCCGCCGACGTGGATCCGCGTCACCTGGTCTGTCATACGTCCTTCAACTCCAGTGCGTCGAGGACCGCCTGGGCGACCTCTTCGGGGGTGCGCGCGTCGGTGGCGACCTCGATGCGCGCGACTTCGGTGTACAGGGGGCGGCGCGCCTCCATCAGCTCGCGCCACTGCCGGCGCGGGTTGACGGCGAGCAGCGGCCGGGCGGCGCCGAGGCCGACGCGCCGGACGGCCTCCTCGACGTCCATCGACAGGTAGGCGACGGGCAGGCCGGCCAGCAGGGCGCGCGTGCCCGCGTCGAGGACGGCGCCGCCGCCGAGGGCGAGCACTCCGGTGTGCTCGGCTACGGCGGCGGCGACCGCCCGCCGTTCCAGCTCGCGGAAGTGCGGCTCGCCCTCGTCGACGAAGATGTCGGCGATCGCCCGGCCCTCGGCGGCGACGATGTCGGCGTCGGTGTCCCGGTAGGGGACGCCGAGCCGGCCGGCGAGGAGCTGGCCGACGGTGGACTTGCCGGAGCCCATGGGGCCGACGAGGACGACCAGGGGTCCGCCGGTCACCGGATGTGCAGGTTGTCGAGGTACGACTGCACGTTGCGGCGGGTCTCGGCGACCGAGTCGCCGCCGAACTTCTCCACGACGGCGTCGGCCAGGACCAGGGCGACCATGGCCTCGGCCACGATGCCGGCCGCGGGGACGGCGCACACGTCGGAGCGCTGGTGGTGCGCGGCGGCCGCCTCGCCGGTGGCGACGTCGACGGTCGCGAGGGCCCGCGGGACGGTCGCGATCGGCTTCATCGCGGCGCGGACGCGGAGCAGCTCGCCGGTGGTCAGGCCGCCCTCGGTGCCGCCGGAGCGGCCGGAGGTGCGCTTGATGCCCTCGGGGGTGGCGACGATCTCGTCGTGCGCCTTGGAGCCGGGGACGCGGGCCAGGTCGAAGCCGTCACCGACCTCGACGCCCTTGATGGCCTGGATGCCCATCAGCGCGGCCGCGAGGCGGGCGTCCAGGCGGCGGTCCCAGTGGACGTGCGAGCCGAGGCCGACGGGGACGCCGTAGGCGAGGACCTCGACGACGCCGCCGAGGGTGTCGCCGTCCTTGTGGGCCTGGTCGATCTCGGCGACCATCGCCTTCGAGGCGTCCGCGTCGAGGCAGCGCACGGGGTCGGCGTCCAGCTTCTCGGTGTCGGCCGGGGTGGGGTAGACGCCGTACGGGGCCTTGGCGGCAGCGAGTTCGACGACGTGGCTGACGATCTCGATGCCGGCGGCCTCCTTCAGGAAGGAGCGGGCGACGGCGCCGAGGGCGACGCGGGCGGCGGTCTCACGGGCGCTGGCGCGCTCCAGGATCGGCCGGGCCTCCTCGAAGCCGTACTTCTGCATGCCGGCCAGGTCGGCGTGGCCCGGGCGGGGCCGGGTGAGCGGCGCGTTGCGGCCGGTCTCCTTCAGCTCCGAGGGGTCGACGGGGTCGGCCGACATGACCTTCTCCCACTTGGGCCACTCGGTGTTGCCGACCATGACGGCGACCGGGGAGCCCAGCGACAGGCCGTGGCGCACGCCGCCGAGGAAGGTGACCTCGTCCTGCTCGAACTTCATCCGCGCGCCGCGCCCGTACCCGAGCCGGCGCCGCGCCAGGTGGTCGGCGACCAGCTCCGTGGTCACCGGGACGCCGGCGGGAAGCCCCTCCAGCGTCGCCACCAGCGCCGGACCGTGCGATTCCCCGGCGGTCAGCCAACGCAACCTGCTCAACGATGCTCCTCATGCTCGCGCCTGGTACAGCGGCGGCGCGGCCGGGTGCGCGGCCCGGACCCGCCTTTACCCGATCCTCCCACGTCCGGGCCGGTGCACCGCCCCCCGGTCCAGCTGGCGGGACGGGCGGTCCACCCGGCCCACCCTGGCCGCAGCGCCCGGCGGGAGCAACACCGGGCGGCACAGTGCATCAGGTAGGGCGGGTGCGGCGGCGCGGATGCCTCAGTGGCGGGCCCGCAGGGCCGCCTCGCCGGCGGCCCGCATCGCGGCGAGCGGGCCGGGGGTGCGGCCGGTCATCTGCTCCACCTGGAGGACGGCCTGGTGGACGAGGAGGTCCAGGCCGCCCAGCAGGCGGCCGCCGCGGGCCGACCAGGCGGCGGCGAGGGCGGTCGGCCAGGGGTCGTACAGGACGTCGAAGAGGGTGCCGGGCGCGTCGGGGACGTCGGCGGCGAGCGGGTCGGCGGCGCCGGCGGGGGTGGTGGCGATGACCAGGGGGGCGGTGAGGGCGCGGGAGGCGTCCGCCCAGTCGGCGGTGCGGACGTCGACGCCGAGCCGCTCGCCCCAGCGGAGCATTTCGTCGGCGCGGGCGCGGGAGCGGACGTACGCGGTGACCTCGCCGGTGCATATCCGCCCGAGGGCGGCCAGCGCGGAGGAGGCGGTGGCTCCGGCGCCGAGGATCGCGGCGCTGTCGACCTTGTCGACGCCGCGCTCGTGGAGGGCGGCGATGATTCCGGGGATGTCGGTGTTGTCGCCGAGGCGGCGGCCGTCCGCGGTGAGGACGACGGTGTTGACGGCCTCGACGGAGGCGGCGGTGTCGCTGATCTCGTCGAGCAGCGGGATGACCGCACGCTTGAGCGGCATGGTCAGGGACAGCCCGGCCCACTCGGGTCCGAGGCCGGCCATGAAGTCCGCGAGCGCGGCCTCGCCGAGGTCGAAGCGGTCGTACGACCAGTCGGCGAGGCCGAGCTCCCGGTAGGCGGCGCGGTGCAGCACCGGCGAGAGGGAGTGCTCGATGGGGGAACCCAGCACCGCGGCCCGTATGCGTGACATCTGCTACCTACCTACCCGCCCGACTTCTTCTTCTGACGTTCGTTGAACTCCGTCACCAGTTTGTCGTGTTCCGCGAACGTCTTGGTGAAGGTCGTGGTGTTGCCGTCGATGGACACGAAGAACATCCAGCCGCCCTTGTCCGGGTCGAGCGCGGCGTTGACGGCTTCGTCGCCCGGGTTGCTGATGGGGCCGGGCGGGAGTCCGGCGTAGCGGTAGGTGTTGTACGGGTCGTCGATCTTCCGCGTCTCCTCGCGGCTGACGTTGATGTTGCTGGTGCCCTTGATGTAGTTGATCGTCGAGTCGAACTCGATCTTCTGGTTCGTGGCGGTGTTCGACGGCTTCAGGCGGTTGTAGATGACCTCGGACATCTTGCGGAAGTCGTCGTGCTTGTTGCCCTCGACCTGCACCAGGCTCGCGACGATGACGAGCTCGTACGGGTTCGCCAGGCCCAGCTCCTTGGCCTTGCCCTCCAGGCCGAGCGCCGCGTACTTGTCGTTCGCGTTCTTGACCATCTGCTTGAGCAGGGACTCGGGCGTGGTCTCCTTCGACAGGTCGTAGCGCGTCGGGTAGAGGAAGCCCTCCAGCGGGTCGCGCACCTTCCTGGTGCTCACGGCCCACGCGGGCAGGCCGAGGTTCTTCGCCTGCTGCTGCGCGACCTGGGCGGTGGTGCCCTCGGGCTTGCCGAGCTTCTTGTCGATCATCTTGTAGACCTCGACCGCGCGCTTGCCCTCGGGGATGGTGAGGACGTTGAGCTTGGAGGGGTCGATGAGGACCGCGATGGCGGACGCGCTCGACATCTTCTTCTGCAGCGTGTACGTGCCCGGCTGGATGCCGGTGCTCCGCTTGTCGGCGGTGGCGGCGTCGACGAAGGCCTGCGTGCTGGCGACGACTCCGGCCTCCTTGAGGATCGACCCCATCTGGGCGACGGTCGCGCCGTTCGGGATCTCGACCTCGACGCTCTCGCCGTTGCCGGAGCCGGCGTAGTCCTCGGCGCTGCCGAAGCGGGCCTTGAGGTAGGTGTAGCCGTAGTACCCGCCGCCGCCGACGACGCCGGCGATGACCAGGGCCGCGACGAGGCAGGCGGCGCCGCTCCGCTTCGGCTTCCCCTTGCCCTTCCCCTTGGAGCGGCCGGCGCGGCGTCCGCCGCCGGATCCGGCCTCGCGGCTGTCGTCGTCGCCGTCGCGGCCGCTGTCGGCCAGGGGCGAGTCCTCGTCCGGCTCGCCGTCCTCCGCTTCCGCATCGGGTTCCGGATCGCGGCGGCCGGGGGGCTTCGGGGGCGGGTAGGCCTCGGGGGTGCCGTAGAGGTCCGGGGCCTCCCCCGGGTAGCCGCCGACCGGCTGCTGGGCGTACGGGTCCGCGCCCGCGTAGGGGTCCGGCGCCGGGTACGGGTCGCCGGCCGGGTAGGCGTCGGTCCCGGGGTAGCCCTCGGCCGCCCCCGGGTACTGCCCGGTGTCCGGGTAGCCCTGGGCGGCCTGCGGGGCCCCGGTGTAGCCGCCGTGGGCCGTGTCCCAGGGCTGCCCGCCGCCGTCGTAGGCGGGCTGCTGCACCGGCATCTGCTGGTGGGACTGCTGCGGGTAGCCCTGCATCTGCCCCGGGTACTGCTCCTGCTGGAGGTACTGCTGGTGGTGCGGCTCCTGTGGGTACTGCTGCTGCGGGCCCCCGCCGAACGGCATCCGGCCCTGCTGGGCCTCGTGCCCGCTCCACCCGGAGTCCCCGTACAGGGGGTCCTCCGGGTGCCACGGTTCGGGGCCGGAGCCCCGGCCATATTCAGTCATGGATCCCCTAGAGCCGCGAGACGGAGTGCCCGGCAACGGCCGCCAGGCACCCGGTTCCGCCTCTGAAGTGGTGGGCGACGACTGTTCGAATGCCGCCGCATCTCGCGGAACGTTACCGTACCGCGATCAGACAACCACTTCGACGCACTCGCCGGGCGGATTACCCGATACCCGTTCGGTCTCAAGAGCGTTCTGGAGGATCACCACGGCGGCGGCCTGGTCGATCACCGACCGCCCCTTCTTGGCGTTCCGCCCGGAGGCCCGCAGCCCCTGGGCGGCGGTGACCGTGGTCATCCGCTCGTCCACGAGGCGGACGGGAACGGGCTTGACGCCCTTGGCCAGTTCGGCGGCGAAGGCGCGCACCTTGGCCGCGGCCGGCCCCTCCCGCCCGCTGAGCGAGCGGGGCAGGCCGACCACGACCTCCAGGGGTTCGTACTCCTCCACGAGCTGCCGCAGCCGCCGGTGGGCGAAGGGGATGTCCCGGCCGGGCACGGTTTCCACCGGTGTGGCCAGCACCCCGTCGGGGTCGCAGGTCGCGACCCCGATCCGGGCGTCCCCGACGTCGACGGCGAGACGGCGTCCGCGGCGCAGTGCCATCGTCAGACCGTCTCGACGACGAGGCGCTCGACCGCGGCGATGGCCTCCGGCACGGCGTCCGGGTTCTGGCCGCCGCCCTGGGCGACGTCGGGCTTGCCGCCACCGCCGCCGCCGAGGGTCTTGGCGGCCGTGCGGACCAGGTCGCCGGCCTTCAGGCCGCGCTCGCGGGCGGCCTCGTTGGTGGCGACCACGGTCAGCGGGCGGCCGCCCGCGACGGTGAACAGGGCGACGACGGCCGGGCGGTCGCCCTGGATGCGGCCGCGGACGTCGAGGACCAGCTTGCGCAGGTCGTCGGCGCCGGTGCCGTCCTGGACCTGCCCCACCACGAGCGCGACACCGCGGATGTCCTGGGCGTTCTCCGCGAGGCCGGCGGCGGCCTGGAGGACCTTCTCCGCGCGGAACTTCTCGATCTCCTTCTCGGCGTCCTTC
Organism: Streptomyces toxytricini; assembly: GCF_014649915.1. Taxonomy (GTDB): domain Bacteria; phylum Actinomycetota; class Actinomycetes; order Streptomycetales; family Streptomycetaceae; genus Streptomyces; species Streptomyces toxytricini. The sequence continues at coordinate 127,820 of NZ_BMTY01000020.1, read as the reverse complement.
AGCTTGCCGAGCATGGAGGCGATCTTCTCCGGCAGCTCCTCCGGGCGGCCCTTCACCAGCTCCTGGAGCTGGGCGACGACCGTGTGCTCCTTGGCGAGGAAGTTGTAGGCGTCCACACCCACGAGCGCCTCGACTCGGCGCACGCCGGAGCCGATGGAGGACTCGCCGAGCAGCTTCACCAGGCCCAGCTGGGCGGTGTTGCCGACGTGCGTGCCGCCGCACAGCTCCTTGGAGAAGTCGCCGATGGTCACGACGCGGACCCGCTCGCCGTACTTCTCGCCGAACTCGGCGATGGCGCCCTGCTTCTTCGCCTCGTCGATGCTCATGATCTCGGCGGTGACGTCCAGCTCGCGCGAGAGCACGTCGTTGATCTTCTGCTCGACGTCGGTGAGGACGGTGCCGGGGACGGCGTTCGGCGAGCCGAAGTCGAAGCGGAAGCGGCCCGGGCTGTTCTCCGAGCCGGCCTGCGCGGCCGTCGGGCCCAGGGCGTCGCGCAGCGCCTGGTGGGTCAGGTGGGTGGCCGAGTGGGCGCGGGCGATGGCCCGGCGGCGGCGGACGTCGATCGCGGCGTACGCGGAGGCGCCGACGGTCACCTCGCCGACCTGGACGGAGCCCTTGTGCACGGAGACGCCGGGCACCGGCTGCTGGACGTCGCGGACCTCGATGACCGCGCCCGAGTCGAGCTTGATGCGGCCCTGGTCGGCGAGCTGGCCGCCGCCCTCGGCGTAGAAGGGGGTGCGGTCCAGGACGACCTCGACCTCGTCGCCCTCGGAGGCCGCCGGGGAGGACACGCCGTTGACGAGGAGGCCCACGATGGTGGCCTCGCCCTGGTTGGTGGCGTAGCCGGTGAACTCCGTGCCGCCCGCCGAGTCGGCGATCTCGCGGTAGGCGGCGACGTCGGCGTGGCCCGTCTTCTTGGCCTTCGCGTCCGCCTTGGCCTTGTCCTTCTGCTCCTGCATCAGGCGGCGGAAGCCGGGCTCGTCGACGCTCAGGCCCTGCTCGGCGGCGATCTCCAGGGTCAGGTCGATCGGGAAGCCCCAGGTGTCGTGGAGCAGGAACGCCTTGTCGCCGGCCAGGACCGTGCCGCCGCCGGCCTTGGTCTCGGTGATGGCGCCTTCGAGGACGTTGGTGCCGGCGTTGAGGGTCTTCAGGAAGCGGGCCTCCTCGGCGAGCGCGACGGTCTCGATGCGCTGCCGGTCGGTGATCAGCTCCGGGTACTGCTGCCCCATCGTGTCGATGACGGTGTCCAGCAGCTCCTGGACGACCGGGCCCGTGGCGCCCATGAGGCGCATGTTGCGGATGGCGCGGCGCATGATGCGGCGCAGCACGTAGCCGCGGCCCTCGTTGCCGGGGGTGACGCCGTCGCCGATGAGCATGACGGAGGTGCGCATGTGGTCGGCGACCACGCGCATCGACACGTCGGTCTCCTGGGAGGCGCCGTAGCGGACCCCGGTCAGCTCGGTCGCCTTGTCCATGACGACGCGCAGGGTGTCGGTCTCGTACATGTTCCGGACACCCTGGAGGATCATCGCCAGGCGTTCGAGGCCGAGACCGGTGTCGATGTTCTTCGACGGCAGGTCGCCGAGGATCGGGAAGTCCTCCTTGCCGTCGCCGACACCCCGCTCGTACTGCATGAAGACGAGGTTCCAGATCTCCACGTACCGCTCGTCGTTGACGGCGGGGCCGCCCTCGACGCCGAACTCGGGGCCGCGGTCGTAGTTGATCTCGGAGCAGGGGCCGCAGGGGCCGGGGACGCCCATGGACCAGAAGTTGTCCTTCTTGCCCAGGCGCTGGATGCGCTCGGCGGGGACGCCGATCACGTCGCGCCAGATCTGCTCGGCCTCGTCGTCGTCCTGGTAGACGGTGATCCAGAGCTTCTCCGGCTCCAGCCCGTAGCCGCCGTCCGCCACCGGGGTGGTCAGCAGCTCCCAGGCCAGCTTGATGGCGCCTTCCTTGAAGTAGTCGCCGAAGGAGAAGTTGCCGCACATCTGGAAGAACGTGCCGTGGCGGGTCGTCTTGCCGACCTCTTCGATGTCCGGGGTGCGGACGCACTTCTGCACGCTGGTGGCCCGCGGGGCCGGCGGCTTGGTCTCACCGAGGAAGTACGGCTTGAACGGGACCATGCCCGCGTTGACCAGCAGCAGAGTCGGGTCGTCCGCGATGAGCGACGCCGAAGGGACAACGGCATGACCGCGCTCCTCGAAGAAGCTCAGCCAGCGGCGGCGGATTTCAGCCGACTCCATCAGTGGTCCTCATTCCGGTTGATGTGGGAGAAGTTCGGTCGGTGGGTGGTGCGTTGCGGGTTCTCGATGGCCTGCAGCCGCCGCGGCCCCGGGAGGGCGGTGACGTTGTCGGGCCGGGCTGCGCCTTCTTCGGACCGGCACAACCCCAGTGCGTCGTTCAGCTCGTCCTCGCGCTGCGACATTCCCGCTTTGACGTCGAGGGCGAAGTGCTTGAGCCGGTGGCCGGCCTCGACGGCCTTGTCGGCGGCCTGGGCGGCGAGGCTCTCCGGCGTCAGCTGCTTCAGCCGGCGGTTGACCTTGGTGGTGGCCCACACGCCGGCGGCTGCGCCTGCGGTGAACCAGAAGGCTCGGCGGAACATCGGCTCTCTCAGCCCTTCTGCTTACGGCGCCGCGCGGCCGGCACCGTGCGGCCAACGATCACGGTACGCCGTTCGGCGGTGCGCGGCGCCCCGTCCTGCGTCCTGCCCAGGGCCTTGCGGACCCCGTAGCCGAAGGCGGCGACCTTGACGAGCGGGCCTCCGAAGGTGGAGGCCACGGTCGAGGACAGGGCGGAGGCGTTGGACGTGACCTCCTGGACGTCGCTCGCGATGGCGTCGACCCGGTCGAGCTGGGTGCGCGCGGAGCGGACGGTGGTGGAGGCGTCGGCGAGCAGGGGGACTGCCTGCTCGGTCACGTCGGCCACCAGCTTGGTGGTCGCCTTGAGCACCTGCGCCAGCCTCGCCAGCGCCACGGCGAGGAAGGAGACGAGGATGGCCCAGAAGACGGCCACGAGGATCCCGGCCACCTCTCCACCGGACACGTTGCACCGCTCTCTGCATGTTGGTCGCTACGTCGAAAAGTCGTCCTCCGACCCTATCGCGCCGGAGATCCGCCGCCGTACCGGAATACCGGGTCGGCGGGGCCGCGCCCGGGCGGCAGGGGCCGGCAAGCAGGAAGCCCGCCGGCTCCCCCGAGGGGGAGCCGGCGGGCTGACCGGCTGTGAGCCTGCGTCCGCTGGATCAGCGGGCGTAGTACTCGACGACGAGCTGCTCGTCGCAGATGACCGGGATCTCCTTGCGGTTCGGGTCGCGGTCCAGGCGGAAGGCCAGGGCCTTCAGGTTGACCTGCAGGTAGCGCGGGGTCTCGCCCTCGCCTGCGTAGCCGCCCTCGCGGGCGATCTGGAACGGGACCTTCTCGCGGCTGCGCTCGCGCACGGTGATGACGTCGTCCGGGCGGACACGGAACGACGGCTTGTCGACCTTGGCGCCGTTGACCTCGATGTGGCCGTGGACGACCATCTGGCGGGCCTGGTAGATGGTGCGGGCGATGCCCGAACGCAGGACCAGGGCGTCGAGGCGACGCTCGAGCTCGACGACCAGCGCCTCGCCCGTCTTGCCCTCGGCCTTCTTGGCGCGGTCGTAGGCGCGGGCCATCTGGCGCTCGGAGATGTCGTACTGGGCGCGCAGACGCTGCTTCTCGAGCAGACGGACCTTGTAGTCCGAGTTCTGCTTGCGGCCACGGCCGTGCTCGCCCGGCGGGTAGGGGCGGGCCTCGAAGTACTTGACGGCCTTCGGCGTCAGGGCGATGCCGAGAGCACGCGACTTCTTGACCTTGGGTCGCTTCTGGTTCACGGGGAACCTACCTCCATGTAAGTTAGGTGAGGCTTACCTTATCGAGGAGGACGTAATGTCTCGACCGCATGGGATCCCCCTGCCCAGAGCGCATCGGAGTTCGGATTCCCATCAACCGGAATCCGCTTTCGACGACGATGAACAAGGTCAGCCGCGTCCCAGGGAAGGCGTTCGGCAGCTCACCGGAGCCGAACGCGTACGAACCCTCGTAGAGTCCAACGCCTCAGTATCCCTCACGCTGCCGGGTGCTCACGACCAGGGAGAGTGGTGGACAGGGGTGCCGGCCGCGCGGACCGTCACCCCGGACGGGGACGTGCTTCTCCTGGTACCAGGGGAATCCGCGGCTGCCAGGGCAGCCGCTCACGCCCAGGACGACGACCTCACCGCCGTGATCGAGATCACGGATGTGGCGCCGGTGTCCGTGCCCCATCGTATCCGAGGCCGCGCGTGGCTCGCGGGGTGGCTGACGCGGGTCCCGGCGGCCGAGCGCGCCGCCTGCGCCGCCCTCCTCGCCGAGCGCCGCCCCGTCGGCGGACTCCTCGGCCTGGACTCCCGCCCCGGATGGGTGCTGCTGCGCCTGGAGGTCGGCGAGATCTCCCTCGACGACCTGTGGGGCGCCGAGCACGTCGACCCCGACGACCTCGCCTCCGCCGAACCCGACCCCCTCCTGGACCACGAGACCGAGCTCCTCCAGCACCTCGCCGCCGCACACCGCGACCGGGTCGCCGACCTCGGCTCCCTGCTGGGCCCCCGCCGCGACGGCGCCCTCACCGCCGTCCCCCTGGCCCTGGACCGCCTCGGCCTGCGCGTCCGCTTCAGCCGACCCGGCGCCGCGGTGTCCTCCTCCTTCGACGCCCGCTTCGACTTCCCCGCCCCGGTGCGCGACGTGTGCGGCCTGCGCCGCGCGATGCACCACCTCTTCGCCGCGGCCGGCCGCTAGGAACCCCTCCGCCGGGTTCACCGGCGGCCGGTCAGGCGCCGCCCGCGCCGCGGAGCCGCTCGCGGACCTTCTCCACCACGTCCGCGTAGCGCGCCTCCGCGCCGTACCGCGTCGGCTCGTAGTACCGCTTGCCGTGCACCGCGTCCGGCGCGTACTGCTGCGCCGCGATCGCCCCCGGAACGTCGTGCGGGTACACGTACCCCACCGCGTGCCCGAGCTTCGCCGCGCCCTTGTAGTGCCCGTCCCGCAGGTGTGCGGGCACCGTCCCGGCCAGACCCGCCCGCACGTCCGCGAGGGCCGCGCCGATCGCCGTCGTCGCCGTGTTCGACTTCGGGGCGAGCGCCAGCGCGATCGTCGCGTGCGACAGGGTCAGCGCCGCCTCCGGGAAGCCGATCATCGCCACCGCCTGCGCGGCGGCCACCGCCAGCGGCAGCGCGTTCGGATCGGCCAGCCCGATGTCCTCGCTCGCCGAGATCATCAGGCGCCGCGCGATGAACCGCGGGTCCTCCCCCGCCTCGATCATCCGCGCCAGGTAGTGCAGGGCCGCGTCCACGTCGGAGCCGCGGATCGACTTGATCAGGGCGCTCGCCACGTCGTAGTGCTGGTCGCCGTCCCGGTCGTACTTCACGGCCGCCCGGTCGACGGTCTCCTCCACCGTCCCCAGCGTGATCTCGTCCTCGCCCTTGGCGAGGGCCGCCCCCGCGGCCGCCTCCAGCGCCGTCAGCGCCCGCCGGGCGTCCCCGCCCGCGATCCGCAGCAGGTGCGCCTCCGCGTCCTCCGGCAGCGACACCGCCCCGCCCAGCCCCCGCTCCTCGGCCAGCGCCCGGTGCAGCAGGCCGCTCAGGTCCCCGTCGGACAGCGGCTCCAGCGTCAGCAGAAGCGAGCGCGACAGCAGCGGGGAGATCACCGAGAAGTACGGGTTCTCGGTCGTCGCCGCGATCAGGGTCACCCAGCGGTTCTCGACGGCCGGGAGCAGGGAGTCCTGCTGCGCCTTGCTGAAGCGGTGGATCTCGTCGAGGAAGAGGACGGTCTCCTTGCCGTAGCCGCCGGCGGCGCGCCGGGCGCCCTCGATGACGGCCCGGACCTCCTTGACGCCGGCGGTGATCGCGGACAGCTCCACGAAGCGCTTCTGCGTCGCCTGGCTCACCACGTACGCCAGGGTCGTCTTGCCGGTGCCCGGCGGGCCCCACAGGATCACCGACGAGGAACCGGCCGGGCCGCCCGCGCCCTCGCCGACCAGCCGCCGCAGCGGCGAGCCCGGCTTCAGCAGGTGCTGCTGCCCGACGACCTCGTCCAGGGTGCGCGGGCGCATCCGGACGGCGAGCGGGGAGCTCGCCGGATCCTTCTCCGCGCGGTCTTCGGCTGCGGCGGTGAACAGGTCTGGTTCCACACGGGAAGCCTAAGCGCTCCCGCCGACAGGCCGGGCGGGCTCAGGAGGTCCAGAAGTCCCACCAGCGGGTCAGGATCAGCATGCCGATGATCCCGATGTGCAGCACGGGCAGCACCCAGGTGAACTCGTCGAGGAAGTTCCGCAGCCAGGCCGGTGCGGGCAGCAGCCCCTCGCGGACGTTGTGCGCGGTGACGTACCAGAACATCAGGATGGTGGCGGCCCAGGCCAGGCAGCACCACAGGCAGAGCGCGCTGATGCTGTACAGCGACTGGTACGTCAGCCAGGCGCAGAAGACGACGCCGAAGAGGGTGCCGGCGTTGAAGGTGAGCCAGTACCAGCGCCGGAAGCGGGCCCCGGCCAGGATGCTCATGCCGACGCAGACCACGATGCCGTAGGCGACGAGGCCGAGCATGGGGTTCGGGAAGCCGAACACCGCCGCCTGCTCGCTCTTCATGATGTTGCCGCAGGAGACGATGGGGTTCAGGCTGCACCCGGGCGTGAAGTTCGGGTCCTCCAGCAGCTTGAACTTGTCGATCGTGATCACCCAGGCCGCCAGCAGCCCGGCCGCGCCGGTGATCACCAGCAGCCAGGCCAGGGCCCTGCTCGCGCCGACGGTCCGCACGGTCGTGTCGCCTGTAGTCGTCGTCATGCGCTGCATTCTGCCGCACGGTCCTGTGGGGCCTGCCGGGCGGTAACCGCGTGCGGCCGCCGGTCGTTGTCCGGTCAGCTGCTCCCCGACGGTGCGGGGATGACCCGGAGATGTACGCCTTCGAGACGAACGGCGGCGCCTGCTCCCCGCACTCGCGGGGTTCGAGGCCGGACGGTGTCCGCCGTCCGGCCTCGACACATCACGCGAGCTTCGCGCGCACGCTCTCGACCAGGGCGTCCAGCGGCACGGCCGTCTGCTCGCCGGACTCCATGTCCTTGAGCTGGACGACGCCCTCGGCGAGGTCGCGGTCCCCCGCGACGACGGCGAAGCGGGCGCCCGAGCGGTTGGCGTCCTTCATGGCGCCCTTGAGGCCCTTGCCGCCGTACGACATGTCCGCGGACACACCGGCCCGGCGCAGCTCGGTGACCAGGCCGAACACGGTCGGCTTCGCGTCGCCCAGCGCGACGGCGAAGACGTCGGTGCTCCGTGCGATGTCCAGCTCGACGCCCTCGGCCTCCAGGGCCAGGACGGTGCGGTCGACGCCGAGCGCCCAGCCCACCGACGGCAGTGCCGGGCCGCCGATCATCTCGGACAGGCCGTCGTAGCGGCCGCCGCCGCCGACCGCGGACTGCGAGCCCAGGCCGCCGTGGACGAACTCGAAGGTGGTGCGGGTGTAGTAGTCCAGGCCGCGGACCAGCTTCGGGTCGTCCTCGAAGACGACGCCCGCCGCGGTGACCAGCGCGCGCACCTCCTCGTGGTACGCCTTGCACCCGTCGCAGAGGTAGTCGCGCAGCAGGGGTGCGTCGGCGAGCTGCTTCTGGACCTCGGGCCGCTTGTCGTCGAGGACCCGCAGAGGGTTGATCTCGGCGCGGCGGAGGGTCTCCTCGTCCAGGTCGAGCCCGCGCAGGAACGCCTGGAGGGTCTCGCGGTACGCGGGACGGCACTCCTTGTCGCCCAGGGAGTTCAGCAGGATCCGGAAGTTCTTAAGCCCCAGCGAGCGGTAGGCCTGGTCGGCCAGGATGATCAGCTCGGCGTCCAGGGCGGGGTCCTCGGCGCCGATCGCCTCGGCGCCGACCTGCGAGAAGTGGCGGTAGCGGCCGGCCTGGGCGCGCTCGTAGCGGTAGTACGAGCCGGAGTAGTAGAGCTTGACCGGCAGGTTGCCCTGCTTGTGGAGGTTGGCCTCCAGGGCCGCGCGCAGCACGGACGCGGTGCCCTCGGGGCGCAGCGCGAGCTTGTCGCCCCCGCGGGTCGTGAGGGTGTACATCTCCTTGGACACGATGTCCGTGGACTCGCCGACGCCACGGGAGAACAGCTCGACGTTCTCGAAGCCGGGGGTCTCCACGTACCCGTAGCCGGAGTTGCGCAGGGGCGCGGCGATGGCCTCGCGGACCGCCAGGAACTTGGCCGAGCGGGGCGGAATCAGGTCGTACGTGCCCTTGGGGGCCTTGAAGGTGCTCACGAAAGTCTCGTCACATTCCTCGTCGTGGAGCGGCCGTGGGGTCCGCTGCCAGGCCGGCGGCGACCTCCCGCAGGTACGGGTTGGTCGCGCGCTCGCGGCCGATGGTGGTCTGGGGACCGTGGCCGGACAGCACCACGGTCGAGTCGTCGAGGGGCAGGCACACGCGGGCCAGCGACTCGAGCATCTCGGCGTGGGAGCCGCCGGGCAGGTCGGTGCGTCCGATGGAGCCGGCGAAGAGGAGGTCGCCCGAGAAGAACACCGGCGGGATGTCCGCCTGCTCGGGCATCCGGAAGGTCACCGACCCCTTGGTATGGCCGGGCGCGTGCGCCACCGTGAAGTCGAGGCCGGCCAGTTTCAGCCCGGCGCCGTCGGTGAGCTCGCGGACGTCGTCCGGCTCGCCGATGGTCAGCTCGCCCATGAGCGGCATCCCGATGGAGCGGCCGAGGGCCTTCTCCGGGTCGCTCATCATGTAGCGGTCCTCGGGGTGGATCCAGGCCGGCACGTCGTGCGCTCCGCACACCGGGACGACGGAGGCCACGTGGTCGATGTGGCCGTGGGTGAGGACGACGGCCACGGGCTTGAGCCGGTGCTTGCGGAGGGTCTCCTCGACGCCCTGGGCCGCCTGGTGGCCCGGGTCGATGATCACGCACTCCTCACCGGCGGCGGGGGCGACCACGTAGCAGTTGGTCCCCCAGGCCCCGGCGGGGAACCCGGCAATCAGCACGTTCGTCCTCATTCTTCGTCCGGCGGGAGCTGCAGCTGCGGTGGTTGTCCGCCAATGCTGCTGCTCAGAGCCTACCGGCGCGGCTCGTTCCACAGCGAACCCATATACGGTACGGCCATACCGTGCCCGGACAGCGGTACCAGACACGCACAAGGAGACGACCCGGTGGTCACGAGCGATCAGCGGCGGCGACAGCTCGCCAGGGAGAAGTTCGAGCGTCAGCAGAAGCGGCGCGCCGAGGCCCGTCGCAAGGCGCGGCAGCGGGCGGTCATCGCGGGCGCGGCGGCGGCCGTGGTGGCCGCGACGCTGGTCGGCCTGGTGGTGGGCGGGGTGTTCGACTCCGGCAAGAAGGACAATGCCGCCGACCCGGCGGCGGACCCGACGGCGTCGGCGAGCCCGAAGGCCTCCCCGGCGCCCGCGATGGCGATCGACCAGAAGGCGAAGTACACCTTCGCGCTGAAGACGAGCGCGGGTGAGGTCAAGGTCGAGATGGACGCGGCCAAGACTCCGGAGACCGTCAACTCGTTCAAGGCGCTGGCGGACAAGGGCTTCTTCGACAACACGAAGTGCCACCGCCTGACCACCTCGGGGATCTACGTGCTGCAGTGCGGCGACCCGGAGGGCACCGGCATGGGCGGCCCGGGCTACACGATCGCGGACGAGAACCTGGACGCGCTGGGCAAGCCGAACGAGCAGGGCCAGGTGGTCTACCCGGCGGGCACGGTGGCGATGGCGAACACCGGTCGGCCGCACAGCGGCGGCAGCCAGTTCTTCCTGGTCTACAAGGACAGCCCGCTGGCGCCGTCGTACACCCCGTTCGGCAAGATCGACGCGGGGGGCATGAAGGCGCTGGAGGAGGTCGCCAAGGCGGGCACCGCCGACGGCGGCCAGGACGGGGCCCCGAAGACCCCCGTGACCATCGAGAAGGGCACCGTCACCCGGAACTGACGGGGGCGGCGGCGCCGCGTCCGGCCGGCCCCGCGCCCGTGCGGCGATATTGCGTCGTGCGGGATGCGGACAGCCGGCCCGGCGGTCGCCTATGTTGGCGTTGTGCAGGGCGGGTGCTGCCCGCCCGAGGAAACTGTGGACGATGCCCAGGGGGCGACCCCCTTTGCAGGCATCAGGTGGAGGAGGCGCTGTGAGCAGCGACCCGTGGGGCCGCGTCGACGAGACGGGCACCGTGTACGTGCGTACTGCCGAGGGGGAGAAGGTCGTCGGCTCGTGGCAGGCGGGCACCCCCGAGGAGGCCCTGGCCTACTTCGAGCGCAAGTACGAGGGCCTGGTGGTCGAGATCGGCCTCCTCGAGCGGCGGGTGCGGACCACCGATCTGTCCGCCAAGGACGCGCAGACGGCGATCGACCACCTGCGCACGCAGGTCGACGAGCACCACGCCGTCGGCGACCTGGACGCGCTGCGCGTCCGGCTGGACAAGCTGGTCGCGACGGTCGAGGCGCGGCGCGAGGAGCGCCGGGCGCAGAAGGCCAAGCAGGCGGACGAGGCCCGCACGGCCAAGGAGGCCCTGGTGGCCGAAGCCGAGGAGCTGGCGCAGAGCGACCAGTGGCGTTCGGCGGGCGAGCGGCTCCGCGCCCTGGTGGACACCTGGAAGGGCCTGCCGCGGCTGGACCGCAAGTCGGACGACGAGCTGTGGCACCGCTTCTCGCACGCCCGCTCCGCCTTCTCCAAGCGCCGCAAGGCGCACTTCGCCGCGCTGGACGCGCAGCGCGAGGACGCCCGCAAGGTGAAGGAGAGGCTGGTCGCCGAGGCGGAGGCGCTGTCGGGGTCGACGGACTGGGGTCCGACGGCCGCGCGGTACCGGGAGCTGATGGCCGACTGGAAGGCGGCGGGCCGGGCGCAGCGCGAGGCCGAGGACGACCTGTGGAACCGTTTCCGCGGTGCGCAGGACGTCTTCTTCGCGGCGCGCAGCGAGGTGTTCGCCGAGCGCGACGCCGAGCAGGTGGAGAACCTCAAGCTGAAGGAGGAGCTGGCCGAGGAGGCCGAGAAGCTCGTCCCGGTGACGGACCTGAAGGCGGCCCGGGCCGCGTTCCGGTCGGTCAACGAGCGCTGGGAGGCCATCGGCCACGTGCCGCGGGACGCCCGGGCCAAGGTCGAGGGCCGCATGCACGCCGTCGAGCGGGCGATCCAGGAGGCCGAGGAGGGCGAGTGGCGCCGGACGAACCCGGAGGCGCGGGCCCGTGCGGCCGGCCTGACGGGCCAGCTCCAGGCGGCGGTCGACAAGCTGCGCGCGGAGGTCGACGCGGCGCGTGCGGCGGGCAACAACGCGAAGGCCGACAAGCTTGCGCGTGAGCTGGAGGGCCGCCAGGCGCTGCTGGACCAGGCGCTGAAGGGCCTGGAGGAGTTCGGCGGCTGAGGCCTGCCGGGCCCAGGGGCCTTCGGCCCCGGCCGGAACGGCGGGAGGGCCCCGGTACGCGGCGCGTACCGGGGCCCTCCGTGTGTCCGGGGCTCTCCCGCCGGCCGGGTCTACGGCCTGCGGGCCGAGGTGACGCGGTAGACGTCGTAGACGCCCTCGACGCCGCGCACGGCCTTCAGGACGTGTCCCAGGTGCTTCGGGTCGCCCATCTCGAAGGTGAACCGGGAGGTGGCCACCCGGTCGCGGGAGGTCTGGACGGCCGCGGAGAGGATGTTCACGTGCTGGTCCGACAGGACCCGGGTGACGTCCGAGAGCAGGCGGGATCTGTCCAGGGCCTCGACCTGGATGGCGACCAGGAAGACCGAGGACTGGGTGGGCGCCCACTCGACTTCGAGGATCCGCTCGGGCTGCTGGGAGAGCGAGTCCACGTTGACGCAGTCTGCGCGGTGAACCGATACGCCACTGCCGCGGGTGACGAACCCGATGATCGGGTCGCCGGGGACGGGGGTGCAGCAGCGGGCGAGCTTGACCCACACGTCGTCGACGCCCTTGACGACCACGCCGGGGTCGGCGCTGCCGCGCCGCTTCGTGCGGGCCCGGGAGGGCGGGACGCTCTCCTCGATGTCCTCGTTGGCCGCTTCCTCGCCGCCGAGGGCCTGGACGAGCTTCTGGACGACGCCTTGCGCGGCGACGTGGCCCTCGCCGATCGCGGCGTACAGGGACGAGATGTCGGGGTAGCGCATCTCGTGCGCGAGGGTGACGAGGGAGTCGCCGGTCAGGATGCGCTGGATCGGCAGGTTCTGCTTGCGCATGGCCCGTGCGATGGCGTCCTTGCCGTGCTCGATGGCCTCGTCGCGGCGCTCCTTGGAGAACCAGGCGCGGATCTTGTTGCGGGCGCGCGGCGATTTGACGAAGCCGAGCCAGTCGCGGGACGGTCCGGCGCCTTCGGCCTTGGAGGTGAAGACCTCGACGAGATCGCCGTTGTCGAGGGTGGACTCCAGGGGGACGAGGCGGCCGTTGACGCGGGCGCCTATGGTCCGGTGGCCGACCTCGGTGTGGACGGCGTACGCGAAGTCGACGGGGGTGGCCCCGGCGGGCAGGGCGATGACGTCGCCCTTCGGGGTGAAGACGAAGACCTCGTTGCGGGAGAGGTCGAAGCGCAGCGAGTCGAGGAACTCGCCGGGGTCCTCGGTCTCCTTCTGCCAGTCGAGGAGCTGGCGCAGCCAGGCCATGTCGTTGACGGTGTCCTGTCCGGCGCTGCCCTTGGCGGCCTGCGGGACGTCCGTGCGGATCTTGGATGCTCCGGCGACGGTCTGCTGCTTGTACTTCCAGTGCGCGGCGATGCCGTACTCGGCGCGGCGGTGCATGTCGAAGGTGCGGATCTGCAGTTCGACGGGCTTGCCGCCCGGGCCGATGACCGTCGTGTGGAGCGACTGGTACATGTTGAACTTGGGCATCGCGATGTAGTCCTTGAACCGCCCCGGAACCGGGTTCCAGCGGGCGTGGACGGTGCCCAGTGCCGCGTAGCAGTCGCGGACGGTGTCGACGAGGACGCGGATGCCGACCAGGTCGTAGATCTCCGCGAAGTCGCGTCCGCGGACGATCATCTTCTGGTAGACGCTGTAGTAGTGCTTGGGGCGGCCGGTGACGGTGGCCTTGATGCGGGCCGCTCTGAGGTCGGTCTGCACCTCGTCGATGACGACGGCGAGGTACTCGTCCCGCTTGGGGGCGCGCTCGGCGACCAGCCGGACGATCTCGTCGTACATCTTGGGGTAGAGGATCGCGAAGGAGAGGTCTTCCAGCTCCCACTTGATCGTGTTCATGCCCAGGCGGTGGGCGAGCGGGGCGTAGATCTCCAGGGTCTCGCGGGCCTTCTTCTCCTGCTTCTCCCGCTTGAGGTAGCGCATGGTGCGCATGTTGTGCAGGCGGTCGGCGAGCTTGATGACGAGGACGCGCGGGTCCTTCGCCATGGCGACGACCATCTTGCGGACGGTCTCGGCCTGCGCGGCCTCGCCGAACTTGACCCGGTCCAGCTTGGTGACGCCGTCGACGAGGAGGGCGACGGCGTCGCCGAAGTCGCGCCGCAGGTCCTCCAGCCCGTAGTCGGTGTCCTCGACGGTGTCGTGGAGCAGGCCGGCCATCAGTGTGGCCGGGTCCATGCCGAGTTCGGCGAGGATCGTGGTGACGGCGAGCGGGTGGGTGATGTACGGGTCGCCGCTCTTGCGCTTCTGGCCGCGGTGCCAGCGCTCGGCGACCTGGTACGCCTGCTCGATCTGGCGCAGCGTGGCCGTCTCGATCTTCGGGTCGTTGCTGCGGACGATGCGCAGGAGGGGTTCCAGTACCGGGTTGTACGGGTTGGAACGCTGGACGCCGAGGCGGGCGAGCCGGGCCCGGACGCGGTTGGACGACCCTGCGGACTTCGCCGGCGCGGGCCTGGTGTGCGCGGGCTTGGCGGGCTTCGCGGGCGGCGCCGGCGGGGGCGTGGCGGGGGGCGCCGCGGCACGGTCGGCCTTCGGGTCGGGCTGCGCGGCGGAGAGTGGCTGGACCTCGTCTGGCAAGAGCGCTCCTCTGGGCGTCCCCCCGGGCGGAGTCCGGGGGAGGATCCGGTGCCCCGGTCAGGTCCGGATAACCAATGGTAGCGAGGGTTCCGCCGGCCCGTTCCCCGGGCCGTTCCCCGGCCCTTCCCCGGTCTGTACGGCGGACCCCCTGCCCGGGGCGGAGCCGCCCGGAAACGGCGGAGCGGCGGGTTCCCCGGGGAGGTCCGGGAAACCCGCCGCTCGGCGGGCCGGGGGCGTACTGCGCCCGTCAGACGGTGATCAGCGCGTCCAGCGGTGCGCCGGCCAGGCCCTCCGCCAGCCGCGCGCGGCCGGGCAGGAAGGACAGCTCCATGAGCACCGCCACACCGGCGACGTCGGCGCCGGCCCGGCGGATCAGCGACAGCGAGGCCTCGGCGGTGCCGCCGGTGGCCAGGACATCGTCGATGACCATGACCCGGTCGCCGGGCTTCAGGTCCTCGGCGTGCACCTCGATCTCCGCGGTGCCGTATTCCAGCTCGTACGCCTGTGCCAGCGTCGCGCCCGGCAGCTTGCCGGCCTTGCGGACCGGGACGAAGCCGACGCCCGCCTGCACGGCGACGGGGGCCGCGAGGATGAAGCCGCGCGCCTCCAGGCCGACGATCTTCGTGGCGCCGTAGCGGGCGGCGAGGCCCGCGAGGGTGTCCGTCAGCGCGGCGAACGCCTGCGGGTCGGCCAGCAGCGGCGTGATGTCCTTGAATACCACGCCCGGCTTCGGGTAGTCCGGGATGTCCTTGATCCGGGCGAGCAGCAGCTCGCGGACCTCGGGCGCCGCCGGGCTCACCGGCGCCGCTCCGCCCGGCCCTGCGCCACGATCTGCGGGGCCTCGTCGGAGCCGTACGCCTGCTCGTCCTCGGCGGAGCCGCCCTTGGCCGCGCCCGCGGCCCGCTTGGCGAGGACCCGCTTGCGCAGCGCCTTGATCGCCGGCTCGCGCTCCTTGAGGTCGACGACCAGCGGGGTCGCGATGAAGATCGAGGAGTACGCGCCGGCCGCGAGGCCGACGAACAGCGACAGCGAGATGTCGTTCAGCATGCCGGCGCCCAGGAAGCCGCCGCCGATGAACAGCAGGCCGGCGACCGGCAGCAGTGCGACGACCGTGGTGTTGATGGAGCGGACCAGGGTGCCGTTGATGCTGCGGTTGGCGACCTCGGCGTAGGTGTAGCGGGTCTGCTTGGTGATGTCCTTCGAGCTCTCCTTCAGGCCGTCGAAGACGACGACGGTGTCGTAGAGGGAGTAGCCGAGGATGGTCAGCAGGCCGATCACGGTGCCCGGGGTGACCTCGAAGCCGACGAGCGCGTAGATGCCGACGGTGATGGTGAGGTCGTGGACCAGGGCGATCAGCGCGGCGACCGCCATCCGCCACTCGAAGGCGATGGCGAGGTAGATCACCACGAGGATCATGAAGACGCCGAGGCCGGTCCAGGCCTTGTTCGCGATCTGCTCGCCCCAGCTCGGGCCGACCAGGTCCGCGTTGATGTCCTGCTCCGGCATCTTCAGGCCGGTCGCCAGCTCCTTCTTGACGTCGGCCGCGGAGTCGGTGTCCAGGCTGGCGATCTGGATGCGCAGCGTGCCGTTGCCGAGCTTCTGGACGATCGCCTCGTGGCCGGAGGCCTCCTTGGCGAGCTCACGGGCCTTGGTGTCGGAGACGGTGGTCTTGCCGGTCGTGAAGACGGCACCGCCCTTGAACTCGATGCCCATGTTGAGGCCCTGGACGGCCAGGGCCACGATCGCCGTGATGGTGATCAGGATGGAAACGCCGTACCAGACGAAGCGCTTGCCGACGAAGTCGTACCCGACCTCGCCGCGGTACAGCTTGGCGCCGAGATCTCCCAGCTTCGACATCTCTCACGCCTCCTTTGCGTCGACGGGAGCGGTGACGGGGCCGGTGCGGCGGGACCGGCGCAGCGGCGGCTTGGCGCCGAGCCGCTTCGGGTCGAGTCCGGACCAGGGGTGACCGCTGGAGAAGAACTTCGTACGGGCCAGCAGCGTCATGATCGGCTTGGTGAAGAGGAACACCACGACCACGTCGAGCAGGGTGGTCAGGCCGAGCGTGAAGGCGAAGCCCTGCACCTTGCCGACGGTGACGACGAACAGCACCGCGGCGGCCAGGAACGACACGAAGTCGGACACCAGGATGGTGCGCCGGGCGCGCGGCCAGGCCCGCTCCACGGCGGGTCGCAGGGTGCGGCCCTCGCGGATCTCGTCGCGGATGCGCTCGAAGTACACGATGAACGAGTCCGCGGTGATGCCGATCGCGACGATGGCACCGCAGACGGCCGGCAGGTTCAGCGCGAAGCCGATCGCCTTGCCGAGCAGCGCCATGAGCGTGTACGTGAGGATCGCGGAGACCAGCAGGCTGACGATGGCGATCAGGGACAGGCCCCGGTAGTACACGAGCAGGTAGACGACCACGAGGAACAGGCCGATGGCGCCGGCGATGAGGCCGGCCTTCAGCTGCTCGCCGCCGAGCGCGGCGGTGACGGTGGTGACGCTGTCCTCCTGGAAGGACAGCGGCAGGGCGCCGTAGGAGAGCATGTTGCCCAGGTCCTGCGCGGACTGCTGGGTGAAGCCGCCGGAGATCTCGGCGTTGCCGCCGGTCAGCGCCTGGCTGACGGACGGGTCGGAGATGACCTGGCCGTCGAGCACGATCGCGAACTGGTTCTGCGGTGCCTGCTTGGTGGCGAGCTCACCGGTGATCTTGGCGAACTTGTCGGCGCCCTTGTCGGTGAACTCCATCGTGACGATCCACATGCCGCGCTGCGGGTCGACGACGCCCTTGGCGTCCTTGACGTCCGTACCGGCGACACCCGCCGGGCCGAGGATCCACTTGCCCCAGGCGTCGCCGCGCTGGCCGCAGGCCACCGTCGGCTCCTCGGGCTTGGCCTCCTTGCCGGCGGTGGCGCGCTGCGCCTCGTCGGTGCAGTCCAGGGCGGCGAACTTGGCCTGGAGGCCCGCCACGGCCGCGTCCGCGCCCGACGGGGTCGGGGCGGGGGACGGGGCGGCCTTGTTGTCGTCTGCCTTCTTCGACTCGCTCGCCGAGGGCGAGGGAGAGGCCGTAGCGGCGGGGGCCTTGAGGGCCTCGCTGAGCGCACGGCCCTGGGAAGTGGCGCTGGACGACGGGGTGGCCGACGCGCTGGGCTTGGAGCTGCCCTCGGCCTTGGGGGCGCCGGAGGGGCTGGCGGACGGGCTCGGCGCGGTCTCGGGCGCCGCCGGGGCGCCGTCGGCGAACGCCAGGACCGGTCGGAAGTAGAGCTGGGCGGTGGTGCCGACCTGCTCGCGGGCCTGCTTCTCGTTCGTCCCCTTGGGGATGTTCACGATGATGTGGTCGCGGCCCTGGGTCTGGACCTCGGCCTCCGAGACGCCGAGACCGTTGACGCGGCGCTCGATGATGCCGACCGCCGTGTTCATGTTGGTCTCGTTGATCGCGTCCGGCTTGCCCGGCTCGCTCTTGGCCTTGAGCGTGA
This sequence comes from Streptomyces toxytricini, assembly GCF_014649915.1. Classification (GTDB taxonomy): domain Bacteria; phylum Actinomycetota; class Actinomycetes; order Streptomycetales; family Streptomycetaceae; genus Streptomyces; species Streptomyces toxytricini. Next base: position 110,400 of record NZ_BMTY01000020.1, on the reverse strand, counting down.
TGCTCGTGCCGCCCGCGAGGTCGATGCCGAGCCGGGGCGTCGTCTGCTTCGTGAGGAACATCCCCGCGGTGAGCGCCACCATCGCGATCAGGATGACCGCCAGGGCGCGCCCCGGCCTCCCCTGCGCCCCCGTGGGCCGCCGGCCCTTCTTCGGTGCTGCCACCTTGTCGTATCTCCCTGTCCAACCGTCCCGCGCCGGGTCAGCGCGCGGACGGCCACGAAATGTGTGGTGGGGACCCCTGCCCCCCGCAGAAGTGTCACAAGCGGGACCGCGCGGCCGCCGGTCGGGCGGTCCCGCGGTCCCGGCCGCGCGTTACTTCGCGCCGCCCTCGCCGTCGCCCTTGCCGTCGGCGTCCTTCTTGCCCAGGTCGAGCTTGGGCTCCTCGGCGGCATCCTTGTCGGCCTTCTCGGCCTGGCCGGCCTCCGGGGCCTCGGCCCCGTCCCGGGTCAGGGACGAGATGTCGTCGGGGACGACGGGCGAGTCCGCGTCGGCCGGGGCCGCGGTGCCGTGGACGATGCGGTTGTACTCGTCGTCCTCCAGAACCGCCGCGATGGCCATCTTCGCGTAGATCGCGTGGACGCCGGGGGCCACCTCGAGGGTGACGGTGTCGTCGCCGAGCTCCTTGACCGTGGCGTACATGCCGCCGATGGTGCGGATGCCGGTGCCGGGCGTCATGGTGTCGCGCATCTGCGCGGCCTGCTGCTGCTTCTTCTTCGCGGAGCGCGTCATCAGGAACATCGCCCCGATGAGCACAATGAACGGGAGGAGGGTCACGAGATTCACGGGACGGAGATCCTTCGCACGACCGCTCGGGAGACGGCCTTTTTCTACGGGGGTGGGCACGCCGACCCGAAGGGTCGGCATCGGCGGAGTCTAGGCGAGTCCGCACCGATGGAACAACGCCCAGCATGGCACCGCAGTTCCCGGCCGGGCCAACCTCCGCGCCGTCACACTCCGAACAGGCCCTGCTGCCCCGCCGATCCGGTCACGCCCTGCTGCGGCGGGACAAGTCCCAGGTGAGCCCATGCGGCGGGGGTCGCGACCCGGCCGCGGGGGGTGCGCGCGAGGAGGCCCTCGCGGACGAGGAACGGCTCGGCGACCTCCTCGACGGTCTCGCGCTCCTCGCCGACGGCGACGGCGAGGGTGGACAGGCCGACGGGACCGCCGCCGAACAGCTTCAGCAGGGCCTCCAGCACGGCCCGGTCGAGCCGGTCCAGGCCGCGCCCGTCGACCTCGTACACCTGCAGGGCGGTGGCGGCCACCTCGCGCGTGATCACCCCGTCGGCCCGGACCTGGGCGTAGTCGCGGACGCGGCGCAGCAGTCGGTTCGCGATGCGGGGGGTGCCGCGGGAGCGGCCCGCGATCTCGGCGGCGCCGGCCGGGTCGATCTCGACGTCGAGGAGTCCGGCGGAGCGGCGGATGACCCTTTCGAGCTCCCCGGGGGCGTAGAACTCCATGTGCCCGGTGAAGCCGAAGCGGTCGCGCAGCGGCGGCGGGAGGAGGCCTGCCCGGGTGGTCGCCCCGACGAGGGTGAAGGGGGGCAGCTCCAGGGGGATCGCGGTGGCGCCGGGGCCCTTGCCGACGATGACGTCGACGCGGAAGTCCTCCATGGCCATGTAGAGCATCTCCTCGGCGGGCCGGGACATGCGGTGGATCTCGTCGAGGAAGAGGACCTCGCCCTCCTGGAGGGAGGAGAGGATCGCGGCGAGGTCGCCGGCATGCTGGATGGCCGGGCCGGAGGTGATCCGAATCGGGGCGCCCATCTCCGCCGCGATGATCATCGAGAGGGTGGTCTTGCCGAGGCCGGGGGCGCCCGAGAGCAGCACGTGGTCGGCGGTGGCCCCGCGCTGCCTGGCCGCCTTCAGGACGAGGTCCAGCTGCTGGCGGACCTTCTCCTGGCCCACGAACTCGCCGAGGTCCTTCGGCCGCAGGGCCGCCTCGACGGCGGTGTCCTCGCCGTCCGCAGCCGGCGCGACAATGCGGTCGGTCTCGTCGTCCCAGTTCACGGTGTCAGTCTGCCTTCTCGGTTCGTACGGGGGCTGCGGCCGGTCAGCGCGCGCGGTTGAGGGACTGCAGGGCGGCGCGCAGCAGCTGCGGGACGGGCGCGGAGCCGTTCTCGGCGATGGCGGCCTCGGCCTGCGGGGTGACGGCGGCGACCGCCTCCTCGGCCTCGCGCGGGGCGTAGCCCAGCCCCATGAGCGCGGCGGAGAGCTGCTCGGTCCAGGGGGCGGGGCCGGCGGCGGCGCGCTGGGCGCCGACGAGGGCCCCGGTGCCGGCGGGGGCGCCGAGCTTGCCCTTGAGTTCGAGGAGGAGCTTCTGGGCGCCCTTCTTGCCGATGCCGGGGACGGCCGTGAGGGCCTTCTCGTCGCCGGACTCGACCGCGCGGCGCAGCGCGTCGGGGCTGTGGACGCCGAGCATGGCCTGGGCGAGGCGCGGCCCGACGCCGCTGGCGGTCTGGAGGAGTTCGAAGACCTGCCTCTCGTCGTCGTCGGCGAAGCCGTACAGGGTGAGGGAGTCCTCGCGGACCACCAGGGAGGTGGCGAGGCGGGCGGGCTCCCCGATGCGCAGGCCGGCGATGGTGCCCGGGGTGCACTGCACGGCCATGCCCACTCCCCCGACCTCGACGACGGCGAGGGTGGGGGTGAGGGCGGCGACCGGGCCGCTGACGAAGGCGATCATCGGGTTCGGCCTTTCGGGGTGTGCAGGGCGACCGCCTGCTGGAGGCGGTTCTGGGCGGGTGCCCGCCAGATGTGGCAGATGGCGAGCGCGAGGGCGTCCGCCGCGTCGGCCGGCCTGGGCGGGGCGGCGAGCCGCAGCAGCCTGGTGACCATGGCGCCGACCTGGGCCTTGTCGGCCCGGCCGGATCCGGTGACGGCGGCCTTCACCTCGCTGGGGGTGTGCAGGGCGACCGGTATGCCGCGGCGGGCCGCGCAGAGCATGGCGACGGCGCTGGCCTGGGCGGTGCCCATGACCGTGCTGACGTTGTGCTGGCTGAAGACCCGCTCGACGGCGACGACTTCGGGCCGGTGCTCGTCGAGCCACTGCTCGATGCCGCGCTCGACGGCGACGAGCCGGTCCCCGAGCTCCGCGTCGGCCGGGGTGCGGACGACGCCCACCCCGCGCATGGTCAGGGCCCGGCCGGCGACGCCTTCGACCACGCCGACGCCGCAGCGGGTCAGTCCCGGGTCCACACCGAGTACGCGCACCGCACCCCCCTCCTCGGATCCACCTGTCGGTGCAGGCTACCGGGTGGCACCGACAACGCGGCGGGCCGACGGGGTGTGTCCCCGTCGGCCCGTCTCACCTGCGGTGGGAGGTGGACGCCGGTCAGGCGTCGACCTTCTCCATGACCTCGTCCGAGACGTCGAAGTTGGCGAAGACGTTCTGGACGTCGTCGCTGTCCTCCAGCGCGTCGATCAGCTTGAAGATCTTGCGCGCGCCCTCTTCGTCGAGCTCGACCTGCATGGTCGGGACGAAGCTGGAGTCGGCCGAGTCGTAGTCGATGCCCGCCTCCTGGAGCGCGGTGCGGACCGCGACCAGGTCGGTGGCCTCGCTGATGATCTCGAACGTCTCGCCGTTGTCGTTGACCTCTTCGGCGCCGGCGTCGAGGACCGCGCCGAGGACGTCGTCCTCGCTCAGTTCGCCCTTGGGCAGGATGATGACGCCCTTGCGGTTGAACAGGTACGAGACCGAGCCCGGGTCGGCCATGGAGCCGCCGTTGCGGGTCATGGCGACGCGGACGTCGGAGGCGGCGCGGTTGCGGTTGTCGGTGAGGCACTCGATGAGCACCGCGACGCCGTTGGGGCCGTAGCCCTCGTACATGATCGTCTCGTAGTCCACGCCGCCGGCTTCGAGGCCGCCGCCGCGCTTGACCGCGGAGTCGATGTTCTTGTTAGGGACCGACTGCTTCTTGGCCTTCTGGATGGCGTCGAAGAGCGTCGGGTTGCCCTCGGGGTCGGCGCCGCCCATGCGGGCCGCGACCTCGATGTTCTTGATCAGCTTCGCGAAGAGCTTGCCGCGCTTGGCATCGATCACGGCCTTCTTGTGCTTCGTCGTAGCCCATTTAGAGTGGCCGGACATCCGCCTGTCTCCTTCGCGTAACCAATGGTGTTCGCTCCTGATCCTACCGGGAGCCGCTCACAGCCCCGTGCGCACCATGTCGACGAAGTAGGCGTGCACGCGGTCGTCCCCAGTCAGCTCCGGGTGGAACGACGTGGCCAGTACGTTGCCCTGGCGGACGGCGACCGTGTGGCCGTCGTACGTGGCCAGGACCCGCACCTCGGCGCCGACGGACTCCACCCAGGGGGCGCGGATGAAGACTCCCTCGACGGGTCCGCCGTCGATGCCGGCGAAGTCGATCGACGCCTCGAAGGACTCGTTCTGCCGGCCGAAGGCGTTGCGGCGGACGATCATGTCGATGCCGCCGAGCGTCTCCTGGTCCTCGCGGCCGTCGAGCAGCTTGTCGGCGAGCATGATCATGCCGGCGCAGGTCCCGTACACGGGCATGCCGCCGCGGACGCGCTCGCGCAGCGGCTCCAGCATGCCGAAGAGGACGGCGAGCTTCGACATGGTCGTCGACTCGCCGCCGGGGATCACCAGGGCGTCGACCTCGGCGAGCTCCTCGGGACGCCGGACCGGCCTGGCCACGGCGTCCGCCGCGGCCAGGGCGATCAGGTGCTCCCGTACGTCGCCCTGGAGGGCCAGGACACCGATGACGGGGGTGTTGTCCATGGTCGTGGCGCCTTACCAGCCGCGGTTGGCGTAGCGCTCGGCCTCGGGCAGGGTGTCGCAGTTGATGCCGACCATGGCCTCGCCCAGGTTGCGGGAGGCGTCCGCGATGACCTTCGGGTCGTCGAAGAAGGTGGTGGCCTTCACGATGGCGGCGGCGCGCTTGGCCGGGTCGCCCGACTTGAAGATGCCGGAGCCGACGAAGACGCCCTCGGCGCCGAGCTGGCGCATCAGGGCCGCGTCGGCCGGGGTGGCGACGCCGCCGGCGCTGAACAGCACCACGGGCAGCTTGCCGAGCTCGGCGACCTCCTTGACGAGCTCGTACGGGGCGCGCAGTTCCTTGGCGGCGGCGAACAGCTCGTTGTTGTCGAAGCCGCGCAGCTTGGCGATCTCGTTCTTGATCTGGCGCAGGTGGCGGACGGCCTCGACGACGTTGCCGGTGCCGGCCTCGCCCTTGGAGCGGATCATGGCCGCGCCCTCGGCGATGCGGCGCAGGGCCTCGCCCAGGTTGGTGGCACCGCAGACGAAGGGGGTGGTGAAGGCCCACTTGTCGGAGTGGTTGACCTCGTCGGCCGGGGTGAGGACCTCGGACTCGTCGATGTAGTCGACGCCGAGGGACTGCAGGACCTGGGCCTCGACGAAGTGGCCGATGCGGGACTTGGCCATGACCGGGATCGAGACCGCGCCGATGATCTCCTCGATCATGTTCGGGTCCGACATGCGGGCGACGCCGCCGTCCTTGCGGATGTCGGCGGGGACCCGCTCCAGGGCCATGACGGCGACGGCGCCGGCGTCCTCGGCGATCTTCGCCTGCTCGGCGTTGACCACGTCCATGATCACGCCGCCCTTGAGCTGCTCGGCCATGCCGCGCTTGACGCGGGCGGTGCCGGTCTCGGGGGTCTGCGGGGTGGAGGGAAGCGTGCTCACGGATGACCTCACTGGAAGGGGAAGACGGGTGCTGCGGTGATGCTCAGCCGAGCAAACCGTCCCCGGCCAGTCCACCGCAAGGGCCAATGAGGAGCCGGTGGCCCCTTTCGACTTGGCCATTGGGTACAAGTGTCCGGGTGTCGGTGGTGCTACGGCCGGTCGGCAAGATCCACCGGGGGTTCGTCGTCCATCTCGAACGCGAGCGGGAACGGCGCGTGCCCGGCCAGCCGGAACCAGCGGACCTTGCGGTGCCGGCGCAGCGCCCGGGCCGCCCGTACGGCGTCGTTGTGGAACCGGCGGGCCATCGGCACCCGCCGCACCGCCGCTGCCAGCTCCTCCGCGGCGGCCTCCCCGCCGGGCGCCTCCCGCACCGCCTCGACCTGGGCGGCGTCGGCGAACACCGCGCGCAGCGCCTGGCTGAGCTCGCTCTCGGCGACCTCGCGGTGCTCCTCGTCGGCCTGGCGGGCGGCGTGCGCGGCCTCGTACAGCACGATCGAGGAGGCCGGGTCGAGGGCGCCGGAGGCCGCCACCTCGATGACCACGGAGGCGCGCCGCAGCAGCTGGGCGTCCAGGGCGGCGCGGGCGGCGTCCATCCGCGAGTGGAGCCGGTCCAGGCGTCCGGCGGTCCAGCTCAGGTAGACCCCGATGACGGCGAGGGCCAGGGCGGTCCAGACAAGGGTTTCGATCACGGCCCGCGACTCTACCGCCCGCGGCGGGCAGCACGGCCGGGGGCCGTGCTGCCCCGGCGGCCCGCGGGCGTCAGGCGGAGGTGTCCCGGGTCAACCCGAGGCGGGTGCGCAGCGGCGCCCGCTCGTCGGCGGCCACCGCGGACGCGCCGTCCGTGACCGTCTCGTACACGGCGAGGATGTCCGCGCCGACCGTCGACCAGTCGAAGCGCCGCACGTGCGCGGAGCCGCGCGCGCTGAGCTCCGCCCGGCGCGCCGGGTCGCGCAGCAGGGCCACGGCGGCCGCGGCGAGCGCGCCGGCGTCCTCGTTCGCGAACAGCTCGCCGGCCGCTCCCTGGTCGAGGACCTGGGCGAAGGCGTCCAGGTCGGAGGCGAGGACGGCGGCGCCCGCCGACAGGGCCTCGACGAGGATGATGCCGAAGCTCTCGCCGCCGGTGTTGGGGGCGACGTAGACGTCGACGCTGCGCAGCAGGCGGGCCTTGTCCTCGTCCGAGACCATGCCGAGGAACTCGACGCGGGAGCGGAGCTCCGGCGGCAACGAGGCGACGGCCTCCTCCTCGTCGCCGCGGCCGGCCACGAGCAGCCGGACGTCGGGGCACTCCCGGGCGATCTCCGGGAAGGCCGCCATCAGGACGGGCAGCCCCTTGCGGGGCTCGTCGATGCGGCCGATGAACCCGAGGGTCCGCCCGCCCCACTCGGCCTTGGGCTCGGCGGAGGCGAAGAAGTCGACGTCCACTCCGTTCGGGATCACCACGGCGTCGCCGCCGAGGTGCTCCACGAGCGTGCGCCGCGCGTACTCGCTGACCGCGATCCGCGCGCTGATCTTCTCCAGCGCGGGCTGGAGGATCGGGTAGGCGGCGATCATCGCCCGGGACCGGGGGTTGGAGGTGTGGAAGGTGGCCACGATCGGCCCCTGGGCGGCCCAGCAGGCCAGCAGGCCCAGGGAGGGCGAGGCCGGCTCGTGGATGTGGATGACGTCGAAGACGCCCTCGTGCAGCCATCGGCGCACCCGCGCGGCCGACAGGAACCCGAAGTTCAGCCGGGCCACCGAACCGTTGTACGGCACCGGGACGGCCCGCCCGGCCGAGACCACGTACGGCGGCAGCGGGGTGTCGTCGTCCGCCGGGGCCAGGACGGACACCTCGTGGCCGAGGCGGATGAGGTGCTCGGCGAGGTCCCGGATGTGGAACTGGACGCCGCCTGGTACGTCCCACGAGTACGGGCAGACGATGCCGATCTTCACGGGGAGCGCTCCTCCAGGTCGTCCAGCCACAGCCGCTGGAGCATGTGCCAGTCCTCCGGGTGGTCGGCGATGCCCTCCGCGAAGGCGTCGGCCACCGCCTGCGTCATCGCGGCCGTCTTCTGCACGCGGTCGCCGGATTCGGGCACCTCGACCTCGGGGTGGATCCGGATGTGCATCTGCGGGCTCTCGCCGTAGTGCAGGGTCGCGGGCAGCAGCGCGGCGCCCGTCTGCTGGGCGAGCAGGGCCGGCCCGGCCGGCATCCGCGCCGCCGCTCCGAAGAACTCCACCTCGACGCCGGACGCGGACAGGTCGCGGTCGGCGACGAGGCACACCAGGCCGCCGGAGCGCAGCCGCCGCGCGAGCACGCCGAACGCGGCCCCGCCGCTGTGCGGGAGGACCTCCATGCCGAGCCCCTCGCGGTAGGCGACGAACCGGTCGTAGAGGGACTCGGGCCGCAGCCGCTCGGCGACGGTGGTGAACGGGACGCCCAGGTGGCCGGTGACCCAGGCCCCGGCCAGGTCCCAGTTGGCCAGGTGCGGCAGCGCGACGACGACCCCGCGGCCGGAGGCGAGGGCCTCGCGCAGGATGTGCCCGTCCTTCGTCACCACGTCGGTGCCGAAGCGCCGCGGGTCCATCGCCGGCAGCCGGAACGACTCCATCCAGTACCGCATGTACGAGCGCATCCCGGCCCGCGACAGCTCGCGCAGCCGCTCCGGCCCGGCATCCGGCACCACGCGGGCCAGGTTGGACTCCAGGCGCAGCACGCTCTTGCCGCGGCGGCGCCAGACCGTGTCCGCGATCCGCCGGCCGAGCGCCGCGGCGGCCGGCTCGGGCAGCTTCTTCACTCCGGCCCAGCCGAGGCCGTACAGGCCGTCGACGAGCCGCTCCCGGTAGCCCCCCATCAGGCGGCGCCCGGCTCGGAGGCCGCGGCCGCGTCGGCCTCGGCCGCCTCGCGGCGCACGGTGACGACCCGCTGCACCAGGGTGACCAGCGAGCCCGCGGCGACCGCCCACAGCGCGACCGGCAGCAGGACGCCCAGCCACGAGGGCGCCCCGAAGACCTGCAGCCCCGACAGTCCGGCGGCCACCAGCGTCAGCACCAGGCGCTCGGCACGCTCGACGAGGCCGTTGACGGCCACGGGCAGCCCGATGGACTCGCCGCGGGCCTTGGTGTACGAGACGACCTGGCCGCTGGCCAGGCAGAAGATCGCCACCGCGCACAGCACGTTGTCGCTGCCGGAGCCCGCGTACCAGAGCGCGAGGCCGCCGAAGATCGCCGCGTCGGCCACCCGGTCCAGCGTGGAGTCGAGGAAGGCTCCCCACCGGCTGGACACCCCGGCCTGGCGGGCCATGTTCCCGTCGACGAGGTCGGAGAACACGAACAGCGTGATGGTGATCGTTCCCCAGAAGAACTCGCCCCGGGGGAAGAAGACCAGCGCGCCGGCCACGACTCCGGCGGTGCCGATCAGCGTGACCGCGTCCGGGCTCACCCCCCGCCGGAGCAGAAAAGCGGCGAATGGCGTGAGAACACGCGTGAAGAACGCACGCGCGTACTTGTTCAGCATGGCCTTCCCGGAGGGTCGCTGGGCCGCACGGCCCCTACGGCCACCGGCTGGCCCATCGTAGCCAGCGCCCCGGGGCCGCACGCCCGCGCACCCGCGGTTCGCCCCGCACAATCGGCCCGTCACCGGCCGTCCGCGCCGGAGCCGCCCCCCGGACCCGTGCGGGGTACTCCGTATGGACGCGGTGTGGCACCGGTGCAAAGCTCGGAGGAGCCCCGACCACCCTCGTCACCGTCCCACCGGGAGGCACGAGCACCATGGGAGCCACATCACACCACGCCGGAGCCGCCGGCAGGGCACCGACGGCCGACCACCCCTCCTCCGTACGGAACGTGGTGCTGGTCGGCCACACCGGAGCCGGGAAGACCACCCTGGTCGAAGCCCTCGCCCTCACCGCCGGAGCCGTCACCAGGGCCGGCCGCGTCGAGGACGGCTCCACCGTCTCCGACCACGACGAGATCGAGCACCGCCAGCAGCGGTCCGTCCAGCTCTCCCTCGTCCCCGTCGAATGGGCCGGGACCAAGGTCAACCTGTTGGACACCCCCGGGTACGCCGACTTCGTCGGGGAGCTGCGGGCAGGCCTGCGCGCCGCCGACGCGGCCCTCTTCGTCGTCTCCTCCTCCGACGGCATCGACGGCGCCACCCGCATGGTCTGGGAGGAGTGCCAGGCCGTCGGCATGCCCCGCGCCATCGTCGTCACCCACCTGGAGGCCGCCCGCGCCGACCACGCCCGGATGGCCGCCGTGTGCGCGGACGCCTTCGGCGGCGACGACCCCGACGCCGTCGTCCCCCTCCACCTGCCGCTGTACGGCCCCGCCGGCCCGGACGGCCACGCCCCCGTGACCGGACTCCTCGACCTGCTCACCCAGCGGGTCCACGACTACTCCTCCGGCGAGCGCACCGAGCGCGACCCCGAGCCGGAGGAGCTGGCGCAGATCGCCGGGGCCCGCTCCCGCCTCATCGAGGCCGTCATCGCCGAGAGCGAGGACGAGACCCTCATGGACCGCTACCTCGGCGGCGAGGACATCGACCTGAAATCGCTCGTCGCCGACCTGGAGCGGGCCGTCGCCCGCGGCACCTTCCACCCCGTCCTGATGGCGGCGCCCGCCGCCGACGGCGCCCGCCAGGGCCTCGGCACCGTCGAACTGCTGGAGCTGGTCACCCGCGGCTTCCCCACCCCCCTCGAACGGGATCCCGTGCCCGTCACCGCCCCCGACGGCGCCGACCGCCCCGCCGTCGCCTGCGACCCCGACGGCCCGCTCGTCGCCGAGGTCGTCAAGACTTCCTCCGATCCCTACGTCGGCCGCATCTCCCTCGTCCGCGTCTTCTCCGGCACCCTCCTGCCCGAGCAGACCGTCCACGTCAGCGGCCACGGCCTCACCGACCGCGGCCACGAGGACCACGACGTCGACGAGCGCATCGGCGCCCTCTCCTGCCCCTTCGGCAAACAGCAGCGCCCCGTCGCCCGCGTCGTCGCCGGCGACCTCGCCTGCGTCGCCAAGCTCACCCGCGCCGAGACCGGGGACACCCTCTCCGCCAAGGACCGGCCGCTCCTGATGGAGCCCTGGCCGATGCCCGACCCGCTGCTCCCCCTGGCCGTCGAGGCCCACAGCAAGGCCGACGAGGACAAGCTCTCCCAGGGCCTCGCCCGCCTCGCCGCCGAGGACCCCACGATGCGGCTGGAGCAGAACCCCGACACCCACCAGGTGGTCCTGTGGTGCCTCGGCGAGGCCCACCAGGACGTCGCCCTCGAACGCCTGCGCACCCGGTACGGCGTCCAGGTCGACCCCGTCCCCCACAAGGTCAGCCTCCGCGAGACCTTCGGCGCCCGCGCCGCCGGCCGCGGCCGGCACGTCAAGCAGTCCGGCGGCCACGGCCAGTTCGCGATCTGCGAGATCGAGGTGGAGCCGCTCCCGCCCGGCAGCGGCATCGAGTTCGTCGACAAGGTCGTCGGCGGCGCCGTCCCCCGCCAGTTCATCCCGTCCGTCGAGAAGGGCGTCCGCGCCCAGGCGGCGCGCGGACTCGCCGCCGGATACCCGCTGGTCGACGTCCGCGTCACCCTCCTCGACGGCAAGGCCCACTCGGTGGACTCCTCCGACGCCGCCTTCCAGACCGCGGGCGCGCTGGCCCTGCGCGAGGCCGCCGCCGCATCCGCCATCCACCTCCTGGAGCCCGTCGCCGAACTCGCCGTCCTCGTCCCCGACGACTACGTCGGCCCCGTCATGAGCGACCTCGCGGGCCGCCGCGGCCGCGTCGTCGGCACCGAGCAGTCCGGATCGGGCCGCACCCTGGTCCGCGCGGAGATCCCCGAGATCGAGATCAGCCGGTACGCGGTCGAGCTCCGCTCCGTCTCCCACGGCACCGGCCGCTTCTCCCGCTCGTACGCCCGCCACGAGCCGATGCCCCCGAACATCGCCGAGAAGGTGCGCGAACGCCTGGAGAAGGGAAGTCCTCTGACGTGACGCCAGGAAGCCGCCCGCACGGCCCGGTTGCCGCGGGCGGCTTTCCCCGTCCCGCGACCGCGGGAGCGGATACGCCGATAGGCTCGTCCGCGCGGCATGTGGGCACGACGCACAGCGATGGGGGTTGGGGGCAGCGGTGGCGGACGACGGATTCGACTTCAGGCCCGGGGCGCAGGTACCCCTCCAGGGGGGCGGGGGCCAGACCGCGGCGACGCACGCGCTGGCCTCGGCGGCCTACCGGGACGGCGGGAAGGACACCAAGCTCTCCGCCATACTCGGCGCCAACAACGAATACCACTCCTCCACCGTCAAGCCGCCGAAGATCTCCCTCTTCGAGCCCAACCTGGGCGAGGCCTTCTGCCGCGCCGTGGAGGCCCGCACCCTCTCCGCCGGCCGCAAGCCGGTCATCCAGTCCTTCGGCGCCGACCCGCAGACCGTCGTCGAGCACTGCCTGGCCGCCTCGCACATCCGCAAGCAGCGCGACCGCAAGCTCCGCCTGATCATGCTGGTCGCGGGGGTGCTCTTCCTGCCGGGCCTGCTGCTGTGGCTGGCCCTGTTCCAACTGCGCCGGACCCTGACCGGAAACGAGAAGTACGCCTCCTGGCTGAGCACGCTCCTCCTCGTCGGCGTCGGCGTCGTCGTCGCCGTGATGATGTTCCGGCTCCCGTTCGACGGCTTCCTCGGCCTCTACCTGCGCGGCATGGTCATCGCCCCCGTGGCCGGCTGGTTCCTCGCCCGCCGGATCTGCGAGTCCACCGCCGCCGACCTGCGCTCCCGCTGGGACGGCCTCCTCTCGGGCGGCGGCGTCGGCGCGAAGATCCCCGAGGCGGTCCCCGGCAACCCGGACGAGAAGGCCCGCGAGGACCTGCGCCACTCCCTGGCCAAGCTGACCGCCGAGAACCGCAGCAACTCCGTCTTCTACGCCGGCCCCAAGGGCATCCTCGGCATGGGCACCCGCTGGGGCAGCTGGCAGCTCGCCGAGGAGCTCGTCCCCAAGCCCGGCGCCGCGGAGATCCACCCCTTCCGCAGCTGGGACGTCATACGCGCGGTCGACAGCGAGCTGCGCAAGCTGGAGCGCGGCCCCCTGCACACCGGCGGCCTCCCGCCCGCGAGCATCCAGCACTGGATCGTCACCCCCGTCGGCGAGGGCGCCGCCGAGGTGGCCCGGCCGTCCGGCGCGGACGTCGACACCTTCCTCGTCAAACCGCACGAGGTCACCCGCATCTGCAACGAGCAGCAGTTCAGCGGCGGCAACCGGCACTACCTCGGCATCCAGTACCCGCTGTGGGACGGACAGCTCGTGATCACGATGCTGGTCACGGTGACGGTCCTCTACAAGACCCTCCGCATCGAGGTCACCGGGCACGCCCTCGGCCCCGTCCACGGCCTCTTCACGACCAAGTCCGCGGCACCCAAGGTCGAGGTCCCCAAGTCCGTCCGCTTCTGGGAGACCGTCGAGCGCCCGCTGCCGCTGGTCGACGCGGCGGAGGTGGTGCGGCTCGCGGTCCGAGCCCCCCTCACCTGGTACCCGCCGCTGCTGGAGTTCTTCGGCGGCAAGCTCGTCCTGCCCGAGCCGTTCGGCGTCCGGCACGTCTGGGCCGGACAGCCCTGGCGCCACCGCTTCATGGCGGACGACGCCCTGCGCGCGGCGACGCCCGTCCTGCGGGCGGTGCACGCCGCCGCGATGCGCGTCCTCGACGAGAACGGCGTCGACATCGAGCGCTTCACCAACCGCTCGCTCATCGTCAGCGGCATCGTCCAGGACGCCGCCCCGCGCAAGGCCGACGTCTACGACGCGTAAGGCGCACGCGGGCGGGGCGGGAGGCGTTGGGCGCCTCCCGCCCCGCTGCGCACCCTGCGACTACTCGGCCGGCCAGGCGTCCGCGAGCATCTGGCGGGTGTCGGCCAGGAGCTGCGGCAGCACCTTGGTGTGCCCGACGACCGGCATGAAGTTGGTGTCCCCGCCCCACCGCGGCACGATGTGCTGGTGCAGGTGGGCGGCGATCCCCGCGCCGGCCGCGGCGCCCTGGTTCATGCCGATGTTGAAGCCGTGCGCGCCGGACGCCTTGCGCAGCGCCACCATGGCCCGCTTGGTCAGGTCGGCCAGCTCGGCCGTCTCGTCCGCGTCCAGCTCGGTGTAGTCGGCGACGTGCCGGTAGGGCACCACCATCAGGTGGCCGCCGTTGTACGGGTACAGGTTCAGCACCGCGTAGACGTGCTTGCCGCGGGCCACGACCAGCCCGTCCGCATCCGACATCGCCGGGATCCCGCAGAAGGGACAGCCGTCCCCGGCCGCGGGGCCGGTGGGCTTGTTCTCGCCCTGGATGTACGCCATCCGGTGCGGGGTCCACAGACGCTGGAAGGCGTCCTGCGTACCCACGCCGTTCTGCTGCTCCGGCTCAGTCGTCATGCCATGCAGCATATGACCTTGCCGCCGGGCGGCGTGTCGCCGGGGCGGAGATCCCCCGGCGGGCGGCCATCCTGGCCGGATGAGACACCGCACGCCGAAAGCCACGGTGCCCCCGGACCCCCGGCTGGAACGCTGGGAGGCCGGGGCGGAGCTGCCGCTGCTCGCAGCGTCCCTGGTCTTCCTCGCGGGCTACGCGCTCCACGTCCTGGTACCGGAAGGCAACCCTTTCGTCCGCGACACGGGCCTGGTCGCCGTCGGCGTCACCTGGCTGATGTTCCTCGTGGACTACGCCGTGCGCTACCGGCTCAGCCGGCAGCGGCTCGTCCGCTTCGTCCGCACCCACTGGCTGGACACCGTCGTCCTCCTGCTGCCGCTGCTGCGCCCCCTGCGGGTGGTGAAGGTGTACACCGCGATCCGGCGCCGCGGCAGCCGCGCCCGCCTCGGCCTCCATGCGCGCGTGATCACGTACGCCGGGCTGTCCGCGCTGCTGCTCGGCTTCGCCGGGGCGCTGAACGTGTACCAGGCGGAGCGCCACGCACCGGACGCGACGATCACGACCTTCGGGGACTCGGTGTGGTGGGTGGCCGCCACCCTCACCACGGTCGGGTACGGGGACGTCGTCCCGGTGACGGCCCGGGGCCGCGCCGTGGCGGTGGGGATGATGATCGGGGGTCTGGCCCTGCTGGGCGCAGTGACCGGCTCGTTCTCCTCGTGGCTGCTGTCGGTCTTCGCCCAGGAGGGCGACGACGAAGCCCCCGGGAAGTGATCACTTCCCGGGGGCTCGATCCCCGCCGGTGCGGGGAGCCGGTCACACCTGGACGCGGCGCTCCACGACGTCGGCGAGCTTCGCCAGCGCCTCGTCGCGGGGGATGCCGTTCTCCTGCGAGCCGTCGCGGTAGCGGAAGGAGACCGTGCCCGCGGCCATGTCCTCGTCACCGACGATGATCATGAACGGGACCTTCTGCTTCTGCCAGGTCCGGATCTTCTTCTGCATGCGGTCGGAGGAGGCGTCCACCTCGACCCGCAGTCCCTTCTTCTTCGCCTCGCCGGCGAAGTCCTTCAGGTAGTCCACGTGCGCGTCGCCGATCGGGATGCCGACGGCCTGGACCGGGGCGAGCCACGGCGGCATGGCACCGGCGTAGTGCTCCAGCAGGACGGCGAAGAACCGCTCGATGCTGCCGAACAGCGCACGGTGGATCATGACCGGCCGCTGGCGGGAGCCGTCTCCGGCGGTGTACTCCAGGTCGAAGCGCTCGGGCAGGTTGAAGTCGAGCTGGACGGTCGACATCTGCCAGGTGCGGCCGATGGCGTCACGGCACTGGACGGAGATCTTCGGGCCGTAGAAGGCGGCGCCGCCCGGGTCCGGGACCAGCGGGAGGCCCTGCTTCTCGGCGACCTGCTGGAGGGTGGCCGTGGCCTCCTCCCAGACCTCGTCCGAGCCGACGAACTTCTCCGGGTCCTTGGTGGACAGCTCCAGGTAGAAGTCGGTCAGGCCGTAGTCGCGGAGCAGGTTCAGGACGAAGGTGAGGGTGCGGTCCAGCTCCTCCGCCATCTGCTCGCGGGTGCAGTAGATGTGCGCGTCGTCCTGGGTGAACCCGCGGGCGCGGGTCAGGCCGTGGACCACGCCGGACTTCTCGTACCGGTAGACGGTGCCGAACTCGAAGAGCCGCAGCGGCAGTTCCCTGTAGGAGCGCCCGCGGGCGTCGAAGATCAGGTTGTGCATGGGGCAGTTCATCGGCTTGAGGTAGTAGTCGGTACCGCCGTCGAGCTGCATGGGGGGGTACATGCCCTCCGCGTACCAGTCGAGGTGGCCGCTCTTCTCGAAGAGGGCGCCCTTGGTGGCGTGCGGCGAGTAGACGAACTCGTAGCCCTCCTCCTCGTGCCGCTTGCGGCTGTAGTCCTCCATGACCCGGCGGATGATGCCGCCCTTGGGGTGGAAGACGGCGAGCCCGGAGCCGATCTCGTCCGGGATGGAGAAGAGGTCCAGTTCGGTGCCGAGGCGGCGGTGGTCGCGCTTCTCGGCCTCGGCGAGGAAGTCGAGGTGGGCCTTCAGCTCGTCCTTCGACGGCCAGGCGGTGCCGTAGATGCGCTGGAGCATCGGGTTCTTCTCGCTGCCGCGCCAGTAGGCGGCCGCGTTCCGCATCAGCTTGAACGCCGGGATGTTGCGGGTGCTCGGCAGGTGGGGGCCTCGGCAGAGGTCCTTCCAGCACAGCTCGCCGGTCTTGGCGTCGAGGTTGTCGTAGATGGTCAGCTCGCCGGCGCCCACCTCGACGTTCGCGCCGTCGTCGGTGGAGGCCGAGCCCTTGATGCCGATGAGCTCCAGCTTGTACGGCTCGTCGGCGAGCTCCTCGCGGGCGGCCTCGTCGGTGACGACGCGGCGGGAGAACTTCTGCCCCCGCTTCTGGATCTCCTGCATCTTCTTCTCGATGGCCTTCAGGTCATCGGGGGTGAAGGGCCTCGCGACGTCGAAGTCGTAGTAGAAGCCGTCCCGCACCGGCGGGCCGATGCCCAGCTTGGCCTCGGGGAAGAGCTCCTGCACGGCCTGGGCCATGACGTGCGCGGTGGAGTGGCGCAGGATGTCGAGGCCGTCCGGGGAGGAGATCTCCACGGGCTCGACGGTCTCGCCGTCCTGGACGGCGTAGGAGAGGTCCTTCAGCTCGCCCGCGACGCGCGCGGCGATGACGGTGCGGTCGTCGGCGAAGAGGTCGGCGGCCGTAGTGCCCGTGGCCACCACGCGCTCGTCCCGCTCGGAATCGCGTTGGATGATCACACGGACGTCTGACACGGTCTCTCCTGACTCTGGTGGCGCCTCCCGGCGGTCGGCCCGGGGAGGCGTGCGGCGGTGGACGCCGCGCGTGTGAATCGTACCGAGCGGAGCGGGTCCGCCGCGAAGCGGTTGTGCCCGACCCGCTGCTCCGGCGGCCCGCGCCGTCGATAGCGTGTGCCCATGAATACGACATGGCCGGTGCGGCCGCTGGACCTGGCCGACGAGGAGGTCGCCGCCGCCGTCCACCGGATCGGGCGGGCGGCGTACGCGGTGGAGGCGGAGCTGATCGGCTTCGACGGCATCCCCGCCCTGCACGAGAGCCTTGCCGACCTGCGCGCCAGGCCCCTCCAGTGGCGGGGCGCCGTCGGCGCGGACGGGGAGATCGGCGGGTTCGTCGCCTGGGAGCGGGAGGCGGACGGCTCGGTCTGCGTGGACCGGCTGTGCGTCGACCCGGCCCGCTTCCGCCTCGGCATCGCCTCGCTGCTGCTGCGCCACCTGCTGGCCGAGGTCCCGCCCCGGGTGCCGGTCACGGTGACGACGGGCGCGGCGAACGCGCCGGCGGTCGCCCTGTACGAGCGGCTGGGCTTCGTCCGCGGTGCGGACTTCTCCCCCGCTCCGGGCCTGGTGATGGCCTCGTTCGCGCTGGCCCCGCGCGCGTCCTAGTCGTCGCCCGGCAGGAAGTCCGCCGGGCCCGAGGGGTCGTCCAGGGACTTCATCAGCCGGTCGCGCTGCACCTCGTCCAGGGGGACGGGCGCCACGTCCTCGGCGTCGGTCAGCCGGCGGAAGCCGCCGCGCCGCTGGAGGCGGCCGGCGAGCCGGATCGGGACGCCGGCGAGGTGGGCGCGGCCGGCCACCCGGTAGGCGTCCTCGTCCAGGGCGACGCGGGCGTACGCGATCTCCGCGCCGGACAGCACCCGCAGCCGTACGGTGCCCCCGCCGCCGGGGGCCGATCTGCGCATCCGGACGACCGTGCCGGAGAGCCGTACGGGGACGGCCGGCTCGGCCCGGGTGTAGCGGGCCGCGGCCTCGCGGAGCGCGGGCAGGTCCCCGGGGGAGAACTCGACGGGCTCCGGGCGGGCCGCGCACCCGGGGGGCGGCCCGGCGGCCGGCGCCCAGGCCAGCGCGATCCGGGCCCCTTCGGAGCCGCGGACGAGGGCGATGAGCGCGTCGGCGAGCTCCCGGCTGACGCCGGCGGGGACCGCGGCGTCGAAGGCCTCCATGCGGCCGGTGGCGCGCCGGTAGTCGACGGCCTCCCGGGCGGCGTGCAGGGCGTGGTGCAGGCGGGCGACCGTGCCGCGGCCGCCGGCGACGGGCACGTACGCGGTCAGCGCCCGCCCGGCGGGGGCCGGGCCGACGAGGACCCCGTCGAGGGCGCGTTCGGCGCGGGCGCGGTGCCGGGCCCCGTGGTAGCCGACGCGGGCCCGGTCGGCGAGGGCTCCGGCGAGGAGGAGCCGGCGGGCGGCCGAGCGGAGCTGCTCCTGCACGTTCCAGGCGGCCTCGCCCGGAAGCCCGTACGCCGCTGCCGGCCCTTGGGGGACGCGGCGTTCCCAGCGGACCTCGTCGCTGGGCACGCCGAGGCCGTACAGCACCTCGCGGGCGGCGGGCAGGGCGCTGCGGGCGAGCGCGGCGAGGGCCTCTTCGAGGAGGTCGGTGCAGTCGGGGAAGGCGCGGCTCTCCGGGACGAGGATGCTGGCCGGGGCGTTGCCCGGGCCGGCTGCGGGCGGGGTCCAGCGGCCGAAGCGTCCGGCGGCGCCGCCGCGCCGCTGCCAGCCGTGCCGGCGCAGCAGGGCGCCGAGGACGGCGGGGTCGACGCGGGCGGGGTCGGGCGCCGCCGGGTCCGCGGGGTCGCCGTGCCCGGGGAGGCCGGGGCGGGCCGGGTGGGCGGCGTACGCGGGCGGCGCCGCCGGCAGCGGCGGCGGTTGGCGGCGGTCGCGGTCCGGCGGGTTGCGGTGCATCAGGGTGTCCCTCCCGACCCGACCCGGGTCATGATCTCGCACAGGGCCCGGTCGTCGAAGATCCGCGTGGTGGGGATCCGGACGGTGGTGCGCCGGCGGCCGGTCACGGGGTGCCCGGCGAGGTTGGTCCAGTAGCAGCAGTGGCGCAGGTCGAGCCGGTCGTGCCCGGCGGCGAGCCACTGGTCGCGCTCCCGCGGGACGAGCATGACGACGAGGATCTTGTGGACGGCGACGGGGGTGCGGGCGAGTTTGACGAGGTGTTCGTTGTCGAGGGTGAAGCCGAACGTGGGCCCGGGCGGTGCGGGCGCGACCTGGTAGGTGGCCTTCAGCTGGACCTTGATGGTGACTTCGTCGTCGACGGTGTGCTCGGGTGCGCCGTGGTTGACCTGCCAGTCGATGCCGTTGTCGGGGAACGGCTGGGAGAGCGAGCAGCCGGCGGCCGCCGCGACGGCGTGCAGGTATCCCACCTGGAGGGTCTCCATGCAGGCGGTGGTGGCGAGCGTGCCGCGCAGCGGGGCCGGGCGCGCGCCGTCCTGCGCGCCGGTCTGCCCCGGCAGCACCCCGCCCGGTTCGGGTCGGGTGAGTGCCATGGCCGGCTCCCCCTGCCTCGCGGGCAATGCCGGGTGGTTGCGGTCGGGGTGACGGCCGTTCATGTGTGCGTCCCCCCGGGGAAGTTGTCTCCGTACCGGACCGGTCGCAAACGGCGTACGGCGCAAACGGGCCGGGTATCACGGAATCGGGCGAGGGGGGCGGCGGCGCGGTGCGCCCCATCCGCCGATCGGGAACGAGGAGTTCGCCATGACGCGCTGGTACGAGGGGCCGCTGGCCGCATTCGACACGGAGACGACCGGGGTGGACGTGGAGCGGGACCGGATCGTGTCCGCCGCTCTCGTCGTGCAGGAGTGTGCGGGCGGCCGGGTCCGCCAGACCCGCTGGCTGGTCAATCCCGGCATCCCGGTGCCGCGGGAGGCGACGGAGGTGCACGGTCTGACGGACGAGCACCTCCAGCACCACGGGCGGTGGCCGGCGCCGGTGATGGAGGAGATAGCGAGGGCGCTGGCGGAACAGCAGGTGGCGGGCCGGCCGGTGGTGGTGATGAACGCGCCGTTCGACCTGACGCTGCTGGACCGGGAGTTGCGCCGGCACCGGGCGTCGTCGCTGGCGCGGTACCTGGACAACCGGCCGCTGACGGTGCTGGACCCGCGGGTGCTGGACAAGCACCTGGACCGGTACCGCAAGGGGCGGCGGACGCTGGCGGACCTGTGTGCGCACTACGGGATAGAGCTGGAGGGGGCGCACGACGCGGGGGCGGACGCGCTGGCGTCGCTGGAGGTGGTGCGGGCGGTGGGCCGGCGGTTCGCGGCCCGGCTGGAGCGGCTGAGTCCGGCGGAGCTGCACACGCTCCAGGCGGTGTGGTTCGCGGCGCAGGCGCGCGGGCTGCAGGCGTGGTTCGCGCGGCAGGGGACGCCGGAGGCGGTGGACCCGCACTGGCCGCTGCGGCCGGAGGTGTCGACGGCGGCGTGAAGCGCCGTGCGCGGCGGGGGCGGTGGCTGCGCGCGGGGGCCGGGAATGCGGAAGGCCGGTCCGTCGTCTGACGGACCGGCCTGTCCCGGCGGTGGGCGATACTGGGATCGAACCAGTGACCCCTTCGGTGTGAACGAAGTGCTCTCCCGCTGAGCTAATCGCCCGGGAACGCACTGAACAATACAAGAGGCACGGGCCCGGGTTCAAACCGCTTCGGGCGGGCCCGCCAGGAGGCGCGCGAGACCGCGCCGTCCGGAGCGCATCATCAGCGCGTGGTTGAGGTGCAGCAGGGGCCGGGCGGGGGCGGAGAGCCGGCGCAGCAGCGGGCGGCGGACCTCGACCTCCTGCTCGTACAGGGCCCGCGTCCCGGTGGTGCCGCCGGGGCCGCGGCGGGGGCGGACGGTCCAGCGGGCCCAGCCCTCCATGTCGCCGCCGAGGGCCGCTTCGAGGATGCCGCCGCGGGGGTCGCTCAGGAGTTCGGCGGTGGTGACGCGGAGCGTGTACGGCAGGGCGGCGCGGATGTACGCGGTGCCGGTGTGCCCGCCGGTGCGTTCGGCCCGGCGGACCTGGGGCCACCAGCGGGGGTAGTCCTCGGCGTGTGCGAGGACGGCGTACACGCGGTCGGGCGGGGCGTCGAAGTCCCAGGCGGTGCGGAAGCGGAACCGGTGTACCGACGGTCGGCGGCGGGGGTCGGGGCTGCGGTCTGCGCAGGGGGTGCGGCGGGGGCCCATGCGACCAGTGTCGGTACTCAGGACGGATCTGAGTAGGGGCCCCCATGTTCCCGGGCGGTGGCGGGCGCCACACTGCGGAGCATGGAAACACCCCTCCCGCCGGCCCAGGAGCTGGCGCTCATCGACCGCGAGCTGGCGCAGCTGGATGCGCGCCGCGGCTACCTGCTGGCCCGCCGGGAGTGGCTGCTGCGGTCGGCGGCGCCGGCCGGGTGGACGGCCCCGGCCGGATGGGGTGCCGGGGCGGCCGCGGCGCCGGGGGCGGGGCGGGGCCCCGAGGCATCGGCTCCGAGTGCGCAGAACGTGCTGCTGACGCTGGGTGCGGTGCTGCTGGCGGTGGCGGCGCTGGCGTTCACGCTGGTCAGCTGGGGCTCTCTGGGCATCGGCGGGCGGGCGGCCGTCCTGGCCGCGGTGACGGCGGGGGCGCTGGCCGCGCCGGCGCTGCTGGTGCGGCGCGGGCTGCGGTCGACGGCCGAGTCGGTGGCGGCGCTGGGGCTGCTGCTGACGGTGCTGGACGCGTACGCGCTTTACGCGGTCGCGCTCGCGGGCGCGGACGGGGCGGCGTACGCGGCGGGGGCCGCGGCGGCGCTGGCCGCACTGTGGGCGGCGTACGGTGCGGTGCTGCCCCGGCTGGCCGTGCCCGCTCCGGCCGCGGTGCTCGCGGTGCAGCTGCCGCTGCCGCTGGCGGCGCTGGCGGCGGATGCGGGCCCGGTGGGGTTCGGGTGGGCGCTGCTGGCGACGGCGGCGCTGGACGGTGCGCTCGCGGCGGTCCCGGCGGGCGCGGGGTGGCTGCGGGCGCGGGCCGCGTGGACGGCCGCGGCGGTGTGGGTGCCGGCGGGGCTGCTGTGGGCGGGCGCGCTGTCGGCGGCGGTGGTGCGGCTGGCCGCGGCGGGGAGCGCGGGGGTGGCGGCGTCCCCGGCGCTGCTGGCGGCGGGGTGCGCGGTGCTGGGTGTGGCGGTGGCCTGGCGCTTCCCGTCGGCCGCGGTATCGGCGTCGGCGGGTGGCCTGGCGGCGGTGGCGGCGCTCGCCGGGCCGGTGCTGCCGGAGGCGTCCGGAGGCTGGGCGGCGGTCGCGGTGCTGGCGGCGGCGCTGCCGCTGCTGGGGGCGGCCGCGGCCGGCGGCGTCCCGGAGGCGGTGCGGCGCGGTCTGGGCGCGGCGGGGGCCGCGGTGGCCGCCCTGGTCGCGCTGTGGGGGCTGGCGGCGGCCGGCCGGGCCGTCGCCGGGCGGCTCTCGGTGGTGCGCGACGCGTGGGCGGTGACGGCCCCTGCCGATGTGCACGGGCCCGGTGCCGCGGCCGTGGTGGCCCTGCTGCTGGCGGCGGGCGCGGCGTGGTGGGCGGGGCGGGTGCCGTCCCACTGGCCGGCCCCGCGGCCGGCCGGCCCCGCGGCCGGTCCGATGCCCGCGGGGCCCCCGCCGGTCGCCCCGCCGGTCGCCCCGGCGGCCGGGCCGGCCGCCGCGGGCGCGGTCGCGGTGGTGTGCGCCTGGGCCGCGCTGTTCGCGGCGCCGCTGGGGTACGGGCTGCCGGTCGCGGCGGTGCTCGGCGTCCAGCTGGGGGTGACGGCGGTGGCCGCGCTCCTCGCGGTGCGCCCGGCGGCGGCCTCGGCGGACGGCCCGGCGCGGGCCGCGGCGGCGCTGTGCGCGGCGGCCGGTGCGGTGGCCGTGTCCCTGGCGGCCCTGGACGGGCGCGCGGCGACCTTCACGGTCCTGGGCGCCGTCGGCGCGGGCAGCGCGGCCGTGGCGGCCCGGCGTACCGCTGCGGCGGCCGTGCGGGCGGGCGGGGCGGTGCTCGCGGTGGGCGCGGCCGCGGGCCTGGTGGCGGCGGCCGCCGCGCTGGCCGGGCTGCCGGCGCCCCGCTGGTCGCTGCCGCTGCTCGCGGTGCCGGCCGCGGCGGCGGCCGCGGGCCCGCGCCTGGGCCGCGTACGGGTGCCCGCCGAGGCGGCGGCCGCGGCGGTCGGCGTGGTGGCGGTGCTGCTCCCGGCCGGCCGGCCCGGAGTGTGGTCGGCGGCGTGCGCACTGGCCGGGGTCGTCTGCGCGGGCGCCGCGGTGCGGCCCGAGCGGCGCCGGCTCGGCTGGGCCGCGGCGGTGCTCGGCGTGGCCGCGGCCTGGCTGCGGCTGTGGGAGTCCGGGGTGACGGCGGTGGAGGCGTACACGCTGCCGGTGACGGCGGCCGCGCTCGCGGTGGGCTTCCTGCGCCGCCGCCGGGACCCGCTGGCCTCCTCCTGGACGGCGTACGGCCCGGGCCTGGCCGCGACGCTGCTGCCGAGCCTGGTGGCGGCCTGGGGGGACGCGCACTGGCTGCGGCCGCTGCTGCTCGGCGCGGGGGCCCTGGCGGTGACCCTGGCGGGCGCCCGCCGGCGGCTCCAGGCACCGCTGCTGCTGGGCGGGGCCTGCCTGGCGGCCGTCGCGGTGCACGAGCTGGCCCCGTACGTGGTGCAGGTGGCCGGGCTGCTGCCGCGCTGGGTGCTCCCGGCGCTGGCGGGGCTGCTGCTCCTCGCGGTCGGGGCGACGTACGAGAAGCGGCTGCGCGACGCGCGGCGCCTGAGGGAGGCGCTGGGCCGGCTTCACTGAGGGGCCCGGCCCCGGCGGAAACGCCGAGGGCCCGGAGACGGTCGACGTCTCCGGGCCCTCGGTCCGGGTGGGCGATACTGGGTTCGAACCAGTGACCTCTTCGGTGTGAACGAAGCGCTCTCCCACTGAGCTAATCGCCCGGGCACACCGCAAACATTACCGCATGTCAGCGGCGCTCCCGACCATCACTGGTCCTTCAGGTTCCAGGGCAGGGTGAACCCGTACTTCCACAGGTAGAAGCCGATCAGCGCGCCCGCGATCACGAGCCCCGTGCCGGTCAGGATCAGGTTGCGGCGGCGGACCTTCGGGTCGAGGGCCCTCTGGGCGGCCTCGGTGACCTTGCGCTTGGTCCAGCGCAGGACGAGGTGCGCCCAGGCGAACTCGGTCGCCCAGATCGCCAGGCCGGCGAAGATCGCGACCCACCCGGGGCCGGGCAGGACGAGCATCGCCGCGCCTGCCCCGATCACGGCGAGGCCGACGATGAAGACGCCGACCTGCCAGCTCAGGTGCAGGGTGCGGCGCCTCTTGATGAATTCCGGCGCCTTCGAAACGTGCGGCGCTTCCTGTTCGGTCTCTCCGGTGCTGCCGTCGGCGGTACCGCCGACGGCGTGCCCGGCGGTCTCCTCGGCGTTGGACGCCCCGGCCTCGCGGTCACTCCCCGTGTTCATGGGCTCGAATCTACCGGAGCCGGAAGCACACGTGAATGGAGGTTTGGATCCGCCGTTCGAGGGACCCAGAGAGCCGCAAAACGGTCAGAGGGGTTTACAACGGCACCGTAGGTGGCATGTCGATTTCGCCGACGTGCGAATCCCCGAGCGCACACTGAGCGAAAGGCCCTGGCGCTTATGAACACCACGGTCAGCTGCGAGCTGCACCTGCGCCTCGTTGTGTCGAGCGAGTCCTCACTGCCTGTTCCCGCGGGCCTGCGGTATGACACGGCCGACCCCTACGCCGTGCACGCCACCTTCCACACCGGCGCCGAGGAGACGGTCGAGTGGGTGTTCGCCCGCGACCTGCTCGCGGAGGGCCTGCACCGGCCCACCGGAACCGGGGACGTCCGTGTCTGGCCGTCCCGCAGCCACGGTCAGGGCGTCGTCTGCATCGCCCTGAGCTCACCGGAGGGAGAAGCTTTGCTCGAGGCGCCCGCCCGGGCACTCGAGTCATTCCTCAAGCGGACTGACGCCGCGGTCCCGCCCGGGACCGAGCACCGGCACTTCGACCTCGACAAGGAGCTCTCACACATCCTGGCCGAGAGCTGAGCCGGCCCCCCGGGGAAGAACCTCCCGGCTGACGCCGGGGCCGCCCGGCACCGTCCGACTCGGGGCGACGGTGCGGGCCGGCTGGAGAACCACATACGGCAGTGCCGGCGCTGTTCCCGCGGAGGCCGTCCGCGGGGGCGGCGCCGGTGTGCTTGTTCGCACAAGAGACACCTCCCGGCCGGGGCCCCGGGCGGCTAGAGTCGGCCCCCGGCGGCGACACCGGCCCGTCGCCGCAGGCCCGGCCACAGGGAGCGACTTCCGTGCAGATTCCCCACGACACCCGTCGAGCGCTCGACGTCGTCGTCGCTCTGGTGAACACGGCCGCCGAGGCGGACCAGCCCGACGGCCTCGCGGACCTGGGCTCGCTGCGCGCCTTCGTCCGGGAGTACGACATCAGCGACGTCGGCGAGCTCGGCGCGCGGGACCTGGCCGGCGTGCGGACGGTCCGGGGCAAGTTCGCGCAGGTCTTCGCGGCGCCCACCGCCCGGGTCGCGGCCTCGCTGATCAACGAGCTGGTGGCGACGGCGGGGACCACGCCCCAGCTCACCGACCACGACGGCTACGACTGGCACGTGCACTACTTCGCCCCCGGCGCCTCCCTCGGCGACCACCTG
Source organism: Streptomyces toxytricini (assembly GCF_014649915.1). GTDB lineage: Bacteria > Actinomycetota > Actinomycetes > Streptomycetales > Streptomycetaceae > Streptomyces > Streptomyces toxytricini. Next base: position 84,967 of record NZ_BMTY01000020.1, on the reverse strand, counting down.
GCCGCCGACGGCGGCATGGCGCTCGCGTTCATCGTGGTCGCCGGCGAGCAGGAGCGGCTGCGCCGCTGCGAGGCCCCGGACTGCCGGCGGGCCTTCGTGGACCTCTCGCGCAACCGCTCCCGGCGCTACTGTGACAGCCGCACCTGCGGGAACCGGCTGCACGTGGCGGCGTACCGGGCGCGGCGCAAGGAGGCCGACGCGGGGCCGGCGGACCACTCAGAGCAGGAACAGGTCGTGCACGCCGGCCAGCAGCAGCAGGGTGCCGACCACCCCTAAGAAGATCATCAGCGGGGGCTGGGAGAGCGCGAAGAGGCAGCCGCGCTGCTCCTCGGCGGCGGGAGCGGGGACCGTGGCGGGCGTCCGGGCCGGTGCCGCCGGCGCCCTGTGCGATGTGTCCGGCATGTCGGGGCGATGATGGCCCACGGCGCCCCCGGGCCGGCCCCAACACGCCCGTGCGGCGGCCGCGTTCACCCCTTCTCGTCACGGCGCGGGCGCGGGCGCGCGCCCGCGGCGCCGCTCAGATGCCGTGCTTCTTCAGGATGGCCTCGATGTCGGAGAAGTCCTCCTCGGGAGCGGCCGCACGGCCCGGTGCGGGCTGCGGACGGCTCCCCCGGCCGACCTGGGGCGCGGCGGCGGAGGGGGCGACGGCCTGCGGGCCCGAGGCCTCGGCGGCCTTGCGGGCCCTGCCCGCGCCGCGCCGCTCGACGGCCCGGGTGGCGGCCAGCAGGAGCCAGGACAGGCCCAGCAGGCCGAAGCCGACCCACACGGCGGGCTGGAAGACGATCCCGGCCGCCCACTCGACGACGCCCGTCAGCACCAGGCCCGCCGGCACCAGGGCGTACGCGGCGATCCGGGTGGCCGTGAGGTAGCGCCTGCGGAACGCGGTCACCGCGGCGATGCCCAGGCCTGCCGCGGCCAGCGCGGAACATACGGTCTCGGCGAGCATGCGGTCCTCCAGGGCGGCCGTCGGGGCCCTCTTCGTTCCCCGCTCCCTCCATCCTGCACCGCCGGACGCCGGCCCGGCCACGCCCCCCGGGGCTCCGGCGCCGATCTCGGGGACATCTCCGGGTCGGCCTCCTCCGCAGGGGGTGCGCGGCCCGGCAGCGGCCGGGCGGCTGGGAGACTGGGGGCATGACCGATTCCGTGATCCTCGACGTCTGGTGCGAACTCCAGTGCCCGGACTGCCACAGCGCCCTGGACGACGTACGGGCCCTGCGCGCCCGCTACGGCGACCGGCTGGACATCCGGCTGCGCCACTTCCCCCTGGAGAAGCACAAGCACGCCTTCGCCGCTGCGCAGGCCGCCGAGGAGGCGGCCGTGCAGGGGCAGGGCTGGGCGTACGCGGAGGCCGTGCTGGCCCGCACCGCCGAGCTCGGCGAGCGCGGCGAGGCGGTCCTGCTGGACGTGGCGCGTGAACTCGGCCTGGACGTCGAGGAGTTCGACACGGCCCTGATCGACGGCCGGCACATCCTGATCGTGGACGCCGACCAGGCCGAGGGGAAGGCGATCGGGGTGTCCGGCACCCCGACGTACGTGATCGGCGGCGAGCGCCTCGACGGCGGCAAGAGCCAGGAGGGGCTGCGCGCCCGCATCGAGGAGATCGCGGACCGGCTGCTGGCCGGCCGGGCGTAGCCGCGGCCGGTCCGGCGGGTCAGAGCAGGTCCTTGCCGTAGGTGAACCGGAGCGTGCGGTAGCCCAGCGACTCGTAGAGCCGCAGGGCGGGCGTGTTCCCGGCGAAGACCTGGAGGCCGAGCGCGCGGTGGCCGCGGGCGAGCGCGGCCCGTTCGGCGAGGAGCATCAGGGAGCGGCCGTGCCCGCGCCCCCGGTGCGCCTCGGCGACCGCGACGTCGTAGACGTACGCGCCGGCTGCGGAGGGCCCGATCCAGATGTGCCCGACCGCTTCTCCGGCGGCCTCCAGGACGAGGAGGTCGTTGCCGGGCGTGTCGGGTCCCTGCGGCAACTGGCGGTGGTGGTCGTCCTCCGCCTTCCGCCGTGCCGCGGCGGCGGGCATGCCACGGCCCGCCATGTCCTCGGCGTAGCCGTCGACGGCGGCGGGCAGCCACCGCGCGTACTCCTGTGCGGTCATCGGCCGGCCCGTGGTCCCGTCGGGCAGGGCGGGCGGGGCGGCGGGGAGCTCCTTGGACATGGCGCGGCTGTACTCGGTGTAGCCGAGGGAGGCGGCCATGCGCAGGCCGCCCGGGGAGTCGGCGGGCACGGACGCCTGGACGCGCCGGCAGCCCCAGCCGCGCAGGACCTCCTCGGCGGCGAGCGCGCCGACGGTGGCGCGCCCGCGCCGCCGGTCGGGCTCGTCGACGGCGAGGTCGCGGATCTCACCGACGGCCGGCCCGAAGGCGCTGTCGCAGGCGAGGAGCAGGGCGCCGACGCGCCGGCTGTTGACCCGGATCTCGTACGGGCGCGAGCGGGCGCCGGCGGCGCCCTCCTGGAGCGGCCCGCTCGGCCGCAGCGTGGTGGTCATCAGGGATGTGTACCCGCCACCGGCCCCCGTACGACAGCGATTTCCGGTGCGGGCGCCCCGCGTGACGGCAGCGGCCTACGGGTCGAGGTCGTCTGCGGCACGCTCCTCGAAGATCCGCGCGGCGCGGGCCGTGACCGGTCCCGGGGCGGCCGGGGTGGTGCGGCCGTCGATGCGGTGGACGGCTTGGACGTCGCGGAGGGTGGAGGTGAGGAAGACCTCCTCGGCCCGCTCCAGGGCGGCGAAGGGCAGGTCGGCCTCCTTGGCGCCCACCCATTCGACGACGAGGGCGCGGGTGATGCCGGCGAGGCAGCCGGAGGAGACGGGCGGGGTGTACAGCTCGCCGTCGAGGACGACGAACACGTTGGAGCCGGTGCCCTCGCACAGCTGGCCGACGGTGTTGGCGAAGAGGGCCTCGGAGGCGCCGGCCTTGTTCGCGGCGGCGAGGGCGACGACGTTCTCGGCGTACGAGGTGGTCTTGAGGCCGGCCACGGCGGAGCGCTCGTTGCGCACCCACGGCACGGTGATCACGGCGGTGGTGTCGGGCCGCCGGGTGGTGGCGCCGAGGGCGACGAGGAGCGTGGGGCCGCTGTCGCCGCGGTCGGAGCCGAGGGGGGAGATGCCGCCGGTGTAGGTGATGCGCAGGCGGCCCAGCGGTACGGGGTTGTCGTCGAGGACTGCCGTGCAGGCGCGGCGCACCTCGTCCAGGTCGGGCTCGGGCAGTCCGAGGCCGCGGGCGGAGCGGGCGAGCCGCTCCAGGTGGCGGGTGAGCGCGAAGGCCTGCCCGTGCTCCGCCTTCACCGTCTCGAACACGCCGTCGCCGACCGTCAGGCCGTGGTCGAACACGGACACGTGCGCGTGGTCGGCGTCCCGCAGTGCGCCGTCGAGCCAGATCCTCACCGTACGATCCCTCCGCTCACCCGGGGGCACCTGTCACCGCCCGGGAGCCCGACGCTACCTCCAGCAGGCGGGCGGCCTTCAGCTCGGTCTCGGCCCATTCGCGCTCCGGGTCTGATCCCCAGGTGATGCCGGCGCCGGTGCCGAAGAGCAGGCGGGCGCCGCCGGGGGCCTGGCGGTCGATCCAGAAGGTCCGGATGCCGACGGCGAGCTCGGCGAGGCCGCGGTCGGCGTCGACCCACCCGATGCCGCCGCAGTAGGGGCCGCGCGGGGCTGTCTCCAGGGCCTCGATGATCCGCAGGGCGGAGGACTTGGGGGCGCCGGTGACGGAGCCGGGCGGGAAGGTCGCGGCGAGCAGCTCGGGCCAGCCGGCGCCTTCGGCGAGTTCCCCGCTGACGGTGGAGACGAGGTGGACGAGGCCGGGGTGCTCCTCGACGGCGCACAGTTCGGGTACGGCGACGGATCCGGTGGCGCAGACGCGGCCGAGGTCGTTGCGGACCAGGTCCACGATCATCACGTTCTCGGCGTGGTCCTTGGGCAGGAGGTCGGCGGCGGTGCGGCCGGTGCCCTTGATGGGGCCGGACTCGACGTGGCGGCCGGAGCGGCGCAGGTAGAGCTCCGGGGAGGCGGTGGCGATCTCGACGCCGTGCGCCGGGAGGCGGATCGTTCCTGCATAGGGGGCCGGGTTGCCGCGGGCCAGCAGCGCGGTCAGGGCGTCGACGTCGGCGCGCTCCGGGTCGGGCAGGGGCGCGGACATCACGCGGCACAGGTTGGCCTGGTAGACCTCGCCGGCGGCGATGTGCTCGCGGATGCGGCGGACGCCCGCCGTGTAGGCGGCGCGGTCCAGGGAGGAGGACCACCGGTCGGCGGCGGGGCCGCGCCAGGCGCCGGGGACGGGCTCCGGGACGGGGTCGGGGCGTATGTCGCCGAAGCGCGCGCAGACCAGGCGCCCCTCGAAGTCGGCGGCCACCGCCCAGAAGCCCGAGGAGTCCAGGGCCGCCGGGTCGCTGGTGACGTCGCGGAGGTCGGTCGCGAGGAGGCCGCCGAAGCGGGCCAGGGGAGGCAGGTCGTGCACGGCTGCGAGTCTATGGCCGGTGGCCGAAAGGCGCCGGGGAGGTGACCGGTGGGTGACCGGTGGTGATCGCGCGGCAGCACGCTGCGGAAACGCGTTTTTGAGCTGGCCGGGGAATCCGCTAGAGTTCAACACGTCGCCAGGGAGCGAAGGGGGAAAACCCCGGAGCGAACAGGGTGACGGTGCGGACGTAGCTCAGTTGGTAGAGCACCACCTTGCCAAGGTGGATGTCGCGAGTTCGAGTCTCGTCGTCCGCTCTGAGTGGGGGATCTTCCCGAGATACCCCGCAACTCCGAGGTGGAGTGGCCGAGAGGCGAGGCAACGGCCTGCAAAGCCGTCTACACGGGTTCAAATCCCGTCTCCACCTCCAAGGACGATTAGCTCAGCGGGAGAGCGCTTCCCTGACACGGAAGAGGTCACTGGTTCAATCCCAGTATCGTCCACAGGATCTTCGGATC
>NZ_BMTY01000020.1:17062-80040 GCF_014649915.1 Streptomyces toxytricini | reverse complement strand
CCCCGCGCGATTAGCTCAGCGGGAGAGCGCTTCCCTGACACGGAAGAGGTCACTGGTTCAATCCCAGTATCGCGCACGCAGTACCTGCAACACCGTTTGACCTGCGGCTCCACAGCCGTGGCCCGCGCGATTAGCTCAGCGGGAGAGCGCTTCCCTGACACGGAAGAGGTCACTGGTTCAATCCCAGTATCGCGCACCGACCGGAAGCCCCGGCCGTCTCGACGGCCGGGGCTTCCGCATGTGCGGCCGGGGCTCAGGAGGAGAAGAGCATGCGCCCGAAGCCCTTGCGGTGGTGGCCGTGGTGCCCGTGGTGCGGGGCGCCCCAGGCCGGCCCGGCGTGCGGGGCCGGGTACGGCGCCGGGGGCGCGGCCGGCGGCGGGGCCTGCCCGTACTGGCCGGCGGTGTACTGGGACTCCAGCCGGGTCAGCGCCTCCAGCTCCCCGTAGTCGAGGAAGATGCCGCGGCAGCCGCTGCACTGCTCGATCTGGACGCCGTTGCGGTTGTAGGTGTGCATCATCGCGTGGCACTTCGGGCACTGCATGGCCGGACCAACTCCTCGCCGTCTTTCGTCGGCACCGGGCGGCCGCCCGGTGCAGGGGCGCCCCCACCCTACGCCGGTCGGGGACCCTCCAAGTGGGGCGGGAGCGTAGCGATTCGGGCACAGGATTCGACCATCAGCCGCTCCACGTCGTCGAGCCTGCGCCGGTTCTCCGCGGCCTTGGCGAGGGCCAGTGCGGCCGTCTGCACGGTCAGGGCGCGGGCGGCCACGTCCAGGGCCGGCCACGGGTCGCAGCCGGCGGGACCCGCGGCCGGGCCGCCCGCCGTCCGGTAGGCCCCCAGGAACCGGCCCCAGGCGCCGCCGCCGAGGACCCCCGCGGCGTACCAGGCGGCGGGCCGGGCCAGGTCCCAGGCGGGCGCCCCCACCCCGAGGTCGTCGACGTCGATCAGCCGCCAGCCTCCGCCCGCCGCACTCCCCCGCACCAACTGGCCCAGGTGCAGGTCGCCGTGGCACAGGACCCCGCCGCCCGGCGCCGGAACCTCCCCGCGCGCCCACGCGGGCAGCGTCCGCGCCGCGTCCCAGACGACCTGCGGGCCGAGGCCGGAGACTCCCCCGCCGCCCGGGGCGGGCGGGACGGCCGGGGAGCCCGCGGCCGGGCGGGGGCCGCGGTCCGGGCCGCCCGCGCGGGCCAGCCGGCGCAGGGCCCGCGCCAGCTTCGCCGGGCCCCGCATGGCGGGCAGCGGCCCGGGCAGGGCCGCCAGCGGGACCCGGTGCAGCGCCGCCAGCAGCTCCGCGGCGGCCTCCCACGGGGCGTCCTCGGGGCGCTCGGCGTCGACCGGGTCCCCGTACGGCCACAGCGACACCGGCCGGCCCCTCAGCAGGCCCGCGGCCGGCCGCAGCGGCGGGAGCAGCACCCCGGCGAGCGCCCGGTCGGCGGCGATCCGCATCCGGACGGCCAGTTCCTCGGGGTCGCTGTCGGCGGCGTGCGCCTTGGCCACGACCTGTCCGCAGCGCACGACGGTTCCGTCCTCGCGCTCGGCGAGGAGCCGGTACGCGGGCTCCGGCTCGCCGGTGGCGTACGCGGCCAGCGCGGCGGGCAGCGGCGCGGCCGGCGCGGGTACCGCGCCCTTCCCGAGGCGCCGGGCGGCGTGCTCCTGGTTCATCGCTGCTCCCCGCCTGTGCGTCGCTGGGCCACCGGCCCTCGCACAGCAGGTTACGGAACGCCGCGGCGGCAACCGCGGCACGGCGGGAGGGCAAAAGAGCGTGCTGCCCGTCCGACTCCCCAGTCGTACGGGCAGCACCCTTCACCTGCCGTCCGCCGCTCCCCCGTCCCCACGGGGTTCGGCGGGCCGATGCGGCCTGCCCGGGCCGCTCTCCCGGGCGGGGCGCCGCTCAGCGCCCCAGCATCGCGCCCACGGACGACGCCTGCGCCGCCACCTGCTCGAACCCTCCGAAGAGGAAGAGCAGGAGGGCGGCCAGGGGGAGGACCATGGCCGCGGCCACCAGCGGGTGGCGCGTACCGGACTCGTGGGCGTGGAACGCGAATGCCTTGCGCCCCTGCCGTGCGGTGTCCGCCATGGCCCTCTCCCTGTCGTCTGGATGCGGCGGGCGCGTGACCTCGGGGGACGAGAGTGCGTCCGCCGCATGACCACCACAGTAGGCACGGCGGGGGCACGCGGCGTCGTGCCCGCGTACCCATTGGCAGGCCTCCCGGAGGATGACGGGGCCGACCGCGTGTACTCCCCTGGTTGGAGGCCGCCTCCCCTCTGTCGGGGTCTTCCCGGAGGGGGATGACCACAGCGTGGTGAGTTCGCTCACTTCCGTCACTCCCCGCACATACGGGTCCCCGGACCGGGTGCACTGTGATCGCCCCGCCGGTGCGCCCGGCGCACGCGCCCGCCCTCCGGACCGCCCCGGACGCCGCCGCATCCGACGGGACCTCAAACACCGTTCACAGCAGGGGTGTTGGCTCCCCCGGCGGATGCCGCACGGGGGCGGGTGCGGCAGGGTGCCGAACCCCGCGGGGGGCCCCGCGCACTGACGAGCGATTGCCCCGGTGAGGGCGCGGCCTCTGAGCGCTCGTGGCGGATGGTCCGTAAGCTGTGCCACGTCAACAGGACGACGGGTCAGCGGGGTGGACATGGCGATGATGCGGCTCCGGCGCGAGGACCCGCGTGTCGTCGGCTCGTTCAGGCTGCACCGGCGGCTCGGCGCCGGCGGCATGGGCGTGGTCTACCTGGGCTCCGACCGGCGCGGGCAGCGCGTCGCGCTCAAGGTGATCCGCCCCGACCTGGCCGAGGACCAGGAGTTCCGCTCCCGTTTCGCCCGCGAGGTGTCCGCCGCGCGGCGGATCCGAGGCGGGTGCACGGCGCGCCTGGTGGCGGCGGACCTGGACGCGGAGCGCCCGTGGTTCGCGACCCAGTACGTGCCCGGCCCGTCGCTGCACGACAAGGTCGCCGAGGAGGGCCCGCTGACGGCGGCGCAGATCGCCGCGATCGGGGCCGCCCTGTCCGAAGGGCTGGTCGCGGTGCACGAGGCGGGCGTCGTCCACCGGGACCTCAAGCCGTCGAACATCCTGCTGTCGCCCAAGGGGCCGCGGATCATCGACTTCGGGATCGCCTGGGCGACCGGCGCCAGCACGCTGACCCACGTGGGCACGGCCGTGGGCTCCCCCGGCTTCCTCGCCCCCGAGCAGGTGCGCGGGGCGGCGGTCACGCCCGCCACCGACGTGTTCGCGCTGGGCGCCACCCTCGCCTACGCGGCGACCGCCGACTCGCCGTTCGGGCACGGCAGTTCCGAGGTGATGCTGTACCGGGTCGTGCACGAGGAGCCGCACCTGGTGGGCGTGCCGGACGCCCTGGCGCCGCTGGTGCGGGCGTGCCTGGCGAAGGACCCCGAGGACCGGCCCAGCACGCTCCAGCTGTCGATGCGGCTGAAGGAGATCGCGGCCCGGGAGGCACAGGGCCTGTCGGACGGCCGCCCGCCGGCGCAGCGCGTGCGGGCCGACCGGCCCACCGGGCGGCTGACCCAGCCGTTCCCCGAGGAGCGGGCGGAGCGGCGCACCGGCCGTACCCCCGCCCCGCAGGGGGCGGGCGGCAGGGCCGTCAAGGGTGCGCAGGGCGGGCCGCCGTCGCGGCCGTCGTCGCCGCGGAACAAGGGCGGCGGGCCGTCGTCGCGGCCCACCGGCGGGCGCTCGGGCGGCCGTCCGGTGCCGCGGACGACGGGGGCGGGGCGGCGGCCGTCGCGGCCGGACCCGCGGCTGATGCGGCAGCGGCTGATCGTGTTCGTGGTGGTGACGCTGGTCGTGGCGCTCGGGATCGCGGCCGCGCAGAAGCTCTGAGCGCCGAAGCGCGGGGCCCCGGCGCCGTCCGCGTCATGCCGGCCGGGTCGGGCGGGTGGCGTAGAAGGCGACCGCGGAGGCCGCGGCGACGTTGAGGGAGTCGATGCCCTCGGCCATCGGGATGCGCACCCATTCGTCGGCGGCGCGCAGGGCGTGCGTGGACAGGCCGTGCCCCTCCGAGCCCAGCATGATCGCGCAGCGTTCGAAGCGCTCCGGCGGGACCAGGTCCAGGGAGGCGGCCTGCGGGCTGGGCGTCATGGCGAGGATCCGGTAGCCGGCCTCGCGGACCTTCTCCAGGTCGGCGGGCCAGTCCGCGAGGCGGGCGTACGGCACGGAGAACACGGACCCCATGGACACCTTGATGGCGCGCCGGTACAGCGGGTCGGCGCAGTCCGGGGACAGGAGTATGGCGCTGATGCCGAGGGCGGCGGCGCTGCGGAAGGCGGCGCCGAGGTTGGCGTGGTCGACGAAGCCCTCGAAGACGGCGATGCGCCTCCCGGAGCCGCCCGCCGCGAGGATCTCGGCGGGCTCGGGCAGCGGCTTGCGCTGCATGGAAGCGAGCGCCCCGCGGTGCACGTGGTAGCCGGTGACGCGTTCGGCGACCTCGGGGGTCACCGCGTACACGGGGGCGGGGAGTTCGTCGATGACGTCGCGCATGACGTCGACCCACTTCGCGGACAGCAGCATCGACCGCATCTCGAAGCCGGCGTCCTTGGCCCGCCGGATGACCTTCTCGCCCTCCGCGATGAAGAGGCCCTCCTCGGGTTCGCGGCGGCGGCGCAGCTCGACGTCGGTCAGGCCGGTGTAGTCGCGCAGGCGCGGGTCGTCGGGGTCGTCGACGGTGATGAGATCAGCCACAGGGTGATACTGCCTTGTCCGGGGTGGGGTGCCAACGCCCCCTCGGGGGCGCGGTGGTCGGGTCGCTCAGGTCGCGGGGGCCGCCGCGACGCCGACGACGTCGCCGATGACGATGACGGCCGGCGGGCGGACGTCCTCGGCGCGGACCCGTTCGCCGACGGTGGCGAGGGTCGCGTCGACGCGGCGCTGGTTCGCGGTGGTGCCCTCCTGGACGACGGCGACCGGCGTGTCGGCGGGGCGGCCGTGGCGGACGAGGGCCTCGGCGATCAGTCCGATCTTGTCGACGCCCATGAGGACGACGAGGGTGCCGGTGAGCCGGGCGAGCGCGGCCCAGTCCACCAGGGAGCGCGGATCGTCGGGGCCGACGTGCCCGCTGACGACGGTGAACTCGTGGGCGACGCCCCGGTGGGTGACCGGGATGCCGGCGGCGGCGGGCACCGAGACGGAGCTGGAGATGCCGGGCACGACGGTGCAGGCGATGCCGGCCTCGGCGAGGGCCTGGAGCTCCTCCATGCCGCGGCCGAAGACGTACGGGTCGCCGCCCTTGAGCCGGACGACGGCCTTGCCGGCCTTGGCGTGCTCGATGAGGGCGTTGTTGATGGCCTCCTGGGCCATGTACCGGCCGTACGGGATCTTCGCGGCGTCGATGACCTCCACGTGCGGCGGGAGTTCGTCCAAGAGGTCGCGGGGGCCGAGCCGGTCGGCGATGACGACGTCGGCCTCGGCGAGGAGCCGCCGGCCGCGGACGGTGATCAGGTCGGGGTCGCCGGGGCCGCCGCCGACGAGGGCGACGCGGGGCCCGCCCTCGGCGCGGCCGCGGTGGCCGGGTGCGGCGAGGGTGCCGTCGCGCAGCCCCTCGACGACGGCGTCGCGGACGGCCGCGGAGCGGCGCGGGTCGTTGCCGGTGAGGACGGCCACGGTGACGCCCTCGACGCGGCCGGTGGCCGGGGTCCAGGCGGTGGCGGCGGAGGCGTCGTCGGCGCGGACGCACCAGACCCGCTCGCGCTCGGCCTCGGCGGACGCCTGCTCGTTGACGTCACGGTGCTGCGTGGCGATCAGCGCGTACCAGGCGCCGGCGAGGTCGCCCTCGCGGTAGCGGCGGCGCTCCCAGCGGATCTCGCCGGTCTCGGCCATGGCGTCGACGGACGCAGTGGCGGACGGCGAGACGAGCAGGACGTCGGCACCCGCGGCGACGAGCGCGGGGAGGCGGCGCTGGGCGACCTGTCCGCCGCCGATGACGACGACGCGGCGGCCGGCGAGGCGGAGTCCTACGGGGTAGGCGGGGTGTGCCGGATGTGCCATGGCGGTGCGGCTCCTGGGACGGCGGTGGTCTGCTGCCGCTGCTGCGCTGGAGCGGCCTGTCCGGTGTGACGTGCGGTTTCGGGTGTGCGGGTCCACGATACGACCCGCTGCGCCGGCCGCTGCGCGGGGCCTTTTCCCCGCCCCGCCCCCTCCCGAAACCGGGGCCTGCGGCCCCGGCCCCCGCCGGGGCGTCCGCACCAGACCCCGCGCCTCCAACGCCGGCGGGGCTGATTTTCGGCCCGCCCGGCGTTTGGGGGCACGGGCGCGGAGCGCGCGTACGGGGTCCGGGGGCTGCGCCCCCGGTTTCGGGAAGGGGCGGGGTGGGGGGAAGGCCCCGCGCAGCGGGACGGTGCTACTTCTCGGTGACTCCGGCGGAGTCGAACGTGGCGACCTCGTGCATCGCGCGGGCAGCGCTCTGCACCAGCGGGAGGGCGAGGAGGGCTCCGGTGCCCTCGCCGAGCCGCAGGTCCAGGTCCACCAGCGGGCGCAGCCCGAGCTTGTTGAGCGCGGCGACGTGCCCGGGCTCGGCACTGCGGTGCCCGGCGATGCACGCGGAGAGCGCCTCGGGGGCGATGGCCCGGGCCACCAGCGCGGCCGCGCCGGCACTGACGCCGTCGAGGATGACCGGCGTCCGCAGGGAGGCGCCGCCGAGGAGGAGGCCGACGATCGCCGCGTGCTCCAGCCCGCCGATGGCCGCGAGGACGCCGATGGGGTCCGCGGGGTCGGGCTGGTGGAGCTCCAGGGCGCGGCGGACGACGTCCACCTTGCGGGCGTGGGTCTCGTCGTTGATGCCGGTGCCGCGGCCGGTGACCTCCGACGGGTCGGCGCCGGTGAACACGGAGATGAGGGCGGCGGAGACCGTGGTGTTGGCGATGCCCATCTCGCCGGTGAGCAGGGCCTTGTTGCCGGCGGCGACGAGGTCGCGGGCGGTCTCGATGCCGACCTCGATGGCCGCGACGGCCTCTTCGCGGGTCATGGCCGGGCCGGCGGTGAGGTCGGCGGTGCCGGGGCGGACCTTGCGGGGCAGCAGGCCGGGGGTGGCCGGGAGGTCGCCGGCGACTCCCACGTCGATGACGCAGACCTCGGCGCCGACCTGGTTGGCGAAGGCGTTGCAGACGGCGCCGCCGCCGAGGAAGTTCGCCACCATCTGGGTGGTGACCTCCTGCGGCCAGGGGGTGACGCCCTGGGCGTGCACGCCGTGGTCGCCGGCGAAGATCGCGACCGCAGCGGGCTCGGGGATCGGCGGCGGGCAGACCCGGGACAGCCCGGCGAGCTGCGCGGAGATGATCTCCAGCATGCCGAGGGCGCCGGCGGGCTTGGTCATGCGCTTCTGCCGCTCCCAGGCCTCGCCGAGCGCCTTCGCGTCGAGCGGGCGGATGCTGGCGACGGTCTCGGAGAGCAGGTCGTGCGGCGCCTCGCCGGGCAGGGCGCGGCGGCCGTACGTCTCCTCGTGGACGACCCAGGCGAGCGGCCGGCGCTGCGACCAGCCGGCCTGCGCGAGCTCGGGCTCCTCGGGGAACTCGTCGACGTATCCGACGCACAGGTAGGCGACGACTTCGAGGTGTTCGGGCAGGCCGAGCTCGCGGACCATCTCGCGCTCGTCGAAGAAGCTGACCCAGCCGACGCCGAGGCCTTCGGCGCGCGCGGCGAGCCAGAGGTTCTCCACCGCGAGGGCGGAGGAGTACGGGGCCATCTGCGGCTGGGTGTGCCGGCCGAGGGTGTGGCGGCCGCCGCGGGTGGGGTCGGCGGTGACGACGATGTTGACGGGGGTGTCGAGGATGGCCTCGATCTTCAGTTCCTTGAACTGCTTGGCCCGGCCCTTGGGCAGGGACTTGGCGTAGGCCTCGCGCTGGCGCTGGGCGAGCTCGTGCATCGTGCGGCGGGTTTCGGCCGAGCGGATGACGACGAAGTCCCAGGGCTGGGAGTGGCCGACGCTGGGCGCGTGGTGCGCGGCCTCCAGGACGCGCAGCAGCACCTCGTGCGGGATGGGGTCGGTGCGGAAGCCGTTGCGGATGTCGCGGCGCTCGCGCATGACGCGCAGGACGGCCTCGCGCTCGGCGTCGGCGTAGCCGGGGGCGGGCTCGCCGGCGGGGGCGGCGGGCTCCCGCGGCGCGGCGGCTTCGGCGGGTGCCGGGTCGGCGGCTTCGGGGGCGGCGGGGGCCTCGGCCGGGGCTTCGGCCTGAGCGGCGGGCTCGGCGGCCGGGAAGGGCTCGGCGGCGGGCTGCTCCGGCGCCGCCGGGACCGGCTGGACGAGGGCTTCGGCGGGCTGCTCGGCGGCCTGGGACGCGTCGGGCGCCTGCTCGGCGGGGACCTGCGGGGCGGGCGGCTGCTCGGCGGCGGGGGCGGCGCCCTCGGCGGCCACCGCCTCCGGCTCGGCCGGGACGTCGGCCCGGACGGCCTCGGCCGGCTGCTCGGGGGCGGCGGCCTCGGCGGGTACGGCCTGCTCGGCGGGCGCGGCCTGCTCGGCGGGTACGGCCTCGGCGGGAGCCGCGGCGGCCTCCGGGGCCACCGGAACCGCCTGCGGGGCGGCCACCGGCTCGGCGGGAGCCTCGGCCACCGGTGCCTCCCCGGCGGGAGCCTCGACGGGCGCTTCGGCGGCGGGAGCCTCTGAGGCCTCCGGCTGAGCCACGGCCTCGGGCTGCGGGGCCTCCGGGGCGCCCGGAACGGCCTCGGGCGCGGGAACGGCCTCAGGGGCGGCCACGGCTTCGGGAGCCACGGCCTCCAGGGCACCCTCAGGCGCGGGGGCACCCTCAGGCGCGGCCGCGGTCTCCGGTGCAGGAACGCCCTCCGCCGCGGCGACGGGCTCGGCGACGGGTTCGGCGACGGCCTCGGGAGCCGCCTCGGTGGCCTCCGCCGCGGGGACGGACTGTACCTGCTGGTCGGGGTGCGGCTGTGCCTGCTCCGGCGCGGGCTGCGGCTGCTGCGGCTCCGCGGCGGGGAACGCCTGCACGGCGGCGGGCTGCGCGGCGGGCACCGGCTCGGCGCCCCAGGGCGCGCCGGCCTGCGGCGGGACCTCGCCGAGCTGCGGGGCCGCCTGCGCGGGGGCGTCCTGCCGCGGCACGTCCAGGTATTCGGGGCCGGTGGTCGGCGGGCCCGCCTGGCGCACGGGCATGGGCGGGACGGCGCCGCCCAGGGGCGCGGTCGGGGCGGGGGGCACGGGGGCGGCGGGGCCGCGGTCGGCGAGGGAGCGGACGACTCCGGTGGCCTCGGGCACGGCGGGGCCCATGTGCAGCGGCCGGACGGGCGGCGCGACGGGCGCTGCCTGCGCGGCGGCGTGCGGCGGCACCATCCCGCCGAGGTCCAGGGAGCCGGAGTCGCGGCCCCCGGCTTCGTGCACGCCGGCGCCGTACGAGGCGTCGGCGGGGTCGGGGAAGGCGGCCGGCGCGGGGTGGGCGGGCTCGGCGTAGGCGGCGTGCGGGTCGGCGTAGTCGGCGTACGGGGCGTCGCCGTAGGAGGTCTCGACGGGGTAGGCCGGCGCCGGCGGGACCACCTGCGGGTCGCTCCACGAGCCGTGGCCGTGGCCGCTCGGCATCAGCAGGAGTTCCTCGTCCTCGGCCTCGGCGGGGTTGTCCACGAGGTCCTGGAAGGCGTAGGCGCCCGGCTGCGGGACCTGAGCCGGAATGCCCTGCTGGTCCACCATGCCCGCGTTGTCCGGGAGTCCCTCGCCCGGTACCTGGCCGGTGTCGGTCATGCGTACCCCTCGCCCATCGTGTTGCCTCTTCGATCGCCCGGCGCCCACAAGACCAACGAGCGGGGTTGCCGTGCGACGCGTCGTCCGCGTACGCACCCTGCGACAACCAGTAAGCATTGTCGCGCCCGTTCGCCGCCGCGGCGGCCGAAACCGCCGCGGTCTGCTGTGGACTGCGCCACGTCGCGCGTCTTGTTGTGCCGCCGTCCCTGGGCGTACCAGGGCAGTACGACGATCGGCCAGCCTACCCCGGCCTCAGGCCCGGTGGTTCACCGGGCGCCGGGCTGCCAGGAGGAACACGACGGTACGGTCCTGTTCGTTCCAGGTGAGGGGGTCGAGCCCGACGGACTGCAGGAGGGCGCATTCGACGGCGTATCCGCCCTCGGCGAGGGCGCGGCCGATCGCCTCCGCCTCGTCGCGGGTGGAGGCGTGGCTGACGATCCGTTCGGGGCGGCGTTCGGCGACTGCCGCGACGACGTCGGCGCCGCCTCCGCCGACGCGGACGACGTCGGGTTCGGGGAGGTCCTCCAGGACGTGCGGGGCGCGACCGGCGAGGACCTGGAGCTGGACTCCGCGCGCGCGGGCGGCGGCGGCCGTGCGCTCGCAGGCCTGCGGGTCGGCGTCGACGGCGATGACGGCGGCCCCGAAGGCGGCGGCTTCGACGGCGAAGGCCCCGGAGCCGGCGCCGATGTCCCAGACGAGGTCGCCGGTGCGGGGGCCGAGCCGGGCCAGCTGGGCGGCGCGCAGGGTGGCCGACTCGCCTTCGCCGGTGCCGTCCTCCGGGCGGGCCCAGCCCCGTCCGGAGGTGCGGGCGGGGTTGTGTCCGAGGATCCAGGCGGGGTCGGCGGAGACGGTCTGGCCGCCGATGACGATGACGACGTTGGGGTTGCGCCAGGCGTGGTCGGCGGCCTTGTCGGAGGTGACGACGGTGACCTGTTCGCGGTCGGTGCCGAGTTCCTCGCAGATGACGAAGGTGCGGTGCACGGGCCCCAGCAGCAGGGCGAGTTCGGCGGGACCGGCTCCGGGCGAGGTGAGGACGGCGACCTTGCCGTGGGCGCGGCAGACGTTGACGGCGCGGCGCAGGGTGCGGGGGTGGGCGACGACGACCTGGGCGTCGTCCCAGGGCATGCCGGCGCGGGCGAAGGCGGCGGCGACGGAGGAGACGGCGGGGACCACCTCGACCTCCAGTCCGTGCTCGGGGGCGCGCAGGGTGCGGACGACGCCGAAGAAGCCGGGGTCGCCGTCGGCGAACACGACGGCACTGCCGCGGTGTCCGGCGATGCGGCGTGCGGCGAGGCCGAGGCTGCCGAGGCGGATGCGTTCGGCGGTGGGCGGCACCTCGGGGAGGGCGAGGTGGTGGGCGGCGCCGGCGACGAGGGTGGCGGCGGAGAGCGCGGAGCGGGCGGCCGCGGTCAGGGGGGAGCCGTCCCAGCCGATCACCGTGACCCGGTCGGCCATCGTCGTCTGTCTCCTGGGGTGGTGGGGGGTGGAGGGGTGGTCGTGGGCCGGGCGTGCCGTGGAGGGCCCGGCCGGGCGGGGCGTCAGTTCCAGTCGGCGCCGACGCGCAGGCCGCCGGTTTCGGCGGGGCGGGCGAGGGCGCTGCCGTAGCCGTCGGGGGCGCCGTATGCGTCGGTGTCTTCGAGGTCCTCGGGGAGGAGGCTCCAGACGATGAGGTCGGTGCGGGCGTGGCTCCAGCTGCCGTCGGCGTTCTGGATGCGGGCTATCCAGGCGTTGCGCAGAACGCCTTCGCTGATGCAGCCGATCTTCTGTGCGACCTGCTGGGAGGCGGTGTTGTCGGCGGCGGTGCGCATTTCGAGGCGTTCGAAGCCCTGGCCGCGGAAGAGCCACTGGGCGACGGCGAGGACGGACTCGCCGGCGTAGCCCTCGCCTCGGGCCCAGGGGGCGGTGATGTAGGCGGCCTCGGTGCTGCGGGTGCGCCAGTCGGTGTTCTTCAGGTGGACGGTGCCGACGAGGCGCTGGGTGAGGAACTCGGCGACGGCGAAGACGATGCCGCGGCCGCTGGTGCGTTCGGCGTGGGCGTGGCGGGTGGCCCAGCCGTGGGCGTCGGCGTGGGTGTAGGGGTGGGGTGCGGGGGTCCAGGCGGTGACGTGCTCGTCGTTCATCATCTCGGCGAGCGCGGTGACGTCCTCCACGTCGAAGGGGCGCAGCACCAGCCGGTCCGTGCTGATGGTGACGTCCGGGAAGGTGGTAGTCATGCGCAGCTCCATGCCTGAGAGGTGGGGCGACCGTGGTGCGGGACCGGGTGGGCGGGGGCGCCGTCGTGCGGGCCGTCCAGCCACAGCATGCAGCATCGAACGGCCTGTGTGCATGGCCGCCCCTGCCCGCTCGCGGGCAGGACGCGGCCCCGCACGCCCGGTGGGGTGTGCGGGGCCGTGTGCCCGGGGCGGCCGCGCCGGTGCGGGGCGCGGCGCGGGGTCAGGAGGCGGGGGTGCCGAAGGCCGGGGTGACGGAGCCCTGGTACTTCTCCTCGATGAACTTGCGGACCTCGTCGGAGTTGAGGAGCTTGGCGAGCTTCTCGACGCGCGGGTCCTTCTCGTTGCCGGCCTTGACCGCGAGGAAGTTGGCGTACGGGTTGCCCTCGGACTTCTCCAGGACGAGGGCGTCCTTGGCCGGGGAGAGCTTCGCCTCCAGGGCGTAGTTGCCGTTGATGACGGCGGCGTCGACGTCGCCGAGGGCGCGCGGGACGGTGGCGGCCTCCAGCTCCTTGAACTCCAGGCCCTTCTTGTCGGTGATGTCGGACAGCTTGGCGCTGGTGCCGACGCCTTCCTTGAGGGTGATCAGGTTGTTCGCGGCGAGCAGCTGGAGGGCTCGGCCCTCGTTGGTGGTGTCGTTGGGCACGGCGACGGTGTGGCCGGGCCCCAGGTCCGTGATCGCCTTGACCTTCTTGGAGTACAGGCCGAGGGGCTCCAGGTGCACGTTGACGACGGGCACGATGTGGGTGCCGTTCTTCTTGTTGAAGTCGTCGAGGTACGGCTTGTGCTGGAAGTAGTTGGCTCCGACCTGGCCCTGCTCGGTGGCGGTGTTGGGCAGGACGTAGTCGGTGAACTCCTTGACCTCCAGCTTGAGGCCCTCCTTGGCGGCGAGCTTGTCCTTGACGAAGTTCAGGACGTCGGCGTGCGGGCTCGGGGAGGCCGCGACGACGAGGGGCTTGCTCTCGTCCGCGGCGCCGCCGGACGCGGCGGAGGAGGGGTCCGAGGCGCTGCCGCAGGCGGTGAGGCCGAGGGCGAGGGCGGCGGTCGCAGCGGCGAGGACGGTGGGCTTGGTGTTCTTACGCACGAAGAGTGCCTTTCATTGCGGTGCAAGTGCGCGGGTCGTGCGCGGGTCTTGCAGGTGGTGGCCCAAGCACGACGAGTGCGGGCTCTTGGGGGGTGGGTGGTTCGGGGGCCGCCGGGTGGGCGGGGCCGGGTCAGGCGGTGCGGCCGCGGCGGGCGAGGAGGCGTACGGCGCCGTCGCCGATGAGCTGGATCACGGTGACGAGGGCGATGAGGATGGCGACGGTGGCGAGCATGAAGCCGGTCTCGAAGCGCTGGAAGCCGTAGGTGACGGCCTTGGAGCCGAGGCCTTCGCCGCCGACGGCGCCCGCCATCGCGGAGTAGCCGACGAGGGTGATCAGGGTGGTGGTGACGGCGGCGACGAGCGAGGGCAGGGCCTGGGGCAGGAGCACCTTGCCGACGATGGTCGGGACTCCCCCGCCCATGGACTCGACGGCTTCGACGAGCCCGTGGTCCACCTCTCGGACGGCGGTCTCGACGAGGCGGGCGAAGAAGGGGATGGCGCCGATGGCCAGGGGGACGATCATGGCGGTGGGGCCGATGAAGGTGCCGACGACGGCGGTGGTGACCGGGATGAGGGCGATCAGCAGGATGATGAACGGCAGCGAGCGGCCGATGTTCACGACCACGCCGAGGGCCTTGTTGAGCGGCCGGTTCTGCAGGAGGCCGCCCTTGTCGGTCAGGACGAGGAGGATGCCGACGGGCAGGCCGCCCAGCACGGTGACGAGGGTGGACCACAGCACCATGTAGAGGGTGTCGTACGTGCCCTGGGTGAGCAGGGGCTGCATCTCGGACCAGGTCACTTGGCACCTTCCTTGACGAGTTCGGCGATCTCGGTGTCGAGGTCGGGGCCGGCGGCGTCGACGGGCTCGACCTGGAGGCCCTGTTCGCGGAGGAAGCCGACGGGCACGACGTTGTCCTCGTAGCGGCCGGGCAGCTCGATGCGCATGCGGCCGACCTGGCGTCCGCCGACGGTGTCCATGGCGGCGCCGAGGATCGAGATGTCGATGTTGTAGGTCCGGGACAGCTGGGAGATGACCGGCCGGGTGGCGGCGTCGCCGTGGAAGGTGACGTCGACGACCGTGCGGTCGGGGCCTCCGGCGGCGCCGGTGAGGGGGAACAGCTCTTCGGCGAGCTCGGAGCCGGGGGTGGCGAGGAGCTCGGCGACGGTGCCGGACTCGACGATCCGGCCCCGCTTCATGAGGGCGGCGGAGTCGCAGACGGTCTTGACGACGTCCATCTCGTGCGTGATGAGCAGGACGGTCAGGCCGAGGCGCTGGTTGAGGTCGCGCAGCAGCTGGAGGATGGAGCGGGTGGTCTCGGGGTCCAGGGCGCTGGTGGCCTCGTCGGAGAGGAGGACCTTGGGGTCGCCGGCGAGGGCGCGGGCGATGCCGACGCGCTGCTTCTGGCCGCCGGAGAGCTGGCCCGGGTAGGCCTTGGCCTTGTCGGCGAGGCCGACGAGGTCGAGGAGTTCGAGGGCCTTGCGGGAGCGCTCGCGGGCGGGGGTGCCCAGGATCTCCAGGGGGAGCTCGACATTGGCTTGGACGGTCCGCGAGGAGAGCAGGTTGAAGTGCTGGAAGACCATGCCGATGCGGCTGCGGGCCTCGCGGAGCTCCTTGCCGGCGCGGCGGCCCCGGCCGGCGAGGGCGGTGAGGTCGACGCCGTCGACGGTCACGGTGCCGGAGGTGGGACGCTCCAGCAGGTTGACGCAGCGGATGAGGGAGGACTTGCCGGCGCCGCTCTGGCCGATGACGCCGAAGACCTCGCCTTCGCGGACGTGGAGGTCGACGCCGTCCAGGGCGGTGACCTCGCGGCCACGGGACTGGTAGACCTTCGTGAGGCCCGATGTGGTGATCACAGGATTTCCGTCGCTGTCGAGTGCGCGGCGCAGCGGTGTGTGCTGGGCGCCGTGCACGGGGCAAACATCTGGGGCGCGATACGGGTCAAACCGGATTGATACGGCGGTTTCCACGTAGGCGCGGGGCAGGAGCGGTCCGGTCCGTTCTGCGGGGCAGGGACGGGGCGGACGGGCTCGGCCGGTCTCGCTTCGGGGCGCGGGACGGGTGGAGAGGGGCCCTCAGAAAGCGCACATTCGACACATACAACGAGCACCGGGCGTCATCGTCGCCTCGGTCGCAAGGGTGCGGCTGCTCGTCGTGGTCATGGGCCCCAGTAAACCAGACATATCCCTTGACCGATCAATTATGTCCGAATAGCGGACGATCATGAGTCGGATACCGGACACAATCGGTCTTCCCCCGGCCACCCGTTACCGGGGTCCGGGGGGCATTTCGCCGCTGCCCGCACAGGGGCGGGCGCAGCCGCTCCCCCGGCCCGTAATACGCTCGCTGCATGCTCGACGCCCTGACGGTCGCCATCGGCGCGGCCGCCCTCGCACTCGCCGCCTGGTGCGGTTTCGCCGCCCTGCGGAACCAGCCGACCAAGGACTGGCACTTCATCGGCATGGGCGTGGTGACCCTGCTGGTCCTCGCCCAGCTGGTGGTCGGCATCGTGATGCTGGCCCGCGGCCAGCGGCCCGACGAGGGCTCGGTGATCTTCCTGGCGTACCTGGTGGGGGCGTTCGCCGCGGTCCCGGCCGCCGGGCTGCTCTCGCTGAGCGAGCGCACCAAGTGGGGATCGGTGACGGTGGCCGCCGGCGCGGTGGTCCTCGCGGTCCTGGAAGTACGGCTCTACGACATCTGGGGGACCCCCGGTGCCTGACACGGACCACACCCCGGCAGCGGCAGGGAGCGCCGGCGCCGCCCCGGACGCCCCGGCGGCCCCCGGCGGGCGGCGGCTCGTCTCCGGCCCGGGGCTGCTGCTCGTCTGGCTGTACGGCGTGATCACGGTCGGCGCGGTCTCGCGCTCCGTCTACCAGATCTCGACCGAATTCGACCGGGCGCCGCTGCCGTACACGCTGACCGGCGCGGCCGCCCTCGTGTACTGCTTCATCACGTATTCACTGGTGCGCGGCGGCGAGCGGGCCCGCAGGGCGGCGCGGCTGTGCTGCGCCGCCGAACTGGCCGGCGTCCTCGTCGTCGGCACCTGGACCCTGCTGCGCCCGGAGGCCTTCCCGGACGCCACCGTGTGGTCGCAGTTCGGGATGGGCTACCTGTTCATCCCGGTGATCCTGCCGATCACCGGGATGCTCTGGCTGCGCGTCAGGCGCTGACCTTCAGGCGCTGACCGCGAAGTCGGCGGCGCCCGCCGCCCGCTCCTTCTCCAGGACCACCAGGCGCACGCCGTCGGAGGCGGTGCGCCCGCCGACCTGCACGTAGCCCGCCTTGCGGTACAGCCGCAGGTTCGACTCGCTCTTGTGGCCGGTGTGCAGGCGGAAGCGGGTGGGGGCGGACTCGCGGCCGCCGAGCGCCTCCTCGACGGCGCGCAGCAGGCGGGCGCCGAGGCCGTGGCCCTGGAGGCGGGGGTGTACGCACAGCTTGGCGATGCTGCCGGCGCCGTCCTCGTCGATGCGGCCGCGCACGGTGCCCACCACTTCCTCGCCGAGCCGCGCGACGAGCACCGTGTCGGAGGCGAGCTCCGCCTTCAGGGAGTCCAGCGTCTGGGTGAGCGGCTGGATGCGGTAGTTGCCGTACAGCTCGGCCTCGCGCTGGAACGCCAGGTACTGGAGTTTGAGGATCTGCTCGGTGTCCTCGGCAACCGCCGCCGAAATGGTCACGCTCATGCCCATGTGCGCACGCCTCCTGCTCACCTGGTGGCCCGTTGGTTCTACCGCTCCCTTCCCCGAAGGCCAGGAGCCCCAACCTCTGACGCGAGCATTCTGCGCAGACATCCCAGGCAACGGGAACGGACGGGCCCCAAACTTCCTTGTGAGATACCCAACTCTCCTGCGATTTCACGGTAAGTCAGGTCTCTGGGCGACAGAAGTGCCCGCATCAGCTCGGGGCAGCGCCCGGGCAGTCGGGCGACCGCCGAACGGAGGGCCCGGTGCTCCTCCCCGTGCAGGGCGGCTTCCTCGGGCGCGGCGCCCGCGTTCCCGGGGCGGCTCCCGTACGGGACCTCCCGGCGGGCGCGGCGCCGGGCGCGGCGGGCCTCGGCCCGTACGGCCCGGCGCAGCCAGCGGGCGGGCTCGGCGGGGGCGGGGCCGGCCTCCAGCAGCCTGACCCAGACGGCCTGTTCCAGGTCGGCGGCCTCCATACCGGCACCGGCGGCCTCCGCGGCCGCCTCGGCGGAGAGCAGCGGGCCGAGTCGGTCGAGTACCCCGGGGTCCTTCAGCAGGTCCATGCCGGGCGGGACGCGCGGGCGGGGCCCCGCGGTTTCCCGTCCCGGCACGACCCACCCGAAGGCGGTGCTCCGCTTCCTGGTTGACGTGCGTCGGGCGGCGGCCGGGGCCCTCAGGGGCGGCCGCGGCCGGGCCGGAAGTCCTCGGCGGCGAGGAGCCCCGTGTCCGGCTGGTCGGTGAAGATGCCGTCGATGCCCTGTGCGAAGTAGGCCCGGAGCGCGCCGAAGGCGTCCCCGTAGGCGGCCGGGTCGGTGCCCCTGCGGAACTCGGCCGGCAGGAAGGCGTTCTCGTTGCGTGCGGTGTAGGGGTGCAGGACCAGCCGCCGGGCGTGGGCGTCGCGGACGAGGCTGGTGGGGGTGCCCAGCCGGCCGTCCGCGGTGCGGGGGATGACGAGGTCGAGGGTGGGGCCGATTCCCTGGGCGAACGAGGCGATCCACTTCAGGCCCTCGGGCGTGACGAGGTCCGCGACGGTGCGCCGGTCGCCGGCCAGGACGAAGTCCCAGGGGCGGCTGCGGGCGTCGGAGAGCAGCACGACCCGCGGCGCGTCGACCAGCCGGGCGAGCCGCTGGATGCTGGACGGCTCGAAGGACTGGAGGAAGACGGGGGCGTCGCGCCCGTCGCGGCCGTGGCGGCGCAGCAGCCGGGCGAGGGGCTCCTCCAGTCCGAGGCCCAGGGAGCGGAAGTGGCTGGGGTGCTTGGTCTCGACGTGCAGCCAGACCGGGCGCCCGCGCCGCCTGCCCTCGCGGTCGGCCCAGCTCAGCACCTCTTCGAAGGTGGGGACGTCCCAGCGCCCGTCGTAGAGGGTGTTGCGCTGGCGCACGGCGGGGATGCGCTCCTTGGCGCGCAGGGTCTTCAGTTCGGCGAGGGTGAAGTCCTCGGTGAACCAGCCGGTCACGGCGGTCCCGTCGATGGTCTTGGTGGTGCGGCGGGAGGCGAACTCCGGGTGGTCGGCGACGTCGGTGGTGCCGCCGATCTCGTTCTCGTGCCGGCACACCAGGTGCCCGTCGCGGGTCGGCACGAGGTCCTGCTCGACGACGTCGGCGCCGAGGTCGAGGGCGAGCGCGTACGAGCCGAGGGTGTGCTCGGGCCGGTGTCCGGAGGCGCCCCGGTGGCCGATGACCAGCGGCACGGGCAGCCCGCGGTACCCGCCGCGCCGGTCCCCGCCGGCCCGCCGCTCCTGCCCGGGCTCCGCGGCGGCCGCGGAGCCCGCGCCGAGTCCGGCCGTGCCGGCGGCGCCCGCCGCGAGGACGGCCGCCCCGAGGACCGTGCGCCGTGCTGCCCCACCCTGCGTCATGAATGGCACTCCCTGCTGGTCGGGGGCCGCGGCGGGACCGGTGCGCCGGCGCCCGCGGCGGCCCGGATCGGCGAGCCGATGGTAGGCACCGGCGGGTGGCCCGGAGGGGGTCGCCGGCCGAACTTGGCGCAAACGCGCGTCAACAATGCGTTTCGAACCGGTGAACCCGATGTGCGATCAGACCTGACCCGCGAGTATCGTCCTCACCTGCACGGCCTCCGCGCCGTGCACAGCCGCTTTTGGATGCCGGAGGGCTCACGTTGTTCCGTACCGCGCTCATCAAGGCCACCGTCGGACCGGTCATGCGCATGATGTTCCGCACCCGCGTGGAGGGCATCGAGAACATCCCCGGATCCGGGCCGGTGATCCTGGCGGGCAACCACCTCACGTTCATCGACTCGATGATCCTGCCGCTGGTCTGCGACCGGACCGTCCACTTCATCGGCAAGGACGAGTACGTGACGGGCAAGGGCCTCAAGGGCCGCGCCATGGCCTGGTTCTTCACCGGCTCCGGCATGATCCCCGTCGACCGGGACGGCGCCAACGGCGGCGTCGCCGCGCTGATGACGGGCCGCCGCATCCTGGAGGAGGGCAAGATCTTCGGGATCTACCCCGAGGGCACCCGCTCCCCCGACGGCCGCCTCTACCGCGGCCGCACCGGCATCGCCCGGCTCACCCTGATGACCGGTGCCCCCGTCGTCCCGTTCGCGGTGATCGGCACGGACAAGCTCCAGCCCGGCGGCAAGGGCATGCCCCGCCCCGGCCGCGTCACCGTCCGCTTCGGCGAGCCGATGGAGTTCTCCCGCTACGACGGCATGGACCGCGACCGCTACGTGCTGCGCGCCGTCACCGACTCCGTGATGGCCGAGGTCATGCGGCTGTCGGGCCAGGAATACGTGGACATGTACGCCACCAAGGCGAAGGCCGCCTGACCCGGGCCCGCGCCGCACGCCTACTGCCGGCGCAGCGACCGGCTGATGCCCGCCGCGGTCGTCGTGGCGAGGACCCAGCCGGTCACGATCAGCAGGTACGACAGCCACTGCGCCCAGCCGCGCGGTGCGAAGGCCTGCTCCTGCCCGAAACCGATGATCGGCAGCATCAGGTCGAGGGTGTAGAAGACGGGGTTGAACTCGGGTGCCTCGTCCGGCTTGAGCGGCGGCGGGGGCCGCATCCCGTACGCGACCGAGCCGGTCAGCAGCAGTGCCAGCAGCCAGAGCGCCGCGCGCAGCGGCCGGAACCCGTAGCCGACGGTGGTGTCCTGGAGGAGCCCCCACAGCCGGGCGTGCCGGGGCAGGGTGCGGCGGTGGCGGCGGAGCTTGGCGAGCTGCACGGTCCGCGCGGCGGCCTCGTCGCCGGTGGTGAGGTAGGCGGCGGCGAGCTGCTCGTACGCGTACGGGAGGTAGCCGGACTCCTCGCGTTCCAGTGCGGGCAGCCGCTCCTCGGCGGGCAGGTGCGGGGCGAGGGTCCGGTAGGTCAGGCCGTCGATGCGGATGCGGTCGGGCCAGGCGTTCGGCGGGACGTGTAACAGGTCGAAGCTGGAGCGCCGCAGGTTGACCGACCCCTGGAGGGTGGGGCACTCCCGCAGCCACAGCTCCCCGGCCGTGCAGCTGGAGGCGCGCAGGGCGACCCCGCCCGGGTTGGCGAAGGCGGCGTAGGCGAGGTTCAGCTGGCCCGGTATGCGGGAGCCGGTGAGGTTGACGCGGCCGCGCGCCTGCATGCGCATGGCCCGCAGGTCGGTGCCGACGGTCAGGGTCTCGGCGTGCAGGGCGGTGCCGCCGGGGGCGAGGAGGCGGGCGCCGTCGAGGTTGACCTGGCCGCCGACGGTGGCGCCGTTGATCCGCGTCTGGCCGTGGACGGTCAGACCCGCCGCGATCACGTCGGTGCCGATGTGGGCGTGGTTGAACTGCAGCGGCGGCTCCTCCCCCTCCCGGCCTGCGGTGTCCGGGTCGCCGATGACCGCCTTCTGGAGGAAGAAGCCGCCGCCTATCCGGGCCCCGGCGAGCCGGACGGGGCCGGTGATCCGGCAGCAGGCGAGGCGGAGGGCGAGGTCGACGGTGAGGGTCGAGGCGGTCAGGCCCGGCAGCACCGAGTCGGTGAGCGACAGCGCCCGCAGCCGGGCCCCGTACAGGACCGGCTTGCGCTCGAAGAGGCAGGCGCGCAGCCGGATCGCGTGGTCGATGTCCGCGTACTTGAGGACGAGCTTGCCGGTGATGCGGGCTCCGCGGACGTTCAGGCCGGCGACCTGCCCGTCCGCGGTGGGCCCGGTGAGGAGGAGCGCGGCCAGCGCCTCGGCGCGCAGGGTGCGCTCGGGCCCCCAGGACGACCCGTCGGCCGGGTCCTCGCCGGGGTCCTCCCGGAAGTCGACGCCTTCGCCGCGGGGGAAGGCGTCCCAGACGCGGCGCTCCGCGGGGGTCAGCTCGATGATCTCCACCGGCGGGATGGTGTCCCGACGGCCGACGGACTGTCAACCGCCTGCCGGGGGAGGCGCCTTGAAGGCGGTCAGGGGTGCGCCGGGGCGCCGTCCTGGAGCTTCTGCCCCTTGAGCAGGAACCACGCGGCGACCGCGGTGGCCAGCAGGACGAGCGCGCTGACCCCGGAGGCGAGCCGCAGGCCCTCCACGAAGGTGTCCTGGGCGGCGGTGACCAGGGTGTGCGCGGTCTGCGGGTCCAGCGAGGACGCGGCTTCGACGGCGCCGCCGAGCGAGTCGTGCGCCGCCTCCGCGACGGCCGGTGGGACCTGCGCCGGGGCGGTGAAGCCCTGGTAGACGCCGGTGACGATGGAGCCGAGGAGGGCGATGCCGAGGGCCGCGCCCAGCTCGTACGCGGTCTCGGAGACGGCCGAGGCGGCGCCGGCCTGCTCCTTGGGGACGCTGGAGAGGATCACGTCGGCGGTGACGGTGAAGGAGAAGCCCGCACCGATGCCGACGACGAGCAGGGACGCGCCGAGCAGCGGGTAGCCGCTGGTCCGCTCGACCATGGTGAGCGCGGCGAGTGCCAGGCCGATGGCGCCGAGTCCGCCCGCGACGACGGCCCGGACCGAGAAGCGGCGGGCCCAGGCGCCGGCCAGGAGGCCGGTGGCGACGGCGCCGATGGCGGCGGGCAGTTCGGCCAGGCCGGCCTCCAGGGGCTCGCGGCCCTGGACCAGCTGGAGGAACTGGGAGAGGAAGAACAGCAGCCCGGAGAGGCCGAACACGGTCAGCAGGTCGGCGACGACGGCGCCGGAGAAGCCGCGGTCCTTGAAGAGCCGCACGTCGAGGAGCGGCGCGTCGAGGGTGAACTGGCGCCGGACGAAGGCGTACAGGGCGGCCGCACCGCCGAGCGCGGCCGCGGCGACCTCGGGGGTCGGGCCGTGCGTGGCGGCTTCCTTGACGGCGTAGACGACGCCGATGACGCCGACGAGGGACAGGGCGACGCTGAGGAGGTCCCAGGGGCCGGCGACCGGGTTCTTCGACTCGGGCAGCAGCTTCACGCCGACGACGACCAGGACGGCCATGACGGGCAGGTTGATGAGGAAGACCGAGCCCCAGTAGAAGTGTTGGAGCAGCGCCCCGCCGACGACGGGCCCGACGGCCGCTCCCGCGGAGGCGGTGGCGCCCCAGATGCCGATGGCGAGGCTGCGCTCGCGCGGGTCGGTGAAGATGTTGCGGATCAGTGCCAGTGTGGACGGCATGAGGGTCGCGCCGGCGACACCGAGGAGGGCCCGGGCGACGATCATCATCTCGGGGCTGGTGGCGCAGGCGGTGAGCACGGAGACGGCGCCGAACGCGGTGGCGCCGGTCAGGAGCAGCTTCTTGCGCCCGATCCGGTCGCCGAGGGAGCCCATGGAGACGAGCAGGCCGGCGATGACGAAGGAGTAGATGTCGCCGATCCACAGCAGCTGCGTGCCGGACGGCTTCAGGTCTTCCGAGAGGGACGGGGTGGCGAGGCCGAGGACGGTGGCGTCGACGGCGACGAGGAGGACGGCGAGGACCAGGACGGCGAGCGCGAGCCAGCGCCCGCGGCTGCCGCCGCCACTGGTGCCCTCCGCCCCGCCCAGGGGCTTCAGCTGCTCGGTGCGGGTCATGTCCTATCGCTTTCGTTGTGCTCCGCCGAGCAACAGCTCGGTGATCATGTGGTGGAAGTCCTTGGCGGCGACCCTGCCGTCCATGACGGCCCAGGCGCAGGTGCCGATGAGGCCGTAGAGCGCCTCGGTGAGCCAGGCGGGGCTGAGGTCGATGCGGATGTCGCCCTCGGCCTGGCCGCGCCGGAAGAGGGCGCTGACGCGGGCGTCGAGCCGGGCCCAGCCCTCGTTGACCTGGTCGCCCTCGAAGAGCTGGTTCTCGGTGACGAGGAAGGCCAGCAGCTGCGCGTTCGCCTCGCTCTCGGCGACGAGCCGGCGCAGCGCCTGGACGGCGGTGTCCTCGCCGAGCCGGGCCCGGTCCAGGGCCTGCTCGAACTCGCGGATGCCGAGGTCCTCCAGCGCCCGTACCAGGGCGTCGCGGCCTGCGAAGTGCCGGTGGAGGGTCGCCCGGCCGATGCCTGCGGCGCGGGCGACCTCGTCCATCGTGGCGGTCGACTTGCGGGAGAGCAGGGCTGCGGCGGCGCGGAGCACCTGGTCACGATCCATGGCCATGAGACAACGGTACACCAAATGAGACGTCGATGTCTCATTTTAATGTGATGCCCTCGCCGACCCCGACCGGAAGACTGCCGAAATGACGAAGAAACCACTGCTCCTGATCGACGTGGACGGGCCCCTGAACCCGTACGCCGCCCAGGCCGAGCGCCGCCCCGCGGGCTACACCACCCATCGGATGCGCCCGAGCGGCTGGACCGGGGCCGACAGCGGGAAGCCGCTGCGCGTGTGGCTGAACCCGTCCCACGGAGCGGAGCTCCTCGCGCTGGCGGACGCGTACGAGCTGGTGTGGGCGACCACCTGGAAGGACGAGGCGAACGACTGGATAGGCCCGCACCTCGGGCTGCCGCGGCTGCCGTACGTCGACTGGCCGCAGATGCACGGGCGGGCGCCGGCCGGGACGTTCTGGAAGACGCAGTACGTCCTGGAGTACGCGCGGGGTCGGGAGTTCGCCTGGGTCGACGACGACATCACCGACGCGGACCGCGAGTACGCCGACCGCCACCACCTGCAGCGGGCGCTGCTGATGCGGATCGACGAGCGGATCGGGCTGCTCCGGGCGGACTTCGACGCGCTGGCGCAGTGGGCGGCGTGAGGGCGCGCCGGATTTTGATCACGGGTGCGCGGCGCACCTAGCATGCCCATGCCACCCCCGCCGCTTCCCTCCACGTCCCGCCACGCCGACGAAAGCGACCCATGCGCATCCAGCGGATCCTCGCCACGACCGCCGCCCTCACCTGCCTGACCGCCCTCGCCGGGTGCAAGGAGGGCGGCGACCGGAGCTCGCCGCCGGCCGGCGCCTCCGCCGCCTCCCCCGCCGGCACCGCCGCCGCTGAGGGCACCCTCGCCGCGGCGCAGGCCCAGCTGCGGAAGTTCGCCTCCTGCGAGGACCTCGCCACCAAGCCCGACGACCCGCGGCTCCCGGCCCGCGACTTCCCCAAGGCCGGCCAGTGGTCGGTCGAGGAGGTCGGCGTCTGCAGCGACACCTCCGAGACGGGCGCGATCGTGATCGCCGTCCCCAAGGACATGAAGGCCTTCCAGGAGGGCTACAAGAAGTACGTCCTGGACAGGATGGCCGCAGGCGACGGCGCGTACGGGCTGTTCGACCAGGTCCTGGTCGGCAAGGGCTTCGTCGCCTTCCCGACCCGCACGCCGACGTCCGTGAAGCTCGTCCGCTCCGACCTGCGCGTCCTCGTCTGCAACCCGGGCGGGCGTGTGCCCGAGGGGTACAAGCGGGAGAAGCCCCTCGTCGAGGGCTGCTCCCTCACCGACTTCGTCTCCTCCGAGGACGGCTCGGGCAGCCCGAACTTCGAGATCCCGCAGAACCCGGACAACGGCGGCGAGGCCAAGCCCGGCCAGCCGAAGAACGGCAGCCTCGGCCTCCCCCGCGCCGGCAGCCTCGCCGAGCTGCGCAAGCTCGTCGGCAACAGCCTCGCCTGCGAGAAGAACTACTCGACCGACCCCGAGACCGTGGCCGTCTCCTCGATCGACTACGCGCCGGTGGTCACGGGCAACGCGCTCGACTGGGGGGTGACGGGCCGCGCCCTGTGCGGGCAGCCGGCCGGCGAGCGCCGCGCCCACGACCTGAGCTGGCTGAGCACCGTCGGGGACATGAAGAAGCTCCAGGCGAAGGCCAAGGCCGCCCAGCAGGCCGACCTGAAGGACGACGGCCGGCTCAAGGCCACCACGAGCCTGCTTCTCGTCGGCGAGAACGTCGCGGTCGAGACGAACAGCCCCTCGTCCCGGTTCGGCCTGTACCAGTTGCAGTTCCTCTACCTGAACTGCAAGCCCGGATTCACCGCGCCGGCCGGGTACCGGCTGGAGAAGGCCCAGGTCGACGGCTGCGTCCTGACCAACTACGAGCCGGACCACCCGGTCGGCTGACCCGCACGCGAACGCGGCGGAGGGGCGGCCGGGGCACAGGGCTCCGGCCGCCCCTCCGGGCGTGCCGCGGCGTGCGGACCGGCATGCCCCGCGCCCGGGGGCGTACGGGGGTGCCGGGCCGCAGGGCCGCGGGGTCTCGGGGGCGGCGGCGGTGGCAGCCGCCGCGAGCGGCTACTGCTTGTGCTGCGCCCAGGCGTGCTGGATGACCAGGTCCGCCTTCAGCTCGGTCAGCTGGAGCGCCACCGCGGACGGGGCCGTGCCGCCGCGGCCGTTGCGGGAGGCCAGCGCGCCGGGCACGTTCAGGACGGTCCGCACCTCCGGGGTGAGGTGCTCGGAGATCTTCGCGAACTGCTCGTCGGTGAGCCCGTCGAGCTCGATGCCGAGCGCCTCGCACTCCTTGACGCACTCGCCCGCCACTTCGTGCGCCACCCGGAACGGCACGCCCTGCTTCACCAGCCACTCGGCGATGTCCGTGGCGAGGGAGAACCCGGCCGGGGCCAGCTCCTCCATGCGCTCCCGGTTCACGGTGAGCGTGGCCATCATCCCGGTGAAGGCGGGCAGCAGCACCTCCAGCGTGTCGCAGGAGTCGAAGACGGGCTCCTTGTCCTCCTGCAGGTCGCGGTTGTACGCGAGCGGCAGCGCCTTGAGGGTGGCGAGCAGGCCCGTCAGGTTGCCGATGAGCCGGCCGGACTTGCCGCGCGCCAGCTCCGCGATGTCCGGGTTCTTCTTCTGCGGCATGATCGACGAGCCGGTGGAGAAGGCGTCGTGCAGGGTCACGAAGGAGAACTCCTTCGTGTTCCAGATGATGACCTCCTCCGCGATCCTCGACAGGTTGACGCCGATCATCGCCGTGATGAACGCGAACTCGGCGACGAAGTCCCGGGAGGCCGTCCCGTCGATCGAGTTCCCGACCGAGCCCCGCTCGAATCCGAGGTCGGCGGCGACCGCCTCCGGGTCCAGGCCGAGGGACGACCCGGCCAGCGCGCCCGAGCCGTACGGGGAGACCGCGGTCCGCGTGTCCCACTGGCGCAGCCGCTCGGCGTCCCGGGACAGGGACTGCACGTGCGCGAGGACGTGGTGGGCGAAGAGCACCGGCTGCGCGTGCTGGAGGTGGGTCCTGCCCGGCATGGCCACGTCCGGGTGCGCCTCGGCCAGGCCGATCAGCGCGTCCTGGAGGTCGGCGATCAGCCCGCCGATGATCCGGGCGTGGTCGCGCAGGTACATCCGGAAGAGCGTGGCCACCTGGTCGTTGCGGGACCGGCCGGCGCGCAGCTTGCCGCCGAGCTCCGGGCCGAGCCGCTCCAGCAGGCCCCGCTCCAGGGCGGTGTGGACGTCCTCGTCGGCGATGGTCCCGGTGAAGGAGCCGTCGGCGACGTCCGCCTCCAGCCGGTCCAGGCCCTCCAGCATGCGGTCGAGCTCGTCCGCGGTGAGCAGGCCGGCCTTGGCGAGGACGCGGGCGTGGGCGCGGGAGCCGGCGATGTCGTACGGGGCGAGGCGCCAGTCGAAGTGGACGGACGCGGACAGCTTGGCGAGGGCCTCGGCGGGGCCGTCGGCGAACCGGCCGCCCCAGAGCCGGACGTCGCCACCGTTGTTGCTGCTCACTGCTGCTGCTCCTCAAGGCTGCTGCGACTGCTGCGATTGCTGCGGCTGCTGCATCTGCTGCGGCTGCTGCGTGTTGGTGTGCGACGGCCTCCCCGCCGCGGAGTACGGGGAGGCCGTCCGGGTGCTGCGTGGCGCGCTTGGCGCCGGGCCTCGCCTCAGGCGAGGTCGCGCTTCGCGGCGATCTTCGCGGAGAGGGCGAAGATGTCGATGAAGCCCTGCGCCTTGGACTGGTCGAAGGTGTCGCCGGTGTCGTAGGTGGCGAGGTTGAAGTCGTAGAGGGACTCCTCGGACTTCCGGCCGGTGACGACGGCCCGGCCGCCGTGCAGGGTCATCCGGATGTCGCCGGTGACGTGCTGGTTGGCCTCGTTGATGAAGCCGTCCAGGGCCCGCTTGAGCGGGGAGAACCACAGGCCGTCGTAGACGAGCTCGCCCCAGCGCTGCTCGACCTGCCGCTTGTAGCGGGCCAGCTCGCGCTCGACGGTGACGTTCTCCAGCTCCTGGTGGGCGGTGATCAGCGCGATGGCGCCCGGAGCCTCGTACACCTCACGGGACTTGATGCCCACGAGGCGGTCCTCGACCATGTCGATCCGGCCGATGCCCTGGGCGCCGGCACGCTCGTTGAGCTGCTGGATGGCCTGGAGGACGGTGACGGGCCTGCCGTCGATGGCGACCGGGACGCCCTCCTTGAAGGAGATGACGACCTCGTCGGGCTCCCGCGGGGTGGCCGGGTTAGAGGTGTACTCGTAGATGTCCTCGATCGGCGCGTTCCAGATGTCCTCCAGGAAGCCCGTCTCGACGGCCCGCCCGAAGACGTTCTGGTCGATGGAGTACGGGGACTTCTTGGTGGTGGCGATCGGCAGGTTCTTCGCCTCGCAGAAGGCGATGGCCTTGTCCCGGGTCATCGCGTAGTCCCGGACCGGGGCGATGCACTTGAGGTCGGGGCCGAGGGCCTGGATGCCGGCCTCGAAGCGGACCTGGTCGTTGCCCTTGCCGGTGCAGCCGTGGGCGACGATGCCGGCGCCGTGCTTCTTCGCGGCCGCGACCAGGTGCTTGACGATGGTGGGGCGGGAGAGCGCCGAGACCAGCGGGTAGCGGTCCATGTAGAGGGCGTTCGCCTTGATGGCCGGGAGGCAGTACTCGTCGGCGAACTCGTCCTTGGCATCCGCGACCTCGGCCTCGACGGCACCGCAGGCGAGCGCGCGCTTGCGGATGACGTCCAGGTCCTCGCCGCCCTGGCCGACGTCCACGGCGACGGCGATGACCTCGGCGCCCGTCTCCTCGGCGATCCAACCGATGGCGACGGAGGTGTCCAGGCCGCCCGAGTAGGCGAGTACGACGCGCTCGGTCACGGGTTTCTCCTTACGGTGCATTCAACGACAGGCATAACTATGCACTACTCCGTATGTTTCGTCAATCAGGGTGGGTGTCGGGGCCGTGACCTGGGGTTTCGTGGGGATATTCGGGTGGGGGACGTGCGGGGGCGGGGGTAGGGTCGGCGTTCCGCGGCCGGGGCGGAAGGCTGCGGAGGGCTCGTCGACACAGCGGAGGGGACGGACACGTGGACGCACGGAGCCGGGAGGCCGGGAAGGGGCGCGCAGCCGCCCGCGCACTGCTGCGGGGCACGCCCCCCTCCACCGGTGGGCTGCTGCAGTCGGCCGGGCCCGACACCTGGATCGCCTTCGACGAGGAGATCCGCCGCCACGGCCCCCTCCCCGAAGCCGCCTCGGCCACCTTCCGGGCACGCCTCTCCGCCCGCCTGGGCCTCCTCCGGCCGGAAACCCCCGTCGAGGTGCTCCTGTGCCACCCCGACGGCAGGGTCCGCGAAGCCGCCCTCGGCACGCCGCAGCCCCCGCCGGAGCTGGTGGTGATCCGCTGCGCCGACTGGGCCGCCGCCGTACGGGAACCGGCCCGCCGCCTGCTCGCCGGGACCCTCGCCGACGCCCCCGCCGCCACCCTGCTCGCCCTCACCCCGCTCGTCCTGCGTCTCGCCGGACGCGAGCAGGGCGCCTGGGCACTCGCCCTCTTCGAAGCCGCCCTCCGCACCGACCCCCCGCTGCCTGCCGCCACGGCCCCGCGGGACCCTGCCACCGAGCCCGCTCCGCCCGCCGACCACCCGAGCACGGTGCTCGCCCGCCTGAGCGGCAGCGCCGACCTGCCCACGCGGCGCTACGCGACCCGCCTCACCCTCGGCACCCCGCTCCTGCGCGACCGGCTGACCGTACGGGACCTCGCCCGCCTCGCCGCCGCAGAACGCGACCCGGCGAACGCGGCCGTGTGGACGGACGCGACCCTGGCGGCGCTGGCCGAGGCTCGGCCGGACAGCAGCGGCGACGATGCGGGCGGGCGGGACGGGGCGGCGGAGGGGGCGGCGGAGAGGGACGGGGCGGCCGCGCGGGACGAGGCCGTGGACCTTCTCATCGGCAGCCCGCTGCCGTCGGTCCGGGCCGCCGGCATCACCGCCCTGCGCCGGGCCGGCCGCACCGCTGAGGGCGTGTCCCACCTGGCCGACCCCTCCCCGCTCGTACGGGCCTGCGCGCGCTGGCTCACCGCCCGGGACGGCGGCGACCCGCACGAGCACTACCGCCGCCTGGCCGCCGACCCGTCCGGGTGCTCCGCGCACGCAGTGGCCGGCCTCGCCGAAGGCGGTCGCACCGAGGACGTCCCGCTCCTGCGGAGCCTCGTCGACCACCCCTCCGGTGCCGTGCGTGCCGCCGCGGTGGCCGGTCTCCGCCGCCTGGGCGCCGACCCCGACCGCACCGCGCTGCTCGCCCTCCTGGACGACCCCTCGCCCGCCGTGGCCCGCGAAGCCACCCGCAGCCTCCGCACGGTGGCGGAGGACCTGGACACCGGGCACCTGCTGTCCCGCTGCACGCCGAAACAGCCGCTCCACACCCGCCGCGCGGCATTCCGGCTGCTCCAGGTCCAGGGCGGCACGGCCGCAAGGCAGGCGGCGGAATCCCTGTCGTCCGACTGGAACCCGGCCCTACGCCGCGCGGCCCTCGCTGCGTCCCGCTTCTACGCGTCGGCAGAACGCACCGGGCGGCGGGGGTGGTTGCGGGGGTAGGGGGTGGGCAATGCGGGGGGGGTGCGGCGGTGTCGGGGGTTGGTCGGGGTCGGGGGTTGACCGGCATCAGGGCCGTGGCTGGTGGTGGGCCGCCAGTCCAGTGTCAGCGCGGGCCGGGGCGGGCCGTCAAGGGCGCTCCCTTCGGTCGCGTCGCTTCGCGATGGCCCTTCGGGCCACCCTTGACCGCCCACCCCGTCCCGCACCGACAGAAGACTGTCGCCCCACCCCCAGCAGCAACAACGCCCAGGGGAACCCATACCGGGAGGGCCCCCGCCGCCCAGCGCCGACCCAGGCTCCGCCCCGCCCCTTTCGTCCCGGCAGCATCAGGTAGCTCATCAACCACCCCGCGGCGCCGCGGATCGCTACACGCCTCCGTGGACCAAGCGGCCGCCGCCCCGCCGTTGCTTGCGGAGGCGCCTCAGATCGCTACACGGTTCCGGCAGGTAGGCGGCTCCAGCTCGTTCGAGCACCCGTCAGCGAGCGCGCCGGGCAAGTGACTTGACCGGCCGGTAAACGGGGTGCGATCGGCAGAGGTGGGGTGATAGCGAGGCGATGTGACAGAAAGTCGCCGCCGTCGGCCGCCATCTGGTCGGGCGGGCCCTGCCGGGGCTCCGCCGGCGAAGGATGCCGCGGAAGCGCCGCGCGAGCTGGGGGCGCTGCTGGCCTGGTTCGAGGAGTCGAACAACCTGCTGCTGCGTACGCTGCGCGAGGCCGGCCCGGACCGCGAGTGCTGGACGTGGTGGAGCGCCGGCGTGTCGCCGGCGAATGCCCGGGGCGTTGCCCGGCGAAGGGTGCACGAGGTGCCGGTGCACACCTACGACGCCCAGCTCGCAGCTCGGCTCCGTAAAGCCGATGCCGGTGGACCTCGCGATCGACGGCGTGGCCGAGTTCCTCGACACCTGCAACTCCACCCCGGCGGCCTGGGCCCATGAGGCCGCCACCATCCACTACCACGCAACCGAGGGCCGCTCCTGGCTCCTCACACTGGACGGCACCGGCGCCTGGCCCGCGCCCCTCCCGCACGACGCCCCGCCCCCTTCGGCTTCGGCCACGGGCACCGCCGAGCAACTGCTCCTCTTCGTCTGGGGCCGCCGCACGCTGGGAGACCTGAAGATCGAGGGCGACCAGCAGGTATTCGAGCGGCTGATCGCCTGGGAACCCGAGGAGTAGAAGCCCTCAATTCGCCTCGTGGCATGGCAGCGGTTGGTGCGTGCCCGGGGCGTACTTCATGCGCCAAAACGATGTCCAGGACGTCGTTTACCCGCACCAGGTCCCCTCGCCGCCCCAACAGATCGCTTCATCCACACCACCAACCCCCACCCGTCCCAGCTGTGTCGCACTCGCCGACGCACGGACGCACGTAGCGATCCGAGGCGCCCTCCCAGCCCCGAACAGGTCGCAGCCGCCCACCCGGCCCAGCCCCGCAGCGATCTCACGCGCCTCCGCAACCACCAGCGGACCGCAGCCGCCCACCTGCCGGAAGCGTGAACCGATCGGACGCGCCTCCGCAACCACCAGCGGCCCGCAGCCGCTTAGTCCACGGGGGCGTGTAGCGATCTGAGGCGCCTGGGGGGCTCGTGAAGCGCTTGATGCTGCCGGGAGGGAAACGGGCGGGGCGGAGCCGGGGTCGGCGCTAGGCGGCGGGAGCCCGTAGGGACTGGGTCCCCCTGGGCGTTGTTCCGGCTGGGGGTGGGGCGACAGTCTTCTGTCGGTGCGGGACGGGGTGGGCGGTCAAGGGTGGCCCGAAGGGCCATCGCGAAGCGACGCGACCGAAGGGAGCGCCCTTGACGGCCCGCCCCGGCCCGCGCTGACACTGGACTGACGGCCCACCACCAGCCACCACCCCGACCCCGACCAACCCCCGACACCGCCACAACCACCACCCCCGCCGCCTCGCGCCACCGCCACAACCACCACCCCCGCCGCCTCGCGCCACCGCCTGACACCGCCACACGCCCCAACCCCCCGCACCTCCCACCCCCGCCCCACCCCGCATCCGGGTGACCTCCCACGCCGCCCGCGCCGCCTGCGCCACCCGCACCCCCTCCCCCACGTACCGTCTGTCCCGTGCTGCTGCGTATCGCCCTCGTCACCGGCTCGCTGATCGTCACCGGCCTGCTCGCGCACGGCTCCCCCGCGCATCCGTGGCCCCTGCCGCCGCCGCTGCCCGCGCGGCTCGCCGACACCGGGGGCGGCAGTCAGCTGATCACCGCGGTGGCGCCTGCGCCCGGGTCCACCACCGGGCGGGTGGCGTGGTGGGACCGGTGGGGTGGGCGCTGGTACGAGCGGGGCAGTGCCGAGGCGCGGTTCGGCGCGAATGGCCTGACGGAGGGCGCGACCCGCACCCAGGGCACGAACACCACGCCGACGGGCCTGTACGAACTGCCGTACGCGTTCGGGATCCGCCGGGCCCCGGCGGGCACGGAGCTCGCGTACCGGCCGGTCACGGATGCGTCGTGGTGGTGCCAGGACAACGCGTCGGGCAGTTACAACCGCTGGGTGGAGCCGCTGCCCGCGGACTGCGCCCCGGGCGAGGCGGAGCACCTGGTCGCGTACGGGCAGCAGTACGCGCATGCGTTGGTGATCGGCTTCAACTACAAGAAGCCGGTGCGCGGGCGCGGCGCGGGCATCTTCCTGCACGTGAACGGCAAGGGTGCGACGGCCGGTTGCGTGTCCGTGCCGGAGGGCGCGATGCGGGCGATCCTGCGCTGGGCGGACCCGGCGCGCGACCCCCACATCGCGATCGGTACGGAATTGGGGGAGTTGGCGGTCACCCGCTACTGACCGGCCCGCCCCACCGGTCCCGAAGACCCGCCCGGGAATCAGGCGGGCCGAGTCCCGCCCGGGTATCGGGCGGGCGGCCCCTCACCCCTCCTTCTGCGCCAGCCTCAGCATGTGGTCGGCCAGCGCCTGCCCTCCGGCCGGGTCGCGGCTGATGAGCATGAGGGTGTCGTCGCCGGCGATGGTGCCGAGGACGGCGTGGAGTTCGGCCTGGTCGATCGCCGAGGCGAGGAACTGGGCCGCGCCGGGCGGGGTGCGCAGGACGACGAGGTTCGCGGAGGCCTCCGCGGAGATCAGCAGTTCGCCGGAGAGGCGGCGCATGCGCTCCTCCTTGGCGGACTCGCCGAGCGGGGCCTGAGGGGTGCGGAAGCCGCCCTCGCTGGGGACCGCGTAGATCAGCTCGCCGCCGGTGTTGCGGATCTTCACGGCGCCGAGTTCGTCGAGGTCGCGGGAGAGCGTCGCCTGGGTGACGCTCAGCCCGTCGTCCGCGAGCAGTTTGGCCAGTTGGCTCTGCGACCGGACCGGCTGCCGGTTGAGGATGTCCACGATCCGGCGGTGGCGGGCGGTGCGGGTCTGCGGGACGGCCGGGCCTCCCGCGGGTTCCGGCCGGGGGGACGCCCACTGCTCGTTGTCCTGCGCCTGGCTCATCGTCGTCTCATTCCCCGGTTCGTCCGTCCCCGTTGGCTGCGTCGAGGATGCCGGGCAGGGCCCGGACGAACGCGTCCGCCTCGTCCTCGGTGAGCACGTACGGCGGCATGAGCCGTACGACGTCGGGGGCGGGCGCGTTGACCAGGAAGCCGGCGTCCTGGGCCGCCTGCTGCACCTGCGGTGCGTACGGCCCGGTCAGCACGATACCCAGGAGGAGGCCCTCGCCACGGACGTGGGAGACCAGCGGGTGGCCGGCGGCTTCGATTCCGGAGCGGAGCTGTTCGCCGCGGGCCTTGACCCGGTCGAGGAGGCCGTCGGCGGCGATGGTGTCGAGGACGGCGAGTCCGGCGGCGCAGGCGACGGGGTTCCCGCCGAAGGTGGTGCCGTGGTGGCCGGGTCGCAGGAGGTCGGCGGCGGGGCCGAAGGCGGCGACGGCGCCGATGGGGAGGCCCCCGCCGAGGCCCTTCGCGAGTGTGACGAGATCGGGGTCGACGCCTTCGTGGGCCTGGTGGGCGAACCAGTGGCCGCAGCGGCCGGTGCCGGTCTGGACCTCGTCGAGGACGAGGAGGGTGCCGGTGGCGCGCGTGATGTCGCGGGCGGCCTTGAGGTAGCCGGCGGGCGGGACGACGACGCCGTTCTCGCCCTGGATGGGTTCGATGACGACGAGGGCCGTCTCCTCGGTGACGGCCGCGCGCAGGGCCTCGGTGTCGCCGTACGGGACGTGGGTGACGTCGCCGGGCAGGGGCCGGAAGGGGTCTTGCTTCTTGGGCTGGCCGGTCAGGGCGAGGGCGCCCATGGTGCGGCCGTGGAAGCCGCCGTCGGTGGCGACCATGCGGGTCCGCCCGGTCAGCCGGCCGATCTTGAAGGCGGCTTCGATGGCTTCGGCGCCGGAGTTGCAGAAGAAAATCCGGCCTGGGCGGCCGAAGAGCTGGAGGAGCCGTTCGCCGAGGGCGATGACGGGCTCGGAGGCGTACAGGTTGGAGACGTGCCCGAGGGTGGAGATCTGGCGGGTGACGGCGCCGACGACGGCGGGGTGGGCGTGGCCGAGGGCGTTGACTGCGATGCCGCCGACGAAGTCGGTGTACTGCCTGCCGTCGGCGTCCCAGACCTGCGCTCCGGCGCCGCGGACGAGGGCGACGGCGGGGGTGCCGTAGTTGTCGGTGAGCGAGGCCTGCCAGCGGGCCGCGTACTCCTGGTTGCTGCTTGCGGTCACTGCTGCTCCCCTCCCTGTGCGTGTGCTGCCCGGTCGTCGGGCACGACCATGGTGCCGATGCCCTCGTCGGTGAAGATCTCCAGCAGGATCGAGTGCGGGACCCGTCCGTCGATGACGCGTGCGGTGCCGACGCCGCCGCGGACGGCGTGCAGGCAGCCCTCCATCTTGGGGACCATGCCGCTGGACAGCTCGGGCAGGAGCTTCTCCAGCTCGCCGACGGTGAGCCGGCTGATGACCTCGTCGCTGTTCGGCCAGTCGGCGTACAGCCCTTCGACGTCGGTGAGGACCATCAGCGTCTCCGCGCCGAGGGCGGCGGCGAGGGCCGCGGCCGCGGTGTCGGCGTTGACGTTGTAGACGTGTCCGTCGTCGGCGCTGCGCGCGATGGAGGAGATGACGGGGATCCGGCCGTCGGCGAGGAGGGCCTCGATGGCACCGGTGTCGATGGCGGTGATCTCGCCGACGCGCCCGATGTCGACGGTTTCGCCGTCGATCCGCGGGGTGTGCTTGGTCGCGGTGATGGTGTGGGCGTCCTCGCCGGTCAGGCCGACGGCGAGCGGGCCGTGCTGGTTGAGCAGGCCGACGAGTTCGCGCTGGACCTGCCCGGCGAGGACCATGCGGACGACGTCCATGGCCTCGGGGGTGGTGACGCGCAGGCCGGCCTTGAACTCGCTGACGAGGCCCTGCTTGTCGAGCTGGGCGTTGATCTGGGGGCCGCCGCCGTGCACGACGACGGGCTTCAGGCCGGCGTGGCGCAGGAAGACGACGTCCTGGGCGAAGGCCGCCTTGAGGTCGTCGTCGACCATGGCGTTGCCGCCGAACTTGATGACGACGACCTTGCCGTTGTGGCGGGTGAGCCAGGGCAGGGCCTCGATGAGGATCTGCGCCTTGGGCAGGGCGGTGTGCTTGCGGGCGGTGGTGCCGGGCCGGCCGGCCTTGTCGCTGTCGGTCATGACGAGTAGGCGCTGTTCTCGTGGACGTAGTCGGCGGTGAGGTCGTTGGTCCAGATGACGGCGGAGGCATTGCCGGTGGCGAGGTCGGCGGTGATGCGGACTTCGCGGTCCTTCATGGAGACGAGGTCGCGGTCCTCCCCGACGGAGCCGTTCTTGCAGACCCAGACGCCGTTGATGGCGACGTTCAGCCGGTCCGGGTCGAACGCGGCGGAGGTGGTGCCGATGGCGGAGAGCACCCGGCCCCAGTTGGGGTCCTCGCCGTGGATGGCGCACTTGAGGAGGTTGTTGCGGGCGATGGACCGGCCGACCTCGACGGCGTCGTCCTCGTCGGCCGCGCCGACGACCTCGATGCGGATGTCCTTGGAGGCGCCTTCGGCGTCGCCGATGAGCTGACGGGCGAGGTCGTCGCAGACGGTGCGGACGGCTTCGGCGAAGGACTCGTAGGCGGGCGTCTCGCCGGAGGCGCCGGAGGCGAGCAGCAGCACGGTGTCGTTGGTGGACATGCAGCCGTCGGAGTCGACGCGGTCGAAGGTGGTGCGGGTGGCGGCGCGCAGCGCCCGGTCGAGGGTGGCGCTGTCGAGGTCGGCGTCGGTGGTGAGGACGACGAGCATGGTGGCGAGGCCGGGGGCGAGCATGCCGGCGCCCTTGGCCATGCCGCCGACGGTCCAGCCGTCCTGGGTGACGGAGGCGGTCTTGTGGACGGTGTCGGTGGTCTTGATGGCGACGGCGGCGGCCTCGCCGCCGTCGGTGGAGAGCGCGGCGACGGCGGTGTCGATGCCCGGCAGGAGCTTGTCCATGGGGAGGAGGACGCCGATGAGGCCGGTGGAGGCGACGGCGACCTCGCCGGCGTTGTGCTCGCCGCCGAGGGCCTCGGCGGCCTTCTCGGCGGTGGCGTGGGTGTCCTGGAAGCCCTTGGGGCCGGTGCAGGCGTTCGCGCCGCCGGAGTTGAGGACGACGGCGCTGACTGCGCCGCCGCGCAGGACCTGCTCGGTCCACTGCACGGGGGCTGCCTTGACGCGGTTGGAGGTGAAGACGCCGGCCGCGGCCAGTCGGGGCCCGTTGTTGACCACGAGGGCCAGGTCCGGGTTTCCGTTGTCCTTGATTCCCGCGGCGATGCCCGCCGCGGTGAATCCCTGTGCTGCCGTGACGCTCACTGCGTCGTCTCCTTCTGTTCGTCGTCCGCGCGCGGCGGGCCGGCGCGGTCTTCGGGGCGTACGGGGTCAGGGGCCCGGTGGCTTACGGGGCGATCCCGGTGAGGGGCAGGCCCAGCGTCTCGGGGAGGCCGAGGGCGATGTTCATGCTCTGGACGGCGGCGCCGGCGGTGCCCTTGGTGAGGTTGTCGACGGCGCTGATCGCGACGATCCGCCCGGCGGCGGAGTC
Source organism: Streptomyces toxytricini (assembly GCF_014649915.1). GTDB lineage: Bacteria > Actinomycetota > Actinomycetes > Streptomycetales > Streptomycetaceae > Streptomyces > Streptomyces toxytricini. Next base: position 43,390 of record NZ_BMTY01000020.1, on the reverse strand, counting down.
GAGGGCGATCTGCACCTGGACGGTGTTCGAGCCGAGGACGGAGGCGGTCGCGGGCCACTGTCCCCCGGGGAGCAGCTGAACGAACGGCTCGTCGGCGTACGCCTTCTCGTAGGCGGCGCGCAGCGTCTCGGCGGTGGTCCCGGGGAGGGCCTTGGCGGAGCAGGTGGCGAGGATGCCGCGGGACATGGGGGCGAGGACGGGCGTGAACGAGACGGAGACGCGCTGCCCGGCGACGGGGCTGAGGTTCTGCACCATCTCGGGGGTGTGGCGGTGGACGCCGCCGACGCCGTAGGGGCTGGCGGAGCCCATGACCTCGGAGCCGAGCAGGTGCGTCTTGAGGGCCTTGCCGGCGCCGGAGGTGCCGGTGGCGGCGACGATGACGGCCTCGGGCTCGGCGAGCTGGGCGGCGTAGGCGGGGAAGAGCGCGAGGGAGACGGCGGTGGGGAAGCACCCGGGGACCGCGACGCGCTTGGACCCCTCCAGCGCGGCGCGGCCGCCGGGCAGCTCGGGCAGCCCGTAGGGCCAGGTGCCGGCGTGGGGGGCGCCGTAGAAGGCGTCCCAGTCGGCGGAGTCCTTCAGCCGGTGGTCGGCGCCCATGTCGACGACGAGGACGTCGGGCCCGAGCTCGGCGGCCACGGCGGCGGACTGCCCGTGGGGCAGCGCGAGGAAGACGACGTCGTGCCCGGCGAGCACCTCGGCCGTGGTGGCCTCCAGGGTCCGCCCGGCGAGCGGCCCGAGGTGCGGCTGGAGGCCGCCGAAGGCCTGGCCGGCGTTGGAGTTCCCGGTGAGGGCGCCGATCTCGACCGCGGGGTGCGCGAGGAGCAGCCGCAGGAGCTCACCGCCCGCATACCCGCTCGCCCCGGCCACTGCTGCACGTACCACCATCGGAACCTCCTCCTCGATGGCATGACTATACGTACCTATGCACTTTTATGCAAAGCCCTGGGCAAAGCCGACCCGTGCGTGGTTGACATGACCCGGCGGGCTCCGGGGAGCACAGACCTGAGATCGCAGCGGCAGTGCTACACCCCTCTCGGGACAGAAGGCACCCGTGAGGGCGCTGTCATTGGCGCCGTCTACGGTCTGCTCATGGATGATCAGACCCCCTTGTCGCCGCTGCGCGACTTCGCGGTCTGGGAGCCCGCGCTGCGGCTCCTGCTGGGCGCCGACACGGACAGGCGTGCCGGCCGTCCCGCCCGGGTGGAGGGCCGCGTCGGCCCTCATGGGTGGAGATCGGCCCTGCCGGAGGGCCTGTCGCCGTCGGAGCCGGGCATCGTGGACCTGTGGAGGGCGTTCAACCGTGGCGGACTCGGGGAGACGCTGTTCTCCGCGGAGGTCCGTCCCGACGGCCCTACCACGCTGGATCTGGCGTGGACCAGCCTCGTCATGCCCCGCGGGTACCCGAACGTGGCGGTGCTCACCCTGGTCGACGGAGTCCTTCCCGAGCCGTGGCGCCGCCTGCCCGATTCGGTGCCCGGGTCGGTGCCGGCCTCCTCGGCGGACCTGGAGTTGCTGGAGCGGACCCTTCGCGAGCGGTTGCCCGACGCCGTTGGCGCGACGGAGGAGGAGATCGCCGCCGCCGAGGCACGCCTGGGCGTCACGCTGTCCGACGAGCTCAAGGTGCTCTACCGGGTCACTCGGGCCCGATGGGACTGGGAGGACTTCCACGACGATTACGAGGAAGCGGACCGTGTGAACGCGGCGGTCGGCTGCGAGCTCGGCTCCTTGGAGGAGCTGTACAGCGTCGACGCGGCGGCCCGTCACTCCAGCTGGACCTACGGGGCGACCGACGCTGTCCACACCCCGCCCGGCGCTGCGGTGCAGGGCCTGGCCGGCTCACCCGGCTGGATCGTCTTCGGAAGCAACGGAGGGGACGAGCTGGCCGTCGACCTGACGCCCGGACCGGGCGGCCATGCCGGGCAGGTCATCCTGGTCAGCCATGAGGCGAACCTCGGCGCCGACCTCATCGCAGACTCCCTCACCGACTTCGTCCTGGACCGGACCAGGGAAGAACGCTGCCGCCAGGGCCAGTTCCCGGCCGTGGCCAGGGTCCGCACCGGTAGCCTCCCGAGCATCGAAGCCGCAGCCCACCCCGACCTGGAAGTCCTGTCCGTCGGCAGGTCCGACGGTGCGCCGTTCAGCCTCGCCCCCCTCACCGGGCTGCCGCGCCTGCGCACCCTCACCGCCTTCCCCGGCACGCTCTCCGACCCGCTGGAGATCACCGGGCTTACCGGCTTGGAGTACCTGGCGCTCGGCGCGCAGGAATGGCGCGTCCTCCTGGACGCCGGAGCCGTCCCCCGCACCCTTTCGGCCGCGGCCATCAAGGTCCGCCAGGACGAGGACCACCTCTCCGTCGCGGCCCTCGCCGACGAGATCCTGGCGCTCTGGGACCGGAGCCGGACCATCCGGACACTCATCGAAGGAAACCTCGGACCTGCCGGAAGCCGAGCCACGCGGTAGGCCGGACGGGCCGGCCACACCACCCCGGCGATGGGTCAGGAACGGGCCGCCCGGGTGGAGCGCGGTTGGGCGCGCAGTGCGCGGAGCCGAGCCTGGTGGTCTGATCCGGAGAGGCTCTCGCCAAGCGCCAGCAGGGAAAGGAGCCGCACAGTCCGGCCGGCCGCGGCGGCGGCCTCCAGTTTGTGGTGGCCGTCGAGGAGGAAGTGGGTCAGGCCCCAGTGCTCGGAGGGGTCGTCTCCGAAGGCGATGGCCGGCTGGCACACGTCCAGCGTGGAGATCGCCACTGCCGTGGGGGCCGTTCCCTGCTCCATGAGCGCGAGGTATTCCTCGACGCGCTCTCTCTCGTTCCACGCCGGCGGGACCATGGGCACAACGAACTCGTAGAGATGGGCGTTCGCGTCCACCGCGGTCTCGAAGGTCCGGTAGTACGGGGTGTGCGGGTACTCGGGGAGGCCCCAGAACTGGTTGACCCCCCACGTCGCGACCTGTTCGCCGCTGAAGTAGTCACCGTCCTTCCCCGGGATGACCAGCCGGGGCTGGACGCTGAGGAGCAGCGGAAGGTACTCGTCCTTCGGCAGCAGCGCACCGAACGCGTCGATCACACCGGCGTCGTCCGGATCTTCCAGTGTGACGGTGAGCTGCTCCTGCATGCTCTCCAGGGCCAACTTCTCTCTCGCGCCTTCCAGTCGGCGGAACAGGAGCGGGCACGTTCCGCAGTAGAAGCTGAGCTCGAAGGCCGGCTCGTCGTCGACGAAGAGCAAGCGGCGTCGCGGCCCGCCGCCGAGTTCCTGCAGTTCCGTGTCGAAGTGCAACCGTGCGTCTGAGGAGGGAACGCCGAGAGTGCGGGGGTCGGCCGTTTTGATGATCACGTCCGACCGTACGGGACGACGCGGACCGGCTCCACCGAGTACTGGACGGTGGAGGTCAGGGGGCCGCGGCGGCGCGGCGGATGGCGGCCAGCGTGTGGGTGACGTCCTCCGGGGTCGTCGACCAGTTGCTCACCGAGATGCGCATCACGCGGCGGCCGCGCCAGGTGGAGCCGCTGATCCAGGCCGTGCCCTCGTCCATGAGGCGGGCGAGGACGCGGTCGGTGCGGGCGTCGCTGCCGAAGGCGGCGCAGACCTGGGTGAAGACGACGTCGTTCAGGACGGTCGCGCCGTCGATCGCGGCGATGCCCTCGGCGAACGTACGGGCATGCCGGCACAGCCGGTCGACGAGGTCGGCGACGCCGGTCCGGCCGAGGGAGCGCAGGGCGGCCCACACGGTGAACGCGCGGCCGCGCCGGGAGAGTTCCGGGACCTTGTCGACGGGATCGCCCTGCTTGTCGTCCTGGATGAGGTACGCACCGTGCAGGCCCATGGCGGTGCGCAAGGCGGACGGGTCGCGGACGACGGCGAGGCCGCAGTCGTAGGGGACGTTCAGGGTTTTGTGCGCGTCGGTCGCCCAGGAGTCCGCTGCGGCACAGCCGGCCGTCAGGTGGACGAGGGACGGGGAAGCCGCGGCCCACAGGCCGAACGCGCCGTCGACGTGCACCCAGGCGCCGGCCCGGTGCGCGGCGCGGATCGCCGCCTCGAACGGGTCGAACGCGCCGGTGTGGATGTCGCCGGCCTGGAGGACCACGACGGTCGGGTCCGGCCCGGCGGCGTCCAGGGCGTGGCGCAGCGCCTCGGGCCGGATGCGGCCCTGGTCGTCGGCCTCGACGAGGGCGGGCGTGCCGAGGCCGAGGTAGCGCAGGGCGAGGTCGACGGCCATGTGGCGGTCCTCGCCGGCGAGGACGTGCACCGGGGGGCCGCCGGCGAGGCCGTCCCGGGCCGGGTTGCGGCCGGCCCGGGCGAGGACGGCGTCGCGGGCGGCGGCGAGGCAGGTGAAGTTCGCCATGGTGGCGCCGGTGGTGAAGCCCACGGCGCTGCCTGCGGGCAGGCCCAGCAGGTCGAGGAGCCAGGCGGTGGCGATGTCCTCGGCGGCCGTGTGAGCGGGCGAGACGGTGCGCATCACGCAGTTCTGGTCCCAGGCGCTGACGAGCCAGTCGGCGGCGAGCGCGGCCGGTTCGGTGCCGCCGACGACGAACCCGAAGAAGCGGCCGCCGGGGAAGGCGGTCAGGCCGGGTTCGCAGGCGTCAGCGAGGAGGTCTACGACGTCGGCGGGCGGGGTGGGGCCGTCGGGCAGGTCGGGGCCGAGCGCGCGCACCACGTCGTCGACCGTGGCGCGGGCGGGCACCCGGCGGTCGGGCAGGCTCGCGAGCCAGCGGACGGCATGCTCGTGGGCCCGCCGGAGCGCGGCCTCGCGCGCGTCCATACCTCGGACTATGGGACGGCGGCCCCGGACGCGCAAGCGGCGCCGCCCGTGCGCGAGCCGCGCACCTCCGGATCCGGGGCCGCGCAGCCCGGCGTGCACGCCGCGTCCGCCCGGCGCGCAGTCCCCGGAGACCGCACCGCGGGCGCCTGGCGCTCGGGCCGCGGAAACCGGACCGCGGGCGCCTGACACCGGGCCGCCGCGGAGGCCGGGCGCACGGGCCGCGGAGACCGGACCGCCGACGCCCGGGAGGCTCCACGTGCGAGCCCGGGAGCCCCCGGCCAACGGGGTGCGGCCGCCCGGCGCGAGGGCCGCGGGGGCTGGGTGCGGACGCCCGGGAGGCTCATGCGGGCCCTGAAGGCCACCGGCCCACGGGCCGCGGGCGCCCGGCGGCCTGGGGTCCGAGGCCGGCTCGCAGGCCCGGCAGCCCCGCGAGCACTGGGCGAGGGCGGGCTTGCAGGTTCTTGACGCTCGGCGTGCAAGCCGCGCGTGCCCGGGGACCGGACCGCGGCCGCAGGGGCACTCGGCTCGGGGCTGCGCCTCCCGAGGTGGCGCGCGGGCGGCCGGCGCCCGGCACCCCGGACCGGGGAGGCCCGGCGCTCGGGCCGCGGACATCCGGCACCGCCGCCGCGCGCGCTTGGCGAGCCCGCGCTCGAAGGCTTCGGAAGCTCGGCGCACAGACCGCGCAACCCCCGGCGACCGGACCGCGGCCCCAAGGGCACTCGGCCCGGGGCTGCGCCTCCCAGGTGGCGCGCGCTACCGGCGCCCCGCGGACGGGCCGCGGAGACCCGACACCCCCACGGCCGGGGGGCGCCGAAGGGACGCCCCGCGGGTGGCGTGTCAGGTCAGGGCGTGGCGGACCCATACGTTCGGCTCGACCAGGACCGCGTAGCCCTCCTGCGGGTGGCAGTGGACGGGGGCCAGGGCGCCGGGGACGTGGATCGGGCCGGGGGTGTCGAAGGGGAGGCCCGTCCACTCGCGCCAGTCCGCGGTCGGCGCGCTGATCGTCTGCGAGAGCGGTGCCACGGAGTCGATGATGGCTCCGGCGCGGACGTGGACGCGCAGCCAGGGGTCGTACGGGAGGCCGTCGTCGCGGGTGCGGTACGCGTACTCCGCCATCGGCGTGTCCGGCTCGGCGGCCTTGGCGCTGGGCCGGACCGGCGCCACGACCTCGGCGAAGCCGCGGGCGCGCGCGTTGTCCCGCATCGCGGCGAGGAGGGCCCCGGACAGGCCGCGGCCCTGCCGGGCGGTGTCGACGCTGATCTCGACCGCGCCGACCGTGTCCGTGGCCGTGCCGCGGCGCCGGTCGGAGAAGGCCCACATGAGGAGCTGGTCCCAGCCCCGGGCGGGCAGGGCGCCTGCGCGCCCGGGTGCGTGCTGGGCGAAGGGGACGCTGAAGCCGCGGGCCGCGATGTCGTCGCCCTCGGTGGCGACCAGGATGTACTCGGGGAACTCGGCCACCATGCGCGGGTAGAGCAGCCACGCGAGCGGGTCGTGCTCGGCGAAGGCGGGCCACGAGTCCTGCATGTCCCAGAGCCGCCCGGCGAGTTCGGGGCGCTCCGCAAGGGTGGTGATCTTGATCCCGGTCATGTGCGCAGGGTAGGGGCGGTCCCGGGCGGGGATCCACCCGGTTTTCGTACGGCCGTTCAGGCGCGGGCCTGGAGCGAGAGGTGCCAGTGCCCGGCGCTGCCGGTGAGGGTGACGGTGGACAGCGGGCGGACGTCCACGCTCCAGTACGTCTGCGGGGCGGCTCGCAGCGCGTAGACGAGGGCGGCGCGGACCGCGGACGGCTCGGCGACGGCGACGATGGCGCCGCCGTCCTCCGCGGGCCGGGAGTCGAGCCAGCCGCCGATCCGGGCGATGAAGGCGAGCAGGGATTCGCCGCCGTGCGGGGCGGCGTGCGGGTCGGCGAGCCAGCGCTCGACCGCTCCCGGCTCGCGGGCGGCGACCTCGGCGAGGGTCAGGCCGCGCCAGCGCCCCATGTCCCATTCGCGCAGGGCGACTTGGGCGAGCGGGGCGTAGCCGAGGGCCTGGCCGGTGGCGCGGCTGCGGGGGCCGGGCGAGCAGTACCGCAGTTCGACGGCGGCGAGCGGGACGAGCTCGGGGGCGGCGGATTCGAGGGCCCGCCAGCCCTCGCCGTCCGGGGGGCGGTCGTCGTCGAAGCGCTCGGCGAGCAGCGTGGAGGCGCGGGCTGCGGCGACGAGCGTGACCCGAACGTTCATGCGGTGATGGTGGGGCGCGTGCCGCCCGTGGTCAAGCGTCGTGCGGCACCGCATCCGCGCCGCCGCCGAGGGCGGTGCGCAGCCGGTGGACGGCTTCGCCGAGCTCGGCCGTGCCGGAGACCCCGGCGAAGCCGAGGCGGACGTACGGCCCGGGGGGCTCCGCGCAGAAGTACGGGCGCCCGGGCGCGACGGCGACGCCCGCGCGCAGGGCGGCCGCGGCGAACCCGGCGTCGTCCCCGGTGTCGGGGCGGACCCACAGCTGGTAGCCGCCGGCGGGCAGGTGGGCCAAGTGCAGGCCGGGCAGCGAGCGCCGCAGCGCCCCGGCGAGGACGTCGCGGCGGTGGCGGAGTTCGGCGGCGACGGTGCGCAGGTGGCGGGGCCAGGAGGGGGCGCCGACGAGTTCGAGGGCGGCTTCCTGGAGCGGGCGGGGGACGAAGAAGCTGTCGACGACCTGGATGGCGCGCAGCCGGTCCATGACGGGGCCGCGGGCGGCGAGGGCGCCGACGCGCAGGCTGGGCGAGGTGGCCTTCGTCAGGGACCGGACGTGGACGACGACGCCGTCGTGGTCCTCGGCGGCGAGCGGGGCGGGCAGCGGGCCGGCGTCCTCGTGGGCGAGGTGGCGGGCGTAGTCGTCCTCGACGACGAACGCGCCGGCGGCGCGGGCGGTCCGCAGCACCTCGGCGCGCCGCTCGGCGGCGAGGACGGCGCCGGTGGGGTTCTGGAACAGCGGCTGGCACACGAAGACCCGCGCACCGGTCGCTTCGAACGCGGCGGCCAGCAGCTCCGGCCGGACACCGTCGGCGTCGACGGGGACGGGCACGGGCCGGCAGCCGGAGGCGCGGGCGATGGACAGCAGGCCGGGGTAGGTCGGGGACTCGACGAGGACGGGCGCGCCGGGCGGGGCGAGGGCGCGCAGGGCGGTGGTGAGGGCGCTCTGTCCGCCGGCGGTGACGAGGACGTCGGCGGCGGTGGCGGACCCGCCGATCTCCCGGGCGAACCAGTCCCGCAGCTCGGGCAGGCCCTCGACGGGCGGGCGGCTCCAGGCGCCGGGGCGCCGCCCGGCCCGGGCGAGGGCGGCGGCCATGGCGCGCTCGGGCTGGAGGGAGGGGTGCAGGTAGCCGCCGCTCAGCTCGATGACCCCGGCGGGCGGGGCGGACAGCGAGTGGAGCACTCCGGAGGCGTCGACGGATCGCGGCACGACGTCGCCGGCGCCTTCGGCGCTCAGGGCGACCTCCTGCCAGGAGGTGTCGCCGGGCGCGGGGTCGGCCGTACGGGGTCGGGCGCGGTAGGCGCCGGCGCCGGGGCGGGTGACGACGAGGCCCTCCGCGGCGAGGAGGGCGAGGGCGCGAGAGACGGTGACGGGGCTGACGCGGTACCGCTCGACCAGGGCGCGGCTCGACGGCAGCTTTCCACCGACCGAGTAGCGGTCCAGTTCGGAACGCAGGGAAGCCGCCAGTTCCGCCACACTGCTACGCTCGTACATGAGGACACAGAATAGCGCTACCCGCTCCACGCCGATAGCGGTCGCCACGCCTCGGGCCGCGAACCGCCTCCCCGCGGCCTCCCCCGCCGCCCTGCGCGCCCGCAGCGCCCGCAGCGGCACCGCGCTCGCCTGCCTCGGCGTCGTCGCCTTCTCGCTCACCTTCCCCGCCACCGCCTGGGGCCTGGAGAGCTTCGGCCCCTGGTCCTTCGTCGCCGTCCGCAGCGTGCTCGCCGCCGCCATCGCCGGCGCGTTCCTGCTCGCCGCCCGCGCCCCGCTGCCCGCCCGGCGGCACTGGCCGGGCCTGGCCGTCGTGGCCGGCGGCGTCGTCGTCGGGTACCCGCTGCTCACCACGCTGGCGCTGACCACCGCGACCACCTCGCACGCCGCCGTCGTCGTCGGCCTGCTGCCGCTGACCACGGCGGCCCTGTCCGCGCTGCGGACCGGCGTGCGGCCCTCGCGCCGCTTCTGGGCCGCGGCCGTCGCCGGCGCCGCCGTCGTCCTCGGCTTCACCCTGGCGCAGAGCGGCGGCTCCCTGTCCGCCGGCGACGGCTACCTCTTCGCGGCGCTCCTCGCCTGCGCGGCCGGCTACACCGAGGGCGGACGGCTGGCCCGCGACCTGCCCGGCTGGCAGGTCATCGGCTGGGCGCTGGTCGCGTCCCTGCCCCTCAACCTGGCGGGAGCCGCGGTGGGGCTCGCGTACGAGCCGGTGCACCTCGGCGTCCACGGCGCGGCCGGCCTGCTGTGGGCGGCCGCCGGTTCCACCTTCCTCGGCCTGTACGTCTGGTACCGCGGGATGGCGGAGATCGGCGCCCCGCGCGCGAGCCAGCTCCAGCTCGCCCAGCCGCTGCTGACCCTGCTGTGGTCGGTGGCGCTGCTGGGCGAGGAGCTCTCCCCGGCAGCGCCCGCCGCGGCCTGCGCGGTGCTGGTCTGCATCGCCGTGACCCAGCGGGCTCAATCGGGATGAATCGCCGTAAACTGCTGTCACCGGATCCAGACCGCCTCGGAGGAGGTCAGCATGCGCGCGACCGAGGGCGACCAGCTCGTGCAACACGGCAGGATCGTGGGGCAGCACGACAAGGTCGGCGAGATCACTCAGGTGCTGGGCGAGAACGGCAACCCCCCTTACCGGGTCCGTTTCGCGGACGGTCACGAGGCCGTCATGTCCCCGGGCCCCGACTGCGTGGTGAAGCACCCAGCGGAACCCGGACACTGACCGGGGCGGTTCAGCGCGGCGGCACCGCCGTCGGGTAGTGGTCCGCGACGACCCGCGCCAACGCTCCCGTGGGGTCCGTGACCACCTGCTGCGCGGAGAAGTAGCAGTGGCCGCGGACCTCGGCGTACCGCTTGGCGAGCGCGACGTGCCGGGTCAGCTCCTCCGGGTCGCGCCACGCCGCCGTCGCGCTCTGCGGGTCGCAGCGGTAGAGCCCCTCCCCGACGTAGAGGTCGACGCCGGTGCCGGCGACGGTCTGCGCCCACCAGGGGACGATCTTCGCGTAGTCGGCCGTCGGGTGCCCGATGTGCCAGTACACCTGCGGGACGACGTAGTCGACCCAGCCCTCCCGCACCCACTTGCGGGTGTCCGCGTACAGGTCGTCGTACGTGCCCAGCGTCTGCGTGTCCGAGCCGAGGGGGTCCTTGTCCCGGTTGCGCCACACCGCGAACGGGCTGATGCCGAAGCGCGCCGAGGGGCGCACCGTGCGGACGCGCTCCGCCATTTCGCGGACCAGGGAGTCGGTGTTGTGGCGCCGCCAGTCGGCCCGCGAGGGGAAGCCGCCGCCGTGGCGGGCGTACGCGTCGTCGTCGTCGAAGGCCTCGCCGGCCACCGGGTAGGGGTAGAAGTAGTCGTCCCAGTGGACGCCGTCCACCGCGTAGCGGGACACCGCGTCGAGCATGGCCTCCTGGACGAAGGCCCGCACCTCGGGCAGTCCCGGGTTGTAGTACAGCTTGCCGCCGTACGCCACCGTCCAGCCGGGGTTGCGGCGCGCCGGGTGGGAGGCCGCGAGACGGGCCGGGTCGGCGTGGGTGTTGGCCACCCGGTACGGGTTGAACCAGGCGTGGAACTCCAGCCCGCGCGCGTGGGCTTCGGCGACGGCCGTGCCCAGCGGGTCCCAGCCCGGGTCGCCGCCCTGCACGCCGGTCAGCCACTGCGACCAGGGCTCGCGGGCCCCGGGCCACATCGCGTCGGCCGTGGGCCGGACCTGGAGCAGCACCGCGTTCAGGCGGCGCTCGACCGCGGTGTCGTAGAGGGCGGTCAGCTCGGCGCGCTGCCGCGCCGCCGACAGTCCGGTCCGCGAGGGCCAGTCGACGTTCTGCACCGAGGCGATCCACATCCCGCGGAACTCCGCGCCGCCGCCCCGCCCCCGGCCGGCCCCCTCCCGCTCCCCCGCCGTGCCCGGCGCCGGGGCCGCCGCCCGGCCCCGCTCCGCCGCCGCGCGGGGCCCGTCCTCCCGGGGCGCGGCCTGCGCCGGCCCCGCCGCGGCGGACGCCAGTGCCCCCGCGGCTCCGGCCAGCAGCCCCCGCCGTCCCATGTACGTCATGTGTTCGCTCCGCTCCTCAGCGTGACAACTCGTGCGTGGGCTCAGCATGCCCGCCCCGGCCCTCGGCCAAGGGCAGGGTCGGGGGTAACGTCGGGGTGCGTGGCGGGCGCCGCTAGCAGTCACCACTGCACGAACGGGGGACCCGCCCTCCGATGACCAGCGAAAGGCACGAAGTGACTGACCTCCCTTCCGACATCACCCGAGTCGGCGTAGTGGGCTGCGGCCAGATGGGCGCTGGTATCGCCGAGGTCTGCGCCCGCAGCGGACTGGACGTCAAGGTCGCCGAGACCACCGGCGAGGCCCTGGAGATCGGCCGTACCCGGCTGCAGAACTCCCTGTCCAAGGCCGCCGCCCGCGGCAAGATCAGCGAGGAGGAGCGGGACGCCACCCTGGCCCGCCTCTCCTTCACCACCGACCTCGGCGAGTTCGCCGACCGCGACCTGGTCATCGAGGCGGTCGTCGAGAACGAGCAGGTCAAGACGGAGATCTTCCAGGTCCTCGACCAGGTCACCCGCCCCGGTGCCATCCTCGCCTCGAACACCTCCTCGATCCCTCTGGTCAAGCTCGCCGTCGCGACCTCCCGCCCCGACCAGGTCATCGGCATCCACTTCTTCAACCCGGCGCCCGTGCAGAAGCTCGTCGAGCTGATCCCCGCCCTCACCACGAGCGAGGAGACCATCAAGCGGGCCGAGGCCCTGGTGCAGAACGTGCTCGACAAGCACGCCATCCGCGCCCAGGACCGGTCGGGCTTCGTCGTCAACGCCCTCCTCGTCCCGTACCTGCTCTCCGCGATCCGGATGTTCGAGTCGGGCATCGCCAGCCGCGAGGACATCGACAACGGCATGGAGTTCGGCTGCGCCCACCCGATGGGCCCGCTGAAGCTGTCCGACCTGATCGGCCTGGACACCGTGGCCTCGATCGCCGACTCGATGTACGCCGAGTTCAAGGAGCCGCTGTACGCCGCTCCCCCGCTGCTCCAGCGCATGGTCGACGCCGGCCGCCTCGGCCGCAAGACCGGTTCGGGCTTCTACCCGTACAACTGACCCCCGGCGCCCCCGGGAAGCAGCCCGGCCGCCCCGGCGGCGGCCGGGACCCCGCCCGACCGGCGGCGGCCGCCGGCGCGGGTCACAGCGGGACGCTCAGCGCCCCGTCGATCAGGCGGGCCGTCTCCTCCGCGCCCGAACACCCGCTGGACAGCAGCTGTTCGCGGACCGCGCGCAGCCGGTCGCGGAGCCGCTGCGACTCCATCCCCTTGGCCCGTTCGGCCATTTCGGCGGCCGCGGCGGCCGCCCGGTCCGCCTCGCCCTGGCGCAGCTGGATCTCGCACAGCATCGCGAGCCGGTGGACCCGGCCGCGGTCGTGCGCCGGGGTGCCGACCGCCGCGGCGGCCTGCTCGTGGGCGGCGTCGAGCTCCCCGAGGCTGAGCAGGGCCTCCGCCACCTGGACGTTGACGAGGCCGGGCTGGACGTAGCCGGTCTCGTCGGGCTCGCAGCCGGGGCGGATCCGCTCGGCGGCCGCCTCCGCGCGGCGGATGCACGTCAGCGCCGCGGCGGTGTCGCCGAGTCGGGCGTAGGCCTTCGCCTGCATGGCGTACAGGTCGGCGGCGAGCGCGGCGGTGGTGTGGCGGCCCGCGGCGCGCAGCGCGGTCTCGGCGAACGCGACGGCCTGGCGGTGGTCGCGCAGGTGGAGGGACTGGTTGACGAGCAGGGCGATGACGTAGGCGCCGAGTCCGCGGTCGCCGCCGGCCTTGGCGAGGCGCAGCGCCTGGTGGAAGTAGCGCTGGGCCAGGCCGTGCGCGTCGGAGTCGTACGCGCAGATCCCGGCGACGGCGACGAGGGAGCCGGCGGCCCGGTGCAGGCGGCGGCCGAGGTCGTCGGGGTAGCTGCCGCGGAGCAGCGGCGCGGTCTCGCTGCCGAGGAAGCGGACGATGCGGGCGCGGGTGGCGATGCCGCCGGCCCGCCGGTACATCAGCTCGTAGTGGGCGCGGGCCGCGCGGAGGACGTCGATGTGCTCGGGGCCGACGCGCAGGGGGCCGTCGCGCGAGACGTCGGCGTCCTCGGGCGGGTTCTCCCACTCCCAGACGGGGATGACGGCGGGGGTGCCGGTGAGGGCGGGCGCCGCGTGCAGGGGGAAGCGGCCCTGTTCGTCGGAGCGCCACAGGGCCGCGGCACGGTCGACGAAGCCGCTGAGGGGGGAAGCCTGCGGTCCGGCCTGCCGGCCGGGTACGCCGAAGCCGACGTCGTCGAGGGAGAGGGGGCGGCGGAGCCGGCCCCCGAGAACCTCGCAGATCAGGTCGGGGACCTGGCCGCGGGGGCGCTGGCCCTTCAACCACCGGTTGACGGCGGTGTGTTCGTAGCGCAGGGCGAGTCCGCGGGAGCGGCCCGCCTGGTTCACGTGCGCGGCGAGTCCTGCATGGGACATGCCCGCCTCGGCGAGGAGGGCGTCGAGCAGGGCGTTGGGCTGCATGGGCCCCTCCAAGGGCTCGTCGGGACCAGGCTAGTGGGTGCGGCGTTCACACGGGGTGTGAACCGAGTACGCGCATAAATGCGATGCGTACCCTGCCGCGGGGACCCCCGGGAGCGGTTCACTGAAGAGCCTCGCCAAGAGGCCGCACGGGTCGTCGGCTCCCCCTCGTACAGTGCGACGACCCGCCACCCGCGCCGCCCGCCCGCTGTCTGCCCGACACTCCACGGCCGGCGGGCGGCGCACCCCGGCTCCGCCGGCGCCCGGTTGGTCACCGGGCTCCGGCCCGGAGCCGGCGGGAACGCGCGCCGGGCCCTCCCACCGGGGCCCGGTGTGCGGTTCCCCGGCCCCGGCCGGGTGTCAGGCGCAGCGGTCGCTGCGGACCGCCAGCAGGGCGGCGTCGTCCGCGGGATGCCCGCCGGTGTGGCGCAGCAGGGCCGCGTGCACCCCGGCGACCAGACGCGCGGGGGTGACGGCCGGCTGCCGGGCGGCGATGCCGGCGAGGACGCGGGGCAGCGGGAAGAACCGGCCGGCCGCGTCGCGGGAGTCCTCGGCGCCGTCGGTGTGCAGGAACAGCAGGTCCCCGGGCCCCAGTCGGCCGCAGTCCCCAGCCTCCAGCCCGTCCGGTACGGGCACCACCCCGAGCGGCGGCAGGGGGTCGCCGCCGTCCAGGGCCCGTACGTCCGGCCAGGGCCCGGCGGGTGCGGGCACGGGGAGCGGGGGCGCCGGGGCGGGGTCGGCGGCGGTGCGGGCGGCCGCGGCGTGCGGCAGGGCCCCGCAGGGCCGGGGACCCGCCCGCGCGCGGAGCAGATAGGGCCAGGGGTGGCCGCAGTTGAGCGCGGTCAGCGTGCCGTCCTCGGCGATCTGGAGGAGGAGCACGGTCACGAACTCCTCGGCGGCGGACCCGGCCGCCGCGGCCCCGGCGGTGTGCGGCTCGGCCGCGGTGCGGTCGCGGACGTGCCGCCCCAGGGCGCGCTCCATCCCGCGCAGCACCCCCGCCAGCGAGGGTTCGTCGTACGCGGCTTCCCGGAACGCCCCGAGCACGGCGGCGGCCGCGGCCGCCGCGGGCAGCCCGTGGCCCCGTACGTCGCCGATGACGACGCGGACGCCGTGCGCGGTGGGCACGGCCCCGTAGAGGTCGCCGCCGATCGCGGCGCCGCGGGTCGCGGAGAGCTGGGCGCCGGCCAGGACCAGGCCGTCGATCCGCGGGGGCAGGGGCCGCAGCAGTGCCCGCTGGGCGGCTTCGGCGACCTCCCGGGAGCGGCGCAGCCGGGCGAGGAGGTCCCGGCGGACCCGGAGCGCGCAGCCGGCGGCGAGGAGCAGGAAGGCCGCGGTGCCGGCGAGGCTGTGCGCCCACCGGCCGGGGGCGGGCAGCTCCCGGTACGCCGTGGCGCCGCCCCCTGGGGGGACGCACGCCCGGCGCGGCTGGGGCGTCTCCCCGCGCGTGATCATCCCTTGGGACTCCTGTGTCTGCCCGCTGTGGGCACCCGGCGCAACGATTGTCCCGGTCCGTCACGCGAGAGGACACGGGTCACCGGGGTTTGCACCCGAACGAGTGAGGGGCGCCTCCGTGGTGGAGGCGCCCCTCACCGGGCGCACCGGTCGGCGGCGCGGGCCGCGGACGCTTACGCGCCGCGCAGCACCGCGCCGGTCCGCTCGGCCGCCAGCGCGACCGCGGCGTCGCGGGCCGCCGTGGACTCCTCGGCGGTCAGCGTGCGGTCGGCCGCGCGGAAGCGCAGCGCGTACGCCAGGGACTTCTTGCCCTCGCCGACCTGCTCGCCGGTGAAGACGTCGAACAGCCGCAGCGATTCGAGGAGTTCGCCCGCTCCCTTGCGCAGCGCCGCCTCGACGTCGGCCGCCGGTACGGACGCGTCGACGATCAGGGCGACGTCCTGGGTGGCCACCGGGAAGGAGGAGATCCGCGGCGACTCCACGGGCGTGCCGCCGGCCGCCGCGAGGCGGTCGAGGTCGAGCTCCATGGCGCTGGTGCGGGCGGGCAGGCCGAGGGCCTTGACGACCCGCGGGTGCAGCTCGCCGGCGTGGCCGATGACCTGCTCGACCCCGTCGATGGTGACGACGAGTTCGGCGCAGCGGCCCGGGTGCCACGGCCCGTACTGGCCCTGCCGCACGACGAGGTCCGTACCGGCCTCGGCGGCCAGCAGGCGCGCGGCCTGGACGGCGTCCGCCCACTCGGCCGGGCGGCCCTTGCCCCACCAGCCGGCCTGCTCCCGCGCCCCGGCCAGCACGACCGCGGCGTACCGCGGCTGCGCGGGGAGCGCCGCGTCGAGCGTGGCGATCTCCTCGTCCGAGGGGCGGCGGTCGACGGGCAGCCGCACGGCGACGCCCGGCTTCTCGCCGGCCCGGAAGACCAGGCCGGTCTCGAAGAGGGCCAGGTCGTGCGAGCCGCGGCTGTCGTTGCGGCGCAGCGCGCCCAGCAGGCCGGGCAGCAGCGTGGTGCGCAGCGCCGGCTCCTCGTCGGAGAGCGGGTTGACGAGGCGGACGACGTCGCGGGCGGCGTCGTGCGCGGGCAGCTGGAGCTGGTCGAAGACCTGCTCGCCGATGAACGGGTAGTTCAGCGCCTCGACGTAGCCGGCGCCGGCGAGGGCGCGGCCGACCCTGCGGTGCAGCTGCTGCCGGGCGGTCAGGCCGCGGCCGGAGGGCACCTGGGGCAGCGTGGAGGGCAGGTTGGCGTAGCCCTCCAGCCGGATGACCTCCTCGGCGAGGTCGTTCGGCTCGGCGAGGTCGGGCCGCCACGAGGGGACGGTGACCACGAGCTCGTCCTGGCCGTAGACGTCGCAGCCGACCTCCTGGAGGCGGCGGACGACCGTCTCCCGGCCGTACGCGACGCCCGCCACCCGGTCCGGGTGGTCGGCGCGCATCGCGACGGTCCGCGGGGCGCCCGGCGCGGTCAGCTCGGTGACGCCCGCCTCGGCGGTGCCGCCGGCGAGCAGCACCAGCAGGTCGACGGTGCGCTGCGCGGCGGCCGAGGCGGCCTGCGGGTCGACGCCGCGCTCGAAGCGCTTGGAGGCCTCCGAGGACAGCTTGTGCCGGCGGGCCGTGCGCGAGATCGCGATCGGGTCGAAGTGGGCGGCCTCGATGACGACGTCGGTGGTGCCGGCGGCCTGGCCGGTCTCCGGGTCGGCGACGGCGTCGGCGATCTCGGTGTTCGCGCCGCCCATGACGCCGGCGAGGCCGATCGGCCCGCTGTCGTCGGTGATGACGAGGTCCTCGGCGTCGAGGGTGCGCTTGACCCCGTCGAGGGTGGTGAGGACCTCGCCCTGCTCGGCGCGCCGGACGCCGATCGCGCCGTCGAGGCGGGCGCGGTCGTAGGCGTGCAGGGGCTGGCCGAGCTCCAGCATCACGTAGTTGGTGACGTCCACGGCGAGGGAGATCGGGCGCATGCCGGCCTTCTGCAGGCGGCGCTTGAGCCAGATCGGGGACTTCGCCTCGGGGTCGAGGCCCGTGACGGTGCGCGCGGTGAAGCGGTCGCAGCCGGCCGGGTCGGAGACCTTGACGAGGTAGCCGTAGGAGTTGGGGGCGGGCACGTCGAGGAGGGCCGGGTCGCGCAGCGGCAGGCCGTACGCGGTGGCGGTCTCGCGGGCGACGCCGCGCATCGACAGGCAGTAGCCGCGGTCGGGGGTGACGGCGATGTCGAGGACCTCGTCGCGCAGCTCCAGCAGCTCGACCGCGTCGGTGCCGGCCTCGTGCTCCGGGGGCAGCACGATGATGCCGTGCGTGCCGTCGTCGCCCATGCCGAGCTCGTCGCCGGAGCAGATCATGCCGCTGGAGGTCTTGCCGTACGTCTTGCGCGAGGCGATCGCGAAGTCGCCGGGCAGGACGGCGCCGGGCAGGGCCACGACGACCTTGTCGCCGACGGCGAAGTTCCGGGCGCCGCAGACGATCTCCTGGGGCTCGCCGGTGCCGTTGGCGGTGCCGACGTCGACGGTGCAGAAGCGGATCGGCTTCTTGAACTCGGTCAGCTCCTCGATCGTCAGCACCTGGCCGACGACGAGGGGGCCGGTGAGGTCGGCGCCGAGCTGCTCGACGGTCTCGACCTCCAGACCGGCGTCGATGAGCTTGGCCTGCACGTCACGACCGGTTTCGCCCGCAGGCAGGTCGACGTACTCCCGCAGCCACGAAAGCGGGACCCGCATCAGATCTCCATCCCGAACGGCCGGGTGAACCGGACGTCACCCTCGACCATGTCTCGCATGTCTTCCACGTTGTGCCGGAACATCAGCATCCGCTCGATGCCGAAGCCGAAGGCGAAGCCGCTGTACTTCTCCGGGTCCACGCCGCAGGCGGTGAGCACCTTGGGGTTGACCATGCCGCAGCCGCCGAGCTCGATCCAGCCCTCGCTGGAGCAGGTGCGGCAGGGGCGGTCGGGGTTGCCCACCGAGGCGCCGCGGCACACGTAGCACTGCATGTCCATCTCGGCGGACGGCTCGGTGAACGGGAAGAAGTTCGGGCGCAGGCGCGTGGTGACGTCGTCCCCGAAGAGCGACTTGACCATGTGGTCGATGGTGCCCTTGAGGTCGGCCATGGTCAGGCCCTCGTCGACGGCGAGCAGCTCGACCTGGTGGAAGACCGGGGTGTGCGTCGCGTCGAGCTCGTCGGTGCGGTACACGCGGCCCGGGCAGACGATGTAGACGGGCGGCTCGCGGCGCTCCAGGAGCGCGCGGGCCTGCACCGGCGAGGTGTGGGTGCGCAGGACGACACCGGACTCGTCGCCCTCGACGCCCTCGGGGCCGCGGACGAAGAAGGTGTCCTGCATCTGCCGCGCGGGGTGGTCGGGCGTGAAGTTGAGGGCGTCGAAGTTGAACCACTCCGCCTCGACCTCGGGGCCCTCCGCGACCTCGTAGCCCATGGCCGTGAAGATGTCCGCGATGCGGTCCATCAGCGTGGTCAGGGGGTGGCGGGCGCCGGCCGGCACGCGGTCGTACGGCAGGGTGACGTCGACCGCCTCCTCCACCAGTACGCGCTCGTCGCGCTCGGCCTCCAGCTGGGCGAGGCGCTCCGCGAACGCCTTGTTCACCGCGCCGCGGGCCTGGCCCACGCGCTTGCCCGCCTCGGCCTTGGCCTGCGGGGGCAGCGCGCCGATCTCGCGGTTGGCGAGGGCGAGCGGCGAGGTGCCGCCGGTGTGGGCGGTCTTCGCGTGCGCGAGTTCGTCGAGGTCGCCGGCGGCCGCGAAGGCGGCGAGCGCCTCGTCCCGCATGCGCTCGATCTCTTCCGGTTTCAGTGCCTCGACCTCGACAGGGTCGTACGACTTGTTCGGTGCCGACATCTCTTCCCGTGCTTCCGATGGGCTGGCTGGAGGTCCCCGCTCGACGACGAGCTCGACACAAGGACGCAAAGGTGCCAAAGGACGAGTCTACGGGCCGCGGGGGGCGGAGGAGCCCGTGGGCCGCCTGGCGAGACGCTCCGCAGGATTACTGCGTGAGGTAGGCCGGCGCGCCGACGGGCAGGATAAATCGGAACTCGGCGCCGCCGCCGGGTCCGCGGCCGACGGTGATCGTGCCGCCGTGCGCCTCGACGATGCCCTTGACGATGTACAGGCCCAGGCCGGTGCCGCCGCGCTTGCTGCCCCGCCAGAAGCGGGTGAAGACGCGGCCCATCGACTCCTCGGGGATGCCGGGGCCCTCATCGGTCACGGTGACGGCGGTTCCCTTCTCGGTCTTGCCCGCTGCGTTCGTCAGGCTGGTCGGCGACACGTCGATGGTGACGGTTCCCTCGCCGTGGCGCACCGCATTTTCGAGCAGGTTGCCGAGGATCTGGTCGATCTTGTCGGGGTCGGCCCACAGGTCGGGCAGGGAGCGGCTGACGCGGACCAGGAAGCGCTCGGGCGCCTGGCCGTTCGCGGTGAGGGCCTGGACGTGGCGGCCGACGGCGGTGGCGATGTCGACGGGCTGGCGGCGCACCTCGAGGCGGCCGGAGTCGATGCGGGAGATGTCGAGGAGTTCGGCGATCAGCCGGGTGACGCGGTTGGCGTCGGCGTCGACGGTCTCCAGCATGAGGCGCTTCTGGTCGTCGGTGAACCGCTCCCACTTGGCGAGGAGGGTAGCGGTGAAGCCCTTGACGGAGGTCAGCGGGGAGCGCAGCTCGTGGGCGACGGTGGCGATCAGCTCGGCGTGGCTGCGCTCGGTGCGCCGGCGGGCCTCGGTGCCGCGGAGGGTCACGACGAGGCGGCGGAGCGGGCCGGCGGGGCGGGAGCGGACGTAGCGGGCGGAGACGAGGACCTCGCGGCCGCCGGGCAGGAGGAGGTTGCGCTCGGGCTGGCCGCGGCGGGTGGCGAGCCCGCCGTAGGGGTCGGTCAGGGTCCACCAGCGGCGGCCGTCGAGGTCCTCCAGAGGCAGGGCCCGCTCGATGCGGGCGCCGAGCGCCTCGGCGGGGGCGAGGGCGGTGATGCGGGCGGCGGCGGAGTTGAAGCAGATCACCCGGCCGGTGGCGTCGGCGACGACGAGCCCGTCGGGCAGGTCGTCGGGGTCGATGCCGAGGGCGGCGAGGCCCGCCGGGTCGGCGGGGCCGGCCTGGCCGGGTGCGGCGGCCTCCGGGCCGGGCGGGCCCGGTGGCTGTGCGGGAACGGTCGCCAGGGACGGCGCCCCCGCCGCGTCCGCGGCCCCTGGCGAGCTGTTCGTACCGACGGTCATGTCCCCGTACCCCACATCTCCGAGTAGCGCAGTGGGCCCCCCGGGCCGCCACATTACTAGCTGGGGGTCACGGAGCGGCACCCTCCGGACGCCCGCTGTGCACGGGCGGAGGCGTAGAGGCACACGGCGGCGGCGGTCGCGAGGTTCAGGCTCTCGGCCTTGCCGTGGATCGGGACGCGTACGACGGCGTCCGCCAGGGCGCGGGTCTCCTCCGGCAGGCCCCACGCCTCGTTGCCGAAGACCCAGGCGGACGGGCCGCCCATGGTGCCGGCGTCGAGCTCGGCGTCGAGGTCGTGCTCGCCGGCCCCGTCGGCGGCGAGGATCCGCACGCCGGCCGCCCGCAGCCCGGAGACGGCCTGCTCGACGGGGACGCCGACGGCGACGGGGAGGTGGAAGAGGGAGCCGACGGAGGCCCGCACGGACTTGGGGTTGTACAGGTCGACCGAGGCGTCGGTCAGGACGACGGCGTCCGCCCCGGCGGCGTCGGCGCAGCGCAGGACGGTGCCGGCGTTGCCGGGGTCGCGGACGTGCGCCAGGACGGCGACGAGCCGGGGCCGGGCGCGCAGGATCTCCTCGAACGGCGAGTCGAGGAAGCGGCAGACGCCGACGAGCCCCTGCGGGGTGACGGTCTGCGAGACCTCGGCGAGGACCTCGTCGGAGGCGTGGTGGACGCGCGCGCCGGAGGCCCGGGCCTCGGCGACGATCTCCGGGTAGCGCTCGGCGGCCTCGGCGGTGGCGAACAGCTCGATCAGGGTCGGGCCGCCGGGGCCGCGGTGCCCGACGGCCTCGCGGACGGCCTGCGGGCCCTCGGCGAGGAAGCGGCGCTCCTTCGTGCGGAAGTTGCGCCGCGCGAGGCGCTTGGCGGCGGCCACCCGCGGGGATCGGGGGGAGATCGGCTCGGCGGGGGCGGGGGTACCCATGGGCGGTCGGCTCGCTTCCGTGCGTACTGCGGGTGTGACTGGTCGGGGCGGCGGCCACAACGCACGGACCCGCAGGCACGGGGCCTGCGGGTCCGGGCTGAAGCCTGTCGAGGGCTTGCTGCGCGAAAGCGTGTCGCTTAGGCGGCAGCGGCGGCCTTCGGGGCGTTCACGTCGGCCGGGAGCGCCTTCTGGGCGACCTCGACCAGCGCGGCGAACGCGTTGGCGTCGTTGACGGCCAGCTCCGCGAGGATCTTGCGGTCCACCTCGATGTTGGCGGCCTTCAGACCCTGGATGAGGCGGTTGTACGTCATGCCGTTCTGGCGGGCAGCGGCGTTGATGCGCTGGATCCACAGCTGACGGAAGTCGCCCTTGCGCTTCTTGCGGTCGTTGTAGTTGTAGACCAGCGAGTGGGTGACCTGCTCCTTGGCCTTGCGGTACAGGCGCGAACGCTGACCGCGGTAGCCGGAGGCCGCCTCGAGGATCGCCCGGCGCTTCTTGTGGGCGTTTACTGCCCGCTTGACGCGTGCCACTTCTTGACTCCTTGTAGCGGGGCCGCGGGTGTCTTCACACGGCCCGAAAGTTCGATGGGATCCCGGTCTCGGCGTCCCGCTCCCCGAGGGGGAGCGGCGACGTCAGATGCCGAGAAGCTTCTTGATCTTCGCGGCGTCGCCCGGGGCCATCTCGGCGTTGCCGGTGAGGCGACGCGTCAGCTTGGACGACTTGTGCTCGAGCAGGTGGCGCTTGCCGGCGCGCTCGCGGAGCACCTTGCCGGAGCCGGTGACCTTGAAGCGCTTCTTGGTACCGCTGTGCGTCTTGTTCTTCGGCATGGCGCCGTTATCTCCTCGTCGGTGGCGTCCCCACCGGTCCGGTACCGGACCGGCTTGCGGGAACGTCATGTGGTGTCGGTGATCCGGGACCGGGTGCCCCGGAATCAGGCCTAGGCCTGCGCCTCGGGAGAGGCGTCGCCGGCTTCGGCGGAGGCGTCGCCGGCTTCGGCGGAGGCGGCCTCGGTGTCCCCTGCGGGCGCTTCCTTGGCGGCAGCGTCCGCGGCGGCACCCTGGCGCTCGGCCTTGCGGGCGGCCTGGGCCTCGCGGGCTTCGGCCATCGCCTCGGTCTTCTTCTTGTGCGGACCGAGAACCATGATCATGTTTCGGCCGTCCTGCTTCGGGTTCGACTCGACGAAACCGAGGTCCTGGACGTCCTCCGCCAGACGCTGCAGCAGTCGGTAGCCGAGCTCCGGCCGGGACTGCTCGCGACCGCGGAACATGATCGTGATCTTGACCTTGTCGCCCTGCTTGAGGAACCGAACGACGTGACCCTTCTTGGTGTCATAGTCGTGCGGGTCGATCTTCGGCCGGAGCTTCATCTCCTTGATGACCGTGTGCGCCTGGTTCTTGCGCGCCTCACGGGCCTTCATCGCCGACTCGTACTTGAACTTGCCGTAGTCCATGAGCTTGCAGACCGGCGGGCGAGCAGACGCCGCGACCTCGACCAGGTCGAGGTCGTACTCCTGCGCGAGTTCAAGCGCCTTCGCAAGCGGGACGATGCCCACCTGCTCGCCGCTGGGACCGACGAGTCGCACCTCAGGGACACGAATCCGATCGTTGATGCGGGGCTCGGTGCTGATGGATCCTCCTCGGTAGCACCACACGGCTGTCAGGTCAGACAGCCGCTGACGTCTTGTGTCATGGGGACCAACCGCGGCCGGGCACGAAAAATGCCCCACCGTTCACAGGCGGGGGCTCCAAAACAACCGGAGCACCGCCGCGTGAACCGCGGGGCGCAACATCGGGCGGCTTTCCATCGTCCGTACGGAACGATGGATGCCGCCTGACCGGTGACCCGCCGCCCCGGAAGGCGGTCGGGTGGGAGAACGGAGCCTCCACTTGCGGGCCGGGGACATACGTCTCCGGCCGGTCGTCACACCAATATAGCAGTCCGTGCCGGTCGCGCTCGCCAGGAGCCGGGGCGGGCGCCTGCCGGGCCCGGCTTATCGTGGGGGCATGACTGACGCGACCCCCACCCCCGCCACCGAGGCCGACCCGGCCCCCGACTACGACGCCATGACGCGTGACATCGCGGACGTGCCCGCCGTCGAGGTGATCACCACGGTGGCCGTGCACCTGCTGAGCGCCGCGGCGGTCAACCTGGGCCTCGACAAGCCGGACTCCGAGCACAAGGACCTCGACGAGGCCCGCAAGCTGATCACCGCCCTCGCCGGGCTGGTCACCGCCAGCGCCACCGAGATCAGCTCCTTCCACGCCGCCCCGCTGCGCGACGGCCTGAAGTCCCTCCAGCTCGCCTTCCGCGAGGCGTCCGTCGTCCCGGACGAGCCGGGCCAGGGGCCGGGCGAGAAGTTCACGGGCCCGGTCTTCGGCTGACGGGCCGGGCTTGCGGGAACCAAGCGGAAGGGCCGGGGCGGCAGCGCCCCGGCCCTTCCGCGTACGTGCCTGCGGGTACCCGACGGCCGGCGCCGCGGCGGGCGGCCGCCGGGTCGGCGGGTCGGCGGGTCGGCGGGTCGGCGGGTCAGCGGGTCAGCGGGTGAAAAGTGGCTCGCCCGGCGGGGCCGGCGCCGACTCCGGCAGCAGCGCAAGGTCCAGCCCGCGCACCAGCCGGGCCCGCAGCGTCTCGTCCGCGGCGAGCGCCCCGGCCACGCTCCTGGCCGCGGCCGCGGGCTGCGCACCGGCGGCCAGCACGATCGCCAGCGTGCCGTCCGCGTCGGGCCCGCCGGGCCCGAGGTGGGCCCGCAGCACCGCGGGCTCCGCTGCCACCGCGGCCCGTACGGCCTCGTGCACGGCCGGGTCGGTCAGCGGATCGGTGTCGGTGCGTCCCTCGGCGAGCGCGAGCAGCGCCCGGCCGGTGAGCTCGTACGCGACCGGGCCGGCCAGGTCGAGGACGACCGTGTCGGCCTTCTCGTGCGCGGCGGCCGCCAGCGCCTGGTGCAGCGGGACCGCGACCGGGCGGGCCGCCGGGTCCCACAGCGCGAGCGAGGCGGTGGAGGTGAAGGCGGGCAGCGCCCGCCGGTCCCCCGCCTGGAGGGTGGGGACGGCCATGTCGCTGGTCTTCTCCCGCTTGAGACCGGTCTCCGGGTCGGTCTCGACCTCGCCGAGCACCGCGACCACCGGGACCAGGAGCCGGGCGCCCTTGAGCGCTGCCAGCACCTCCGGCTCCCTCGCCCGGTCCTCGGACCAGGCGGCCAGGGCCGCGCTCAGCCGGGGGTCGGCGGAGCCGTCGTCGTCGGAGTATCCGGGGTCGGGGATGTTCTTGTTCGCCACAGTTACCCGACCCTATCCCCCGCGCCGGCGCTCCCGCGCGGCGGCCGGGCGGCGCGGCCGGAGGGGCGCCGGGCCAGCACGGCCGCCAGCACCAGCAGCACCAGCCCCGCGCCCGCCGCCGCGGGCAGCGCCGGCCCGGCCCCGGCCGCGTCCGCCGCGGCGGGGGCCGGGCCCGGCCCGAAGTACGCGCTGCCCGCGGCCGCGGGCCGGGGCACGGCGGGCTCGGGGCGCAGGGCCTCCGCGGCCTGGAGGGCGGCGGCGGGATCGACCAGGCCGTGCCCGCGCGCGTCGTCCCGGCCGCCCGCGGGGGCGTCGGCGGCGGTGTCCTCCAGCAGCTTCTTGATCTGCGGCGGGGACAGTTCGGGGTGGGCGGCCCGGACGAGCGCCACCGCCCCGGAGACGAACGCGGCGGCCGCGCTCGTGCCCCAGCCCTCGTAGTAGGCGCGGTCGGGGTCGGCGATGACGATGTCGACGCCGGGCGCGCAGACGCTGGCGTACCAGCTGCGCGTCGAGAACGGCGCCTTCCTGCCGCGGCGGTCGACCGCCGCGACGGCGATCACCCCAGGGTAGGCGGCCGGGTAGGAGGCGTGGTCGCCGTCGCGGCCGCCGTTGCCCGCGGAGGCGACCACGACGACGCCCTTCGCCAGCGCGTACTGCACCGCCTCGTCCTCGGCGGCCTCGTGGTGCGCGGAGTCGCTGTCGTCGCCGAGCGACAGGTTGATGACGTCCGCTCCGTGGTCGGCGGCCCACCGGATCCCCTCGGCGAGCGCCCCGCCCTTGCTCTCCCGCGCCTTCGCCCGGCCCGGATCACCCTCCTCGAGGATCACGCGGACCGGCAGGATCCGCGCCTGCGGGGCCACCCCGAGGACACCGGCACGGCGGTGCCGGCCGTGCCCGTGCCCGGCGATGATCCCGGCCATGGCGGTGCCGTGCCGCGCCCACGCCCGGTCGCCGGGGCCCGCGCCCATGCCGACCAGGTCGGCGCCTTCGAGGACCTGCCCGGCGAGGTCCGGGTGGTTGGCGTCGACCCCCGTGTCGAGGACGGCGACGGTGACCCCGCCGCCCTGCGTGGTCCCCCACGCCTCCTCGGCGCGCAGCGCCGTCAGCCCCCACTGCCGGTCCCGTACGGCATCGGTGTCCGCGGCGGCGGGCGCGACGGGCACCCCGACCGCCAGGACGGCGCCGAGGACCAGGGCCGCACCGGCCCTGCCCCGCCTCACCGCGCGGACCCGGCAGGGACGGCGAGCGAGCGCAGCCCGCCCCGCACCAACTCCCCGACGGCCTTCGCCTCGTGGCCGAGCCCGGCCTGCGCGACGGCCCCGGCGGCATCGGCGCGCACGGCCTCCTCGGCGGGGACGGGCGCGTCGAGGACGCGGCCGTCGGCGAAGGCGGCAACGGTGTAGACGACGACGGGCCCCTCCGGCAGCACGGAGGCGGTCCAGGCGGCGCGCCGCTCGTCGGCGAACCCGAAGCCGGGCGGCGCGCCGAGCCGCCCCTGCAGCCCGGCCATGGCGGACGCCTCGCCGGGGGTGAACACCATGCCGACCGTGACGAGGGAGCTGCGGGTGGCATCGGTGTACGAGGCCCGGAGCACGCGCGTACACCCGGTCCCGGCCAACACCGCCCGCCACTCGGGAGCCAGCGCGTCCGCGCAGTCGGCGTCGGGGGCGACGGCCACGCGCGTCCAGGTCCGGTCGGCCCCGCCGGGCCCGGCACCGGGGCCGGCGAGCACGGGCGGGAAGAGGGCGTCGACGGGAGCGTCCCGCCACAGCGAACCGGCCTTGCGGTAGGCGGCGTCGGCGGACGGCACCCGCCCGGCGGCATGCTGCTCGGCCCACCCGGTGAGAGCGGTCCCGGCGAGCAGCCCCGTCCCGACCACGGCACACAGCGCGGCGACGAGCCTCTGCGACTGCCCCCGCCGCCCGGCCCCCCGAGCCGGAACCGACCCGGACTCGGCCAAAACCGCCTCATACGGCGCCGACGCACTCATCCGACGACTCCGCCCCCCGTTCCGTACGGCTGCCGCAGC
>NZ_BMTY01000020.1:0-17040 GCF_014649915.1 Streptomyces toxytricini | reverse complement strand
TACTTTACGCGGGCGGCGGGGGAGGCAGGCGCGGCGGCGGCCGCAGAGCGGCGGCCTCGCCCCGCGGCCGCCGACCCGCCCCCACCCCCCGCAACCACCCCACCCCGCCGCTCCCACCACCGCCACCACACCCCCTACCCCCCGGTATCCCCCCGTGGCAAGCTGCCGCCCATGACACCTTCCCCCGGTCTCGATCGGGCTCGGTATGACCGGGCCACCGCGCATCTCGAAGCGCCCCTGGCCATCGTCGATCTCGATGCGTTCGACGCCAACGCCGACGATCTCGTGCGCCGGGCCGGCGGCAAGCCGGTGCGGGTGGCGAGCAAGTCGGTGCGCTGCCGGGCGCTGTTGGAGCGGGTGCTGGCGCGGCCCGGTTTCGCCGGGGTCATGTCGTACACGCTGGCGGAGTCGCTGTGGCTGGCCCGGTCAGGGTTCGAGGACGTGCTGCTCGCCTATCCGTCCGCGGACCGGGCCGGCTTCGCCGAGCTCGCGGGCGATCCGAAGCTGGCTGCGGCGGTGACGGTGATGGTGGACGACGTGGCGCAGCTGGAGCTGATCGACGCCGCCCGCGCCGGCGGCTCGCAGGAGGTGCGGGTCTGTCTGGAGCTGGACACGGGGTTGCGGCTGCTGGGCGGGCGGGTCCGGGTCGGCGCCCGGCGGTCGCCGCTGCGGGAGCCGGCGGAGCTGGCGGGGCTGGCGCGGGCCGTGGCCGCGCGGCCCGGGTTCCGGGTCGTGGGCGTGATGGGGTACGAGGGGCACGTCGCCGGGGTCGGTGACGCCGTGGCGGGGCGGCCGCTGAGGTCGCGGGCGATCCGGCTCATGCAGGCGGTGGCGCGCCGGGAGCTGGCCGTTCGGCGGGCGGAGGCGGTGCGTGCCGTGCGTGCGGTCGTGCCGGACCTGGAGTTCGTCAACGGCGGTGGGACGGGGAGTGTGCAGCAGACGGCGGCGGAGGATGCGGTGACGGAGGTCGCCGCGGGGTCGGGGCTGTACGTGCCGCGGCTGTTCGACAACTACACGTCGTTCCGCGGCCGTCCGGCGGCGCTGTTCGCGCAGCCGGTGGTGCGCCGGCCGGGGGTGGGGGTGGTGACGGTGCTGGGCGGCGGGTATCCGGCGTCGGGGGCGGCGGGTGCGGACCGGCTGCCGGAGCCGTACCTGCCGCGGGGTCTGCGGTACGACCCGATGGAGGGGGCGGGCGAGGTGCAGACGCCGCTGCTGGGCGCGGCGGCGGACGATCTGCTGATCGGGGACCGGGTGTGGTTCCGGCATGCGAAGGCGGGCGAGCTGTGCGAGCGGTTCGACGTGCTGCACCTGGTCGAGGGGGACGGCGTCGCGTCGTCGGTGCCGACGTACCGGGGCGAGGGCCGGACCTTCGTGTAGGCGCGGCCCCCGCCCCCGGTACGCCCGCCCCCCTACAGCGGCGTGACGTACGCCCCGGAGATGCCGCCGTCCACCAGGAAGTCGGTGGCGTTGACGAAGGAGGAGTCGTCGCTGGCGAGGAAGGCGACGGCGGCGGCGATCTCCTCGGCTTCGGCGAAGCGGCCGAGCGGGATGTGGACGAGGCGGCGGGCGGCGCGCTCGGGGTCCTTGGCGAACAGCTCCTGCAGCAGCGGGGTGTTGACGGGGCCGGGGCAGAGGGCGTTGACGCGGATGCCCTCGCGGGCGAACTGGACGCCGAGTTCGCGGGACATGGCGAGGACGCCGCCCTTGGAGGCGGTGTAGGAGATCTGTGAGGTGGCGGCGCCCATGACGGCGACGAAGGAGGCGGTGTTGATGATGGAGCCGCGTCCCTGGCGCTGCATGTAGGGCAGGGCGGCCTTGCAGCACAGGTATACGGAGGTGAGGTTGACGTCCTGGACGCGCTTCCAGGCGTCGAGGCCGGTGGTGAGGATGGAGTCGTCGTCGGGGGGCGAGATGCCGGCGTTGTTGAAGGCGATGTCGACGGAGCCGTAGGTGTCGTAGGCGGTCCTGAAGAGGGCTTCGACGTCTTCGGGGCTGGTGACGTCGACCTTGGCGAAGGTGCCGCCGACCTCTTCGGCGGCGGCCTTGCCGGCGGTTTCGTCGATGTCGCCGCAGACGACGTTGGCGCCTTCGGAGGCGAGCCGGCGGGCGGTGGCGAGGCCGATGCCGCTGCCGGCTCCGGTGATGACGGCGGTGCGGCCGACGAGGCGGCGGCAGATGATCTCTTCGTTCGACATGGGTTCAGGCCTCCGTGCTGATGAAGACGTTCTTGGTCTCGGTGAATGCGGTGAGGGCGTCGGGGCCGAGCTCCCGGCCGAGGCCGGACTGCTTGTAGCCGCCGAAGGGGGTCCAGTAGCGGACGCTGCTGTGGGAGTTGACGGAGAGGTTGCCGGCGGCGACGGCGCGGGAGACGCGCAGGGCGCGGCCGACGTCGCGGGTCCACAGGGATCCGGAGAGGCCGTACTCGGTGGCGTTGGCGAGGCGGACGGCGTCGGCCTCGTCGTCGAAGGGGAGGACGACGGCGACGGGTCCGAAGACCTCTTCGACGGCGACGGGTGCGGTGGGGTCGGCGCCGGTGACGAGGGTGGGCGGGTACCAGAAGCCGGGCCCGTCGGGTGCGGTGCCGCGGACGGCGGTGAGGTCGTCGGTGACGTAGGACCGTACGCGGTCGAGCTGGGCCTGGGAGATGAGGGGGCCCATCTGGGTCTTCTCGTCGGCGGGGTCGCCGACGACGACGCCTTCGACGAGGGGGGCGAGGAGGTCGAGGAAGCGGTCGTGGACGGTGCGCTGGACGAGGATGCGGGTGCGGGCGCAGCAGTCCTGGCCGGTGTTGTCGAGGAAGGACATGGGGGCGGCCGCGGCGGCCGCTTCGAGGTCGGCGTCGGCGAAGACGATGTTGGGGCTCTTGCCGCCGAGTTCGAGGGTGACGGGCTTCACCCGGTCGGCGCACTTGGCCATGACCTGTTTGCCGGTGCGGGTGGAGCCGGTGAAGACGATCTTCGCGACGCCGGGGTGTTCGACGAGGGCGTCGCCGGCGGTGTCGCCGCGGCCGGGGAGCACCTGGAGGAGGTGTTCGGGGAGCCCGGCTTCGAGGGCGAGTTCGGCGAGGCGGAGGGCGGTGAGGGGGGTGGTTTCGGCGGGCTTGAGGATGACGGCGTTGCCGGCTGCGAGGGCGGGTGCGAGTCCCCAGGCGGCGATCGGCATGGGGAAGTTCCAGGGGGCGATGACGCCGATGACGCCGAGGGGTTCGAGGAACGTGACGTCGATGCCGCCGGGGACGGGGATCTGGCGGCCGGTGAGGCGTTCGACGCCGCCGGCTGCGTAGTCGAGGAGGTCGCGGACGTTGGCGGCTTCCCAGCGGGCGTTGCCGATGGTGTGTCCGGCTTCGAGGACTTCGAGCCGGGCGAGTTCCTCGGTGTGGGCGTCGACGGCGGCGGCGAAGCGGCGCAGCATGCGGGCCCGGTCGGCGGGGGCGGCGGCGGCCCAGGTGCGCTGGGCTGCGGCGGCCCGGGTGACGGCGGCGTCGACGTCGTCCCGTGTGGCGGCCGGGACGGTGGCGACGGTTTCCCCGGTGGCCGGGTTGAGGACTTCCAGCGCGTCGGACACGTGGTGCCTTTCGGAGGGGTTTCGGGGGTTGGGTGGCCGGGTCGGGTCAGAGGCGTTCGAAGGAGCGGCGGCGCTCCCAGTCGGTGACGGCGGAGTCGTAGGCGTCGAGTTCGACGCGGGCCATGTTGAGGTAGTGGGCGACGACTTCGGGGCCGAAGGCGGCCTTGGCGATCTCGCTGTTGTCCCAGAGTTCGGCGGCTTCGCGCAGGGTGGTGGGGACGTGGGCGTAGTCGCCGGTGTAGGCGTTGCCGTGGCAGGGGTCGGGGAGTTCGAGGCCGTTCTCGATGCCGTGGATGCCGGCGGCGACGAGTCCGGCGACGGCGAGGTAGGGGTTGACGTCGCCGCCGGGGAGGCGGTTCTCGAAGCGGGTGGAGCGGCCGTGGCCGACGACGCGGAGCGCGCAGGTGCGGTTGTCGTGGCCCCAGGCGACGGCGGTGGGGGCGAAGGAGCCGGGGCGGAAGCGCTTGTACGAGTTGATGTTGGGGGCGTAGAGCAGGGAGAAGTCGCGGAGGGCGGCGAGCTGGCCGGCGAGGAAGTGGCGCATGAGGGGGGACATGCCGTCGGGGCCGTCGCCCGCCATGGCGTTGCGTCCCTCGGAGTCGGTGAGGGAGAGGTGGATGTGGCAGGAGTTGCCTTCGCGCTCGTCGAACTTGGCCATGAAGGTGAGCGAGACGCCTTCCTGGGCGGCGATCTCCTTGGCGCCGGTCTTGTAGACGGCGTGCTGGTCGCAGGTGGTGAGCGCCTCGGTGTAGCGGAAGGCGATCTCGTGTTGGCCGAGGTTGCACTCGCCCTTGGCGGATTCGACGGTGAGTCCGGCGCCCTGCATGTCGTTGCGGATGCGGCGGAGCAGGGGCTCGATGCGGCCTGTGCCGAGGACCGAGTAGTCGGTGTTGTACTGGTTGGCGGGGGTCAGGGAGCGGTAGTCGGCGTTCCAGGCCTGCTCGTAGGTGTCCTTGAAGACCATGAACTCCAGCTCGGTGCCGACCATCGCGGTGTAGCCGTGCCCGGCGAGGCGGTCGAGCTGGCGGCGGAGGATCTGGCGGGGGGCGGCCACGACGGGGGTGCCGTCGTTCCAGGCGAGGTCGGCGAGGAGGAGGGCGCTGCCGGGGTGCCAGGGGATGCGGCGCAGGGTCGCGGTGTCGGGGCGCATGGCGAAGTCGCCGTAGCCGCGCTCCCAGGAGGACATCTCGTAGCCGTCGACGGTGTTCATGTCGGTGTCGACGGCGAGGAGGTAGTTGCAGCCCTCCGTGCCGTGTTCGAGGACCTCGTCGAGGAAGAACGGGGCGGCGAACCGCTTGCCCTGGAGGCGTCCCTGCATGTCGGGGAAGGCGAGGACGACGGTGTCGATCTCGCCGCTCGCGACGAGGGCGCGGAGCTCCTCGGGGGCGAGCGGCGGCGTGCGGTCTACCACGGGGATCTCTCCTTCGGTGAGCCGAGGGGGCCTAAGGTATTGAACAGAACCATTGCTTGGGAAGGGGAGGAGCCGAGATGGCCGACACGGCGAGCGGGGGCGGCGCGATGGCGCGGCTGAACCCGGTCCTGCGGCAGGTGCGGGCGGGCAGCGGCTTCGAGGAGGCGCTGGAGCAGATCCTGCAGGTGGTCCGCCTGGGCCTGGTGCCGGCCGGGGAGCGGCTGCCGCCGGAGCGGGAGCTGGCGGAGCGGATGGGCATCAGCCGGGTCACGCTGCGCGAGGTGCTCAAGGTGCTCCAGGAGCAGGGGCTGGTGGAGGCGCGGCGGGGCCGGTACGGGGGGACGTTCGTGCTGCCGCGCCCGGACACCCCGGCGGGCGGGAGCGAGGACGAGCTGCGCCGGCGCGTGGCGGGGGTCGACCTGGAGGACGTGCTGCGGTTCCGCGAGGTCCTGGAGGTGGGGGCGGCCGGGCTGTGCGCCGCGCAGGGGCTGTCGGAGGAGGAGGCGGAGCGGCTGCTGGCGGCGCTGGCGGCCACGCAGGACGCGCCGCTGGCGGACTACCGCCGCCGGGACACGCTCTTCCACCTGGCGCTGTGCGAGCTGGCGGGCTCGCCGACGCTGACGGCGCAGTACGCGGCGGTCCGGGCCGCCGTCAACGACCTGCTGGACTGCATACCCCTGCTGGTGCGGAACCTGGAGCACTCGCAGCAGCAGCACGCCGCCCTGGTGGAGGCGGTCCTGGAGCGGGACGCGGACGCGGCCCGCGAGGTGATGCGCGAGCACTGCTGCGGCACGGCCGCGCTGCTGCGCGGCTTCCTGGCCTGAGGGCGTGCGGGCCCGCCCGGGCCCGCTCGTTTTGCGCAGGGGTCTTGCGCATCCCGCCCTCCTGCGGCAAAGGTACGCGGCACAACCATTGTCCTGGGCAGCGGGAGCGCACATGGCCGAAGAAACCGGGGCACGGCTGGACGCCGCCGTGCCGCAGACCGCCCGATCCGCCGCCGGAGGCGGCGACGCCTACCTGGAGCGCCGCACCCTGCGCCGCGGCAGCGCCGGCTGGCTGCTGCTGACCGGCCTCGGCGTCGCGTACGTCGTCTCCGGCGACTTCTCCGGCTGGAACGTCGGCCTCGCCCAGGGCGGCTTCGGCGGCCTGGCCGCCGCCACGGTCCTGATGGGCGCCATGTACGCCTGCCTGGTCTTCTCCCTGGCCGAGCTGTCGGCGATCCTCCCGACGGCCGGCGGCGGCTACGGCTTCGCCCGGCGCGCCCTCGGCCCGTGGGGCGGCTTCCTGACCGGCACCGCGATCCTCATCGAGTACGTGCTCGCGCCCGCCGCGATCTCCATCTTCATCGGCGACTACGTCGAGTCCCTGCACCTCTTCGGCCTCACCTCCGGCTGGCCCGTGTACCTGGCCTGCTTCGCGGTGTTCATCGGCATCCACCTGTGGGGCGTCGGCGAGGCGCTGCGCTTCTCCCTCGTCGTCACCGCGGTGGCCGTGACCGCGCTGGTGGTGTTCGCGGCCGGCGCGTTCACCGAGTTCGACGCCTCGCGGCTGGACGACATCGCCGTCGACACCACCGCGTTCGGCGCCAACTCGTGGCTGCCGCTGGGGCTGCTGGGGATCTGGGCGGCGTTCCCGTTCGGCATGTGGTTCTTCCTCGGCGTCGAGGGGGTGCCGCTGGCGGCCGAGGAGGCCAAGGACCCGGTCCGCTCGATGCCGCGGGCGCTGTCGATCTCCATGGGCGTCCTGGTGCTGCTCGCGCTGCTCACCTTCCTCGCCTCGACGGGCGCCCGCGGCGCCGACGCGATCAAGGACGCCGGGAACCCTCTGGTGGTGGCGCTGGAGGGCGACCCGGGCCTGTCGTGGCTGAAGACGTTCGTCAACTACGCCGGCCTCGCCGGCCTGGTGGCCTCCTTCTTCTCCCTCATCTACGCCGGCTCACGCCAGCTCTTCGCGCTCTCGCGGGCGGGCTACCTGCCGCGCTTCCTGTCGCTGACCTCCCCGCGCAAGGCGCCCTACCTGGGGCTGCTCATCCCGGGCGCGATCGGCTTCGCCCTGGCCGCTGCGACCGGCGACGGGCCGCGGATGCTGAACATCGCGGTGTTCGGCGCGACGATCTCCTACGCACTGATGGCCCTGTCGCACATCGTGCTGCGGCGCCGCGAGCCGCACCTGGAGCGCCCGTACCGGACCCCCGGCGGCACGGCGACCTCCGCCACGGCGTTCGTCCTCGCGCTGGCGGCGCTCACGGCCACCTTCCTGGTGGACAAGGACGCCGCCTTCATCGCCCTGGGTGTGTACGCCGTCGCCCTCGGCTACTTCGCGTTCTACAGTCGGCACCACCTGGTGGCCTCCGCGCCGGAGGAGGAGTTCGCCGCGCTGGCCCGCGCCGAGGCCGAACTGGCCCGCGACTGACCGCGTCCCGCCGCCCGTCCCGCCCCCCTCCCCGTCGACCGCTCCCGGAGGTTGCCCCCGTGCCCAGGCCGCTCATCGGCATCACGACCTACGTCGAGGAATCCGCCCGCTACCGCGTGTGGGACGTCGCCGCGTCCCTCGTGCCCTGCGGGTACTACGAGCTCGTCCAAGCGGCGGGCGGCGCGGCCGTGCTGCTCCCGCCGGACGGCGCGCCCGGGGCCGCGGCGGAGGTGCTGGACCGGCTGGACGGCCTGGTCGTCGCGGGCGGCCCGGACGTGGACCCGGCCCGGTACGGGGCGGTGCGCGACCCGCGCACCGGTCCGGCCGAAACGGTGCGGGACGAATGGGAGCTGGCCCTGATCGGGGCCGCCCTCGACACGGGCATGCCGCTGCTCGGCATCTGCCGGGGCATGCAGGCGCTGAACGTCGCCCTCGGCGGCACCCTCGTCCAGCACATCGACGGGCACATGCACCGGCCGGGCGTCATGGACTGGCACCCGGTGCGCCCGGTCCCCGGTACGCGCTACGCGGCGCTGGTCCCGGAGGAGGCGGAGGTGCCCACCTACCACCACCAGGCAGTCGACCGGCTGGGCCGGGGATTGGTCGCCTCGGCGCATGCGGTCGACGGCACCGTCGAGGCGGTCGAACTGCCCGACCCGGACCGGTGGGTGCTCGGCGTGCAGTGGCATCCGGAGCGCGACAAGGACACCCGTGTGGTGGGGGCGCTCGTCGGGGCGGCGGCCGCCCGCAGGCCCGTCGCCCTGCGCTGAGCGGCAGCCGGTCCGACCCGCCGGCGCCGACGTGCGGGCCGCCCGGCGGGTCGGAAGACTGGAGGCATGACGAACAAGGCTGTGCTGGAAGGCGGGCCGGCGGACCTGTCGGAACGGGTCGTCGACGCCCCCTCTCCCGGCGAGGACGTGAAGGTCCCGCACCGCGGCGGGTACGAGCACTTCCGGGCCACGGCGCGCCGGCAGGACGGCCCGGAGGGCGCCCTGCCCGTGTTCGAGTGGTGGGAACGGACCGAGATCGCAGAGTGACGGGGCGCGCCATGACACACACCGCGCAATGGACGGTCGGGGTCTCGCTCACCGAGGAGGGCGGGACGACCCGCGCCCGCGCCGTGCTGGACACGGGGACGGCGAAGCTGGTGGGCCGCGGCTCGGCGCGCTGCAACCCGGAGGACGTCGAGGTGCCGGCGATCGGTGACGAGCTCGCCGCGAGCCGGGCCATGCGGGACCTGGCGGGACAGCTGATGCGGGCCGCCGACCGGGACCTGGCGGCGATGGGCGCCGTACCGGAGCCGCCGCGCACCGGCTACGGGTGGCCGCAGGACGCGGACGACCCGACGCGGCGCGGCCGCTGACCCTCCCGGGCCGGTACGCACGGGCCGGCCGGTCAGGACCGGACGCGGGTGAGCGACAGCAGGTCCCGGGCCGGGCCGGCCGGTCGGGAGCCGGCGGGCCACACCGCGCGCAGGGCCCGCCCCAGGGCCGCGCCCGTGACGGGGACCTGGACCAGGCGGCGGGCGGCGAGTTCGTCGCCGAGGGCGAGTTCGGACAGGACGCAGGGTCCGGCGCCGCTGACGGCCGCGGCCTTGACGGCGGTCGTGGAGGCCAGTTCCAGCAGCGGCGCGGCGAGCCCGCCGCAGCCGGCGAGTGCCGCGTCGAGCACCTGCCGGGTGCCCGAGCCGCGCTCGCGCAGGATGAGCGGGGTCGAGGCCAGTTCGGCCGCCTCCACGCCCTTGGTGCGGCGCGCCCACGGGTGCTCCGGGGCGACGGCGACCACGAGCCGGTCCTGGGCGATGACCGCGCTGTCCAGCCCGTCGGGGACGGTCAGCCCCTCGACGAAGCCGAGGTCCGCGTCGTGCGCGAGGACCCGCCGTGCGACCAATGCCGAGTTTCCGGCCTGGAGGGAGACGGCGGTGCCCGGCCGCTGCCCGCGCAGGGCGATCAGCCAGCCGGGCAGCAGGTACTCGGCGATGGTCATGCTGGCGGCCACGCGCAGCCGCGAGTCGCGGCGCCCGCGCAGGGCCTGCGCGCCGGCGTCGAAGGCTTCGGCGGCCTCCACCACCCGGCGGGCCCAGTCGGTGACGAGCGCACCCTCCGCGGTCAGGGTGGAGCCGCGGGGCGAGCGGTCGACGAGGGCGACGCCGAGGCGGGCCTCCATCGCGCGGATCCGGCTGCTGGCGGCGGGCTGTGTGATGCCCATGTGTTTGGCGGCTCCGCTCAGGCTGCCCAGGCGTGCGACGGCGAGCAGCAGCTCCAGCGCCCCCAGGTCCGGCACCCGGTGCACCAGCGGAACCCACTCCTCATTACCCATAAAGTCAGTTTATGGCCTCATAGGTATGCGGCCTCTGCCGCCCGGGGTGCGGCCGGGCGAGGCTGGTGTCCATGGCCGGCACCACTGCTCCTCCCCGCGCCTCCGCCACCCGGACCGCGCCCGCCGCCGCTCCCGAGGCCCCACAGGCCCGCGATGCGCGCCGCCCCCTCCCCGCCCTGCGCCACTTCGGCCCCAACTGGTACGCCTGCGTGATGGGCACGGCGATCACCGCCACCGCCGGGGCGGCGCTCCCGCACCAGCTGCCTGGGCAGCGTACGGCCTGCGTCGCCGTGTGGGCGCTGTCCGTCGCGGTGCTGGCGCTCGTGCTGGCCGCCCGGGCGGGCCACTGGCTGCACCACCGCGACCAGGCGCGCGCCCACCTCCTCGACCCGGCCGTCGCCCCCTTCCACGGCTGCCCGCCGATGGCGCTGCTGGCGGTCGGCGCGGGCACGCTCACCGTCGGGCGGGACGTGCTCGGGGAGCGGGCGGCGCTCGCCGCGGACGCCGTGCTGTTCACCGCCGGGACGGTGCTCGGCCTGGCCGCGGCCGTGGTGGTGCCGTACCTGATGGTGGCGCGCCACGAGCTGCGGGCCTCGCAGGCCTCCCCGGTGTGGCTGCTGCCGCTGGTCTCCCCCATGGTGTCCGCCGCGGTCGGCCCGCTGCTGGTGCCGCACCTGCCGGCCGGGCAGGCGCGGGAGGCGCTGCTGCTGGCCTGCTTCGCGCTGTTCGGGATGAGCCTGCTGGCGTCGCTGCTGGTCCTGCCGCTGCTGTTCGGGCGGCTTGTGGTCGGCGGCCCGCTCCCGGCGGTGCTGACGCCGACCCTGTTCCTGGTGCTGGGGCCGCTCGGGCAGTCCACCACCGCGGCCGGGCAGCTCGCCGACGCGGCCCAGGGGGCGATCGGCGCCCCGTACGCCGGCGCGCTGGCCGGTTTCGCCGTCGTGTACGGGGTCCCCGTGCTCGGTTTCGCGCTGCTGTGGCTGGCTCTGGCCGGTGCGCTGCTGGTGCGGGCGGCCCGGAGCGGGATGGGGTTCGCGATGACCTGGTGGGCGCTGACGTTCCCCGTCGGCACCTGCGTCACGGGCGCGGCCGGGCTGGCCCGGCACACCGGGCTGGCCGCGTACGGGTGGCTGGCCTGGGCGCTGTTCCTGTGCCTGGTGGCCGCCTGGCTGGCGGCCGGCGCACACACGCTGCGCGGCCTGGCGGCGGGCCGCCTCCTCCCCCGCTGACGGGCCGGGGGCCCGGCGGTTCACCGGGCCGCGGCCAGCTCCGCGGCCAGGACCCGGGGCGCCTCGGCGAGCGAGGGCCCGTACCAGGTGAGGTGGCGGCCGCTGACGAGCGCGGCCGGGCGGCCGGGGAACGCCTCCGGGCCGTCCCCGCGGGTGAAGGCGTACGGCTCGTCCGGCAGCACCACCAGGTCGCAGTCGGCGGCGGCCGGGTCCGCCGGGTCGACCCGCGGGTAGCGTTCGGCGTGTCCGGCGTGGACGTTCTCGATGCCGAGCCGGGCCAGGAGGTCCCCGGCGAATGTGTCCCGCCCGAGCACCATCCAGGGCCGCCGCCACACCGGTACGACGGCCCGCAGCGGCGCGGCCGGGCGCGGCAGGTCCGCCCACGCCCGAGCCGCCTCGTCGAGCCACCGCGGCCGGGGCAGGCCGAGCGCCCCCGTGAGGAGCCGGTCCAGTTCGTCCAGCGCCTGCGGCAGGGTGCGCACCTCGGTGACCAGCACGCCGAGGCCCGCGGCGCGCAGGGCGTCGAGGTCGGGGGCCCGGTTCTCCTCCTCGTTGGCGATCACCAGGTCGGGGCGGAGCGCGGTGATCGCGGCGATGTCGGGGTTCTTGGTGCCGCCGATGCGGACCGCACCCCGCCGGTCGAGGCCGGCGGGGTGGGTGCACCAGTCGGTGACGCCGGCGAGCAGGCCCGGTGCGGTGGCCGCGACGGCCTCGGTCAGCGAGGGGACGAGCGAGACGACGCGCACGGCCGGTCAGTGTCCCGGCGAGGGCGGCTCGGAGGAGGCCTGGATGTGCTCCCCGACGGCGACGACGAGTATCCGGGTGTCCTCGGTGACGGCCCTCCAGCGGTGGCGGACCCCGCCGGAGAGGAAGAGGGCGTCACCGCTCTCCAGGCGGTAGGCGCGGCCTTCGGCCTCGACCTGGCAGGCGCCGGAGACGACGTACATGAGCTCGTCGTTGCGGTGCTGGTACTCGCGGCCGGCGTCCTGGTCGCCGGTGAACTCCATGGCGTGGAGCTGGTGGTGCCCGCGCACGAGGGGGCGCACGCCGGGGAGCGGGCTCAGCCCGGAGTCGTCGCCGGCCCTTACGAGGTCGACGGTGCGCGCCGTGTCGGAGGCCGCGAGCAGCTCGACCGCCGTGGTCTCCAGCGCGTCCGCGACCCGTTCGAGGGAGCGCATGCTGGGGCGGGCGCGTTCGTTCTCTATCTGGCTGAGGAAGGGCACCGACAGTCCGCTGCGCGCCGATACGGCGGCGAGGGTGAGGTGGAGGGCCCGGCGCCGCTTGCGCACGGCCACGCCCACCCGGAGCGGTTCCTTGGCGTCCTTGTCCCGTTCCTTGTCCTCCGAGCCGTCCCTGTCGTCCATGGCGGGGCTGCCCTCCCCTTTGTCAGGTCTGTCGGCGTACGTCGGCGTCCGTCGCACGGGAGTGTGCTGTAAGCACCTTACGCAGCAACCGCCCCCGGTTTCGCGTGCAGGAGCGGACGGGGCTACGCCGCGCGTGAAACCGGCGTTCCCCTTCCGGACATGCGTACGTCGCTTTCCGGTCTTTCCCGTCTCAACCGCGCCCCGTCGGCGGGGTGCGGCATGATCGCCGTCATGACGAGCACTCGACGGCTGATGCTGCTGGACACCGCCTCCCTCTACTTCCGCGCCTACTTCGGCGTACCGGAATCCGTGAAGGCCCCGGACGGCACCCCGGTGAACGCCGTGCGCGGGCTGTTGGACTTCATCGGGCGCCTGGTCCAAGACCACCGCCCCGACGACCTTGTGGCCTGCATGGACGCCGACTGGCGGCCACAGTGGCGGGTGGAGCTGATCCCCTCGTACAAGGCGCACCGGGTGGCCGAGGAGACGGCGGCCGGACCGGATGTGGAGGAGACCCCGGACACGCTGGCGCCGCAGGTGCCGATCATCGAGGCGGCGTTGGACGCCTTCGGGATCGCCCGTGTGGGCGTGGCCGGGTACGAGGCGGACGACGTGATCGGGACGCTCACGGCGCGCGCCACCGGGCCGGTGGACATCGTCACCGGCGACCGGGACCTGTACCAGCTGGTGGACGACGGCCGGCAGCGCCGCGTGCTGTACCCGCTGAAGGGCGTCGGCACCCTCCAGGTGGCCGACGGGGAGTGGCTGCGGGCGAAGTACGGGGTGGACGGGCCGGGGTACGCGGACCTGGCGCTGCTGCGCGGCGACCCGAGCGACGGCCTGCCCGGGGTGCCGGGGATCGGCGAGAAGACGGCGGCGAAGCTGCTGGAGGCGTACGGGGACCTGGCGGGGATCGTCGCGGCGGCGGCCGATCCGAAGTCGAAGCTGACGCCGACGCAGCGCCGGCGGCTGGAGGAGGCCCGCCCGTACCTGGCGGTGGCGCCCAAGGTGGTGCGGGTCGCCACGGACGTGCCGTTGCCCGACTTCGACCCGGCGCTGCCGGCCGAGCCGGCGGAGCCGGAGCTCCTGGACGCGCTGGCGCGGAGGTGGGGTCTGGGCGGCGCGGTGGCGCGCCTGCGCACGGCCCTGCTTGCCTGAGATGCTAACTTAGGCAATCCTAAGTTTCAGGTGAGTCAGGGGAGACGCCGTGGCAGAAGGACGCGCCCGCGAGGTAGGCACTGCAGTCGTCGTGCGGACCGAGCGGCTCACACCGCACATGGTGCGGGTCGTTCTGGGTGGAGCCGGACTGGCCCGCTTCAGCGCGGGCGAGTTCACGGACCACTACATCAAGCTGCTGTTCGCGCCGGAAGGGGTCACCTACCCGGCGCCGTGGGACCTGGAGCGGATCCGGGCGCAGTTCCCGCCGGCCGCGTGGCCCCGGCAGCGCGCGTACACGGTCCGCAGCTGGGATCCGGCGCACCTGGAGCTGACGATCGACTTCGTCGTCCACGGCGACGAGGGGATCGCCGGCCCGTGGGCCGCGCAGGCGACGCCGGGCGAGCTGGTCCGCTTCCTCGGCCCCGGCGGGGCGTACGCACCCGATCCGGCAGCAGACTGGCACCTGCTGGTCGGCGACGAGAGCGCCCTGCCCGCGATCGCCGCGGCGATGGAGCGGATGCCGGCGGGCGCCCGCGTCCACGCGCTGCTGGAGGTGGACGGCCCCGAGGACGAGCAGAAGTTCGCGACCCCCGACGGAGTCGTCCCGGTGTGGCTGCACCGCGGCGCGCGCCCGGTCGGCGAGGCCCTGGTCGAGGCGGTGACCTCGATGGACTTCCCCTCCCGCGACGTGCACGCCTTCGTCCACGGCGAGGCCGGCTTCGTCAAGGAGCTGCGGCGCCACCTGCGCCTGGAGCGCGGCATCCCCAAGGAGCGGCTGTCGATCTCCGGCTACTGGCGCCTCGGCGAGACGGACGAGGGCTGGCGCGCGATCAAGCGCGAGTGGAACGCCCGCATCATCGCCGAGCAGGAGGCGGCGGCCTGACCGCCGGGGGCCGGCCGCCGAACGGGCGGGCCGGCCCGCCCTGGCCCACAATGGGCTCATGCGCACGCGCCTCGCGCTCGGCACGGCGGTGACGGTGCTCGCGCTCGCCGCGGCCGGACCGGTCGCAGCGGCGCCCAGCCCCCCTCCCCCGCCCGAGCCGCAACTGAGCGACCGGGCCGTCGAGCGGGCCGTGTCCCGGCTCCCGCAGTTCGTCGAGGACGCGATGCGCACCACCGGCGTCCCCGGGGTGTCGGTGGCCGTCGTCCACGACGACAAGGTCCTCTACGCGAAGGGCTTCGGGGTGCGCCGCGTCGGGCAGAGCGGCGCCGTCGGCCCCGACACCGTCTTCCAGATCGCATCCGTCTCCAAGCCCGTCTCCTCGACCGTCGTCGCCGGCACCCTGGGGGACCCGGACGAGTGGGACCGCCGCACCGAACTGCCCGGCTTCGCGCTGAAGGACCCCTGGGTCACCGGGCACGTCAGCACCGCCGACCTGTTCTCCCACCGCAGCGGCCTGCCCGACCACGCGGGCGACCTGCTGGAGGACCTCGGCTACGACCAGCGGTACATCCTGGACCGCATGCGGCTGGAGCCGCTGACCCCCTTCCGGGCGAGCTACGCCTACACCAACTTCGGGCTGACCGCGGCCGCCGAGGCCGTCGCCCGCGCCCGCGGCACCACCTGGCAGAAGCTCAGCGAGGACGTCCTCTTCAAGCCGGCCGGGATGACCCGCACGAGCACCGAGTTCGCCGCGTTCGCCGCCGAGCCCGACCGGGCCGCCACGCACGTGAGGAACCCGGACGGCACCTGGTCCGCGCGGTACGTCCGCGACCCCGACGCGCAGGCACCGGCCGGCGGTGTCAGCTCCACCGCCCGCGACATGGCCCGCTGGGTGCGCCTCCAGCTCGGCGACGGCGTCCTCGACGGCAAGCGGATCGTGCCGGCCGCCCCGCTGCGCCGCACCCACCTGCCGCACGTCGTCTCCCAGGCCGAGAACGCCGCCGGCGGCACCTCCTTCTACGGCCTCGGCTGGAACGTCTCCTACGACGACCGCGGCAGGCTCCGCCTGAGCCACACCGGCGCCTTCGACCTCGGCGCCAACACCAACGTCACGATGCTGCCGCTGGAGCGGCTCGGCATCGTCGTCCTCACCAACGGCGCCCCCGTCGGCGTCGCCGACGCCATCGCCTTCGACTTCTTCGACACGGCCGAGCACGGGCGGCCCACCACCGCATGGCTGCCGCTCTTCGCGGAGCTGTACGCACAGGCCGACGGCGCCGACCGGCCCGAGACCGACTATTCCCGCCCTCCGGCGGACGCGAAGCCCGCCAAGGCCGCCGGCGCGTACACCGGTACGTACGAGAGCCCGTACTACGGCAGGCTCACGGTCACCGAGGCCCCCGGCGGCGGCCTGGTCCTCTCCCTCGGCCCCAAGCCGCTGCGGTTCCCGCTCGCCCACTACGACGGCGACACGTTCAGCTACGAGACCGCCGGGGAGAACGCGGTCGGCCGCACCGGGGTCGTCTTCGGCGACGACACCGTCCGCATCGAGTACCTCGACGAGGGCGGCATGGGCACCTTCACCCGGCGCTAGCCAAGCCGGGCGGCCTTAGCCTGGACACGATGAGAAAGACCCGCACACCGCCCTCCCCGCTCCCCCAGGTCGCCGGCATCGACCCCGTCCGGCTGCGGCTGCCCGCCGACCGCGAGGGCCGCTGGCCCGACCTCGGCAGCTACCTCACCGAGCGGTACGCCGGCACCCGCGGCGCCGGATCCGTGGCCCGGCTGCTGGCCGCCGGCCGGATCCTCGGCGCGGGCGGACGCGTCCTGCGCGCCGACGACCCGTACGAGCCGCACTCCTACCTGTGGTTCCACCGGGACATGGACCCCGAGCCGGTGGTGCCGTTCCCGATCGGCGTCGTCCACCGCGACGCGCACCTGCTCGTCGTCGACAAGCCGCACTTCCTGGCGACCACCCCGCGCGGCAGCCACATCGTGCAGACCGCGCTGGCCCGGCTCCGGGCCGAGCTGGACCTGCCCGAGCTGAGCCCGGCACACCGGCTGGACCGGCTCACCGCGGGGCTGGTGATGTTCAGTATCCGCCCGCAGGACCGCGGCGCCTACCAGCAGCTGTTCGCCGAGCGGCGCGTCCACAAGGAGTACGAGGCCCTCGCCGTCCACGACCCGGCCGTGGAGCTGCCCCGCACGGTCCGCTCCCGCATCGAGAAGGTCCGCGGGGTCATCGGCGCGAGCGAGGTCCCCGGCGAGCCGAACGCCGAGAGCGCCGTCGAGCTCGCCGAAGCCCGCGGCGGACTCGGCCGCTACCGGCTCACCCCGCACACCGGCCGCACCCACCAGCTGCGCGTCCACATGAACGCCCTCGGCCTGCCGATCCTCGGCGACCCGGTCTACCCGCGGATCACCGACCCCGCACCGGACGACTTCCGCCGCCCCCTGCAACTCCTGGCCCGGACGCTGGCGTTCACCGACCCGGTCACCGGCGCCGCCCACCGCTTCGAGAGCGGCCTGCGCCTCACCGCCTGGGACGACCGCGCCGCCTGGGAGTCCGGACCCGCCGGCACCGCCCCGGCCGGGGAACCGGGCTAGGGGGCGTCTTGTCGATCACGAGTCGAGCCAGATGAGAGTGCTGGCCAGGCTGATGGCGGCGAGATAGCGGTCGGGATGTTTGTCGTAGCGGGTGGC
>NZ_BMTY01000019.1 GCF_014649915.1 Streptomyces toxytricini | reverse complement strand
ACGCCGTCCGCATGGCCCGCCTGCACACCGGGCGGCCGAAGGTGCTGTCCGCCTACCGCTCCTACCACGGCGCCACCGCCGCCGCGATCAACCTGACCGGCGACCCGCGCCGCTGGCCCTCCGACACCGGCTCCGCCGGGGTGGTCCACTTCTGGG
The DNA here is from genome assembly GCF_014649915.1 of Streptomyces toxytricini. Classification (GTDB taxonomy): domain Bacteria; phylum Actinomycetota; class Actinomycetes; order Streptomycetales; family Streptomycetaceae; genus Streptomyces; species Streptomyces toxytricini. The sequence goes on along the minus strand of NZ_BMTY01000019.1, from coordinate 159,736 downwards.
GGCCCTTCCTGTACCGCTCGCCCTTCCACGCGGCAACGGAGGCCGAGGAGTGCGAGCGGGCCCTGGCCCACCTCGCCGACACCATCGCCTTCGAGGGCCCGGCGTCCATCGCCGCGATCATCCTGGAGACCGTCCCCGGCACCGCCGGGATCATGGTGCCGCCCGCCGGCTACCTGGCCGGCGTGCGCGAGCTCTGCGACCGGTACGGCATCGTCTTCATCCTCGACGAGGTCATGGCGGGCTTCGGCCGCACCGGCCGGTGGTTCGCCGCCGAGCACTGGGGCGTCACCCCCGACCTGATCACCTTCGCCAAGGGCGTCAACAGCGGGTACGTCCCCCTCGGCGGCGTCGCCATCTCCGCGGCCATCGCCGAGACCTTCGCCACACGCCCCTACCCGGGCGGGCTGACCTACTCCGGACACCCGCTGGCCTGCGCCGCCGCGGTCGCGACCATCCGCACGATGGAGGAGGAGGACGTCGTCGGGCACGCCGCCCACCTCGGCCGCCACGTGATCGGCCCCGCCCTCGCCGAGATCGCCGAGCGCCACCCGTCCGTCGGCGACGTCCGCGGCCTCGGCGCCTTCTGGGCCGTCGAGCTCGTCCGCGACCGGGAGACCCGCGAGCCGCTCGTCCCGTACAACGCCTCCGGCGCCGACAACGCGCCGATGGCCGAGTTCGCGGCCGCATGCACGGCCTCCGGCCTGTGGCCGTTCGTGAACATGAACCGCGTGCACGTCGTCCCGCCCTGCACCGTCACCGAGGCGGAGGCGAAGGAGGGCCTGGCCCTCCTGGACGAGGCGCTGACCGTCGCCGACCGGCACACGGCCTCCGCCTGACCGGAGGCAACTCGATAACAGCACCGAATCGATCGGTTTCGGCCGCGCTGCCTGCCCTAAGGTGTCCGAAGTTCACCCCAAGGAGTAAGGACCCCCATGGCAGGCAGCGCCGCCGTCACCCGCAACACACTCCGCCGGCAGATCGCGGACGCGCTGCGCGACGAGGTGCTGGCGGGACGCCTGCCACCCGGCACCGAGTTCACCGTCAAGCAGATCGCCGAGCAGTACGGCGTCTCCGCGACGCCCGTGCGCGAGGCGCTCGTCGACCTCGCCGCGCAGGGGCTGCTGGAATCCGACCAGCACCGCGGCTTCCGCGTGCGCGTCTTCACCCTGGACGACTTCCGGGGGATGATCGAGGCCCGTACGCTCATAGTCGACGGGATCTTCCGGCGGCTCGTGGAGCGCGGCACCGCGCCCGGCTGCGGCGAGAGGCTGGTGTCGGTGCGCCGTCGGGCCGAAGAGGCGTGCCGGGCCGTGCAGAGCGGCTCGCTCGAAGTGCTGATCGGCTACGACCTGCGCTTCTGGAGGGAGCTGAGCGGGCTGGTCGGCAACACGTACATCTCGGATTTCCTGCACCGCATCCGCGTGCAGTGCTGGGTCTTCGCCGTGCCGCACCTGAAGGCGGCACCGGACCTGAACGCCGGGCTGTGGTCCGGCCACAACGAGCTGATCGACGCGGTGACCCGCGGCGACGCCGACGAGGTGCGCCGCCTCGTGTACGCGTACAACCAACACGGCCTGGACTGGGCCGCCACCCTGAAGACGGCCGACGCATGAGCGCCGCGAACGCGGACTCCGCCGCCACCCCGCACGCCGCGGCCCCGCCCGACCCGGGCCCCGCCCCGGGGAGCCCCGCCGCGCCCGCCGGCCTGTCCGTCGTCGTCCCCGCGTACCGCGACGGGCACCGGATCCGCGCCACGGCCGCCGCCCTCCGCGAGCACCTCGACTCCCGCCCCGGGACGGGGCCCGCCGCCTGGGAGGTCGTCGTCGCCGACGACGGCTCCGACGACGACACTGCCGCCGCCGTCGCGGCCGAGGCGGCCGCCGACCCGCGGATCCGGCTCGTCCGCCTCGACGCCCCCCGCGGCAAGGGCGCCGCCCTGCGCGCCGGAGTCGCCGCCTCCACGGGCCGCCGCATCCTGCTCGCCGACGCCGGGCTCGGCGTACCGCCGGAGGAACTGGACCGCCTCGAACCGGTCCTCGCCCCGCCCGCGGGCACTACCGCCGACCGGGATCCGGACGCCCCGGCCCCCGAAGCCCCCGAACCCCCCGTCGCCGTCCTCGGCCGGACCGGCAGCCGCCTCGTCCGCGCCCTCGGCATCCCCGGCGTGCCCGGCTTCCGGGCCGACACCTGCGGCTTCGCCCTCCTCGACGGCGACCGGGCGCGCGCCGCGTTCGCCGCCTCCACCCTCGACGGACCCGCCGTCGACGCCGAGGTGACCCGCCTGCTGCGCCGCGAGGCCGGCCCCGGCGCCGTCGCCGAAGTGCCCGTACGCCGCTCCGCCGCGCCGACCGGCCCGCCCGGCCGCCGCCCCGCGGGCGGCCGCCGCCGCGCGCTCGCCGACCTGTGGCGCCTGAACGCCGGCGGCCTCGCCGTCGCCGGGGTGTTCCTCGCCCTGTCCTTCTACCTCTTCCACGGCCTGTGGGCCGACCTCGACGGCCGCTACCTGCGCGACGCCCTCCAGGACCAGAACCAGTGGGAGTGGTTCACCGGCGTCGTCACCGACAACATCACCCACCTGCGGAACCCCCTCTTCACCACCGCCCAGGGCATGCCCGACGGCGTGAACCTGATGGCGAACGCCACGATGCTCGGCCTGAACGTCCCGTTCATCCCGATCACGCTGCTGTTCGGGGAGACGGTCACCTTCGCCCTCGTCCTCACGCTCGGCATGGCCGCCAGCGCCTGGACCTGGTACTGGCTGATCCGCCGCCGCTTCGTCCGCAGCCGGTGGGCCGCCGCCGCGGGCGGGGCGCTCGCCGCGTTCGCGCCGCCGATGGTCTCGCACGCCAACGGCCACCCGAACTTCACCGTCCTCTTCATGCTGCCGCTGATCGTCGACCGCGCCCTGCGCCTGTGCGAGGGCCGCCGCGTCGTCCGCGACGGGGTGCTGCTCGGCCTGTTCGCGGCGTACCAGGTCTTCATCGGCGAGGAGCCGCTGCTCATCGCCGCGCTCGGCATGCTGCTGTTCTGCCTCGCCTGCCTGCTGGTCGACCGGCGGCGCGCCCTGGCCGCCGCGCGCCCCCTCGCGCGCGGCCTCGCCATCGCGCTGGCCGTGTGCCTGCCGCTGGTGGCGGTCCCGCTGTACTGGCAGTTCCTCGGCCCGCAGAGCTACCACTCGGTCCTCCACGGCGACAACGCCGGCAACAGCCCGCGCGCCCTGATCGAGTACGCCGCCCGGTCCCTCTTCGGCGACGCCGAGACCGCCGCCCGGCTCTCCATGAACACCACCGAGCAGAACGCCTTCTACGGGTGGCCGCTGCTCGCCTTCGGCGCCGCCGTGTGCGTCTGGCTGTGGCGCCGGCCCGGCATCCGCGCGCTGGCCCTCACCGGAGTCGCCGCGCTGCTGCTCTCGCTGGGGCCCCGGGTGAGGGTGCCGCTCACCGACATCGTGCTGCCCGGCCCCTGGGCGCCGCTCGCCCACGCGCCGCTGTTCGAGTCCGTGATCGAGGGGCGCGTCGCCATGGTGTGCGCTCCCGTCCTCGGCATCCTGCTGGCCCTCGCCCTCGACGGCGCCGCCCGCGCCCGGTCGCGCGACATGCGGAGGCTCGGCCTGTTTGCGGCCGCGGCCGCGGTGATCCCGGTGCTGCCGCTTCCGCTGGCCGTACGGGACCGGGCGCCGGTGCCCGCGTTCATCACCTCGGGCGCCTGGAAGGACTACGTCCGCGAGGGCGAGGCCCTCGTCCCGGTGCCGCTCCCGGACCCCGCCCAGGCCGACGCGCTGCACTGGCAGGTCGAGGCGGACTTCGGCTTCCGGCTCGCCGGAGGCTACTTCAACGGCCCGTGGGGCGAGGAGCGCATCGGCATCTACGGGGCCCCGCCGCGCCACCTGTCGAACCTGCTGCGGGACGTCCGCTACGGCGCCCCGGCCCCGGAGGCCACCCCGGAGTGGCGGGAGCAGGCCCGCCGGGACCTGGCCCACTGGAAGGCGGGCGCCGTGGTGCTGCCGTCCCAGGACCGGGCCGACGAGCTGCGCGGCCTCCTGACGGGGCTGCTCGGCGCGGAGCCGGAGCGGGTCCGGGACGTCTGGGTCTGGCGGGTGGGCCCCCGGTAGCCGCGGAGGCGGCGGGCCGCCGGGCTCCGGCCGCGGGGTGGCCGGAGCCCGCCCCCTGCGGCCCCCGGGTTCTGCGCAGCCCTTCGCTCGGGGTGTCCGGAGCACTACGCTGGCGGCATCGGCGCGACAACGACTGATCGGAGCCCGAGTGGCCTGTGACCTGTGGCTGGTTCCCCTTGTCGACGTGCTGTGCCACAGCGCCGACAACCCCTTCGCGGAAGAGATCGCCTCGTACGACAAGGCGCTGGGCGAGGCCGGGCTGCCGTCCGTGCCGGTCTTCGCGTACATGCCGGGGCTGAGCGGGGACGTCGCCCCGGTCGCCGGGTTCGACTACGACGCCCTGCACTTCCTGCGCCGGGCCTACCTGCTGCGGGTCTGCGGACTGCCGGTGACGCCCGTCGACGAGCTGGGCGGGGACTACGAGCAGCTGCTGGAGATGTTCGAGGCGGCGGCCCAGCAGTCGCACCTGGTCTGGCACTACGACCACGCGGGCGCGTACGTGCCGGTGGACTTCGCGGCGCCGCTGGCGAACGAGGAGCTGCTGGCCGGGGGCGGCCCGCTGGGCTCGGCGCAGGGCTTGCTGCGGGAGCTCGCGGTGGTGGCCCCGGCGATCGGGATCGACCCGGCGAACCCGCCGGTGGCGCCGGCTCCGCCCGGCCGGCCGACGTCGCTGGAGGAGCCGGCGGGGCCGATCCCGTACGACGACAGCCCCTTCGCGCGGGAGCGGCACGTGTGGCTGGGCCTGCACGCCGCGGCGACGCGGAGCCTCGGCCAGGGCTCGATGATCATCTTCAGCTGAAGCCTCGCCGGTTCCCTCTGGCCGCGCTCGCCTGCCCGGCCCCCGCCGCAGGTCAGCGGGGCTGCTCGGGCGGCCGCTGCCGCGGCATGTTCGGGCGCGTCCCCGGCGGGAGCGGGAAGCGGGCCGGCGGGGTGCCCGCCTCCGACGCACGGCCTGCGGACCCGCCGAGGGACTGCATCACCAGCGGCGCCGGGCCGACGCTGAACTCGACCATCCACTCGGCCGTCTCCGAGCGCACCAGCTCCGTGATGTCCTCCGAGAAGCGGCGCAGGACCGTCAGGCAGCGCTCGGCGGCCTCGCTGGCGGTGCCTTCGGTGGGCCCCAGCACCTCGCGCACGTTCTCCGACGCCCAGTCGAACTGGAGGGTCTGCAACCGCCGCTGCACCGCCTGCGCCGTCGCGACGTCGCGCATCCAGCCGGAGGTGAGGCCGAAGAACCGGTCGCAGGCCAGGCAGGCGGCGCTCAGCAGCAGCGCGAGCCAGCCGTACTGCGACGCGCCGTGCCCGGCCCCGGCCAGCTCCACCAGCGGCATCGCGGCGCCGACGACCGCGCCCGCCGCGGTCCCCGCCCGCAGGATCCGCGCGCCCCGCCGCTTGAACGCCCGGTCGGAGAGGTACCACTCGGCGGTGCGCAGCGCGTCGGCCTCGACCCGCCGGTACAGCTCGTCCAGCCGCTCGGCCGGCTCGCCCCAGTCCCCCAGGGGGAACGGCCCCCCGGTCAGGTCGCCCGCCGCCATCGGTCCGCCGCCCTCCTCCCGGGGGTCCCGGGGCTCCCGGGGATCCCGGGCCGGCCCCTCGGGCTGCATGTCCGGCTGGCTCACCCGGCGCTCCCTCTGCTGCGCTGACGTGTGGTGGTGCGCGTGTGCTAAATGGTGCGCATGCCCTTTCCTACCTTCGAATGGCGGCCGGTGGGCGGGGAATCCCCGGTTTTCCGCCCGCAGGAAGGTCCCCATCAGCGATGCGCACGCCGCGCCCCTCACTCGAAAGAGTTGGTCCTCTCGGCGTAGGGCGCCGCGCGCGGTGAGCACGTAGGCTCGGATTGACCAAGCGTCCCGACGTACGGAGTGAATCACCTGATGTTTCCCGGTGGCGGTCAGCCCAACATGCAGCAGCTGCTCCAGCAGGCCCAGAAGATGCAGCAGGATCTCGCGGCGGCCCAGGAGGAGCTGGCGCGCACGGAGGTCGACGGCCAGTCCGGCGGCGGCCTGGTCAAGGCGACCGTGACGGGCTCCGGCGAGCTGCGCGCGCTGGTGATCGACCCGAAGGCGGTGGACCCGGAGGACACCGAGACCCTCGCCGACCTGGTCGTCGCCGCCGTGCAGGCGGCGAACGAGAACGCCCAGGCGCTCCAGCAGCAGAAGCTGGGCCCGCTGGCCCAGGGCCTGGGCGGCGGCAGCGGCATCCCCGGCCTGCCGTTCTAGCCCCCTCCCCCGCACCCCCCACCCCATAGCGAAAGAAGGCGTTCCGTTGTACGAAGGCGTGGTCCAGGACCTGATCGACGAGCTGGGCAGGCTGCCCGGCGTCGGGCCCAAGAGCGCGCAGCGGATCGCCTTCCACATCCTGCAGGCGGAGCCGGCTGACGTCCGGCGCCTCGCGCACGCCCTGCTGGAGGTCAAGGACAAGGTCCGGTTCTGCGCGGTGTGCGGCAACGTGGCGCAGGAGGAGCAGTGCGGCATCTGCCGCGACCCGCGCCGCGACACCTCCGTGATCTGTGTGGTGGAGGAGCCGAAGGACGTCGTCGCGATCGAGCGGACCCGCGAGTTCCGCGGCCGCTACCACGTGCTGGGCGGGGCGATCAGCCCCATCGAGGGCGTCGGCCCGGACGACCTGCGCATCCGCGAGCTGCTCGCGCGGCTCGCGGACGGCGCGGTGAACGAGCTGATCCTGGCCACGGATCCGAACCTGGAGGGCGAGGCGACGGCCACGTACCTCGCGCGCATGATCAAGCCCATGGGCCTGAAGGTCACCCGCCTGGCCAGCGGGCTCCCCGTCGGGGGAGACCTGGAGTACGCGGACGAGGTCACGCTCGGGCGTGCCTTTGAAGGAAGGCGGCTACTCGATGTCTGACGCAACGCTGCACGCCCTGGGACAGGACCCGGACGACTTCGCCGTCCAGATCGCGGACCAGATCGAGTCGTTCATCGTCGCGGTCACCGAGGTGGCCAAGGGCGAGGACCCCGACAGCGCCGTGCCCTTCCTCCTGCTGGAGTTCTCGCAGCTGCTCCTGGCGGGCGGCCGGCTCGGCGCCTACCAGGACGTCCTGCCCGACGAGCGCTACGAGCCCGACCTGGGCCCGGAGCCGGACGTGGACGAGCTCCGCGAGCGCTTCGCGTACCTGCTGGAGCCGGTCGACGTCTACTCGGAGGTCTTCGACCCGTACGAGCCGCGGAAGGCGCCGGTGGCGCACCGGATCTCCGACGACGTGGCCGACGTGGTGGCCGACCTGCGGCACGGGCTGGCGCACTACCGGGCGGGCCGGACGGCCGAGGCGCTGTGGTGGTGGCAGTTCTCGTACTTCTCCAACTGGGGCCAGACGGCCTCGGCGACGCTGCGCGCCCTGCAGTCCCTCGTCGCGCACGTGCGGCTGGACCAGCCGCTGGCCGCGCTGGACGGGCTCGACACGGACGAGGACCTCACCGAGGACGACCTCGCCGAGCAGGCCGGACTGGTGATGGCCGAGGAGCTCGGGAACGTCGGCCGCCGGCCCGTCCGCAACCCGGTCGGCGAGCGGTAGCGGAAGGCGGCCGGCCCCGGGGGCGGCGTGGCGCGGCGTGGTCATGGGCTGAACGGAAGGTCTCATGATGTGGTACACGTCGGCCGCATTGCGGTCGCTCGTTACACTGGCCCGCGACCGCAGTACAGGAATGAGCGAGGAGCGCACGTGGGCCTTGTCGTGCAGAAGTACGGAGGCTCCTCCGTAGCCGATGCCGAGGGCATCAAGCGCGTCGCCAAGCGGATCGTGGATGCCAAGAAGAACGGCCACCAGGTGGTCGTCGTGGTTTCCGCGATGGGCGACACGACGGACGAGCTGATCGATCTCGCCGAGCAGGTATCCCCGATGCCTGCGGGGCGGGAATTCGACATGCTGCTGACCGCCGGAGAGCGGATCTCCATGGCGCTGCTGGCCATGGCGATCAAAAACCTGGGCCACGAGGCCCAGTCGTTCACGGGCAGCCAGGCGGGCGTGATCACCGACTCGGTCCACAACAAGGCGCGCATCATCGATGTCACGCCGGGCCGTATCCGCACCGCGCTCGACGAGGGCAACATCGCCATCGTCGCCGGCTTCCAGGGCGTGTCCGCGGACAGCAAGGACATCACCACCCTGGGCCGCGGCGGCTCGGACACGACCGCCGTCGCGCTCGCCGCGGCGCTCGACGCCGAGGTCTGCGAGATCTACACCGACGTCGACGGCGTCTTCACCGCCGACCCGCGCGTCGTCAAGAAGGCGCGGAAGATCGACTGGATCTCCTCCGAGGACATGCTGGAGCTCGCCGCCTCCGGCTCCAAGGTGCTGCTGCACCGCTGCGTCGAGTACGCGCGCCGTTACAACATCCCGATCCACGTCCGCTCGTCCTTCTCCGGACTGCCGGGTACCTGGGTCAGCAACGAGAAGCCCGAGTCGCAAGGGGACGAGCAGGTGGAGCACGCCATCATCTCCGGAGTCGCCCACGACGTCTCCGAAGCCAAGATCACTGTCGTCGGCGTACCGGACAAGCCGGGCGAGGCCGCGGCGATCTTCCGGGCCATCGCGGACGCCGAGATCAACATCGACATGATCGTCCAGAACGTGTCCGCCGCGGCGACCGGTCTGACGGACATCTCCTTCACCCTCCCCAAGACCGAGGGCCACAAGGCCATCGACGCCCTGGAGAAGGCGAAGGCCGCGATCGGCTTCGACTCGCTGCGCTACGACGACCAGATCGGCAAGATCTCCCTGGTCGGCGCGGGCATGAAGACCAACCCGGGCGTCACCGCCTCCTTCTTCCAGGCGCTGTCCGACGCGGGAGTCAACATCGAGCTGATCTCCACCTCGGAGATCCGCATCTCGGTCGTGACCCGCCAGGACGACGTCAACGCCGCCGTCGTCGCCGTGCACACGGCCTTCGGCCTGGACTCCGACAGCGACGAGGCCGTCGTCTACGGAGGCACCGGACGATGAACCCCGCACGGTCCTCCGGCCCGGTGCTCGCCGTGGTCGGGGCGACCGGCGCGGTCGGTTCCGTCCTGCTCCAGCTCCTGTCCGTACGGGCGGACGTCTGGGGCGCGATACGCCTGATCGCCTCCCCGCGCTCGGCCGGCCGCCTGCTGGCCGTCCGCGGGGAGGAGGCCGAGGTGCTGGCCCTCACCGAGGACGCCTTCGACGGCATGGGCCGCGGCGACGTCGTCGTCTTCCTGACCCCGGCCGACGTCTCGGCCCGCTGGGCGCCCGCCGCCACCGCGCGCGGCGCCGCCGTCGTCGACCAGTCCGCCGCCTTCCGGGAGGACCCCCGGGTTCCGCTCGTGGTGCCCGAGGTCAACGCCGAGGAGGTGCGGGATCGCCCGCGCGGCATCGTCGCCGGCCCCGACTGCGTCACCGCCGCCATGGCCGCGGCCCTCGGCGCCCTCCACGCCGAGTACGGGCTGCGCGACCTCACCGTCTCCTCGTACCAGGCCGCCAGCGCGGCCGGCCGGGCCGGCTCCGAGACGCTGCGCCGTCAGATGTCCCTGGTGGCCGGCACCTCGCTCGGCGGGATGACCGGCGACGTCCGGCGTGCCGTGGGCGAGGACACCGGGCCCTTCGCGGGCCCCCTCGCCCTGAACGTCGTCCCCTGGTGCGGTGATCTCGCCGCCGGCGGCTGGTCCACGCACGAGCTGGCCATACGGGCGCAGACCCGCCGGATCCTGCGGCTCCCGGCGCTGCCGGTGGCCGTGACCTGCGTCCAGGTACCGGTGATGACCGGCCACTCGCTGAGCCTGCGGGCCCGCTTCGACGGTGCCGTGGACGCCGGCCGGGCCCGCGAGGTGCTCCAGGCGGCGCCCGGCGTCGTAGTGGTCGACGACCCGGCGGCCGGCGAGTTCCCCACCCCCGTCGACGCGGCGGGCACGGACCCCGCCTGGGCGGGCCGGCTCCGCGCCTCCCTCGACGACCCGTGCTCGCTGGAGTTCTTCGTCTGCGCGGACAATCTGCTGCACGGATCCGCGCTCAACGCCGTCCAGACCGCGGAACTGATCGCTGCTGAATTCGCGTAATGCACTTTGTAGGATCAGGTGCTGATCCCTAGATCAAGGTGATGGCCTGACTGCCGCCTGGACGGACTGGGGCAATCAGGAAGAGCGAGTACGCATGAGGCCACAATGAACATGTTGCTGGTGAAGCAGCCTCGCGCGTACAACCCTGGCGGGGGGACGCGTGTCCAACGGGCGTGGCAGAGGCACTTCTCGACTTCGCCGGCATCCCGGTGCGCAGCACGATCGCCGCGCCCCGGCGACGGCCCGGCCCGTCCGGCGGGTTCCCGGTGACCGTCCCGGTGCCGCCCGCCGTGCCGCCGGGCGCGCTGTCCGCGGCGCCGACCCGGGGCGGCCTCGTGCCCGCGCCGCGCGGTAGCGCGGGCGCCTCCGGCGAGGAAGGAGCACCCGAGGACGCCGCGGCCCGCGAGGCCGCCGGGGTGCGGGGCGCCGTCGACGGAGACGCCGCCGAGCAGCGGGAGGTCGTCGCCGGAACCACCGTCGACCACCTCACCGAGACCTACCGGGCCCACTACCGCTCCCTCCTCGGCCTGGCCGCCCTGCTCCTCGACGACACCGCCTCCTGCGAGGACGTCGTCCAGGAGGCGTTCATCCGCGTCCACTCGGCCCGCAACCGGGTCCGCGACCGGGACAAGACCCTGGCGTACCTGCGCCAGACCGTCGTCAACCTCTCCCGCTCCGCACTGCGCCGCCGCATCCTCGGCCTGAAGCTGCTGTCCAAGCCGATGCCGGACATGGCCAGCGCCGAAGAAGGCGCGTACGACCAGCTGGAACGGGACGACCTCATCAAGGCAATGCGGGGGCTCCAGCGGCGGCAGCGCGAGGTGCTGGTGCTGCGGTACTTCGCGGACATGACCGAGGCCCAGGTCGCCGAGACCCTCGGCGTCTCCCTCGGATCGGTGAAGGCGTACGGATCGCGGGGAATTGCCGCGCTGCGTGTGGCGATGGAGGCTGCGCAGTCATGATGGACGACCACACCGGGCCGCGCGGCGGCGAGGAGCAGGAGCTCCGGACCCTGCTGCACGCAGCCGTCGCCGGACTCGAACCCTCCGACGGCGCCCTGGAGCGGCTGCGCCACGCCGTCCCCGCCCGCCGGACCCGGCGGCGCAGGGCCCTCGTCGGCGCGGCGGCGGCCGTGCTGCTGGCCGGAGCCGGCGTCCCGACGGCCGTCCACCTGAGCACCACGGCCGGCAGCGGAGCCGCCGGCCACTCCGCCATGGCGGGCCACGGGCACGACCACACGGTCGCCGGCGCCGGCGGCACCGGGACCCGCCACGACGGCGGCCACGAGTCGAACACCGCCCCCGACGGCGGCAGCACCACCGGCCACGGCACCGCCGACCCCGACCCCTCGGGCGCCGGATCGCCGGACGGCGGCAGCACCACCGGACCCGAGGCCTCGGGCGGCCCCGCCGTCCCCGGATCCGGACCCATGCCGCCGGTGACGGCCCAGGGCGCGCCGCCCGGGTGCAGCGCCGACCAGCTCGGCGTCCGCGGCAGCGCCCAGGCACCCGAGCCGGACGGCAAGGTCTACGGCAGCTTCAAGGTCACCAACGTCTCCGCCCGCGGCTGTACCGTCACCGGCCCGGACACCGTCACGGCGGCCTCCGTGAGCGCGTCCGCGGCCGGCAAGGGCGTCGCCGTCGTCGGCCACAAGGCCGGGGACCCGGCCGCCAAACTGCCCGACCCGGCGGCGGAAGCCCCGCAGCTGGTGCTCCAGCCGAACACCGCCTACGAGGTCCGCTTCGCCTGGGTGCCCTCCGGCGAGTCCTGCGCGGCCGCCCCCTCCGGCGCCGGCAGCGCCCCGCCGGCCGGCGGCACCCCGCAGGACGAGCAGCGCACGGACGCCGGCGGCGGCACGACCGGGAGCGCCGACCAGGGCACCACGCCGGCCCCGGAGACGGCCGCCGTGGAGGTGACGCACACCCCGGCCGCCGCGGGGGCGGCCGCCCCGACCACGCAGACGACGATCCCCGCCGCCTGCGGGGGCACCGTCTACCGGACGGGCGTCATTCCGCTGGACGAGCCGAAGCAGTGACCTGCGGGCCGCCGCCCGCACCCGCGGGGGCGGCGGCAGGGGCGTCGGGGGCGGCATCGGCGGTCAGCAGGCCCGCCTCGGCGTCGCGCAGCGCCTCCACCTCGCGGCGGTACAGCCGGAACCACATGAACAGCACGAACGCGACGAAGACGAACCACTCGCCGGTGTAGCCGAGGTTCTGGAACGCCTTCAGGTCCAGTCCCGTGTTGGTCGGCGCCTGCGCCGGCACCGGAGTCAGCCCGTCCGCCGGCGTCTGCACCGTCAGCCACGCGTCGTACAGCTCGTACGGCACCATGTTGACCAGCGAGGCCGCACTGATGACGCCGAGTTGCCCGGCGGGCAGCCCGCCGCGGGAGTACACGCCCTTGCTGGTGGACGTCTCCGAAGCCTGCAGGGCCCCCGTGACCTCGACCCGCCCGGTCGGCGCAGCCGGCGCCCGGCCCGCGTCCGCCGCCCCCGGCAGCCAGCCCCGGACCACCGGAACCGCCTTGCCGGAGTCGGTCCTCAGCAGCGTCAGGACGTAGAAGCCGGCCTTGCCGTCGAGCCGCCGCTCCGGCACCAGCAGCTGGTCGGCGTACTCCCCGGAGACCGAGGCGAGCCGGCCGGAGGTCATCTTGTCCACCGGCAGCAGCGAGGCGAGCGGGGCCGCGGCCTCGCCGGCGGGCCGCTCGACGGAGGCCTCGCGGTGCGTGGCGACGCGGTCCTCGAAACGGCCGAGCTGCCACGAGCCCATGAACAGGCAGAACGGGACGGCGAGCGCGACGAAGACGTTGATCCCCCACCACCGCGGGGTCAGGAGAAACCGGTGCACCCCACCACGGTACGGGGGGTGCACCGCGGCCGCGGTGGCGGGGTTCAGCGGGGGAGGTGCTTCAGCGCGAAGTCGATCTCCATGCCGACCTGCTTGATCCGCTCCTCGACGACGAGCGAGCCGTGCCCGGCGTCGTAGCGGTACACCTCGTGCACCGCCCCGCGCGCCGCCAGCCGGTCGACGTAGTTCTCGATCTGCCGGATCGGGCAGCGCGGGTCGTTCACGCCCGCCGCGATGTGCACGGGCGCCCGCACCGCGTCCACGTACGTCAGCGGGGAGGACGCCGCGAAGCGCTCCGGTACCTCCTCCGGCGTGCCGCCGAAGAGCGTGCGGTCCAGGGACTTCAGCGCCTCCATCTCGTCGTGGTACGCGGTCACGTAGTCCGCGACCGGCACGGCGGCCAGGCCCACCGCCCACGCCTCCGGCTGCGTGCCCAGCCCCAGCAGCGCCAGGTAGCCGCCCCACGAGCCGCCCGACAGCACCAGCCGCGCCGGGTCGGCGAGCCCGCTGTCCACCGCCCAGGCGCGGACCGCGGCGACGTCCTCCAGCTCGATCAGGCCGACCCGGTGCTTGAGCGCGTCCGTCCACGCCCGCCCGTACCCGGTCGAGCCGCGGTAGTTCACGCGGACCACCGCGAAGCCGTGGTCCAGCCAGGCCGCCGGGCCCGCCGCGAAGGCGTCCATGTCGTGCCAGGTCGGGCCGCCGTGCAGCTCGAACACCGTCGGGAACGGGCCGTCGCCGCGGCCGGCGGGCCGCTGCACCAACGCGTGGATCCGGCCGCCCGGCCCGTCCACCCACGCGTCCTCCACCGGGACCGAGCCCGGCGGCCGGAAGCCCGGCGGCTCCAGCACGACCCCGCCCGCCGTCGACCGCACCGCCGGGGGCTCGGCCGCCGACGACCACTGGTACTCGACCGTGCCGTCCGGCCGGGCCGTCGCCCCCGAGACCGTCCCCGGCGGGGTGGCCACCCGGGTCAGCTCCCGCGCCGCCAGGTCGTAGCGCCACAGCTCGCTGCGGGCCTCGAAGCCGTGCTCGACGAGCAGCGCCGAGCCGTCCGGGTACCACTCGGCGGCCACGTCGCCCGGCAGGTCGAGCGCCAGGTCCGTCTCGGAGCCCGTCGCCACGTCCCACACCATCGGCTCCCAGCGTCCGCGCCGCTGGTGCCCCACCAGCAGCCGGGTGTCGCCCGGGACCGGTGCGAAGCCGAGGACCTCCAGGCCCAGCTCCTCCGTGCCGCCGCGGGAGTCGTCGAGCTCGGCGACGGTCTCGCCGTCGAGGGTGACCACGCGCAGGGAGGAGTGCATGGCGTCGCCGTGCTCGGTGTGCTCGATCGCGATGAGCGTCCCGTCCCACGACAGGTCGCCCACCCCTGCCGACTCGCGGTGCCGGTAGACCTCCACCGGCTCGCCGCCCGGCCGCACCACGTGGATCGTCGAGCCGTCCTCGTCGGTGGACCGGCCGACGACCGCCGTGCCGTCCCGGCCGAGCGCCAGGCCGGCCGGGTACGCCGGGTCAAGGCCCGGGACGGCCGGCTCGTCCGGGCCGCCCGCGAACGGCTGTCGCACCCAGACGCCGAACTCGTCGCCGTCGGTGTCGCGGAACCACCAGATCCACTCCCCGTCGGGGGAGAGCGTGCCGTCGGTGGTGCCGTGCGGGCGGTCCGTCGCCTGCCGCTGCGCGCCGGTGGCCCGGTCCCACGCGTACAGCTCGTAGGTGCCCGTCGCGTTCGACACGAACAGCGAGCGGTCGGGGGCGTCCTGCGCCCACTCGGGCAGTCCGACGCGCGGCGCCCGGAAGCGCTTCTCCCAGTCGGGCATGGACGGGGCCGGCGGGGCCGTGTTGTCAGTCATGCCTCTATGTAAGCCGATCGGCCTCGCGAACCGATCGGCCGAGGCCCGCGGTCGCCCCCGGCCGCGGGGATGCCGGGGGCCGCGGACCGGAGGACAGTGGAGGGCGTACGCACACTTCCGGCGAGACCCCGGCGACCCGAGGAGGACGGCCATGGCCAAGAAGGAGCGGGCCGGCACGGCGCAGGCCGCGGAGCGCCAGCGCGAGAGGGCGAAGAACACCGCGGCGGAAGCCCGCGCGAAGTCCGCCGCCCGCGAGGCCCGGTACACGTCGGCGAAGACGCGCGGCATGCAGCAGAAGGCCCAGGCCAAACGCGGCTGAACCGCCCCCTCGGAGGCCGGGCGCGGGCCTAGGGTGTGCCCATGCGGATGACCGTGCGCGGCGCCCGGCTGCCGGAGGCCGGCGGAACCGGTGTGCGCCCCGGGCTGTACGACGTCCACGTCGGGGAAGACGGGCGCATCGCCCGCATCAGGCCCCACGGGTCCCGCGGTGCCGACGACCACCCGCCGCCGCGCGCCGCGGTGGACGTCGACGCGGACGGCGGGCTGCTCAGCGCCCCCTTCGTCGAGCCGCACATCCACCTCGACACCGCCCTGACCGCCGGCGACCCGCGGCCCAACGCCTCCGGCACCCTCTGGGAGGGCATCGCCTGCTGGAGCGCCCGCAAACCCGCCCTGACCAGGGAGGACGTCCTGGCCCGCGCCACCGAGGTGCTGCGCTGGCAGGCGGCGCAGGGCGTCCTGCACGTACGGACCCACTGCGACACCACCGACCCGGCGCTGACCGCGCTGGACGCGCTGCTGGAGCTCCGCGACCGCGTCCGCGACTTCATGACCCTCCAGGTCACGGCCTTCCCGCAGGAGGGCATCGTCTCCTTCCCCGGCGGGGAGGCCCTGCTCCGCGAGGCCGTCGCCCGCGGCGCGGACGTCGTCGGAGCCATCCCGCACTACGAGGACACCCGCGAGGACGGCGTCGCCTCCCTCGGCATCGCCTTCGCCCTCGCCGAGGAGCACGGCCTGCGCGTCGACGCGCACTGCGACGAGATCGACGACGAGCACTCGCGGTTCGTGGAGGTGCTCGCCGCTCACGCCCTGCGCACCGGGCTCCGCGACCGGGCGACCGCCTCGCACACGACTGCCATGGGCTCGTACGGCGGCGCGTACAGCCTCAAACTCCAGCGGCTCCTGGTCCGATCCGGCATCAACCTGGTCGCCAACCCCTTCGCCAACCTCAACCTCCAGGGCCGCTTCGACGCCTATCCCAAGCGGCGCGGCCTCACCCAGGTCAAGGAGATGCTGGCCGCCGGGGTGAACGTCGCGTTCGGCCACGACGACGTGATGGACCCGTGGAACGCCCTCGGCACCGGCAACCCCCTCCAGACGGCCCTCGTGGGCCTCTACGCCGCCCAGCTGACCGGCGCCGCCGAGATCCCGGAGGCGTTCGCGATGGTCACCACCCGGGCCGCCCGCGTCCTCGGCCTGACGGACGCCGAGTACGGCATCGCGGAGGGAGGGCCCGGCTCCTTCGTCCTGCTGCCCGCGCCGACCCCGCAGGAGGCGCTCCGCCGCCAGGTCCGCCCCCGCCTCGTCGCCGCGCACGGCAGGGTCGTCGCCGAGACCCCGCCGGCGCCGGCGCTGCTGTCCTGGCCGCCCGGCGCCCCTCCGGAGGAGGTGGATTTCGGCCGCGGCTAGGGTGAACCGCCATGAGGACATGGACACGTGACACCGCATCGGCCCGGGCAGCCCTGGAGACCGCGGCCGAGTACGCCGGCGCCACGCTGCTGAACCACTCCGTCCGCTCGTACGCCTTCGGCGCCGAGTACGCGGCCGTCCACGGCCTCTCCTACGACGAGGACCTCTTCTACGTCAGCGCCCTCCTCCACGACCTGGGCCTGACCGCCCCGTTCGACAGCCACACCCTGCCCTTCGAGGAGGCCGGCGGGCACGTCGCCCGCGTCCTGACGGCCGGGCTCGGCTGGCCCGCCGAGCGGCGCGCCCGCGCCGAGGAGGTCATCGTCCGGCACATGCGGGACGACGTCACCGCAGACGAGGACGTCGAGAGCCACCTCCTCCAGGTCGGGACCAGCGCCGACGTGTCAGGCCTGCGCGTCGCCGAGTTCGACCCGGCGTTCACCGCCGCCCTGCTCGCGGCCCACCCGCGGCTCGGCTTCGGCGGGGCCTTCACCGCCCTCGTCCGCGACCAGGCCGCACGCAAGCCCGACTGCGCGGCCGCCGCCTGGATCGCCTCGGGCGGCGCCGGACGCGCCGCCTCCAACCCCTTGGACGTGCCGCAAGGGCGGGGCTGACGGCTGCGGCGGGGCTGACCCGTGCCGGCCCGCCGCGCCGGTAGCCTCTCGCGCATGTCGTGGGACGAGGACGGAACACCGCACCCGCTCGCACAGCGCCGCTCCGGCCGCAGCGAACAGGAACCCGACCGGCTGCCGGAGGTCCGCGAACTGGAGGCGCTCGGCTGGGAGCCCGCCCCCGAGGAGGCGGCCTGGGTGTTCCTCCCGTACGTGTGGCCGCCGGCCGACCGCACCTGGATCCCCGACCGGTCCACCCACTGGGCCGTCGACACCCTCCTCGACGGGCACGGCCACATCACCGACGTCCGCGCCGAACCGCTGGCCGGCCCGGACCTGCGAGGCCTCGACCGCGAGACCGACGAAGCCGTCGCCGCGCTCGGCCTGCCGCCCCGGCCCCCCGGCCGGCTGTGGCTGCTGCGGCCGGTGGGGCGCTTCCCCAGCGTCGCGGCCGTCCTGGACCACCTGCGCGGGCTGGCCGCCGGGCGCGGGGTCGACCCCGCGGCGACGGTCGCGTTCATGGAACTGGTCCGCACCGAACTGGCGGAGCTGGCAGCGGGGGACTAATCCTCCCGATCACGTGCACAGCACCGGCACGTACTGGACGAGGTTGTTCCCGAAGCCGCCGCGGTTCCACGGCTGCTCCAGCGGTTGGATGCGCCCGGCGGCGTCCGCGGCCCGCGCCGTGAGCACGTACCGCCCGGGAGCCGCGTCCCACTCGGCCTGCCAGGCCTGCCAGGCGCAGCGCTCACCGCCCGGCGCTGCCAGGTCCGCATCCGCCCAGGTCAGCCCGGCATCGGTGCTCACCTCGACCCGGGTGACCGGCCCGAAGCCCGACCAGGCGCGGCCCTCCAGGCGCACCGGTCCCGGCCGCACGATGCGGGTGCGCGACATGAAGTCGGGGAAGCCGGGCGGTACGAGCAGGGCGCGCGGGGCGATCCGCGTGACGGGATCGCCCGGCTCGTCCGGCGCCTGCCGGTACCGGTAGGCGACCGCCTGCTGGAAGCCGGTGAACGGCTGAGCGACCAGGGTGACCGCCCTCAGCCACTTCACGTGCGCCATCCCGTACCAGCCGGGGACGACCAGCCGCAGCGGGTGCCCGTGCTGCGGCGGCAGGGGCCCGCCGTTCATGGCGTACGCGAGCAGCACGCCCGGGTCGCCGCCGGTCGCGGCGCCGACCGGCAGGCTGCGCTGGTAGTCCTGCTCGACACCGCGCTCGATGCCGTGGTCGGCGCCCGTGAAGACGGCCTCGACGGCGCCCGGGCGGATGCCGGCCGCGTCGAGCACGGTGCGCAGCGGGACGCCCGTCCAGTCGGCGGTGCCGACCGCCTCGACGAGCCACGGCTGGCTGACCGGACGCGGCTCCAGCCGGGCGCGACCGTTGCCCGCGCACTCCATGGTGACGCGGCGGGTGACGGACGGCAGCGCGCGCAGCTCCGCCAGGTCCAGCTCCAGGGGCGTGCGGACCAGGCCGTCCACGGTGAGCCGCCAGGCACCGGCGTCAGCGGCGGGGATGTCGTAGTGGACGAGGACGTAGTGCAGGCCGGGCGGGGTGACCTCGTAGCGCAGCGCCTCCAGCGGCATCCCGTGGTTGCGGGCGGCGAGGGCCAGTTCGTCCGCTCCGATCCCCTCGCCCGGCCCGGCGATCCGGGGCGGCCCGCTCACGTCGGCGGGCGACGGCGTGTCCATGCCCCCATCGTCTCCCCGGCCCCGGCCGGACGCCCGCGGGGGCCGGGGCCGTACGCTGCCGGCATGCGCGTACGCCTGCACCAGATCGTCGTGGACTGCCGGGAGCCGGGGGAGCTCGTGCGCTTCTGGGCGGAGCTCTTCGGAGTGGAGCCCGTGGAGCGGGCCCGCGGATGGTTTCACGTGAAACTGCCCGGGGTCGCGCGGCTCGCCTTCCAACCGGTCCCGGAGGGCAAGTCGGCGAAGAACCGGCTGCACCTGGACCTGGCGGTCGACGACCTCCCGGCGGCGGTCGCCCGCGCCGTCGCCCTGGGGGCCGCCCCGGCCGGCGGGACGATCACCGACGACCAGGGCTCCTTCCAGACGATGCGCGACCCGGAGGGCAATGAGTTCTGCTTCGTGACGGGCTGACGCCCGAGCCCTACAGCTCGTCCCCCGGAATGTCCTCATAGGCGCGGCGCAGCTCACCCACGACGGGATGGGAGGGGTCCAACCCGACCCCGTCGACGAGGCTTACGGCCCGGACCCCCACGGCCGCGTTCGTGGCGAACGCGGCCTCCATCCCCGCGACGTCGCCGAGCCGCACGGTCGCCGAACCGTACGGGTGGGCCTGCTTCAGCAGCCGCATCGTCACGCCGTCGAGGCACTCGCCGTCCGGCCACACGACCCGGCTGCCGTCGAAGAAGCCGATGTTCCATGTGGCTCCCTCGGTGACGGCCTGCCCCCGGTCCGTGAACAGTGCGTCGTCGAAGCCGGCCGCCTGCGCCTGCCGCCGCTGGTACAGCCCGCCGAACAGGCCGACGCCCTTCACGCGGGGCAGGTCCCGCACGTACGCCACCGACCGCACCCGCAGCGGGGGCGGCACGGCCCCGCCGGCGGGCCGGGAGGTCACGAGGACGTGCGGATCACGGGCAGCCGAGGGCCGGCCGAGGTCGAGCCCCGGATCGAAAAGGGTGACCCGCACCGTGACGGCACCGGAGCCCGGCACGACCCGCCGCGCCAACTCCCTTACCCGCCCGGTGTCGAGCGCCACCCCGAACAGCACCCGGCAGTCCTCCCGAAGCCGCTCCAGATGCAGGTGGAGCCCCCGTACCCGCCCGTCCTGGACCCGCATGGTGGTGAAATGCCCGTAGTTGACGAGCGCGAGCGCCTGCAACTCCCCGACCCGGACGGGCTCCCCATTCAGCTCAGCCATGGGACCACCCTGCCAGGAGCTCCGCTCCCTTTCCCACCGGCTGTCGCACCCGATCCCGTCCCGTCCCGATCAAGCCGGTGGGGCCGCCGGGGTCGCAACCGGGCACTCAGCGGGTGGCGAGGACGTCCAGGTAGTGGCGGTTCTGCATGATGCCCAGGGTGTTGCCGAAGGGGTCCACCACCGAGGCGCCGACGAAGCCCTCGCCGAACTGGCGGACCGGTTCGTGGAGCGTCGCGCCCAGGGAGAGCAGGCGGTCCATGGCGGCCTGGACGTCGTCCACGTGCCAGTAGATCACCGCGCCGCCTGCGGCACTCCCCGGGTCGTGGGCGCCCAGGACCTCCGCGTACTTGCTGTCGAGCAGTCCCAGCTCGTGCTGGTAGTCGCCGATGCGGTACTCCGCGTAGCCGGGGCGCTCGAAGTAGGGCGTGATGCCGAGGAGTTCGCTGTACCAGGACTTCGCGGACTCCAGGTCGGCGGCGTGGAAGCGGACCGTCGTGAGACCTCGCAGCATTGCTGCTCCTCATGGGTGGGCGGCGTGGGGCTCCGCGAAGGTAGCCCGCCATTAGGTCCGTTCGTGTCCTACATCGGGTGCACGATCCGTCCGTCGCCCGGAGAACCGGGGCGTACGCCGAGGCCCGCTTCGGCAAGGGCCACGGGGGAGGGGGCCGACGGCGCTCCGATTCCCCGTGGCTCCGGGGGCCAAAACCACTCAGGGGCCTGATCCGATTTCTCGGATCAGGCCCCTGACCTGGTCTTACTCTGTCGGGGTGGCGGGATTTGAACCCACGACCTCTTCGTCCCGAACGAAGCGCGCTGCCAAGCTGCGCTACACCCCGATCGCCGCCTTGCCGGGCTGCTGCCCTGGCGACATCGATTACTTTAGCGGACCCGCGGCCGGAGACGAAATCCGGTTTCGCCGCGGTCCGCCCCGGGGGTCAGGGCTTCGGGGTCAGGGTGAGGAGGGTGGCCTCCGGGGGGCAGGCGAAGCGGACCGGGGTGAAGCGGTTCGTGCCGCAGCCTGCGGAGACGTGCAGGTAGGAGCGGTGGCCCGCCGCCTCGTGGGTGGAGAGGCCCTTGACGCGGTCCGTGTCCAGGTCGCAGTTGGTGACGAGCGCCCCGTAGAAGGGGATGCACAGCTGCCCGCCGTGGGTGTGGCCGGCCAGGACCAGCGGGTAGCCGTCCGCGGTGAAGGCGTCGAGGCTGCGCAGGTACGGGGCGTGCACGACGGCGATCGAGAAGTCGGCGTCCGCCTCGGGGCCGCCCGCGACCCGCTCGTAGCGGTCGCGCTTGATGTGCGGGTCGTCGAGGCCGGTGAAGGCGAGGTCCAGGCCATCGAGCTTGAGCCGGCCGCGCGTGTTGGTGAGGTTGACCCAGCCCGCCGCGTCGAAGGCGTCCCGCATGCCCTCCCACGGGTTGTGGACGGCGCCGACGACCGGCTTGTTGCCGTTCAGGCCGTGCCGGCCCTGCACCTTCTCGATCAGGTAGCGGCCGGGGTTGCGTAGCCGCGGGCCGTAGTAGTCGTTCGACCCGAAGACGTAGACGCCGGGGAAGGACATGAGCGGGCCGAGCGCGTCGAGCAGCTCGGGCACGCCCTCGGTGTCGGAGAGGTTGTCGCCGGTGTTGACGACGAAGTCCGGGCGGAGCCCGGCCAGGGACTGGAGCCAGGCCCGCTTCTTGCGCTGCCCGCAGACCATGTGGATGTCGGAGACCTGCAGGACGCGCAGCGGCCGCATCCCCGCGGGGAGGACGGGAACGGTGACCCGCCGCAGCCGGAACGACCGGGCTTCGAAGCCGGCGGCATAGGCCACTCCGGCGGCCCCCACCGCCGCGATTCCGGCGGTGACCTTCAGGGGTACTCCGTAACGCGCGCGCATGGCCCCATGGTCTCAGACGGGGAAAACCGGTGGGCGCCACCGCCCCAGCACCTGGCAGACTCGGGTCATGACCACGCTCAAGGCCAAGCTGCAGGAAGACCTCACCACCGCGATCAGGGAGCGGAACGAGCTCCACTCGTCCACGCTCCGGCTGACCCTCGCCGCCATCACCAAGGAGGAGGTCGCGGGCAAGGAGGCGCGCGTCCTGTCCGACGAGGAAGTCCTCAAGGTGATCGCCAAGGAGGCGAAGAAGCGCCGGGAGGCCGCGGAGGCGTTCGCGCAGGGCGGCCGGGCCGACCAGGCCGCGCGGGAGACGGCCGAGGGCGAGTTCCTCGACACCTACCTGCCGAAGCAGCTGACCGACGACGAGCTCGGCGCGATCGTGGCGCAGGCCGTCGAGGAGGCGCGGGCCGCCGGTGCGGAGGGGCCGCGGGCCATGGGCGCCGTCATGAAGATCGTGAGCCCGAAGGTGGCGGGGCTGGCCGAGGGCGGGCGCGTCGCCGCCGCCGTCAAGAAGCACCTCTCCCAGTAGCCGCCGCACGGGCGCGCACGAGGGCCCCGGTCGCCGTGAACCACGGCGGCCGGGGCCCTCATGTGTCGTGTGCCGTCTACTGCGTGTCGCGGCCGCCGATGATGCCGGGCTCCAGGGTGATCCCGGGGAACGGGTCGGTCGGCGTGCCGCCCGTCGCGCCTCCGTTGGCCGCGCCGCCGATGGCCTGGCCGCCGGTCTGGCCGCCGGGGCGGCCGCCGGGCTTGCCGTCGCCGCCGGGCTTGCCCGGCTTGGCCGGCTTCACGGGGGCGGTCGGGGTGCCAGGGCGGGCGCTGCCGCCGGCGGCTCCCGCGTCGGGCAGGCCGACGGTGGTGAAGGACGCCACCTCCCGGCCGGCGAGGGCGCCGCTGACGGCCTGCTTCCAGATCGGGCCGGGCAGGCCGCCGCCGTAGACCTTGTCGTAGTACCTGCCGCCGATGGTGATGTTCTCCATCGACACCTGCTTGGCGCCGCCGGAGCCGACCCACGTCGCGCCCGACATGTTCGGGGTGTAGCCGACGAACCAGGCGTTGTAGCGGCTGTCGGTGGTGCCCGTCTTGCCCGCGCTCTGCCGGTCCGTCAGGCCGGCCTGCGTACCGGTGCCGGAGTCGACCACGCCGAGCAGCAGCGTGTTGATGGTGTCGGCGGTCCGCTCGGACATCACCCGCTCGCACTTCGACTTCGGCACCGACAGCGCCTTGCCGTGCGCGTCGGTGATCGACTCGATCGAGACGGGCGTGCAGCGGACGCCGCGGTTGGCGAAGGCCGCGTAGGCGTTGGCCATGGTCAGCGGGGACATGCCCTCACTGCCGAGCGCGATGGCCGGGACCTCGGGCAGCTTGGTGCCGTCGGCCGGGATGACGCCGAGCTTGGTGGTCATCTCGGTGACCGGGCACAGGCCCGTCTCCGCGATCATCTCGACGAAGTAGGTGTTGACCGACTTCGCCATCGCCTGGGTCATGCCGTACGGGCCGACCTCGGACTCCTGCTCGTTCTCCAGGCGCTCGTTGTCGGTGTTGACCCACGGCTTGTCGCTGCAGGTCCGCACCGGGCTCGGGTACTCCATCTGGTAGGGGGAGTTGTAGACCCGGCCCGGGGAGATGCCCTGCTCCAGCGCGGCCGCCGCGACGAACGGCTTGAAGGTGGAGCCGGTCGGGAAGCCGAAGTTCGAGCCGCCCATCCGCTTGTCGACGGAGTAGTTGATCTGCGTCTCGTTCTTCCCGAAGCCGTAGG
Source organism: Streptomyces toxytricini (assembly GCF_014649915.1). Taxonomy (GTDB): domain Bacteria; phylum Actinomycetota; class Actinomycetes; order Streptomycetales; family Streptomycetaceae; genus Streptomyces; species Streptomyces toxytricini. The sequence goes on along the minus strand of NZ_BMTY01000019.1, from coordinate 136,082 downwards.
GCTTCGACTGGCCCATCGCGAGGACGCGGCCGGTGCCGGGCTGGACCAGGGTGACCGCCGTGGCGATCTTGTCGTCCTGGTTGACGTGGTCCTTGATCGACTCGTTGACGGAGTCCTGCGCCTGCGGGTCGAGCGTCGTGCGGACGGTCAGGCCGCCCTGGTTCCACAGCTTGGCGCGCTCCTCGCGCGTCTTGCCGAAGACCGGGTCGGTCAGGAAGGTGTTGCGCACGTAGTCGCAGAAGAAGCCCGCGCCCTTGACGGCGGTGATGCAGCCGTTCTTCGGCCGGGTCACCTTCAGCTGGACCGGCTTGCCCTTCGCCTCGTCCGCCTCGGCCTGCGAGATGTCCTTGACGTCGGCCATCCGCTGGAGGACGACGTTCCGGCGCTTCATGGCCTCCTGGGAGTCGTTCACCGGGTCGTACCGGCTCGGCGACTGCACCAGGCCGGCGAGCAGAGCCGACTCCTCCAGCGTCAGGTCCTTGGCGGGCTTGCTGAAGTAGCGCTGCGAGGCGGACTCGATGCCGTACGCCTGCTGCCCGAAGTAGGTGATGTTGAGGTAGTTCTCGAGGATCTTCTTCTTCCCGAGCTCCTCCTCGACCTGGATCGAGTACTTCAGCTCGCGGATCTTGCGGCCGAGGCTCTTCTCCTGGGCCTCGCGGACCTTCGTCTCGTCGTCGCCGGCCTCCTCGACGAAGACGTTCTTCACGTACTGCTGCGTCAGCGTCGAGGCGCCCTGCGCGGCGGCGCCCTCCTGCGCGTTGCGGTTGACCGCGCGCAGGATGCCCTTGAGGTCGACTGCGCCGTGCTCGTAGAAGCGTGAGTCCTCGATCGCGACGATGGCCTTCTGCATGTACGGGGAGATGGCCGTCAGCGGCACCACCTGCCGGTCGCGGGAGTACACGGTGGCGATCAGGCCGCCCTCGGCGTCGAGGATGGTGGTGCGCTGGCTGAGCGGTGGTGTCTTGAGGTTGGCCGGGATCTCGTCGAACCCCTCGACGGTGCCCTTGGCGGCGAGCCCCAGGGCGCCGGCGCCCGGGATGGCGATGCCGGCGAGCACGACGCCGGAGAGGACGGACAGGCCGAGGAACTTGGCGGCCTGCTGCGGCCCCGTGAGCCCGGCGCCCGAGCGCTTCTTTCCCATGGAGGGAAGCCTACGTTCTCATTCACCGGACACGCGCGAATGCCTTGGCCTAAGCTGTCCCCAACTGTCACAGCAGTGTGGTGCGACATCAACCCCTCGGCTTGATTTTCACCCTTCCCGAATGGGGTGGACTGATGTCCGAATCCCGCTCCTCACTCGGACGGCCGCTCGTCACCACTTCACCGATTTCATCCGAATCGCCGGATTGGTCGGGCATGTCGCCGGATCACTCCGTCGGGTGATCTGCCGCTTACCCATAGTCCGTTCGGACCATTCAAGATTGGGCCCGTCGGGGGTGTTGCACTGTGCTCGCCTTCCGTAACGTCCTCAACTGGCAGCGGTGAATATGCCGCTACCGCCGTGGGGGAGCCTCGATTCGGGAGAGGACGGCGCCGGGATGGGCTGGGTTACCGACTGGAGTGCGCAGGCAGCCTGCCGCACTACCGATCCGGATGAACTGTTCGTTCAAGGAGCGGCACAGAACAGGGCCAAGGCGGTGTGCACCGGGTGTCCGGTGCGTACGGAGTGCCTGGCCGACGCGCTCGACAACCGCGTGGAATTCGGTGTGTGGGGCGGAATGACCGAGCGGGAGCGCCGCGCACTGCTGCGCAGGCGGCCCACCGTCACCTCGTGGCGGCGGCTGCTGGAGACGGCCCGCACGGAGTACGAGCGCAGCACGGGCATCCTCACCGTGGATGTCGACGCGGAGATCGACGTGTCGTACGAGACGTACGCGGCAGCAGGGTAGGCCCACCGGCCGTCCCCGCAGCCCCTGCGTACGGGCGCACGCCTACGCTCCGGCCGGCACCCCGGCCGCGAGGCGTTCTCCGATGGCCCGCAGCCCGGCGAGGTCGTGCACATCGCCGGGAAGGGCCGCCACTTCGGTCACCGCCACTTCGGGATGCAGCGAGGTGAAGCGGTTCCTCGTGCGCTGTTCGCGCGCGATCAACTGCATGCGCTCGGCGTGCAGGCGCAGCAGTCCTGCCGTGATGCCTTCCACATCGGCGCCCTCGGCGGCGTCCGCGTCGGCGCCCGCCTCGGCGCCTTCCGATTCCGGTGCGCCTCCGCCCGCGGGGGAGTGGGCGGCCGGGGCACCGAGAGCAGCTTTCCCGGCCTCCTGATCCACAATGCCGCCTTCTTCAAGATTCTCCGCGGCGGCCAGCGCCCGCTCCGCCGACAGCTGGGCGGCGCCGCTCCCGTGAACCCGGTTGAGCACCAGCCCCGCCAGCGGCATCCGCTCCGCCCCGAGCCGCTCCACGAAGTACGCGGCCTCCCGCAGCGCGTCCGGCTCCGGCGCCGCGACCACCAGGAAGGCCGTGCCCGGCGCCTGCAGCAGCCGGAACGTGGCGTCCGCGCGCGTGCGGAACCCGCCGAACATCGTGTCCATCGCCGCCACGAACGTCTGCACGTCACCCAGCAGCGAAGCGCCCATCAGTTTGTTGAGCGTTCCGGTCATCAGCGACATGCCGACGTTCAGGAACTTCATCCCCGCCCGGCCGCCGACCTTCGCGGGAGCCATCAGCACCCGGATGAACTTCCCGTCGAGGAAGGACCCCAGCCGCTTCGGGGCGTCCAGGAAGTCCAGTGCGGACCGGCTCGGCGGGGTGTCCACGACGATGAGGTCCCAGTCGTCGCGGGCCCGCAGCTGCCCGAGCTTCTCCATCGCCATGTACTCCTGCGTGCCGGCGAAGCCGGCCGACAGGGACTGGTAGAAGGGGTTCGCCAGGATCGCGGCGGCCCGCTCCCCGTCCGCGTGCGATTCGACGATCTCGTCGAACGTCCGCTTCATGTCCAGCATCATGGCGTGCAGTTCGCCCCCGCCGGCCACGCCCGCGACCTTCCGCGGGGTGTTGTCCAGCGAGTCGATCCCCATCGACTGGGCCAGCCGGCGCGCCGGGTCGATGGTCAGCACGACCACCTTCCGGCCGCGCTCCGCCGCCCGCAGACCCAGCGCCGCCGCCGTCGTCGTCTTGCCGACCCCGCCCGCGCCGCAGCACACGATGATCCGGGTCCCCGGGTCGTCCAGCAGCCGGTCCACGACCAGCTCCGGCGGCATGTCCATGCCCGCTCCCATCCCGATCCGCGCCCCCGATCCCTTTCCCGTACCTGCGCCCGTTCCCCGGCCCGCTGCGGCGTCCCCCGCCGCCGGGCCCACGGCCCCGCTCACTCCTCGTCCGCCTGCTTGCGCAGCTCCGCCGCGAGCTCGTACAGCCCCGCGAGGTCCACGCCCGTGCCCAGCAGCGGCAGTTCGTACGCCGACACGTCCATCCGGGCCAGCACCCGGCGCTGCTCCCGCTCCAGCGCCACCCGGCTCGCGTGCTCCGCCGCCTGCTCCAGCAGCGGTTCCACCAGCCGCTCCGCGGGCCCGCCGAGCCCGGCCCGGGACAGGGCGTGCGCCACGTCCCCGCGCAGCTCGCCCGCGGCCCGCAGCGCCTCGTCGTCCAGGTGGTGCGGGCGGACCATGTTGACCACCACCCGCCCCACCGGCAGGCCCGCCCGCGCCAGCTCGGCGATCCCGTCGGCCGTCTCCTGGACGGGCATCTCCTCCAGCAGCGTCACGAAGTGCACCGCCGTCTCCGGGGACTTGAGCACCTTCATCACGGCCTGCGCCTGGTTGTGGATCGGCCCGATCCGGGCCAGCCCCGCCACCTCGTCGTTCACGTTGAGGAACCGGGTGATCCGCCCGGTCGGCGGCGCGTCCATCACCACGTGGTCGTACACGTACCGGCCGGACCGGTCCTTGCGGCGGACCGCCTCGCACGCCTTGCCCGTCAGCAGCACGTCCCGCAGCCCGGGCGCGATGGTCGTCGCGAAATCGATCGCGCCGAGCTTCTTCAGCGCCCGGCCCGCCGACCCCAGCTTGTAGAACATCTGGAGGTAGTCCAGCAGCGCCTGCTCCGCGTCGATGGCGAGCGCGTACACCTCCCCGCCGCCCGCCGCGACGGCGATCTTCCGCTCCTCGTAGGGGAGCGCCTCCGTCCCGAAGAGCTGCGCGATACCCTGCCTGCCCTCGACCTCCACCAGAAGAGTCCGCCTGCCCTCGCGCGCGAGGGCCAGCGCGAGTGCCGCGGCGACCGTGGTCTTCCCGGTTCCGCCCTTGCCGCTGACCACCTGGAGCCTGCTCACAGCCTCTGAGCCTAACCACTCGCTCCCCGGGCCGCGCAGGACCCTCTCCCCCCGGACGCGGCCCCGCCCCGCCCGGCGCGCCCCGCCCGCGGCAGGCGATACGCTCGCCCCCATGACCAAGAAGTTCGAATACGCGACGGTCCCGCTGCTGGTCCACGCCACGAAGCAGATCCTGGACACCTGGGGCGAGGACGGCTGGGAGCTCGTCCAGGTCGTGCCCGGCCCGAACAACCCCGAGCAGCTCGTGGCCTACCTCAAGCGGGAGAAGGCATGAGCGGCGCCGTCGAAGCGAAGCTGGCCGAACTCGGCCTGACCCTCCCCGAGGTCGTCCCGCCGCTCGCCGCGTACCAGCCGGCCGTCCGCTCGGGTGCGTACGTGTTCACCGCGGGCCAGCTCCCGATGGTCAAGGGCAGCCTGCCGGTCACCGGCAAGGTCGGCGCCGAGGTCTCCGCCGAGCAGGCGAAGGAGCTCGCCGCGACCTGCGCGCTGAACGCCCTGGCCGCCGTCAAGTCCGTCGCGGGCGACCTCGACCGGATCGCGCGCGTCGTGAAGGTCGTCGGCTTCGTCGCCTCCGCCCCCGACTTCACCGGCCAGCCCGGCGTCCTCAACGGCGCCAGCGAGCTGCTCGGCGAGGTCCTCGGCGACAAGGGCGTCCACGCCCGCAGCGCCGTCGGTGTCGCCGTCCTCCCCCTGGACGCGCCCGTCGAGGTCGAGATCCAGGTCGAGCTGCTGCCCGACGCCTGACCGGCACCCCCGCCGTCCCGCAGGCCGGGCCCGTACGCCGTCCGCGGCGCGGGGCCCGGCCTGCGGCGCGTCCGCCTGCCTGCGGCGCGCCGCCCCGCAGCGGCGTGCGGCTCTCGAACATCGGGCCGGATGGCCGTAGCATCCCCGCATGCCCAACGGTGAGCAGGGACAGCAGCAGACACCCGGAACCAGGCCCGCCGGAGGCCAGTGGTACCCGCCGGAGTGGCCCGACCGCATCCGCGCCCTCGCGAACGGCAGCCTGGTCCCGGTGGAGCCCCGCCGCGCGTCCACCGTGATGCTGCTCCGCGACACCGCCGCCGGGCCGGTCGTGCACATGCTGCGCCGCCGCGCCTCCATGGCCTTCGCGGGCGGCGCGTACGCCTACCCGGGGGGCGGCGTCGACCCGCGCGACGAGGAGCACCTCGTCGGCTGGGCCGGCCCCGGCCTCGGGGAGTGGGCCGAGCGGCTGCGCACCGATGCCCGTACCGCCCAGGCCATCGTCTGCGCGGCGGTCCGCGAGACCTTCGAGGAGGCGGGCGTCCTCCTCGCGGGCGAGAGCGCCGAGACGGTCGTCGGCGACACCACCGGCGACGACTGGGAGGCCGACCGGCAGGCGCTCGTCGCCCGCGAGCTCTCCTTCGCGGAGTTCCTCGACCGGCGCGGGCTGCGGCTGCGCTCGGACCTGCTCGGCGCGTGGGCGCGCTGGATCACGCCCGAGTTCGAGCCGCGCCGCTTCGACACCTGGTTCTTCGTGGCCGCCCTGCCCGAGGGGCAGCGGACCCGCGACGTCTCCGGCGAGGCCGACCGGACGGTGTGGATCCGCCCCGCCGACGCGGCCGACGGCTATGACAAGGGCGAGCTGCTGATGATGCCGCCGACGATCTCCACGCTGCGCTCGCTGGAGCCGTACGGGAGCGCCGCCGACGCCCTCACCGCGGCCGCCGGCCAGGACCTCGCGCCCGTCCTGGCGCAGGCGGCGCTGGAGAACGGCGAGGTGGTGCTCAGCTGGCCCGGCCACGACGAGTTCACCAAGCGCGTCAGCTTCGGAGGTGCCTCGTGACCGACGCCGCCGCACTGCCCGGACAGCCCCGCGGAGCGGTCGCCTCCGGGCGGGCCACCCCGCGCGCCTACAACGTCCTCGCGCCCAACCCGTCGGCGATGACCCTCGACGGCACCAACACCTGGATCGTCGCCGAGCCCGACTCCGACCTCGCCGTCGTCATCGACCCCGGGCCCCTCGACGAGGGGCACCTGGAGGCGGTCACCGCGACCGCCGAGCGGATGGGCAAGCGCATCGCGCTGACCCTCCTGACGCACGGCCACGCCGACCACGCCGCGGGCGCCGGCCGCTTCGCCGAGCTCACCGGCACGAAGGTCCGGGCCCTCGACCCGGCGCTCCGCCTCGGCGACGAGGGGCTGGCCGCCGGGGACGTCGTCCGCACCGGAGGCCTGGAGCTGCGGGTCGTCCCGACGCCCGGCCACACCGCCGACTCGCTGTGCTTCCACCTGCCCGCCGACCGGGCCGTGCTGACCGGTGACACGATCCTCGGCCGCGGCACCACCGTCGTCGCGCATCCGGACGGGCGCCTCGGCGACTACCTCGACTCCCTGCGCCGGCTGCGCTCGCTCACGGTCGACGACGGGGTCCGGACGGTCCTGCCGGGCCACGGCCCCGTCCTGGACGACGCGCAGGGCGCGGTGGAGTTCTACCTCGCCCACCGCGCACACCGGCTCGCGCAGGTCGAGACGGCCGTCGAGGACGGCTACACGACGCCGGAGGCGGTCGTCGCCCACGTCTACGCGGACGTCGACCGGTCCCTGTGGCCGGCGGCCGAATGGTCCGTGCGCGCCCAGCTCGAGTACCTTCAAGATCACGGACTGATCCCCGGAGGACCCGAGTGACCACCCTTTACCTGCTGCTCGTCCTGCTCGCCGTCGCGGCGTGGATGACGTCGACCGTCGGCCTCCGCATGAAGGCCCTGGAGCGGCGCGCCGAGCGGCTGGAGCGGCGCCTCGGCCTCGTCCTGGCGCACCTGGGCGTCGAGGAGCCGGAGCCGGCCGGCCTGGAGGAGGTGCGGGCGCTGCTGCGGGAGGGCCGCACCGTCTCCGCGATCAAGGCGTACCGGGAGGCGACGGGCGCGGGGCTGGCCGAGGCGAAGGCGGCGGTGGAGGCGCTGGCGGAGCTGGAGGCGGACCGCGCCTGATTGCCCGGCGTACCGGGCACGGGGCGCAACCGGGCCCGACCGCGCCCGCCCCGGGGCCGGGCCTGAGCCGGGGCGGCCGCCTCACGCGCCCTTGGTGCCGATGCGGGCCGCGTACTCGGCCGCGAGCCACGGGCCGAGGTCCTCGACCAGGTCCCGTACGGCGGCCCGGTCGGCCGCGGGCTCCAAGGCCAGCGCGGCGGCGGCCCGCATCTGGGCGGCCCGCTCGGGGTAGTACCGGCCGAAGACCTCCGCGGACTCGCCGAGATCGCTCGTCCAGCCGCCCCAGCGCGGCATCACCAGCGTGAACCCGGTGCGCACGAGGTGCCGGGACCAGCCGCGGGCCAGCCGGCGCAGCTCGTCGGGGCCGTCCGCGCGGGCGAGCCGCTGCCGCCAGGCGGGCAGCAGGTCGGCCAGGTCGCCGTTGGTCCCGCGGGCGAGGCGGGCGTCGGGGCGGTAGCGGGGGAGGTCCTCGGCCAGGTCGGGGCCGAGCAGCGGGGTGCACAGGCAGGCGAGGAACCAGCCCATGTCGAAACGTTCCTGCTCGCTCAGCAGGCGGTCCCGCCCGTACAGCAGCAGCCCCACGCCGTCGATCTGCGGGAAGTCCTCGTCGAGGGTGCGGGCCAGCACCTCGGCGGTGTCCCGGTCGTCGCCGGAGGGCTCGTGGTGCAGCGCGAGCAGCAGGTCCAGGTCGGAGCGGCCGGGCCGGGCCGTGCCGCGCGGGACGGACCCGTACAGGTAGGCGCTGTGCAGCCGGGGCCCGTACGCGTCCCGGATCCGCAGGCGCGCCGCGGCGACCACGGGCGTGAACGGCTCGCGGATCCGGCCGAGGGAGCCCTCCCGCTCGAAGTAGCCGTACGCGTCGACGCCCCGCTGCACACCCATGGCCCCTACTCTGCCTCGCGCCGCGGTGGGAGGGGCCCCCGGGGGCCGTGGGGCGCCCGGGAACGCGCGGAGGGGCCCTGCCCGGTTCCGCCCCGGGCAGGGCCCCTCTCGTTGCTTGTGCCGCGCTCGGGCGGCGGCCGGTCAGCGCGAGCGCTTGGCCAGGCGCTCGACGTCCAGCAGGATCACCGCACGGGCCTCCAGGCGGAGCCAGCCGCGGCCCGCGAAGTCGGCGAGGGCCTTGTTCACGGTCTCCCGCGAGGCGCCGACGAGCTGCGCCAGCTCTTCCTGCGTCAGGTCGTGGACGACGTGGATGCCCTCCTCGGACTGCACGCCGAAGCGGCGCGACAGGTCCAGGAGCGCGCGGGCGACGCGGCCCGGGACGTCGGAGAAGACCAGGTCGGACATCTGGTCGTTGGTCTTGCGCAGGCGGCGGGCCACCGCGCGCAGCAGCGCGGTCGCGACCTCGGGGCGGGCGTTCAGCCAGGGCTGGAGGTCGCCGTGGCCCAGGCCCAGGAGCTTGACCTCGGTCAGGGCGGTCGCCGTGGCGGTGCGCGGGCCCGGGTCGAAGAGCGAGAGCTCGCCGATCAGCTCGCCGGGGCCGAGGACGGCCAGCATGTTCTCGCGGCCGTCGGGGGAGGTGCGGTGCAGCTTCACCTTGCCCTCGGTGACCACGTACAGCCGGTCACCGGGGTCGCCCTCGTGGAACAGGGCGTCACCGCGCGCGAGAGTCACCTCGCTCATCGAGGCGCGGAGCTCCGCGGCCTGCTCGTCATCGAGCGCCGCGAAGAGCGGGGCGCGCCGCAGAACGTCGTCCACGAGTCTCTCTCCTATGTCGACCAGCTCAGGGGACCGTGTTCCCCATTTTGCCGGACGGCTCAAACAGTGCGATCAATCACAAGGATGCCGGACGTACGGGTGTGCTGTGCGGCGGGCGCCCAAACGGAGTCGTGTTACCAGAGGTCCGGGCGGGTGTCCGCGGCCGGGCTTAGGCTGGCCGGGTGTCCAATAAGCCGGTGAGAGCACAGGCCAAGGGGTCCGCGGGAGTGACGCTCGCGCCCGATTCAGCTGTGGGCGAACAAGCCCCCCGAAAGGCGCCCTCGAAGCCGCCGAGGGCGCGCGCGAAGCCCCCGGGCAAAGCTTCGGCCAAGAAAACGGAATCCCGCCTGGCCATGGTCCGCAGGGCCCGCAGGATCAACCGGGAGCTGGCCGACGTCTACCCGTACGCCCACCCGGAACTCGACTTCCGGAACCCGTTCGAACTGCTCGTCGCCACGGTCCTGTCCGCCCAGACGACCGACCTGAGGGTCAACCAGACGACCCCCGCGCTGTTCGCGGCGTACCCGACCCCCGAGGACATGGCCGCGGCCGTCCCCGAGGAGCTGGAGGAGCTCATCCGGCCGACCGGGTTCTTCCGGATGAAGGCGAAGTCCCTGCTGGGGCTGTCCGCCGCCCTGCGCGACCGCTTCGGCGGCGAGGTCCCGGGACGGCTGGAAGACCTCGTCACCCTGCCGGGCGTGGGCCGCAAGACGGCCAACGTCGTCCTCGGCAATGCGTTCGGAGTGCCGGGCCTGACCGTGGACACCCACTTCCAGCGGCTGGTCCGGCGCTGGAAGTGGACCGAGCAGAAGGAGCCGGAGAAGATCGAGGCGGAGATCGCCGCGATCTTTCCCAAGAGCGAGTGGACGATGCTCTCGCACCGGATCATCTTCCACGGCCGCCGCATCTGCCACGCACGCAAGCCGGCCTGCGGCGCCTGCCCGATCGCCCCCCTGTGCCCCGCGTACGGGGAGGGCGAGACGGACCCGGAGAAGGCGAAGAAGCTCCTGAAGTACGAGAAGGGCGGACAACCGGGCCAGCGGCTGAGCCCGCCGCCGGACTACCCGGGCAGCCCGGCCCGGCCGCTGGAGGCCGCGGCGCAGCGCCAGGCGGCAGGTGGTACGGCGGACACGGCGGACAGCGGCGCGGCGGCGTCCTGAGCAGGGCCGCGGGCCCGCCGCCCCCGGCGGGCCCGCGCAGGAACGAAACCGGACCGGCGGGGCGTTGCCCCGGTGCGGGCCGGCGACGGCCGCGGCAGACGGCACAGCGGGACACAGCAGGGCACAAGCACGGCACGGCACGGCACGACGGCAGGGAACAGGGATTGCCCATGACGCGCGGAGCACGGGACGACAGCAGCGTGGCCCAGGCGGCCGCACCACCGGGCGGGCCGGGCGGCGGGCCTCGCGGCCTGCCGCCCGCCCCGGTGGTCACCACCGACGGCCTGCCCGACTGGCTCGACCCCGTCGTCGAGGCCGTGCGCACGGTCCGCCCGACCCAGCTCAGCCGCTTCCTGCCGCCCGAGGACGGCCGCGGCCGCCAGTCCGCCGTCCTCATCCTCCTCGGGGAGGGCCCCCGCGGCCCGGAGCTGCTGCTGATGGAGCGCGCCGGCAGCCTGCGCTCGCACCCGGGCCAGCCCTCGTTCCCCGGCGGCGCCCTCGACCCGGAGGACGGCGACCCGCACACCACCGGCCCGCTGAGGGCCGCCCTGCGCGAGGCGGAGGAGGAGACCGGGCTCGACCCCGCCGGGGTCCAGCTCTTCGGCGTGCTGCCGCGCCTCTACATCCCGGTCAGCGAGTTCGTCGTCACGCCCGTCCTCGGCTGGTGGCGCGAGCCCAGCCCGGTCGGCGTCGTCGACCCCGCCGAGACGGCCCGGGTCTTCACGGTGCCCGTGGCCGATCTCACGGACCCCGCGCACCGCGCCACCGCCGTGCACCCCAGCGGCCACCTGGGCCCGGCGTTCACCGTGCACGACGCCCTGGTCTGGGGCTTCACCGCCGGGGTGATCGACCGCATGCTCCACTTCGCTGGGTGGGAGCGGCCCTGGGACCGCTCGCGGCGGGTCCCGCTCGACTGGCGCGCATGAGACGGTGGCCCATGTGAACGTGCTGGACATCCTGTTGCTGGTCGCCGCCGTGTGGTTCGCGATCGTCGGTTATCGCCAGGGCTTCGTCGTCGGCATCCTGTCGGTGATCGGCTTCCTCGGCGGCGGTCTCATCGCCGTGTCGGTGCTGCCCCTGGTCTGGAACCAGGTGACCGACGACGGCACCCAGGTGTCCACCACCGTCGTGGTGGCCGCCGTCGTCGTGGTCATCATCTGCGCCTCCATCGGGCAGGCCTTCACCACCCACCTGGGCAACCGGCTGCGCCGCCACATCACGTGGTCGCCGGCGCGCGCCCTCGACGCGACGGGCGGCGCCGTCGTCAACGTCGTCGCCATGCTGCTCGTGGCGTGGCTGATCGGCTCGGCGCTCGCCGGGACCTCACTGCCCACGCTGGGCAAGGAGGTCCGCAACTCCAAGGTGCTGCTGGGCGTGTCGCGGGTGCTCCCGGCGCAGGCGAACACCTGGTTCTCGGACTTCTCCTCCGCCCTCACGCGCAACGGCTTCCCACAGGTCTTCAGCCCGTTCTCCAACGAGCCGATCACCGCGGTGCGGGAACCGGATCCGGCGCTCGCGACGAGCCCCGTCGCCGAGGCGGCCAAGCGCTCGATCGTGAAGGTCGTCGGCACGGCGCCCAGCTGCAGCAAGGTGCTGGAGGGCACCGGGTTCGTCTTCGCCCCGGGCCGGGTCATGACCAACGCGCACGTCGTGGGCGGCGTCAGCGAGCCGACCGTTCAGGTAGGCGGCGAGGGCAAGCTGTACGACGGCAAGGTCGTGCTCTACGACTGGGAGCGCGACATCGCCGTCCTGGACGTGCCCAAGCTGAAGGCGCCGCCGCTGGAGTTCACGGAGAAGGACGCCGTCAGCGGCAGCGACGCGATCGTCGCAGGCTTCCCGGAGAACGGCGCCTACGACGTCCGCTCCGCGCGCGTCCGCGGCCGCATCAACGCCAACGGCCCGGACATCTACCACCGCGGCACCGTCCGCCGCGACGTGTACTCGCTGTACGCGACCGTCCGCCAGGGCAACTCGGGCGGCCCGCTGCTCACGCCCGACGGCAAGGTGTACGGGGTGGTCTTCGCCAAGTCGCTCGACGACCCGAACACCGGCTACGCGCTCACGGCGGACGAGGTCCGCGACGACATCCGGCTCGGGAAGACGAACGACCGCCGCGCCGACACCCAGGGCTGCGCCCTGTGACCGGGGGCGGCTGACCCGAGGCGGCTGCGGGACCCGCGTGGCCCCGCCCGGGCTGCGGCCCGGGCGGCTACGGCGTGCGCTGGTGGCGCAGCCGGGCCGAGACCCAGCGGGCCCGGCGGCGAAGGATGCGCGGGATCCCGAGCCGAGGGTCGTGGCCCTCGCGGCCCGTCCTCCCGTACGCGCCCGGCGTCGCTGCCGGGCGGCGGTCGCGTGCGGTGTCACCGTGGTCGTGCGTCCAGCCCATACAACGAGCTCTGCCCGTGCCCCCGCGTCCGTAACCCCTTCCGCGGCGGCCAATTGGCCTATGCGCGCGGCAATTGAAGGCTTGTAGGACCGCTCGGCCGACAATCCGTCAGGTCGGTCAGCGGTCGGGCTCGGGGTCCTTCAGCCAGCCGATCAGCTCGGACGAGAAGGCGGCCGGGTCCTCCTCGTGCGGGAAGTGCCCGAGGCCGTCGAACAGCCGCCAGCGGTACGGGGCTTCGACGAACTCGCCGGATCCGGCGGCGCTGCGCGTGCGCATCACGGGGTCGAGCGAGCCGTGCATGTGCAGCGTCGGCACCCGTACCGGCATCTTCATGCGGCGGTTGAACTGGAGCCCGTCCGGCCGGGCCATGGAGCGCATCATCCAGCGGTACGGCTCGATCGAGCAGTGGGCGGTCGACGGGATGCACATGGCCCGCCGGTAGACCGCGAGGTCGTCCTCCGCGCCGTCCTCGCGGAGCCGCGGCCCGGACCAGTCCCGGATGAGCCGGCCGACGAGCGCCCCGCCGTCGGCGACGAGCTGCCGCTCGGGGATGAACGGGCGCTGGAAGCCCCAGATGTGCGAACTCGCCCGGGTCTGGCCGACGTCGGACAGCATCGCCGACCGCCAGCGCCGCGGGTGGGGCATCGACACGACGGCCAGCCGGCGCACCAGCTTGGGCCGCATCACGGCGGCCGTCCAGGCGAGGTAGCCGCCGAGGTCGTGCCCGACGAGCGCGGCGTCCGGCTCGCCGAGGGAGCGGATCACCCCGGTGACGTCCAGGGCCAGGTTCGCGGGGTCGTAGCCGCGCGGGGTGCGGTCGCTGCCGCCTACGCCGCGCAGGTCCATGGCGACGGCGCGGTAGCCGGCGTCGGCGAGGGCGGTCAGCTGGTGCCGCCAGGTCCACCAGAACTGGGGGAAGCCGTGCAGGAGCAGGACGAGCGGGCCGTCACCGAGCTCGGCGACGTGGAACCGGGCGCCGTTGGCGGCGACGTCCCGGTGGGTCCACGGCCCGTCGAGGCGCACCGCCGTCGCGGCGGTCGGCGGTGTGCTGGGATCCGGTGCGCTCGCTGTCATGAGGACGAGCGTGCCACACCCACCGCCTGGTCACTCAACGGCCGCGGATGCGGCTTGACGGTGCTGACGACCGCCGCGGTCTCCTTCATGGAGGCGATGGACTTCTCCGGCGGCTTGACCTTCTTGAACTTGGACACCGCGATCAGCGAGAGCAGGCCCGCGATCAGCAGGAACGCCACGCCGACGATGAGGAACGACCAGGCGAGGCCGAGCCCCAGGTTGTGGATGCCGTACGCCGCGGCGAAGCTCAGCACCGGCAGGGAGAACAGGGCGAACACCCCTGCGACCGAGATGGCGGCGCCGCCGATTCCCGCGCGCTTGACGTCCTGGCGGATCTCCGCCTTGGCGAGGGCGATCTCGTCGTGCACCAGGGCGGACATCTCGGCGGTGGCCGAGGCGACCAGCTGGCCGAGTGTGCGCTCGGCTCCTTGCGCCCCTTGGTCCACTGCGGTCATCGCTCTCTCCCTCTGTCGTCTGCCGGCGGCTGTCCTCCGTCGGACACAAGCGTTCAGTTCAGATCATGCCGGACGGTCGCCCGCTGCGCTGGACCCGGCCGCCCCTTCGGCGGTGCCGCCGGGCGCGCGGGAGTCCGCGGCGGCCCGGGCCAGGCGCCGGTGCTCGGCGGCCTTCTCCTCGTGGATCCGCGCCATGCGCAGGTGGTACTCCGGGTTGCCGGCCTCGTACACGTCCGGGATCCCGTCGTGGTCCTCGTCGAGCTCTTCCGCGGCGCTGAGGGTGCGGTACCTGCGGTCGCGCAGCTTGAGCAGCACGCCCGCGAGGACGGCGGCGACGAGGGAGCCGACCAGGACGGCGGCCTTCACCTCCTCGGCCAGCCCGGGGTCGTCCGCGAACGCGAGCTCGCCGATCAGCAGCGAGACGGTGAACCCGATGCCCGAGAGCCCGGCCACGGCCAGGACGTCCGGCCAGGCCAGGTCCTCGTTCAGCTCGGCCCGGGTGAAGCGCGCGGCCAGCCAGGTGCCGCCGAAGACGCCGACCGTCTTGCCGGCGACCAGGCCGAGGACGACGCCGAGGGGCTCCGGCCGGGCGAAGACCTGGGCGAGGGCCCCGCCGGAGAGGGGGACGCCGGCGGAGAACAGGGCGAACAGCGGGACGGCGACCCCGGCAGACAGCGGGCGGACCAGGTGCTCGATGTGCTCGCCGGGGGAGTGCTCCTCCCCTTCCCTGCGGGTGCAGCGGAGCATGAGCCCCATGGCGACGCCGGCGATGGTGGCGTGGATGCCGCTGTTGTACATGAGCGCCCACACGGCGGTGGCCAGGGGGACGTACAGGTACCAGCCGCGGACGCCCGCGCGCAGCAGGAGCCACATGAGGGCCAGCCCGGCGAGGGCGCCGGCGAGCTGAGGGAGCCGGATGTCGCCGGTGAAGAAGACCGCGATGATCAGGATGGCGAAGAGGTCGTCGACGACGGCGAGGGTGAGCAGGAAGGCGCGCAGGGCGGACGGCAGCGAGGTGCCGATGACCGCGAGCACGGCCAGTGCGAAGGCGATGTCGGTGGCGGTGGGGACCGCCCATCCGCCGAGCGAGCCGCCGCCCGCCGTGTTGACGGCCGTGTAGACCAGCGCGGGTACGGCCATGCCGCAGAGTGCGGCGATCACGGGGAGAGCGGCAGCCTTGGGGTCGCGGAGGTCGCCCGCGACGAGTTCGCGTTTGAGCTCGATGCCGGCGACGAAGAAGAAGACCGCGAGGAGGCCGTCGGCCGCCCAGTGCTGGAGGGACAGGTCCAGGCCGAGTGCGGCGGGGCCGAAGTGCAGGTCGCGGACGGTGTCGTAGCTCGCGGAGACCGCGGGGATGTTGGCCCACAGCAGGGCGGCCACCGCGGCCACGAGGAGGACGACGCCGCCGACGGTCTCGGTGCGCAGGGCGTCCGCCACGTAGCGGCGCTCGGGCAGGGAGAGCAGGCCGAGGAACGGGCGGCGGGAGGGGGAGTCGGCGGAGCGGGGAGGGCGGGGCGCGGCCACGGATGGCACCTCGGGTGTGCGCGGGCATGCAGCGGACGATCGTCACCTTATGCGCGAAAGGGGCATCCGGCGCGGAGGTCGCGTCGGATGCCCCTGTCGGCGGGCTGGTGCCGGGCGGTCAGTCCTCGGAGGACGCCGAGGGCAGCTTGGTCTGGATGAGGTCCATGACGGTGGAGTCGGTGAGCGTGGTGACGTCGCCGAGCTCGCGGTTCTCCGCAACGTCGCGCAGGAGGCGGCGCATGATCTTGCCCGAGCGCGTCTTGGGCAGTTCGGCGACGGGCAGGATGCGCTTGGGCTTCGCGATCGGGCCGAGGGTGGCGCCCACGTGGTTGCGGAGCTCGGCGGTGAGGCCCTCGTCCTCGCTGGCGGTGCCGCGGAGGATGACGAAGGCGACGATGGCCTGGCCGGTGGTCGGGTCGGCGGCGCCGACGACGGCGGCCTCGGCGACGGCAGGGTGGGAGACGAGGGCGGACTCGACCTCGGTGGTGGAGATGTTGTGGCCGGAGACGAGCATGACGTCGTCGACGCGGCCCAGCAGCCAGATGTCCCCGTCCTCGTCCTTCTTCGCGCCGTCGCCCGCGAAGTAGCGGCCGGGGAAGCGGGACCAGTAGGTGTCGGTGTAGCGCTGGTCGTCGCCCCAGATCGTGCGGAGCATCGACGGCCACGGCTCGGTGAGGACGAGGTAGCCGCCCGCACCGTTGGGCACTTCGGCCGCCTCGTCGTCGACGACGGTGGCGCTGATGCCGGGCAGCGGCCGCTGGGCGGAGCCCGGCTTGGTCTCGGTGACGCCGGGCAGCGGCGAGATCATCATCGCGCCGGTCTCGGTCTGCCACCAGGTGTCGACGATCGGGCAGCGGTCGCCGCCGATGTGCTTGCGGTACCAGATCCACGCCTCGGGGTTGATGGGTTCGCCGACCGAGCCGAGGATGCGCAGGCTGGACAGGTCGAACTTGGCGGGGATGTCGTCGCCCCACTTCATGAACGTCCGGATGGCGGTGGGGGCGGTGTAGAGGATCGTGACCCCGTACTTCTGGACGACCTCCCAGAAGCGTCCCTGGTGCGGGGTGTCGGGGGTGCCCT
Organism: Streptomyces toxytricini; assembly: GCF_014649915.1. Lineage (GTDB taxonomy): Bacteria > Actinomycetota > Actinomycetes > Streptomycetales > Streptomycetaceae > Streptomyces > Streptomyces toxytricini. The sequence continues at coordinate 119,490 of NZ_BMTY01000019.1, read as the reverse complement.
CGTAGAGGACCTGGGTGGCGCCGTTGGCCAGCGGCCCGTAGACGATGTACGAGTGGCCGGTGACCCAGCCGATGTCGGCGGTGCACCAGTAGACGTCGGTCTCGGGCTTGAGGTCGAAGACGGCGTGGTGCGTGTACGCCGTCTGCGTGAGGTAGCCGCCGGAGGTGTGCAGGATGCCCTTGGGCTTACCGGTGGTGCCGGAGGTGTAGAGGATGAACAGCGGGTGCTCGGCCGGGAAGGGCTGCGGGGCGTGCTCGCTGCTCTGGCGGTCGACGATCTCGTGCCACCACACATCGCGGCCCTCGGTGAAGGCGGTGTCCTGCCCGGTGCGGCGGACGACGAGGACGTGCTCGACCTGCGGGCACTTCGTCAGCGCCTCGTCGATGGCCGGCTTGAGGGCGGAGGGCTTGCCCCGGCGGTAACCGCCGTCGGCGGTGATGACGAGCTTGGCGTCGGCGTCCTGGATGCGCGAGGCGACGGCGTCCGCGGAGAAGCCGCCGAAGACGACGGAGTGGGCCGCGCCGATGCGGGCGCAGGCGAGCATCGCGACGACCGCCTCGGGGATCATGGGCAGGTAGACCGCGACGCGGTCGCCGGCGGTGACGCCGAGTTCCGCCAGGGCGTTGGCCGCGCGGGACACCTCGTCCTTGAGCTGGGCGTAGGTGATCGTGCGGCCGTCGCCCGGCTCGCCTTCGAAGTGGAGCGCGACCCGGTCGCCGTTGCCGGCCTCGACGTGCCGGTCGACGCAGTTGTAGGCGACGTTGAGGGTCCCGTCGGCGAACCACTTCGCGAACGGCGGGTTGCTCCAGTCCAGGGTCTCGGTCGGCTCCTGCGCCCAGGTCAGGCGGCGGGCCTGCTCGGCCCAGAAACCCAGCCGGTCCGCCGCGGCCTGTGCGTACGCCGCCTGCGTCACGTTCGCTTCGGCCGCCAGACCGGCAGGCGGAGCGAACCGCCGCTCCTCCTTGAGCAGATTGGCCAGGCTCTCGTTGCTCACGACATCTCCCTTTCCCAGGGTGTCCGTTGTGTCCCCGGGCATAGCTCATCAGTCGAACGGGCCGGTGACAAGGGGTAACCCGAAATTGGTTTAGACCTATCGCGTGGCGTCCCCTGCACACGAGCGGCCCCCTCCCGCCGGACGGGGGAAGGGGCCGAACGATGGCACGGAAACGGGAGGGTATCGGTTCGGGCGCGTCCTGATCAGGCACGCCGGCCGACACTGTCAAAAACCCGACAGTCGAAGAAGTCCTCCCCCTCGGACAGCAGGTAGGCCTGGGCCTCGCCCACGTGGAAGTACATGCCGTGCAGCTCCAGGGTGCCCTCCGCGAGGCGCCGGGCCACCGACTCGTGCGCCCGCAGGTGCTCCAGCTGCTGCACGACGTTCGTCAGGCACAGCTGCTCCACCGCGTCCGCCGGGAGCCTGCCGGCGATCCGGGCCCAGGCGTGGTGCGGGCTGTCCATCCGCTCCAGGCTCGGCCGGCCGTGCCGCAGCCACCGGCCGAGCGGCGTCGCCGGCTCCCCGGGCGCGGAGTCCAGCAGCGCCTGCATGGCCCCGCAGCCCGAGTGCCCGCACACCGTGATGCTGTCGACCTGGAGCACGTCCACTGCGTACTCGATCGCCGCCGCGACCGAGTCGTCCCCGGTCTCGGCGCCGGGCAGCGGCACGAGGTTCCCGACGTTGCGGACCGTGAACAGGTCGCCGGGGCCGCTGGCCGTGATCATGCTGGTGACGAGCCGGGAGTCCGCGCAGGTCAGGAAGAGCTGCGACGGGCGCTGCCCCTCGCGGGCCAGGCGGGCCAGCTCGTCGCGGACGTGCGGCGCGGTGTCCCGCTGGAAGGCGGTGATCCCGCTGGCCAGGCGGCTGGCGCCGCGGCTGCGCGGGGCCGCGGCGACTCCGGCGCCCTCACCGGCGGGGTTGCGATCCGTCACGGCGCCTGCCTGGCCGGCGTCCGCCGACGCGGACGGAACCGGAGCGGCCTCCGGGTGCGTACGGTCGCCGGTCGGCTGGTGGTCGCAGTGGTTCTTCCACGGGGTCCAGGGCCGGCAGCAGTGGTGGCCGGATCCCGAAGCGGAGGCCGTGCGGGAGGCGGGGACGGCGCGGGCCCCGGGTTCCGCCGCCGGCGGGCCGTTGACCTCCAGCGAGCCGCCGTGCGCCAGATGCGACTCCTGCCAGTCGTGCAGCGTCTCGTACGCGGCGTGGTCCATGAAGGAGCCCCCCAGCTCCACGACCACGTGCCCCTTGTGGGGAATCTGCGCCAGGGCCCGGCTCAGCCGGGGCACCGCGAGGAAGGTCAACTGGCCGCGCACCGCCAAGTGGTGGACGCCGTCCCGCTCCTCCAGCGTGATCCTGGTCCGGGCCAGCCGGTGCAGGGCCAGCGCCACGGCCACTGCGATGCCGACGCCGACGCCCTCCAGGACGCCGCCGAGGACGACCGCCGCGATGGTGGTCGCGTACACGGCGACCTCCCGGTGGCGGGTGACGGTCCGCATGTGGGTGATGCTCACCATCTGCACCCCGACCGCCATGACGAGCGCGGCGAGCGCGGCCAGCGGGATGAGGTCGAGGACGGGCACGAGGAGCCCGGCCGCGAGCACCACCCAGAAGCCGTGCAACATGGCCGATTTGCGGCTCATCGCCCCGGACTTCACGTTGGCCACGCTGCGGACGGCGACACCGGTGATGGGCAGGCCGCCGAGTGCACCGGAGACGATGTTGGCCGCGCCCTGGCCGCGGAGCTCGCGGTCCAGGTCGGCGCGGGGCGGGCGGGAGCCGGTGGGCCGCTCGGAGGCGATCAGCTTGTCCGTGGCGACCGAGGACAGCAGGGACTCGACGCTGCCGACCAGGGTGATGGTCAGGACGGCGGCGATGAGGCCGAGGACCGGGCCCTCGGGCAGCTCGGGGAGGGCGTGGCTGCGCCACGAGGGCAGGTCGACGCGGGGGAGCCGCAGACCGGCGACGGCGGCGACCGCGGTGGCGGTGCCGACGGCGGCGAGCGCGGCGGGCATCTTGCGCAGGGCCTGGCCGGCCCGGCCGGGAAGCCGCGGCCAGGCGATGAGGAGGAGCAGCGTGAGCGCGCTGATCCCGAGGGCGGTCGGGTGGATGTCGGCCAGCTGCGAGGGCAGCTCGCGGACGTTGGCGAGGGCGGAGCTCTGCGGGGTGCCGCCGAGGACGATGTGCAGCTGGGCCAGGGCGATGGTCACGCCGATGCCGGCGAGCATGCCGTGCACGATCGCCGGACTCACCATCAGGGCGGAGCGGGCAGTGCGCAGCGCGGCGAGCCCGAGCTGGCAGCAGCCGGCGAGGACGGTGATGGCGCAGGTGGTGCGCCAGCCGTACCGCTGGATCAGCTCGGCGGTGACGACGGTGAGTCCTGCGGCCGGGCCGCTGACCTGGAGCGGGGCGCCTCCGAAGTAGCCCGCCACGAGGCCGCCCACGGCTGCGGCCACCAGGCCGGCCTGGAGCGGGGCGCCGGTGGCGAGGGCGATGCCGAGGGAGAGGGGCAGGGCGATGAGGAAGACGGTGAGGGAGGCGGAGAGGTCCGCCGCCAGGTCGGCCCGGCCGGGTGGGGACGGGGAGCCGGGCTGGGCGCCGGGGGCGTCGGCGAGGGGCTTGGAGAAGGTGGCAGTCACGGGGTCCCGTCTCCTCTGTGAGGGATGAAGCGGCGGGAATCAGCGGAAATCGGTTGCTGGTAGTCGAATTCGGTCGCCGTTCGATGCGAACATCTACGGCAGTCTCAACACTCAGTAAATGAAAGGTAATGCTGAGTAAAGCGCTAGGGAAGGTAATACGGGCAAAAGGTCTAAAGATTCACCCTCCCTGCTGAATAAGCATTTTTTACGGCTTGTCACACCATCTCTGGGGCGTGCGGCGTGGGACGTTGCGGCCCGGAAGCGAAGTCCTGCGAGGCAAGCGAGGAGAGGTGGACGGATGATCCCCGCCACGAAGAAGACCGCAGGCGGCCTGGTCGCCATGGCGCTGGTGCTGGGCGCCGCCGGGTGCAGCGGTTCGGAGTCCGCCGGCCCCTCCCGCGGGCCCGGCGGGAAGAAGGGCGCGGCCGCGCCGGAGGCCCCGGGCAGCGTCAACCGGCCTATCGGTGACGGCTCGACCGCGTACACGGGCCCACAGCCCCACGTGGCCGCGCAGCAGCGGATGAAGCCCGGCGAGAAGCCCCCGCAGTTCGTGGTCTTCTCCTGGGACGGCGCCGGCGAGGACAGCCAGAAGCTCTTCTCGCACTTCCGCGAGGTCGGGAAGAAGTACAACGCCCGGATGACCTACTTCCTCTCCGGCGTGTACATGCTCCCGGAGGAGAAACGTTCCCTCTATGTGGCGCCGCAGCACGAGCCCGGCCGCTCCGACATCGGTTTCGGCGACCTCCAGGGCATCCGGGACACGGCCGCCCAGATCCGCGCCGCCTGGCTGGAGGGCAACGAGATCGGCACCCACTTCAACGGGCACTTCTGCGGCCCCGACGGGGGTGTCGGCACGTGGTCCGTCGAGGAGTGGAAGAGCGAGATCAACCAGGCCAAGTCCTTCGTCAAGAACTGGAAGACCAACTCGGGCCTGAAGGACCTGCCGGCGCTGCCGTTCGACTACGACAAGGAGCTCATCGGCGCCCGCACGCCCTGCCTCGAGGGGCAGGAGAACTTCATGCTCGCCGCCAAGGGCATGGGCTTCCGCTACGACTCCAGCGGCATCTCCAAGCAGGTCTGGCCCAAGAGGACGGACGGCCTCTGGGACATCCCGCTCCAGCTCGTGCCCCTGCCCGGCCGTGCCTTCGAGACGCTGAGCATGGACTACAACTACCTCGTCAACCAGTCCGGGACGACGACCCAGGGCGACCCCTCGCAGCACGTCTACTGGGGCAACCAGATGCGCGACGGCCTGCTGCAGGCCTTCGAGCGCGCCTACCAGGGCAACCGGGCCCCGCTGATCATCGGCAACCACTTCGAGTCCTGGAACGGCGGCACGTACATGCGGGCCGTCGAGGAGACCATCAAGGGCACCTGCACCCGCCCCGAGGTCCGCTGCGTGCCGTTCCGCGAGCTGGTCGACTGGCTCGACGCCCAGGACCCGAAGGTCCTGGAGCGGATGCGGACGCTCGGCGTCGGCGAGGCCCCGAAGGAGGGCTGGGCGGCGTTCCTGACGGCCGCGCCCGCCTCCCCGTCCGTCGGCGCCGCGGTCAAGCCGGCTGCGGCGCCTGCCGCAGGGGAAGCGGCGCAGGACTGAGCAGATCCGCCGCCGCGGGCAGTTCCGCCGCCGCGGGCAGTTCGGCCGCTGCGGGCCCGCGGTCGGAACCCTCGCGCAGGACGAAGCCGGGATCGACCTGGGACGCCAGGTCGATTCCGGTCCTGGCGTTGCCCCAGCTCTCCGCGTTGCGCAGGTGGAAGTGCACCATCTGCGCCGTGTAGCGCTCCCAGTCGCGGAGGGCGTAGGAGGCGTCGGCCGCCTCCCGGAGCGCTCCCAGGGCCCGCCGGCTGTCCTCCTCCAGCAGCGCGAACGGCGCCGGGCGGCCCTTCTCCATCGCCCGCACCCAGTCGGAGTGCCCGACGGCCACCAGCAGGTCCTCGCCGACCTCGTCCCGCAGGAAGGCCAGGTCGTCCTCGCCCTGCACCTTGTTCCCCACGACCCTCAGCGCGACCCCGAAGTCCCGCGCGTACTCCTTGTACTGGCGGTAGACGGACACGCCCTTGCGGGTCGGCTCGGCGACGAGGAAGGTCATGTCGAAGCGGGTGAACATGCCGGAGGCGAAGGAGTCCGAGCCGGCCGTCATGTCGACCACCACGTACTCGTCCGGCCCGTCGACCAGGTGGTTGAGGCAGAGCTCCACCGCCCCGACCTTCGAGTGGTAGCAGGCGACCCCCAGGTCCGATTCGGTGAACGGGCCCGTGGCCATCAGCCGTACGGCACCGCCGTCGAGCGGCACCTCCCGCGCGCACGCCGTGTAGACCGGGTTGTCCTCGGTGACGCGCAGCAGGCGCGAGCCGGCGCCGGGCGGCGTGGTCTTGATCATCGCATCGGCCGATGCGATCCGCGGATTGGAACCCCGCAGGTACTCCTTGACGAGGGGCAGGTGCGCGCCGAGCGCCGGGAGGGCGGCGGCCTGCGCCTCGTCGAGGCCGAGGGCGGCGCCGAGATGCTGGTTGATGTCCGCGTCGACGGCGACGACGGGCGCGCCCGCCGCGGCGAGGTGGCGGATGAACAGGGAGGACAGGGTCGTCTTGCCGCTGCCTCCCTTTCCGACGAAAGCGATCTTCATGTTCACGAAGCGTAGTCGTTCGATCGCTGCACGTGGTGCGAGTGAGTGGGGAAGACCACTCCAAGGAGGGGTCGGTGGCACGGCCCGGCAGTGCGTAGGCTCCCTACCTATGAGTAGCGCTGCCGACCCGCTGGCCGCCCTGGGCTCCCTGCCGGGCGTCACCGAAGCCGTGGATTCCGTACGCAAGGCCGTGGACCGGGTCTACGGGCACCGCGTCATGCGCCGGCGCAGCGGCGAGATCACCTCCGAGGCCGCCCTGCGCGGCGCCCGCGCCAGCGCCGCACTGTCCGGGGCGGACTGGGCGCTTGAGGAGGTGCGCCGCCGTACCGACTTCAGCGCGGACGCGGAGGCCCGCACGGTCGGCGCTGCCCTGCGGCTCACCGCGGAGGCGGGCCAACTCCTCAGCATCTGGCGCCAGTCGCCGTTGCGCGTGCTCGCCCGCCTGCACCTGGTCGCGGTGGGCTCCACGGCCGACGGCGACGCGGTGGGCCGCCCGCGCCTGGCGGGGGAGCCGGTGGACGAGCCCCTGGTCGCGCAGCCGCTTCCGTCGGCCGACGAGGTCGCGGGCCGGCTGGACGGGCTGTCCCGGCTGGTCCTCGCCGGGAGCTCGGCCCCGGCGCTGGTGATGGCGGCGGTGGTGCACGGCGAACTGCTGGCGCTGCGCCCCTTCGCCTCCCACAACGGGCTGGTGGCGCGGACGGCCGAGCGGATCGTGCTGATCAACAGCGGTCTGGACCCGAAGGCCATCTGCCCGGCCGAGGTGGGCCACGCCGAACAGGGTCGGGACGCCTACCTGGAGGCCTTCGAGGGCTACCTGTCGGGCACGCCCGAGGGGATGGGCCGCTGGATCGCGCACTGCGGCCGTGCGGTCGAGCTGGGCGTCCGCGAGTCGACGGCGGTGTGCGAGGCGCTCCAGCGCGGCGCGGCCTGAGGCGTCCGGGGGAGCCCGGTACAAACGGGTTGCGGCGACACCGTCCTGCTTGTGGTGTCGCCGCTGGCACTCCCGCCGGGTTACCAAGCGTCCTCGATATGTGCCCATCAGGTCGGGGTCTTTGCCCGGTTACCTGGTGCGGCTGGCCCGTAATCGACGGGTCGACGTCGCGTGGGTGCTCGGCGTTCGTGCATTCGGTCCGTGGGCCTTACTGCGTTCTTAAAGATGATCCTCTCGGATGTTCTTCGGTCTCGCGGGCCGTGACTCCTTTGTACTCCGCTTCCGGGATAAGCGGAACCCCTGGCTGCTTTTTTTACTTTCCGGGGCGCACGGGCGCGAACCGGGCGCCCGGAATCCCTGCTGCCGGTCCGGGTGCCGTGGCGCGGCGGGGGGTCAGGCGCCGGCGGCGGCGGCAGCGGCCAGGGCGCCGGCCTTGCGGCGGCTCGCGTACCAGACCAGGCCCGCGGTGGCGGCCGCCGCACCGACTGCCGCGGCGGCGACCAGGGCCGGGCGCGCGGGCATGGAGAACCCGGGCAGCCGCTGCTTGAGCCGCACCGGCCGGTTGAACACCAGCACCGGCCATTCGCGGGCCGACGCTTCGCGCCGCAGCGCCCGGTCGGGGTTGACCGCGTGCGGGTGGCCGACGGCCTCAAGCATCGGGACGTCGGTGATCGAGTCGCTGTAGGCGTAGCAGCGCGAGAGGTCGTAGCCCTCGGACTCGGCGAGCTCCCGCACCGCCTCCGCCTTGGTGGGCCCGTACGCGTAGTACTCGATGTCGCCGGTGAAGCAGCCGTCCTCGCCGATCACCATGCGCGTGGCGACGACCCGGTCCGCGCCGAGCATCTCGCCGATCGGCTCGACGACCTCCGCGCCGGAGGTCGAGACGATCACCACGTCGCGGCCGGCGGTGTGGTGCGCTTCGATCAGGGATGCGGCCTCGTCGTAGATCAGCGGGTCGATCAGGTCGTGCAGGGTCTCCGCGACGATCTCCCGCACCTGCTGCACGTTCCACCCCTTGCACAGGGCGGACAGGTACTCCCGCATGCGCTCCATCTGGTCGTGGTCGGCGCCGCCCACCAGGTAGATGAACTGGGTGTAGGCGGTGCGCAGCACGGCCCGGCGGTTGATCAGACCGCCGTGGTAGAACGACTTGCTGAACGTCAGCGTGCTGGACTTCGCAATGACCGTCTTGTCCAGGTCGAAGAAGGCTGCGGTGCGGGGCGACGAGTGCGGCAAGGGCTGGATTTCCACGCCCCGAGCATATGCGCCCACCATTCGGCGTAAGGTGTGGCGCGTGGGTTTGCCTGAGAAGCCTCTCGGGTACACCATGGAAGTCACGGATCGTTCGCGACCGTGCTAACCCGGTCTGGCTCCTCCCCCCCCGAGTCGGACCGTGGGGACGACCCCCGCTCTCCCCCCCGGCGGGGGTCGTCGCATGTCCGGACGCGGTTCGCGTCCCTTCCGCCGGTCTCCACCGCTCACTGCCGCCCCCTGTGCGTCGTGCCGGGCCGGCGCGGTGCAGGCCCTCACCCCTCAGGACTCGTCACGGTGCGTGATGGTTCCGCAGCGCTGGGGAACTCACCTGTGTGGGTGACGGAGTTATTCACAAGGCTCCCGTTGTCCACGGTTTTCGATCAAGATCCACTTCTTTTTCCGGATCGCTGCACGGTGATTGCGGGCCGCGAAGTCCGCGGCGCCGGGATTTGCAGCGAGAAGGGGCCGAGATCGTGGCTGGATCGAAGTCGTGCAAAGCGCCGAACCGGATCGGCGCAGGTGGAATCCGGACGGCGGAAGCCCCCGCCGGGGCGGTGCCGCCGGGCGGGCGCCCGCTGATCATCACTGAGGACCCGTTGCTCCTGGACGACCTGCTGCGGCTGTGCGCCGCCGCGGGAGCCGAGCCGTACGTGCACCACGGGCTGCCGGCGCCAAACGGAAGCGGAGGCGGCCGCGCCGCCGACGGCGGCGCCCCTGGCGCGAAACCCGGTGGCGTCGGCGGCGGACCTGCCGCACCACCCGGCACGGGATGGGAGTCCGCACCCCTCGTCCTCGTCGGGGACGACGCGGCCCGCAGGGTCCGCGGGGCCCCGCGGCGCGGCGGTGTCCTCCTCGTCGTCCGGGAGCCGGCCGAGGACGACCCGACGGTGTGGCAGCGCGCGGTGGAGATCGGCGCGGAGGAGGTGCTGCGGCTCCCCGGGGCCGAGGGCCGCCTCGTCGACCGCATCGCCGACGTGGCGGAGGGAGCCGGCCGCAGCGCCCTCGCCGTCGGGGTCATCGGCGGCAGCGGCGGCGCGGGGGCGTCCACCCTCGCCTGCGCCCTGGCCGTCCGCGCCGCGCGGGCCGGGGAGCGGACCCTCCTCATCGACGGAGACCCCCTCGGCGGCGGGCTGGACGTCCTGCTCGGCGGCGAGAGCGCCGCGGGCCTGCGCTGGCCCGACCTCGCCGGCTCCCGCGGCCGGGTCGGCGCCGGAGCGCTGGAGGAGTCGCTGCCCGAGCTGCACGCGCTGCGTGTGCTCAGCTGGGACCGCGGGGAGCGGGTGGCCGTCCCGCCCGCCGCGGTGCGCTCGGTCGTGGCCGCCGCCCGCCGGCGCGGCGGGGTGGTCGTCGTCGACCTGCCGCGCCGCGTCGACGAGGCGGTCGCCGAAGCCCTGGCCCAGCTCGACCTCGTGCTGCTGGTCGTCCCGGGCGAATTGCGCGCGGTCGCCGCCGCCGGCCGGGTCGCCGCGGGCGTGCGCATCGCCGCCCGGGACGTGCGCGTGGTCGTGCGTGGCCGCTGCTCCGGCGGACTCGACGCCGAAGCGGTGGCCGGGCTGCTGGGCGCGCCGCTCGCCGGGGAGGTGCCGGTCGAGGTGGGCCTGCCGGGGCGCGTCGCCGAGGGCGAACCGCCCGGGGCGCACGGGCGGGGGCCGCTCGCCCGCTTCTGCGACGGCTTCTGGCGGCGGGCCCTGGGCCCCGCGCCCGACCGGGAGGTGACGGCATGAGCGCGGTACTCCTGGAGGCGGTGCGCCAGCGGCTCGCCGAAACGGGCGCCGAACCGACCCCGGCCCGGGTGGCGGAGGCCCTGCGGGCCCAGGGCCGGCTCCTCGGCGACGCCGAGGTGCTGGGCGTGGCCGCCCAGTTGCGGTCCGAGCTCGTCGGAGCCGGCCCCCTGGAGGCGCTCCTCGCCGACCCCGCCGTCACCGACGTGCTGGTGGCCGCCCCCGACCGGGTGTGGGTCGACCGGGGCGGCGGGCTCGAACTGACCGCCGTCGCCTTCCCCGACGCGGACGCCGTCCGGCGACTCGCCCAGCGGCTGGCCGCGGTGGCGGGGCGGCGCCTCGACGACGCCCGCCCCTGGGTCGACGCCCGCATGCCCGACGGCACCCGGCTGCACGCGGTGCTGCCCCCGGTCGCCGTCGGCTCCGCCTGCCTCTCCCTGCGCGTGGTCCGGCCGCGGGCCTTCACCCTGGACGAGCTCGTCGAGGCGGGGACCCTGCCGCCCGGCGGGCAGCACCTCTTCCGGGACGTCATCGGGGCGCGGCTGTCCTTCCTGGTCTCCGGCGGGACCGGAACCGGGAAGACCACCCTGCTCAGCGCCCTGCTCGGGCTCGTCGGCCCGGGGGAGCGGATCGTCCTAGCCGAGGACTCGGCCGAACTGCGCCCCGACCATCCGCACGTGGTGCGGTTGGAGACGCGGCCCGCCAACCAGGAGGGGGCAGGGCTTGTCACCCTGGCCGACCTGGTCCGGCAGGCGCTGCGGATGAGGCCGGACCGGCTCGTCGTCGGCGAGGTCCGGGGCGCCGAAGTGGCTGACCTGCTGGCCGCCCTGAACACCGGTCACGAAGGGGGCACGTGCACGGTCCACGCCAACGCGGCGGCGCACGTCCCGGCCCGACTCGAAGCGCTCGGTACGGCCGCCGGCCTCGACCGGGCCGCCCTGCACAGCCAGTTGGCGGCCGCCCTCACGCTCGTGGTCCACCTGGTCAGGGACCGGGCGGGGCGGCGCCGGGTGGCCGAGGTGCACGTACTGGAGCGGGACGCCGCCGGCCTGGTCGTCACGGTGCCCGCACTGCGATGGTCGCCCCGCGGCTTCGTGCGGGAGCAGGGCTGGGAGCGGCTGCGGCCGCTGCTGGGAGGTGCCCGGTGAACGCCGTGGCGGCGCCCGCGCCCGTGTTCGCCGGCGTGCTCTGCGCGGCCACGGCCGCCTGGGCGCTGGCCGGCGGGAAGCGGGCCGCCCGCCGGGCCCGGAGCGTCCTGGCCGGGGGCGGTGCCAAGCCGCGCGGGCCGGGCCGCGGGCAGGTGTGGGCGGCCGCCGTCCGGGTGCGGGCCGAGCTGTGGCGGGAGTGGGCGGGCCTCGGCGCCGGGCTCGTGCTCGCGCTGATCGGTGCGTCGGTGATCCCGATGGCGGCGGGCGCGGTGTCGGTGCCGCTGCTGCGGCGCTGGCTGCACACGCGGCAGCGGCAGCGGGAGCGGTCCGCGCGCCGGGCTGAGGTCATCGCCCTGTGCGGGGCCGCCGTGGGCGAGCTGAGGGCCGGGGCCCAGCCCGGTCAGGCGCTCACCGCGGCATTGCGCCGGTCGGCGGTCGGACCCGGGGCGCCCGGGCCGGCGGAGACGGCGGTGCTGGCGGCGGCCGCGTTCGGCGGGGACGTACCGGAGGCGCTGCGGGAGGCGGCCCGGGAGCCGGGAGCAGAAGGGCTGGCCGGCATGGCGGCCTGCTGGCGGATCTCTGTGGACGGGGGTGCGGGCCTGGCCGCCGGCCTGGACCGGCTGGAGGGCGCCCTGCGCGCCGAGCGGGACCGGCAGGAGTCACTGCGGGCCCAGCTGGCCGGGGCCAGATCGACCACGGCCGTGCTCGCCCTGCTGCCGCTCGTCGGGCTGCTGATCGGGTCGGGACTGGGCGCCGACCCCCTGCGGGTGCTCCTCCACACCCCCGTCGGCTGGGGCTGCCTGGTCGCGGGGAGCGTGCTGGAGGGGCTGGGGCTGCTGTGGTGCAGCCGCATCGTGCGGGAGGCGGAGCGGTGACCGGCGCGATGGCCGTCCACAGCCTGGGGACAGCACTCTCCCTCGCGGCGGCGGTGCTGTGCGCGGCCGCAGCGGTCGCCGCTCGGCTGCGGATACGCGCCGCCCGGCGCAGGACGGCCGCCGTGCTGGCGCTGCCGCCGGTCCGGCGGCGACCCTTCCCCGGACCGCGGGTGCGGAGTGCTGCCGCCGAGTGGGCGGTCCCGGTCGGCGTGCTGGCCGCGGTGTGGCTGCTCGTCGGCGGCCCGATCGGCGCCCCGGCAGGCTGTGCGGCGGCCCTCGCGGTGCGGCGGCTGCGGCGCCGGCCCCGGCCGGACCCGGCCGCGGCGGTGGATCCGCGGGAGGTGGAGCGCGGGCTGCCGTTCGCCGCGGACCTCCTGGCGGCCTGCCTGGCAGCCGGGGCCGGGCCGGTGCAGGCCGCGGAGGCGGTCGGCGAGTCGCTGGGCGGGCCCGTCGGCGACGGGCTGGCGCTGGCCGGCGCGGAGGTGCGGCTCGGCGGTGAACCCGGTTCTGCATGGGGCAGGTTGGCGCGGCTACCCGGTGCGGCCCCCCTCGCGCAGTGCCTGGAGCGGGCCGCCCGCACGGGCGCGCCGGCCGCCGAGCAGGCCGCCCGCCTGGCCGGCGCGCTGCGCGAGGAGCGGGCCCGGTCGGCGCAGGCCCGGGCGCAGCGCGCCGCGGTCCTCGTCACGGCGCCGGTGGGGCTGTGCTTCCTCCCCGCGTTCCTGGCGGTGGGTGTGGCCCCGGTCGTCATCGGAATGGCGAGCGGTCTGCTCTCCGCCCGCTGAAAAGGAATCAGTGTTGCGGGTGGGACGCAGAAAGAGCTGAGAGAACGTCAGTAAACGGATATCAACAGGAGTTGCCATGAAGATGATCTGGTTTCGTGTGCGGGCCGTGATCGCCGGGCGCACCGGCGATGCGGGGATGTCGACGTCGGAATACGCCATGGGAACGATCGCTGCGTGTGCGTTCGCCGCGGTTCTGTACAAGGTGGTGACGAGCGACGTGGTCTCCACGGCGCTCCAGTCGACCATCGGAAAGGCACTCGATGTGCCTTTCTGAGGAAAAGCCGCGGCCGGCTCCGGCCCGCGCGCGCGACGGCGGATTCGCCACCGCTGAGGCGGCTCTGGTGATTCCGGCCCTGGTGCTGTTCGCCGCCCTGCTCGTATGGGCGCTGATGGCGGCGGCCGCGCAGATCCGCTGCGTGGACGCGGCGCGGGTCGGAGCCCGGGCCGCGGCCCGCTCCGAGCCGGGGCATGACGCGGCCGGGGCGGCCCGGGCGGCCGCCCCGGCGGGGGCCGAGGTGGCGATCGAACGCAAGGGCGACCTGTGGCACGTTCGGGTGGAGGCCCCCGCGCCGGGGCCGGCCGGGCTGCAGGTGCGGCTCGGGGCCCGGGCGGCGGCCCTGGCCGAGGACAGCGTGGGGCCGCCGCCATGAGGGGCGACCGGGGTTCGGCGACCGTGTGGGCGGCCCTCGTGGCCACCGCCCTCGGGGCGGTGTTCGGCGGGGTGCTCCTGCTCGGCCAGGCGGTCGCCGCCCGCCATCGCGCGGCCGCGGCCGCCGACCTGGGGGCGCTCGCCGCGGCCGCCACCTGGGCTCACGGTCCCGAGCCCGCGTGCGCCGCCGCCCGGCGCGTGGCGGCGGCGCAGGGCGCCTCCGTCGCCGCCTGCCTCGTCCACGGCGAGGTGGCCGAGGTGGCGGCCCGCCCCACCGCGGGCCCCTTCACCCCGGTGATCACGGCCCGCGCGGGCCCGCCCGTGACGGAAGACGCACCACCTCCGGCCGGGGAGGAGCCGCCTCCGGCCGAGGGCGCGCCCCAGGCCGGGGCTCATCCGCCCCTGACCGGCAACGGGCCGCCTTCGGCCGACGACGTACCGCCTGCGGCCGACGACGTACCCCCTCCAACCAGTAAGGCACCGCCTCCGGCGCAGGACGTGCCGGTAGCCGCCAGTAGTGCACCGCCTCCGGCGCAGGGCGTACCGCCTTCGGCCGGGGATGTGCCGGCCCGGGCCGGAGACGCACCGCCTCGGGCCCACGACGCACCGCCTCCGGCCGGGGATGTGCCGGCACCGGCCCAGGACCCACTGCCTCCGGCCCAGGGCGTACCGCCTTGTCGGGGATGTGCCGGCCCGGGCCGGAGACGCACTGCCTCCGGCCCACGACGCACCACCTCCGGCCCACGACGCACCGCCTGTGGCCGGGGATGTGCCGGCACCGGCCCAGGACGCACTGCCTCCGGCCGGGGAGCGGCCGGCCCCGGCCGGGGATGTGCTGCGCGGCTCAAGGGGCGGGCGGGTGCGGGTCGGTGTCGGGGGCGGCCGGGGCGTGGGCGAGGAGGCGGGTCAGGAGGCGGATTGCACCGCGCTTGTGGAGCGGGTCGTTGCCGTTGCCGCACTTCGGGGACTGGATGCAGGAGGGGCAGCCCGCCTCGCACTCACAGGCGGCGATGGCGTCGCGGGTCGCCGTCAGCCAGGCGCTGGCCGTGTGGAAGGCCCGCTCCGCGAAGCCGGCGCCGCCGGGGTGGCCGTCGTAGACGAAGACGGTCGGCAGGAGGGTGTCCGGGTGCAGGGGGACGGAGACGCCGCCGATGTCCCAGCGGTCGCAGGTCGCGAACAGCGGCAGCAGACCGATCGAGGCGTGCTCGGCGGCGTGCAGGGCCCCGCCGAGGATCTCCGGGGCGATCCCGGCCTCGTCCAGCTGGTCCTCGGTGACCGTCCACCACACGGCGCGGGTGCGCAGGGTGCGCGGCGGCAGGTCCAGCTTGGCCTCGCCGAGGACCTCGCCGGTGATCAGCTTGCGGCGCAGGTAGGACACCACCTGGTTGGTGACTTCCACCGAGCCGTAGCAGAGCCGGGCGTCCCCCCAGGGGACCTCGGCGTCGGTCTCCAGCACGGAGATGGCGGTGGTGTCGCGGGCGGTCGTCGAGAAGGGCGGATCGGCCTCCTCGACGAGCGCGACGGAGTCTTCCAGGTCGAGGTGCCGCACCAGATAGGTGCGGCCCTGGTGGAGGTGGACGGCGCCGTCGTGGACGGCGGTGTGGGCGGCGGACTCGTCCACCGTGCCCAGCAGCCGCCCTGTGGAGGCCTCCACGATCTGCACGGGGCGGCCGCCCCCGCCCCGGATGTCCGCCAGGTCCGCGGCCCGCTCCCGGCGCGTCCAGTGCCAGGCCGTGGCCCGCCGGCGCAGCAGCTTCGCCGCCTCCAGCTGCGGGACGAGCTCCCGGGCCGCCGGACCGAACAGCGGCAGGTCAGCCTCCGTCAGCGGGGCCTCCGCGGCGGCCGCGCACAGGTGCGGGGCCAGCACGTACGGGTTGTCCGGGTCCAGGACGGTGGCCTCCACCGGACGGCGGAACAGTGCCTCCGGATGGTGCACGAGGTAGGTGTCGAGAGGGTCGTCGCGGGCGATCAGCACGGCCAGGGCGCCCTGGCCGGAGCGGCCGGCCCGGCCCGCCTGCTGCCACAGCGAGGCCCGGGTCCCCGGATAGCCGGTGATCAGGACCGCGTCGAGTCCGGAGACGTCCACGCCCAGCTCCAGGGCCGTCGTCGCGGCCAGGCCCAGCAGGTCGCCGGAGTGCAGGGCCGCCTCCAGGGCCCGCCGCTCCTCCGGCAGGTAGCCGCCGCGGTAGGCGGCGACGCGCCCGGGCAGCGACCGGTCGACATCGGCGAGCCGCTCCTGCGCGATCACCGAGATCAGCTCCGCGCCGCGCCGGGACCGCACGAACGCGACCGTCCGGACCCCCTGCACGACCAGGTCGGTCAGCAGGTCGGCGGTCTCGGCCGTGGCGGTGCGGCGTACCGGGGCGCCCCGCTCGCCCCGCAGGTCGGTCAGCGGCGGCTCCCACAGGGCGAAGACCACCTCGCCGCGCGGCGAGGCGTCGTCGGCGACCTCCCGTACGGGCAGGCCCGTCAGGCGGGACGCGGCGGCCGCCGGGTCGCTGGCGGTGGCGGACGCCAGCAGGAAGACCGGGTCGGCGCCGTAGCGGGCGCACAGCCGCCGCAGCCGGCGCAGCACCTGCGCCACGTGCGAGCCGAAGACGCCCCGGTAGGTGTGGCACTCGTCGACGACGACGTAGCGCAGGGCGCGCAGGAAGGAGGACCAGCGGGCATGGGCCGGCAGGATCCCGCGGTGCAGCATGTCGGGGTTGGTCAGGACGTAGTTGGCGTACTGGCGCACCCATTCGCGTTCTTCCACCGGCGTGTCGCCGTCGTACACGGCGGGGCGGACCGAGGCGCCGAGCGGCGCCGCCAGTTCGCGAACGGCGCGCCGCTGGTCGGCGGCGAGCGCCTTCGTCGGGGCCAGGTACAGGGCGGTCGCGCCCCGCCCGTTCGGGGCCTCGGAGCCGTCCGCGAGGGCGGACAGCACCGGCGCCAGGTAGGCCAGCGACTTGCCGGAGGCCGTTCCGGTGGCGACCACCACGGACTCGCCGTCCAGGGCGTGCTCCGCGGCCGCCGCCTGGTGGGCCCAGGGGTGCTCGACACCCGCGGAGCGGATCGCCGCCACGACATCCGTTCGGATGCGGTCGGGCCACACTGCATGACGGCCCTCCCGAGGGGGCAAGTGCTCCGTATGAGTGATGCGTGCAGCCCTGTACGGCCCCCGTGACAGGCGGTCCAGGACCGTGCCGGGATCGGGTTTCGGGTCCCCGGGCGCCATATGGCGTCCGGGGCGGTGAGTATTGGCCATTGGAACCGAGTGTGTCACCGGCGTGCAGGACAATGGACGGAAGGCGTCGTGCGCGCCTGCCGGTAAGTGGTTGAATGCCATCGCGGCAGCCAATCTCTTCCCCGCCTGCGGGTGGGGGAGGCCCCTGGGGGGCGCCGCTCGATAGCAAGGTGCTGGAGGATCCGTGGACCTGTCCCTGTCGACTCGCACTGTCGGCGACCGCACGGTCGTGGAGGTCGGTGGCGAGATTGATGTGTATACCGCGCCCAAGCTGCGCGAGCAGTTGGTCGAGTTGGTGAACGACGGCAGCTACCACCTGGTTGTCGACATGGAGCGGGTGGACTTCCTCGACTCCACCGGCCTCGGTGTGCTCGTCGGCGGCCTCAAGCGCGTCCGCGCGCACGAGGGCTCGCTGCGCCTGGTCTGCAACCAGGAGCGCATCCTGAAGATCTTCCGTATCACGGGTCTGACCAAGGTGTTCCCGATTCACACGACGGTGGAGGACGCCGTCGCCGCCACCGACTGACGTCCGTCCCCGTCCCGGGCGCAGCCGTGCGCCGGCCCGGGCAGCGGGGGCGCCGGAGAGGAGCGGGGGGCGCGGGCCGCGAACGGCCCGGGCCCTCCGCAAGGCACGCCCAGTCCGAGGGGGACGCAATGGCCACCGTTGAACTGCGCTTCAGCGCCCAGCCCGAGCACGTCCGCACGGCCCGCCTGGTCGCGGCCGCCGTGGCGCGCCGGGTCGGCGTGGACGAAGCCGTGCTCGACGAGGTCCGCCTCGCCGTGGGCGAGGCCTGCTCGCGCGCCGTCGGACTGCACCTCAGCAACGGGCTCACCGCGCCCGTCCGCGTCGTGCTCACCGAGGAGGAGAAGTCGTTCTCCATCGAGGTCGGCGACGAGGTGCCCGGCCCGTCCGGCGGGACCGTACCCGGCCTGCAGGCGGCCCTCGACCCGGACGGCGACACGGAGGACGAGATGGGGCTCGCGGTGATCAGCGGCCTCGTCGACGACGTCGAGGTGATCAGCGGCGAGGCCGGCGGCACCATCCGCATGAGCTGGCCCGTCTCGGGACCGGGCGGGGGCGAACTGCCCTAGCCGGTACTCCCTGATTATTTTTGGATCTTATTCAAGGCCCTGCCGAGCAGGGCCTTTTCTCATGTCCGGACGGGTATTCCGGATCAATGACCAGGCGTCAATGCCTTTGCCCCATTACCTCTTTCGGGGGTAATGGAGTGACGCGATCTATTGGTGGGGTGCAAGAGCAGGCCAATTCCGTTTCCGGTGCACTGTTTTGATGCGGAAGAGGTCCCTACAATCCGTCCACATCTTGAGCTCATCACGTCAAGGAGGACGAATGACGGGGCTCTTCACCCCCAACGCGCCGGACGGCACCGCCGATCTGGCAGCCGCCGTACTCACCGAGGACAATCGGCTCATCGTCATGGTGATCGCGGCCGTGGCAATCGCCGCACTCGTCGTCGCGCAGGTCCTGGTCCGCCAGGTCCTTTCCGCCGACGAGGGAACCGACAGGATGAAGGAGATCGCCGCGGCCGTCCAGGAAGGCGCCAACGCCTACCTCGGCCGGCAGCTGCGCACCCTCGGCATCTTCGCCGTCGTCGTGTTCTTCCTGCTCTTCCTGCTGCCCGCCGACGACTGGGCCCAGCGGGCGGGCCGCTCCGCCTTCTTCCTCGTCGGCGCCCTCTTCTCGGCCGTCACCGGCTACATCGGCATGCGCCTCGCCGTCCGGGCCAACGTCCGCGTCGCCGCCGCCGCACGCGAGGCCACCCCGGCCGAGGGCGAACCCGCCAAGGACCTGACCGACGTCTCCCACCGGGCCATGCGGATCGCGTTCCGCACCGGCGGCGTCGTCGGCATGTTCACCGTCGGCCTCGGCCTGCTCGGCGCCTCCTGCGTCGTCCTGGTGTACGCCGCCGACGCCCCCAAGGTCCTGGAGGGCTTCGGCCTCGGCGCCGCCCTGATCGCGATGTTCATGCGCGTCGGCGGCGGCATCTTCACCAAGGCCGCCGACGTCGGCGCCGACCTGGTCGGCAAGGTCGAGCAGGGCATTCCGGAGGACGACCCGCGCAATGCCGCGACCATCGCCGACAACGTGGGCGACAACGTCGGCGACTGCGCGGGCATGGCCGCCGACCTCTTCGAGTCCTACGCCGTCACCCTCGTGGCCGCGCTCATCCTCGGAAAGGCCGCCTTCGGCGACCTCGGCCTCGCCTTCCCGCTCATCGTCCCCGCCATCGGCGTCGTCACCGCGATGATCGGCATCTTCGCGGTCTCCCCGCGCCGCTCCGACCGCAGCGGCATGACCGCCATCAACCGCGGCTTCTTCATCTCCGCCGCGATCTCCCTGGCCCTGGTCGCGGCCGCCGTCTACGCGTACCTGCCGTCCTCGTACAAGGACCTCGTCGGCGTCGGGGACGCGGCGATCACCGGCCACTCCGGCGACCCCCGGATCCTGGCCCTGGTCGCCGTCGCCATCGGCATCGTGCTGGCCGCCCTGATCCAGCAGCTCACCGGCTACTTCACCGAGACCACCCGGCGCCCCGTCCGCGACATCGGCAAGTCCGCCCTGACCGGGCCGGCCACCGTCGTCCTCGCGGGCATCTCCGTCGGCCTGGAGTCCGCCGTCTACACGGCGCTCCTCATCGGCCTCGGCGTCTACGGCGCGTTCCTGCTCGGCGGCACCTCGATCATGCTCGCGCTCTTCGCGGTCGCCCTGGCCGGCACCGGCCTGCTCACCACCGTCGGCGTGATCGTCGCCATGGACACCTTCGGCCCCGTCTCCGACAACGCCCAGGGCATCGCCGAGATGTCCGGCGACGTCGAGGGCGCGGGCGCCCAGGTCCTGACCGACCTCGACGCCGTCGGCAACACCACCAAGGCCATCACCAAGGGCATCGCCATCGCCACCGCCGTGCTCGCCGCGGCCGCACTGTTCGGCTCGTACAACGACGCCATCTCCACCGCGGTGAAGGAAGTCGGCGCGAAGGCCGGGGAGATGAACCTCAGCCTCGACATCGCCCAGCCCAACAACCTCGTCGGCCTCGTCCTCGGCGCCGCCGTGGTCTTCCTCTTCTCCGGCCTCGCCATCAACGCCGTGTCCCGCTCCGCGGGCTCCGTCGTCTACGAGGTGCGCCGCCAGTTCCGCGAGCGCCCCGGGATCATGGACTACACGGAGAAGCCCGAGTACGGGCGCGTCGTCGACATCTGCACCAAGGACGCCCTGCGCGAACTCGCCACGCCCGGCCTGCTCGCCGTCATGGCGCCCATCGCGGTCGGCTTCGTCCTCGGCGTCGGCGCGCTCGGCGCGTTCCTCGCGGGAGCCATCGGCTGCGGCACCCTGATGGCGGTGTTCCTCGCGAACTCCGGCGGGGCCTGGGACAACGCGAAGAAGCTCGTCGAGGACGGCCACCACGGCGGCAAGGGCAGCGACGCCCACGCCGCGACCGTCATCGGCGACACCGTCGGCGACCCGTTCAAGGACACCGCCGGACCGGCGATCAACCCGCTGCTGAAGGTGATGAACCTGGTGGCGCTGCTGATCGCGCCGGCCGTCGTGCAGTTCAGCTACGGCGCCGACACCAGCCCGACCGTCCGCGCGATCGTCGCGGCCGTCGCCATCACCGTCATCGTCGCCGCGGTGTACGTCTCCAAGCGGCGCGACATCGCCGTCGGCGAAGGCGGCGACGGGGCCGCCGCCGAGCGGGTGTCCAAGCCGTCCGACCCCGCGGTGGTCTCCTGACCCGGAGGGACCCGCGGCGGCACACCACGGAGGCGGACGGGCGGCGCGTACGGGCGCGCCGCCCGTCCGCCTTTCCACGACGGGCGACGGCGGCCGTGTATCTTCCCCGCGGAGAGCCTCCTCGAAGGGACCGATCCGGTGAACAAGAAGCTTGCGGCCGCGGTGTCCGGCTGTGCGGCGCTGGTGCTCGTGCTGTCCGGCTGCGGCGACGACGGCGACGAGAAGGCCAACGCCTGGGCCAAGAAGGTCTGCGACGTGTGGCAGCCGCACTTGGACAAGGTCGAGAAGGCGAACGCCGAGATGAAGCGGGTCTCGTCGCAGGACAGCAAGTCGGACGAGGTCCAGAGGGTCGACTCCGCCGCCTTCCAGACGCAGGCCGACGCGTACACGGCGATGGCCAAGGCCCTGCGCGACGCCGGCGTCCCGCCCGTCAAGGACGGGCAGTCCACGCTCGACGCGTCGGCCGGCGGCTTCGAAGCGGCGGCCAAGGGCTACGCGGACGTGAAGACCAAGATCGACGCGCTGGACGCGAAGGACCCGGCGAAGTTCGCCGACGGCCTCGAAGCTCTCAGCGGCGACATCGAGGCGGCGAACCAGGGCAGCAAGAACGCCTTCGGCGAGCTCAACGAGAGCGGCATGGCGAAGGCGTTGAACGCGCAGAAGGGCTGCAAGGTCGCGGCCCCCGCACCGACGGGCTGATCCACCGGTCCGCCGGGCCGCCCGGCGGACCTCCGCCGCGGCACCTGCCGGGCGCCCGGCCGCGCGCCGCACCGATCGGCGGCGCCGGCCGACACAATGGACGCGTGAGTACCTCCAGCCTCCCCACGCCCGACCGCGCCGCCGAACTCCGCACCGCGCTGCTCGCCGCCGGCTTCACCGCCGACGGGCTGCTCGACCTGCTCGGCGCCCCCGCCTACGCCGCCCTGGCCCGCAGCGAGACCGTGCCCGCCCTGCGCGCCACACGGAGCGCCGGCGGCAGCCCGCTCGCGAGCCTGGTCCGGCTGTTCCTGCTCCGGCAGACCGTGCCGTCCGCGGACGCCGCGCGGGCGCTGCCGCTGGAGGCCGCTCTCGCCGACGGCTGGCTGCACCGCGCGGAGGACGCCGGCGGCGGGGACGCGGTCCGCGCCGCCGTCGACGTCCGCCCGTACGGCGGCCCGGACGGCGAGGACTGGTTCATCGTCTCCGACCTCGGCTGCGCCGTCGGCGGGGCCGGCGGGATCGGCTCGCGCGAGGAGGGCGTCGTCCTCGGCGTCGGCGGCGCCTCCACCACCCTCGCCGGGATCACCGTGCGCACCCCCGTCGGCACCGCCCTCGACCTCGGCACCGGCTCCGGCATCCAGGCGCTGCACGCCGCCGGGCACGCCACCCGCGTCACCGCCACCGACGTCAACCCCCGCGCCCTGGAATTCACCCGGCTGACGCTCGCCCTGTCCGGGGCGCCGGAGGCCGAGCTGCTCCTCGGGTCGCTGTTCGAGCCCGTCGGGGACGCCGCGTACGACCTCATCGTGTCCAACCCGCCGTTCGTCATCTCCCCCGGCGCCCGGCTGACGTACCGGGACGGCGGCATGGGCGGCGACGACCTGTGCCGCACGCTCGTCCAGCAGGCCGGCGCGCACCTGAACCCCGGCGGCTACGCGCAGTTCCTCGGCAACTGGCAGCACGTCGAGGGGGAGGACTGGCGGGACCGGGTCCGCTCCTGGGTGCCGCGCGGCTGCGACGCCTGGATCGTCCAGCGCGACGTCCAGGACGTGACCCAGTACGCCGAGCTGTGGCTGCGCGACGCGGGCGACCACCGCACCGCGCCGGAGGAGTACGCGCGCCGGTACGAGGAATGGCTCGACGAGTTCGAGGCCCGCAAGACCAAGGCGGTCGGCTTCGGGTGGATCACGCTGCGCCGCAGCGGCGCGGAGGAGCCGTCGATCGTGGTCGAGGAGTGGCCGCACCCGGTGGAGCAGCCGCTCGGCGACGCGGTCGCGGCGCACTTCGCCCGCCAGGACTACCTGCGCGACCACGACGACGCGGCCCTGCTGGAGGCCCGCTTCGCCCTGGCCGGCGAGGTCGTCCAGGAGCAGGTCGGCGCGCCCGGCGCGGAGGACCCGGAGCACGTGGTGCTGCGGCAGAACCGCGGCATGCGGCGGGCCACCAAGGTCGACACGGTCGGGGCCGGCTTCGCGGGCGTCTGCGACGGCTCGCTCAGCGCGGGCCGGATCCTCGACGCCATCGCGCAGCTGGTGCAGGAGGACCCGGTGGGGCTGCGGGCCCGGACCCCGGAGGCGATCCGGCTGCTCGTCGAGCAGGGGTTCCTGGAGCCGGTCGCCGACCGCTGAGCCGTCACCGGGGGTTCGCCTGCCGTTCCCCCGCGGCTGGCAGGCTCCGCGGCGGACGGGGCGCACGCCCGAGGGGCCCCGGGGTGCCGGGGGGACGCCGGGGCCCCCGGAGCGGCGCCGGCGACGAGGGGGGAACGGCATGGAGCGCGGTCCGGCGGTGTTCGCGGCGGTGGTGTTCCTGCTGTACGGGACGGCCCTGCTGGCCTGGACGGGGGCGTGCGCGCGACGCGGCGCGCCGGTTGCCGAGGGCGTGCGCCCCTCGCTCGCCCTCCCGGCGGCCCTACTCGGCGCGGCGGCGTCGCTGGCCCTCGGGGCGTGGTGCCTCGCACACGTCTGACTCCGCCCGCCCCGCCGGCCGCGGTCCGCGGGGCAAAGCCTGACGTCAGGAGGGGTGCGGGGGCGGGGCCAGACGGCCCCCTGGCCACTCGGGCCGGTGATCGGGACGGGTCCGGCGGGGTATCCGGGCGGCAGAAATGGCACTAGTCGGGTTACCGTTCGAGTGGCCGTTGCGGGCTTGTGCCGTTTGACACGGGGGCGGGTTGTACCGTCACACTCCGCAGCGTCGCCGTACTGCGACCGAGTGCCGACCGGAGAGAAGAGCCAAGTTGTCCCCGACTAGCGAGACCGCACAGGGCGGCCGCCGACTCGTCATCGTCGAGTCCCCTGCCAAGGCGAAGACGATCAAGGGCTACCTCGGCCCGGGATACGTCGTCGAGGCGAGCGTCGGGCACATCCGCGACCTCCCGAACGGCGCCGCGGAGGTACCCGAGAAGTACACGGGCGAGGTGCGCCGCCTCGGCGTGGACGTCGAGCACGACTTCCAGCCGATCTACGTCGTCAACGCCGACAAGAAGGCCCAGGTCAGGAAGCTCAAGGAGCTCCTGGCCGAATCGGACGAGCTCTTCCTCGCCACCGATGAGGACCGCGAGGGCGAGGCCATCGCGTGGCACCTCCAGGAGGTCCTGAAGCCGAAGGTCCCCGTCCACCGCATGGTCTTCCACGAGATCACCAAGGACGCGATCCGCGACGCCGTCGCCAACCCGCGCGAACTGAACCAGCGCATGGTCGACGCCCAGGAGACCCGCCGCATCCTCGACCGGCTCTACGGCTACGAGGTGTCCCCGGTGCTGTGGAAGAAGGTCATGCCGAAGCTCTCGGCGGGCCGCGTGCAGTCCGTGGCCACCCGCCTCGTCGTCGAGCGCGAGCGCGAGCGCATCGCCTTCCGCTCCGCCGAGTACTGGGACCTGACCGGCACCTTCTCCACCGGCCGGGCCGGCGACCCCTCCGACCCGTCGACCCTCGTCGCCCGCCTGAACACCGTCGACGGCAAGCGCGTCGCCCAGGGCCGCGACTTCGGTGCGAACGGGCAGCTGAAGAACGCCGAGGTCCTCCACCTCGACGAGGCGAACGCGCGCGCCCTGGCCGCCGCCCTCGCGGACAGCTCCTTCGCTGTCCGCTCGGTCGAGTCCAAGCCCTACCGCCGCTCCCCGTACGCCCCGTTCCGTACGACGACGCTCCAGCAGGAGGCCTCGCGCAAGCTCGGCTTCGGGGCGAAGGCGACCATGCAGGTGGCGCAGAAGCTGTACGAGAACGGCTTCATCACCTACATGCGAACCGACTCCACGACGCTGTCCGACACCGCCGTGGCCGCGGCCCGTGCGCAGGTCACGCAGCTGTACGGGGCCGACTACCTGCCGGAGAAGGCTCGCGTCTACGCGGGCAAGGTCAAGAACGCGCAGGAGGCGCACGAGGCGATTCGCCCTTCGGGTGATCGTTTCCGCACGCCCGCCGAGACCGGCCTGACCGGCGACCAGTTCCGGCTCTACGAGCTGATCTGGAAGCGGACCGTCGCCTCCCAGATGAAGGACGCGACCGGCAACTCCGTCACCGTCAGGATCGGCGGCACGGCCCGCGACGGCCGGGACGCCGAGTTCACCGCCTCCGGCAAGACGATCACCTTCCACGGATTCATGAAGGCGTACGTCGAGGGCGCGGACGACCCGAACGCCGAGCTCGACGACCGCGAGCGGCGCCTGCCGCAGGTCGCGGAGGGCGACGCGCTCGCCGCCGACGAGATCACCGCTGACGGCCACGCCACCAAGCCGCCGGCCCGCTACACCGAGGCCTCGCTGGTCAAGGAGCTCGAAGAGCGCGAGATCGGCCGCCCGTCGACGTACGCGTCGATCATCGGGACGATCCTCGACCGCGGCTACGTCTTCAAGAAGGGCACGGCCCTCGTGCCGTCCTTCCTGTCGTTCGCCGTCGTCAACCTGCTGGAGAAGCACTTCGGCCGGCTCGTCGACTACGACTTCACCGCCAAGATGGAGGACGACCTCGACCGCATCGCCCGCGGCGAGGCACAGGCGGTGCCGTGGCTCAAGCGCTTCTACTTCGGCTCCGAGGAAGCCTCCGGCATCGTGCCCGCCGACGGCGACCACCTCGGCGGCCTGAAAGAGCTCGTCACCGACCTCGGCGCGATCGACGCCCGGGAGATCTCCTCCTTCCCGGTCGGCGAGGGCATCGTGCTGCGCGTCGGCCGCTACGGGCCGTACGTGGAGCGCGGCGAGAAGGACGCCGAGGGCCACCAGCGGGCCGACGTGCCCGACGACCTCGCCCCCGACGAGCTGACGGTCGCGTACGCGGAGGAGCTCTTCGCCAAGCCGAGCGGCGAGTTCCAGCTGGGCGCCGACCCGGTCAGCGGCAACCAGATCGTCGCCAAGGACGGCCGGTACGGGCCCTACGTGACCGAGGTCCTGCCCGAGGGCACGCCGAAGACCGGCAAGAACGCCGTCAAGCCGCGCACCGCCTCGCTGTTCAAGTCGATGTCCCTGGACACCGTCACCCTCGACGACGCCCTGAAGCTGATGTCGCTGCCGCGCACCGTGGGCACCGATGCCGAGGGCGTGGAGATCACCGCGCAGAACGGCCGGTACGGCCCGTACCTGAAGAAGGGGACGGACTCGCGGTCGCTGGAGTCGGAGGAGCAGCTCTTCACGATCACTCTCGACGAGGCGCTGGCGATCTACGCCCAGCCCAAGGCCCGCGGGCGGGCGGCGGCCAAGCCGCCGCTGAAGGAGCTGGGCACCGACCCGGTCAGCGAGCGGCCGGTCGTCGTCAAGGACGGCCGCTTCGGCCCGTACGTGACGGACGGCGAGACGAACGCGACGCTGCGGCGCGACGACGACGTCGAGACGATCACCCCGGAGCGCGGCTACGAGCTGCTCGCCGAGAAGCGGGCGAAGGGGCCGGCGAAGAAGACGGCCAAGAAGGCCGTGAAGAAGGCCCCGGCGAAGAAGGCGACGACCGCGAAGAAGACCGCCGCGAAGAAGACGGCGGCGGCCAAGACGACGACGGCGAAGAAGACGGCCGCGAAGAAGACGACCACCGCGAAGGCGGCCGCCGCGAAGAAGACGGCCGCGGCGGCGGGCTCGGCCGAGGAGTAGGCAGGACCGCAGGACCGCAGGACCGCAGGACCCCGGCGGGGCGGTACCGGCGCGTGCGCGCGGGGTACCGGCCCCGCCGCGCGTCCGGGGGGCTTCGGGCCGACGCTCCCGGCGTGCGCCGGGAGGTGCCGGGGCGGGCCGCGGGGAGGGGCCGCCGGGGTTGTCCACAGGCATCCGCAGCCGTCCGGCGCAGCGGATAGGCTGGGCGGATGACGCGAGCCGAGCAGCCGACTGGCGTGACCGCCCCCGTGAACCCCTCCTACGACGAAGCCCTCGCCGCGGACTCCCGCGAGCGGGCGGTGCGCGCACTGCTGCGCACACCCAGGCTGCGGCGGCTGTGGAGCGCCCAGCTCGTGAGCGGCATCGGCGACGCCCTCGCCCTGCTGGTCCTGGTGCTGCTGGCCTTCCAGACCGCCGTCTCCCAGGAGGTGTTCGGCGGTGGCTACCGCGGCTGGGCCCTGACGATCGCGGCCGTCTTCGGCGCCCGCATCGCGGCGACCCTGGTCTTCGGCGCCGTCCTGCTCGGCCCGCTCGCGGGGCTCGTCGCCCCCGGCGGCAAGCTCGACCGCCGCTGGACGATGATCGCCGCCGACGCGCTCCGGATCGGACTGTTCGTCGTCGCCCCGCTGTGGCTCGACTGGATCCCGGCGCATGCGCTGACCGCGCTGCTGGCCACCGTCTTCGTCGCCGGCGCCGCCGAGCGGCTGTGGACCCTGGCCAAGGACAGCGCAGCCCCCGGCCTGCTGCCCGCCGCGCCGCCCGAGGGCGCCGCCGTGCGGCCGCTGCCCGACCACCTCGACGCGCTGCGCCGGCTCACCCTGCGTACCTCGTTCGCCGCGATGCCCGTCGCCGCGGCCGTGCTGCTCGCCGCCACCCTGGTCGGCAAGGCCCTCGCCCTCGGCGTGGACTGGCTCGCCGCGAACCAGGCCGCCCTCGGCTCGTACGTGGCCGCCGGACTGTTCGCCGCGTCCCTGTCGCTGCTCGTCCCGCTGGTCCTGCCCGAGAGCCGGACCCCGCGGCCGCGCTCGCCGCTGGAGGGGCTGCGCGCCCCCAAGGCGGGAGACCGGCCCGACAAGGGGCGCACCGGCTCCATCCCGCTGTTCGTCCTGGCCTGCGCGGCCGTCGCCGGAGCCGTATCCGCTGCCGCGGCCGTCGCCGTGCTGCACGCGTACGGCCTCGGCGGCGGCCCCGCCGCCTTCGCGCTGCTCGTCCTGGCCCTCCTCGGCGGCACCGCCGCCGGCATCCGCGCCACCCAGGCCGGGAAGGTGCTGCCCGCCCTGTCCCGGCGCCGGCTGCTGGCCCTCGCCATAGCGGTCGAGGGCGCCGCGCTGCTGCTGAGCGGCCTGGTGCCCGACACCGCGACCGTGCTGCTGCTGTCACTGCTCGCCGGCACCGCCGCGGGCGTCGCCGCGAACACCGGGCACACCCTGCTGGACCAGGAGACCGAGGAGCTCCGCCGCGGCCGCACCACCGAGCACCTCCAGGCCGTCGTACGGGTCGCGGTCGGCCTCGGCGCGCTCGTCGCCCCCGTGGTGGCGGCCGGCATCGGCCCGCACCGGCTGACCGCCGGCGACCTGGTGTTCCGGCACGGGGGCGCCGCGTACACGCTGATGCTCGTCGGAGCCCTGCTGCTGCCGGTCGCCGTGATCGTGCTCGCCAAGGCCGACGACCGGGGCGGCGTACCCCTGCGCCGCGACCTGCGCGACGCGCTGCGCGGCGGGGAGCCCCTCCAGGCCCCGGCCGGCTCCGGGTTCTTCATCGCCCTCGAAGGCGGCGACGGCGCCGGCAAGTCCACCCAGGTCCAGGCCCTGGCCGAGTGGATACGGGGCAAGGGACACGAGGTCGTCGTCACGCGCGAGCCGGGCGCCACCCCGGTCGGCAAGCGGCTGCGCTCGATCCTGCTCGACGTCTCCTCCGCCGGGCTGTCGAACCGCGCCGAGGCCCTGCTGTACGCCGCCGACCGCGCCGAGCACGTCGACACGGTGGTCCGGCCCGCCCTGGAGCGCGGCGCCGTCGTCATCAGCGACCGCTACATCGACTCCTCGGTGGCCTACCAGGGCGCCGGCCGCGACCTGTCCCCGACCGAGATCGCCCGCATCTCGCGCTGGGCGACCGACGGGCTCGTCCCCCACCTGACCGTGCTGCTCGACGTCTCCCCGGAGACCGCCCGCGAGCGGTTCACCGAGGCCCCCGACCGGCTGGAGTCCGAGCCCGCCGAGTTCCACCAGCGGGTCCGGGCCGGCTTCCTCACCCTGGCCGCGGCCGACCCCGGCCGCTACCTCGTCGTCGACGCCGGACAGGACCCGGAGTCGGTGGCCACCGTCGTACGCCACCGCCTGGACCGGATGCTCCCGCTCTCCGAGGCCGAGGCGGTCGCCCAGGTCGAGGCGCGCCGGAAGGCCGAGGAGGAGGCGCGGCGCCGCGCGCAGGAGGAGGCCGCGCGGAAGGCCGAAGCGGAGCGCCTGCGCGCCGAGGAGGAGGCCCGCCGGGCCCGCGAGGCCGAGGAGGCCCGCCGCCGGGCCGAGGCGGAGGCTGCCGAGACGCGCCGCATCGCCGAGGAGGAGGCCGCCCGCAAGGCCGAGGAGGAGCGGCTGCGCGCCGAAGAGGAGGCGCGCGCCCGCGCCGAGGCCGAGCGGCTGCGCGCCGAGGCCGAGGCGAAAGCCCGCGCCGCCGAGCAGGAGCGGCTCCGCCTGCAGGCGGAGGAGGAGGCCCGGCTCCGCGCCGAGGCGGAGGAGCGGCGCCGGGAGAAGCAGCGGCGCGCCGAAGAGGCGCTGCTGAAGGCCGAGGAGGCCCGTCGGCTGGCGGAGGCCCAGGCTGCCGCCGCCGCAGCGGAAGCGGCCCGCAAGGCCGCGGCTGCTGCCGCTGCGCCCCCTGCCGCCGCGCCCGCCGAGCCGGCCCCGCGTATCTCCATGACCAAGGAGCCGCACCCGGACGACGCGGTGACGGTGGAGACCCCCGTGGTCCGGCCGCCGGTGGACAAGCGGGTCGTCCGCCCCGACGACGTGACGCAGACGGTGCCGATGCCGAAGGCGGACCCGGCCGGGCCCGCCGCGGACCGGGTCGACCCGGCGGCGGAGACCTCCGTGCTGCCGCCCGTGCCGGCGTCCGACCCGGCCGACGAGACGGCCGTCCTGCCGCCCGTACGCCCGGACGCGCCCCGGCCCCGCCCGCAGGCGCACTCGGCGGTCAGGCCCACGGCCCGGCGCCCCGACCACGACCCGGCGGACCGGGTCCCGCCGGGCATCTTCCGGGACGCCGACGACGACGTGACCCGCGAACTGCCGCTCCTCGACGAAGCCGGCCGGCCCCGGTCCGGACGCCCGTCGTGGGCGCAGGACGCCGAGGACGACGACATGCCGACCCTGGCGGACGAACTGCTCGGCCCGCGCGACGACACCGAAGACGACGAAAACGGCCGCCGCAACCGCTGACGGGGGGCGAGCCCGGCCCCTGCCCCGCCGTACCCGGGCTGCCGCCCGCCGAGAGGCGCCGGCGGCCCGGCGACGGGGGCGCTGGGCGCAGGTCGGGGGGCTGCGCCCGTGGCGGGTTGTCGGCCGCGGGCCAGGCGCGTACGGGCGCCCGCGGAACCGGGCGGCTGCGGCCCGGAGCGGGCCACGCCGGGCTGCTGCCGACCGGGAGGCGCCCGCGGGTACGCGAAGACGGGGCAGGCCCTCGGACTCCGGCCCCGGTGCGGGACCACGGCGCCGGGTGGCGGCCGGCGGCCCGGCGTTGGCGGCGAGGCACGGCTCGGGCCGGGGCGGATGAGCCCCGGCCCGGGGCGCGCCCTCGGCCGGAGGCGGCTCCTGACCGGTTCCGCGTCGGGACCGCAACCGGCTCCGCGGCAGGTTGCCGACCCGGTCCCGGTCCCGGTCCCGGTACTCGCGCCGGGCCGAGCCGGGTTGCCGACGGCGGTCGGGCTCCGGCCTTGAAGCCGGGATCGGGGCCGCGGGCGGGTTTCCGCTGCCCGGCAGGCGCCCGCGGGAATGCAGGTGCCGGAGGCGCCCAGGGCCTTGCCCGGCACCGGGCCGGGCAGCCGGCCGGATCCGGGCAAAGGACCCGCGTGGTCGGGACTGTCGGCGGTGGGCGTCACACTGGAGGGCGCACGTGCCGAGTCGGCGGCGGCCGTGCGGCCGGCATGGCGGATGGTGCGCGAGCAGTACGTGGAAGGCGGTGGGCGGGATGCCCGTGTGGGACGACCTGGTGGGCCAGGAGCGGGTGCAGGCGCAGCTGGCCGCGGCCGCCCGTGACGCCGATGCCCTCGTCACGGCCGTGGAGGCCGGGGAGGAGCCGCCCGCCGCGTCCAAGATGACCCACGCCTGGCTCTTCACCGGCCCGCCCGGCTCCGGCCGGGCCACCGCCGCCCGCGCCTTCGCCGCCGCCCTCCAGTGCACCAGCCCCGACCGCGCCCTCGGCGGCGAGCCCGGCTGCGGCTTCTGCGACGGCTGCCACACCACCATGGTCGGCACCCATGCGGACGTGGAGGTCGTCCGGACCGACCTGCTGTCCATCGGCGTCAAGGAGACCCGCGACCTCGTCCGCCGCGCCCAGCTCTCCCCGGCCGTCGGCCGCTGGCAGGTCATCGTCCTGGAGGACTCCGACCGCCTGACCGAGGGCGCCGCCAACGTCCTGCTGAAGGCCGTGGAGGAGCCCGCTCCGCGGACCGTGTGGCTGCTGTGCGCCCCGTCCCTGGAGGACGTGCTCCCCACCATCCGCTCCCGCTGCCGGCACCTGACGCTGCGGACCCCGCCCGTCGCGGCCGTCGCGGACGTGCTCGTACGGCGCGACGGCATCCCGCCCGACATGGCCGCCTTCGCCGCCCGGGCCACCCAGGGGCACCTCGACCGCGCCCGCAGGCTCGCCCAGGACGAGTCCGCCCGCGCCCGCCGCGCCTCCGTCCTGAAGCTCCCGCTCCGCGTCGCCGACGTCGGCGGCTGCCTGAAGGCCGCCCAGGAGCTCGTCGACGCCGCCGCCGAGGACGCCAAGCAGCTCGCCGAGGAGGTCGACGCCAAGGAGACCGAGGAGCTGAAGGCCGCCCTCGGCGCCGGAGCCGGTACCTCCGGCCGCCTGCCGCGCGGCACGGCCGGCGTAATGAAGGAGCTGGAGGACCGCCAGAAGCGCCGCCGCACCCGCACCCAGCGCGACAGCCTCGACCTCGCCCTGACCGACCTCACCGGCTTCTACCGCGACGTCCTCGCCCTCCAGCTCGGCAGCGCCCTCGCCATCGCCAACGAGGACCTGCGCCCCGACCTCGAACGGATCGCCCGGGCCGGCGGCCCCGAGCGCACCCTGCGGCGGATCGAGGCGATCAGCGCCTGCCGCGAGGCCCTCGACCGCAACGTGGCCCCGCTCCTCGCGGTCGAGGCCATGACGATGGCACTCCGCGCGGGCTGACAGCCGCAGGACCCCGCCCGCAGGAGCCCGGCCCGCCCCGGTCGGCCGCGGTTGACCGCTCACCCGTACGAGCGACCCGCCCGGCGGCGGCGCGGGAACGCCGGGCAGTGCCCGGGCGGCCGCCCGACGCTCACCCGGCCGGGGCGCCCGCAGGCACGTAGGCTCCGAGGATGGACACCAGTCGCCTCCTGCGCACCACCGGCACCGTCCTCGCGGCGGCCGGGCTGCTGCTCTCCGGCTGCACCTCGGACGGCTCGACGGCCTCCCGCGCCTCCGCCTCAGCGGTCCGCGGCACCACCCCGGCCGCGCAGCCGACCGCCGTCCCCGCCGCGCTGCGCCTGTACTACGAGCAGAAGCCGGCCTGGCGCGACTGCGGTGTCCCCGGCTTCCAGTGCGCCACCATGAAGGCCCCCCTGGACTACGCCCACCCCGAGTCCGGCCAGGACGTCGACATCGCCATCGCCCGCCGCCCCGCGACCGGCCCCGGCAAGCGCCTCGGCTCGCTGGTCGTCAACCCGGGCGGACCGGGCGGCTCCGGCATCGGCTACCTCCAGGCCTTCGCCGGCATCGGCTACCCGGCGTCCGTACGCGCCCAGTACGACATCGTGTCCTTCGACCCGCGCGGCGTGGACCGCAGCAGCCCCGTCCAATGCCTGACCGGGCCGGGCATGGACAAGTTCACGCAGGTGGACCAGACCCCCGACGACGAGGCGGAGCGCGCCCGGCTCGTCGCCTCGTTCAAGGAGTTCGCCGCGGCCTGCCGGGAGCGCTCGGAGCGCATCCTGCCGCACGTCTCCACCGTCGACGCCGCCCGGGACATGGACATGCTGCGCGCGGTCCTCGGCGACGAGAAGCTGACGTACGTCGGGGCCTCGTACGGCACCTTCCTCGGCGCCACGTACGCGGACCTCTTCCCCGGCCGGGCCGGCCGGCTCGTCCTGGACGGGGCGATGGACCCCTCCCGCGCGGCGATCGACATGAACCGCGACCAGACCGCCGGCTTCGAAACCGCCTTCCGCTCCTTCGCCCGGGACTGCGCGAAGCAGCCGGACTGCCCGCTCGGCAAGGGCGGGCCGGACTCGGTGGCCGCCCGGCTCGGGGAGTTCTTCACCGCGCTCGACGCCGAGCCGGTGCCCAGCGGAGACCCGGCCCGCCCGCTCGGCGAGTCCCTCGCCACGACGGGCGTGATCGCCGCCCTGTACGACGAGAGCGCCTGGCCGCAGCTGCGCGAGGCGATCGCCGCGGCGATGGACGGCGACGGCTCGGGCCTCCTCGCGCTCGCCGACACGTACTACGAGCGCGAGCCCGACGGCCGGTACGCGAACCTGATGTACGCGAACGCCGCCGTGAACTGCCTCGACCAGCCGCCGGCCTTCTCCGGCCCCGAGGCCGTCCAGGCGGCCCTGCCCTCGTTCCGCAAGGCGTCCCCGGTGTTCGGCACGGGCCTGGCGTGGGCCGCGCTGAACTGCACGTACTGGCCGGTCAAGGCCACAGGCGAGGCCCGCCCCCTGACCGCGAAGGGCGCCGCTCCGATCGTGGTCGTCGGCACCCTCCGCGACCCGGCGACCCCGTACAAGTGGGCCCAGGCCCTGGCGGGCCAGCTCGACTCGGGCGTCCTCCTCACGTACGACGGCGACGGCCACACGGCATACGGCCGCGGCAGCACGTGCATCGACAACGCGATCAACACCTACCTCCTGGAGGGCAAGCCCCCGCAGAACGGTAAAAAGTGCACGTGACCGGGCGCCCGGGGACCCGCCCCACAACCCGGTTCGGGGCACCCCGTTCGAGCCTGTAGACTAGGCGCCGCTGCTGATGAGCGAACCCCACCAGGGGAACACTTGTCTACCGGCGGTGCCGCCTTAGCTCAGTTGGCCAGAGCAACGCACTCGTAATGCGTAGGTCTCGGGTTCGAATCCCGAAGGCGGCTCGGAACAGGCCCGGATCACCCCACGGTGATCCGGGCCTTTTGCATGAGGCGGTGGGGCCGCGTCGGCAGCGGTCGCCGGGGGTGTGGGGGCGGGCTAGCGTGAGAGGGGTCGGGCTTCGGGTTGGAGGCCGGGATGGTGACACGGTGGCGCAAGGCGGCGGTGGGTGCGGTCGCGGCGGGACTCGTGGCGGTGCCTCTCGGCGGGGGGACGGGATACGCCCTTGAGGCGGGAGGGCCGCCTGGGGTCGTTGCGCCCGTGCGGGATGACGGGGACGTCGTGCGGATCACGCCCGCCGTGGCGCGGCAGTTGGACGATGCCGTGCGGAAGGTCATGGTCGACGCCCGGGTGCCCGGGGTGATGGTGGCCGTGTCAGCGCCCGGCAAGGGCGAGTACGTGCGTACGTTCGGCGTTGCCGATAAGGCGACCGGGGCGCCCATGTCCACCGGCTTGTACATGCGTATCGGCAGCGAGACCAAGACGTTCACGGTCACCGGGCTGCTGCGGCTCGTCGACGACGGGAAGGTCGGGCTGGACGATCCCATCGGGAAGTACGTCTCCGGGGTTCCCAACGGGGATCGGATTACGTTGCGGCAGCTCGCCGGGATGCGGAGCGGGCTGTTCAACTACTCCGAGGACGAAGGGTTCTTCAAGGCGCTGACCAGTGACCCGCAGCGGCCGTTCACGCCGCAGCAGCTGCTCGCGTACTCGTTCAAGCATCCGGTGCTGTTCGAGCCCGGCGCCAAGTTCTACTACTGCAACACCAACCTGATCCTGCTCGGGCTCGTCATCGAGAAGGTGAGCGGCAGGGGGTTGGGCGACTTCCTCGCCGACGAGGTCGTCGAGCCCGCCGGGTTGAAGCGGACCGCGCTGCCGCCCGGTGCCGCCTGGCCGACGCCGCACGCGCAGGGGTACACCGACCAGACCGCCACCGGGAAGGTCGAGGAGACCGCCGACTGGAACCCGTCGTGGGGATGGGCGGCCGGGGCGATGTACTCCGACCTCGCCGACCTGCGGACATGGGCCCGCGTCGTGGCCACCGGCACGCTGCTGGAGCCGGAGACGCAGAAGCAGCGGCTGGAGGTCGATCCAGCGCTGCCCGGGACGGGGTACGGGCTCGGGATCTTCCTCGACCACGGGTGGGTCGGGCACAACGGGTCGCTTCCCGGTTATCAGTCGCTGACCCTTTATCTGCCGGAGGCGCAGGCGACGCTGGTGGTGCTGCTCAACACCGACATCTCCGCCGAGGGCGAGGAGCCGAGCACGCTGTTCGGTCAGGCCATCACGAAGATCGTGTCCCCGGACAACGTGTTCTCGCTGCCCGCTCAGCCCGCCGCCGGGAAGTGACCCCTCACTTGGCGTCCGCGTAGCACTCCACGACCGCCGTGGTGAACGGGAAGCGGACCGGGGTGTCGCCGAAGGCGATGCGGGCGGCGCGGTCGCCGGCCGCGCGGATCGCCTCTGCGACCGCCTCCGCCTCCTCGGCCGGACAGTGGACTATCACCTCGTCGTGCTGGAAGAAGACCAGCTCCGCCCGCATGCCCGCGGCCGCGATCGACTGCCGCAGCGCCGCCAGCATCAGCAGCGCCCAGTCCGCCGCGCTGCCCTGCACCACGAAGTTGCGGGTGAAGCGGCCGCGGGCGCGGGTGTTCGTCGAGGCGTAGCTCGGGGTCCACGCGTCGTTCTGGGTGTGAGTGCCGTCCGGGGGCGGGGTGTCCGGCTCCTGCGGGATGCCGGCCTCGCCGTACGGGTCGTCGGCCGCCGAGCCGGAGCGGGCGGGCGGCGGGCAGGTGCGGCCCAGCCAGGTGCGTACGAGGCGGCCCTCCTCGCCGGCCCGCGCCGCCTCGTCCACGTACGCGACCGCCTGCGGGAATCGGCGGCGCAGGGCGGCCAGGTTCTTCAGGCCGTCGCCGGACGTCTGGCCGTACACGGCGCCCAGTACGGCGATCTTCGCCGTCTCCCGGTCACCGGAGAAGCCCTGGCGGGAGACGGCCGTGTACAGGTCCTCCGCACGGCCCGCCACCGCCATGAACGCCGGATCGCGGGAGATCGCGGCCAGCACCCGCGGCTCCAGCTGGTCGGCGTCCGCGACGACCAGGCGCCAACCCGGGTCCGCGACGACCGCCCGGCGGATGACCTTGGGGATCTGCAGGGCGCCGCCGCCGTTGGTCACCCAGCGGCCGGTCAGGGTGCCGCCGGGGACGAACTCCGGGCGGAAGCGGCCGTCCCGCACCCAGTCCTGGAGCCAGGCCCAGCCGTGCGCGGTGTAGATCCGGTAGAGCTTCTTGTACGCGAGGAGCGGCGCGACGGCCGGATGCTCCAGGCCCTCGATCTCCCAGCGGCGGGTGGAGGTCAGGCGGATGCCCGCCTGGGCGAAGGCCTTCGTGACGTCCGCCGGCAGGTCCGGGCGGACGCGGCGGCCGAACGCCGAGGAGACGGCTTCCGCCAGCTCGGCCAGGCGGCGGGGCTCGCCGCCGCCGGCGTAGCGCTCGCCCAGCAGGTCGGTGAGCAGTGCGCGGTGGATGTCCGCCCGCCACGGCATGCCGGCGCGGTGCATCTCCGCCGCGATCAGGAACGCCGCCGACTCCGCGGCCGTCAGCAGGCGCATGCGGTCCGGGTGGGCGGTGGCGTCGTGCCGGCGGGCCTGGTCCTCGTAGACGGCGATCAGCGCATCGAGGGGCAGCGGCGCGGGCTGCGGATCGAACAGGGAGTCCTGCGCGCCGGGCGCTGCCGCGCGCGCCGGAAGGTCGGGCGGTACGGGCGCACCCGTGAGGCGGGCCCATGCGGCCGCGGCCGAGCGGGGCTCGCCGGAGCGGCCCTCGTGGCCGAGGAGCAGCAGCTCGGCGACCTCGATGTCGTAGCAGCGGTCGATGCGGATGCCGGCGGCGAGGAGGCGGGGGTACACGGCCGCCGTGGACCGCCAGATCCAGCGGGTCCCGGCGGGGGCGGCGCGGATCGCCTCCGCGGGGTCGCGCACGCGGATGGGGGGTGTGGGGGTGGGGGTGAGGGCGGCCGCCTGCCAGTGGCCTTCGGCGTCTTCGGCCAAGGCCCAACGGGGTGCGGGGTCGCTCATGCATGCGAGTGTCCCACCGGGCGCTGACAGCGGGGCTGCGGCCCGGGCCGCGTGCCGTGGCTGCGGGGTGCGGCAGGGGTGCGGCCACGGGGGTGCTTTCGGGGCTCTGCCCCGGGCCCCGCGCCTCAAGCGCCGGCGGGACTGTGATGGCCGGGCTGGGTTTGCGGGGCGCGGCACTGGTGGGTGGTGTGGGGTGGGCGGTGGTGCCAGGCGGCCATGGCGGTGTCTCGGGGCTCTGCCCCGGGCCCCGCGTCTCAAGCGCCGGCGGGGCTGTGATGGCCGGGCTGGGTTTGCGGGGTGCTGTGCCGGTGGGTGGTGTGGGGTGGGCGGTGGTGCCGGGCACGGCCGTGCTGGTGTTTCGGGGCCCCGCGCCTCAAGCGCCGGCGGGGCTGGAACGGGGGCTGTGCCGGAGTGGTCGAGGGGGCGGGCGGTTGGCTGCTGCGCTGGTCGGGCCGGGGCGGTGACCGAAGGCCCCGGCCGTCGTCTTTCCCCCAGGGCACCGGCCCGGGTCTTCCCCGCCGGCGCCGCCGACGGGAAGAACGGCGCGGGCACGGGCGGGCTGCCCGGCGACGACGACAAGGGGCCCGGCATGCCGGTGGCGCCTGAGGCCCGGTGGGAGAGGAGGGGGCCGGTGTGACGGCGGAGGTGGCCGCGGTGGGGGCGCGGGTGGGGGCGTGGGAAGGTGGTGGGGTGAAGGGGATTGTTGAGCGGGGCTGTGAGCTGGCGCTTTATGGGCAGGGGGATGCCGGACTGGATGCCGGGGCCTCGCTGCTCGCTGCCGATGGGCAGCAGTGGGGCGGGGTGGCTCGGGAGCTGCTCGCGCGGGGTGAACGGTATCTGCGGCAGGCCTGGGAGCGGGGGTGGCAGCCCGCGGACGTGATGCGGCTCGTGCGGCGGGACCTCGCCGAGCGGCACCTGCGGATCACCGCCGACCTCGTCGCCGCCGAGGCGCGCCGCTACGCGCGGCTGCCCGAGCGGTGGACCGACGCCGAGGTGTGGTGGGGCGATGACGACTCGGGGTACGGGGAGCAGCTCGCGCGGCGGGAGAGGGCGGACCGGTTCTCGCTCGCCACGGCCGTGTTGGAGGTGTTCCGGCTTCTCGTACGGCTTCCCGCGATCGAGCCCGTTGCGCCCGTGCCGGGGGATCCTGCTGTGGACGCCCTTGCGCACGTGCACATCGAACCGCGCATGCTCGGCCGTATCCGCGGGCTGCTGGCCAAGGCCGAGGCCACTTCCTACCCGGAGGAGGCGGAGGCGCTCAGTGCCAAGGCGCAGGAGTTGATGGCCCGGCACACCGTGGACGAGGCCCTGCTTGCGGCGAGCGGCAAGGCGCCCGTGCGGGCGCCGTCCGCCTGCCGGATCGGGGTGGAGCCGCCGTACGAGGAGGCGAAGGCGGTGCTGCTCGACGCTGTCGCCGGGGCCAACCGGTGCCGGGCGGTGTGGAACAGCGGCTTCTGGTTCTCCACGGTGGTCGGCTTCGAGAGCGACCTGGAGGCCGTGGAGCTGCTGTACACCTCGCTGCTCGTGCAGGGGACGGCCGCGATGACGCGGGCCGAGGCCGGGCAGCGGGCGGGCGGCCGCAAGCGTACGAAGACGTTCCGGCAGTCGTTCCTGCTCGCCTACGCCAGCCGGCTCGGCCAGCGGCTCGCCGAGACGGCGGAGCACACCGCCGGCGAGGCCCCGGACAACCTGCCGGCGCTGGTGGCCCGCGACGTCGCCGTGACCGCCCGGGCCGACGAGATGTTTCCGCAGACCACGACCACCCGGCTGCGGGGGGCCACCGATCCTGCCGGGTGGAACGACGGCACCGCCGCCGCCGATCGGGCCAGCGTGGGGGGTCGCGCGTCGCGCCGTCCGCTGGCTCCGTAGCCATCCGTTGCAGCCCCATCGGCGGAGTGTTTGGTTCCGTTGCCTCTCACCGTGATCAGTGCGGCACCCTCCGCGTGCACGTGCATCTGCCCATGCAGCCACACGTGAACACAGCTATGATCCGGTGGAGTTGACATCTGCACTATCGGGGGCTTCCTGTGGACCACGCGTACAACGGGATGGCAGCTGCAGAACTCGACGGGGTGACCTGGCAGAAGAGCAAGCACAGCAACTCGCAGGGCTCCTGCGTGGAGTTCGCGAAACTGCCGGGCGGCGCCGTCGCCGTGCGCAATTCGCGGTTCCCGGACGGACCGGCTCTCGTCTACACGCCGGCCGAGATCGAGGCGCTGCTCCTGGGCGTCAAGGACGGCGAGTTCGACCACCTGATCCACTGAGGGCCGGGCTCGGACGACTCTGGAACGGTGCCACAGATCCAGCCGTGCACGTGCACTGGCCGGGACCGATCCTCTCGTGATCGGTCCCGGCCAGTGCGTCTTCCCGCTCCGTGTCGGCCCGCCGCCTACTCGGGGAGCATGAACAGCGCCCACACGACCTTGCCGGTGAGCCGGCCCGCGAGCGGGTGCCAGCCCCAGCTGTCGCTGTAGGCGTCCACGAGGAACAGTCCGCGCCCCGACTCCAGGTCGCAGTTCTCCTCCGTGTGCTCGGGTTCGAACGCGCCGCCCGGCCGGTCCTCGCTGGGGTCGCGCACCGCGCACACCAGCCGGGAGCTCCACCGCATCAGGTGCAGCCGCACGGCTGCCTCCGGCTCGCCCGCCCCGGGCCCCGCACCCGCCGGCCGCGGGTCCCCGGGCAGGGCGTGCCGCAGCGCGTTGGTGACGAGCTCGGAGACGACGAGGGCCACGTCGTCGAATCGCTCGTCGAGGCCCCACTGGGCCAGGGTCGAGCGGGTGAACGTACGGGCGCCGCGCACCGCCTCGAAGCGGGCGGGGAGGGAGCAGGAGGCAGACCCGGACACAGCCGTGGGGTCGACCGGGGGCAGGCCCTGCCGTAACGGCTCGAGCATGGTCGATCCATTCGTCCCCATGCGAGGCACTCCCGGGATTCGCGGACGTGGCGGCGGCTTGCGTCCAGAAAGAACTGCGGGGTGGGTCGGTCCGGCGCCGGCGCGAACAGCACGCAGGTGCGCGGCACCATCGTTCCGAATGCAGAAGCTGGATGCAAGGGCAGATGCACGTGCACGCGCCGGACCTGTCCCCACCCGTGATGGTTCTTGCTCATTTCTTCCTACGTACACTTACGGACTTCTTTTACGGCAGCCCGGATTCCGTTACAGAACGAGTACGGGCCGATGCGTTTTGGTGGCAGACTGCGAGGCCTGGGGACACGGGGGCCCAGCGATGCAGCACACACGCGCAGACCACGCGTATCCATGGCGATGGGGAGGGCAGGACTAGTGACCGCAGAAGCAGGCGGTTCCGTGGTGCGCCGCATCCTCCTGGGCTCACAGCTCAGGCGACTCCGAGAATCCCGCGGCATCACCCGTGAGGCGGCCGGCTACTCGATCCGCGCATCCGAATCGAAGATCAGCCGCTTGGAGTTGGGAAGGGTGAGCTTCAAGGCAAGGGACGTCGAAGACCTCCTCACGCTCTACGGGGTCACGGACGGCGCCGAGCGCGAGTCCCTCCTGGGCCTCGTCCGCGAGGCCAACGCGGCGGGCTGGTGGCACAGCTACGGCGACGTGCTGCCCGGCTGGTTCCAGACGTACATCGGACTGGAGGGCGCCGCGTCCCTCATCCGCATCTACGAGGTGCAGTTCGTCCACGGCCTGCTCCAGACCGAGGCATACGCGCACGCCGTCGTCAGCCGCGGCATGCCCGGCGCCGGCAGGGCCGAGATCGAGCGCCGCGTCGCGCTGCGCCTGGAGCGGCAGAAGGTGCTCGTCTCCGAGAACGCCCCCGTCTTCCACGCCGTGCTCGACGAGGCCGCGCTGCGCCGCCCGTACGGCGGACGGGACGTCATGCGCGGCCAGTTGGAGCACCTCATCGAGGTGTCGCAGCGGCCGAACGTGCAGCTCCAGGTGATGCCGTTCTCCTTCGGCGGGCACTCCGGCGAGAGCGGGGCCTTCACCCTGCTGCGGTTCCCCGAGTCCGACCTCCAGGACATCGTCTATCTGGAACAGCTCACCAGTGCCCTCTACCTGGACAAGGACGAGGAAGTGGCGCAGTACGAGCGGGCGATGGAGCGGCTGCAGGCCGACTGCCCGGACCCCGACCAGACCCGGGATCTTCTCCGCGGTCTCCTCCAACTGTCTTGATCCGCACGTACTATGACGTCTGATCAGTGCATGACCGAACGGTCTCGGGTGCAGCGCCCGGGTGCGCGCTCGCAGTAAGGGATGGCATGTCCATATTCGAGGACCTGGCTCACCAGTACATCGACGGCACCTGGCTGGCCGGCAACGGCTCCTGGGACATCATCGACGTCAACCCGTACAACGGGGAGAAGCTCGCCGCCATCACCGTGGCCACCGTCGAGCAGGTGGACCAGGCCTACCGGGCCGCCGAGCGCGCCCAGCGCGAGTGGGCCGCCACCAGCCCCTACGCGAGACGCGCCGTACTGGAGCGGGCCCTGCGGATCACCGAGGAGCGCGAGAAGGAGATCGTCGAGGCGATGATCGACGAGCTCGGCGGGACCCGTCCCAAGGCCGAGTACGAGATCCACCTCGCCAAGGAGTTCATCCGCGAGGCCATGCAGCTCGCCGTACGCCCCGAAGGCCGGATCCTCACCTCGCCCGTCCCGGGCAAGGAGAGCCGCGTCCAGCGGCTCCCCGTCGGCGTCGTCACCGTGATCAGCCCCTTCAACTTCCCCTTCCTCGTCACGATGAAGTCGGCCGCCCCCGCGCTCGCGCTGGGCAACGCCGTCGTCGTCAAGCCCAACCAGAACGCGCCCGTGGTCGGCGGCGGCGTCATCGCCCGGATCTTCGAGGAGGCCGGCCTGCCGGCCGGGCTCCTGAGCGTCCTCGTCACGGACATCGCCGAGATCGGCGACGCCCTC
Source organism: Streptomyces toxytricini (assembly GCF_014649915.1). Classification (GTDB taxonomy): domain Bacteria; phylum Actinomycetota; class Actinomycetes; order Streptomycetales; family Streptomycetaceae; genus Streptomyces; species Streptomyces toxytricini. The sequence goes on along the minus strand of NZ_BMTY01000019.1, from coordinate 77,850 downwards.
CTGACCCACCCGGTCCCGAAGGTCATCTCCTTCGCCGGCTCCGACCGCGTCGGACGGCACGTGGGCGCCGTCGCCGCCCGCCACTTCAAGCGGACCGTCCTGGAGCTCAGCGGCAACAGCGCCCTCGTCGTCCTCGACGACGCCGACGTCGACTACGCCGTCGAGGCGGCCGTCTTCAGCCGCTTCGTCTACCAGGGCCAGGTCTGCATGGCCGCCAACCGGATCCTGGTCGACACCCGCGTCGCCGAGGAGTTCACGGACAAGTTCACCGCCCGCGTGCGCGCCCTGCGCACCGGCGACCCCCGCGAGGCCGACACCCACATCGGCCCGCTGATCAACTCCTTCCAGGCAGAGGCCCTCACCGCGCTCGTCGACCGCGCCGTCGCCTCCGGCGCCCAGGCGCTCGTACGCGGCGCCACGCGCGGCAACCTCGTCGAGCCGACCGTGCTCACCGGCATCCCCGAGGACTCCCCGCTGCTCACGCAGGAGATCTTCGGCCCGGTCGCCCTGCTCATGGTGTTCGACGGCGAGGAGGAGGCCGTCCGCATGGCGAACGCCACCCCGTACGGCCTGAGCGGCGCCGTCCACACCCGGGACGTCGAGCGCGGCATCCGCTTCGCCGAGCGCATCGAGACCGGCATGATCCACGTCAACGACTCGACCATCGGCGACGAGCCGCTGGCCGCGTTCGGCGGGGAGAAGGCCTCCGGCCTGGGCCGGCTGAACGGCGAGTCCACCGTCGAGGCCTTCACCACCCAGAAGTGGATCTCCGTACAGCACGGCAGGAGCACCTTCCCCCTCTGACCCCGGTCCGCCTTAGACTCGGCGGAGTCGGCGGCGGGCAGTGTTTCGGGGGAGTCCTCACGTGAGCAACATTCCGGAGACGGGGCGGACGCCCCGGGTCCAGAACCGTCTGGTGGTCATCCAGGTGGTCGTCTTCTCGCTGCTCCTCACCCTCGGCGGCCGCCTCTGGTACCTCCAGATCCGCAACGGCGACGAGTACACGGACGAGGCGAAGAACAACCACGTCCAGCAGGTCGTCCAGCCCGCCGTGCGCGGCTCGATCCTCGACGCCCGCGGCGTCCCCCTCGCCGACAACGAGACCCGCATGGTGGTCTCCGCCAGCCGCACCGAGCTGAGCAAGATGAAGGACAAGGGCAAGGAGGTCCTCGTCCGCCTCGCGGGCGTCCTCGGCCTGAACCCGGACGACGTCGTGGGCAGCGTCCGCCTGTGCGACGCCAAGACGCCCAAGCCGTGCTGGAACGGTTCTCCCTACCAGCCGATCCCGATCACCGACGAGGCGACCACCGAGCAGGTGCTGGAGATAAGGGAGCACGCCGAGCGCTTCCCCGGCATCACCGCCGAGCCGACCGCCGTACGCCGCTACGCGGGCCCCGAGGGCGCCAACACCTCCCAGGTCCTCGGCTACCTCTCGCCGGTCACCGACGCCGAGATCGCCAAGGCGAAGAAGACCGACTCCCCCTACCTGCGCTCCGACCAGGTGGGCCGCTCCGGCCTGGAGCGCACGTACGACAAGGAGCTGCGCGGCAAGGCGGGCATCACCCGCTACGAGGTCGACAACCTCGGCCGAGTCATCGGACTGGCCAAGGCGGACAAGCCCACTCCCGGCTCGAACATCGTCACCTCCATCGACGCCCGCGTGCAGGCGGTCGCCGAGCGCGAGCTGAACAACGCGATGATCGAGGCCCGCAAGGGCTACGACCGCAACACGCACCGCAACTACGAGGCCGACTCCGGCGCCGTCGTCGTCATGGAGGCCAAGACGGGCCGGATCGTCGCCATGGCGTCCAACCCGACGTACGACCCGAACGCCTGGGTCGGCGGCATCTCCGCCAAGGACTACGCGGCCCTCACCGACAAGGACTCCAACTACCCGCTCCTGAACCGGGCGATCCAGAGCGTGGCCGCCCCCGGCTCCATCTTCAAGGTCGTCACCTCGACCGCCGCGGTCAACGCCGGCTACCCCTTCAACGCCCGCTACCCCTGCCCCAGCTCCTACTCGGTCGGCCGGCAGACCTTCACCAACTTCGAGTCCCAGGGCTACGGCGACATCACCATCGGCCGCGCCCTGGAGGTCTCCTGCGACACCGTCTACTACCTCCTCGCCGACAAGGAGTGGAAGAAGGACGGCGGGATCAACCCGAAGAAGGACCCCGCCGACTGGTTCCTGAAGACGGCCCACCAGTTCGGCCTGGGCAAGCCGACCGGCGTCGACCTGCCCAACGAGGTCGCCGGCCGCGTCCCCGACCGGCAGTGGAAGAAGGACTTCTTCGAGGCCAACAAGGCCGCCTGGTGCCGCGACGGCAAGAAGGACGGCACCTTCGCCGAGCGGATCGCCTACGAGAACTGCCGCCAGGGCAACCAGCTGCGCGAGGGCGACGCGATCAACTACTCCATCGGCCAGGGCGACACCCTCGTCACGCCCCTGCAGATGGCCTCCGTGTACGCGGCCCTCGCCAACGGCGGCACGCTGCACCAGCCCAGCATCGGCAAGGCCGTCGTCAGCGCGGACGGCACCTCCGTCAAGGAGATCGCCCCCAAGGAGCGCGGCAGGCTCCCGATGGACGCCAAGCTGCACAAGGACATAGACGCCGCCCTGGAGTCGGTCGTCACCTCCGGCAGCGCGGCCTGGCGCTTCGGCGGCTGGCCGCAGAAGCAGATCCCGATGCACGCCAAGACGGGCACCGCGGAGGTGCAGGGCAAGCAGACCACGTCCTGGTTCGCCTCGTACACCGAGGACTACGCGATCGTGATGACGATCTCCCAGGGCGGCACCGGCTCCGGCGCCTCCGGACCGGCCGTCCGCAAGATCTACGAGGCGATGTACGGGCTCGACGAGAAGGGCGCCCAGGACCTCTCCAAGGCCCTCCTGCCCAAGCCCATGGCGGAGCTCCCGGCGATCCGCCCGGACAACGGCTCCGGCTCCTGAGACCGGGGCCGCCTCCGCCACCGCCTCGTCAATTAGGACATGTACTGACCGCATCGGAGCCTAACGTGGTCGTTGTCAGCAGGACGGCACACACGGCAGAGAAGGCGGTAGTTCCATGCCCACTTTCGTCACGGCAGAGGCTCACGGCGACGAGCGAGGCGCGCTCCTGTCCTACGTCGAGGCCCAGCGCGCCGGACTGCGCCGCGCGCTCCTCGGCCTGACCGAGGAGCAGGCGGCGAGCCACCCGAGCGCGAGCGGGCTCTCCCTGTCCGGGCTGGTCAAGCACAGCGCCGAGGTCGAGCTGAACTGGCTGCGCCTGGCGCAGCAGCAGCCGAACGAGCGCCAGTACACCTCGGAGAACTGGGGCGACAGCTTCCGCCTCGTCGGCGCCGAGACCATCCCCGAGATCCTCGCGTTCTGGGACGGGGTCTCCGCGGAGCTGGAGAAGTTCATCCGCGAGCTGCCGAGCCTCGACGACACCTTCCCCCTGCCGGAGATGCCCTGGTTCCCCAAGGACACCCGGGTGTCGATGCGGTGGCTGCTGCTGCACCTGGTGGAGGAGTTCGCCCGCCACGCGGGCCACGCCGACATCATCCGGGAGTCCCTGGACGGCGCGACCGCGTTCGAGCTCGTGGCCCGCGCCCAGGCCGAGGACGGCGCGCCCGCCTCCTGACCCGCTCCCCGACCGCCTCCGGCGCATCCCCGGCCGAGCCGGCTTGCACCTCACGCGGCGTGAGGAGGGAGAGTCGGAGGCGAGAGAAAGGGCGGAAGCAATGAGCTACTCCGTGGGCCAGGTCGCCGCGTTCGCCAAGGTGACGGTGCGCACCCTGCACCACTACGACGAGATCGGCCTGCTCTCGCCGAGCGGCCGCAGCAGCGCGGGGCACCGGCGGTACGACGACGCCGACCTCGACAGGCTGCAGCGGATCCTGTTCTACCGGGAGCTCGGCTTCCCCCTGGAAGAGGTCGCGGTCCTGCTGGACGATCCGGACGCGGACCCGAGGGAGCACCTGCGCCGGCAGCACTCCCTCCTGTCCGACCGGATCGCCCGGCTCCAGCAGATGGCCAAGGCCGTGGAGCAAGCCATGGAGGCGAACAGAATGGGCATCAACCTCACGCCCGAGGAGAAGTTCGAGGTGTTCGGGTCCCACGACCCGGACCAGTACGCGGAGGAGGCCGAGCAGCGCTGGGGCGGCACCGAGGCGTACCGGGAGTCGGCCCGCCGGGCGGCGTCCTACACCAAGGACGACTGGAAGCGGATCATGGCGGAGGGAGAGGACCTCAACCGGCGCCTGGCCGCGCTGCTGGACGCCGGGGCCGACCCGGAGTCCGGGCAGGCCATGGACCTGGCGGAGGAGCACCGGGGCTGGATCGAGCGCAACCACTACACCTGCCCGTACGAGATGCACACCTGCCTCGGGGAGATGTACGTGGCCGACGAGCGGTTCACGGCCTTCTACGACGCCGTGCGGCCCGGCCTGGCGGTGTTCCTGCGGGACGCCATCAACGCCAACGCCGTCCGCCGCGCCTGACCCCGACCGGTCCCGACCGGTCCCGAACGGCCGCCACCCGGTACCTGGAACCGGGTGGTGGCCGTGTGCGTTGATAATTGAGACGATCCCCTCCGTCCGCCCCACCCCCTTCATCCGCGGACGCCCCCCGATCCAGGAGAGACCGGCACCCGTGTACACGCTTGCGCTCGGCCCCGAATGGCTGTCCCCGGACTATCTGATCTCGCACTTCGGCCTGATCGGCATCCTGGTCATCGTCTTCGCGGAATCAGGACTGTTCGCGTTCCTCCCCGGGGACTCGCTGCTGTTCACCGCGGGCCTGCTCGTCGCCAACGGCGAGTACATCAAGCAGCCGCTGTGGCTGGTGTGCGCGCTGATCACGATCGCGGCGATCGTCGGCGACCAGGTCGGCTACATGATCGGCAAGTACTTCGGCCCCAAGCTCTTCAACCGGCCGAACTCCAAGCTGTTCAAGCGGGAAAACCTGGACAAGGCGCACGAGTTCATGGAGAAGCACGGCCCCAAGGCCATCGTGCTCGCCCGTTTCGTCCCGATCATCCGCACCTTCGCCCCGATGGTCGCCGGCGCCGGCTCGATGAAGTACCGCACCTTCCTCACGTACAACGTGATCGGCGGCATCGCCTGGGGCACCGGCATCACGGTCGCGGGCTACTGGCTCGGCCAGATCGACTTCATCAAGGAGAACATCGAGCCGATCCTCATCGGCATCGTCCTCGTCTCCGTCATCCCGGTCGTCATCGAGGTGCTCAAGGCCCGCAAGGAGAGCAGGGCCGCGGCCGAGCTCCCCGGGCAGGGCGGCCCGGGCGGCAGCCAGGGCGAGCGCCGGCGGCACGCCAAGCGCTGAACGCCCCCACGGCCCGGTACGGCGCCCCGCGGACCCGCAGAGGTCCGCGGGGCGCCGCCGTTTCTCCCGGGTTCCCGCGGTTCTAGTACCCGCGGGTGCGCTTGGCGGCGGCTCGGCGGCGGGCGGCGCTCGCGGCCCCCGGGATCCGCATGAAGAGCCGCGAGGCCTCCTGCCCGAGGTTCACGCCGATGGCGATGGCCAGCGCGATGGCGGCGGCGTTGGTGAGCGAGCCGAGGCCGCGGTTGAGCTCGTCCTCGGCGATGAGCAGCAGTCCGTAGTACGTCGCCGAGCCGGGCAGCAGCGGCCCGATCGCGGCGGTGACGAACGGCAGGGCCGAGGCGAAGCGGTAGCGGGAGAAGAGCTGCCCGAAGAGGCCGACGAGCCCGGCGGCGACGGCGGTGGAGGGCACCGGCGGGATCCCCCCGGCGTAGTGCAGGGCCCCGAAGGTCACCCAGGCGACTCCGCCGTTGAGCGTCACGATCCACACGGTGGAACGTTCCTGCTGGAGCAGGATCGCGAACGTGAACACCAGCACCATCGAGGCCGCGATCTGGATCAGCGGCCGCTGGGTGATCTGCAGGGCCTCCTCGGGCCGCGGCGCGGCGCCCAGCTGGAGCCCGAGGTACAGCACCACGAGGACGCCCATGATGATGCCGATGAAGAGGTACATGACCTCCAGCAGGCGGGCCGACGCGGTGATGTAGAAGCCGGTCAGGCCGTCCTGCACGGCGGCGACCAGGGCCCGGCCGGGCAGCAGCGCGAAGAGCCCGCCGGTGATCACCGCGGAGGCGAGGGCGTCGACGTCGGTCAGCGCGAGGCCGACGCCGAGCGCCGCGGGCGGCATCGCAGCGACGACGAACTGGTAGAACTCCGGCAGCCCGCGCCCCGCGCACAGCCAGGCGAGCCGGTCGCCGAGCATGGCGCCGATCGCGGCCGCGAAGAAGACGATGACTCCGCCGCCGACGAGGACGGAGGCGGCGCCGGCGAGCAGTCCGGTGGCCGCGGTGAGCACCCACGTCGGGTACGGGTGCCGGTTGCGGCGGATCTCGGCGAGGCGCCGGTAGGCCTCCTCCAGCGTGATCTCGGCCTCGGGGCTGCTGATGTCGGCCACGAGGCGGAAGACGGCCGCGAGCCGGGTGTAGTCCGTACCGCGGCGGCGTACGGTCCGGCTCGCCGAGACGGGGTCGCCCACCAGCGAGGGCTGGTGCGTGATCGACAGCATGGTGAAGGTGACGGTCGGCTCGCAGCGGTCCAGCCCATAGCTGCGGGCCACGGCGAACATGGCGGCCTCGACGTCCTCGGCGCCCTCGCCGCCGGCGAGCAGCAGCTCGCCGATGCGCAGGGTCAGGTCGAGGACGCGGCCGACGGCGTGCCCCGGCTCGCCGTGCCGCTGCACGGGCTCGGGGACGGGCCGCACGTCCACCGGCATGCGCAGCATGGTGCGCATGCGGTCCTGCCAGGGGGACTCCGTCATCCGCGCGAGGGGCAGCCCGGGGCCGTGCACGTACGCCGGCGGGGACTGCTGGGCGCTGTAGGTGGAGGGCGGTGCGAACGCCGAGCCCTCCGGGGGCTCGGGCGGCGGCAGGGGCAGCCCCTCGGGCACCGTGAACTCGGAGGTCGGCTGGTCGTCGCCGACGGGCTCCGGCCCGGTGCCGGGCGGCGGGGAGAAGGCGCTGTGCGCCTCGTCGGATTGCGGCTTCCGGTCCTCTTCGTCCCCGGATCCCTCGGCCTCCGCCACGCGTCCTCCCGTCCCTGGCCGGCCCGGGTATCAGTATGCGGAACGGTTTCATCCGGGGCGACCACGAGCCCGCCCCCGGGAAAACGCCGCGGCGGGCGGCACCCGTCCGGGGTGCCGCCCGCCGCGGGACGGGGCACGGGCTCGCAGGAGCCCTCACCGGCCCGCCGCAGCGGGCCGGAGCGGCTCAGTGGCCGCCCTGCTCCTGGAGGCGCTTGAAGGAGCGCTCGATCTCGGCCTCGGCCTCGGTGCGGCCGACCCAGTTGGCGCCCTCGACCGACTTGCCCGGCTCCAGGTCCTTGTAGACCTCGAAGAAGTGCTGGATCTCCAGGCGGTCGAACTCGGAGATGTGGTGGATGTCGCGCAGGTGCTCCACGCGCGGGTCGGAGGCCGGCACGCACAGCAGCTTGTCGTCGCCGCCCGCCTCGTCGGTCATGCGGAACATGCCGATGGCGCGGCACTTGATCAGGCAGCCCGGGAAGGTCGGCTCGTCCAGGATGACCAGGGCGTCCAGCGGGTCGCCGTCCTCGCCCAGGGTGTTCTCGACGAAGCCGTAGTCCGTCGGGTAGCTGGTGGAGGTGAACAGGCGACGGTCCAGGCGGATCCGGCCGGTCTCGTGGTCCACCTCGTACTTGTTCCGCGAACCCTTGGGGATCTCGATGGTGACGTCGAACTCCACGTCCTGCTCCTCCATGATCAGCTTCGTTGCTCGAGTGATAGCGCGTCCGGACCCAGCCCTGCCGGGTGGGGTGCCATGCTCGCGGCAAGACGCAGTGGTTAAGTGTCCCTCACGCACATACGTGATCGCGAAAGGGGCTGGTGCGAGGTGCCTCTGGTCAAGACGTGGCAGCTCATCGCGGGGTCGACCGCCGCCGGTCTCGCCCTGTCGGTGGCCGCGGTGTCCGCGGCCGGTCCTTGGGACTCCGGTCAGCGTAAGGCCGAGCGGGACAGGGCCGCCTCCTGGGAACCGGCGGGTGGCGCAGATCACGCCGCGCCGCCCCTGCCGCAGCCCGCGCCGAGCGCCCCCGGCGTGCTCGCCGGCGTCGGCCCGGGCCTCGCGCAGGCCGCCGGCGCGGCCGGGGCCGCCGAGCCCGCGGGGCTCGCCGAGGCGCTGCGGCCGCTGCTGGACGACCCGGCGCTGGGCAGTGCCCGCACCGCCTCGGTCGTGGACACCGCGACCGGACGGGTCCTGTTCGAGTCCGGGGAGAGCCGGCCGATGGCCCCCGCCTCCACCACCAAGATCGCCACGGCGGCCGCGGCACTGACCGCCCTCGGCCCCGACCACCGCATCCGCACCACCGTCTCCCCCGGCACCGACCCCGGGCAGATCGTCCTCGTCGGCGGCGGGGACCCCTCCCTCACGGCGAAGAAGAAGCCCCCGGCCGGCTCCGGCGGCAGCCTCGTGGCGCTCGCCGCCGACACCGCCCAGGCGCTCAAGGCCACCGGCCGGGACACGGTCGCACTCGGCTACGACGACGGCCTCTTCACCGGCCCGGCCCGGCACCCGATCGGCGTCAACGCCAACCTCGCCCTCGTTAGCCCCCTCATGGCCGACGAGGCACGGCCCGACGACTCCGTCTCCGGGCCCGTGACGCGCATCGAGGACCCCGCCGCCCACACCGCCCGCTCCTTCGCCGCCCTCCTGGCGGAACGCGGCATCACCGTCACCGGCGAACCCGCCCGCGCCAAGGCCGCCGCGGGCACCCAGCCGCTCGCGGTCACCCTCTCCACGCCCGTCTCCGGGCTGGTCGAGCGGATGCTGACCCACAGCGACAACGACATCGCCGAGGCACTCGCCCGGCAGACCGCCCTCGCCTCCGGCCGGCCCGCCAGCTTCGAGGGCGCCGAGAAGGCCGTCTCCGACCGGCTGGCCTCCCTCGGCCTGGACACGGCCGGCTCGCGCTTCACCGACGGCAGCGGCCTGAACCGCGCCGACCGCATCACCGGGAGCCTGCTCACCGGGATCCTGGCCAGGGCCGCCGACCCGCACCACCCCGAGCTGCGGCCCGTCCTCACCGGGATGCCCGTCGCCGGGTTCACCGGCACGCTGCGCGCCCGCAACGCGGGCGACTCCCCGGCCGCCGGCCTCGTCCGCGCCAAGACCGGCACCCTCACCGGGGTGAACGCCCTGTCGGGCACCGTCGTGGACGCCTCCGGGCGGCTGCTCGCCTTCGCGTTCCTCAGCGCCGAGGCCCCCGACGGCCCCGCCGCCGAGAAGCGGCTCGACCGGCTCGCCGCCGCCGTGGCCGCCGCCCGCTAGCAGCCGCGGCCGGACGCCGGCGGCTGCGCGGGGGATCCGCAGCGGCCCGGGTCCACGTACCGTTGACGCATGACGAGCATCGGTGGTGCCGAGATGGTCGACTGGAACCTCGCGGTGGCGACCGCGACGCGGCTGGTCCGGCCGGGTCCGGAGGTCACGCGCGACGAGGCCCGGGCCGTGGTGGCGGAGCTGCGCCGGCACGCGAGGACCTCGGAGCGCCACGTGCGCGGGTTCACCCGCATGATCCCCGACGGTGCGGAGGTCCCCGACACCCCCGTCCTGGTCGTCGACCGGGCCGGCTGGGTCCGGGCCAACGTGGCCGGCTTCCGCGAGCTCCTCGCGCCGCTGCTCGGCAAGATGCAGGACCGCCGCGCCGGCACCCCCGGCGCCGGCGTCCTCGGCGCCGTCGGCGGCAAGGTCACCGGCGTCGAGCTGGGCATGCTGCTGAGCTTCCTCGCCTCCCGCGTGCTCGGCCAGTACGAGACCTTCGCGCCCCTGGAGCGCGACCTCTCCCGCGGCTCCGGGGCCGCCGCCGGCGGCCGGCTCCTCCTCGTCGCCCCCAACGTGGTCCACGTCGAGCGCGAGCTGGACGTGCACCCGCACGACTTCCGGCTGTGGGTCTGCCTGCACGAGGAGACGCACCGCACCCAGTTCACGGCCGTGCCCTGGCTGCGCGACCACCTCGAAGCCGAGATCCAGAGCTTCCTCGGCGCCACCGAGATGGACCCGGCCGCCCTCCTGGAGCGGCTGCGCGAGGCCGCCCAGGCCTTCGCCGGGGCCCGCCCCGACGCCGAGCGCGGCGACGAGGGCCGCACCCTCGTCGAGCTCGTCCAGACGCCCGAGCAGCGCGAGGTGCTGGGCCGCCTCACCGCCGTCATGTCCCTGCTGGAGGGCCACGCCGACTACGTCATGGACGGCGTCGGCCCCGAGGTGGTGCCCTCCGTCGCCGAGATCCGGGAGAAGTTCCAGCAGCGCCGCGCCACGGGTGCCGGCCGGCTGGACGCCGCGCTGCGCAAGCTCCTCGGCCTCGACGCCAAGCTGCGCCAGTACCGCGACGGCGAGCGCTTCGTACGGGCCGTCGTCGGCCAGGTCGGCATGGACGGCTTCAACCGGGTGTGGACCTCCCCCAACACGCTGCCGACCAAGGCGGAGATCGCCCGGCCCGCGGACTGGGTGGCCCGTGTGCACGGCAGGGGCGGCGAACCGGGCGAAGGGGAATGACCCGGCAGGCGTAAACCTGTCTCATGGAGGGAACGAGCGTCACCCGTCCGAGGGACCGTGGGGCGTGGAAGGGCGTGCGATGCTCAGGGAACGGCTCGGTTCTGTCACCATCGACGCACTCTGAGTGACAACCGCCACCCCGCGGAGGCCGCTCCCGGCCTCCCACGGCATCTGACGAAACTCCACCGAAGGGCACCGGACATGGGTCCCCATCCTGCGGTCGCGGCGATACGCCTGGCGGTCCGCCGCGTTCTCCACGACGTCCTGACCGACCTCACCGAACGGTCCGCCGTGCGCGGCGGCGCCGGCCGGGGCGCGCTCCTCCCGGCGCCCGGCGGAGGCACCCCGCCGCTCGTCCTCGTCGCCTGCTCCGGCGGCGCCGACTCCATGGCCCTCGCCTCGGCCCTCGCCTTCGAGGCGCCCAAGCTGGGCATCCGGGCCGGCGGCGTCACCATCGACCACGGCCTCCAGCCGGGCTCCGACCTGCGCGCGGCCGAGGTCGCCACCCGCATGGCCGCCCTGGGCCTGGACCCGGTCGAGGCGGTCACCGTGCACGTCGGCCGCGGGGGCGGGCCCGAGGCGGCGGCCCGCGACGCCCGCTACGCCGCCCTGGACGACGCCGCGGGCAGGCTCGGGGCCGCCGCCGTACTGCTCGGCCACACCCGGGACGATCAAGCGGAAACCGTCCTGCTGGGGCTGGCCCGCGGCTCCGGCATCCGCTCCCTGTCCGGGATGCCCGAGGTCTCCGCCGGCCCCGGCGGACAGGGCACCGCCGGCCGCACCCACCGCTACCGCCGCCCCTTCCTCCAGGTCGACCGGCAGACCGCCCGCAAGGCGTGCATGGTGCAGTCGCTGCCCGTGTGGGACGACCCGCACAACATCGACCCGGCCTACACCCGCTCCCGGCTGCGGCACGAAGGGCTGCCCGCCCTGGAGAAGGCCCTCGGCAAGGGCGTCGTCGAGGCGCTCGCCCGCACCGCCCAGCTCTCCCGCGACGACGCGGACGCCCTCGACGCCTGGGCGGCCGAGGCCGAGGCCGGCGTACGCGACGACGACGGACGGCTGGAGTGCGCCAAGCTCTACGCCCTGCCCCCGGCCGTCCGCCGCCGCGTGCTGCGCCGGGCCGTCGTCGCGGCGGGCTCCCCGGCAGGCTCCCTCTTCGCCCGGCACATCGAGGAAGTCGACCGGCTCATCACCGGATGGCGGGGCCAGGGCGCCATCAACCTGCCCGGCCGGGTGGAGGCCCGGCGCCAGGGTGGCAGACTTGTCATCCGGCAGGGCTGATAGGTGCTGAAACACGGCTGAGTCCTCCGGGGTCGCCCCCGGGGTCCCGGCCGACAACGAAAGTGATGCGGGTGGACGAGAAGGACATGGGCAGCGACCTGGCGTCGGTGCTCATCACCAAGGAAGAGATCGACGCGAAGCTGGCCGAGCTGGCCGCGAAGATCGACGCGGAGTACGCGGGCAAGGACCTGCTCATCGTCGGCGTCCTCAAGGGCGCGGTGATGGTGATGGCGGACCTGGCGCGCGCCTTGTCCACCCCGCTCACCATGGACTGGATGGCGGTGTCCTCGTACGGCGCCGGCACCCAGTCCTCCGGCGTGGTGCGGATCCTCAAGGACCTGGACACCGACATCAAGGACAAGCACGTCCTGATCGTCGAGGACATCATCGACTCCGGCCTGACGCTGTCCTGGCTGCTGTCGAACCTGGGCTCCCGCCAGCCGGCGTCCCTGGAGGTCGTCACCCTGCTGCGCAAGCCCGACGCCGCGAAGGTCGCCATCGACGTGAAGTGGGTCGGCTTCGACATCCCGAACGAGTTCGTCGTCGGCTACGGCCTCGACTACGCCGAGAAGTACCGCAACCTGCCGTTCGTCGGCACCCTCGCCCCGCACGTCTACGGCGGCTGACGCACCTCCTGCGCGGGGGCTCCGACCGGGGTCCCCGCCGGGGAACCCCCGGCCGCCCCCGGCCGTTGAAGCAGGGGAAAGCAGTTCTGTCAGCCGTCCCACCGGGCCGCGGGTGACAATACAGGGGTACATTCCGAAGAACAGTCTTTACTCACAGCAGCATTTACCTACGGGCAGGAGGGACGGGGCGCCCGGCGTCCCGTATGGATGGACGTGAAGCGATACTTCCGTGGGCCGGTCATGTGGATCGTGCTGGCCGTCCTCGCCGTGGTCGTGTTGATGAACGTCGTCAGCTCAGGCGGCGGCTACAAGTCGGTGGACACCAGCGAGGTCATCAAGGCGATCAACAGTGGCCAGGTGGAGCAGGCGCGCCTGACCACCGGCGACAGCCAGATGATCAAGATTGACCTGAAGAAGAACGAGAAGCTCGGCGACAAGTCCGGGTCGAAGTTCCAGGCCAACTACATCGGAGACCAGGGCGTGCAGCTCGCCCAGAGCCTCCAGACCAAGTACGAAGCAGGTCAGATCCCCGACGGCTACTCCGTCGCCCCGGACAAGACCAGCCCCTTCCTGAGCGTGCTGCTCTCGCTCCTGCCCTTCGTCCTCATCGTCGTCGTCTTCCTGTTCCTGATGAACCAGATGCAGGGCGGCGGCTCCCGGGTGATGAACTTCGGCAAGTCGAAGGCCAAGCTCATCACCAAGGACACCCCGAAGACGACCTTCGCGGACGTCGCCGGATCGGACGAGGCCGTCGAGGAGCTCCACGAGATCAAGGAGTTCCTGCAGGAGCCGGCCAAGTTCCAGGCCGTCGGGGCGAAGATCCCCAAGGGCGTCCTGCTCTACGGCCCGCCCGGCACGGGCAAGACCCTGCTGGCGCGTGCCGTCGCCGGCGAGGCGGGCGTCCCGTTCTACTCGATCTCCGGTTCCGACTTCGTCGAGATGTTCGTCGGCGTCGGCGCCTCCCGCGTGCGCGACCTGTTCGAGCAGGCGAAGGCGAACGCCCCGGCGATCGTCTTCGTCGACGAGATCGACGCCGTCGGCCGGCACCGCGGCGCGGGCCTCGGCGGCGGCCACGACGAGCGCGAGCAGACCCTGAACCAGCTGCTCGTCGAGATGGACGGCTTCGACGTCAAGGGCGGCGTCATCCTGATCGCCGCCACGAACCGCCCGGACATCCTCGACCCGGCGCTGCTGCGCCCGGGCCGCTTCGACCGGCAGATCGCCGTCGACCGGCCGGACATGCAGGGCCGCCTGGAGATCCTCAAGGTCCACCAGAAGGGCAAGCCGGTCGCCCCGGACGTCGACCTGTCGGCCGTCGCCCGGCGCACCCCCGGCTTCACCGGTGCCGATCTGTCCAACGTGCTGAACGAGGCCGCGCTGCTCACGGCCCGCTCGGACAAGAAGCTGATCGACAACCACATGCTGGACGAGGCGATCGACCGCGTCGTGGCGGGCCCGCAGAAGCGGACCCGGATCATGTCCGACAAGGAGAAGAAGATCACCGCGTACCACGAGGGCGGCCACGCCCTGGTGGCGGCGGCGTCCCCGAACTCCGACCCGGTCCACAAGATCACGATCCTGTCCCGCGGCCGGGCCCTCGGCTACACGATGGTCCTGCCGGACGAGGACAAGTACTCGACCACGCGCAACGAGATGCTCGACCAGCTGGCCTACATGCTGGGCGGCCGCGCGGCGGAGGAGCTGGTCTTCCACGACCCGACCACCGGCGCCGCGAACGACATCGAGAAGGCCACCGCCACGGCCCGCGCGATGGTCACCCAGTACGGCATGACCGAGCGGCTCGGCGCGATCAAGTTCGGCGGCGACAACACCGAGCCGTTCCTGGGCCGCGAGATGGCGCACCAGCGCGACTACTCGGAAGAGGTCGCGGCGCTGGTCGACGAAGAGGTCAAGAAGCTCATCGAGACCGCGCACAACGAGGCCTGGGAGATCCTGGTCGAGAACCGGGACGTCCTCGACAACCTGGTCCTGGCCCTTCTGGAGAAGGAGACCCTGGGCAAGGAGGAGATCGCCGAGATCTTCTCCACGGTGGTCAAGCGCCCGGCCCGCCCGGCCTGGACCGGCTCGGCGCACCGCACCCCGTCGACCCGCCCGCCGGTGCTCTCCCCGAAGGAGCTCCAGCTGACGAACGCGGCGAACGGCACCTCGGCCGCCGTCTCGGTCGAGAAGGACCCCGTCACGGAAGACCGCGCCGAGTAGGCGCAGGCCGGGGCGGGTCCCGGAATGGATGCCGCGCCCCCCGGGTTCTAGCCTGGGGGGCGCGGCATTTTCGTATGCCCGTGTGATCGAAGACAGGAACGAGGCACAGATGACCGACCCAGTGACCCTGGACGGCGAGGGCACGATCGGCGTGTTCGACGAGAAGCGGGCCGAAGCGGCCGTCCGCGAGCTGCTCCTGGCGGTCGGCGAGGACCCGGACCGGGAAGGCCTCCTGGAGACGCCGGCGCGCGTGGCCCGGGCCTACCGCGAGATCCTCGCGGGCCTGTGGCAGAAGCCCGAGGACGTCCTGACGACCACCTTCGACCTCGGGCACGACGAGATGGTCCTGGTGAAGGACATCGAGATCGTCTCCCTCTGCGAGCACCACCTGCTGCCCTTCCACGGCGTCGCCCACGTCGGGTACATCCCGGCGGAGAGCGGGAAGATCACCGGGCTGTCCAAGCTGGCCCGCCTCGTCGAGGTCTACGCCCGGCGCCCGCAGGTGCAGGAGCGGCTGACGACGCAGATCGCGGACTCGCTGATGGAGATCCTGGAGGCGCGCGGCGCGATCGTCGTCGTGGAGGCCGAGCACATGTGCATGTCGGTCCGCGGCATCCGCAAGCCGGGCGCGAAGACGACGACCTCGGCGGTCCGCGGCCAGCTCCGCGACCCCGCCACCCGCAGCGAGGCCATGAGCCTGATAGTGGCCCGCTGACGCCGCCGCCCGCCCCGTCGGCGGTCAGGCCCGCGAGGGCGCCTGCGGCGGGGCGGTGTCGTCGTCCTCGGGGAGCTTCAGGACGCGCTCCAGGAACAGGGCGGCCGCGATGACCGCGATGCCCGCGAGCACCGAGAACGCCGCGTACCAGGCCTGGTCGCGGCGGGCGGGCACCTCCAGGCCGTCGGCCAGGAGGAAGACGCCCACGCCGCCGTACATGCCCGCGACGAGCGCCGCGACCAGCGCGCTGGCCTGGCCGAAGACCAGCGCCCGGGCGGCCATCAGCGGCTCGACGCCCTTCGCGTCGGGGCGGCGCTCCCGCTGCGCCTTCAGCCGGGAGCGCAGCGACAGCGCCGTGGCGAGCAGCACGACGGCGATCACCCCGAGCACGACGGGCGCCGCCAGGGGGACGCCAGGCAGGCTGCCGTAGGCGTTCCACAGCCGGGCGCCCGCCCAGGACAGCACCCCGGCCACGGCGAAGATGCCCGCCAGGACGGCCGGCTTCAGTTGCTTCACGTGCCCGCTCCCCGCTTTCCGCGCCGGTTCCCCGGCAGTCTGGCAGTGACCAGGCTAACGACTACTCGGGGAGGCGGAGTTCCAGGTCGGGGCGCGGCGTGACGCCGCCGCGGCCGATCCCGTCCAGCAGGTCGGCGACGGGCCCGCGGCCGGGGATCCGCGCCTCGGGGTCGACGTCGTGCCAGGGGGCCAGGACGAAGGCCCGCTCGTGGGCGCGCGGGTGCGGGAGGGTGAGGACGGGGTCGTCGGAGACGACGTCCGCGTACGCGACGATGTCGACGTCGATGGTGCGGGGGCCCCAGCGCTCCTCGCGGACGCGGTCGAAGGCCTCCTCGATGGCGTGGCCGCGCTCCAGCAGGGAGGACGGCGGCAGGGTCGTCTTCACCAGCGCCACCGCGTTCAGGTACGAGGGCTGCGAACCGGGCTCGACGCCCCACGGCTCGGTCTCGTAGACGGGCGAGACGGCCTTGACCCGGATGCCGGGGGTGTCGCCGAGGGCGTCGACGGCGCCCTGGAGAGTGTCCATCCGGTTGCCCAGGTTGGAGCCGAGGGCGATGACGGCCCACTTCGGGTTGGACAGGGTGACGTCGGCGGCGTCGACGGCTTCGACGACGGACGCCGGCACCGGCTGGACGGTCGGGTCGCTCTGGGCGTTCAGTCCGTTGTTCACGCGCGGCTCCGGGTGATCGTGATGGTCACGTCGTCGAAGGGGACGGTGATCGGCGCGTCCGGCTTGTGGACGACGACCTCCACCTGGGCGACGGCCTCGTGCTTCAGGCACTGCTGGGCGATGCGCTCCGCCAGGGTCTCGATGAGGTCGACGGGCTCGCCCTCGACCACGGCGACGACCTCCTCGGCGACGACGCCGTAGTGGACCGTCTTCGCCAGGTCGTCGTCCTCCGCGGCCGGGCGGGTGTCGATGTGCAGCACGAGGTCGACGATGAAGGTCTGGCCTTCCTCGCGCTCCCGGGGGAAGACGCCGTGGTGCCCGCGGGCCTTGAGGCCGCGCAGCGCGACACGATCCACGCGAATCACTCCTGCTTCGTAGTGCTTGCGGTCCGGGACTCCCCGGATCCATGGGCCTGCGCCGAGTGCGGTCGGCGTCGTCCGCCTTCGAATCTACCTGCGAACGGGCCCCCGGCCTGCCGTTGGGGTCAGCCGGGGGCCTCTTCGTCGTCCTCGTCGGTGTCCGCCAGGACCGGGGATCCGTGGTGGGACCACAGGCGCCAGCCCTCGGATGTGCGTCTGAACACATTCGTGGCGACGACGAGCTGGCCGACGAGCGGGCCGAGCTCCCCGCCGTCCTCGGCGGGGCCCCCGCTGAGGATGTTCTCGGTGCACGTGACCAGGGCCGTGTCGCCGAGGACGGCGACCTTGGTGTCGGTGAGGAAGAACTGGATGTAGTCGGTGTGCGACATGATCAGCGCGTACGAGCGCAGCACCTCGCCGCGGCCGGACAGCACGGGCCACCCGGGGTGCACGCAGGAGACCTCGTCCTCCAGCCAGAGCGCCGACATGGAGTCGAAGTCCCCCTGCTCCATGGCCTCGTAGAAAGCCGTGTTGACCTCTTCGACCGCTTCGATGTCGGTTCTGCTCACCTTGCCCCTTTCCAGGTGGTTCGGGCCTCGGGTGCGGGACCGGTCACCAAGCCCCTTCCACGGCGCGGGCCACCCGAACCGCGTCGGCCGTGGCCCGTACCTCGTGGACCCGTACGGCCCAGGCCCCCCGGTGGGCGGCGATGGCGGAGACGGCCGCGGTGGCGGCGTCGCGCTCGCGGGCAGGCGGCGGCGCGGCGTCGGCGGCGCCGGCCAGGACCCGGCCGAGGAATCGTTTGCGCGAGGCGGCGACGAGCAGCGGGAAGCCGAGGGCCCGCAGCTCGGGCAGGTGGGCGACGAGGGCCAGGTCGTGCTCGGCGTTCTTCGCGAAGCCGAGCCCGGGGTCGACGACGAGCCGCTCGGGGGCGATGCCCCCGGCGACGACGGCGTCGATGCGGTCGCGGAGCTCGGCGGTGACCTCGGCGAGGACGTCCCCGTAGACGGCGAGGCTGTTCATGTCCTTGCTGAACCCGCGCCAGTGCATCACGACGAAGGGCACCTCGGCGGCGGCCACGGCGGGCACCATTCCCGGGTCGGCGAGGCCGCCGCTGACGTCGTTGACGAGGCGGGCACCCGCCGCGACGGCCTGTGCGGCGACGGTGGCGCGCATGGTGTCGACGGAGACGGTGACGCCTTCGGAGGCGAGGCCGCGGACCACGGGGACGACGCGGCGCAGCTCCTCCTCCTCGTCGACGCGGGTGGCGCCGGGGCGGGTGGACTCGCCGCCGACGTCGACGAGGTCGGCGCCGTGGGCGACGAGGTCGAGGCCCCGCTTGACGGCGGCGGTGGTGTCGAAGAAGCGGCCCCCGTCGGAGAAGCTGTCCGGGGTGACGTTGACGACGCCCATGACCCCGCAGCGGTCCCATTCCGGCAGGCCTGCGACCCGGCCCCTGCCGACGGCCCCGTGCGTGTTGTTCATGGTCCCAGGGTAGGGCTGCCCCGCTCCGGGCACGGCCCGGGCGGCGGTCGGCCCCGGGAGCCGGGGGTGCGCGGCCCCGGGAAGCACGGAGCCCGGCCCCCGGGCAACCGGGGACCGGGCGGTGCGTACGGCTGCTGCGGGGCGGCGGGGGCTCAGGCCGCCTGGACCTCGCGCTCCGGGGCCTTGGCGGGGGCGGCGGGCTGCAGGTGGGCGTGGGCGCAGTCGCGGACCGGCTTCGGGCGGCGGCGGGCGGCGAAGAGCCGCGGCAGGGCCAGCGTCACGAAGCCCTCGGCCTGCATGGCGGCGAAGCCGATGCGGGGCAGGTCGCCGGTGCTGCGGAAGACGACGAAGCGGGGCTCCCAGCGGGGGCGGAACTTCGCGTTGAACTTGTACAGCGACTCGATCTGGAACCAGCGGGAGAGGAACACCAGCAGGTTGCGCCACATCCGCAGGACCGGACCGGCGCCTATCTTCTCGCCGCGGGCCAGGGCGGAGCGGAACATCGCGAAGTTCAGCGAGACCCGCTCGATGCCGAGGGAGGGGGCGGCTTCCAGGGAGGCGACGATCAGCAGCTCGTTCATGCCGGGGTCGGCGGCGCGGTCGCGGCGCATCAGCTCCAGCGACATGCCGTCCTTGCCCCACGGCACGAAGTGCTGGATGGCCTTGAGGTCGCCGAAGGGGCTGGTGTCGCCCTCCTCGGTGCGGTGGGCCGTGGCGATGATGCAGTCGCCGTCCTCCGGGTCGCCGACCCGGCCCAGGGCCATGGAGAAGCCGCGCTCGGTGTCGGTGCCGCGCCAGGCCTCGGCGGCGCCGCGGACCTGCTCCAGCTCCTCCTCGGTGAGGTCGGCGACGCGGCGGACCTTGGTGGTGTAGCCGTTGCGCTCGATGCGCTTCACCATCTGGCGGACGTTGCGCATGGCGCGGCCGGTGAGGGAGAAGTCTTTGACGTCGACGATGGCCTCGTCGCCGAGCTCCAGGGCGTCCAGGCCGGTCTCGCGGGTCCAGACCTCGCCGCCCGTCTCGCTGCAGCCCATGACGGCCGGTGTCCAGGAGTGGGCCTTGGCCTCCTCCATGAACCGCTCGATGGCGCCGGGCCAGGCCTCGACGTCGCCGATCGGGTCGCCGGAGGCGAGCATCACGCCGGAGACGACGCGGTAGGTGACGGCGGCCTTGCCGCTGGGGGAGAAGACGACGGCCTTGTCGCGGCGCAGCGCGAAGTGGCCGAGGGAGTCGCGGCCGCCGTGGCGGGCGAGCAGTTCGCGCAGCTTGGCCTCGTCGTCGGCGGTGAGGCGGGCGGCCGGGTGCTCGGGGCGCAGGGCCAGGTAGATGGTGGTGAGCGCGGTCAGCATGCCGAGGGCGCCGAGGGAGTAGCCGACGGTCCAGGACACCCGTCCGGCGTAATCCACGGGTCCTTCGAAGCCGAACAGGCCATATACCACGTGGGTGATCTGCTCGTAGATCCCCGGACGGCCGATGACGCGGCCGGGGTGGGAGTTGACGATGACGAGGCCGAGGCCGATGGAGCCGGCGCTCATCAGCACGAAGTTGGCCAGCGCCTTCCAGCGGCTGCGCGGGTCGGGCAGCGCCTTGAACTCGCGGTGGTGGCGCAGCAGGAGCGCCAGCAGCAGCGCGGCGATGACGACGCCGGCGATCGAGTGCCGGTACGTGAACTGGGCCACGGCGCCCGCGGGCAGCAGGACGACGGCGGCGCGCCAGGCGCGCCGCTTGCGCCGCTTCAGGCCGTGCGCGAGCAGGAGGAGCAGCACGCCCGCGCTGATGGACAGGGCGGCGGCGAAGGGGCCCAGCGAACCGGGCAGCACCTCGGTGACCGCGTGGATCCGGCTGTGCCTGAACCGCGGGAAGACACCCGCGGCGATGTCGAGGAGGCCGACGATCGTGACGGCCGTACCCACCAGCCCGGGGACCGACTCAGGTCGTGGTCCGCGGAGGATTCGGCGCACCCCGCTCGGAACCTGTCCCGACTTATCGCCATCTATCCTGCTAGACATCGCTTCCCGTTGCTCCGCGAGAGATCATGTGGCCGAAGGCCGCGACGACAGCCTCCGGAGTGTGGTGCGTCCACTAGGACGACGCCGGGGTCGAGCGGGTTCACTCTTTCGCCGAGAAAATCCAGTCCTGCCATCAGAAAGTCGACTGACTGCTCATGGGTCTCACCAGTAACACGGTTCTGGCGCTGGCCGTCGCCGTCGGTGTGCTGCTCTTCGCGGCCACCGTGTACCTCTGGCCCCGGCTCTCGGGCCGCACCTGGCGTGCGATGCTCGGCCGGATCGGCCTCCTGCTGGCCACCCAGCTCGCGATCTTCGCGGCGGTGGGCCTCGCGGCGAACCAGTCGTTCTCCTTCTACGGCTCCTGGGCGGACCTCCTCGGCAAGGAGACCTCCGTCGGCAAGGTCGTCGACCACTCCATGAGCAGCAAGGACATCAAGGTCGTCGACAAGCAGAAGCTCGAGGTCCCGGGCGGCGCCCAGCCCCAGGTGGGCGGCCAGATCCTCAAGGTGTCCATAACCGGGGAGAAGTCGAAGATAACGAGCCCCGGATACGTGTGGCTGCCGCCGGAGTACTTCCAGCCGCAGCACAAGGAGGCCAACTTCCCGGCCTCCATCGTGCTGACGGGCTACCCGGGCACCGCCGAGAACCTGATCAAAGGGCTGAACTACCCGATGACGGCCTTCAAGCAGGCCAAGGCGGGCAAGATGAAGCCGATGATCCTGGTCATGCTGCGCCCGACCGTCGCGCCGCCCCGGGACACCGAGTGCGTCGACATCCCCGGCGGCCCGCAGACCGAGACCTTCTTCGCGCAGGACCTGCCCCAGGCGATCCAGAACACCTTCCGGGTCGGCAAGAAGCCCGAGAACATGGGCTTCATCGGCAACTCCACGGGCGGCTACTGCGCCCTGAAGATCGCCGCGCACTACCCGCAGACCTTCGGTGCCGCGGCCGGCCTGTCCGCTTACTACGAGGCCCCGAACGACGCCACCACGGGCAACCTGTTCCAGGGCGACGAGAACCTGAAGAAGCGCGCCGACATCCTCCACAGCATGGAGCGCAAGCAGCCGTCGGGCACGTCGTTCCTCGTGACCAGCAGCGAGCAGGGCGAGCCCAACCTGGAGGACACCCGCAAGTTCATCAAGCTGGTGAAGGGCCCGGACCGGGTCTCCTCGATCATCCTCGACAGCGGCGGCCACAACTTCAACACCTGGCGCCGCGAGATCCCGCCCATGCTGGTGTGGATGAGCAACCGCATCCAGGCCTGACCGCCGCCCCGGGAGCACCGGGGCGGCGCCTTCACACCCGGACGAGACCGGCCCCCGCGGCCGGTCTTCCGCGTTTCCGGGGCCGGACGCCGCGTCAGGAGCCGCCGTCCTGCGCGGCCTCCGCGGCCTCCGCGCGCCGCAGCGCCCGGTGCACGCCCTGCGGGGTCAGGACGCCGGCGAGCCGCCCCGACTCCGGGTCCGCGACGCCGATCCGCCCCGCGTCCTGCTGGAGCAGCGCGGCGAGCGCCTCGCGCAGCGAGGACCCCAGCGGCACGGCGGCCTCCGGGGCCGTCCCGTCGGCCGGCTCCAGGTCGGCCGCCCGGACGGGGGTGACGGCGAGCCGCTTCAGGCCGCGGTCCGCGCCGACGAAGGAGGCCACGTACCCGTTGGCGGGCGCGCCCAGCACGGCGGCCGGGCGGTCGAACTGCTCGATGGTGCCCGCCCGCCCGTACACGGCGATGCGGTCGCCGAGCCGGACCGCCTCCTCCAGGTCGTGCGTGACCAGCAGGATCGTCTTGCGCACCGTCTTCTGCAGGGCCAGGAATTCGTTCTGCAGGCGCTCGCGGACCACCGGGTCCACCGCGCCGAACGGCTCGTCCATCAGCAGCACCGGCGGGTCCGCCGCGAGTGCGCGGGCCACCCCGACGCGCTGGCGCTGCCCGCCGGACAGCTGCGCGGGGTAGCGGCCCCCGTACACGGACGGGTCCAGGCCGACGAGTTCGAGGAGTTCGGCGGCCCGGGCGCGGGCGGCGGCCTTCGGGGTGCCGACGAGCTGCGGGACGGTCGCCGTGTTCTCCAGCACCGTCTTGTGCGGGAAGAGCCCGACCTGCTGGATGACGTAGCCGATGCGGCGGCGCAGCTGCACCGGGTCGGCGGCGGCGATGTCCTCGCCGCCGAGCAGGATCCGGCCGGAGGTGGGCTCGACCAGCCGGTTCACCATCTTCATGGTGGTGGTCTTGCCGCAGCCCGACGGGCCCACCAGGGTGACCAGTTCGCCCTCGGCCACCTCGAAGGAGAGGTCGTCGACGGCCGTCGTCCCATCGGCGTAGCGCTTGGTCACGTGCTCGAATCTGATCACCCCGCCATCCTCGCGCACCCGCGGCGCGGACGTGTGACGGGAGATGACGGGAGTGTTGCCCTTGTGCGAATGGTTCCGGCCACCCGGGGAAGCGGGGGATAGGGTCGCGGAGGACGTCCGGTTCCGGACGGGCGTACGAGCGTCGGCACGGTGAGGGGGCGGGGGCGATGGCCGGGCAGGGCTGCCTGGTGGCGAACGACTGGCTGTGCTGGGAGTACGTCGCCTCCCGCTCCGAGGAGCTCACCGACGCCGCCGTCCAGCACGTGTGGATCACCGCGGCCTCCGTCCTCATCGGCCTCGCCGTGGCCGTGCCGCTCGCCCTGCTCGCCCGCCGGGGCCGGCGCTGGGCCGCGCCCGTCCTCGGCCTCACCACCCTGCTCTACACGATCCCCTCGCTGGCCATGTTCTCGCTGCTGCTGCCGCTGTTCGGGCTGTCGGCCGCCCTCGTCGTCACCGGCCTCGTGCTGTACTCGCTGACGATCCTGGTCCGCAACACCCTCGCCGGGCTGGAGGCCGTCCCCGACGAGGTCCGGGAGGCCGCCCGCGGCATGGGGTACGGGCCTGCCCGGCTGCTGTGGCAGGTCGAACTGCCGCTCGCGGTGCCCGCGCTGCTCGCCGGGGTGCGGATCGCGACCGTCTCCACCGTCGCCCTGACCACCGTCGGCTCCATCGTCGGCAAGGGCGGCCTCGGCAACCTCATCGCCCCGGCCGTCAGCAGCAACTTCAAGGCCCAGGTGCTCACCGCCTCCCTGCTGTGCGTCCTGCTGGCCCTCGCCGCGGACCTGCTGCTGCTCGGCGTGCAGCGGCTGCTCACCCCGTGGGCGCGCGCGGCGGGCGCCGGCGACGGGCGGCGGCGGCGACTTCGCAACGGGGAGGTCTGAGCGTGGGCGTACCGGGCAGGGTCTTCGACTGGCTGGCCGACGGTGCCAACTGGTACGGCGAGAACGGCGTGTGGCACCGCCTCGGCGAGCACGCCCTGGTCAGCGGAACGGCACTCGTGCTGGCCTGCGCCCTCGCGCTCCCCGTCGGCCTGTGGCTCGGCCACACCGGCCGCGGCGGCGCCCTGGCCGTGAACCTCTCCAACATCGGGCGCGCCGTGCCGGTGTTCGCGGTGCTCGCGCTGTTCATGGTCTCGCCGCTGCGCAGCGCGGGCCACGTCCCGACCGTCGCCGCGCTCGTCCTCTTCGCCGTCCCGCCCCTGCTGACCAACGCCTACGTCGGCGTGCGCGGGGTGGACCGGTCCGTGGTCGAGGCCGCCCGCGGCATGGGCATGTCCGCGGGCCAGCTGCTCCTGCGCGTCGAACTGCCGCTGGCGCGGCCGCTGGTGATGACGGGGGTGCGGTCGGCCGCCGTCCAGGTCGTCGCGACGGCCACCATCGCCGCGATGGTCGGCCAGGGCGGCCTCGGCCGGATCATCACGGCCGGGTTCAACACCTACAACACCGCCCAGGTCGTGGCGGGCGCCCTCCTCGTGGCGGGCCTCGCTCTGCTGGTCGAGGGCGTCCTCGTCGCCGTCGACCGGCTGTTCCCGCGCCCGGCGGCGCGCTGACGCGGCCTTCCCGCCCGTACCCCAACCCCTGGAGGAGCACCCATGAGCAAGCCCGTCCGCACTTTCGGCGCCGCCTTCGGGGCGCTCGCCCTGGCCGCCTCGCTCACCGCCTGCGGCGGGGACAGCCTGGAAAAGAGCAGGGACGGCGCGGCGGCCTCCGGCGGGGCGGTCGGCGGGAAGGGCACCCTCGTGGTCGGGGCCGCCGGGTTCACCGAGTCGAACGTGCTCGCCGAGCTGTACGCGCAGGTGCTGCGCCACGCCGGCTACAGCACCTCGGTCACCACGGTCAACAACCGGGAGCTGTACGAGCCTTCGCTGGAGAAGGGCGAGATCGACGTCGTGCCCGAGTACGCCGCCACCCTCGCCGAGTTCCTCAACGCCAAGGTCAACGGGCCGAACGCGCCGCAGGAGAAGCCCGTCGCGTCCAGCGACGCCGCGGCGACCGTCGCCGCCCTGGAGAAGCTGGCGGGCCCCCTCGGCCTGAAGGTCCTCCCGGCGGGCGGTGCGGTCGACCAGAACGCCTTCGCCGTGTCGAAGGAATACGCGGCGAAGAACAACCTGAAGACGCTCTCCGACCTCGGCAAGTCCGGCCTGCCGGTGCGGATCGCCGCCGGCGACGAGTGCTCCGTACGGCCCTTCTGCGCGCCGGGGCTGAAGACGGCGTACGGGATCACGGTCTCCGGCATCGACCCGAAGGGCGTCGGCACCCCGCAGGCCAAGCAGGCCGTCAAGGACGGCGCGGCGCAGCTGGTGCTCACCACGACCACGGACGCCACGCTCGACAGCTACGGCCTGGTCCTGCTGGAGGACGACCGGAAGCTCCAGAACGCCGACAACGTCCTGCCCGTGGTCAATGCCCGGGACGCGGGCGCGCCGGAGGTCGCGGCGGCCCTCGACGGCCTGACCAGGACGCTCACGACCGCCGACCTCGCCGACCTCAACCGCCGGGTGGACGCCCTGCGGGAGAAGCCCGCGGACGTCGCCAGGGCCTACCTGAAGGCCAAGGGCCTGGCCGGCTGACGGGTGCGCGGGCGCGGCGGGCAACGGGCGGGGAACAGATTGCCCGCCGACACCCCCACAGGACCCCCACGCCCTGTAAATTTCTGGCCATGCCCCGTGGACGCCACCGCAACCCCGAACCCCTGCACCGGCTGCTCACCCCGACGGCCGTCGCCGGTGTGTCCCTCGCCGGCGCGGCCGCGGCCTGGCTCGTCGACCAGCTCGTGGTGCTGCGGCTGCTCGCGGCCCTCGCGGCGGCCGCGGGCATCGCGGGAGCCGTCCTCATGCGCAGCTGGGACCGCGCCGCGGGCCGGCGCGTCGCCGAGCTGGCGCGCGAGCGCGTCAAGGACGAGTGGCGGACCGAGGAGCGCATCGCCGAGCTGGAGGCCGCCCTCGAAGAGGCCCGGGTCCTGCGCGGCAAGCTCGACGCCAAACTGCGGGCCAAGCGGGTCGAACTCGCGGGCCTGCGCGGTGAGCACGCGGCGCTCCTGCGCCGCTACGCCACCGCCGAGACCGAGCGGGCCAGCGCACTGGAGGGCCGCCGCCTCCTGGCCATCGAGGCCACCGCGGCCCCGGCCGACGCCCCCAAGGAGCTCCCGGCGGTCACCGAGGAGCGCACGTCGAGCGGGGCGCCCACCTCCGTCGGGTACGCCCGCGCCCACGCGGCCCTCGCCGCCCTGGCCCGCAAGGCCGAGGAGCGCGCCGCCGGTCCGGCCGCCATCGAGGCCGGGCCCGCCCCGCAGGCGACGCCCGCGGAGGGCGCGTCCCTGCCGGCGCGCCGCCCCGCCGCGCCCGTGGCCCCGTACCAGGCCGCTCGCCGGCCGGCGCCCCGCACGATGGGCGGCTTCGACTTCTTCGGCACGAAGAACGCCGACCGGGCGCGCGCGGCGATCGAGTCGGTCCAGGACGAGGACCTCGCGGACGTGGTCGGCGCCGAGGCCCTCGAAGCGCACAAGGCGGAGTCCGAGGCCGACCGGGCGGCCGCGGCACCGCAGGCCCGCCCGGACGCCGGTGAACAGGCCGCCGGCGAACGGGCCGACGCGGGCCGGGGCGAGGCCGGCCGCGCCGAGACGGCGCAGGACGAGGCCGGCCAGGTCATCGACCTGACCGAGCACGACGAGACCGAGCCGATCGACGTCGTCCGCCTGCGCAGCGCCATCTCCTGAGCCGCCCCTCCCGGACCCGGCCGGCGACCGGCGGGCCCGGGAAGGGACGGCCCGGCCGCCGCGACCCCCGTACGCGGCGGATCCTGCGCTCCGGTCAGGGCCGGGCCAGGACGATCGAGGCGGCGAGCAGCTGCAGGCCCACCTGGGCGCCGCGGGCCGCCGAACGGAACCGGAACGGTGCGGCCACCGCCGCCGCGAAGGCGGCCGCCGCGGCGCCGCAGACCCACAGGAAGGCCTCCCACGGGAACGGCGGGCAGCCGCCGTACACCAGGCACCGGCCGCCCGAGTCCGTGGCCAGCGCCACGAGCTTCGTGGCGCACAGCAGGGGGAGGAACATCACGAAGGCGATGACCGCGCCCCGCCGGATCCGGGTGGCGCGGGCCGCCTGCGCGGTGGGGGAGGTCTGCCGGTACCAGGTCATGCGGCCATGCTGTCCGGCGCGGCGGGCCTCCGGCATCCGTCCGCCTACTCAGCCACCGGGGCCCGGCCTACTCAGAAGAGCGGCAGCTGGCCCGGGAGTTCCGGCAGGACGAAGCCGTCCAGTGTCGGTGCGGACGCGCCGAGCACCACCCGGGCCCGGGAGCCGGGGCAGGACACGAGGGTGCCCCGGTCCCGCCCGGCCGGCGGGTCGTGCCGGGCGATCCGGCCGGCGGTCACGGCGCAGTCGCGCCCGCAGGAGGGGCAGGCGCGTCGGGGTGAGTGGGACATGCCCCCAGTCTGCCCTGGGCCACCGACAGTCCGCCCGGGGCCGGCTACGAGCCGCCGGCCTCCGCCCGGGAGGCGAGCCACGCCTCGTGCGCCCGGTCGACCCGCTCCCACAGCGCCGCCCGGTCCTGCGCGGTCAGCGCGCCGAGGTCCCGGCCGAACACCCCGCCGACCACCGACCAGAACTCGCCCGGCGTTCCCAGCACCCGCTCGGTGTTCCCCTTGACCGGGTCGATGCGGTGCAGGACCCGCCCGCGCAGGGCGTCGACGCCGTCCGCGTCGCGCCGCAGCATCGCGAAGGTGCGGACGAAGCCGGAGTCCTCCGCGGTGGAAAGCCGCGCGTGGACGGCCTCGAAGTCGGCCGTCGCGGCCGGCGCCGACAGGAAGTTCACCACCGGGCACGGAGCGGCCTCGTTCGTGTAGCGCCAGCCGGGCGCGTCCCCGCCGAGCGGCTCCAGCCCGTACGCGAACGCCCCCTGCCGGTGGGTGCCGGCCCGCAGCGGCAGCGGCTCGTGGGGCCCGTCGCCGAGCCCGGCGTCGACGAAGAACTCCCCGCCGTCCACGCGGACGGTCAGCGCCAGGTGGTCGCCGCTGACGTCGCGCCGCTCGCGGTCCGCGGCCCCGAGCACGCCCCCGAGGTGCCGCGTCACGTCGAAGCCGAGCTCCTCCAGCAGCATTGCGAACGCGCCGTTCAGGTGGAAGCAGTAGCCGCCGTGCCCGGCGGCGAAGCGGCGCGCGGACAGCGCCGGGTCGATGCCGGGCGGCCGGCCCAGCTGGATGTCGATGTTCTCGTACGGGACGCGCTCCAGGTGGGCGCGCTGCAGCGCGAAGAGGGTCTCGGCGGTCGGGCGGGGCGGCCGGGCGAAGCCGAGCCGCCGCAGGTACCCGCCGATGTCCTCCGCGGGCGCGCCGCCGCTGTCGCCGGCGGGGCCGGTGCATATGCCTGAGGTCATCCCCGCACCCTAACGGGCCGCGGGCGCCCGCTACTTGTCGATATCGCCGACGACGAAGAACAGCGAGCCGAGGATCGCCACCATGTCGGCGACGAGGGTGCCGGGCAGCAGCACCGACAGCGCCTGGATGTTGTTGTAGGAGGCCGAGCGCAGCTTCAGCCGGTACGGGGTCTTCTCGCCCTTGGAGACGAGGTAGTAGCCGTTGATGCCGAGGGGGTTCTCGGTCCAGGCGTACGTGGCGCCCTCGGGGGCCTTCAGCACCTTCGGCAGCCGCTGGTTGATCGGGCCGGGAGGCAGCTCGGCCATCCGGTCCAGGCAGGCGTCCGCCAGGTCGAGCGCGTTGTGGGTCTGGTCGAGGAGGCACTCGAAGCGGGCCAGGCAGTCGCCCTCGGTCCGGGTGACCACCTCCAGGACGTCCTGGAGCTCGCCGTACGCCAGGTACGGCTCGTCGCGGCGCAGGTCGAAGTCGACGCCGGAGGCGCGGGCGATCGGGCCGGAGACGCCGTACGCGTGGACCGCCTCGGCCGACAGGACGCCGACGCCGCGGGTGCGGCCGCGGAAGATCTCGTTGCCGTGCACCAGCTTGTCGTAGACGTCCATGCGGCTGCGGACGTCGGCGACGGCGGCGCGGGTGCGGGCGGCCCACCCGGCGGGGAGGTCCTCCTTGAGGCCGCCGACCCGGTTGAACATGTAGTGCATGCGGCCGCCGGAGACCTCCTCCATGACGGCCTGGAGCTCCTCGCGCTCCCGGAACGCGTGGAAGATCGGCGTGATGCCGCCCAGCTCCAGGGGGTAGGAGCCGAGGAACATCAGGTGGTTCAGGACCCGGTTCAGCTCGGCGAGCAGGGTCCGCGTCCAGACGGCCCGCTCGGGGACCTCCATGCCGAGCATCCGCTCGACCGCCATGACCACGCCGAGTTCGTTGGAGAACGCCGACAGCCAGTCGTGGCGGTTGGCGAGCATGACGATCTGCCGGTAGTCGCGGGCCTCGAAGAGCTTCTCCGCGCCGCGGTGCATGTACCCGACGACGGGGTCGGCGCTGACGATCCGCTCGCCGTCCAGGACCAGGCGCAGCCGCAGCACGCCGTGCGTGGAGGGGTGCTGCGGCCCGATGTTGAGCACCATGTCGGTGCTCTCCGCCGCGCCGCCGATGCCGACCGTGGTCTCCGTCATGCGGGCATTGTCTCAGCCATAGGCTGGAGTCATGGAAACGGGGACGAAGGACGAGGCGGGCCGGCCCGAGTGGGTGCGGCTGCCCGGGGGGCTGCTCGGCCTGAGGCGGCTGCTGCTGGTGGTGTGGACGGTGCCTCTGGCCGTCGTGAGCGCCGTGGCGTCCGCGCTGCTCGCAGGGCCGGCGTGGGCGGTGTGCGGGGTGTTCTGGCTCGCGGTCCTGGCCTGGGGCTGGTGGCTGCTGGAGCGGAACTGGCGTTCCTGGCGGTACGCCGAGCGCGCCGACGACCTGCTGATCGGCCGCGGAGTGCTGTGGCGGGAGGAGACCGTGGTCCCGTACGGGCGGATGCAGCTCGTCGAGGTGGCCTCGGGACCGCTGGAGCGCCGCTTCGGGCTGGCCTCCCTCCAGCTGCACACGGCGGCCGCGGCGACGGACGCGAAGATCCCCGGGCTGGCGCCGGCCGAGGCCGAGCGGCTGCGGGACCGGCTCACCGAGCTGGGCGAGGCCAGGTCGGCGGGGCTGTGACCGACGGACCCGGCCCCTCCGGCCTTCCCGCCCCCGCCCCCGCCCCCGCACCCACCCCCGGCCCGGCCGCCGCCGTGCCCGCGGCGCCCCCGGTCGGCGGCGAGGGCGCCGAGCGGCGGCTGCACGTGCTGACGCCGCTGCGCCGCGCCTGGGTGCCGATCGCCGCCACCTTCGGCATCGCCGCCCAGCAGGGCGACCGCGTGGCGGAGTGGGCCGGCGGCCTCTCCCCGGTGGTGCGGGCCGCCGTGCTGGCCGCGTTCGTCGCGTTCTTCGCCGCGTACGGCTTCCTGAGCTGGTGGTTCACCCGGTACGCGGTCACCGCCACCGAGCTGCGCATCCGCAGCGGGCTGCTGTTCCGGCGCACCGCCCACATCCGGCTCGACCGCATCCAGGCCGTGGACGTCACCCGCCCGCTGCTGGCCCGCGTCGCGGGTGTGGCCAAGCTGCGGCTCGACGTCATCGGCACGGAGGCCAAGGACGAGCTGGCCTTCCTCGACGAGCGGACGGCCGTCGCGCTGCGCGCCGAGCTGCTGGCCCGCGCGGCCGGCTTCGCTCCCGAGCAGGCCGCCGGGGTGGGGGAGGCCCCGCAGCGGGAGCTGCTGCGGGTGCGGCCCCGGGACCTGGCGGTGGCGCTCGCGCTGACGCTGTCCGCCTGGGCGGCCGTGCCCGCTGCGGCGGCCGCCGCGTGGCTCGTGTCGTGGTACGCCGACGGCCCGTGGGCGTTCGCCGCGCTCCTGCCCGTCCTGGCGGCGGCCTGGGCGGGTACGTTCGGCCGCTTCCTGGAGGAGTACGACTGGCGGGTCGCCGAGTCCCCGGACGGGCTCCGCCTGGACCACGGCATGCTGGACCGCGCCCACGAGACCGTCCCGCCTGGGCGGGTGCAGTCCGTGCGGATCGTGGAGCCGCTGCTGTGGCGGCGGCGCGGCTGGGTCCGCGTCGAGCTGTCCGTCGCCGGGTCGAAGAACGGGGTGCTCGTCCCCGTGGCCACGCGGGCCGCAGCCCGTGAGCTGATCGCCCGGATCCTGCCCGGCGCCGACCCGGAGGCCCTGGAGTTCGCGCCCGCGCCGCGCGGCTCGGCGCGCTGGGTGGTGCCGGTGTGGTGGAAGGGGTACGCGCTGGCGGTCTCGCCGGAGGTCTTCGCGGCGCGCCGCGGCCGGCTGTGCCGGCGTACGGACATCGTCCCGCACGCCAAGGTGCAGAGCGTCCGCCTGACGCAGGGGCCCTGGGAGCGGGCCCGCGGCGTGGCCGACGTCCACGTCGACCACGGGGCCTCCGGCACCGTCACCGCCCGCCTGCGCGCCGCCGACGAGGCCGCGGAGCTGCTCGCCGCCCAGGCGGACCGCTCCCGGACCTCCCGGGCGGATGCCCGCCCGGACCGCTGGATGACCTCGGGCTGAGGCCGGGCCGGGGGCTACGCCGCGCCGCCCCCGGCCCGGACCAGCCCGGATTCGTATGCGAGGACGACGACCTGCACGCGGTCGCGCAGGTTCAGCTTGGTCAGGATCCGGCCCACGTGCGTCTTGACCGTCGCCTCCGACAGCACCAGCCGGGCCGCGATCTCGCCGTTCGACAGGCCCTGCGCCACCAGCAGCATGACCTCCCGCTCCCGCTCGGTCAGCCGCTCGATCTCCTTGTTCTGCGGCTCCTGCGCGCTGCTCGGCAGCATCGGGGCGAACCGGTCCAGGAGCCTGCGGGTCGTCGACGGCGCCACCACGGCGTCACCGCTGTGCACCGAGCGGATCGCGGCCAGCAGCTCCGCCGGGGGCACGTCCTTCAGCATGAAGCCGCTCGCGCCGGCCTTCAGCCCGGAGAAGGCGTACTCGTCCAGGTCGAAGGTGGTCAGGATGATGACCTTCGGGTGTTCGGGGGCCCCGCAGATGCGCCGCGTCGCCTCCACCCCGTCCAGGCGGGGCATGCGCACGTCCATCAGCACCACGTCCACCTTGGTGGAGCGCAGCACCTCCAGCGCCTCCAGGCCGTCGCCCGCCTCGGCGACGACCTCCATGTCGGGCTGGGCGGCGAGCACCATCCGGAAGCCCGTGCGCAGCAGCACCTGGTCGTCGACCAGCATCACTCGGATGGACATCAGTTACCTCGACCTCGTCCTCGTCAACTCTTCTTGAGCGGAAGCAGCGCGCTGATCCGGAAGCCGCCGCCGGGACGCGGACCCGCGTCCAGGGTTCCGCCGACCATACCGACCCGCTCGCGCATGCCGATCAGCCCGTGCCCGGCGCCGTCGGCGCCGCCGTCCTCGTACATCTCGTGGGCCGCGCCGCGGCCGTCGTCCTCGACGAGCAGGCCGAGGCCGTCGTCGAAGTAGACCAGGCGGACGCTCGCGCTCGCCTCCGGGCCGCCGTGCTTGCGCGTGTTCGTCAGCGCCTCCTGCACGATCCGGTACGCGGTGAGCTCGACGCCCGTGGGGAGCTTGCGCGGCGCGCCCTCCACCTCGAAGTCGACGTCGAGGCCGGCCGCGCGGACCTGCTCGACGAGGACCTCGATCTGCTCCACGTCCGGCTGGGGAACGTAGTCCTCGGACTCCTGCGGCTCGCCGGTGCGCAGCACGCCCAGCAGGCGGCGCATCTCGGCGAGCGCTTGGCGCCCGGTGCCGGAGATCGTCTGGAGGGCCTCCTTGGCCTGCTCCGGGGCGACGTCCATGACGTACGCCGCCCCGTCGGCCTGGACCACCATCACCGAGACGTTGTGCGCGACGACGTCGTGCAGCTCGCGGGCGATCCGGGCGCGTTCCGCCGCCACCGCGACCTTCGCCTGGGCCTCGCGCTCCTTCTCCAGCCGCTGGTTCCGCTCGACGAGCTCGGCGTAGTAGGCGCGGCGGGTGCGCAGCGAGTCGCCGAGCACCCAGGCGAGCGCGAAGGGGACCATGGCGAACAGCGTGAACAGGACGTTCGCCGTGCTGTCGCCCTTGTCGACGGGGAAGCGCAGCGAGTACAGGGGGGCCGCGGCCAGTCCCGTGCCGAAGGCGGCCCGGGACAGGGCCCGCGGGACGGCGGCCGAGGCGGCCACCGTGTAGAGGACGACGAGCATGCCGAAGTCGGCGGTGTGGATGGGGACGCCGGCCAGCAGCTGGTAGGCGCCGGCGCCGACGGCCACCGCGAACACCGACCGGGTCCACCGGCGGCGCAGGGCGACGGCCGCGCCCATGGCGACGACCGAGGGGACCGCGAGGAGTTTGGCGGCGGTGCCGGAGCCCGAGCCGGCGACCTCGAGCAGCGCGATCCCGCACAGGAGGACGGCCCAGAAGGCGTCGACCCCCGTGGGGTGTCTGCGGAAGAAGTCGTAGAGGCGCTGCACGTAATCAGGGTAGGAAGACGGGATAGGTGCTGGAGTCAACCACAGGGGCGATCCGTCCTCCGGACGTGTACTCCGCAAGGTGGAGGTCGAGCTTAGCCTGTGGGGGATGAGCACTGAGGGCGGACGCCGCGGCCCGGTCGGCTGGCGCGCGGCGATGGAGGCGGCGCTGTACGGGCCGGGCGGTTTCTACGTGCGCCCGGGCGGGCCGGGCCCCGCCGGGCACTTCCGGACCTCCGTCCACGCCTCCCCGCTCTTCGCCCGGGCCGTGGCCCGGCTGCTGTGCCGGGTCGACGGGCAGCTCGGCCGGCCGGACCGGCTGGACCTGGTCGACGTCGGCGCCGGGCGCGGGGAGCTGCTGGCCGGGGTGCTGGCGGCGCTGCCGGAGGAGACGGCCGCGCGGGTGCGCCCGTGCGCGGTGGAGAAGGCGGAGCGGCCGGCCGGGCTGGACCCGCGGATCACCTGGGCGGCCGAGCCGCCGCGGGGCGCGGTGGGGCTGCTCTTCGCCAACGAGTGGCTGGACAACGTCCCGCTGGACGTGGCCGAGGACGGGCGGTACGTGCTGGTGGGCCCGGACGGGGCGGAGACCCCGGGCGGGCCGGTGGGAGGCGCCGACCGTGAGTGGCTCGCGCGCTGGTGGCCGGGCGGCGGCCGGGCCGAAATCGGCCGGCCGCGGGACGAGGCGTGGGCGGCGGCCGTCGCCACGCTGGAGCGGGGCCTGGCGGTGGCCGTCGACTACGCCCACACCCGTGCGGGCCGGCCCCCGCACGGCACGCTGACCGGTTTCCGGGACGGCCGGCAGGTCCCGCCCGTGCCGGACGGCGGCTGCGACGTCACCGCCCACGTCGCCCTCGACTCCTGCGCCGGGCCGGGCGCGGTGCTGCTGACCCAGCGGGAGGCGCTGGCCGCGCTCGGCGTCTCGGGGGCCCGGCCGCCGCTGGCCCTGGCCTCGACCGACCCGGCCGCGTACGTACGGGCGCTCGCGGCGGCCGGGGAGGCGGCCGAGCTCACGGCGCGCGGCGGCCTCGGCGACTTCGGGTGGCTGGTCCAGCCGGTCGGCGTGGAGGCCTGGCCGCAGGACTGAGCGGCCTTTCCTCGGACGCGCGGCGGGGCCGGGCGGTGACGTGCACCGCCCGGCCCCGCCGGACCGTTTCCGCAGACCGGCCCGTTTCGGCGTTGCTGCTTCCGGCTACTCGGTGACCTCGTGCCCGTGGCCGTCGTGGAGGCCGCCGCCGCTGCCCGCGTTGCCGCCGGTCGGCTGCGAGACCACCGGGCGCGACAGCGGCGCCAGGTCGTGGGCGTAGTGGCCGACCGCGTCCGCGATCACGTCCACGTTGACGTCCAGGGCCTTCTGGTCGATGTTGGACAGGTCGTCACCCGCGGCGTGGTAGTTCGGGTCGTAGGCCTTGCCGGCCTCGCCGCCGAACTTCGCCGCCTGCGCCGCGGTCTTGATGCCCTCGGCGCCGGTGAAGGTGCCGCCCGAGGGGATGCCGACCTCGATGAACGGGCCGTAGTCGGAGCGGCCGGTGAAGTCCGTGCCCTCGTGCGGGATGTTCTTCGAGTCCAGGAAGTCCGTGATGCCCCGCTCCAGCTGGGCGGAGCCCTCCGGGCCCGGGCCGGCGCCGACGCCGTCGGAGTCGTCGCCGTCGTAGACGAAGTAGGCCGCGTTCGGCGAGCCGATCATGTCGAAGTTGAGGTACAGCTTGATCTGCTTCTTCTGCGCCTCGGTCAGGCCGCCGACGTACGCCTCGGAGCCGAGCAGGCCGAACTCCTCGGCCGACCACCAGGCGAACTTCACCTTGTTCTTGACCTTGTTCTGGCTGCTCGCCAGGCGCTGCGCCACCTGGAGGATGCCCGCGGAGCCCGAGCCGTTGTCGTTGATGCCGGGGCCGGCCGCGACCGAGTCCAGGTGCGCGCCGAGGAAGACGGTGTTGTTCTCGTCGCCGCCCTTCGTCTCCGCGATGACGTTGAACGTCTTGCGCTGCTCGCGCAGCTCGCGGATGTCCAGGGTGACCTCGACCGGGCCGGCCGCGGCCTCGGCGGCGAGCTTCTCGCCGTCCGCCTGCGTGACGCCGCCGGTCGGGATCTTCCCGGCGGCCGGGTCGCCGAGGGTGCCGTTGAGGGCCCCGTCGGTGTTGTTGTAGATGACCGCGCCGACCGCGCCGGCCGCCGCCGCGTTGGCCTGCTTCACCGCGAAGGTGCAGCCGCCGCGCTTGACCAGGGCGATCTTCCCGGTGAAGGTGCCCGCCGCGAAGTCCCCGGGCTCGCAGCCGTTGGTGCCGTCGGCGTCGACGGGCGCCGCGGCGAGCTGCGCCGTGACGCCGCCCTCGGGGCCGCTCGCGGTGTACGTCATCAGGTGGATGGGCACGTCGCGGCCGTTCGCGCCGTTCACCTTCAGGGATTCCGCGACCGTCTCGACGTACGTGAACTCGAACTCGTTGCGCGAGACGTTGTAGCCGGCGTTCCGGAGCACCGATTCCACGTACTGGGCGGACTGCACGTGGCCCTTGGAGCCGGCCACGCGGTTGCCGCTGTTGTAGTCGGCGATCGACTGGAAGACCTTCAGGTGGTTGTAGGCGCCCTTGCCGGTCGAGTCCTTGACCAGCTTCCTGGCCAGGGCGTCGGCCCGGGCGGCGTCGCTCTGCGGGCTGGTCGCCCCGGCCGGGCCGGCCAGGAGCAGGGGGGAGGCGAGGGCGGCGGCAGCCAGGGCGGCGGTCGCGGCAGCTATACGGCGTGACGGCATGAAGGTCCTTCCACGACGGGTGCGAGCGGACACACGGAAGCGAAACGCGCTACGTGGGGGGAGTGGTGGACGCACGTTATAGACGGGGAGGCGGATCTGGCCAGAGTTTTCACTGATTCCGGTTTGTGAATTCCATATATCGGTACATCCGTATGGTTCGAAACCGGCCGTCTCTACCGCAGGACGCCCTCGATGAAGTCGGGTCCGATCCGGGCAACCGCCCCCAGATCCAACTGGTGCTGGGCATAGCGCCCCTGACGGCGCGTATGCAGCAGACCCGCCTTCTTCAGGGCCGAAAGGTGGCGGGACACCTCCGGAGGGGTGATTCCGTGGACCCGCGCCAGCTCGCTCGTCGTGTACGGGGCCCGGGCCAGGCTCCGGCACAGCATCATCCGCATGGGGTGCGCCAGTGCCTCCATTCGGCGCACGAGCGTCTCGACCGAGCCGGGGGAGGGGAGTTCGGGCCGGCGCACCGGGTAGTGGACCACCGGCCGCCAGCCGGGGGCGTGCAGCACGAGCAGGTGCGGCCAGCCGAAGTGCGTGGGGACGAACACCAGTCCGGGGCCCATTCGGGGGTCGGTCGCGGTCGCGGTGCCGTGCACCATCTTGTCCGCGGTGATGACGGTCCGCCCCGGATCGACGCTCAGGGCCCCGGAGACCTCCTCCAGCGCGGCCGCCAGCCCCTTGCGGCGCAGCACCTCCGCCTTGTGCCGGGCGTCCGCGGCCTGCTCCGGCTCCACCCGGCGCCACGTCTGCGCGAAGAACGCCTCGTCGCAGTCCTCCAGCAGCCGCCGCAGCCACACCCGCACGGCCGCGGTGTCGTCCAGCAGCCGCAGCGAGAACTCCAGCCGGCCGGGCCCGCGCGCCGCGGCCGTCTCCAGCACCCTGGCCCGCGCCCCCGCGTCGGTCAGCGGGGACGGCCCGCCGCCCTCGTTGTACAGCGCCAGCCAGCAGTGCTCCAGGGCTGCCATGACGAACCGCTCGTCGTCCAGCCGGTCGAGGACGTCGAGTTCCTCGGCGAGCGTCGCCGCGGGCAGGCCGCAGCCGCCGGGGATCCCCGCGAACGCCATGAATATGTCGGAGAACGAGCTGCGCCACATGAAGTCGCCCTCCAGCAGCCGGTCCGCGATGCACGGGTCGAGGCCGGCGGTCGTGGCGGCGGTCCAGGAGGCCAGCTCCGGGTGGTGGGCGGGCTGGGACAGCGCGTGCAGGGCCATGCACAGCTCGGCGAGCGGGGACGGCGCGAACGCGATGCGGTCGTCGGGGAGGCCCGCGATGTCGATGGTGACGCTCATCGGCCCATTCTGGCCTTCAACCGCCCCTGACCAGGCAGGACCCCGGTCGATTGACGGCGCTTGCCAATCGTCGTGCGGTCCGGCCCCGGCGGGTCCAGGGTGGAGGGATGACAGCGATCGAGCAGTACCTCATCGACACGTACCGGGCGGCCAGGCACCAGGACGCCCCGCCCCCGCCGCCGGGCCGCCACGACGTGGCCGCCGTGCGCGCGGCCCGTACGTACGCACAGTTCCGGGCGGTCGTCGACGGCCGAGCGGCCGGACACCCCTGGCGCGCGGCCGTCCGCCGCCTGCTGACCCGCCCGCGGCCCTGCTGACGGCGGGGCCGCGGGCCGGGCCCGCGGTCGCCGGGCGCGTCAGCCGAAGTTCGGCGCGTTGCGCTCGTAGACCAGGCGAAGCCCCACCAGCGTGAGCCACGGCTGGTGGTCGTCGATCACCGAGGACTCGCCCAGCACCATCGGCGCCAGGCCGCCGGTCGCGATCACGCGCACGTCGTCCGGGTCGCCGTGCGGGCCGGCCAGCTCGCGGGCCATCCGGGTCACGACCCCGTCCACCTGGCCCGCGAACCCGTACACCACGCCCGACTGCATCGCCTCGACGGTGGACTTGCCGATCACGTGCCGCGGTCGGGCCAGCTCGATCTTGCGGAGCTGCGCGCCGCGCACGCCGAGCGCCTCCATCGAGATCTCAATGCCGGGGGCGATCACCCCGCCCACGTACTCGCCGCGGGCGGACACCGCGTCGAAGGTGGTCGCGGTGCCGAAGTCCACCACGATCGCGGGGCCGCCGTACAGCTCGACGGCCGCGACCGCGTTGATGATGCGGTCCGCCCCGACCTCCTTGGGGTTGTCCATCAGGATCGGCACGCCCGTCTTGATGCCGGGCTCGACCAGCACCGCCGGGACGTCGCCGTAGTAGCGGCGGGTCACCTCGCGCAGCTCGTGCAGCACCGACGGCACCGTCGAGCAGATCGCGATGCCGTGGATGCCGTCGCCGAGCTCGCTGCCCAGCATCGGATGCGTGCCCATCAGGCCCTGCATCAGGACGGCCATCTCGTCGGCCGTGCGGCGCGGGTCGGTGGAGATCCGCCAGTGCTCGACGATCTCCTCCCCGTCGAAGAGGCCGAGCACCGTGTGGGTGTTGCCCACGTCGATGGTGAGCAGCACCGGTTACACCGCCTCGCGCAGGTCGAGGCCGATGTCGAGGATGGGCGAGGAGTGGGTCAGCGCGCCCACCGCGAGGTAGTCGACGCCCGTCTCGGCGTAGGCGCGGGCGGTGTCCAGGGTGAGCCGGCCGGAGGACTCCAGGACGGCGCGGCCGGCCACGAGGGTGACGGCCTCCTCCGTCTCGGGCACCGTGAAGTTGTCCAGCAGGATCAGGTCGGCCCCCGCGTCGAGGACCTCGCGGACCTGGTGCATCGTGTCGACCTCGACCTCGATCGGCACCTCCGGGAACGCCTCGCGCACGGCCCGGAACGCCTCCGCCACGCCGCCCGCGGCGACGACGTGGTTGTCCTTGACCAGCGCGGCGTCCGACAGCGACATGCGGTGGTTGACGCCGCCGCCGCAGCGGACCGCGTACTTCTCCAGGGAGCGCAGGCCCGGCGTCGTCTTGCGGGTGTCGCGGACCTTCGCCTTCGTGCCCTGGAGGACGTCCGCCCAGCGGCGGGTGGCCGTCGCGATGCCGGACAGCCGGCACACGATGTTCAGGGCGCTGCGCTCGGCCGTCAGCAGGTCCCGGGTGCGGGCCCGCACCGACAGCAGCACGTCGCCCTTCTTCACCGCGTCGCCGTCCTCGGCGTGCCGTTCGACCTCGAAGGACTCGGTGCAGACGACGGAGAAGACCGCCTCGGCGATCCGCAGGCCGGCCACGACGCCGTCCTCGCGGGCGACGAAGTCGGCCACGGCCTCGGCGTCCTCGGGCACGGTCGCGACCGTGGTGACGTCCTCGCC
The DNA here is from genome assembly GCF_014649915.1 of Streptomyces toxytricini. GTDB lineage: Bacteria > Actinomycetota > Actinomycetes > Streptomycetales > Streptomycetaceae > Streptomyces > Streptomyces toxytricini. The sequence goes on along the minus strand of NZ_BMTY01000019.1, from coordinate 38,717 downwards.
GCCGTCGAGGTCCTCGGCCAGCGCCATGTGGGCGATGTCCTCGACCTCGACGGGGTCCAGCCCGGCGTCGGCCAGCAGCTGGGCGAGCGCCGGGTCCAGGCCGCTCTCCTCGCCGTCGCCGCAGCCGCAGCCGTCGCCGCAGCCGCCTTCGTTCTGCTCGATCAGGGGGAGTTCGGGGGTGCTCACGTTGACTGCTCCTGGCTCAGGGGGTGCTGTACGGACGGGAAGTCCGCGGAGTCGGTGGTGGTGACGACCAGGGCCCGCTTCTCGGTGGCGGACAGCCTGACGACGAGGTGGCGGCGCCAGGCGGCGTCGTCGCGGTCGGGGAAGTCCTCGCGCCAGTGGCAGCCGCGGGTCTCCTCGCGCCGCAGCGCGGCGGCGACCAGGACCCGGGCCACGCACAGCAGGTTCGTGGCCTCCCAGGTCTCGGTCCCCGGCACGGCGGTCTTGCCGTCGGCCTCCTGGGCCGACAGCGCGGCCGCGTACAGGTCCTCCAGGGCGGCGGCCGCCCGGCGCAGCGACGCGGCGGAGCGGAGCACGCCCGCCCCCTCGGTCATGATGCGCTGGACCTCCTGGCGCGCCTCGGCGGGCTGGAGCGGGCCGGTGGAGGGGACCGGGATGCCCGGGCCGGTGCCGGCGGGCCGCGTACGGGCGATGTCCTCGGCGATCCGCTCGGCGAAGACCAGGCCCTCCAGCAGCGAGTTCGAGGCCAGCCGGTTCGCGCCGTGGACGCCGGTGCAGGCGACCTCGCCGCACGCGTACAGGCCGGGCACCGTGGTCCGGCCGTGCAGGTCGGTGCGGACGCCGCCGGAGGCGTAGTGCGCTGCGGGCGCGACCGGGATCGGCTCCGTCACCGGGTCGATGCCGTGGGCGCGGCAGGCGGCGAGGATCGTCGGGAAGCGCTGCTCCCACATCCCTGCGCCGAAGTGCCGGGCGTCCAGGTACATGTGCTGCGCGCCCTGCTCCTGCATGCGGCGCATGATGCCCTTGGCGACGATGTCGCGGGGCGCGAGCTCGGCCAGCTCGTGCGCGCCGACCATGAAGCGGACGCCGTCGGCGTCGACGAGGTGCGCGCCCTCGCCGCGAACCGCTTCCGAGACGAGCGGCTGCTGGCCCTCGGCGTCGGGCCCGAGGAACAGCACCGTCGGGTGGAACTGGACGAACTCCAGGTCGGAGACCTCCGCCCCGGCGCGCAGTGCGAGCGCGACGCCGTCACCGGTGGACACCGACGGGTTGGTGGTCGCGGAGAACACCTGGCCCATGCCGCCGGTCGCGAGGATCACGGCGGGTGCGTGGACGGCGCCGACGCCGTCGTGCTGGCCCTCGCCCATGACGTGCAGGGTGACGCCTGCGGTGCGGCCCTCGGCGTCCTGGAGCAGGTCCAGGACCAGGGCGTTCTCGACGGTGCGGATCCCCGCGGCGTGCACGGCCTCGACGAGCGCCCGGGAGATCTCCGCCCCCGTGGCGTCGCCGCCGGCGTGCGCGATGCGGCGCCGGTGGTGGCCGCCCTCGCGGGTCAGCTCGATCTCGCCGGTCTCCGCGGACGTGTCGAAGCGGGCCCCGGAGGCGATCAGGCGCCGCACGGCGTCCGGCCCCTCGGTGACCAGCAGCCGCACCGCCTCCCCGTCGCACAGTCCGGCGCCCGCGACGAGGGTGTCGTCCAGGTGCTGCTCGGGGGTGTCGCCCTCGCCGAGGGCGGCCGCGATGCCGCCCTGGGCCCACCGGGTGGAGCCGTCGTCCAGCCGGGCCTTGGTGACGACGACGGTGCTGCGGCCCGCGGCGGCGCAGCGCAGTGCGGCGGTCAGGCCGGCCACGCCGGAGCCGACGACCACGACGTCGGCGTCGAGGGCCCAGCCGGGTGCGGGCGCGTGCAGCCGTATGCCGGTGCCTGCGGCGGCTGCGCCAGGGGTGCTCACGAGTGTGCTCCGAACTCCAAGGGGATGTTGTCGATCAGCCGGGTGGCGCCGACCTTCGCGGCGACGGCCAGCACGGCCCGCCCGGTGAAGTCCGGGCCGACGTCGGTGAAGTCCTCCGGGTCGACCAGGGCCAGGTAGTCCAGCACCAGCGGCGGATCCAGCCGCCCGGCCTCCTCCAGCACGTGCAGCGACGCGGCGCGGACGGCGTCGGGCAGGCCCGTCCCCGCGGCGGACACGGCGTGCGCGTCGGCGGAGGCCCTGATCTCCCCGAGCCGGGCGAGGGCGGTGGCCCGCTCGTCGCTGGCGGGGGAGGCCTCGGCGCGGGCGCGCAGCGCGGCCTGCGCGGCGAGCCGGTCGCGGCCCGCGAACAGGGCCCGGGACAGGGCGAGCGCGGTGCGCCGCTCGGCCGTGTTCAGGTAGCGGTTGCGGGAGGACAGGGCGAGCCCGTCCTCCTCGCGGACGGTCGGCACGCCGACGATCTCGACGGGGAAGTTCAGGTCGGTCGCCATCCGCCGGATCAGGGCGAGCTGCTGGGCGTCCTTCTGGCCGAAGAAGGCCAGGTCGGGGCGGGTGAGGTGGAGCAGCTTGGCGACGACGGTGAGCATCCCGTCGAAGTGCCCGGGCCGGGTGGCGCCCTCCAGCCGCGCGCCCATGGGCCCGGAGCTGATCCGGACCTGCGGCGCGCCGCCGGGGTAGACCTCCTCCACGGCCGGGGCGAACACGGCGTCGGCGCCGGCCTCCCGGGCCAGGACGAGGTCGGCCTCCAGGGTGCGCGGGTAGCGGTCGAGGTCCTCGTTCGCCCCGAACTGCAGCGGGTTGACGAAGACGGTGACGACGACCTGCCCCTCGGGCCCGGCCTGCTCGCGCGCGGTGCGGACCAGGGTCGCGTGGCCCTCGTGCAGGGCGCCCATCGTCATGACGACGGCCCGCGGGCCGGAGCCCGCCCGCGGCAGCTTGGCCAGCTCCTCGGCGGTGTCGATCAGCAGCAGGTCGCGGCTCACCGGCCGTCGCTCCCTTCGGCGCCGCCCGCGGCGTCGGCGCTGTCCGCGAGGACCCCCAGCAGGTCCTCGGCGAGTTCGGGCTTGAGCAGTCCGTGCGCCAGCGCCCGGTCGGCCGTCGTACGCGCCATCGCCAGGTATCCGGCGACCGTGCCCGGGGCGTGCTTGCGCAGCTCGGACACGTGCGCGGCGACCGTGCCGGCGTCGCCGCGGGCCACCGGCCCGGTCAGCGCGGCGTCCCCGGAGCGCAGGGCGTTGTCCAGGGCGGCGCCCAGCAGCGGGCCGAGCATCCGGTCCGGGTGCTCCACCCCGGCCTTGCGCAGCAGCTCCATCGCCTGCGCGACCAGCGTGACCAGGTGGTTCGCGCCGAGGGCCAGGCCCGCGTGGTACAGCGGGCGCGCCTCCTCCGCGATCCACTCCGGCTCGCCTCCCATCTCGATGACCAGCGCCTCCGCTGCGAGCCGCAGCTCCTCGGGGGCCGTGACGCCGAAGGAGCAGCCGGCGAGCCGCTGGACGTCGACTTCGGTGCCGGTGAAGGTCATCGCCGGGTGGAGGGCCAGCGGGAGCGCGCCGGCGCGGCGCGCCGGGTCCAGGGCGGCGGCCCCGTACCGGCCCGAGGTGTGCACGAGCAGCTGCCCGGGCCGGACCGCGCCGGTCTCGGCGAGGCCCTGCACCAGCCCGGGCAGGGCGTCGTCGGGAACGGTCAGCAGCACCAGGTCGGCCAGCTCCAGCACCCGCGCGGGCGGGACGAGCGGCACGCCGGGCAGCATCCGCTCCGCGCGGCGGCGGGACGTTTCGGAGACGCCGGAGACGGCGACGGGCCGGTGGCCGGCCAGCCGCAGGGCGCAGGCCAGCGCGGGGCCGACGCGGCCGGCCCCGACGACGCCGACGGACAGCCGGGCGGGCCGGGCGGACGGATCCGGGGGTTCCGTCGGATGGGGTGCGTTCACGCGGGAAGGGCCTTCCGTTCCAGTCCGCGGGGGGTACCGGACGATACGCCGCCATGCTAGCCCCTGGCCGCCGGGCGCGATCAGGGATGATCTGGGCCATGACGGATGACATCGAGCGGGCGAACCGGCTGGTGGCGGCCGCCCGCACCGCGCGGCGCACGCTGTGGCGCGGCGCGCGGGAGGCCACGGTCGGCGAGCTGCTCGCCGGCCTGGCCGCCCCCGACCCCGACGAGCCGGCGGACCTGTACGGCGACGGGGCCGTCGCCCGCCTGGAAGAGCGCGTGGCACAGCTGCTCGGCATGGAGGCCGCCGCGTTCTTCCCCTCCGGGACCATGGCCCAGCAGATCGCCCTGCGCTGCTGGGCCGGCCGCACCGGCAGCCCGGTCGTGGCCCTGCACCCGATGAGCCACCCCGAGGTGTGGGAGGGCGGCGCCCTGTCGCTGGTCTCCGGGCTGCGCACGGTCCACCCGACGCGGGAGCCGCGCCAGCCGACCGCCGAGGAGGTCGCCGGGCTGGCCGAGCCGTTCGGGACGCTGGTGCTGGAGCTGCCGCTGCGCGACGCGGGCTTCCTGCTGCCGTCCTGGGAGGAGCTGGAAGAGCTCGTCGACGCGGCGAGGGAGCGGGACGCGGTGGTCCACTTCGACGGGGCCCGGCTGTGGGAGTCCACCGTCCGCTTCGGGCGGCCGCTGCCCGAGATCGCCGGGCTCGCCGACTCCGTCTACGTGTCCTTCTACAAGTCGCTCGGCGGCCTCGGCGGGGCCGCACTCGCCGGGCCGGCCGCGCTGGTGGAGGAGGCCCGGGTGTGGCGCCACCGCTACGGAGGCCAGGTCTTCCGGCAGTTCCCGCAGGCCCTGTCCGCGCTCGCCGGACTGGAGGGGGAGCTGCCCCGGCTGCCGGAGTACGTCGCCCACGCGCGGACCGTCGCGCAGGCCCTGCGGGAGGGCTTCGCCGCCGCCGGGACGCCCTGGTTCCGGATCCACCCGGAGGAGCCGCACACCCACCAGTTCCAGGTGTGGCTGCCGTACGAGGCGGACCTCCTGACCGACGCGGGGATCCGGCTGGCGGAGGAGACCGGCACGATGCTGTTCCGCAGCTGGTCGCCGGGGCCCGTGCCCGGCCTGTCCGTGACGGAGGCGGAGGTGGGCGCACCCGGCCTGGAGTGGAGCGCCGACGACGTCGTCCGCGCCGTGGCCGCCTTCGCCACCCGCCTGGAACCGGCCACGACGCACCGAATTCGGCCGAAGTAGCCGAACGCGGCCCGCCCCGGAGTTACCGTCCCACCACGGGAAGTACCAGCCCGTCCCTCGGAGGAGAGACCACATGACCGCTCACCCCGCCTGGCAGAAGTCCTCGTACTGCGGCGACGGCGATGCCTGCGTCTACGTGTCCGCCGCCCCCGGCCACCTCGTGCGCGTCGCCGACCTGAGCGACCCGGCGCACCTCGTCCTGGCCACCACGCAGGCCGCGTGGGCCGATTTCCTGCGGGCCGTCAAGGAGCACGGCTGACGCAGGGCCGCCGCCCGGGGGCCGCGGGCCCCCGCCCCGCCGCCGCGCCGCAAACGCGACGATCAGGGGATTTTGTCCGATTAGCGCGTATCTTCGGCCCATGCCCACGCCCTACGGAACCCGCGGCGGCATGGCGTTCAGCGCCGCCGAGGTGCGCGTGCTCAGGCGCACCCTCGCCCGTGCCCTCCAGCCCTCACCGGCCCCGCCGACGGCCGCCGAGGTCCAGGACTGCCTGCACCTCGCGCAGGCGGTGGACGACGCGGTCCGGGAGGCGGGCCGGCTCAGAGCGTTCCTCCTCGCCGACCTCGACCGCTACCGCAGAGCCCTTCCCGGCAGCCGCTCCGGCTACCTGGAACTCCTCGCGGACGCCCTCGCCGCCGGCTGCGAGCCGCTCCCGGAGGACCTGGACGCCCTGCGCGGCCTGCGCCCGCACCCGGCCGCCGAGTCCCTGCTGGAGCGGATCCGCACCGCGGCCGAGCGCCCCCGGCACCGCCGCCGCCCGGTCGTCGGGCCGCCGCGCACCCGGCTCCTGGCACTGGCCGGCGGCCGGGAGGGCGGCGGCCAGGAGCCGCCGCGGCCCAAGCCCGGCCCGAAGGAGCCGGGCCGGCCCCAGCGGCCCGCGGAGCGCCCGGGCGAGCGGCCCGCGGAGCGCCCGGGCGAGCGGCCCGCGGAGCGCCCGGGCGAGCGGCCCGCGCAGCGGCCCGTACCGACACCGGGCGAGGTGTTCCCGCCGCGCCGCAGGCCGACCCCGCCCCCCGCGGCGGACCTGGCCGCCGGGTAGCTACGCTGGGGGGCATGGACTACGTTTCCGCGCTCCTTCCCCCCGTCGTCATGGCCGCGTTCTTCATCGCCCTCGTCGTGACGATCGTGAAGAGCCAGGGCGGCGCCAACAAGGCGAAGGAGGACGCGGCCGTCGACGCCGCGCTCTCCCGCGCCGAGTCCGCCCGGCAGTCGCAGCCCTGACGGGCCGAGCACCACCAGGGCGTACGGCCTTCCGGCCGTGCGCCCGATTTTTGCGCCTTTTCCGCGCGCATGGCCGGGCAATTCCGTACATTCCGCACTATCGTGCAGGTGTGCCCCGGCCCCTGGGAGAACTCGAAGACGCCGTCATGACGCGGGTGTGGCAGTGGAACCGCCCCGTCACGGTGCGGGAAGTCCTGGAGGACCTCCAGCAGGAACGGTCCATCGCCTACACCACGGTCATGACCGTCATGGACAACCTCCACCAGAAGGGCTGGGTCCGCCGCGAGTCCGAGGGCCGCGCCTACCGGTACACGGCCGTCTCCACGCGGGCCGCCTACTCCGCCGCCCTCATGAACGAGGCCTGGGCGACCAGCGACAGCCCGGCCGCCGCCCTGGTCGCCTTCTTCGGCATGATGTCCGCCGAGCAGCGAGAGGCGCTCCGCGACGCCATCCGCATCGTCCAGCACGACGACGAGGCGGCCGCGGACCCCGCCCCGGAGGCCCCGGCCGCCGCCGCCGGGCCGCCCCCGCAGGAGCCGCCCGCCGGGGAGGGCTCCGCCGGGCAGGCCCCCGCACCGGGGCGATAGCGTCCGGCCATGGCCGAGTTTTCCGCTGACCCCGCAGAAACGGTGACGATCCGCCGTGCCCGTACCCGTGATGTCCGCGCGCTGCGCCGGCTGCTGGACCAGTACGTGCACCAGCGGATCCTCCTCGACAAAGCCCCCGTCGTCCTTTACGAGGACATCCAGGAGTTCTGGGTCGCCGAACGGGACTCCGACGGCCTGGTCGTCGGCTGCGGCGCCCTCCACGTGATGTGGGAAGACCTCGCCGAAGTCCGCACTCTCGCCGTCGACCGCGACGTGAAGGGGGGCGGCGTCGGCCACCGCCTGCTCGTGCAGTTGTTGGAGACCGCCCGCGCCCTCGGCGTCAGCCGGGTTTTCTGCCTCACGTTCGAAGTGGACTTCTTCGCGAAGCACGGCTTCGTCGAGATCGGGGAGACCCCGGTCGAGACCGATGTCTACATGGAGCTCCTCCGTTCCTATGACGAGGGTGTCGCCGAGTTCCTGGGTCTCGAACGGGTGAAGCCGAACACGTTGGGCAACAGCCGCATGCTTCTGCGTCTCTGATCGATCACCGCGGCTTTTCCCGGGCTCCGCGCACCTGTGGCCTATGTCCGAATCGCGTACGTTTCCCTCCCCGTTGCGGTCCTGAACCTCTCCCGGGGGGTTTGTGTTTTCCCGGGAAAAGCGGTTTCCTTTCCGCGTACTGCTTTTCGATGAAAGGAAATCCGGTGGCACAGAAGGTTCAGGTCCTTCTTGTCGACGACCTCGACGGTGGCGAGGCGGACGAGACCGTGACGTTCGCTCTGGATGGCAAGACCTACGAGATCGACCTCACCACCGCCAACGCGGAAAAGCTCCGTGGTCTGCTCGAGCCGTACACCAAGAGCGGGCGCCGCACCGGCGGCCGTGCCGCCGCCGGCCGCGCCAAGGGCCGCGCCGCCTCCGGCTCCGGCCACCCGGACACCGCGGAGATCCGCGCGTGGGCCAAGGCCCAGGGGATGAACGTCAACGACCGCGGGCGCGTCCCGGCCGAGATCCGCGAGGCCTACGAGAACGCCAAGGGCTGACCGCGCAGCGGCGTGCGCCGCCGCAGCCGCGCCCGGTGGCACTCCGTCGCCGCCGCGGCGACCAGGCGCACGAGATCGGGCCGGTCCGCGGCCCCGCCGCCCCGCCCGGGCCCGGGCAGGGCCGGCAGCAGGGCCTCGCACCCCGGTCCGGGGGGCCGCAGCCACACGGCGGCCCCCCGGCGCATTCCCCGCGGCCACCGCCCCGGCGGGACCGGGGCGGTGAAGGCACCGCCCCGACCCAGGGCGGTGAGGTCCAGGGCGACCCCGCCCCACTCCAGCCAGTCCAGCAGCCCGTCCAGCTCGTCCGCGCTCCCCGCGGCCAGCAGGAAGCGCATCCGGCCGCCCTCCAGGGCGACGGGGCCCGTGGGAACGGTCCGCCGCAGCAGCTCCGCCCCCGCATCGGACGGCAGCTCCAGGGCGTCGAACCGGACCCCCGTGGGAAGGGCGCCGGGCGGGCCGCCCACCACGGGCCAGCCGAGGACGTCCCCGTACCAGGGGGCGAATCCGGCCTCGGGGGCGGAGCGGGGCGGCGGAACGGTGAAGGCCATGCCCGGAGCAACTCCGGGGGCCCCTCCGGGTTACGCTGGGCTTCCCGACAGGTGCGGAACGTAAAGCTCCCCGCCGGCGCGGTCCCGCATTCGGGACGGAATCGTGTTCGCCCGTAGCGGAGGGATGCGGTGCCGCGGGCATGGAGTGTCAGTGTGCACGGGTAAGACATTCCTAGTGGATCGGGGCGACACGCTGATTTGAGCGGTTCCGTTCGCCATCGGCGTACACGTGTGACGGGTATCTGCCTGGCCTGCGGGAACATCGTCTCGCACCATCGGGTTGGAGCAGTTGTCGGCTGTTGCAGCCGGTTTTCCCCACGGACACGGGGGTGAGCCGCGGACGGATGTCGGCAGTTGGAATGAGCTGTCCCGCCCCGCGGGACTAGCATGCGGAAGGACAGGGCGGGGACCGACCCCGAACTGCCCGACCGCTCTGAGGAGCGATAAACGATGTTCGAGAGGTTCACCGACCGCGCGCGGCGGGTTGTCGTCCTGGCTCAGGAAGAAGCCCGGATGCTCAACCACAACTACATCGGCACCGAGCACATCCTCCTGGGCTTGATCCACGAGGGTGAGGGTGTCGCCGCTAAGGCCCTGGAGAGCCTCGGGATTTCGCTCGAGGCTGTTCGCCAGCAGGTTGAGGAGATCATCGGCCAGGGCCAGCAGGCCCCGTCCGGGCACATCCCCTTCACCCCGCGGGCGAAGAAGGTCCTGGAGCTTTCGCTCCGAGAGGCCCTCCAGCTCGGCCACAACTACATCGGCACCGAGCACATCCTGCTCGGCCTGATCCGCGAGGGCGAGGGCGTCGCCGCCCAGGTCCTGGTGAAGCTGGGCGCCGATCTCAACCGGGTCCGTCAGCAGGTCATCCAGCTGCTCTCGGGCTACTCCGGCGGAGGCAAGGAGTCGGCCACCGCAGGCGGCCCGGCCGAGGGCACCCCCTCGACCTCGCTCGTCCTGGACCAGTTCGGCCGCAACCTCACCCAGGCGGCCCGCGAGTCCAAGCTCGACCCGGTCATCGGGCGCGAGAAGGAGATCGAGCGGGTCATGCAGGTGCTGTCCCGCCGCACCAAGAACAACCCGGTCCTCATCGGCGAGCCCGGCGTCGGCAAGACCGCCGTCGTCGAGGGCCTGGCGCAGGCCATCGTCAAGGGCGAGGTGCCCGAGACCCTCAAGGACAAGCACCTCTACACCCTGGACCTGGGCGCCCTGGTCGCGGGCTCCCGCTACCGCGGTGACTTCGAGGAGCGCCTGAAGAAGGTCCTCAAGGAGATCCGCACCCGCGGCGACATCATCCTGTTCATCGACGAGCTCCACACCCTCGTCGGTGCGGGCGCCGCCGAGGGCGCGATCGACGCCGCCAGCATCCTCAAGCCCATGCTGGCCCGCGGCGAGCTGCAGACCATCGGTGCCACCACGCTGGACGAGTACCGCAAGCACCTGGAGAAGGACGCGGCCCTGGAGCGCCGCTTCCAGCCGATCCAGGTGGCGGAGCCCTCGCTCCCGCACACCATCGAGATCCTCAAGGGCCTGCGCGACCGCTACGAGGCCCACCACCGCGTCTCCATCACGGACGAGGCCCTCGTGCAGGCGGCCACCCTGGCCGACCGGTACATCTCGGACCGCTTCCTGCCGGACAAGGCGATCGACCTGATCGACGAGGCCGGCTCCAGGATGCGCATCCGCCGGATGACCGCGCCGCCGGACCTCCGCGAGTTCGACGAGAAGATCGCGGGCGTCCGCCGGGACAAGGAGTCGGCGATCGACTCGCAGGACTTCGAGAAGGCGGCCTCCCTCCGCGACAAGGAGAAGCAGCTCCTCGCCGCGAAGGCCAAGCGCGAGAAGGAGTGGAAGGCCGGCGACATGGACGTCGTCGCCGAGGTCGACGGCGAGCTCATCGCCGAGGTACTCGCGACCGCGACCGGCATTCCCGTCTTCAAGCTGACCGAGGAGGAGTCCTCGCGCCTGCTGCGCATGGAGGACGAGCTCCACAAGCGCGTCATCGGGCAGAAGGACGCCATCAAGGCGCTCTCCCAGGCGATCCGCCGCACCCGTGCGGGTCTGAAGGACCCGAAGCGCCCCGGCGGCTCCTTCATCTTCGCCGGCCCGTCCGGCGTCGGTAAGACCGAGCTGTCGAAGACGCTCGCCGAATTCCTCTTCGGCGACGAGGACGCGCTGATCTCCCTCGACATGTCGGAGTTCAGCGAGAAGCACACGGTTTCGCGCCTCTTCGGTTCGCCCCCCGGCTACGTGGGCTACGAAGAGGGCGGCCAGCTCACCGAGAAGGTGCGCCGCAAGCCGTTCTCCGTCGTCCTCTTCGACGAGGTCGAGAAGGCCCACCCGGATATCTTCAATTCCCTTCTCCAGATCCTGGAGGACGGTCGCCTGACCGACTCCCAGGGCCGGGTCGTGGACTTCAAGAACACGGTCATCATCATGACCACCAACCTGGGCACCCGGGACATCTCGAAGGGCTTCAACCTGGGCTTCGCCGCCCAGGGCGACGTCAAGACCGGCTACGAGCGCATGAAGGCCAAGGTCAACGAGGAGCTGAAGCAGCACTTCCGCCCCGAGTTCCTGAACCGTGTCGACGACACGGTGGTCTTCCACCAGCTGTCGCAGGACGACATCATCCAGATCGTCGACCTGATGATCGCCAAGGTGGACGAGCGCCTGAAGGACCGCGACATGGGCATCGAGCTGAGCGGTGACGCGAAGCTCCTGCTCGCCAAGCGCGGCTACGACCCGATCCTGGGCGCCCGCCCGCTGCGCCGGACCATCCAGCGCGAGATCGAGGACATCCTGTCGGAGAAGATCCTCTTCGGCGAGCTGCGTCCCGGCCACATCGTGGTCGTCGGCAAGGAGGGTGAGGGCGAGGAAGCCAAGTTCACCTTCCGCGGCGAGGAGAAGTCGGCCCTGCCGGACCTCCCCCCGATCGAGGCGACGGGCTCCGGTCCGGACCTGAGCAAGGGCGCGTGACCGCGCGGCCCGCACAGGCGGCCTGACGCACCAGGGGCGGCCCCGGAACCACTCGGTTCCGGGGCCGCCCCTTTTGCATGGGCGGCGCCTCCGCGGGCACTCCGCGCCCGCTTCGAGGGCGCTCTCCGGGCCGCGAATCCGGCGCCCGCAGGGTCCGTACGGGCCATCGGCCGGTGACAAGGGGCACAGGGCAAAACGGACGTCCTATGACCTTTCGTAGATCCAGTGTCCGATTTGCCCCCACCTCGACCGGGGCATCAGTGCTGGCAGCGGGCGGTCTACGGCCTGCGTCACACGGCCCCCGGCTACGAGCCGGGGTAGTAAAAGGGACGTTTGGGGATGGCGTGGGGCGCGGGTTACCAATGAGGGGCAAGCCCGGCACCCGGTCGCACAGCGTGCCGGGCCGCCTGATGCCTGACTGCCCCTGTCCCCGGCCCCGGAGGTCATCCATGTCCGCGAAGCGCGTCACCACCCCCCGTACCCGTCTTGCCATCGGCGCAACCGCCATCGGTGCGGCCCTGGCCCTGGGTGCCGGGACCGGCTCCGCGTTCGCCGACGAGGCCCCCACCAGCCTGACCGCCACCGCCGAGCTGGTCGCCGCGCAGGCGTCCGCCCAGGCCTCCTCCGCCGCCAAGGCCGGCGCCTGGCAGAAGCCGCTCTCCACCTACACGCTCAGCGCCACGTACGGCAAGGGCGGCAACCTGTGGTCGCGCAAGCACTCCGGCCAGGACTTCGCCGTCCCGGTGGGCACCCCGGTCAAGTCCGTCTCCGCCGGCGTCGTCGTCAAGGCCGGCCCCAACGGCGGCGGTGACGGCCCGGCCTACGGCAACGCCGTCGTCATCAAGCACGCGGGCGGCACCTACTCGCAGTACGCGCACCTGTCCAAGGTCCAGGTGAAGGTCGGCCAGAAGGTCGCGAAGGGCAAGCAGATCGCCCTCTCCGGCAACACCGGCAACTCGACCGGTCCGCACCTCCACTTCGAGATCCGCACCACCCCGAACTACGGCTCCTCCGTGAACCCGGTCGCCTTCCTGCGCGCCGCCGGCGTCACCCTCTGACCCGGAGCCTCCTGCGGAGGGCACGGCAGGCCCGGCGGGGATTCCCCGCCGGGCCGGCTCAGTAGAGCAGCCAGGCCCCGGTCGGCTCGACCGACGCAAGCGCCTTGCCCGGCTTCAGCGTGTCGACCTGCGCCGCCGACAGCGCCTTGTCGTAGGTCTGGATGCTGTCCATGGCCCCGTTCCACGCGGCCGTCCACTTGTCCTCGTGCCGGGCGCGCGCCAGCTGCAGCGGCCCCTTCGCGTCGTGGATGCCGGGAACCGCCGCCTCACCGGCCTTCTTCCCGTTCACGTACAGGGCGATCTGCTTGCGCTCGGCGTCGTAGGTCGCGGTCAGCTCGGCGAAGGTCTTCTCCATCTTCGAGCTGGTGCCGCTGACGACGACGGTCGTGGCGTCCGCGCCCTGGTCCCCGGTCTGCACGCGGAACACCCAGGCCGGCTTCCCGTTCACCTGGTCCAGGCCCAGTGCGAACGACGACGACTTCTCGTTGCCCTGGCTGACGGCGATCTGCCGGCCCTTGTCGGAGCGGACCCAGACGCGGGCCGAGACGGTGAAGCTCTTGGACGTGTCGACGACCCGCTTCTCGGACTCCGCATAGGAGTTCTCGCCGCCCTTGGTGCGGACCTCGAAGCGCTTGTCGATCGGGAAGACGCCCGCGTCGGGGCCCATCTTCAGCGGCGCCTTCCCGGCGCGGTCCCGGATCTGCGTCGGGTCGTCCTTGACGGTCGGGCTGTTGTCCGCCGGCTTCTTGCTCTTGGAGCCGCTCGGCGAGGGCGAGGCCGGTTCCGAGGCCGCCGGCTGGTCGTCGGCCGCCTGCTGCTGCTCCCCGCCGCCGTCGCCGCCGAGCAGCCAGAACGCGCCGCCGCCCGCGAGCAGCGCCAGCACGGTCGCACCGCCGACGATCCCCCACGTCCTCTTCTTGCGCCGCTCGGCCGCCGTGCGGTCGGCCAGCGCCTCCCAGTCGGGCTGCTCGGACTGCTGCGGGAAGAACGGCGCCGGCGCCGGGGTCTCCTGGACGGGCAGCCCGGCCGGCGGCCACTGCGAGGGCGGCACGTGCGGGTTCTGCTGGAACGGCCCGCCGGGCGCACCCGGAGCGCCCGGTGCGCCGGGCCCGTCCTGCCGGTACGGGTTCGGGGCGTCCGCCTGCGGGAAGCCGTAGCCGCCCTGCGGGGCGGCCCCGCCCGGCGGCGGGCCGAAGCCGCCGCCCGCCGGGGGCTGTCCGGGCGGGAAGCCGTAGCCGCCGCCGGGTGCCGGCGGGACCGGCGGGAACCCGTAGCCGCTGTTCCCCGGAGCGGGCTCGGGCTGCGGGGTGGTCGGGGGATTCTTGCCGTCGGTCATGCCAGGGATGCTAGAACACGGCGCCGTACAGGAGTACGACCCGGTCCCGATCCCCTTCGGGGCGTCCGCTCACTCCGGCAGCCGGACGATGGGGAAGCTGCCCGTCGCCGTCGGGGCGTGCTCCGGCAGCCACAGGACGGCCACCGCGCCCGCGGCGGAGCCCTCCTGGTCCGAACCGCCCGGGGCGGCCACGTTCCGGAACGTCAGCCGGGCGCCCAGCACCCGTGCCTGCCCCTCCGCGATCGTCAGCCCCAGCCCGTGGCCCCCGCCGGCCCGGTCGGTCGACCCGGTGCGGAACCGGCTCGGGCCCTCCCGCAGCAGCGCTTCGGGGAAGCCGGGGCCGTGGTCGCGGACCCGGACCACCCGGCCCTCGACGTCGACCTGGACCGGCGGGCGCCCGTAACGGGCCGCGTTCGCCAGCAGGTTGCCGAGGATCCGCTCCAGGCGCCGCGGGTCGGTGCTGACGATCTCGTCCGCGACGATCCGTACGGTCGCCTCCGGCATCTGCGCCGCCACCCGGCGCCCGACGAACTCGCCCAGCGCCAGGTCCTGGAGCTCCGCCCGCTCGGACGCGCTGTCCAGCCGGGCCACCTCCAGCACGTCCTCGACGAGCGCCCGCATGGCCCGCGCCCGGTCCAGGACCAGCTCGGTCGGCCGGCCCGGCGGCAGCAGCTCCGCCGCCGTCAGCAGGCCCGTCACCGGGGTCCGCAGTTCGTGCGCGATGTCCGCGGTCACCCGCCGCTCGGCCTCCAGCCGCTGCTGGAGGGCGTCCGCCATGGCGTCGACCGCGCGCGCCAGGTCGTCGGTCTCGTCGCGGACGACGCCGCCGACGGCGTCCCGGACCCGTACGTCGGGGTCGCCGTGGGCGACGCGCTGCGCGGCGGCGGCGGCCTTCCGCAGCCGGCGCGAGATCTGCCCGCCGATGAGCACGCCGAACGCCGCGCCGGCGACGACGGCGGTCAGCGAGCCGACGACCAGAGCCCGGTCGAGGTCGCGGACCAGCTTGGCGCTGTCCTTGAAGGTGGTGTGCAGCGAGAGGACCTGGCCGTTGCCGAGCGGCACCGCCGCCCACACCTCGGGCAGGCCCCTGCGCGGCTCCTGGATGTAGGTGCCGCGCCGGCCCGACTTGGCCTTCTCCCGCAACTCCGCGGGCAGGTCCGGGTCGTTGAGCTTGGCGCCCATCGGCGGCTTGCGGCCCGCCTCGACGTTGCGGGCGATGAACTGGACGCGGTCGAGCTGCACCTCGCGGGCGCTGTCGAGCATCGAGGTCCGGGCGCCGCTGTGCACGACGAGGCTCAGGGCGACGACGACGAGCGC
Source organism: Streptomyces toxytricini (assembly GCF_014649915.1). GTDB lineage: Bacteria > Actinomycetota > Actinomycetes > Streptomycetales > Streptomycetaceae > Streptomyces > Streptomyces toxytricini. Next base: position 23,519 of record NZ_BMTY01000019.1, on the reverse strand, counting down.
GGCGACGGCGGCGATGGCCGAGGCGATCTTCCAGCGGATGCCCGTGCGGAAGGTGAAGCGTCTCATCCCTTGAGCTTGTATCCGAAGCCGCGGACCGTCTCGATCCGGTCCTGTCCGATCTTGGTGCGCAGGCGCTGCACGTGGACGTCGACGACGCGGGTGTCACCGCCCCAGTCGTAGTCCCAGACCCGTTCCAGCAGCCGGTCCCGGGAGAGCACGGTGCCGGGCGCGGAGGAGAACTCCAGCAGCAGCCGCATCTCGGTCGGGGTGAGCGCCACCGGGGCGCCCGCCCTGCGGACCTCCATGCCCTCGGTGTCGACCTCCAGGTCCCCGAAGGCGAGGATCCCGTTCCCGGGGCCGTCGTCGCCGGGCCCGCCGGCCCCGTTCGGGCCGCCGGCGTGCCCGAAGCGGCGCAGGACGGCCCGGATCCGGGCGACGAGGACGGCGCCGTCGAACGGCTTGGTGACGTAGTCGTCCGCGCCGGCCTCCAGGCCGAGGACCACGTCGATGGAGTCGGCGCGCGCCGACAGCATGATCACGGGGACGGTGGACTCGTCGCGGATGCGGCGGCACAGGCTGACGCCGTCCATGCCGGGCACCATCACGTCGAGGAGGGCGATGTCGGGCCGGCGGGCCCGGAAGGACTCCAGGCCCGACAGGCCGTCGGGCATGGCGGTGACCGTGAACCCGTCGCGCTCCAGCGCCAGGGTGGTGGCCTCGCGGATGACGTCGTCGTCCTCCACGAACAGGACATGGGTCTCGGCCATGCGCACGCCTCGCCTCGGTATCTTCGCTTCGTCGGTGGGCCGCCCGGGCCCGGGTCTGGGGTCTGCCGGCGCCGGGTCGCCCCCGGGTGCCGGCGCGGCGCCTCAGCCCTTCGGGCTGACTGCCGGGGCGGGCAGGGCCCCGCCGTCGATGTTGCTGTAGTCGGTGTGCACGCGGTCGTGCTCGGTGAACCTCTCCCCGTCCCAGCGGTAGGTGACCACGTCCTCGCCGGAGGGGTAGGCGAGCGGGTCGCTCTTGCCGTACACCGGCTTGGTGACGACCAGGTCGCCCCGGTCGATCTCCGCGTAGACGGGCGGCTGCTCGTCCGAGAACACATTCTCGTACCTGCCGTCCTCGGCCCGGTACACGTACGAGCCGCGGCCCAGGGCGTCGGCGCAGGACAGCACGTTGACCACGATGTCGGCGGCCGGGCCGCCGGTGACCTTCCCGTAGCTGACGTCGACCGGGTACTCCTTGCCCGTGCAGGGCTTGAGATCCCGCTTGACCTGCGGGTTCACCTTGGGGTCGGCCATCAGCAGGGCGACCGGGTCGACCTTCTGGTACGGCTTCCCCGACCCGCCCGGCGCGCTCGGCGCGGAGCTCGCAGGGGCCGGGGGCGAGCCGCTCTTCGCGACGGTCTCCGTGCGGGCGGGGCCGCCGTCGCGCAGCCCCGTCCCCGCGGCCGAGCACCCGGCCGCGAACAGCACGGTGCCGACGAGGACGACCGTCCCCGCCGACATCAGTACCAGCGGCCCTCTGCCGCTCAGGAGTTGGCCGTTCAGGCCGCGCACCGCTCACGCCTCTCGTACCGGATGGTGGGGTCACCGCGGTGGTCACCGCGCTCCAGCGCGCGCATGTCCAGGTTCCGGCTCTCCAGCTCCTGCCGGAGCCGGGCCAGTGCGCGGTGCAGGGTGCTCTTCACAGTACCCGTGGACATGCCCAGCGCGGCAGCGGTCTCCTCCGTGCTCATCTGCTCCCAGTGCCGCAGCACGACGACGCTGCGCTGCTTGGGGGCGAGCACCTTCAGGATGTCCATCAGTAGGGCGCGGTCGGCGCGCTGCTCGGTGCCGTCCTCGACGGAGGCGTCCGGGAGCTGCTCGGTGGGGACCTCCTCCAGCTTGCGGGCGCGCCACCACTCGGTACGGGTGTTGATCATGACGCGGCGCAGGTAGGCGTCGGCCAGGGACTTGTCGGCGATGCCGTCCCAGCGGCCGTACGTGCGCACGAGGGCGGTCTGGAGCAGGTCCTGGGCGTCGACGGGGTCCGGGACCAGGCGGCGGGCGCTGCGCAGCAGCGCGTCCTGCCGGGTGCGTACGTACTCCTCGAAGCCGAGTACCTCGCCGTGCGCCATCTCCGACCGCCTCCGTTCCGTGCACCGCTCGTCCGCTGCAATGGACCCGAAGGTACGGAGGCGTTGTCACGAGCCTGTGCGGGCCAGCCTGCGGTGGGCGCACGGACACCCATAGGTTGTGTAACAACGCCTGTGAGCTGGGCTTTCCCCGAGAGAAGCGGAATGGATCAGTCAGCCGGAGGCGGGATGCTGCGGCAGCCGGTACACGCCACCGGGCAGCGGCTCCACCAGCCCGTCGGAGACCAGCCCGTCCAGTGCGCGGGCCCGCTGCACGGGCTCGTTCCACACCGTGTCCAGCACCGACTGCGGAACGGGTCCGACCGCGTCCCGCAGCACCGCGAGGAGCTTGCCCCTGACCTGCCGGTCCGTCCCCGCGTACGTCTGCCCGCGCCGCGGCGGCCCGTCGTGCGCGGGCTTGCCGGCCAGCCGCCACGCGCACTGCCCGGCCACGGGGCAGCGGGCGCAGTCCGGGTTGCGGGCCGTGCACACCAGGGCGCCGAGCTCCATGGAGGCCGCCGCCCAGCGGGCCGCCGTCGCCTCGTCCTGCGGCAGCAGCTCGCGGGCCAGGCGCCGCTCGGCCGCGGTCGTCGCGTTCGGCGGGTACTCGACGCCGGTCCTCGCCCGGGCGAAGACCCGGCGGACGTTGGTGTCGAGCACGGCGTGCCGCTGCCCGTACGCGAACGAGGCCACCGCGGCCGCCGTGTACTCGCCGATCCCGGGCAGTGCGAGGAGCTGCGCGTGGTCCTGCGGCACATCGCCGCCGTGCCGCTCCGTTATGGCCACGGCCGCGCCGTGCAGCCGCAGGGCGCGCCGCGGGTACCCGAGCCGCCCCCAGGCCCGCACGGCCTCGCCGGGGGCCTCGGCGGCCAGGTCGGCGGGGCGCGGCCAGCGGGCCAGCCACTGCCCGTACACGGGCAGGACCCGGCTGACGGGCGTCTGCTGGAGCATGAACTCGCTGACCATCACGCCCCACGGGCCGGCCTCGGGGCGGCGCCAGGGCAGGTCGCGGGCGTGCTCGTCGAACCAGTCGATGACCGGCGCGTGCAGCGGGTGGGGTGCCGCCGGGGCGCCGGCGGCACCGGTGGAGCCGGCGGGTGCGGTGGTGGTCGTCCGGGATGCAGTCATGGCTACCGCATCCTGGCACGTTTCAGGCCCTGCGTGCGGAGCCCGGACCGGTGAACCACATGGCCGCCGGGTTGCCGCTCGCCCGCATGGAGGCGGCGATCCGGCCCACCGGCCCGGTCAGCGCCAGGACGAAGAGGGCGGCGACGATCCCGCCGCCCACCAGGCCGACGGCCACGTCGTGCGGGTAGTGCACGCCGACGAAGACCCGGGAGTACGCCATCAGCGCCGCGATCGGCAGGGTCAGCAGCACCAGCCGGCGCAGAGCCAGGGCGAGGGCGACGGCCGCTGCCCCCGCGATGGCGGAGTGGTTGCTGGGGAAGGACCAGTCGCCCGGCTCGGGGCACACGGAGAGCGAGGCGGCCGCGTTCGCGACGGCCCGGCAGGGCCGCTCCTCCTGGACGAAGACCTTCACGGTCTCGGAGACCACGTACGCGAACGCGGTGGCGAGGGGGGCGAGCACCGCGAGGGCGACCGCCCGGGTGTTGCGCTGCCCGCGGCCGCGCCACCACACGGCTATGAAGAGGAAACCGAATATCAGCAGCCCGAGTTCGGTCCACACCTCGAACGCCGTCTGCACCCAACCGGGTGCGGAGCGGGCGGAGTCGGTGATGTCGCGGTAGAGGTCCGAGGTGTCCATGGTGACCGACCGTACTCAACGCGCGCGGGCGCCCGCGTGCCACCCCTGGCTGATTGTCCTCCCCCGCCGTCCGCCTCCAGGATGATCATCGGCAGAACCGGGCGGATGTGCGGCATGTGGGGCGCGGTTCGGGCCCCGGATTCTCGTAGAGTTCCGTCCGTGGGATCTATGCGCAATCCGGTCGGGCCGCTCCCCTCCTCCATCTACTGGCGACGGAGGGCCGTCCTGGCGTCCGTCGTGGCGCTCATCGCGCTGCTCGCCGTATGGGCCGTCAGTTCCGGTGGCGGCAACTCCAGTACGAACGGGAAGGGCCAGGACGGTCCCGACCCGGCGGCCTCGATCACGCCCGGGCCCTCGGGCACGGGGCCGGCCATCAGCCAAGCCCCGGGCGGGCGGCCCGAGTCGGGCGGCGGAACGGCCAAGAACGGTGAACCGGGCTCCGGTTCGGGCGGCGGCGCGGCCTCCGGCGCCGACCCCGGCTCGGCGGCGGGCGCGGGCGGCGGCGCCGGTACGGCCGGCGGCGCGGCGGCGGCGCAGGTGCCGGCCGACTCCCCGCTGCCGACGTGCTCGACGAGCGCCCTCCAGTGGGAGGTCAAGAGCGCCAAGAACGAGTACGAGGCGGGCGAGAAGCCCCGTCTGGAACTGATCGCCCGCAACATCACCGGATCCACCTGCAAGGTCGACCTCGGCCCGAAGCAGGCCGTCGTGACGATCCTGCAGGCGAGCACCAGCAAGGCCGTGTGGTCGTCGGCGGACTGCCCGCAGGGCGCGGGCGGCGCGTTCTTCCGCGTGCCGGCGCAGGGCGAGGCCAGGCACGCCGTCGAATGGGACCGCAAGCCCAGCGCCGCCGACCAGTGCCAGACGCCCCCGCAGGGCGCGGCCGTCCCCGACACCTACGTGGTGGAGGCCAAGGCCCCGGGCCTGCCGGTGGCGCGGACCTCGTTCGTGCTGAAGCCGGAGTAGGGCTTCTCGGATCCCTCCGGTCGAGCCCGCGCCGTCCGGTGCCGTGCATCGCGAGGGGGGCGAGGCGCGGTGCCGGGCGACGCGGGTCCCGGAACACCTCCCCGCGGTGGCCGGGGGAGCGGGCTCCGAAAAACAGGCCCTAGGGCCTTTCGCCAAACTCCCGCCTGCCCCGCGGCGCCTGGCACGCGCTCTCGCCGCACCGGGCGAAAGCCCGAGTACGTCCGGTACGCGGGCTTCCGCCCGGCACGCCGAGAGCACGCACCAAACGCCGCGGGGCCGCCCTCCGGGCGACGACGGGAGTTTGACGACAGGCCCTAGGCGCGCGGCGTCCGCCGGCCCACGCCCCACTCGCCGAGGGGCTCGACGGCGCCGGGGTCGGACACGGACAGCTCGTGGCCGAAGGCCACGGTCGCCCGCGGGGCGGGGTTGGTGACGGACTGTCCGCGCTCCGCCGGGGACGCCTGGCCGGTGGCCGCGGCCGCGAGGACGACACCGCCGGCCACGGCCACGGCGCCGGCAAGCAAGGTGATCTTCTGCTTCATGCTGGCTCTTGCCTTTCGCTCTGCTCGACATGTGCCGCTCTTCCGTCCCGGACCACCGAGGTGGCCGGGACGGGGCGCTGTGCGCCGGTGGCGGGGTTGTCCGCCGGCGCGGGGGCAGCGCCCCTGCGGCAGATCCAGTCGATCACGGTGGACGGGGAGGCCCCAGGCAATTCCACCGGCAGAAATGCGGGCGGCGTTGTTTTGCAGGGCCTCGCAATCCCCGTGCCGCCGCCGTGAGCGGCTCCGTCAGACGTAGCGTTCCAGGATCGAGGACTCCGCCAGGCGGGAGAGGCCCTCGCGGACGCTGCGGGCGCGGGCCTCGCCGACCCCGTCGACGGCCTGGAGGTCGTCCACACCGGCCGCGAGCAGCTTCTGCAGCCCGCCGAAGTGCTCCACGAGCCGCTCGATGATCGCGCCCGGCAGCCGCGGCACCTTCGCCAGCAGCCGGTAGCCGCGCGGCGACACCGCCGAGTCCAGCGTCTCCGGCGAGCCGGTGTACCCCAGCGCCCGGGCCACGATGCCCAGCTCCAGCAGCTCGGGGTGCGTCAGCGCGTCCAGGGCCGGCAGGGCCTCGTCGACGGTCCGCGAGCGCTTGGCGGTCGGCTCGGGCACGTAGTCCCGGATGACGAGCTCCCGCTCCTGCTCGATCCCGACCGTCAGCTCGTCCAGCTGGAGCGACAGCAGTCGCCCGTCCGTGCCCAGCTCGACCACGTACTCCGCGATTTCCGTCGCGATCCGGCGGACCATTTCCAGCCGCTGCGCGACGGCCGTGACGTCGCGCACCGTGACGAGGTCCTCGATCTCCAGCGCCGACAGCGTGCCCGCGACCTCGTCCAGCCGCAGCTTGTACCGCTCCAGCGTGGCGAGCGCCTGGTTGGCCCGGGACAGGATCGCGCCCGACTCCTCCAGGACGCGGCGCTCCCCGTTCACGTACAGGGCGATCAGCCGCATCGACTGCGAGACGGACACGACGGGGAACCCGCACTGCTTGGAGACGCGGTCCGCGGTGCGGTGCCGGGTCCCGGTCTCCTCCGTCGGGATCGACGCGTCCGGGACCAGCTGCACGCCCGCCCGCAGGATCTTGGTGAGGTCCTTGTCGAGGATGAGCGCGCCGTCGAGCTTGCACAGCTCCCGCAGCCGGGTCGCGGTGAACTCCACGTCCAGGACGAAACCGCCCGTGCACATCGCCTCGACGGCCTTGTCCATGCCGAGGACGATCAGGCCGCCGGTGTTGCCGCGGACGATCCTCTCCAGGCCGTCGCGCAGGGGCTGACCAGGTGCGACCGCGCTCAGGGAGGCACGCATCATGGCCTCCTGCCTGGAGCTCGCGCCCGACTTCCCGGATGCTGCTGCCCCGTCCTTGGCTGCCACTGCACTCCTCCGGTCGCGGGTTGCGCCGCCTGCGTAGGGCCGGGCGGACCAGCACAAAGTCTACCGGCGCCCGCTGCGCGCCCGCCGTGGCTTCGCCAGGCGCGCCCCGGGGGACCCCCGCACACGCCCTACCGCAGGCCCTCCCGGGGCTGTTCGCGGGCCGTCTCGCGGGCCGTCTCGCGGGAGCGCCGACGGGGCAGAACGCGCAGGGCATCGCCCATGTCCGCGACCTCCGTGACCTTCATGCCGGCGGGCACCTTCCCCGGGTCGGCGGGCACCAGCGCGTGCGTGAACCCGAGCCGGTGCGCCTCGGCGAGGCGCCGCTGCACGCCGGTGACCCGGCGCACCTCGCCGGCCAGCCCGACCTCCCCGATGGCGACGAGGTTCTTCGGCAGCGGGACGTCGCTCGCCGCCGAGGCGAGGGCCAGGGCGACGGCCAGGTCGGCGGCCGGCTCGGTCAGCTTCACCCCTCCTACGGTGGCGCTGTAGATGTCGCGCTTGCCGAGGGCGGTGATCCGGCCGCGCTGCTCCAGCACGGCCAGCATCATCGAGACGCGGGAGGTCTCCAGCCCGGAGGTGGTCCGCCGCGGGGAGGGGATCTGCGAGTCGACGGTCAGCGCCTGCACCTCGGCGACCAGCGGCCGCTTGCCCTCCAGGGTCACGGTCAGGCAGGTGCCGGGGACGGCCTCGGCGCGGCGGGTCAGGAACAGCCCGCTGGGGTCGGCGAGGCCGGTGATGCCCTCGTCGTGCAGTTCGAAGCAGCCGACCTCGTCGGTGGCGCCGTACCGGTTCTTCACGCCGCGCACCAGGCGCAGCCGGGCGTGCCGGTCGCCCTCGAAGCCGAGGACGACGTCCACCAGGTGCTCCAGCAGCCGGGGGCCGGCGATGGCCCCGTCCTTGGTGACGTGTCCGACGAGCAGCGTCGACATGCCGCGCTCCTTGGACGCCCGGATCAGGGCGCCGGCGACCTCGCGGACCTGCGCCATGCCGCCGGGCGCGCCGTCGATCTCGGGGGAGGCGACGGTCTGGACGGAGTCCAGGACCAGCAGCGAGGGGTTCACGGCCTCGATGTGGCCGAGGACGGCCGACAGGTCGGTCTCGGCGGCGAGGTAGAGGTGGTCGCTGAGCGCGCCGATGCGGTCGGCCCGCAGCCGCACCTGGCTCGCAGACTCCTCGCCGGTGACGTACAGCGTGCGGTGGGAGGGGCCGGAGGCCTTGGCCGCCACGTCCAGCAGCAGCGTCGACTTGCCGACGCCCGGCTCGCCGGCGAGCAGCACGACGGCGCCGGGGACGAGGCCGCCGCCGAGCACCCGGTCCAGCTCGTCGACGCCCGTGCTGCGGGCGGCCGCCGTCCTGCCGTCGACCTGCGCGATCGGCAGCGCGGCGGTCGAGACGCGGCCGGGCGCGGTGGTCCGCACGGCGGGCGCCCCCATCTCCTCGACGGTGCCCCAGGCCTGGCACTCGGGGCAGCGGCCGAGCCACTTGGCGGTGGTCCAGCCGCACTCGGTGCAGCGGTAGGAGGGCCGGTCCTTGGCGGACGAGCGGGATGTACGGGCAGCCATGGCGCCCACCGTAACGGCAGGGGCCGACAGCCAGGCGTCAGGCGGGCGGTCAGCGGCTGTTCGATCTCGTCACCCGTAAGGGCTAAAACAGCGCAAGGCTTCACGGCTCGCGGCGGGCTGCCGCCTACCTTCGCCAGGGTGAGCAGCATCAACCAGGAAAGCCCCGCCCGGCGCTCCGGCGCACAACGGGCGCACGGGCGCACGCCCCCTGAGGGGCGCGAAGGAGAACAAGCGCCCCCCTTCCGGCACGAGCCGTACCTGGACGGCCTGTTCACGTACTGCCTGTCCGTCCTGTGCGACCACGACACGGCAACCGACGTCCTCGCCGACGTCCTGGCCGTGGCCGAGCGGCACCCCGGCCGCTGCCCCGACGAGAGCGACCGCCGCGCCTGGCTCTACGCCCTCGCCCGCTGGGCCTGCCTGCGCCGCCTCGCGGAACGGCAGGGCAGCCGGCATGGGGCGCACAGCGCCCGGCGCACGCCGGAGCACGCCGGAGCCCACCGCGCCCCCGACGACCGCCCCCGGGACACCGCCGCCGCGCACCGGCGCACCGAGCTGGCCCGGCTCGCCTGGCCCGAGGCCGCCGGCACCACGCCCGAACAGCGCGAGGCCCTCGAACTCGCCGTCCGGCACCGCCTCGGCGTGCCCGAACTCGCCGCAGTCCTCGGCACCCCCGAGGCCGGCGCCCGCGAACTGCTGGCCGGCGCGGCCTGCGAGGTGGAGCGTACCCGCGCCGCCCTCGCCGTCGTCGAGACCGGCGGCTGCCCCTCCGTCTCCCGGCTCACCGGCGGCGGGCAGCTCCTGCTGTCCACCACCCTGCGCGCCGAGCTCGTCCGCCACGTGGACGACTGCCCGCGCTGCCGCCGCCTCGCCGAGCGCGTCGACGCCGCCTCCCCCTGGCCGGGCTCCTGCGGCGTCGAGGCGGCCCTCCCGCTCGTCCAGGCCCCCCGTACCGCCGTGCACGCCGCGCTCCAGCGGCCCGGCCGGGGCCGCGGCCGGCCCGCCCCGCGCTTCGACCGCACCGGCTTCCCCGTGGACCCGCGCGACCGGGCCGCCCGCCGCGACCGGCTGCGGGCCCGGGCCGTCACCACCACCGTCGTCGCGACCGTCGTCGCGGCGCCCGTGCTCGCCCTGTGGGCGGCCCACCGCGGCGGCCCCGGCACCGGCGCGCCCGCCGGCGCCGACGCCACGCGGATCTCCGCCAGCGAGGCGGAGCTCCCGCCGGGCCGGGCCGGCGGCGGCCCGATGCGCGCGTACGAGAACGCCGGCGCGAGCGGCCGCACCACCGGCGCCCCCGGCTTCGCCGTGCCCTCCCCGGCCGTCTCCGTCGAGGTGATCAGCACCGGCGCCCCGGCCGCCCCCGACCGGCCCGGCGCCCCGGGCCGGCTCACCGTCTCCGCCTCCGCCGACGGCGCCACGACCGTGCTCACCCTGACCGCCTCAGGCGGGGCCCCGGTGCACTGGCGGCTCTCCTCCGACGGCCCCTGGCTCCGCGCGAGCCGCACCGCCGGCACCCTGGCGCCGGGGGACTCCGCCCGCATCCTCATCACGGTGGACGGCGCGTCCGAGCCCGTCGGCCCCTGGACCGCCCGCGTCGGCGTGGACCCGGGAGGCGCCGTCGTGGCCGTACGCGGCAGCGGCCGCCCCGCACCGGCCGGCAGCGAACCCCCGGCCCCCGAGCCGACGCCGACGCCGACCCCGACGCCCACCCCCGAGCCGACTCCCACGCCGACACCCGAGCCGACGCCCTCCGGGACGCCCGAGCCGACGCCCACCGCCACGCCCGAGGACCCGGGAGGAACGGTTCCCCCACCCCCCGCCGACCCCGCTCCGTGACCGCCGCGCGACGCCCACGAGGTGCGCGCGGGGATCACCGCGGCCACCCTGGAACCAGTGGGGGACCCCGGAGGACCAGGAGGTCCGGATGAGCGTGCTGGACAAGCTGAAGCAGATGCTGAAGGGACACGAGTCCCAGGCCGACCAGGCCATCGACAAGGGCGGCGACATGGTCGACAAGAGGACGCAGGGCAAGTACGCCCGGCACGTCGACACGGCCCAGGACCGGCTCAAGGACCAGTTCGGCACCACCGGCCGCGACCAGAACCCGCCCCCGCCGCCCGCCCCGCCGCAGGGCTGACCGCCCGGCGCCCCCGGAAGGCCGGCCCGGCAGCCGGGCCGGCCGCCCGCGCTATACCGCCGCCGTCGGCCCCGGCGGGTCCGCCGGGTGCGGCGCCATCGGCAGCAGCGACGCCAGCCGGGCTTCGCACAGCCGCACCAGCTCCGCGTACGCCTCCGCGCCCATCAGCTCCACCAGCTCCGCCCGGTACGACACGTACACCGGCTGTCCGGCGCCGTGCGCCGACGTCGCCGACGTGCACCACCAGTGCAGGTCGTGCCCGCCCGGCCCCCAGCCCCGCCGGTCGTACTCGCCGATCGAGACCTGCAGCACCCGTGTGTCGTCCGGCCGGTCGATCCACTCGTAGGTGCGCCGGATCGGCAGCTGCCAGCACACGTCCGGCTTCGTCTCCAGTGGCTCGCGGCCCTCCCGCAGGGCCAGGATGTGCAGCGAGCACCCCGCGCCCGCCGGGAACCCCGGCCGGTTGAGGAAGATGCACGCCCCCTCCCAGCGGCGGGTCTGCCGCTCCCCGTCCTCGTCCTTCTGCACCCACCCGGTGCCGGTGCCCACGTCGTGGAACTGCCACAGCTCCGGGGAGAGCCGGGCCACGTGCTCCGCCACACGCTTCTCGTCGTCCTCGTCCGAGAAGTGCGCGCCCAGCGTGCAGCAGCCGTCCGAGGCCCGGCCGGCCTGGATGCCCTGGCAGCCGCTGCCGAAGATGCACGTCCAGCGGGACGTCAGCCACGTCAGGTCGCAGCGGAAGACCTGCTCCTCGTCCGCCGGATCCGGGAACTCCACCCAGGCCCGGGGGAAGTCGAGGCCGGTCTCGTCGCCCGCGGCCGGAGCGGGCCCGACCGCCTCGGCTTTCTTGCCGCTCTTGCCGTGCTTGCCGCTCTCGGGCTTGCCGGCCTTCTTGGTGTGTGGCACGCAACCAAGCCTATGCCGCCTTTCGGCCACCCTCCGCTCCCGCCGACCAGTAGCGTTTCCCCGTATGAGACTCGGTGTCCTGGATGTGGGGTCGAACACGATCCACCTGCTGGTGGTGGACGCGCACCCCGGCGCGCGCCCGCAGCCGGCGCACTCGCACAAGGTCGAGCTGCGGCTGGCCCAGCTGCTCGACGCGCACGGGGCGGTCACCCCCGACGGCATCGAGCTCCTCGTGTCGGCGATCACCGGCGCGGTACAGGCCGCCGAGGACAAGGGCTGCGAGGACGTCCTGCCCTTCGCGACCAGCGCCGTACGCGAGGCCACCAACGCCGACGAGGTGCTGGCCCGGGTCAAGGCCGAGACCGGCGTGGACCTGCCCGTCCTCAGCGGCGAGGACGAGGCCCGGCTCACCTTCCTCGCCGTACGCCGCTGGTTCGGCTGGTCGGCGGGCCGGCTGCTCGTCCTCGACATCGGCGGCGGCTCCCTGGAGATCGCGTACGGCATCGACGAGGACCCGGACGCGGCCGTCTCCCTCCCGCTCGGCGCGGGCCGCCTCACCTCGGCCTGGCTGCGGGGCGACCCGCCGGACCCGGCCGACGTCCGCGCCCTGCGGCGGCACGCCCGGGCCCAGATCGCCCGCGTCGTCGGCGAGTTCAGCCGCTTCGGGACCCCCGACCACGTCGTGGCCACCTCCAAGACGTTCAAGCAGCTGGCCCGTATCGCGGGCGCCGCCCGCTCCGCAGACGGCCTCTACGTCCAGCGCGACCTCTCGCGCAAGGCGCTGGAGGAGTGGGTGCCCAAGCTGTCCGAGATGACCGTCGAGCAGCGCTCCACCCTGCCGGGCGTCTCCGAGGGCCGCGCCGCCCAGCTGCTGGCCGGGGCGCTGGTCGCCGAGGGCGCCATGGACCTCTTCGGCATCGACGAGCTGGAGATCTGCCCGTGGGCGCTGCGGGAGGGCGTCATCCTGCGCCGCCTGGACCACCTGCCCACCTGATGCCGTGACCGGCAGGGCCCGCCGGCCGCCCCGGCCCGCGCCCCGGCCGGCCGCGGCGGCCGGTCTGCCCCCGGCCGCGCGGGGCCCGTACCCTGTCCCCGTGGCAGAACCCGTCCGAGTCCCGACCGCGAAAGTCGCCCTCTCCACCGCCTCCGTCTACCCGGAGTCGACGGCGACCGCCTTCGAGATCGCCGCACGCCTCGGCTACGACGGCGTGGAGGTCATGGTCTGGACGGACCCGGTCAGCCAGGACGTCGACGCGCTGCGCCGCCTCTCCGACCGCCACGGCGTGCCGATCCTCGCCGTGCACGCGCCCTGCCTGCTGATCACCCAGCGCGTCTGGTCGACCGACCCGTGGATCCGGCTCCGGCGGGCGCAGGCCGCCGCCGAGCGGCTCGGCGCGAGCACCGTCGTCGTCCACCCGCCGTTCCGCTGGCAGCGCCAGTACGCCCGGGACTTCGTCACCGGCATCTGGCGGATGGCCGACGAGACCGACGTCCGGTTCGCCGTCGAGAACATGTACCCGTGGCGCTACCGCGACCGCGAGATGCTCGCCTACGCCCCCGAGTGGGACGTCACCAAGGACGACTACCGCCACTTCACCGTCGACCTGTCGCACACGGCGACCGCCCGCACCGACGCCACCGCGATGGTCGACCGGATGGGCGACCGCCTCGCGCACGTCCACCTCGCCGACGGGAACGGCTCCGCGAAGGACGAGCACCTCGTCCCCGGCCGCGGCACCCAGCCCTGCGCCGAGCTGCTGGAGCGGCTCGCCGCGAACTCCTTCGACGGGCACGTCGTCATCGAGGTCAACACCCGCCGGGCCATGTCCTCCGCCGAGCGCGAGGCCGACCTCGCCGAGGCCCTCGCCTTCACCCGGCTCCACCTCGCCACCGCCCCGGCGCGCCGCCCGTGACCGGGGCCGCACCCGACGCGCCGGACGGGCCGCAGAAGCCCGCGCGCCGCCGCGGCCCCGGCCGCCCCCGGCAGGACGAGGCCGCCGAGGGCCCCGGCACCCAGGAGCGGATCCGGCTCGCCGCCCGCTCCGAGTTCGCCGCGCGCGGCTACGACAAGACCTCCGTACGCGGGATCGCCAAGGCCGCCGGCGTCGATCCGGCGCTCGTCCACCACTACTTCGGCAGCAAGGACGACCTCTTCGCCGCCGCCGTCGAGCTGACCATGGAGCCGGCGCTCGTCGTCCCCGCCGTCGTCGGAGAGGGCCCCGACGGCATCGGCGAACGCCTCGCCCGCTACTTCCTCGGCATCTGGGAGAACCCCGCCACCCGGGCCCCGCTCCTGGCCGTGATCCGCTCCGCCCTCACCCACGAGGCCGCGGCGAAGGTCCTGCGCACCCTGGTGCTGCGGCGCGTCCTGGAGCGGGTCGCCGCCGACCTCGACGTCCCGGACCCGACCTTCCGCGCCGAGCTCGCCGCCTCGCACATGGTCGGCATCGCCATCCTGCGGTACGTGGTGCGGGTCGAGCCCCTCGCGTCCGCGGACCCGGAGGCGATCGTCGCGCTCGTCGCGCCCACCCTGCAGCGGTACCTGACCGAGGACTGACCCTCCCGTCCCGGCATCCGGACCGGCTGTCCGCATCCCGGTCCGGAGGCGTAGCCTCGTAACCGAGCCATATCCGCAGTCGCGGCGGCGCCCCGGCGCCACCGCACTCATGGGGAGTGAACCCGATGCCCGAGCTGAGGTCCCGCACTGTCACCCACGGCCGCAACATGGCGGGCGCCCGCGCCCTCATGCGTGCGTCGGGCGTAGCGAGCGAGGACATCGGGAAGCCGATCGTCGCGGTCGCCAACTCCTTCACGGAGTTCGTCCCCGGCCACACCCACCTCGCCCCCGTCGGCCGGATCGTCTCCGACGCCATCCGCGCGGCCGGAGCCGTCCCCCGCGAGTTCAACACGATCGCCGTCGACGACGGCATCGCCATGGGCCACGCCGGCATGCTCTACTCGCTGCCCTCGCGCGACCTGATCGCCGACTCCGTCGAGTACATGGTCGAGGCGCACTGCGCCGACGCGCTGATCTGCATCTCCAACTGCGACAAGATCACCCCGGGCATGCTGATGGCCGCGATGCGCCTGAACATCCCGGTCGTCTTCGTCTCCGGCGGCCCCATGGAGGCCGGCCAGGCCACCCTCGTCGACGGCACCGTCCGCAAGCTCGACCTGATCGACGCCATGGTCGACGCCTCCAACGAGAACGTCTCCGACGAGGACGTCCTGCGCATCGAGGAGAACGCCTGCCCCACCTGCGGCTCGTGTTCCGGCATGTTCACCGCCAACTCGATGAACTGCCTCGCCGAGGCCATCGGCCTCGCCCTCCCCGGCAACGGCTCCGTCCTCGCCACCCACACCGCCCGCCGCGCCCTGTACGAGCAGGCCGGCCGGACCGTCGTCGAGATCACCAAGCGGTACTACGAGGACGGCGACGAGTCCGTCCTGCCCCGCAACATCGCCACCCGCGAGGCCTTCGAGAACGCCATGGCCCTCGACATCGCCATGGGCGGCTCGACCAACACGATCCTGCACCTGCTGGCCGCCGCCCAGGAGGCGGGCCTCGACTACGACCTGAGGGACATCGACGCCGTCTCCCGCCGCGTCCCCTGCCTGGCGAAGGTCGCCCCGAACGTCGCCCCCGGCGGCACCTACTACATGGAGGACGTCCACCGGGCCGGCGGCATCCCCGCCATCCTCGGCGAACTCCACCGCGGCGGCCTCCTCAACAAGGACGTCGGCACCGTCCACTCCCACAACCTGGAGGACTGGCTCGCCACCTGGGACGCCCGCTCCGGCACCGCCTCCGACGAGGCGATGGAACTGTGGCACGCCGCCCCCGGATGCAAGCGCTCCGCGACCGCCTTCTCCCAGTCCGAGCGCTGGCAGACCCTCGACCTCGACGCCGAGAACGGCTGCATCCGCTCCGTGCAGCACGCGTACAGCAAGGACGGCGGCCTCGCCGTCCTCAAGGGCAACATCGCCGTCGACGGCTGCGTGGTGAAGACCGCCGGCGTCGACGAGTCGATCTGGACCTTCGAGGGCCCGGCCGTCGTCTGCGAATCCCAGGACGAGGCCGTCGAGAAGATCCTCTCCAAGCAGGTCAAGGAGGGAGACGTCGTCGTCATCCGCTACGAGGGCCCCAAGGGCGGCCCCGGCATGCAGGAGATGCTCTACCCGACCTCCTTCCTCAAGGGCCGCGGCCTCGGCAAGGCCTGCGCCCTGATCACCGACGGCCGCTTCTCCGGCGGCACCTCCGGCCTGTCCATCGGCCACGCCTCCCCGGAGGCCGCCTCGGGCGGCACGATCGCCCTGGTCGAGGACGGCGACCGCATCCGCATCGACATCCCGAACCGCTCGATCGACCTCCTCGTCGACGAGGCCGTGCTGGAAGCCCGCCGCGAAGCCCTCGGCGGCGTCTACGCCCCGAAGAACCGCGAGCGGAAGGTCTCGGCGGCCCTCCGCGCGTACGCGGCGATGGCGACGAGCGCCGACAAGGGCGCGGTCCGCGACGTCTCCAAGCTGACGGGCTGACGCACACCGGGAAGCCCCGGCCACCGCAGCAGCGGCGACCGGGGCTTCCGCGTGCCCGGGCCGCTACCAGGCGGACGGGTCCGCCGGGTCCGCGGCGAAGACCGTGCCGTCGGGGGCCGAGGCGAAGACACGGCCGGCCGCGGTGACCGGCGGCGGCAGGGCCGCCGTGAAGGTGTTCGGGGCGGGCGCCATGCGGGGCTTCGTCTGGCCGAGCGGGCGGCCCGTGGCCGCGTCCACCGCGAGCAGGCGGCCGTCCGGGGCGGACAGGAAGACGCGGCCGTCCGCGGAGACCGGCCGGGACGCCACCGCGAGGCCCGTCTCCAGCCGCCACTGCTCCTTCACCGGGCCGATCGCCGCGAGCCCGCCCGAGGCGCCGAAGGCGTACACGACGCCGTCCGCGCCGACCGACGCCTGCGTCTGGTAGAGCGGGGTGCCGGGGCGGACCCGCTTCACCGCGCGCGTGCCGAGGTCGATCCGGACGACCGCCTCCGTCCTCCCCTGCAGGTCGCTGTCCAGCAGGAACAGCCCGCCCTGCGCCGCCCCGACCGGCTGCAGCTGTCCGGCCGTGCGCAGCTGCCAGAGGCCCGCGCCGGTCGCCGGGTCCACCGCGGTCACCCGGGTCGCGGAGCCGTCGCCGTCGGGCACGGCCGCGTACAGGGCGGGCCCGCCGGGCTCCGGCGCGCCCGCCCACCACTGGGTGCCGCTCCCCCCGACCTGCCGGGTCCAGCGGACCGCGCCGGTCGCCGCGTCCAGCGCGGTCGCCGTCCCCGACGCCGACACGGCGAGGACGTGCCCGCCCGCCGCGACCGCCCGGCCGCCGCCGGGCAGCGGGTGCCGCCAGCGCTCCGCACCCGTGCCGGGGTCCCGCGCCTGGAGCAGCCCGGCGCCCGGCGCCGCGGTCAGGACGAGCCCTCCCGCGAGCAGCGGGGCCTCCTGCGCGGTCCCGGGTGTGCTTCGGCCGGCGGCCGGGACGCTCCAGACGGCCGTCCCGTCCGCCGGGTCGAGCCGGACCGCGGCCAGGCCCGCGCCCGCGCAGTACACGGCGGCCGTGTCCGCCGCGCACGCGGCGCCCGTACCGCCCTGAGCCGTTCCGCCCGGGGTGACGGCCCACGGGGCGGGCGGCTGCCGCGGGGGCGCGCTGCGGCCGGCGGTGCGCGCGGCCAGCGACTCGCCGCCGTCCGCGCCGGCCGCGTACACGCCGCCCGCCGCCAGGGCGGACGCCGCCAGCACTGCGGCCGCGGCGGCACCGCGCCGCCGCCGTGACCAGCGCCGGAGGGCTCCGCGGCCCTCCTTGCCGCCGTCCGTGCCGGCGCCGCCGGCCGCGTCCGGTTCGGGCGCGCGGCTGCGTACGTGCGTGGCGTCCTCGGCGCCGGCCCGCCCCACCGCCTCCGCGGCGGGGCGGGGCCGCGGCTGCGGGATGAACGCCTGCGTGTCCTCGCCGGTCGGGTAGGCGACCGCCCGCACCTGCGCGATCAGCTCCTCGGCGGTCGGCCGGTCCGCCGGGTCCTTCGCCAGGCACCGCGCCACGACCGGAGCGAGCCGCTCGGGCAGCCCGCTCAGGTCGGGCTCGCCGTGCACCACCTGGTACGCGACCAGGTAGTGGCTGTCGGAGTCGAACGGGCCGCGCCCGGTCGCCGCGTGCACCAGCACCGCGCCCAGCGCGAAGACGTCCGCGGCCGGGCCGACCTCGCGGGGCCGCTGGAACTGCTCGGGCGCCATGTAGGGCGGCGTCCCGATCAGCTTGCCCGTCTCGGTGCGCAGCTGGCTGTCCGCGGGCCGGGAGATCCCGAAGTCGATGACGCGGACCCCGTCGGGCGCCATCAGCACGTTCCCCGGCTTGAGGTCGCGGTGCACGACGCCCGCCCGGTGGATGTCCCGCAGCGCCTCCGCCAGCCCGGCCGCGAGCCGCGTCAGCTCGGCGGCGTCGAGGACCCGCTCGCGGACCCGCTCGGCGAGCGTCGGCGCGTCGATGAACACGGTGGCCATCCAGGGCCGTTCGGCGTCCGGGTCGGCGTCCACGACGGGCGCCGTGAAGGCCCCGCTCACGCGCCGCGCCGCGGCGACCTCCTGGCGGAAACGCGCCCGGAACTCGGGGTCGACCGCATGCTGCGGATGCACGATCTTGACGGCGAGTTTCAGCCCCGACCCGGACGTGGCCAGGTGGACGACGCCCATCCCCCCGGAGCCGAGCACCGCTTCGAGCCGGTACTGCCCGGCGTACTCCGGAAAGCCCACCCAGTCCGCACGCCGCGACTGCACCGCTCCACCACCCCCGCCGGAGCCTAGTCGATGCCCCGTACGCCGCCACAAGGGTCCTGCTACCCTGCGCGAGTTGCGCACCGCAGCATTTCCGGGGGGAGATCACGCATGTCCGTCGAGAACGATTCCGGCCAAGTCCAGAGCCTGTCGTCCGGCTCCGGCTTCCCGACCTTTCCGGTCGCGCCTGGCTACCGGGTGAACGTCCGCAGCGGGCCCGGCACCCACCACTCCATCGTCCGCGTCCTGCCGTACGGCGCGTGGGTCGGCATCCGCTGCCAGTGCAACGGCACGACCGTGACGGGCCCGTACGGCACGTCGGACATCTGGGACTGCATCGGGAACGGCGAGTTCGTCTCCGACGCGTACGTGAAGACCGGCAGCGACGGCTACGTCGCCGGCATCTGCGGCTGACCCGGCCGGCGGCCCCCGGGACGACGGCGCCCCCGGGGCCGCCGGCCACCCGTCCGCCGCGTGAGACACCCCGGCCCGGCCGCGGCCGCCGGGGGATAATCGCCGGTGTGAGCGACGACCAGCCCGAGAAGACCCCCGCCGCGCCGGCCGCGAAGGCCCCGGCGGCACCCGCCGGAGGCCCCGAGCCGGAGCCGATCCGCTTCTTCGGCACCACCTGGCTCCACCACGACGGCGGGTACGCCCTGCGCCGGATCGCCGCCGGCGCCGGCTCGATCATCACGGCCGCCGCCGCGGCCGTCCTGCTCCGCCTCTCCTACGAGGGCCTGGAGATCGGCGACGTCGGCTCGTTCCTGAACGTCTCCGTCGTCGTCCTCTTCGCGATCTGCAGCGCCATCGCCTTCGTCAAGACCTGGGAGTCCTTCGGCCGCCGCCCCGCGCCGTCCTCCGACGAGGCCGCGCTGAAGGGCCTGAAGACCATCGGCTTCATCGGCTCCCTCATCGCGTACTTCCTGCGCTGCTTCGCCGAAGCGCCCGGCGAGGGCCTGCGCCGCGCCGAGTACGAGCGCGCCGTCGCCGAATACGAGCGCCGCCGCAGCTCCCGTACGGGCAACCCGGCCGCGCGCCGCCCCAAGCGCACCAAGTAGCGCGGCCCCCGGCCGGACGACCGGACCGTTGACGCACGGCACACCCAGGCGCAATATTCATCACATGATGAATAACCGGGGGGCCGGTCCCGCCCCGGCCCCGGACCCCGCCCCCTCGTCCGACGCGCACGCCGCCCCCGCCGTCCGCGCCCGCGGCCTCACCGTCCGCCGCGGCACCGGCCGCGCCCCCCGCACCGTCCTCGACGCACTCTCCTTCGACGTCCCCCGCGGCCGCATCACCGGCCTCCTCGGCCCCTCCGGCTGCGGCAAGTCCACCCTGCTGCGCGCGATCGTCGGCACCCAGGCCCATGTCACCGGCACCCTCGACGTCCTCGGACACCCCGCAGGCCACCCCGCGCTCCGCTCCCGCATCGGCTACGTGACGCAGGCCCCGTCCGTGTACGACGACCTGACCGTCCGCCAGAACCTCGACTACTTCGCCGCCGTCCTCGACCCCGGCCGCGCCGCAGCCGAACGCCGCCGCACCGCCGTCACCCGCGCCCTCGCCGACGTCGACCTGGCCTCCCGCGCCGACGCCCTCGCCGGCGACCTCTCCGGCGGCCAGCGCAGCCGCGTCTCCCTCGCCGTCGCCCTCCTCGGCACCCCCGACCTGCTCGTCCTCGACGAACCCACCGTCGGCCTCGACCCCGTCCTGCGCCGCGACCTGTGGCACCTCTTCCACGAGCTCACCGCCGCCCGCGGCGCCACGATCCTCGTCTCCTCCCACGTCATGGACGAAGCCGAACGCTGCCACGACCTCCTCCTGATGCGCAGCGGCCGCATCCTCGCCCAGGACACCCCCGACGCCCTGCGCACCCGCACCGCCGCCGACACCGTCGAAGCCGCCTTCCTCCGCCTCGTCGACGCAGCCGCCGTCCCCGCAGCCGCCCAGGAGCAACCGCGATGACCACCCCCGCCGCGCCCGCCACCCCGCTCGCCGCGCACGCCGCCCGCACCACCGCCACCGCCGCCCGCGTCCTGCGCCAGCTCCGCCACGACCCGCGCTCCATCGCCCTGATGCTGCTGGTCCCCGTCCTGATGCTGACGCTGCTCCGCTTCGTCTTCGACGGCAGCCCCCGCACCTTCGACGGCATCGGCGCGTCCCTCCTCGGGATCTTCCCGCTGATCACGATGTTCCTGGTGACCTCCATCGCCACCCTCCGCGAACGCACCTCCGGCACCCTCGAACGCCTCCTCGCCATGCCCCTGGCCAAGGGCGACCTCATCGCCGGCTACGCCCTCGCCTTCGGCGCCGTCGCCGTCCTCCAGTCCGTCCTCGCCACCGGCCTCGCCCTGTCCCTCCTCGGCCTCGACGTCGTCGGCTCGCCGTGGCTGCTGCTCCTCGTCGCCCTCCTCGACGCCCTCCTCGGCACCGCCCTCGGCCTGTTCGTGTCCGCGTTCGCCGCCTCCGAGTTCCAGGCCGTCCAGTTCATGCCGGCCGTGATCTTCCCGCAGCTCCTGCTGTGCGGCCTGTTCGCGCCCCGCGACACCATGCAGCCCGTCCTGGAACGCCTCTCCGACGCCCTGCCCATGTCGTACGCCGTCGACGGCATGACCCAGGTCCTCACCCACGCCGACATGACCGCCGCCTTCGTCCGCGACGCCGCCGTCGTCGCCGCCTGCGCCCTGCTCGTCCTCGCCCTCGGCGCCGCCACCCTCCGCCGCCGCACCCCCTGACCGCACTGCGGACACCCCCTCGCCGCCGGGCCCGCGGGTGCAAGGATGACCAGGCGGGGAGGGCCCGCCCGCCCGCGCGCCCGCAGCAACAGCAGCAGCCAGCTCGACGAGGTGACACCGCATGACCCAGACAGTCGCAGTCCTCGGTACCGGAAAGATCGGCGAGGCCCTGCTCAGCGGCATGATCCGCGGCGGATGGCCCGCCGGAAAGCTCCTCGTCACCGCCCGCCGCCCCGAACGCGCCGAGGAACTGCGCACCCGCTACGGCGTCGAAGCGGTCGGCAACGCCGAGGCCGCCGAGCGGGCCGACACCCTCATCCTCACCGTCAAGCCGCAGGACATGGGCCGACTCCTCGACGAGCTCGCCCCGCACGTCCCCGCCGACCGCCTCGTCATCAGCGGCGCCGCGGGCATCCCCACCTCCTTCTTCGAGGAGCGGCTCGCCGCCGGCACGCCCGTCGTCCGCGTCATGACGAACACCCCGGCCCTCGTCGACGAGGCCATGTCCGTCATCTCCGCCGGCAGCCACGCCACCGCCGAGCACCTCGCCCACGCCGAGGAGATCTTCGGCGGCGTCGGCAAGACCCTCCGCGTCCCGGAATCCCAGCAGGACGCCGCAACCGCCCTCTCCGGCTCCGGGCCGGCCTACTTCTACTACCTCGTCGAGGCCATGACGGACGCCGGCATCCTCCTGGGCCTGCCCCGCGCCCAGGCCCACGACCTCATCGTCCAGGCCGCCATCGGTGCGGCAGTCATGCTCCGCGACAGCGGCGAGCACCCGGTCAAGCTCCGCGAGGCCGTCACCTCCCCGGCCGGCACCACCATCAACGCGATCGTCGAACTCGAACGGCACGGCGTCCGCGCCGCCCTCATCGCCGCCCTCGAAGCGGCCCGCGACCGCAGCCGCGAACTCGCCACCGGCAGCAACTGACGCCGGGCACAGCCGGGGCGGGGGCGGAGCAGCCCCCGCCCCGGCCCCGCCGCCTCCGCTTCAGGGCGCCAGCAGCCCGATCGCCTCGTACGCGCGGTCCACCACCGGCCGTGCCAGCGCCCTCGCCCGCGCCGCGCCCTCACGCAGCACCCGGTCCACGGCCGCGGGGTCCGCCGCCAGCTCGGCGTGCCGCTCCCGCAGCGGCCGCAGCACCTCCACCACCGCGTCGGCCACGTCCCGCTTCAGCGCCCCGTACCCGCCGTACCCGCCGGCGAGGGCCGCGGGGTCCCCTCCCGTGCAGGCGGCGAGGATGTCCAGCAGGTTCGCGACGCCGGGCCGCCCGGCCCGGTCGTAGACGACGCCGCCGTCGCCGCTGTCGGTGACGGCCCGCATCACCTTCCGCCGCACCGCCTCGGGCTCGTCCAGCAGGAACACCACCCCGGGCCCCTCCCCGAACGACTTGCCCATCTTCGACGCGGGGTCCTGGAGGTCCATCACGCGGGCCGCCACCGCCGGGTGCACCGCCCGCGGCACGGTGAACGTGTGCCCGTACCGCTGGTTGAAGCGGACGGCCAGGTCCCGGGTCAGCTCGACGTGCTGCCGCTGGTCCTCCCCGACCGGCACCTCCTCGGACCCGTACGCGAGGATGTCCGCCGCCATCAGCACCGGGTACGTCAGCAGCGACAGCCGCACCCCCGCCCCCGCACCCCGGGCCTGCGCGGCCTTCTCCTTGTACTGGACCATCCGCCGCAGCTCGCCGTCGGTGGCGGTGCACTCCAGCAGGTACGCCAGCCGGGTGTGCTCGTCGACGTGGCTCTGGACGAAGAGGGTGCACCGGTCGGGCGACAGTCCGGCGGCCAGCAGCAGCGTCGCCGCCTGCCGGCTGAGGCGGCGCACCCGCGCCGGATCGTGGTCGACGGTGAGCGCGTGCAGGTCGACGACGCAGAACAGGGCGTCGTCGGGCTTCTGATCGGCCTCGACCCACTGCCGCACGGCGCCCAGGTAGTTGCCCAGTGTCAGGTGGCCGGTCGGCTTGATCCCGCTGAAGATCCGCGTCATGTCGGTGTCTCTCCCTGTCCGTGTCGGTGTGGTCGGCGCCGCTGGTGGGGCGGCCGGGCCACTCCGCGGATGCGGGGAGGAACGGAAAACGGCCGCCGAGGCGGCGGCCGTGAGCGCGTGCGTGCTCGCGTGGTGGGTCGGCCGCCGTCAGGCGGGCCACCAGCGGAGGTTCGGCACGAGTGCGCGCGTGGTCATGACGGCCACAGTAGCGACCGGAGGGCCGCCCGTCGCGGGAGTTGACACACCCTTCCGTCATCCGTAAGGTTCTTCGAGTTGTCCGACGTGAGCGCCGACCCCGGTCGGTCCCCGGACAGCCATCCCGCACTACACACTCGAACGAACGGCGCACTGTGCCGTCTCGTTTTCATGCGTATTTGCGAATGGGGAATCCGCGTTCCAGGACGCAGCCGCCGATTGGATCGGGGGCGAGGAATCCGCTAACGTCTCACACCGCCGCAAGGGCCAACGGCCCCCAAGGCGAATCCCGCTGACCGGGAGTCAGCCCCGAAAGGGTCTGATAGAGTCGGAACCGCCGGAAAGGGAAAGCGCGAAAGCGAAAACCCCGAAAAGCGAAGCGCGAAAGACTCTGATAGAGTCGGAAACGCAAGAACGAAAGCCCGGAGGAAAGCCCCAGTAAGTGTTA
>NZ_BMTY01000018.1:100678-171874 GCF_014649915.1 Streptomyces toxytricini | reverse complement strand
GGAGCGCCCTTTACAGGGCGGCCCGCCCCGGAAGGACAATGGGCTGCCGGGACACCCCCCGCACCCACCGACCCCGAGTCACCCGCTCCCGCCAAACCGGGCCCCGCCGTCGCCGACCGGCCCACCCGAGTGGCTCCCGCCCCACCCACGTTCCGCCGCCTCGGTCCGACCCGGGTCGATGCGCGGCCGCGACCAGGTCCCGCCGCCTCCACCCGCCCCCGAGCACGCGGCTTCGCCACACCCCCGCCCGCCGCCTACACCGCCCCCGAGCCCGCGGCTCCGCCGGCCCCCTTCCGCGGTCTCCGCCCGACCCCGCCCCCGTCGCTCCCCTCCCCCGCCGCCCCGCCCCTACCCCCGCGTGTCCAGCCGCGAAGCCTCCCGCGTCAGCGCCCCCAGGATAGGAGCCAGCAGTGGGTGGGTTTCCGCGCCCCTGCGGGTCGCGGCGAAGACGCGGCGGGTGGCCGGGAGGCCGGTTACCGGGCGGACCTGGACCTCTTTGAGGTCCATGCCGCGCAGGGCCGAGCGGGGGACCAGGGCGACTCCGGCGCCCGCGCCGACGAGGGCCGTCACGGCGCGGAAGTCGTCCGAGGAGTGGCGGAAGCGCGGCTGGAAGCCGGCGAGTTCGCAGGCCAGGAGGGTCACGTCGTGGCACGGGTTGCCGGGGTACTGGCCGACCCAGTCCGCGTCGGAGAGGTCCGGCAGGCTCACCTCGGGAAGGTCGGCGAGCGGGTGGCCGGCGGGGAGGACCGCGTCGAAGGGCTCGGCGTAGAGCGGGACGACCGACAGGCGGCCGTCGTCGGCGCCGGGCGCGCCGCGGTATTCGACGGCGAGGGCGATGTCGGCTTCGCCGTCGAGGACGAGGGGGAGGCTTTCGTCGCCTTCGGCGTCGCGGACGCGCAGGCGCAGGCCCGGGTGTTCGCGGGCCAGGCGGGCGATCGCCGGGGCGAGGACCTCGGCGATGCCGGTGGCGAAGGCGGCGACGGTGACGTCGCCGGCGGTGCCGCCCGCGTAGGCGGCGAGCTCCGCTTCGGCGCGTTCGAGCTGGGCGAGGACCTCGTGGGTGTGGGCGAGGAGGATCTCGCCGGCGGCGGTGAGCCGTACGCCGCGGCCGCTGCGGGTGAGCAGTGCGTGCCCGGTTTCCTGTTCGAGCGCCGCGAGCTGCTGGGAGACGGCGGAGGGGGTGAGGTACAGGGCTGCGGCCGCGGCGGTCACCGTACGGTGGTCCGCCACGGCCCGCAGGATGCGCAGCCGGCGGGGGTCGATCACCCCTCCATGATGTCAGCCCCTGGCGGCGGCGAGGGCCGCGCGGGCGTCGGTGAACGCGGCGACGGCCCGCTCGACGTCGGCGGTGGAGTGGGCCGCGGACAGCTGGACGCGGATGCGTGCCTGGCCCATCGGGACGACGGGGTACGAGAAGCCGATCACGTACACGCCGCGCTCCAGGAGGAGCTCGGCCATGCGGCCCGCCTCGGCGGCGTCGCCGATCATGACGGGGGCGATGGCGTGGTCGCCGGGGAGGATCTCGAAGCCGGCCTCGGTCATCTTGGTGCGGAAGAGCGCGGTGTTGGCGGCGAGGCGCTCGCGGAGGTCTCCGGCGGACTCCAGCAGGTCGAGGACCTTGAGGGAGGCGGCGGCGATGACGGGGGCGAGGGAGTTGGAGAAGAGGTAGGGGCGGGAGCGCTGGCGGAGCAGTTCGACGATCTCGGTGCGGGCGGCGACGTAGCCGCCGGAGGCGCCGCCGAGGGCCTTGCCGAGGGTGCCGGTGATGATGTCGACGCGGTCCATGACGCCGTGCAGCTCGGGGGTGCCGCGGCCGCCGGGGCCGACGAAGCCGACGGCGTGGGAGTCGTCGACCATGACCATGGCGTCGTAGCGGTCGGCGAGGTCGCAGATCTCGGTCAGGGGGGCGACGTAGCCGTCCATGGAGAAGACGCCGTCGGTGACGATCAGCTTGCGGCGGGCGCCGCCCTCGACGGCCTCCTTCAGGCGGGCTTCCAGCTCGGCCATGTCGCGGTTGGCGTAGCGGAAGCGGCGGGCCTTGGAGAGGCGGATGCCGTCGATGATGGAGGCGTGGTTGAGGGCGTCGGAGATGACGGCGTCCTCGGGGCCGAGGAGGGTTTCGAAGACGCCGCCGTTGGCGTCGAAGCAGGAGGAGTAGAGGATCGTGTCCTCCTGGCCGAGGAAGGAGGACAGGCGGGCCTCCAGCTCCTTGTGGACCTCCTGGGTGCCGCAGATGAAGCGGACGGAGGCCATGCCGTAGCCCCAGCGGTCGAGGGCTTCCTTGGCGGCGGCGACGACCTCGGGGTGGTCGGCGAGGCCGAGGTAGTTGTTGGCGCAGAAGTTGAGGACCTCACCGGGGGTGCCGCCGGCGGTGACGGCGACGGCCGCGCTCTGCGGGGTGCCGATGACCCGCTCGGGCTTGTGCAGGCCGGCCGAGCGGATCTCGTCGAGGGTGGCGCGAAGGTCTTCGCGGACGTTCTCGAACATGGTGCGGTGCTCGCTTTCTTCTCCGTGCGGCGGAGGGGGACGGAGGGAGGCTGAGGGAGACGAGGGGGGCCGGGCCCCGCGGAGGGGGGAGGGTTCTGCGGGGCCCGGCCGGAGGGAGGTGGTGTGCGGGCGGCCGCGGTTACGCGGTCCAGTCCAGGATGATCTTGCCGCTGCGGGCGGTCGCCGCCTCGTCGAAGGCGGCTTCGAAGTCGCGGTGGGAGTAGCGGCCGGTGATGACGGGGCTGAGGTCCAGGCCGCCTTCCAGGAGGACGGTCATCGCGTACCAGGTCTCGAACATCTCGCGGCCGTAGATGCCCTTGATGGTGATCATCGAGGTGACGACCTTCGCCCAGTCCACGGGGAACTCCTGGGCGGGCAGGCCGAGCATGGCGATCTTCCCGCCGTGCGTCATGTTGGCGATCATGTCGCGCATCGCCTCGGCACGGCCGGACATCTCCAGGCCGACGTCGAAGCCCTCGCGCAGCCCGAGCCGCTCCTGCGCGTCGGCGATGGTCGCGTCCGAGACGTCGAGGGCGAGGGTGGCGCCCGCCTTGCGGGCGATCTCCAGGCGCTCGGGGCTGACGTCGGTGATGACGACGTTGCGGGCGCCGGCGTGGCGGGCGACCGCGGCGGCCATGATGCCGATCGGGCCGGCCCCGGTGATCAGGACGTCCTCGCCGACGAGGGGGAAGGACAGGGCGGTGTGGACGGCGTTGCCGAACGGGTCGAAGATCGCGGCGACGTCGAGGTCGACGGCGGTGCGGTGCACCCACACGTTCTGCGCGGGCAGGACGACGTACTCGGCGAACGCGCCGTCGCGCCCGACGCCGAGGCCGACCGTGCTGCGGCACAGGTGGCGGCGGCCGGCCAGGCAGTTGCGGCACTTGCCGCAGACCAGGTGGCCCTCGCCGCTGACGAGCGCGCCGACCTCGATGTCGCGGACGTCGGAGCCGACCGCGGCGACCTCGCCGACGAACTCGTGCCCGAGGACGAGGGGGGTCTTGACGGCGCCCTGCGCCCAGCCGTCCCAGGCGCGGATGTGCAGGTCGGTGCCGCAGATGCCCGTGCGCAGCACCCTGATCAGCACGTCCCCGGCGCCGTACTCCGGCTCCGGGACGTCCATCAGCCAGAGCCCGGGTTCGGCTTTGTGCTTGACGAGTGCCTTCATGGGGTGGCTCCAGGCATGTGCAGGGGGTGCCGCGGCCCGTGGGGCTGGTGCGGCGTATCGACGGGACCAATCTGCCGACCTGCGCAGTGATCAGTCCATCGAGGATTTCTTAAGCGGGTCGACAGCACAGCTTCACGCCTATGCTCCTCCCGTGAAGGGCGGGTGGCCTGCGCAAGGGCCGCCCGTCGGGGTCGGGGAACGGGGAGGTGTCGGGCGTGCCGAGTCTGCGCAGCAGGGCGCTGTCGGTCGCGCTGGTCGCGGCGGGCCGGCGGAGGCGGCTCGCGAGTGCGGAGGCGGTGCGGGCGCTGGTCGCGGAGGCGGCGCGCCGGCCGGCGTCGCACCTGCCGCCCCGGTCGCTGGGGCGGGTCGCGGAGATATCGCGGACGTTCGTCGGGGCGTGGCCGGTGTACGACGCCTCGCCGCGGGGCGTCGAGCCGGCGGCCCGGGTGCTGTACGTGCACGGCGGCGGGTACGTGCACGAGCTGGTGCGCCCGCACTGGGCGATGGTGCGGACGCTGGTGGTGCGGGCGCGGGCCCGGGTGGTGGTGCCGGCGTACACGCTGGCGCCGCGGGGCACGGCGGACCGTACGGTGCCGGTGGCCGCTGACCTGCTCAGCGGCCTGATCGAGGGCGGCGGGGAAGGCGGGACGGTGCTGGTCGGGGATGCGGCGGGCGCCGGGCTGGCGCTGGCGGCGGCGCAGCGGCTCCGGGACCGTACGGGGGCGCAGCCGTCCCGGATCGTGCTGATCTCGCCTTGGCTGGACCTGACGGTGAGCCACCCGGACCAGGAGGCGTTGGAGGCCGTGGATCCCGTGCAGGCGCGCTCGGGGCTGCGGGAGGCGGGGAGGCTGTACGCGGGGACGCTGCCGGCGGAGGATCCGCAGGTGAGCCCGTTGCGCGGGGCGCTGGGCGGGCTGGCTCCGATGACGGTGTTCTCGGGGACGCGGGACGTGCTGGCGACGGACAGCCGGGAGCTGGTGCGGCGGGCGCGGGAGGCCGGCTCCGAGGTGGAGCTGCACGAGGAGGCGGGGCTGCTGCACGCCTATCCGCTGCTGCCGGTGCCGGAGGGGCGGGCGGCCCGCGACCGGATCGTGGAGCTGGTCCGGTCCGCCGCCGCGGAGTGAGGACGGGGTACGGGGGCGGGCGGGCTCAGGCCGTGCAGGTCATGAGGGAGCTGACCGGCCAGGCGCGGTACGCGGTCCAGTAGGCCTCGTCGCGGGCCGCGTCGGCGGGCGGGGTGCGGTTGGGCTGCCAGCCGACGGTGCTGAAGCCGGCTTCGACGGCGGCTTCCGCGAAGTCCGAGTGCGCCCACTCGCGGAACTCGAACTCGACGGCCGGGTCGTCGACGAGCTGCGCCTTCAGCAGGGGCGCGTCGCCTGCGGGGATGCGCTCGACGATGCGGACGCCGTACGGCGACCAGTCGACGTTCGGGTAGGCGCCGGCGTTGGGGACGGTGGCGAGGAGCCGGCCGCCGTCGCGCAGGTTGGCCCGGATGGAGCGGAACATGCCGTGGAGGGCGGTCCGGTCGGGGGCCTGGTTGAACAGGTAGGCGGCGGTGACCAGGTCGAAGGGCCCCATGCGGGGGAGTCTGTGGGTGTCGGCGACGACGTAGGCGACGGCGCCGGGGATGTGCCCGGCGTGGGCGCGGGCTCTGCGGACCAGCTCTTCCGAGGTGTCGACGCCGAGGGCGCGGCGCGCTCCGCCGCGGGCCAGGAGCCGGGTGTTGTGGCCGTGTCCGCAGGCCAGGTCGAGGGTGTCGAGGCCGTGGACCCCGCCGAGGGCGTCGAGCGCCTCCAGGAGGGTGTGGGTGTCGGCGGCGGAGTAGGCCGCCGTGGTCGTCGACTCCGGGAACTCTTCGCCGAGGGTGTCGTACGGGAACCTCATGCTCTGCCTTGCCTTCCGGGGCGGGCGGGGAGGGACGCCTGCGTATCGTGCCCCGGGTGCGGGCGGGCGGCGGGGTGGGCGCGAGCCCGTGCCCCCGGACGGGCGAGCCGTTCGCCCCGCCGGCGGGGCGTCCGGGGCCGGCGGGGCGGGGCGCATGCGCCGTACGGGCGAGGCGTACGGGCCCGGCGGGCCGCCCCTCCGGCCGCGTGGGCGGCGGTCGCGGCGGCGGCGGGGCGGGGGCATGCTGGCTGTGTGACGGCGAGACCGGACAGCGGCCCGGGCCGCGATGCCCTGGCCCGGGTGCTCGTACGGGCGGCCGGCGAGGCGGTGCGGGCCGTCGGCGGGTTCGCGGGCGGGGTGTACCTGCGCTCGGGGGCCGGGGGCGTGCTGCTGATGGCGGCGCTGACCGGGCTGCCGGGCCCGTTGTTCCGGCCGTGGTGGCGGATCCAGGTGAACCGGCCGTTCCCGGTGGCCGAGGCGCACCGCACGGGTGCGGCCGTGTACCTGCCGGATGCGGAGTCGGCGACGCGGCGGTTCCCCCAGCTGGTGGCGGGGCTGCCGTTCCCGTTCGGATCGCTGTTCGAGCCGGTCACGGCCGGCGGGGAGCGGTTCGGGGTGCTGTTCGTGCTGCGGCCGCCCACGCCGGGTGTCGCGGTGCCGGCCGGGGACCGGGAGCGGCTGCGGGCGGTCGCGGCCGGGCTGGCCGCGGAGCTCGCCGCCCTGGCGGCGGCCGGGGGCGGGGTGGAGTGGTCGGGGGATCCGGTGCAGGCACCGCCGCCGGGGCGGGCGCAGGGGGCGCGGGAGGCGTTGGAGCGGTTTCCGCGGGCGGTGCTGTCGGTGGACCGCGGCGGCCGGATCCGGTACCTGAACGCGGCGGCGGGCCGGCTGGGCGCGGGCGGGCCGGAGCTGCGGGGGCGTCTGCTGTGGGAGGCGGTGCCGTGGCTGGGGCACCCGGCGTACGAGGACCACTTCCGGGCGGTGTTCATGGCGGGCGATCCGGTGCACTTTCCGGCGCGGCGGGGCCGGCAGCCGCCCGGGGAGTGGGTGGCGGTCGACTTGTACCCGGGGCCGGACGGGGTGACGGTCGTCATCGGCGGGGCGGAGCAGCCGGCGTACGCGCCGGAGGCGGTGGTGCGTCCCGGCGAGGACCTGGGCGCGCCCGCGGACCGGGCGTCGGCGCTGTACCGGCCGGTGGCACTGGCGATCGCACTGACGGAGGCGGTGACGGCGCGGCAGGTGTCGGCGGTGGTGACGCAGGAGCTGCTGCCGGCGTTCGGGGGCCGCCAGCTGGCGATCTACCTGTTGAGCGACCGCCACCTGTACCTGGCGTGGGAGACGGGTTTCCCGCAGGGGTTCCTGGACCGGTTCGACGGGGTGGGGCTCGACGTGCGGCTGCCGGGCGTGGAGACGCTGACCTCGGGCCGGCCGATCTTCTTCGAGTCGATGGAGCACCTGGCCGCCGCGTACCCGGGGATCCCGCTGGACGCGCACGTGGGTGCGCGGGCGTTCCTGCCGCTGATCGCGTCGGGGCGGCCGGTGGGCTCCTGCATCCTCGGCTTCGACGCTCCCCGCGGCTTCAGCCCGGAGGAGCGTACGGTCCTGACGGCGCTGGCGGGGCTGATCGCGCAGGCGCTGGAGCGGGCGCAGCGCTACGACTCGGAGGCGGCCCTGGCGCGGGGCCTGCAGTCGGCGCTGCTGCCGCACCGGCTGCCGGAGCGGCGGCACGTCACGACGGTGGGCCGGTACCTGCCGGGGACGGTGGGGATGGAGGTGGGCGGCGACTGGTACGACGTCGTGGAGACGGCCGGGGGCCGGCTGGCGCTGGTGATCGGGGACGTGCAGGGCCACGGCGTGGCGGCGGCGGCGACGATGGGGCAGGTGCGCAGTGCGGTACGGGCGTTCGCGCTGAGCGGGAACGCGCCCGAGCAGGTCGTCGCGGGCACCAACCGGCTGCTGATCGACCTGGACCCGGGGCAGTTCGCGAGCTGCTGCTACGTGGTCCTCGACCCGGTGTCGGGGCGGGCGCAGGCGGTGCGGGCGGGGCACCCGCAGCCGCTGCTGCGGCACGCGGACGGGCGGGCCGAGGTCCTGGAACTGCCGGGCGGGGTGGTGCTGGGCATCGATCCGGACGCCGTGTACCCGGTGACGGACTTCCGGCTGGCGCCGGGGGCGGTCCTCGCGATGTACACGGACGGGCTGGTGGAGATGCCGGACACGGACATCGACGTGGGCGTGGAGCGGCTGCGGGCGGCGCTGGCCGCAGCCCGGCCGTCGCCCCTGGCGGAGACGGCGGACCGGCTGATCGGCGTGGTGCGCGGGGTTGCCGACAGGGCGGACGACGTGGCGCTGCTGCTGGCCTCGCGGGAGGCCGCCCCGCGGCGGCCGTGAGGCCCGCGGGAGCGGCGGGGCCGGGCCGCGGCGCGCCGTCAGTGCGGGCCGGCAGGGGGTCCGCCGGGGGTGCCGAGGGTGAGGATGGTGTTGACGAGGCCGATGTGGCTGAACGCCTGGGGGAAGTTGCCGAGTTGGCGGTCGGATACGGGGTCGTACTCCTCGGCGAGGAGGCCGACGTCGTTGCGGACGGCGAGCAGCCGCTCGAACAGCTCCCGCGCCTCCTTGTCGCGGCCGGTGAGGTGGAGGGCGTCGGCCAGCCAGAAGGAGCAGGCGAGGAAGGCGCCTTCGTCGCCGGGCAGCCCGTCGACGGAGGGGCCTTCGGTGCTGTAGCGGCGGACGAGGCCGCCGTTGCTGCCAAGTTCGGCGCGGACGGCGTCGACGGTGCCGATGACGCGTGGGTCGTCGGGCGGGAGGAAGCCGACGCGGGGGATGAGGAGCGTGGCGGCGTCGAGTTCGCGGGAGCCGTAGAACTGGGTGAAGGTGTTGCGCTCGGGGTCGTAGCCGTTCTCGCAGACGTCGCGGTGGACCTCGTCGCGCATGGCGCGCCAGCGTTCGACGTCGCCGAGCTCGGACGGGTCGCGTTCCAGGGTGCGGACGGCGCGGTCGGCGGCGACCCAGGCCATCACCTTGGAGTGGACGAAGTGGCGGCGGGGGCCGCGGACCTCCCACAGGCCCTCGTCGGGGCGGCGCCAGTTGCGCTCCAGGAAGTCGAGGAGGGCGAGTTGGATGCGCCAGCCCTGGCGTTCGGCGGGCAGGCCGGCCGTGCGGGCCAGGTGGAGGGCGTCGAGGACCTCGCCGTACACGTCGAGCTGGAGCTGGTCGACGGCGGCGTTGCCGATGCGGACGGGCGCGGAGTTCTCGTAGCCGGACAGCCAGGGAAGCTCGGTCTCGGGAAGGCGGCGCTCGCCGCCGAGGCCGTACATGATCTGCAGGTCGGCGGGGTTGCCGGCGACGGCGCGGAGCAGCCATTCGCGCCAGGCGCGGGCCTCGTCGAGGAAGCCGGTGGAGATGAGGGAGCCGAGGGTGAGGGTGGAGTCGCGCAGCCAGCAGTAGCGGTAGTCCCAGTTGCGGACGCCGCCGATCTCCTCGGGGAGCGAGGTGGTCGCGGCGGCGGCGATGCCGCCGGTGGGGGCGTAGGTGAGGGCCTTGAGGGTGATCAGGGAGCGGGTGACCGCCTCCCGGTACGGGCCCTCGTAGGAGCACTGCGCGGTCCAGGCCCGCCAGTCCTCGATGCAGTGGCGCAGGGCGGTGCGGGGGTCGACGGGGCGGGGCCGGGGCTCGTGCGAGGGGTGCCAGGTGAGGACGAACGCGACGCTTTCGCCTGCGGCGACGGTGAACTCGGAGCGGGTGCTGTTGTCCTCGCCCCAGGTGGGCACGGGCGGTTCGCTGCGGAACCAGGCGGAGTCGGGGCCGGCGACGGCGACGCGCTCGCCGTCGACGCGGCGGACCCAGGGGACGACGTGCCCGTAGTCGAAGCGCAGGCGCAGGGTGCTGCGCACCGTGACGCTGCCGGAGAGGCCTTCGACGATGCGCATGACGTCGGGGGCCTCGTCGCGCTGCGGCATGAAGTCGACGACCTTGACGGAGCCTTCGGGGGTGTCCCAGTACGTCTCCAGGACCAGGGTGTCGTCGAGGTAGGCGCGGCGGGTGCACGTCTCGTCCTCGGCGGCCGCGGCGGGGGCGAGGCGCCAGTGGCCGTTCTCGCGGGCGCCGAGGAGGGCGGCGAAGCAGGCGGCGGAGTCGAAGCGGGGCAGGCACAGCCAGTCGATGGACCCGTCGCGGCCGACGAGCGCGCTCGTCATCAGGTCGCCGATGATTGCGTAGTCTTCGATGGGTTGTGTCATTCGTGCGCTTTTCCCGCGGATCGGCTGCCCCAATCAGCGGAGACCGCGGCGGGCGGCGCCCCGCCGGCCCGTGGCGGACGGGCGGGCGGGGCGCCGGTCCGTCAGGCGCGGACCAGCAGCGTGACGGCCGCGGCGGCGATGCCGACGGCGAGTGCCGCGGCGCCGTGGGTCAGCCGGTGGGCGCGCAGGACGGGCACGAAGCGGTCGACGGCGTGGCGGCCGGGGCCGGTGAGGGTGAGGGCCGCGGCGGCGGCCACGAGCAGGAGTTCGTACTCCATGCCGCCCTTGGTGGCGAAGAAGGACTCGGTGCCGTGCACGGCGATCGCGTTGATCATGGTGCCGACGACGGCGGCACCGGCGAGCGGGGTGAGGACGCCCAGGGCGAGGCCGAGGCCGCCGAGCGTCTCGGTGAGGCCGGCGACGACGGCCATGGCGTCGCCCGCCGGGTAGCCGACGGAGGTGAAGAACTTGCCGGTTCCGCTGATGCCGCCGCCCCCGAACCACCCGAAGAGCTTCTGGACGCCGTGGGCGGCCATCGTCAGGCCGAGGACGAGGCGGAGCAGGAGCAGGCCGGCGTCGTATCCGGGCGCGGCCAGGGCGAGGGGGGCGGCCGGTGCGGCGGCCTGCGACTGCGTCGTGGCGACGGAGGGGGTGGTCATGGGGATCCTTCCGGTCGGGCGGCCCTCGGCGGAGGGGGTTGTTCAAATTCGAACCGCCATCCTTGCCGACAGTAGCGAGTGATTCAAATTGGAACAACCTGTGTACCCTGGGGGCATGGCTGGAACGAGATGGCTGGACGAGCGGGAGATGCGCGCCTGGAGGGGTTTCCTGGCGGCTTCCGCCCTGGTGAACCGGCATCTGGACCAGCAGCTCAAGGACGACTCGGGACTCTCCCACCCGCAGTACGAGATACTCGTGCGGCTCGCTGCTGCACCCCGCAACGAGCTCCGGATGACGGAACTCGCCAATGGCCTGATCAATTCGAAGAGCGGCCTGACGTACCAGGTGACGCAGATGGAGAAGGCGGGGCTGGTACAGCGCCGCAGCTGCCCGTCCGATGTCCGCGGGGTCTTCGCCGTCCTCACCGAGGCGGGCCGCGCCCGTTTGGAGGAGGCCGCCCCCGGGCACGTGTCGGCGGTCCGGGAGGCACTGATCGACGTCCTGACCCCGGCGCAGCTGGAGGCCATCGCCGACGGACTGGGCGAGGTCAGCCGCCGCCTGCGGGAGCAGGGCTGACAGGGCGGCCGGCGGGCCACGGTGGGCGGAACGGGTAGGGAGGGTGCATGGACACGACGACGCTCTGGCTGACGGCCGCGGTGGCGGCCGGCCTCGCGCTGGCCGCCACGGCCGCCGTGCTCCTGGTACGGGTGGTGCGGGCGCGGCGGATGCTGCTGGACGCGGGGGTGCCGCTGCGCGACAAGGCCCTGTTCTGGGTGGCCGTGGTCTACACGGTGTCGCCGGTGGACCTGATCCCCGACCCGGTCTACCTCGACGACATCGGTGTCCTGCTCTTCGCGCTGCGCTCGCTGCGGGCGGCCGCACACGCGGTGCGCCGGGAGCCCGCGACGAAGGAGCCGGAGGCGGTCTGAGCGTCAGCCCACGCCGCGCGGCCGGTACTGGATGCTGATGCGGGGGCCGACGGCCTTGGCGGACTTGGGCACGGCGTGCTCCATGGTGCGCTGGCAGGAGCCGCCCATCACGGCGAGGTCGCCGTGGCCGAGGGGGAGGCGCAGCAGGGTCGGCCCGCCGCCGCGGGCGCGCAGGACGAGGTCGCGGGGGTCGCCGACGGAGAGGATGGCGACCATGGTGTCCTCTGTGGCGGAGCGGCCGGTGCGGTCGCCGTGCCAGGCGACGCTGTCGCGGCCGTCGCGGTAGAGGCAGAGGCCGGCTGTGGCGAAGGGCTCGCCGAGTTCGGCGGCGTAGTGCCGGCAGAGGGCCTCGCGCGCCTCTTCGAGGACGGGGTGCGGGAGCGGCTCGCCCTCTCCGTAGTGGGCGAGGAGCCGCGGCACGTCGATGTCCTGCTCGTACATGCGGCGGCGCTCGGCGCGCCAGGGCACGTGCTCGGCGAGGTGGGCGAAGAGGGCGTCCGCGCCGGTGAGCCAGCCCGGCAGGTGGTCGACCCAGGCGCCGGATCCCAGCCGGGTGCGGCTCAGCCCGGCGAGCGGGCCGAGCCGGAGCTCCTCCCCCTGGTCGAAGAGGGAGCCCTGGAGGCCGGGGAGGCCGCCCGGTGCGGAGGGGCCGCGGAGGGTGCTCATGGGTTCAGCGTACCGCGCCGTTCGAACATCAGCTCGATAGCGGGCGCCCGGCATGGCCCCCCTCCCCCCATCCGGTCCGGCACCCCCAAGCCGGCGGGTGATCCGGCGCCCGCGTCCCGTGCGCGTTCCGTGACGCTGCGCCGCTGCGCCGCATAGGCTCGCTCCGATCGCCGGGACGCGGACTGGGGCCGCCCGGCCGCGCGCCCGCCCCCGTCCAGCCCCGCCGCCGCTCCACCCCGGGAGACGCCATGAGGATGCTGATCAACAGTCCCGAGACCGTCGTCGCCGACGCCCTGCGCGGCATCGCGGCCGCCCACCCCGACCTGGAGGTCGACGTCGAGCGGCGGATCGTCGTACGGCGCGGCGCGCGCGAGGGCGGGCGCGTCGGCCTGGTCTCGGGCGGCGGCTCCGGGCACGAGCCGCTGCACGCGGGCTTCGTCGGCCCGGGCATGCTGTCGGCGGCCTGTCCCGGAGAGGTGTTCACCTCGCCCGTTCCGGATCAGATGCTGCGGGCGGCCGCGGCCGTCGACTCCGGGCAGGGCGTGCTGTTCGTCGTGAAGAACTACACGGGCGACGTGCTGAACTTCCAGATGGCCGCCGAGTTCGCGGAGGAGGACGGCATCCGCATCGAGCAGGTGCTGGTCAACGACGACGTGGCGGTCACCGACAGCCTGTACACCGCGGGCCGGCGCGGCACCGGAGCCACCCTGTTCGTCGAGAAGATCGCCGGAGCGGCCGCCGAGGCGGGGGCCCCGCTGGATGAGGTCGCGGAGATCGCCCGCCGGGTCAACGCGGCCTCGCGGAGCTTCGGCGTCGCGCTCAGCGCCTGCACGACGCCCGCCAAGGGCAGCCCGACCTTCGACCTGCCGGACGGGGAGCTGGAGTTGGGCATCGGCATCCACGGCGAGCCGGGCCGCGAACGGCGCCCCGTGATGCCGTCGCGGGAGATCGCCCGGACCGCGGTGGGCGCCGTCGTGGAGGAGCTGGAACAGATCGCGCCGCAGGACGGGCCGGTCCTCGCCCTCGTCAACGGCATGGGGGCGACGCCGCTGCTGGAGCTGTACGGGTTCACCGCCGACGTCTGCGCGGTGCTCGCGGAGCGGGGCGTGCAGGTCGCCCGGACGCTCGTCGGGAACTACGTCACCTCGCTGGACATGGCGGGCTGTTCGGTGACGCTGTGCCGCGCCGACGAGGAGCTGCTGCGGCTGTGGGACGCGCCCGTGCGGACGGCCGCCCTGCGGTGGGGCGCCTGAGCTTATGGTGGCGGGCGGGACCGGCCGGCCGGTGTGGTGCGAGGCGAGGAGACCGAGTTGCGTGACACTGACTTCTTCCGGCGCTGGATGGCGGCCGCCGCGGCCGCCGTGGAGCGCGAGGCGGACCGGCTGACGGAGCTCGACTCCCCCATCGGGGACGCCGACCACGGCAGCAACCTGCTGCGCGGCTTCACGGCGGTGCGAGCCGCCCTGGAGGCGGAGCCGCCGGCGACGCCCGCCGCGGTGCTCGGGCTCGCGGGCCGGACCCTGATCTCGACGGTGGGCGGCGCCTCCGGCCCCCTGTACGGGACGCTGCTGCGCCGCACCGGCAAGGAGCTCGGCGACGCCGCCGAGGTCTCCGACGAGGACGTGCGCAAGGCGCTGGACGCGGGCGTCACCGCGGTCGCCGCCCTGGGCGGTGCCGCGGCGGGCGACAAGACGATGCTGGACGCGCTGCTCCCCGGGGTGGCGGCACTCGGCACCTCCTACCGGGCGGCCGCGGAGGCGGCGGAGGCCGGGGCGGCGGCCACGGTCCCGATGCTCGCCCGCAAGGGCAGGGCGAGCTACCTCGGCGAGCGGAGCATCGGCCACCAGGACCCGGGGGCGACGTCCTCGGCGCTGCTGCTGGCGGCCCTGGCGGAGGCGGCGGGATGAGCGGCGGGCCGGTCGGGATCGTCCTGGTGTCGCACAGCGCGCGGGTCGCGGAGTCGGTCGCGGAGCTGGCGGCCGGACTGGCGGCGGGCGGGGCGGTGGCCCCGGTCGCCGCGGCGGGCGGCACTTCGGACGGCGGCCTCGGGACGAGCGCGGAGCGCATCGCGGCAGCCGCGCGGGAAGTGGACCGCGGGGCGGGCGTGGCCCTGATCGCGGACCTCGGCAGCGCGGTGCTGACGGTGAAGGCGCTGCTGGCGGACGACGAACTGCCGCCGCGGTCACGCCTGGTGGACGCCCCGTTCGTGGAGGGCGCGGTGGCGGCGCTCGTCGCGGCCTCGTCCGGGGCCTCCCTGGACGCCGTCGCCGCCGCGGCGCAGGAGGCGTACGACTACCGCAAGGGCTGACCGCGCGGCGGGGCGGTGCGCCCGGGGCGGGGCTCCCGCCCCGGGTGGGTACACCGTCCCGCCGCGGGCGTCAGCGCCGGCGGAGCTGGTCGAGTTCGCGCCGGTCCCGCTTGGTCGGCCGGCCCGTACCGCGGTCGCGGATGCCGACCGCGGCCGCCTCGACCGGCGTCGGAGGCGGCGGGCTGTTGTCGACGAAGCACTCGGCGGCCACCGGCGCGCCCACCCGCTTCGTCACCGGCCGCCGGACCACCACGATCCGCTCGCGGCCCGCGTGGAACAGGCGCACCTCGTCCCCCGCCTTCACCGACTGCGCGGGCTTGGCCCGCTCGCCGTTGACCTTCACATGGCCCGCGCGGCACGCGGTCGCCGCGATCGAGCGGGTCTTCGTCAGCCGGACGGACCAGATCCAGGCGTCCACCCGGGCCGTCCCCGTTTCGGTTGCTCCCTCTGCCATGGCACGACTCTAGCGAGGGAACGGCCCGACGACGGAACGAGTTTCGGCGGATGCCACAACCCCCATCGCATCTGCCATGCACTTCATCTGAAGATGATTGCATGTGCGGTGCCTGGGCGCCTACCGTGTCGCACATGCGGGCTCCCGCATCGGCACGCCGCGCGTCCGCCGGGATCCGGCCCGGGCCGCGACCCGCATCCGAACCGCCCGCACCCGACCCGAGCCAGGAGCACCGCATGTCGTCCCCCGCCCGCCGGCGCCGCACCGCCCCGGCCCTCATGGCCGCCGTCCTCCTGCCAGTCCTGGCCGCCTGCGGCGGCGGGAGCGCCGGCGCCGGGGCCGGCGGCCCGAGCGGCTCCGACCCCGCGGCGGCCGACCTGACCGTCCTGGCCGCCTCCTCCCTCACCGACGTCTTCAAGACCGCCGGCGCCGCCTACGAGAAGGCGCATCCGGGCACCCGGATCACCTTCTCCTTCGCCGGCTCCCAGGAGCTCGCCGCCCAGGTCAGGCAGGGCGCTCCCGGGGACGTGCTCGTCACCGCCGACACCAGGACGATGGACGGCCTGGCCGCCGAGACCGGCAGCCCCTCCGTCATCGCAAGGAACCGCCTGGTCATCGCCACGGGCAAGGGCAACCCGTTCAAGATCGGAGGGCTGGAGGACCTCGCCGACAGCAAGGTGAAGGTGGTGCTCGCGTCGCCGGAGGTCCCCGTCGGCCGCTACAGCCGGCAGATCCTCGACGCGCAGAGCGTCCGGGTCGTGCCCGTCTCCGAGGAGCCCAACGTCCGCGCGGTGCTCGGCAAGGTGGAACTCGGCGAGGCCGACGCCGGCATCGTGTACGCGACGGACGCCGCCAAGTCCGCCGGCAAGGTCGCGGCGGTGGAGATCCCGGACGGGCAGAACGCCGTCGCCTCCTACCCGGCCGCCGCGCTCAAGCAGTCGAAGAACGCCGGGGCCGCCGCCGCGTTCACCGCCTGGCTGAGCAGCCCGGAGGCTCAGAAGATCCTCCGGGACGCCGGCTTCCAGAAGCCGTAGCCGCGCCGTGGACAGACGCCGCACCTCCCGCACCCGGACGCCCGTGACGCTGGCGCTGCCGGCGCTGCTCGCCGTCGCGTTCCTGCTGCTGCCCCTCGTCGGGGTCCTCGCCCGCACGCCCTGGTCCGAGCTCGGAAGCCACCTCGGCAGCCCCGGCGTCCTCGAAGCGCTGCGGCTCTCGCTCGTCGTGTCGTTCTGGGCGCTGGGCCTGTCGCTGCTGCTGGGGGTGCCGCTGGCGTGGCTGCTGGCGCGGGTCGACTTCCGGGGCAAGGCGTTCGTGCGGTCGCTGGTGCTGCTGCCGATGGTGCTGCCGCCGACCGTGGGCGGTGTGGCGCTGCTGCTCGGCTTCGGGCGGCGCGGGCTGCTCGGGCCGTGGCTGGAGGAGTCCTTCGGCATCGTCCTGCCGTTCCACACGTCCGGGGCGGTCCTGGCGGCCGCGTTCGTGGCGATGCCTTTCCTGGTGATCAGCCTCGAAGGCGCGCTCGGCGGGCTGCGGCCGGGCTACGAGGAGACCGCCGCCTCGCTGGGAGCTTCACCGGTTCGCGTGTTCTTCACGGTCACCCTGCCCATGGTCGCTCCGGGCCTCGTCGCCGGCGCGGCGCTGACGTGGGCCCGTGCACTGGGCGAGTTCGGCGCGACCATCACCTTCGCGGGCAACCTGCCCGGCACCACCCAGACCCTTCCCCTCCAGGTCTACCTGCTGCTCCAGGACCGGCCGGAGGCGGCGACGTCCGTATCGCTGCTGCTGCTGGCGATCGCCATGGCCGTGCTGGTCGCGCTGCGCGGGCGCTGGTCCGGCGCCCCGCTCCCCCGCCGCCGGCCCGCGCCGGAGCAGCCTCCGGAGGACGCCGCACCGCAGGCGCCGTACGAGGCCGGAGAGGCGCCCGCGGTCCCGTCCGGCGGCGGACGCTGGCCCCTGCACGCCGCGGTCAGCGGGTACACCGAGCTCACCCTGGACGCCGAGCCCGGCACCACCATCGCCGTGGTCGGCGAGAACGGCGCCGGCAAGACCACCCTGCTGCGCGCCCTCCTCGGGCTGACCCCGCGCGCCGAGGCCGAACTGCGGCTCGGCGACACC
This sequence comes from Streptomyces toxytricini, assembly GCF_014649915.1. Lineage (GTDB taxonomy): Bacteria > Actinomycetota > Actinomycetes > Streptomycetales > Streptomycetaceae > Streptomyces > Streptomyces toxytricini. Next base: position 154,971 of record NZ_BMTY01000018.1, on the reverse strand, counting down.
GACGTCACCGCCCTGCCCCCGCACCGGCGGCGGGTCGCCTGGGTCCCGCAGGACGGGGCGCTGTTCCCGCACCTGAGCGCCCTGGCCAACACCGCGTACGGGCTGCGGGCGCGCGGTGTGCCGCGGGCGGAGGCGCGCCGGGAGGCCCGGCAGTGGCTGGAACGGCTCGGCGTCGCCGGCCTCGCCGACCGCAGGCCCGCCCAGCTGTCCGGCGGGCAGGCCCAGCGGGTGGCGCTCGCACGGGCGCTCGCCGCCCGGCCGCGGCTGCTCCTGCTCGACGAGCCGCTGGCCGCGCTGGACCAGGCGACCCGGGCCCGCGTACGGCACACGCTGCGGGCGCACCTGGCCGGGTTCGGCGGGGTGTGCCTGCTGGTGACGCACGATCCCGTCGAGGCGGTGTCGCTGGCGGACCGGGTGCTCGTCCTGGCCGGCGGGCGGACCCTGCAGGACGCGCCGCCCGCCGAGGTGGCCCGGCATCCGCGGTCGCCGTGGGTGGCGCGGATGCTGGGCCGGAACGCCTGGCCGGGGACCGCGTCCGCCGAGGGGCTCGCGCTGCCCGGCGGGGGCCGGCTGGTGGTGGCCGAGACGCTGCCCGCGGGGGCTCCGGCGCTCGCGGTCATCGGGCCGGAGGCGGTGTCGGTGCACCGCGAGCGGCCGGCCGGCAGCCCGCGCAACGTGTGGCCGGGCACGGTACGGGAGATCACCTCGGTCGGCAGCCGGCTCCGCGTGCTCGTCGCCTCGCCCGGAGTGCCCGACCTGGTCGCGGAGATCACCCCGGACGCGGCCGCCGATCTGGGGCTGGCCGACGGGGCGCGGGTGTGGACGAGCGTCAAGGCCACGGAGGTGGTGCTCGTCGGCCTGTGACGCCGTCGGCGGCCGTCAGGCGGTGATGCGGGCGGTGAGGGAGTCCAGGTTGGCCATGGCGCGCTCGACGCGCTCCTCCAGGGTGAGCGTCTCCTCGTAGGTGCGGGTCCGCAGCTTGGGCAGCCGCTTGCCGCGCAGGTACAGGGAGCAGGCGAGGTCGGCGCAGAAGTACGAGCCGACGGTGTTGCCCTCGCGGCCGCGGGCGCCCGCGAGCGGGGCGACGAGCAGGGACACGCCGGAGGAGGCGTGCGCGGTCAGGCAGATCTGGCAGACGCTCGACTTGACGGCGCTGGTGCGGTTGGCGACCGGGACGCGCAGGCCTATGCCGAGGGCGGTTCCGTCGGCTCCGGGGCGCACCAGGTAGGCGCGCAGCGGGGCCGCGGGGTCGACCCAGCCGAGGAAGTCGAGGTCCTCCCAGGGGAGTTCGCCGAAGTTCGGCGGGAGCTTCAGCCGCGAGGCCTCGCCCTTGGTGCAGTTGACGAAGGACGCGCGGATCTGCTTCTCGGTCAGTGGTTCCATGGGAGGCCACGGTACGTGGCCATGGCAATGATCTTCATCCGGATTTTCCGGACCGCGCCCGCGGGGCCTGCGGGGGCGCGGCTCACGGGCCGGCCGGGTGCTCCGGTACGGCGAACTCGCACCACACGCACTTGCCGCCGCCCCGGGGTTCCACGCCCCAGTCCTGCGCCAGCTCCTCCACCAGCAGCAGCCCGCGTCCGGAGACGGACCAGTCGCCTGCCTGGCGGCGGTGCGGCAGGGCGCTGCTGGAGTCCTCGACCTCGATCCGGATGCGGCCCTCCGCGGTCATGCGGAGGCCGACGTGCCCGCCGCCGTCGGTGTGGACGAGGGCGTTGGTCATCAGCTCGTCCGCCGCCAGCTCGATCTCGTCCGTGAGCTCGCGGGCTCCCCAGGCCGCCGCGGCCGCCCGGATCAGGTGGCGGGCCGTCGAGGGGCCGTGCGGGTCGCCGGGGGCGAGGCGCAGCCGCAGGGGGCCGCCGCCGCGCGGCGCGGGGGTGCCGCGGCGGCGCAGCAGGAGCAGGGCCATGTCGTCACGCCCGCCCGCGTCGCCGATCAGGTCGCACAGGACGTCGGCCAGCTCCTCCACGTCGGTGGGGCCCGTGCTGACGGCCCGTACGAGGTCGCGCATGCCGGCGGCCCGGTCGGCGCCGTTCCGCTCCAGGAGGCCGTCGGTGCACAGCACCAGGGTGTCGCCGGGATGCAGTTCGACGCTGGTGACGGGGTAGCCGGTGCCGGCCCCGGGCTGCTCGTGCGGCGGCGTGCCGAGCGGCGGGCCCCCGGCCACGGGGACGGTGTGGCAGCTGCCGTCGCCGCGCCGGACCAGCGGGTCGTGGTGCGCGGCCCGGACCATGCGCAGCATGCCGGTCGCGAGGTCCATCTCCGCGTAGGTGCAGGCGGCGACGCGGTCGGTGGCCAGGTCGTGCAGGAAGGCGGAGGCCCGCGCCATGGCCGTGTCGGGGGTGTGGCCCTCGGCGGCGTACGCGCGCAGGACGATCCGCAGCTGGCCCATGACGGCGGCCGCGTCGGTGTCGTGCCCCTCGACGTCGCCGATCATCACGCCGACGCGGCCCTCGCCGAGCGGGACCACGTCGTACCAGTCGCCGCCGATCTTCCGCCCCATCCGCGCGGCCCGGTAGCGGACGGCGATCCGGGTGCCGGGGACATCGGGGATCCGCCGGGGCAGCATGGCCCGCTGCAGGCCCTCCGCGAGGTCGTGCTCCTGCTCGAACAGGATGGCGCGCTGGAGGCTCTGGGCGATGCCGCTGCCGAGGGCGACGAGCAGGTTGCGCTCCTCGGCGGTGAAGTCGCCCTCCCGCCGGTAGAGCAGGCCGAGCGCGCCGATGGCCCGGCCCTGCGCGATCAGCGGCAGGTAGACGCCGCTGTGGACGGCCAGCGGCTCGATGTACGGCCACAGGTCGGGGAAGCGGAGCCGGAACTCGTCGCGGGAGGCGATGAAGACCGGCTGCAGGCTGCGGACGGCCTCGCTCATCGGGAAGCGGGCATCGACGCGTGTGTACTCGATCTCCGGGACGTAGGTGCCGAGCTGGCCCTCGGCGACGAGGTGGATGCGGCCCCCGTCGACGATGCCGAGCATCACACTGACGGCGCCGAGGTGGCCGAGGGCCTCCGGGTCCTTCAGCACGTCCGTGACGTCGTTGACGGTGCGGGCGTGGGCGAGGATCGCCGTGGTCCGCTCGACGACGCCGGTCATCCGGCGGCGGCCCTCGTCGCGGTCACCGCCGGCCCCGGACTCGCGGGGGTCGTGGGCGGCGTCGCGGATGATCCCGATGATCCGGTAGGGGCGGCCGCCGGGCTCGCGCAGGATGTGCCCCTGGATGTGGGTCCATGCGGCGGTGCCGTTGCGGCGGCGGCGCCGCACGTACGCCCCGTAATGGCTGCGCCCGTCCTTGAGCGCCTGCGCCACGCGGGCGTCGAGGCGGGCCTCCTCGGGGGGCGCGAGGCGGACGCGCAACCCGGCCGGGGTCCCGTTGAACTCGTCCGCACGCAGGCCCAGGACCTCGAGGGCGGTTTCGTCCAGGTGCATCCGCCCGCTGTCGAGGTCCCAGTCGAAGGTGCCCATGTGGTTGAGCGCGAGGCTGGTGTCCGGCCGCGCCGGCCACTGGACCTCGGGGCTCGGTCGCCTTTCGGCCATGCTGCCAGGGTCTCACCGATCGGCGCCGCGCGCGGGGATCCGCGCGGCGCGACAATCCGGGTATGGAAGAACCCCGGGTGGTCGTGGAGCGTGAGGTGGCCGCTCCGGCGGAGCGCGTGTGGCGGGCGCTGACGGACCTGGAGGCGATGCCGCGGGTGCTGTCGGGCGTGGAGGCGGTGGAGGTGCTCACCCCCGGTCCGTTCGGGGTGGACACCCGGTGGCGGGAGACACGGCGCATGTTCGGCTCGCGGGCCACGGAGGAGATGAGGGTCAGCGTGTGCGAGGCGCCGCGGCGCTACGTCGCCGAGGCCTACAACTCGGGGATGCGCTACGCGTCGGAGTTCCGGGTGGACGAGCGGGCGCCGGGGCGGTGCGTCGTCCGGATGGCGTTCTCGGCGTCGCCCGCGCCGGGCGGGAAGCCGCCCGGCGTGTTCATGCGGCTGTTGAACCGGCTGGGGACGCGGGCGGTCGCCGAGGACCTGGCGGATGTTGCCGCGTCCGTCGAGGCACCACGGGACGGGGGCCTGTCCTAGGGAGCCGGGGAGGGTGACGTCGGCGGGGAGACCGGGGCAGGACCTGTCGGGGTGAGCGTCGGCTCGTACGGCTTGGTCGGCCCCTCGGAGGGGACGGGGGTCAGGCGGACCGGGGCCGTCGGGGTGGCCCGGCCTGTCGCGGTGGCGTCGCGGGTCGGGGTGGCAGGGCCGGGCTCCGTCCCCGAGGGGGTGACGGCGCGGGACGGGGTCCCGGTCTCGGTGGCGTTGCCGTACCGCTCGCGGTCGGCGCCCGTCTCTCCGGCCGTCGGGGCGGGGGTGGCCGTCCCGGTCGGGGCGGCGGTCGGCGTCGCCGTGGCCGTGGCTGTGGCCGTGGCCGTCGGAGTGGTCGGGGCCGTCCGGGTCGCCGTGGCGGTCGGGGTGGCCGATGCCGGCGGGGTCGTCGGCGGGGTCCGCCCGCCCGTCGGGGTCGCCGTGGCCGCCGGGCTGCGGGTCGGGTCCAGTCCGGGCGGCACGGGCGGCGGGCTGACGGGCCGGTCCGCGTCCTTGGCGCCGCCGGCCGGCCGCTGGTACCAGCGGCCGTCCCGGGCGTCGTAGAACGTGATCTTGTTGATGACGACGACCGTCGGCCTGATCACGACCGTGTCCTGCGGCCGGTACGCCGCCCAGGGCTGCCCGAAGCGCCGCGAGTCCGGCTTCAGCGCGACCGGCTGGTCCAGCGGGTTGCCGCACGCGCAGCGCACTCGCGGCACGCCGTGGTCGTCGACCAGGACCGCCGTACCGGCCTGGAGCACCGCCTGGTACGGCGTGGGGCGGCCGTCCTGGTAGCCGTGGTTGGTGACCCGGGTGTCGGCGCGCAGGGTGACGGCGGTCAGCGAGCGCAGGAAGCCGGGGACCTCCGCGGGCCGGATGCCGAGGGCCTCGGCGAACGCGGCGTTCCTGGCCTGGTCCGCGGACAGGAGGCGCACCTGCTCCTCGACGTCGCAGCTGGCCGTGTCGCGACTGCCGCCGTACAGGCCCGGGGAGGCACCCGTCAGGGAGCGGGTGGTGACGGTGCCGGTGGCGGTGGCAGGCGGCCGGTCCGGGACGTCCCCGGACGGCACGGGGCTTTCGGCGGCGCCCGCCGGGACCGTCGCCGTGGACTCGGTGAAGGGCGCCCGGCCCTGCGCCGAGGCCGGTTCGAGGAACAGCTCGCCGCCCGTCGCGGACGGTCCGCCGCCGGGCCGGGTCAGCACCACCGCGAGCACCACGGCCGCGGCGAGCGCCGCGACGGCCGCGACCACCGCCGGCAGGCGCTTGCGGCGCCGCCCGGGTCCGCCGGGCGGGCCCGGGGTGCTCGGCGGCTCGCCTCCGCCCGGACCGCCCGCTCCCCCGCCCCCGCCGCCCGGCGGGGGTCCACCGGCGGCCGGGCCTGCGGGGACGGGCCCGCCGGGCACCGTCGGGGGGCCGGAGGACGGGCCGCCGGAGAGTGGTCCGGCCGGCGGGCCGGCGGGCTGCCCGGACGGAGGGCCGCCGGGGCGGTCCGAGGGCGGTATGCCAGGAGGCTGCGTGGTCACGGGCGCTCCAGTGCCGGGCGCCCCCGACCCGGCCCCCGGGACGGCCGGCCGTCGGGGCCGGCGGGGCGGGGGCGAGTCGGGGGGCGGGTCGGGTCCGAGGCGGATGGGGATCGGTACGGGCCGCCGGTGTCGGGGCGCGGTCGCCGGGACGGGCCGATCGCGGGGTGCGGCCACTCCTGCGGACCATTGTGTGCGGCCTTCCGGTGGTGGCCGCAAGCCGGGGCTGCCTACGGTGGCGCTGTGAGCCGTACGTCCGCGGACTCCCGGGGAGCCCTGCCCGCCTGGCGTGACGCCCTCGTCGCCGTCGTGGCGGGCTTCGCGGTGATGACCGCGGTCGCCGCCGCGGGGCTGGCCTGCGCGGGCGCCGCGCGCTTGCCGGGCGCCGCCTTTCCGCGCGTCGTGGCCGCCGTGGTCGTGCTCGCCGCAGGAGGCTCCGTCGAGGTGGCGGGCGGCGAGGGACTCCTCCGGGCGGAGGGGAGCCTTGCGGTGCTCCCGCTCTCCGTGAGCCTCGTCGGCGCCCTCACCGCCGCCATGCTGTTCCTGCGCCCCCTGCGCCACAGGGCCGTCGCCGGCGGACGCGAACTCCTCACCCGCGCGGGCCCGCTCGTGCTGCTGTGGCTGGCCGCCCTCACCGCCACCGCGCTGCCCGCCCGCCAGGACTTCGCCGTCAGCCCCGGCGACCCGGCGCTGGAGGACGCCTCCGAGCTCCTCGGGCCGGCGCCGACGGTCGGCTTCCGCGCGGACCTGCCGGCCACCCTCCTGTTCGGACTGCTGTGGATAGCGGGCCTGCTGCTGGTGGCGCTGCTCGTCTCGCGCCGGGCGCCGCTGCCGGCGCGGCTGGTCCGCTTCCACGCGGCGGTCCGGCCCGCCGCGTCCGCGACCGTCGTGCTGCTCCTCGCGTACGTGGCCCTCGGGTTCGGCATCGGCCTGTTCGCAGCGGCCACGCGGGGACAGCCGGACCGGGTGTTCGCCGTGGTCCTGCTCGCCCTGCCCAACCTGGCCTGGCTCGCACTCACCCTCGGCTTCGGCGGGGCGTGGGACGGCCGGGCGGAGGGGCCGTTCGGGCTGCCGATGCCGCAGGTGCTGGACCGGGTCGTGCGCGACGCCGACCGGTCCGCGGTGGACGTCGCCGACCTCGCCCGCCAGGACGGGCGCATGTGGTGGCTGGTGGCCGTCACGGCGCTCGCCCTGCTCGGCACGGGCCTGCTGGCCGCCCTCCGCTCCCCCGCACGCGTACGGGCCCGGCAGCATGCCCTGCACCTGGCGGTGGCCCTCGGGGCGGCCGCCCTGGCGGTGTCCCTGCTGGCCTCCGTCGAAGCGCACTTCGGGCTGGCACTGATGGGCATCGGCGACACCGGCGGGCTCGGCACCACGGTCGAGCTGCTGCCCGTCCTGTGGCGGAACGTGGGGCTCGCCGTGGTGTGGGGTGCGGCCGCCGGCTTCCTCGGCGCCCTGCTGGCCCGGCCGGTGCACCGGCGTTCCGCCGCCCGCGAGCGGTCAGCGGCGCCCGGGCGGTGACCCCGGGCGGGCTCAGCGGCCGCCCGTCTCCGGCGGGGTGACGACCCGGGTCGGCTCGTGGCCGTCGCTCCGGGCCGCCGGAGCCGGACGCTCCACCGCGGGGCCGCCCTCTCCCACGGCGGTCGGCGTCGGCTCCGCCCGCGGGGCCGGCTCGGCGCCGGGCGCGGGGGCGGCGTAGGTGGCGAGGCGGGTCCCATCGCCGTACATCCACTGGCCGGAGGCCTCGTCGTACAGCCATACGGATTCGCCGTCGACGACGGCCCCGGACCGCAGACCGCGCGTACGGCTGCGGAACCCCTCCTGGTCCAGCCGGCCCGCGGCGTGCTCCTCCGCGGCCTGCCGGTAGCGGTCGAGGGCGTCGGCGGCGCGGGCGAGCAGCGGGAGGGGGTCCTCGGCCCGGCCGACGGGCCGGCCGCCGGTCGGCGGCGGCTGCGGTACGGCGACGAGGAGGCGGCCGTCCACCCACGCGGACCATCCGTTGGCGCAGACGATCTGCCCCCACTCCCCGCGCCGGTCGAGCAGCTGGACGGGCAGGAAGGGGTCGAGGGGGACGGTCGGCCGGGAGACGTCGGGCTCCTCCCAGGCCGGCATCCCGCTCTGGGGGACGACGTGCGTGGGGCGGAACTCGGTGCCGCCGTGCGCCGCGGGTACGCCCATGGCGCTACTTCCGCATGATGGCCGGCTCGTGGCGGCGCAGCAGCCGCGCGACCAGCACGCCGAAGAGCACGGACAGGGCGGCGAGCATCCCCAGGTCGAGCAGCCAGACCCGGGGGTCGTGCGCGAACAGCGGGTCGGCGGTGAGGGCGCCGGGGACGATCGCGCCGAGGTCGACGGTGCCGGCCATGGCTCCGAGGGCCCAGCGGGAGGGCACGAGCCAGGCGAGCTGGCCGATGACCGGTGCGCCGTCGAGCCGGAGCAGCGCCCCGCAGAAGACGACCTGCACGATGGCGAGCAGCACCAGCAGCGGCATGGTGACCTCCTCCTTGCGGACGAGGGCGGAGACCAGCAGGCCGAGCATCATCGCGGTGAAGGACAGCAGGGCGGTGGCGAGGATGATCTCGGCGAGCGGCGGCAGCAGCACGCCTCGGCCGCCGGGGGCGTTGGTGTCGACGCCGTACAGGCCGACCAGGGTGAGGACGGCCGCCTGGGCGGTGGTGACGGCGCCGAGGACAGCCACCTTGGACATCAGGTAGGCGGATCTGGACAGGCCGACGGCCCGTTCCCGCTGGTAGATGGTGCGTTCCTTGACGAGTTCGCGGACGGCGTTGGCGGCGCCGGTCAGGACCGCGCCGACGCACAGGATGAGCAGGACGTTCACGGCGGACTCGCGGGTGAGCGCGCCGCCGGCGAGGGCGCGCGCCATGGCGCCCATGACGAACGGCAGGGCGACCATGATGGCGAGGAAGGTGCGGTCGGCGCCGAGCGCGGCGGCGTAGCGGCGCACCAGTGTGGACAGTTGCGCTCCCCAGCTCTGGGCCTTGGGCGGCGGGGCGGCGAAGGCGCCGGAGTGCCGTTCCCCGGGGTGCCGGGGCTGGCGGGCGGCTCCCCGGACGTACCGGGCGTACTGGGGGGAGGAGCGGTACCGGCCGGCCCAGTCGCGGTCGCGATCGGCCTCGAACGCCTCGAAGGCCTCCGGCCACTGGTCGAAGCCGAAGAAGGGCAGGGTCTCCTGCGGGGGCCCGTACCAGGCGGTGCGGCCGCCCGGGGCGAGGACGAGGATCCGGTCGCAGACGTCGAGGCTGAGGACGCTGTGGGTGACGACGATGACGGTGCGGCCGTCGTCGGCGAGGCCGCGCAGCATGTGCATGACGGAGCGGTCCATGCCGGGGTCGAGGCCGGAGGTGGGCTCGTCGAGGAAGAGCAGCGAGGGCTTGGTGAGGAGTTCGAGGGCGACGGAGACCCGCTTGCGCTGTCCGCCGGAGAGGCTGTGGATGGGCTGGTCGGCGCGCTGGTCGAGGCCGAGTTCGGTGATGACCTCGTCGACGCGGGCCTGCCGCTCGGCCTTCGCGGTGTCCTGCGGGAAGCGGAGTTCGGCGGCGTAGGTGAGGGCGCGGCGGACGGTGAGCTGTGCGTGCAGGATGTCGTCCTGGGGGACGAGCCCGATGCGGCTGCGGAGTTCGGCGTAGTCGCGGTAGAGGTCGCGGCCGTCGTAGAGGACGGTGCCGTGGTCGGCGGGGCGCAGTCCGGTGAGGGCGCCCAGCAGGGTGGACTTGCCGGCTCCGCTGGGTCCGACGACGGCGAGGAGGCATTTGGCGCCGACGGGGAAGGAGACGTGGTCGAGGAGGGTCTTGCGGCCGCGGTCGACGGCGACGGTGAGGTCCTGGACGTCGAGGGAGACCTCGCCGGTGTCGGTGTACTCCTGGAGGCGGCCGCCGACGAGGCAGAGGGCGGTGTGGCCGATGCCGATGATGTCGCCCTCGGAGACGGTGGCGCGGTCGGTGCGCACGCCGTTGAGGTAGGTGCCGTTGTGGCTGCCGAGGTCGTGGATCTCGTGCGTGCCGTCGGGGAGGGCGCGGAGTTCGGCATGCCGGCGGGAGACGACGAGGTCGTCGATGACGAGGTCGTTGTCGTCGGCGCGGCCGATGCGGACGGCGGTGCTGGCCGGGACCTGCCGGACGGAGGTGGGGCGGCGGAAGGTACCGGTCAGCGACGGGCTGGAGACGCGGGCGGGGGCGCCTGGCGCGGGAGCGCGCGGGGGCGCGTCGGCGAGCGGGCCGACGGGCGGCGCCGGCGGCGGCGCGGCGGCGCGGCCGCGGTCGAGGAGGAGGGCGCGCGGGCCGTCGGTGGCGCTGCCGAAGCGGAGCTCGCTGCCGGGTCCGACGTTCCACTCGCGGACGCGGTGGCCGTCGGCCCAGGTTCCGTTGGTGCTGTCCTCGTCCTGGACGGTCCAGTGGTCGCCTTCGGGGCGCAGCACGGCGTGGTGCCAGGAGACGCGGGCGTCGTCGAGGCAGATTTCGCAGAGGGGGTCGCGGCCGACGTGGTAGGTCCGGCTCGGGCTCATCGGGGTGGAGCCCGCGTCGGTTTCCAGGACTAGCTCGGGCGCGGCTGACGGCACACCTGAGGGCTGGGCCATGAGCAGATTTTCCCACGATCCTTTCGGCGGGGCATAACCGCAGGTCAGAGGGGTGTTAACCGTAATGACAACGGTCCCCGTTGCAGCCTTTGCCCATTGCTTCACAGTGCGCTTCACTTCACGCGTCGGAACCGACCGGACGGGGGACGCCATGAGCGTGCACGACCACATGCACGACGCCGGACACACGCACGACCAGGGCCGCGGACACGGCCACGACGGCCACGGGCACGGCCCCGGCGGGCACTCCCACGGGGTCTCCGCCGACGCGGACCGGCGGTGGCTGGCCGCCGCACTGGCCCTGATCGGCACCTTCATGGCGGTCGAGGTGGTCATCGGCGTCATCGCCCGCTCGCTCGCACTGATCTCCGACGCGGCGCACATGCTGACCGACGCCGTCTCGATCGTCCTCGCCCTCATCGCGATGCGGCTCGCCGCCCGCCCGGCGCGCGGCGGGTTCACGTACGGGCTCAAGCGCGCGGAGATACTGTCCGCCCAGGCCAACGGCCTCACCCTGCTGCTGCTGGCCGTCTGGCTGGCGTACGAGGCGGTCGAGCGGCTGATCGACCCGCCGCCGGTCGCGGGCGGCCTGGTGCTCGTCACCGCGCTCGCCGGCATCCTCGTCAACATCGCCGCGGCCTGGTGCATCTCCCGTGCGAACCGCTCCTCGCTCGCCGTCGAGGGGGCCTACCAGCACGTCCTGAACGACCTGTTCGCGTTCATCGGCACGGCCGTCGCCGGCCTCGTCGTCCTGACCACCGGCTTCCGGCAGGCCGACGCGATCGCCACGCTCGTCGTGGTGGCGCTGATGGTCAAGGCGGGCTACGGGCTGGTCCGCGAGTCCGGCCGGATCTTCCTGGAGGCGGCCCCCGCCCACCTGGACCCGGACGCCGTGGGCGACCGGCTTGCCGGACATCCGCCGGTGACGGAAGTCCACGACCTGCACATCTGGACGATCACCTCGGGCCAGGCCGCCCTGTCGGCGCACGTGCTGGTCGAGCCGGCGGGCGACTGCCACGCGGTACGTCGGGACCTGGAGCGGCTGCTGGCCAAGGAGTACGGCATCACCCACACCACGCTCCAGGTGGACCACGCCCAGGAGGCGCTGCTCACCGTCGGCCGGACGGCGGACGACGCGGGCGACCCGCACTGCGCCGAGGCCCACGGCCCGGTCCACCGGCAGGGCCCGCACGACCACTGAGCCGGCGCGGCGCGCCGGCGGACTGGCGGCGCGCCCGCCGGGCATACATGCGGCCATGACGACGAAGCGCAGTGCGGGGCTCCTCCTCTTCCGAGAGGCGGGGGCGGCGGCCGCACCCGGGTCCGCCCCCGCGGTCGAGGTGCTGCTCGGCCACATGGGCGGCCCGCTGTGGGAGCGCCGCGACGCCGGCGGCTGGGCCATCCCGAAGGGGGAGTACGAGCCGGACGAGGCGCCGCTGGACGCGGCCCGGCGGGAGTTCACCGAGGAGATCGGCCTGCCCCCGCCGGAAGGACCGTACCTCCCGCTGGGCGGGGCCCGGATGCCGAGCGGCAAGCAGGTGGTGATCTGGGCGGTCCGCGCGGACCTCGACCCGGCCCTCATGGTGCCCGGCACCTTCCTGATGGAGTGGCCGCCCCGCTCGGGGCGGACGCGGGAGTTCCCGGAGCTGGACCGGGTGGCCTGGTTCACCCCGGAGGAGGCCAGGACGAAGCTGATCGCCTCACAGGTCACGTTCGTCGAGCGGCTGTTGGAGCTGTTGGCGGGCTGAGCGGAACCCGGGCGGCCCGGAGGGGGCCGCGGGCTGAGCCGCCCCGTGCCGGGTTGGGAACCGGCCCGGCCGGAAACCGTGTCACTGGGGGTGGCCGGCCGGCTACGCGGCCGGACCGGGTCACGGTGACGCCACGGACGGGGGCAGGCGATGACGACGTACGGCTGGACGGTGCCCGGCTACGCGCACGTCCGGGAGCTCGGCGCCGGCGGCGGGGGCCGCGTGGTCCTCGCCGTGCACGGGGCGACCGGCACACCCGTCGCGGTGAAGTACTTGAGCGAGCGGCTCCGCGAGGACCCGGCGTTCCTCGCGGAGTTCCGGGCCGAGGCACGGCTCCTGGGCCGCCTCGACTCCCCGTACGTGGTGCGGCTGTACGAATACGTGGAGGCACCGGGCGGCGCCGCGATCGCGATGGAGCTCGTCGACGGGATCTCGCTGCGGGCCGTGCTGCGGGAGTCGGGGCAGACCGGGCCGGAGGCGGCGCTGGTCGTGCTGAAGGGCTCGCTGCTCGGCCTGGCGGCGGCGCACCGGACGGGCGTCGTCCACCGCGACTACAAACCGGAGAACGTCCTCGTCGCGGCCGACGGCTCCTCCAAGCTCGTCGACTTCGGGATCGCGGCGCGCCGCGGCACCACCCCCGGCGTCGCGGGGACGCCCGCCTACATGGCGCCCGAGCAGTGGCAGGGGCGGCCGGCCTCGCCCGCGGCCGACGTGTACGCGGCGACGGCCACCTTCTTCGAGTGCCTGACGGGCCACAAGCCGTTCCCCGGGCAGAACTTCGCGGAGCTCGCCGTCCAGCACGTGGAGGCGCCCGTCCCGGAGGACGAGGCTCCGGAGACGGTCCGGCCGCTGATCCGCCGCGGCATGGCGAAGTCACCGGAGCAGCGCCCGGGCGACGCCGAGGAGTTCGTCGCGGAGCTGGAGCACCTGGCGCTCGCCGCGTACGGGCCCGACTGGGAGGAGCGCGGGCAGCGCAGGCTCGCGGCGGCGGCCGCGCTGCTGCCGCTGCTGTTCCCGTCCTCGGGGGGCACGGCCTCGGGGACGACGGCGGTCGCGACGACCTCGCTGGGGCGGGGGTCGGGTTGGGCGCCGGGGCGGCGCGGGTCGATCGCGGCGGGCGCGGCCCTCGTGCTGGGGGTCGTCATCGGTGCGGCGTACAGCGCGGTGGGCGGCGAGCCGGGCGCTGCGCGGGCGGCGGACTCGTTTGCGACCTCGCGGCCGGTGACACCCGGGCCGGGGCCGTCCGTGTCGCCGTCCGGTTCGCCTCCGGCGTCCCCGTCGCCGTCGCCGTCGGCGTCGGCGTCGGCGTCAGCGTCGGCGAGCGGTTCACCGTCGCCCTCGCCCTGGCCGTCGCTGTCGGCCCGCCCGTCGCCGAGCCGTTCGGCGGTGGTGCGGCCGTCGGCGTCCGCCTCGCCTGCCCGGCCGCCGTCCCCGCGGCCCTCGCCGACCGCCACGCCGACGCCGAAGCCGACGCCGGTCGTGCACGCCGTCGGGGTGCAGCTGGCGCAGACCGGCCCGGACACGGCGGCGGCGGACATCTCGTTCAAGACGACCGGCACCGGCCCGGTCCGGGTCACCGTGCAGTGGTTCACGGGCGACGACGGCGACGCCTTCGCCGAGCCCGACGGCACCACCGTGTACGAGCACACGGCCGGAGGCGGTACGGCGGCCCTGGCCGCGGCAGGACCGGTCACGCACACGTTCAAGGGCGGCGGCTGCCATTGGGGCGTCCGAGTGACGACCTCCCCGGCGGCGGGCCAGGGCCCGGCCACCGACAGCCTCGTCGTGAGGAGGTGCTCCCCCGCATGAACAACGACGACGAATACAGCGCCACCGTGCTCGGCAGCCACTGGATCGACGGGCCGCCCGAGCTCCGGGACGCCGTCCCCGACCGGGTCGAGGGCTCGGTCCTGCGGTTCGGCCCGGGCGTGACGGCGGCCGCGCCGGCCCCCTTCCCCGTCGTGCTCCCGCCCCGTCCGCGGCGCCGCCCGGAGTGGCGCCGCTACACCCTGGCCGGCGCGGTCCTGCTCGGCGTGCTCGGCTACCTGTTGTGGCAGGAGTTCGGGCCGGGACTGGCCGTGCGGGAGGTGTCGGCGGCCACCGCGGACGGCCGGGACCCCGGCTGCGACTCGACCGCCGACGTGGTGGCCCTCGTCCGCACCAACGGGCGCCCGGGGACCATCACGTACCGCTGGCTCCGCAGCGACGGCACACGTACGGAAGCCCTCACCGAGCGCGTCCCGCGCGGCCGCGACGAGGCCCGCCTCCACCTGCTGTGGACGTTCCGCGGCGAGGGCGTCCTCGAGGCGTCGGCCACCGTCGAGATCCTCTCCCCCGACACCCGCACGGCCCGCACCGCCTTCACGTACCGCTGCGAGCGGTAGGCCGCCCCCGGCGCGGAAGGGGACGGGTCAGCAGCGGGCGTGGGCGGTGATGTCGGCCTCGAACTCGCCCGTCATGGCCGGGGTGACCGTCGGCCTGCACTGCGCGACCGCCGCCAGGTAGTCCTCCGTCGTGGCACCGGGCGGCGCCGCCGCCGCCCCGTGCGCCCCGACCGCCTCCAGGTCCCGTTCGAAGGACACCTGCGCCGCGATCCGCGCCGCGTGCTCGATGTCCGCGGGGGTGAACAGCTCGGTGGCCGCGACCAGCGCCGGCACGTCGACGCCGCCCCGCCCGGCGGTGTACCGGGCCCAGATCGCGGCGCGGGCCGCGGCGTCCGGGGTGCCGATGGGGATCAGGTAGTCGAAGCGCCCCGGCCGCAGGAACGCGGGGTCGAGGGAGCGTATGGAGTTCGTGGCGCAGACCAGCAGCCGCTCGTCGCCCTCGCGGAAGCCGGGGATGAGCTTGAGCAGTTCGTTGGTCACGCCGTGGACGCCGCCGGGCGCGGCCGGTTCGGACCGTACGGGCGCGATCTCCTCCACCTCGTCGATGAAGACGAGGACCCGCTCCAGTTCGGCGATCCGGGCGAAGGCCTGCCGGAGCGCCGCGGCCAGGTTGCCGCCGTCGGCGAGGCGGGAGGGCAGCAGTTCGACGAAGGGCCAGCCGAGCCGGGAGGCGATGGCACGGGCGAAGGTCGTCTTGCCGGTGCCGGGCGGCCCGAAGAGGGCGATCGCGCGGGGCGGTCGGACGCCGTGCGCGGCGGCCCGCTCCGGTTCGGCGAGCGGGAGCACCACGCGCCGCTCGATGAGGTCCTTCTCCTTCTCCATTCCGGCGACCTTCGCCCAGAGGCCGCCGGCGAGGAAGCGTCCGCCGAGGTCGTCGAGGAGGCCGGCGGCGGGGCCGTGCAGCGGTTCGGTCTTCTCGAAGTAGGCGACGGCGGGCTGCCGGGTGTAGCCGGCGTTGAGCAGGCCCTCCCCCAGCAGCTCCTCCTCCGGAAGGACGTACGCGATGCGGCCGACGCGGGCCGCGACCAGGCGCCGCTCAAGCTCCACGAGGAGGGCGCTGGCCAGGCCGCGCCCCCGCCACCCGGCGGCGATCGCGATCCGCATCACCCAGGCGCGCTCGCCGGTGACGCAGGCGAGGGCGGCGCCGATGGGGACGCCCTGGTGGACGGCGACCACGCAGGGCTGCCGGCCGGTGAGCGCGCTGATGCACTCGGCCAGCGAGAAGACCGACTCCTGGCCCAGCCCGGCCGTCGTGTCGATCAGATGGACGACCGCGGCGAGATCGCTCTCGCGGTAGTCGTGGATGAGCCAGTTCACCCGGGTACCGCCCCTCGTTCGTGCTCCTGTGCGGTGAGGCTAGGGGCGGCCGGGGCGTGCGTTCCCGTGCCGCGGTGCACAACAGCGGGGCGGTGAACCGTCCGGCGCGTCCATAGACTGGCACCTTCCGCTCGCACACTCCTTCGAGGATTCGAACCGCCCCATGGCCTTTCACACGAGAACCGCCCTCCGCCGCCTCCCCGTGTGGCTGCCACCGGTGCTGTGGACGACGGGGCTCGGACTGTGGGGGCTGTCCCGGCAGGACAGCGTGTGGCGGGACGAGGCGGCCACCTGGCAGGTGGCCGGGCGCTCGGCCGGGGACATCTGGGCGATGCTCGGGAACGTCGACGCCGTGCACGGGCTGTACTACCTGCTGATGCACGGCCTCTTCGAGGTGTTCGGGCCGGGCACGGCGACGCTGCGGCTGCCGTCGGTGCTGGCGGTCGCCGCCGCCGCGGCGTGCACGGCGCTGCTCGGGGAGCGCCTGGCGGGCCGCCTGGCCGGCCTGGCGGGCGGGTTCGCGCTGCCGCTGCTGCCGGCCGTGCAGTTCCACCTCCAGGAGGGCCGCCCGTACGCCCTGGTCGCGGCCGGCGCCGGGCTGTCGACGCTGCTGCTGGTGTCGCTGCTCGCGGACGCGGCGGGGGCGGAGGGCGGGCGGCCGGGCCGGCGGGAGTGGCCGCGCTGGACGGCCTACGCGGTGGCGGTGCTGTTGTGCGCGCTGCTGAACTGGCTGTCGCTGCTCGTCCTCCCCGCGCACGCCGCGACCCTGTGGTGGACGGGCGCGCCGCGGGCGGTGGTGGCGCGCTGGGCGGCAGCGGCGGCCGGGGCGGTCGCCGGGGCGCTGCCGCTGGTGCTGTTCAGCCGGAGCCAGTCCGACCAGGTGTCCTGGATACCGCCGCTGACCTGGCACATGATGATCGGTCCGGCCGTCCTGCTTGCGGTGGGCGGGCTGTGCGCCGCGGCGGACCGGCCGCGCGCGGGCCGGCTGTCGGCCGCGGCCGTGGGCCTGCCGCTGCTGGCGGTGCCGCAGCTGGGCCTGATCGGGCTTTCGCTGGTGCAGCCGCTGTTCCTCGAGCGGTACGTGCTGTTCGGCATGCTGGGGCTGGCGCTGCTGGTCGGCGCGGCGCTGGGGGCGGGCGTACGGGCCCTGGCGCCCCGGTTCCCGCGCGCGTCGGCGCTGCTGGTGCCGGCCGTGGTGGCGGCGGCAGTGCTCGCGCTGCTGCCGCAGTCGCTGGCCAAGCGGTCGCCGGCGAGCCGGGTCGACGACGTGCTGGCGGTGGCCGGGGAGGTGGCCCGGCTGGGCCGGCCGGGCGATGCGGTGGTGTTCGTACCGGCGGCCCGCAGGGACACGGCGCTGGTGTCGCCCGGGGCGTTCGCGGGGCTGGCGGACGTGGCGCTGGAGCGCGGCCCGGTCGAGTCGGCGACGCTCAAGGGCGAGGAGGCGGATCCGGCGCGGATCCGGGCCGCCCTGCTGGAGCAGCGCCGGGTGCTGCTGGTGACGGATGCCGCCCGGGTCGCGAAGCCGTCGGGCGCGGCGCGGGACGCGGCGAAGGCGAAGGTGCTCGCGGAGCACTTCGCGGTGGTGGCGGACCGGGAGGTGCGGGGGCGGCGGGTGACGGTGTACGAGCGCCGCTAGGTCGTCTCTACCGGGCGCCGTTGCCGGACGCGGCCGGGCCGCCCGGGGTGGCCTCCGGGCCGGGATTCACAGCGGATTCATATGGAATAGCGGGCTCCGTTCATGGTTTCGACGGGGAGGCTCGGACCATGATCCCGCGCATGCCGAGCCGAACGCCGCGCCGCAATCGCGTCCGCCGGGCCGCCCGGACGCTCGCGGCCCTCGCCGCTATGGCCGCCCTGCTGGGCGCCCACGTGCCGGACGCCTCCGCCCTGCCGCCCCCGGGCACCACCGTGATCGCGCCGCCCGGCGCGGCGGCGGACCGGGTCGGGCCGCTGTTCGCCGGAGGGCTGGACGGCGGCCACTTCTGCACCGCCTCCGTGGTCCGCAGCGCCGGCCGGGACGTGATCGCCACCGCCGCGCACTGCCTGGCCGACCCGCTGAACACGGTCTTCGCACCCGGTTACCGCGACGGCAGGGCCCCGTACGGGCTGTGGCGGCTGACCGGCGTCCACACGGCGCGGTCCTGGACCGAGCGCGAGGACCCGGACGCCGACCTGGCCTTCGCCACGGTCGTCCCTGCGGGCGGCGGGGCCGCCCTGCCCGTGGAGGAGGCCGTCGGAGGCTTCCCGGTGGCGGGCGGGCAGCCGGCCGGCGCGGCGGCGACGGTCGTCGGCTACCCGCGCACCGCGGAGGCGCCGCTGCGCTGCACGAACACGACGGTCCTGCACGCGCCGACGCAGCGGCGGATCGCCTGCCCCGGCCTCAGCGGCGGCACCAGCGGCAGCCCGTGGCTGGTGGGCGGCGCCGTGGCCGGCGTGCTCGGCGGGCACGAGGGCGGCGGCACGGACCCGGACGTCTCGTACAGCGCGGTGATGGGCGACCGGGCGGTGCGGCTGTACCGGGAGGCCTCGGCGCGGGCCTGACCCGCGGCGGGCCGGCCTACTCGGGGATCCCCTCGGGGACCCAGGCGGGGGCCGCCTCCTGCGCGGCCGGGAAGCCCGCCGCGGCGGGCACGGCGGCGGGCTCGTCGGGGAGCTCCGCCGCGGGGGCGAACCAGGTCGGCCCGCCGGCGAGGGTGCGGCGGATCCGGTGGAGGGCGAAGGGGTGGAGCGGCGGCAGGGCGTCCGGCTCGAACCAGCCGACCTCCAGCGACTCGTGGTCGTTGACGCGGGCCTCGCCGCCCGTGGCGCGGCAGCGGAAGGTGATGTCCTGGAACTGGCAGACGTCCCCGTTGGGGTAGGTGAACGGTTCGAGCATCTCGACCAGGACGACCTGCTCGGGGACGCAGCGGACGGCCGTCTCCTCGTACACCTCGCGCGCGGCGGTGTCGGCGGGCTGCTCCCCCGGCTCGGGGATGCCTCCGATCACGGACCAGCCGCCGGTGTCGGCACGGCGGCCGAGCAGCACGCGCCCGAGGTCGTCGACGACGACGGCGGTGACGCCGGGCAGCAGGAGGAGCCGGTTCCCGGCGTGCTCGCGGATCTCGCGGATGAACTCAGGTGTCATCCCCCGACCATACGAGGCCGCGGGCGCGGCCCCCGTCAGGCGGCGCCTCCGCGGGCGCGGATGCGCCGCGCCAGGACCAGGCCGAGCCCGCCTGCGGCGAGCGCGAGGAGCGCGTACTCCGGCAGGGGGCCGAGGCGGGTGGCGGGGGTCTCGGTGGAACGCAGCGGGATCTCGGCGACGAGCGCGTCGGCCGTGAACATCTCGGTCTGCTGTACGACCTTGCCGTCGGGGCGGATGACGGCGCTGACGCCGCTGGTGACGGGGACGAGGACGGTCCGGCTGTGCTCGACGGCCCGGACGCGGTCCATGGCGAGCTGCTGGTAGGTCATCTGGGTCCGGCCGAAGGTGGCGTTGTTGCTCGGTACGGCGATCACCTGGGCGCCGGCCCGGACGGTGGAGCGGACGGCGTCGTCGAAGGCGGCCTCGTAGCAGGTGACCATGCCGACGCGGCTTCCGCCCATGTCGAAGACGCCGGGCTCCTTGCCCGGGCCGAAGTCCCGGCTCACCCGGTCCACGTCCTTGCTGAACAGGCGCACCACGGACCGCATGGGGATGCGCTCGCCGAAGGGCTGGATCTTGCGCTTGTCGTAGGTGTCGGTGGGGCCCTTGGCAGGATCCCAGCGGATCACCGTGTTGCGGAGCGGGCCGGTCTCGGGGGCCAGGACGGAGCCGATCGAGACGGGCACGCCGACGGCCTTCACGGCGCCGTCGATGACGCGGTAGGCGTCCGGCTGGGTGAAGGGGTCGATGTCGGAGGAGTTCTCCGGCCACACCACGAAGTCCGGCCGGGGGGTCTTGCCCGCACGGACCTCCTCGGCGAGCTGGAGGGTCCGGTTGGCGTGGTTGTCGAGGACGGCGCGGCGCTGGGCGTTGAAGTCGAATCCGGCACGCGGCACGTTGCCCTGGATGACGGCGGCCACCGCTGTGCCGTCCTCGGCGGCGGCGGAGACGAGGGGGCGGGCCGCGAGGGCCGCTGCCGCGGGTGCGGCGACGGCGAGCGCGGCGAGGGCGGCGGTGGCCGGGCGCGGCCGCTCGCGGGCGGCGAGCAGGGCGGCGTACAGGCCGAACCCGCACAGGGCGGTGCCGAAGGAGAGCAGCGGGGTGCCGCCGAGGGCGGCGAGCGGGAGGAGGATGCCGTCCGCCTGCCCGAAGGCGAGCTTGCCCCAGGGGAAGCCGCCGAAGGGGGCACGGGCCCGCAGCGCCTCGCCGGCGGTCCACACGGCGGCCGCCCACAGCGGCCAGGCGGGCAGCCGGGTGACGAGGGCGAGGCCGGCGGTGGTGACGGCGATCATGAGGGCTTCGAGGGTGGCCAGGGCGAGCCACGGGACCGGGCCGACGCCCTGGCTGGTCCACACGAGCAGCGGCAGCAGGAAGCCCAGGCCGTGGAGGAGGCCCAGCCCGAATCCGGCGCGGGCGCGGCGGCCGCGGAGGCAGCCGGCGAGCACGGCGAGGGCGACGGGGGCCAGCCACCACAGGGGCCGCGGCGGGAAGCTCAAGTAGAGCAGCGCACCGGAGCCGGCGGCGAGGAGGCCGCGGACGGCGGCGGCCCTGCGCCCGGACCGCTCGGCGTCTGCGGGCCGCGCCGCAGGGGAACCGGCACCGGCGCCGGCTTCCGCTCCGGCGGTTCGGGGCTCTCGGGTGACACTGCTGCTCATCTGGCGGAGTGTACGCGGCCGGTCCGCCTTGGCGGAGGCCGGCGGGTCGGGTGGCCTGCTCAGCGGGTGTGCGTCCGCAGGTGGGTGTCGATCACGCGGACCGCGTTCTCGGCGTCGTCGACGGTGACGGTGAACAGCCTGCCGTCGCCCAGGTGGAGCGCGAGGCCCTCGCCGCGGCGGACGATGACGGCGGTGCCCTTCTCGGGCCGCCAGCGGTGGCCCCAGCCGCCCCACTGCTGCGGGGTGATGTGCGGCAGGTACTCGGCGCGGGTGACGTCGGCGAGGCGGACGGTGCGGCGCGGCAGGCCGATGTGGCCGCAGCGCACCTCCAGGGCCTCGGCGTCGATGGTGACGGCCACGTACACGAAGGCGAGGGTGCCGTACAGGATCAGCAGGCCGACGGCGATGCAGCCGACTACGGCCATGAGCAGCGCCACGGTGCCCGTGCCCCAGGAGGAGGCGACGGCCAGCTGGATGCCGAGCGCGAGGGCTGCGGCGCCGGCCAGGGCCAGCAGCCATTGGCCGCGGTTCGAGGCCCGGCCCGCCCAGAGCGGACCAGGGGGGTGACCCGTCATGGGTAGCAGCGTACTCACGTTCCGCATGTGCGGCACCGCCTCGCGTCCGGCCTGTCAGGGGGGACAGCCGCGGTTGCAGCCGCCGGGTCCGGTGCGGCGTGGGTCCGGCGGGCGGTCAGCCGGGCAGGAGGCCGACCAGCGCGTCCCGGAGGGCGGGGCGTCGGGCGGTCGCGAACCGGTGCAGGGTGCGGGAGCCGAACGCCACGCGCTGTGCACTGCGGCGGCGCTCGCGGTCGTACGCGCGCAGCGCCGCGGGCAGCCCGGCCCGCCCGTGGGCGGCGACGGCCCGGCCGAGCGCCTCCGCGTCGAGGAGGGCGGTGCAGGCGCCCTGGCCGAGGTTGGGCGTCATGGCGTGGGCGGCGTCGCCGACGAGGACGGTGCCCCGGCCGTCCGTGAACGAGGGCAGGGCCGGGTACAGGTGGCGCATCTCGTAGCGGATCCAGCCGGCCTGGTCGGTTTCGGCGAGGATCCGCGGGATCGGGTCGTGCCAGCCGTCGAACGCGGCGCGCAGTCCGTCTGCGGTGGTGCCGGCGGGGACGGTGGCGTACCAGTTCGTCCGGCCCGGCTCGACGGGTGTGATGCCGAAGAAGCGGCCGTCTCCCCAGGTCTCGCCGTGGACGCCCGTCTCGAAGTCGGCGATGCCGATCCAGGCCGTGGTGCCGAGGGTGCGGACGCGGCTGCGGGAGCCGAAGCGGGCGGTGCGGACGGCGCTGTGGATGCCGTCGGCGCCGACGACGAGGTCGGCGCCGCCGGTCCGGTCCGCGTCGGCGGCCCACCGGCGGCCGTGGCGGACGGGGACGCCGCCGAGCCGGTCCAGTTCGGCGGCGAGGGCGTCGATCAGGCGGGGGCGGGAGACGAGGAGCTCGGGGCGTCCCGCCTTGCGCTCGATGCGGGCGAGGGGCAGGGCGGCCAGGGCGGTGCCGTCGGGGCGGCGGATGTGCGCGCGGCGGTACGGGACGGCGCTTGCGCGCAGGGCGTCGCCGAGGCCGAGCCGGTCGAGGGCGGACTGCGCGGTCGGGTGGAGGCCGAAGGCGGTTCCGTAGCGCTCCAGGGTGTCTCGGCGCTCGACGACCTCCACGGACCAGCCGGCCCGCCGCAGCGCCACGGCTGCGGACAGCCCTCCGACGCCCGCTCCGACCACGAGGGCCCGGCCGGCGTCGCCTGGAGCACCGGGGAAGGCCGTTGACCGATCCATGACCGCTCCTCCCGCTCGGGCCACCACATCCGTGGTACCCCATCCGTGGTACCACGGCCGTGGTTAAGCTGGCAAGGTGAACCAGGATCGAAGGAGTCGGCTGCGGGAGGCCGCTGCGGTCGTACTGGCGGAGGCCGGCGGGCGGGGGCTGACGCACCGCGCCGTCGACGCCGCGGCCGGGGTACCCGTGGGCACCGCCAAGAACTACTTCCCCACGCGCGACGCGCTGCTGCGCGCGGTGGCCGAACACTGCGTGGAGCAGTACCGGGCGGTGGCAGCGGCCCTCCGGGGGGCCGGACCCGGCCCGTCCGACCGGGCGGGCCTGGCGGCGCTGCTCGCCGCCCTCCTGCGGGACGCGTCCGGACCCGGCCGGACCCGCATGCTGGCCTACCTGGAACTGCAGACCGAGGCGGCTCGGCGGCCGTGGCTGGCCGCGATCCTCGACCCGATCGGCGCCGCCGACTTCGCCGCGCACGGGCGCCTGCTGCGCGCGGCCGGGCTCCCGTCGGGGCCCGCGCACGCCCGCGCCCTCACCCTCGCGCTGCACGGCGCGCTCTGGCACCTCCTCTCCGGGGCCCCGGCCACACTGGCCGCCGCAGGGCTGGACGACCTGGACGCGTTCGCCCGGGACGTGCTGGACTGTGCCTGCCCCGACCTGCACGAGGAGGCCTCTTGACGACCCGTCTCGACCGCGCCGTGGGCGCGGTGCTGGGCTCCGCCGTCGGCGACGCGCTCGGTGCGCCCTACGAGTTCGGGCCCGCCGGCGAACTCGACGCCCGCGGCTCGGAGATGCGCGGGGGCGGCGGCTGGGAGCCGGGCGAGGCCACCGACGACACGCAGATGGCCGTCCTCGTCGGCGAATCCCTCTTCGAGCACGGCGGGCTCGAACTCCCCGATGTCTTCGACCGGTTCCGGCGCTGGGCGGCCGCCGGGCCGAAGGACATCGGCCTGCAGACGGAGCAGGTGCTCACCAGCGGCGACCCGTGGGACCTCGCCGCGGCACTGCACTTCCAGGTGAACGCGCGAGCGGCGGGCAACGGTTCCCTCATGCGGGCGTCGACCTCGGCGGTGTTCTTCGCGGCGGCCGGGCAGCAGGCAACCATGGACGCGGCCCGGCGCCTGGCCGCCCTGACCCACGGCGATCCGGCGGCCTGGGAGGGCACGGCCCTCCTCCACGAGCTCGTCCGCACGGCGCTCGACGGCGCCGACCCCCTGGAGCGGCTGCCGCAGGCGCTGGCGGCGGTGGCCCCGGAGCAGCGCGAACGCTACGCCCGCGTCCTCGCCCCGGACTGGCACCCCGGGCTCGCCACCGAGTTCAACGGCGCGGTGTGGCCCTGCCTGGGCTCGGCGGTGTGGGCCCTGCGGACGACCGCCGGTTTCCCGGAGGCCGTACGGGCCGCGGTGAACCTCGGCGGAGACACGGACACGGTGGCCGCGGTCACGGGCGCCCTGGCCGGCGCCGTCTACGGCCGGGAGGCGATCCCCCCGGAGTGGACCGCGCCCCTCCACGTGCCCCTGCCGGGCTTCGGCGACCGCGTCCTGGACGCCCGGTCCCTGCTCGACCTCGCGACCCGTCTGGCCGGGACGGCGTAGGGCGGCGGACCGCTCCGCGGCCCGCGGAGTCAGTGGCTGCCGGCCGCGGCGCCCTCGCCGGCCAGGAGCCGGCCCTCGGCGTAGCCGAGCGCGGCGGCGGGCAGGCCGCCCTCGCTGCCGCTGAGCAGCACCGTCAGGGTGCCGGTGGCGGCGGCGCCCGGGTCGGGGGCGGCGCCGATCCGGCGCAGCGCCTGGACGGCGACCGGCTCGGCGGAGCCGTGGTAGACGAGTTCGGCGCCGGCGGTCCGCTCGGCCAGCGCCGCCCGGACCGCGGGCTCGACGAGCTCGTAGTGCGTGCAGCCGAGGACGACGTCGGTGACGTCGGCCGGGGTGAGGGCGGCGGCAGCCGCGACCGCGGCCGCGACGGCATCGGCGTCGCCCGCCTCGACGGCGTCGGCGAGCCCCGGGCAGGGCACCTCGGTGACGTGCGCGCCGGCTGCGAAGTCGCGGATCAGGCCGCGCTGGTAGGGGCTGCCGGTCGTGGCGGGGGTGGCCCAGATGGCGACGCGGCCGCCCGCCGCGGCGGCGGGCTTGATCGCCGGTACGGTCCCGATGACGGGGATCCCCGGCTCCAGGTCGGCCCGGATGGCGGGGAGGGCGTGCACGGTGGCGGTGTTGCAGGCGATGATCAGCGCGTCCGGCCGCAGCGCGACGGCGGCGCGCGCGACGCCGAGCGCCCGCCCGGCCAGGTCGGCGGGGGTCCGCGGCCCCCAGGGCATGCCGTCGGGGTCGGAGGACAGGACCAGATCGACGTCCGGCCGCAGCCGCCGCATCGCGGCGGCTGCCGCGAGGAGGCCGATTCCGGAGTCCATGAGGGCGATCTTCACCTGGTCACCTTAATCGACGCACCCCTCGGGCCCGCCCCGACGGGCCCCCGCTGTGGGCCGCGGCACACCCGTCGGGCTACGCCGCCGCGGAGAGGCGGCGACGGTCCGGACACCACCCCGCAGCGCCGGGCGTATCCGCCTGCCCCCGAGGCCCGCAACGCCGCTCACCCCTGCCGTCCGCAGGGGCGGGCAGGGTTGCGAGGATGGTGGTACGGGGAGACGAACCCCTCGGTGCGGGTTCCGCGCCGGGCGACCCTGCTGCCAGGCGGTGCCACACTGGCCGGCCGGGGGCTGTCGGACCCGGTCGTGCGCCCGCCCGGCCGCTACCTGTACGGGGTCGACGAGGCGGTCGTCAGGGCCGGCCTCGTGGCCGAGGTGGCGGAGGATGTCGCGGAGGATGTCGGCGGCGGCCTCCCGGACGCCTCCGTACCCGCCTGGGTCACCTCGGACGAGGCGGGCGCCACGCCGTTCGCGACGGCCTACGAGATCATCGAGGTGCTGCCGCACGACGCCCCACGGCCCGGCCCGCAGCCGCGCGGGGGCGGGCCGGACGAGCCGACCGAACGCCGGCACCGCCGCTCCGCCGGGGCCGCGGAACCCGGACCGGCCCCCGCCGCCGGGGGCACGGGCGCGGCGACGCCGTTCCCGACCCGGGTGGCCGGGGCGCCCGCCCTGCTGCTCGTCCGGCCCGCGGGCGGACCACGGGACGCTTCCTGAACGGGGCGTGCGGGCCTGCACGGCACGTCGGCGCCGCATGGCAGCAGGACGAACGACCGGTGGGCAGCAGCCGCCGCACCGGCTGAAAGCGAGATCGCCCCGCCGGCGGGCCGCCGCGGCGGCCGGGGGACGCGGCGCGGCTGTGCTCAAGGCGGCGCGCCTCCGGGCCGGCCGCCGGATGGCGCGCCGGCGGGGTGCGGGACATGCCCCGCAGGGTTCGGCACACTGCCGCCCATGGGCCTTTTCGGTGCTGCCTGCGTCTCCCTCGCCGCCTGGTTGTGGCTGACGTTCGCCCAGGGCATGTTCTGGCGGACCGACGTCCGCCTGCCCCCGCGTTCCGCCCCGGCGCGCTGGCCCTCAGTGGCCGTCGTCGTCCCCGCGCGGGACGAGGCCGGGGTGCTGCCGCTCAGCCTGCCCTCGCTGCTCGCGCAGGACTACCCGGGCGAAGCGCGCATCGTCCTCGTCGACGACGGCAGCACCGACGGCACCGCCGACGTCGCGCGCCGCCTCGCGCGCGGGCACCCCGGGCTGCCGCTCACCGTCGTCTCGCCGGGCGAGCCCGGCCCCGGCTGGACGGGCAAGCTGTGGGCCCTGCGCCACGGCATCGCGGTCGCCCGCGCGACCACGCCCGCCGGGCCGGACTACCTCCTCCTCACCGACGCCGACATCGCCCACGAACCCGACAGCCTCCGCGAGCTCGTCGCCGCCGCGACGAGCGCCGGCCTCGACCTGGTCTCGCAGATGGCCCGGCTCAGGACCGCCGGGCCGTGGGAGCGGCTGGTCGTCCCCGCGTTCGTGTACTTCTTCGCGCAGCTCTACCCCTTCCGCCGGATCAACCGCCCGGGCGGCCGGACCGCCGCCGCGGCCGGGGGATGCGTACTGCTGCGCACGGAGGCGGCCGTACGGGCCGGGGTGCCGGACGCGATCCGGCACGCCGTCATCGACGACGTCTCCCTCGCCCGGGCCGTCCGGGACTGCGGCGGCCGGATCTGGCTGGGGCTCGCGGAGCGCGTGGACAGCGTGCGCCCCTACCCGGCGCTGGCCGACCTGTGGCGGATGGTGTCGCGCAGCGCGTACGCCCAACTCCGCCACCAACCGCTGCTGCTGGCCGGGACGGTGGCCGCGCTGGTGCTCGTCTACCTCGTCCCGCCGGCCGCGCTCCTGGCGGGCCTGGCCGGCGGCCGCCCGGCCACGGCGTGGGCCGGGGGCCTGGCCTGGCTGCTGATGGCCGGCACGTACCTGCCGATGCTGCGGTACTACCGGCAGCCGGCCGCATTGGCGCCGCTGCTGCCGTTCACCGCGCTGCTGTACCTGCTGATGACGGTCGATTCGGCGGTGCAGCACCACCGGGGGCGCGGCGCCGCGTGGAAGGGGCGGACGTACGCCCGTCCCAGCGATGCATGAAACGGAAATTCCGCCCCGCGGGCGATGTCATTCGGGGCCACCGTGTGGTGACGCTGCGTCAGCGGCAAGTCGGTGCAACACCCAACCGGGGAGTACGAGTCGGAGCAAGCCGGGGCGGAAGTGGCGAATCGTGCACGTGAAGGCCAAGTGAAAGCTGGGGCACTGACCTGGGAATATGCAGGTCAGCGCGGGGTTCGTCACACCTCGCTATGGACCCCGTGAAGCCGTGGGCTTAACTTATGACCCATGACCTCCCCCCGCTCCACTTATGGCGGCGGCTACTACTCCGCGCCCTCCTTCCCGGACACCCCCATCTACGACTCGCTCGTGGCGGAACGCGGGACTCCGCAGATCGCCCCGATCCGGGTTCCGGCCGCCTACGACACGCCGGGCGCCGGCTATGCGAGCGGTGGAAACCTCCCGGCCCTCTCCTCCTCGCTGCCGGCCCTGCCGGCCGCCCTCCCGCCCGCCGCACCACAGCAGCAGACGGGCGGTTACGGGTACCCGTACCAGGGGCAGGCGGCGCCCGCGCCCATGCCCCTGCAGAGCGCGCCCGCGCCGTACATCCCGCAGCAACAGCAACCCGCCCCGGCCCGCCCCGGCTACATGCAGCAGGCCCAGCCGCAGCCGCCGCGGCCGGCCGCCGCGGGCACCGGGTACGAGGCGATGCGCCCTGCCGCACCGCGTCCGATGCAGGTTCCGGTTCCGACCCCGGCGCCCGCCGCGGGCGCCCCGTACCAGGACCCGTACGGCCGTCCCTACCAGGGGCGGGGCTACTGACCGCCCGAGCGGGCCGAAACCTCCCGGCGCGGGCGTCCTGACAGGCCCGCCGGCGCACGCTGGGGCGCCGGCGGGGCACCTGGCAGGATGCACGCATGGCGAACCCGTACGTGCACGCGCTCCACGTCCATCCCGTCAAGTCGGTGGCGGGGATCGCCCCCGACGAGGCGGCCGTGGAGCCCTGGGGGCTGTCCGGCGACCGGCGCTGGGCGCTGGTCGACACGTCGGGCACGGTCATCACGCAGCGCCAGTGGCCCCGCCTGGCGTTGGCCGCCGCGCGCCCGCTGCCCGGGGGCGCGGTCGCACTGTCGGCGCCGGGCATGGCGGAGCTGGTCGTGGAGGTGCCCGAGCCCGGGCCGCTGGAGCCGGTGGTGCTCTTCGGCAAGAAGGTCGAGACCGTCGTCGCGGCGGGTGACGCCGCGGACTGGTTCGGCACCTGGCTGGGCGCTCCGGTGCGGCTCGTGCACCTGGACGACCCTGCCGTACGCCGGCCCGTGGACCCCGAGTACGCCCTGCCCGGGGAGACCGTCAGCCTCGCCGACGGCTATCCCGTGCTGCTCGCCTCGCTGGCGTCACTGGGCGCGCTCAACGCGCTGATCGGGCAGGGCGAGCACCCCGAGGAGGGGCCGCTGCCGATGAACCGGTTCCGGCCCAACGTCGTCGTCGGGGGCGCCGAGCCGTGGGCCGAGGACGGCTGGCAGCGGATCGCGATCGGCGAGGCGGTCTTCCGCGTGGCCCGCGAGTGCGGCAGGTGCATCGTCACGACGACCGACCAGGCGACGGGGGAGCGCGGCAGGGAGCCGCTCAAGACGCTCGGCAGGCACCGGAGGATCGGCAGGTCCCTCGCGTTCGGGCGGCAGCTGGTGCCGGTCCGGACGGGCACCGTGCGGGTCGGGGACGAGGTGCGCGTCCTGGGCTGAGGCCGGCGTCTCCCCCCGTCCGCCTGCGCTGCCATGGGTGCGGCCGCACGGCGGGCGGAACTCCTTCGGAATGACACCTTCGAGGGGCTCTGCCGCCGGTTCGGAACCGACCGCCACCGGCCGTCCGTTGGATCAGTCGGAACGTGTCGCACGACCGCGGGGGACCGTGCAGCGGATCGCGCGGCACACCTCCCAGCGCCCGGGATGCGCGTCTCCGGGGCGTGCGGGAGGTTTGGACGGCAGACAGGCGGCAAGGGGGTGCCGGACCGTGTGGACAGCGACAGGTGTGTGGCGTTGGCGGCACAATCCGCTGCGCCGGCCCACCGATCTCTTCGAGGCATGGGTGGCGTTCGCCGCGGTGGTGTGCGTCCTGCTGGTCGCACCGGCCGTGGGCTGCGCGGCCGGCCTCCGGGTGGACGACCGGCTCCAACGGGCAGCGCGGGAGCAGCAACAGGAGAGGTTCCTCGTGCCGGCGGTGGTGGTGCGGCCCGCCGAGGAGGGCCCCGGGGGCGCGGAGGCGAACCCGCAGCGCCAGAGCCCCCGGCGCACCCTGGTGGTGGCCGAGTGGACCGCGCCGGACGGCAGCGGCCACCGGGGCACCGTCCCCGCGGCGGAGGAACCGCCGCAGGCCGGCGACCGGTTCCGGATATGGACGGATACCCGGGGCCGGCTCGTGGGGCGGCCGCTCGACGCGGCCTCCGCCGGGGCGCACGCCGCGGTCGTCGGCCTCGCGGCGGCCGCCGGGGTGGCCCTGCTGGCCGAGACGGGCCGGCGGCTCGTCGTCCGCCGGCTGGTGCACCGGCGCCACGCGCTGCTGGACCGGGCCTGGGCCGAGGCGTGGCGGGACTGGGGCCGGGCGGGTGCGGGAAGTTGACCTGGCCTCCCGGCGGCTCCCCGCGCGCTACGGTGGACCGGCCGGACCCCGGTTGCCGTCAGCCGCTCGCACCTCTGAAGGCGGTCGCGGAGGCGGTTCCGGTCGGTTCGACAGCGCGAGAACGAGGGCGGGGGCACGACAGCACCATGGCACAGGGCACGGTCCAGCTGACGCACGGCGGTTCCTCGCGGTGGCGGCGCCGCTCCGGCGAGTACCCGACGCTGTCCGCGGCGCTCGCCGCCGCGGGCGACGGGGACGTGCTGACGGTCGCGCCCGGCACCTACCGGGAGAACCTGGTGCTGCACCACGCCGTGACGCTGCGCGGGGTGGAGGGCGCCGCGGGGTCGGTGCGCATCGCCCCGCCGGACGGGATCGCGCTGACCGTGCGGGCCTCGGCCGTGGTCCGGGACCTGACCGTGGAGGGGCAGGACAGGGCCGCGCCCGCGCTCCTGGTGGAGGACGGCACGCCGGAGCTCACCGACCTGCGGGTGACGACGGAGTCGGCGGCCGGCATCGAGGTCCGCGGCCGGGGCCGTCCGGTGGTGCGCCGGTGCACCGTGGAGAACCCGTCCGGGGTCGGCGTCGCCGTACTGGACGGCGGCGGAGGGGTGTTCGAGGAGTGCGAGGTCGCCGCCTCCGGACAGGCCGGGGTCTCCGTCCGCTCCGGCGGGCACCCGCGGCTGGAGCGGTGCCGGGTGCACCACGCCGGGGGCGCAGGCATCGCGGTCACCGGGGAGGGGTCGGGGCTGGAGGCGCTGGGCTGCGAGGTGTACGAGACCAACGGGACGGGGGTGCAGGTCGCCGCGCGTGCGGCGGCCCGGTTCACCGACTGCACGGTGCACCGCACCTCGGCCGACGGGGTCACCCTCGACACCGACGCCGTGCTCGCCCTCTCCGGGTGCGACATCCACGACGTCCCGGAGAACGCGGTGGACCTGCGCTCCCGCTCGGTCCTCACCCTCACCCGCACCAGCGTGCGCCGCTTCGGCCGCAACGGCCTCTCCGTATGGGATCCCGGCACCCGCGCCGAGGCGGACTCCTGCGAGATCCACGACAGCACGGGCGACTACCCGGCCGTGTGGATCAGCGACGGGGCGGGCGTCTCGCTGACGGACTGCCGGGTGCACGACGTGCCGGACGCGGTGTTCGTCCTGGACCGCGGCTCGCGCGCGGACGTCGTCGACAGCGACCTGTCGCAGGTCCGGAACACCGCCGTCTCCGTGAGCGACGGGGCGACCGCCCGGGTCGAGGACTGCCGTATCCGCGAGGCCGGCACCGGCGCCTGGTTCCGCGACCACGGCAGCGGCGGCACCCTCGCCGACTGCACGATCGACGCCGTGCAGACCGGGGTCATCGTCACCAAGGGCGCCGATCCCTCGGTCGAGCGGTGCACGGTCTCCTCCCCCGCCGAGGCCGGGTTCTACGTCTCCGCCGGCGGGCGGGGCAGCTTCCGGTCCTGCCGGGTGACCGGCAGCGCCGGCTTCGGGTTCCACGTCCTCGACGGCTGCCGCGCCCACCTGGCCGGCTGCCGCACCGAGCGGTGCGCCCGCGGCGGCTACGAATTCGCCGAGGACGGGCCCGTCGCCGAGGACTGCACCGCCGACGACACCCCCTCAGGGCTCCCCGGGCACACCGGGGCCGGCGGCGCAGCCGGCGCCGGGGAGCGGGCCGCGGTCCGGGCCGCGCCCCGCGAGGTCCCCGCCCCGGCCGGCGCGGCGGACTCGCCGCTCCCCGCCGCCCGGCCCGCGCCCGCCGCGGTGCCGGGGCGCGGACGCGGCGAGGCCGCCGCGGCGGAACGGCCCGCGGAGGGCGGGTCCGCCGCCGTGCTGGAGCGGCTCGAAGGGCTGGTCGGCCTGGAGAGCGTCAAGCGGGAGGTCCGCGCGCTCACCGACATGATCGAGGTCGGGCGGCGCCGGCAGCAGGCCGGCCTGAAGGCCGCCTCCGTCCGCCGCCACCTCGTCTTCACCGGCTCCCCCGGCACCGGCAAGACCACCGTGGCCCGGTTGTACGGGGAGATCCTCGCCTCCCTCGGCGTCCTGGAGCGCGGGCACCTCGTCGAGGTTTCGCGCGTGGACCTCGTCGGCGAGCACATCGGGTCCACCGCCATCCGCACCCAGGAGGTGTTCGAGCGGGCGCGCGGCGGCGTCCTGTTCATCGACGAGGCGTACGCGCTGGCACCGGAGGACTCCGGCCGGGACTTCGGGCGGGAGGCGATCGATACGCTCGTGAAGCTGATGGAGGACCACCGCGACGCGGTCGTGGTGATCGTCGCCGGGTACACGGCCGAGATGGAGCGGTTCCTGACCGTCAACCCGGGCGTCGCCTCCCGCTTCTCCCGGACGATCAGCTTCGCGGACTACGGGCCGGAGGACCTGCTGCGGATCGTGGAGCAGCAGGCCGACGAGCACGAGTACCGGCTCGGGGAGGGCACCGCCGAGGCGCTGCTGGCGTACTTCGCGGAGCTGCCGAAGGGGCCGGCGTTCGGCAACGGGCGCACGGCCCGGCAGACGTTCGAGTCGATGGTCGAGCGGCACGCCGGCCGGGTGGCACAGCTCGCGGACCCGGGGACGGACGAGCTCACCCTGCTGTTCCCGGCGGATCTCCCGGCTCTGCCCGCTCCCTGCTGAGCCGCGGGCCGGGCAAACCCGTACCGGCAGCGGTCCCGGGGGCGGCGGGTGCGGCTCCGGGCCGGGTGTCGTCGGCGCCGCAGTGGTCGTCGGCCGGGGGCCGGGGGCCGGAGAGCCGGGCGAGCAGGGCGTCGCGTTCGGCGGCGAACGCCGGATCGTCCTGGTAGTCGAAGTGGCCGAGGACGGGTGCGGGCAGCGGATGCTCAGCGGTCCGCCCGTACGCGACGGGGTCGGGGAGCGGCCCCCGGTCCACGGCCCGGCCCGCCTCGGGGACGACCGGGCCGCCGATCGGGTCGGTGGCCCGCCACAGGTTGCGCCAGCAGTCGACGTCGCGGTGCAGCGACAGCAGCGGTCCGCTCCCGAAGTACGCGGGGAACCATCGGCCGTACAGCCGGCGCAGCGGCGAGCCGTACGTGAGGAGGGCGACGCGGTGGCGCACGAGCGGCGGGAGCTGCCAGACCGCGGCGGCTGCCAGGACGCTGCCCTGGGAGTGGCCGGAGATGACGAGGCGTCCGCCGGTGCGGCCGGTCCAGGCCGTCATCCGCCACGTCAGGTCGGGGACGGCGCGCTCGGCGTAGCAGGGCGGCGCGAAGGGGTGGGCGGCACGCGGCCAGAACGTGCCGACGTCCCACAGCACGCCGACGGTGCGGCGGGCGGCGGGGTCGCGGTAGGCGCGCCGGCCCCACGTGACGAAGAGGAGGAAGCCGAGGCCGACGAGCCACGACCCGGCGTCCTGGGCGGCGCGCGCGGCGGCCTCCAGCAGCGGATGTGCCCCGCGGGCGGCCTCGCCGGGAACCTTGCCGGTCAGCCAGGCCCCGGCGAGGGCTCCGGCGCCGAGCAGCAGGGTGATCCCGGAGAGGGCGGCGGCGAACCGCGGCGCGGCGTCGGTCAGGGCGGCTGCCGTACGGGCGCCGGCGATGCGGCGGCTTCGGTCGCCGTCCGGGACGGACCCTGCGTACTCGGCAGCTACCCCGGCGGCGATCCGGCGGCGGGTGCGGGCCGCCCCCGCGGCGTGGAACACGGCCAGGCAGGCCAGGGCGAGGAGGACCGGCGGGAGGACGGCGGCCTGCCATGACAGCAGGACGGGCGGCTCGGCCGGCGCCCCCTCCCCGAGCCAGTCGGCGAAGCGCCCGGCGACCCCGCCGGACATGACGCCGCCGAGGGCGCAGGCGAGCACGGCGACGGCCGGCCCGCCGAGCCCGCGCAGCGCGGTCGCCGGGTCGGGGGCCCGCCGGTACAGGCTGCGGGCGACGGCGGCGAGCGCGACGATGCAGCAGCCCTGGCCCAGCATCAGCAGGCCGAAGGCGAAGTCGCCGGGCAGGCGGCCCGAGGAGGTCCATCCGGGGCGCGACCAGCAGGCGTACACCAGGACGGCGGTGAGGAGGGCGAGCGCGGCGCCGGGCAGCAGGGTGGTCGCGGCCCGGTCGAGCCGGTGGTCGGGGCGGGTTTCGGTGCGGCCGCGCCGGCAGACGACCCAGGCGACCGCGGCGGTCCCGGCGACGAGCAGCGCCTCCAGGGCCCAGCCGACGGATTCCAGGACGGCGGCGCCCGCGGCGGCGTCGCGGCGGGCGACCGGGAGGGCGACTGCGGCGGCGACGGTGAGCAGCCCGGCCGCGGTGTGGGCCGCGCGCAGCCGGGCCACGATGCGGCGCCCGTACCAGAACCCGGGCCGGCCGAGGGCGGGGGTGCCGGCGGTGCCGCCCCCGGGGGCTCCGGTGCCGTGGCCGGCGGGCGGCGTCTGGGATTCGTACGCGCTCCACGTCCGGTTCGACAGGAACCACAGGAGCCCGGTCAGGGCCGCCGGGACGAGGGCGGCGAGCGCGAGGCGCCGGCCCGGCTGGCCCCACCAGCGGCCGGGTTCGGCGAAGCGCAGCCACCAGCGGGAGCGGGTGCAGGGCTGCGAGCCGGCGCACTGCCAGGCGAGCAGGTCCAGGGCGACCTCGCAGGCGGCTGCGATCAGCAGCAGCGTCAGGCTGAGGGCGAGGATGCGGACGAGCAGCCCGTACGTGCGCACCGCGCGCGGCTGCGGGGCGCCGTCGGGCACGGCGGGGCGGGCCCAGTGCGCGAGGTTGACCACCATGAAGGGCAGGAGCAGCAGCCACAGGGCGCGCGAGCCGTTGCCCGAGGTGAGGCGGGACCAGCAGTACGCCTCCACGACGGGCCGGCCGGCGTACCGCTCGGGGTGCGCTTCGGCCTCGGCGTCGGCGGTGCGGCGGAAGACGGCGGCGGTGGCGTCGCCGGTGACGCGGACGGTGCGCGGGTCGTCGAGGAGTTTCTCCGGGGCGGCGCCGTGGACGCCGTGGACGCGGAGTTCGAGGGCCAAGGGCCGCGACACGGCCTGGTGTTCGGGGGCTGGGGGGTGCGGGGGGCGGGGGATGTCCGGCACGGGCGGCCTCCGCTCGAGGGGCGGGAGTCAGCGCGACCTCCAGCATCCCGCGCGCCGGGCCCGCCGCCTAGCCCCTGTACGGGCGACACGGCGGGTCTTGAAAACCTTCTCCCCCACCACTGTTGAATGGCCGTCAGGCGGGCTTCCGGCCCGCCCCGCCCTGCCCCGGCGGGCTGCGGCGGGGCCAGGCGCCCGGTTCGCGCCAGGTGCCGGTCACCAGGAGCGTCTCGATGGTCTCGGCGTACGGTGCCAGGTCGAGGCCCTGCGCGGCGACCCAGTCGTCGGAGTAGTACTTGTCCAGGTAGCGGTCGCCGGGGTCGCACAGCAGGGTGACGACGCTGCCCGTCCGCCCCTCGGCCACCATCTCCGCGACGATCTTCAGGGCGCTCCACAGGCCCGTGCCGGTCGATCCGCCGGCCTTGCGGCCGATGGCCCGCTCCAGGGCGCGGCAGGCGGCGACGCTGGCCGCGTCGGGCACCTTCATCATCCGGTCGATGGCGCCGGGCACGAAGCTGGGCTCCATCCGCGGCCTGCCGATGCCCTCGATGCGGGAGCCGCAGTCGCTGGTCGCGCCGGGGTCGTCCGCCGTCCAGCCGTCGAAGAAGCAGGAGTTCTCCGGATCGGGCACGCAGACGCGCGTGTCGTGCTGCATGTAGTGCACGTAGCGGGCGATGGTCGCCGAGGTGCCGCCGGTGCCGGCGGTCGCGACGATCCACGTGGGCTCCGGGTAGCGCTCCAGGCGCAGTTGCTGGTAGATCGACTCGGCGATGTTGTTGTTGCCGCGCCAGTCGGTGGCCCGCTCCGCGTAGGTGAACTGGTCCATGTAGTGGCCGCCGGTGCGGGCCGCGAGGTCCGCCGATTCCTCGTACATCTTCATCGGGTCGTCGACGAAGTGGCAGGCGCCGCCGTGGAATTCGATCAGGCGGCACTTCTCGGGGCTGGTCGTGCGCGGCATGACGGCGATGAACGGGACGCCGATCAGCTTCGCGAAGTACGCCTCGGAGACGGCGGTCGAGCCGGAGGAGGCCTCGATGACGGGCCGCCCGGGGCGGATCCAGCCGTTGCACAGGGCGTAGAGGAACAGCGAGCGCGCGAGGCGGTGCTTGAGGGAGCCGGTCGGGTGCGTCGACTCGTCCTTGAGGTAGAGGTCGATGCCCCATTCCTCGGGGAGCGGGAAGCGCAGCAGGTGGGTGTCGGCGGAGCGGTTGGCATCCGCCTGCACCTTGCGGACGGCGTCTTTCAGCCAGGCACGGTACTCCGCGTCACTGCGGTCGACGTCCGCCGTCGTGGCCGCGGTCGCCGCCGCGGCCGGCGCGGCGGAGGTACGGGTGGTGCTCATGCGCCTTGCTCCTTCGTGCGTTGCTTCGCCCCCTGCTTTCGCAATGTACCTCTCCCACCTGCGCAAACAGTCACTTTGGGTATCTATCCGGATCGCTTTCGGTCGCGTTCGGTTGCACTCCCGCGCACCGTGGGTGACTCTGGTGGAGCATTACTGAGGGTGCAGCACCCGTAACACTCATGTCGGGGAGTCGCAGCCGTGATCAGTCACTCACGCAGGCACTGCGTCGTCGAACTGCAGGCCCTGCCCGCCCGGATCGGACAGATCCGCAGGATCGTCTCGGCGCAACTGCGCCACTGGCAGCTGGATCCACTCATAGACCGGGCTGCGCTCGGCGTGACGGAGCTCCTGAGCAACGTCCACCGCCACGCGCAGCCCGACAAGACCTGTACGGTGGAGATCGAGCTGCGGCTCGGACGGCTCACGGTCTCCGTGTACGACAGCGATCCCCGGCTCCCGGTCCTGCGGACGGCCGCCGCGAGACCCCCCGGCCCGGCAGGCCCGGGCCGCACCGCCCGCCCGGCCGCGACGGAGACGGCGCCGGCCGCCCCGGGCGCACCGCCCGTCCTGGACGTCCCCGGTCCGCTGGACCCGCTGGACGCCCTGGAGACCTGCGGGCGCGGCCTCGCCCTCGTCGACGCGCTCAGCGAGGCGTGGGGCGCCCGGCCGCAGGAGGGCGGCACCGGCAAGGTCGTCTGGTTCTCGCTCCGCGCAGCCCCGGCGGCGCCGGCCCGCCCGCGCCCCTCCCGGGTCCGCGCCAAGCCCGTACGGGAACCCGCCCCGGCCGTCGTCCTCGCCGCGGACACGCGGCACGTGCCGAGCGGCCTGTCGGTGGCCGCCTCGACGCTGATCGGCCCCGGGTAGCGGTCCCGCGCCGCGGCGCCGCGCGAGCGGCGCCGCCGGGCCGGCCCCCGCGGCGCACGGCATCACGGCCTGCGGCGGACAGTGTCAGGCGGCGGTGCCCAGCGTGCCCAGGGGGTCGTCCAGGACCGGCTGCCAGGCAAGTTCGGCCGCGCCGACCAGGCTGTTGTGGTCCAGCGTGCACGGCAGGATCGGCACTCCCCCGCTGCGCCCCCACAGGCTGCGGTCGGCCACGACCGCGCGCAGCCGCTCGGGGTCCGCGTACAGCAGCTCGCGGTGCAGGCCGCCCAGGATGATCCGGTCCGGGTTGAGGATGTTCACCAGGCCCGCGAGACCCAGGCCGAGCCGGTCGATGAGCTCCTCGGCGGCCGTACGCACCGCGGGCTCCCCGTACCCGTCGCGCAGCAGGTCGCGGGCCTGCTGGAGCAGCGACACCTCCGGGCCCGGGGTGCGGCCGGCCGCCGTGAGGAAGGCGAGCGGGTCAGCCTCCACGTCCAGGCAGCCGCGGCCGCCGCAGTGGCAGGCCCGGCCCTCCGGGTTCACGGTGAGGTGGCCGACCTCCAGCGCCAGGCCGGAACTCCCGCTGTGGAGGCGGCCGTCCAGCACCAGTGCCCCGCCCACGCCGCGGTGGCCGGTCGCCACGCACAGCAGGTGCTGGGCGCCGCGGCCCGCGCCGTGCCGGTGCTCGGCGAGCGCGGCGAGGTTGACGTCGTTCCCGGCGAGGGCCGGGCCGTCGATGCCGGCGTCCTTCACGCACTGCTCGAAGATCGCCCGCACCGGGGAGCCCGCCGGCCAGGCCAGGTGGAGCGGGTTCAGCGCCGTCCCGTCCGGCTCGGCGACCGCCGAAGGGACCGCGAGGCCCGCCCCGACGCAGCGCCGGCCGGTCTCCGCCAGCAGCCCGGCGCCCGCCCCGACGACCGCGCCCAGGACCTGCGCGGGGTCCTCCGACACCGTGAGCTTGCCGGGGGCGGTGGCGACGATCCGCCCTCCCAGGCCGACGAGCGCGGCCCGGAAGCCGTCCGGGTGCACCTGCGCGGCCAGCGCGACCGGCCCGTTCTCGTCGATGGCGAGGCGGTGCGAGGGGCGGCCCTGCGCGCCGCCCGCGCCCGGCCGGGAGTCGACCCGGATCAGGCCGAGGGCCTCCAGCTCGGCCGCGACCGCGCCCGCGGTGGCCCGGGTGACGCCGAGTTCGGCGGTCAGGACGGCTCGGGTCGGGGCCCGGCCGGTGTGGACGAGCTCCAGCGCCGGGCCGAGGGCTCCCCGCCCCCGCTCCAGCCTGGTCCGCGCGGATGCCGCGGACCCGCTGCTCGCATCCCCCACCCGCGGCGGGGCGCCGTTGCCGTTCATGACCTCGATCCTCGCATGATCGGCGGAGTGTGCGGACCGCCGCTCATCCGGGCGGCAGGTCGAGCCCGCCCACCCGGAGCGTGATGTTCAGCCGTCCGGTCAGCCCGAGCTCCGGCGGGGCGGTGCCCGGATGGACCTTCGGCACGCCGTGGTAGGCAAGCCGCGCCGGGCCGCCGAAGACGAACAGGTCGCCGCTGCGGAGCAGCACGTCCCGGTACGGCCTCCCCCTGGAGGCGGCGTTGCCGAAGCGGAAGACGCAGGTGTCGCCGAGGCTGAGGGAGACCACGGGCGCCGCGGACCGCTCGTCGGCGTCGCGGTGCATGCCCATGTGGGCGTCCCCGTCGTAGAAGTTGACGAGGGCGATGTCGTACGGGGCCTCGCCGGCCGCCGGGGGCGCGGTGCCGTACGCGGCGCCGACGGCCTCGCGCCCCAGCTCTGCGAGCCAGGCGGGCATCGGCTTGACCGGCGCCCCGTCGCCGTCGACCACGGTACGGGCGTACCCGTAGGGGTACCAGTGCAGGCCGAGGCACACCTGTCGGGCGGTCATCGTCCCGCCGCCCGGGGTGCGGACGGTGCGCAGTCCGGCGGGCGGCCGCGCCCACACCCGGCAGGCGGCGAGCAGGGTGCGCTGGCGCTCGGGGGCGAGCCAGTCCGGCACGTGGACGGCGCCGGGGGCGATCTCGGTCCGCTCGCGCGGGAAGAGTTCCCCGTTCATGCCCCCATTGTCGCGGGGCGGCTGGAAGACTGCCCGTATGAAGATCACCGCATTCGTGGAGACCCTCGACCGCGAGGGCGCCCTGCTCGCCGACCTGGCGGAGCGGGCGGGGACGGACGCCCTCGTTCCGACCTGCCCGGCGTGGCGGATCGGCGACCTGCTGCGGCACACGGGGGCCGTGCACCGCTGGGCCGCCTCGTACGTCGCCGAGGGGGCGGTGGAGCCGGCACCGTTCCCCGCCGCACCGGAGCTGACCGGAGCCGAGCTGCTGGGCTGGTTCCGCGGCGGGCACGCGGCCCTGGTGCGGACGCTGGCGGAGGCGCCGGCCGACGTCGAGTGCTGGACGTTCCTGCCGACGGCGCCGTCCTCGCCGCTGGAGTTCTGGGCGCGCCGGCAGGCCCACGAGACGGCCGTGCACCGGCTGGACGCCGAATCGGCCCTGGGCACGGCCTTCTCCCCGGTGGCGGCGGAGTTCGCCGAGGACGGTGTGGACGAACTGCTGACCGGCTTCCACGCCAGGCCGCGCAGCCGCGTCCGCACCGCGGATCCTCGCGTCCTGCGGGTCCGCGCCGCCGACACCGGCATGGTGTGGACGGTCCACCTCTCGCAGGAGCCGCCGCGCACGGTCCGCGGGGACGAGGGCACCGCCGACTGCGACGTGGTGGGCGAGGCGTCGTGGCTGTACGCGGCCCTGTGGAACCGCCTGCCGCTGACCGGGCCGGGCGTCACGGGCGACGAGTCCCTGGCCCGCCTGTGGACCGAGACGGCCGGCATCTAAGAGGGCCTCCTCCGCGAGGCGCATGGTTGTCGCCGTGCGGAGGGTGCGGGGAGACTGTGCGGATGACCCAACGAACCATGCGGCGCAGCCAGGCCGAACGCGACGCCGTGACCGTCGAGATCGGGTACGCGTTCGTCAGCGCGTGCTTCGCGGCGGCCCTGGTGTTCGGGGCGGTCTTCGGACCCGCCCTGGCCTTCGACCTGTCCGGCGCGGTCGAGCGCGGCCTCGCCGCGGCCGGCGGCACCCTGGCCGCGGCGGTGTTCCTGCTGCGCGTGGCGCACGTACTGTGGCGCTTCGGCCGCCGCCCCGGCAGCGGCCGCACTCCGCACGGCGGGACGTGAATGGAGCGCTCCGGCCCGCGCGGAACACGGCGCCCGGCCCGGTGGTACGGCACCGGGCCCGAGCTGCCGGCCCGCCGCCGGAGGGCGGCGGGCCGACAGCCAGGCGCTGCCAGGTCGTCTCTTTCGGAGCTTGCCGGTCAAGCCCGCGTCGTGCGGTGCCGTGCATCGCAAGGCGGAGGGCCCCGGCGCGGGCCCGGGGGCACCTCCCAGTGGAGCTGGGGGAGCAACATCCGGAAGAGACGACCTACGCGCCCGGCCGGTTCTGGCGGGCGTCCACGAGGGTGAGGGCCCGGCGGGCCAGCGGGTGGCTGCGGACCAGCTCGGCCAGCGTCGTCGAGCCCCGGGTGATCCGGGCGAACGCCCTCCAGGCCGGGGCGAAGCCGGTCATCACCGCGTGCAGCAGCCCCGGCCTGGCCTCGAACGCCGTCAGCATCCGGCGGCCGACGCCCATCTCCACGCCCAGCCCGGACTTGACGGCGAAGGCGTAGTTCAGGGCCTGCCTCCGCGCGTCCACGGCGTCCTGCGCCTCGGCGATCTTCGCCGCCCACTCCCCCGCCAGGCGGCCGGAGCGGAGCGCGAAGGAGATGCCCTCGCGGGTCCACGGCTCCAGCAGCCCCGCCGCGTCGCCCGCGACGAGGACCCTGCCGCGCGACAGCGGCGAATCCGGCTTGCGGCAGCGCGTCAGGTGCCCGGAGGAGACGGCCGGTTCGAAGCCGGACAGACCCAGGCGGGCGACGAAGTCCTCCAGGTACCGCTTGGTGGCGGCCCCGTCGCCCTTCGCCGAGATGACTCCGACCGTCAGGGTGTCGCCCTTGGGGAAGACCCAGCCGTAACTGCCGGGCAGCGGACCCCAGTCGATGAGCACCCGCCCCTTCCAGTCCTCGGCGACCGTGGGCGGGACCGGGATCTCCGCCTCCAGGCCGAGGTCCACCTGCTCCAGCTCGACGCCCACGTGCGCGCCGATCCGGCTGGCGCTGCCGTCCGCACCGACGACCGCCCGCGCGAGGAGGGTCTCGCCGTCCGCGAGGACGACGGCGACCGTGCGCCGGTCCGGGACGGCCGCGCCGTGCTGCTCGACCCGGGCGACCGCCGTGCCCGTGCGCACCGCGGCGCCCGCCTTCTCCGCCTCGGCTACCAGGGCCGCGTCGAACTCGGGCCGGTTGACCATCCCGAACAGTATGCGCTTGGAGCGGCGCGTGCGGGCCAGCCTGCCGTCGAGGGAGAAGGTCACCGCGTGGATCCGGTCCTTCAGCGGCAGCACGAAGCCCGGCGGGAGTGCGTCCCGGGAGGGGCCGATGATGCCG
Source organism: Streptomyces toxytricini (assembly GCF_014649915.1). Classification (GTDB taxonomy): domain Bacteria; phylum Actinomycetota; class Actinomycetes; order Streptomycetales; family Streptomycetaceae; genus Streptomyces; species Streptomyces toxytricini. The sequence goes on along the minus strand of NZ_BMTY01000018.1, from coordinate 113,987 downwards.
CCGCCGCACGTCTTGTAGCGGGGCAGTTCGGCCTTCTCCAGCAGCAGCACGCGGCACCCCGCGACCGCCGCCGCACGGGCGGCCGAGGCGCCGGCCGGGCCCGCCCCGACCACGACCACGTCCCAGACCTCGCCGGTCCCCCCGGCCACCCCGTCCCCCGCCCCCTCCGCGGCCTGCCCTGCGTTTGCGTCCTGTACGTCGTCGCTGCTCACGATGTGCCGATGCTCCTGATCATGCGTTGCTCCGATGCCGGGGAAATCCTACGGCGCACCTCCCGCCCGTCCTGCTGTGCGAGGATCGGAACGACCTGCGCCTACCCCGGCAGCCGCCCACCAAGCGGGTGCCGGAGGCGTACAAGCAGAACAACGTCGCACCCAAGAGGAGCGTGCCCATGACCCCGAATCCGATCGCAGCGACGGTCGCCTCGCTGATGCCCCGCGCCAAGCGGGAGCTGACCGAGCTGGTGGCCTTCCGGTCGGTGGCGGACTGGGCCCAGTTCCCGCGGAGCGAGAGCGAGGGCGCGGCCAACTGGGTCGCCGAAGCGCTGCGCGCAGAAGGCTTCCGGGACGTGGCCCTGCTCGACACCCCCGACGGGACGCAGTCCGTGTACGGGTACCTGCCCGGCCCGGAGGGCGCCCCGACCGTCCTGTTGTACGCCCACTACGACGTGCAGCCGCCGCTGGACGACGCCGCCTGGGTCTCCCCCGCCTTCGAGCTGACCGAGCGGGACGGCCGCTGGTACGGGCGCGGCGCCGCCGACTGCAAGGGCGGGTTCATCATGCACCTGCTGGCGCTGCGCGCGCTGAAGGCCAACGGCGGCGTCCCCGTGCACGTGAAGGTGATCGTCGAGGGCTCGGAGGAGCAGGGCACCGGCGGCCTCCAGCAGTACGCCGAGGCCCACCCGGAGCTGCTGGCCGCCGACACGATCGTCATAGGCGACGCGGGCAACTTCCGCCTCGGCCTGCCCACGGTGACGGCGACCCTGCGCGGCATGTGCCTGGTGAAGGTGAAGATCGACACACTGGGCGGGAACCTGCACTCCGGCATGTTCGGCGGTGTCGCCCCGGACGCGCTGGCGGCCCTGATCCGGCTGCTGGACTCGCTGCGCGCGGAGGACGGCTCGACCACCGTCGACGGCCTCGCCGCGGACGCGGTGTGGGAGGGCCTGCAGTACCCGGAGGCGGACTTCCGGGCGGATGCGAAGGTCCTGGACGGCGTCGGCCTGATCGGCGAGGGCACGATCGCCGACCGGCTGTGGGCCCGCCCGGCCGTCACCGTCCTCGGCATCGACTGCCCGCCGGTCCTCGGCGCCACGCCGTCGGTGCACGCGAGCGCCGGCGCGCTGATCAGCCTGCGCGTCCCGCCGGGCGTGGACACGGCGGAGGCCATCAAGCTGCTGGAGGCCCACCTCGTGGCGCACACCCCGTGGGGCGCGCGCCTGGAGGTGGAGGTCGTCGGCCAGGGCCAGCCGTTCCAGGCGGACACCTCCAGCCCCGCGTACGCGTCGATGGCGGCGGCCATGGAGATCGCCTACCCCGGCCAGGAGATGCAGGTCAGCGGCATGGGCGGATCGATTCCGCTGTGCAACACGCTGACGTCGCTGTACCCGGACGCGGAGATGCTGCTGATCGGGCTGAGCGAGCCGGAGGCGCAGATCCACGCGGTGAACGAGAGCGTCTCCCCGGAGGAGCTGGAGCGGCTGTCGGTCGCCGAGGCGCACTTCCTCGTCAATTACGCGGCGTCCAAGCGGGCCTGACGCGCGCACGGCCCTTGCGGGCCCGGTGTGCCGGCGCCGGCGCACCGGGCCCGGCTGGGCGGAGGGTCCGGCTCCGCGAGGTGCGCTGCGGGCGGGGTGCGCTGCGGGCGAACTCCGCTGCCGGTGAAAGGCGTTCCGGTCGGCGGGCGGGCCGCCCTACGGTCGGGCCCATGGACCTCGTCGAGATACTTCCCGGGCGGCTGCACATGCTCCGCTTCCCGATCGGGCAGGCGTACCTGTGGCAGGACGCCGACGGCTCGCTGACCCTCGTGGACGCCGGCCACGCCGGCCGCGCCGCGGAGGTGGAAGGGGCCCTGCGCCTCCTCGGGCACGATCCGGAGCGGCTGGAGCGGATCGTACTGACCCACTGCCACCGCGACCACGTCGGCGCGGCGGAGGAGCTCGCCGGGCGCTGGGGCGCCCGGGTGGCGGCACACCGCCTGGACGCGCCGGTGATCCGGGGTGAACGGCCCGTCCCGGAGCCGGTGCTGCTCGACTGGGAGGTGCCGCTGTACCGGCACGGGCTGACGGTGCCCGAAGCGCCGCCGACCCGGATCGACCGGGAGGTGGAGGACGGGGACGTGCTCCCCTTCGGCGGCGGCGCGGTCGTGGTGCACGCCCCCGGCCACACCCCCGGCAGCATCGGCATCCACCTGCCGGAGCACGGCGTGCTGTTCACGGGCGACTGCGTCGCCGCGGTGGGGCAGGTGATGCTCGGCGTGTTCAACACCGACCGCGGGCAGGCGCAGGCCTCCTTCCGGCGCCTGGCCGCGCTGGAACCGGCCGTGGCCTGTTTCGGGCACGGCGACCCCCTGACCGGGAACACCGCGGCCGCCCTCCTGGCCGCGGCGGCCGCGGAACCCGTCCTGCCCTGAGGCCCGCCCCCGGCCGCCGGGGTCTGTCCGGCGGATCACGGCCGGGCGGATCACGGCCGGGCGGGCCGCGGCGTCCGGTGCGGTGCACCGCGAGGCGCCGGATGAGCGGAGCCCGGGTGGGGTGCTTCGGCAAGGCGGCGAGGCGCCGTGCCGGATGCCGCGGACGCGGCCCCGTCACCCGTCCTACGGCGTGGGGCGGCCCGCCTCCAGGTACAGCGGGCGGCCGCGCTCGCGGGCCCGCAGCGCCCAGCGCAGCCGCTCGTAGCGGACCGGCGGCAGGAGTTCCGCCGCCTCCTCCTCCGTCACGAACCTCCAGGCCCGCAGCTCCGGCCCCGGCAGCCGCAGCCGGGCCGCCTCCGCTGCGCCGAGCCGGCCGCCGTCGAACAGCAGCCGCAGGCCGCCGTACGCGGGGGGCGCCGGCGGCTCCCAGTCCACGACGAGCAGCCCCGGCATCCCTGCGAGTTCGACGCCGAGCTCCTCCGCCACCTCGCGGACGCCCGCGCACGCGGGCGCCTCGCCCGGCTCCACCACTCCCCCCGGGAACTCCCAGCCGGCCTTGTACGTCGGATCCACCAGCAGGACCCGGTCCTCGTCGTCGAAGAGGAGCACCCCCGAGGCGACCGTCTCCCGCGTCGGCTCCGGCGTCTGGACGATGTCGCAGACGCCGGCCGCCTCGGTGCGGACGGCCTCGGCTATCAGCTCGGCCGTCTCGCGCACGCTGAGCGCGCCGTTGTCGACGACGTGGGCGTCGTCCTTGAGCCAGGTGAGCGCCTGCTGGTAGGCGGGGATGTGGTCGTACGCCCACTGCCGCACCCGGACGTCGACCACGGCCGGGTCCCCCGGCTCCTCCCGGGTGGCGATCCGCCGGCGCAGGATCGTTTCCTCCGGGGCCAGGAGCACGTGCCGCACCGTGATCCGGCGGGCCGCCAGCCCGCCGAAGATCTCGTCCCGGTACTCCTGGCGCAGCAGCGTCATCGGGACGACGAGCACCCCGCCCGCCTCGGCGAGGAGCGCCGCCGCGGTCTCCACGACCAGGCGCCGCCAGCCGGGCAGGTCCTGGTAGTCCGCCACCTCCGCACGGCGTTCGGGCGGCAGGAGGCCGAGCAGCCCCTCCCCGACGCGCTCCGGGTCGAACAGGGTGCTGCCCGGCAGCATGCCGGCCAGTTCGCGGGCCGTGCTGGTCTTCCCGGCGCCGAATGTGCCGTTGATCCAGACAATCACGTCTACCCCTTTTCCCCTTGGCTCGTCCGGAGCCCCCAGTGGCCTGCCCGCACCACCCTGCCACGGAAACCCGCGGGCACCGGCAGGCTTGTCCCCGGGACCGCGGCGCGCACCGCCCGCGGCCCGCCGAACCGTCAGACGACGGCAGCCCGCGGAGGATTGCGTCCCGTGCCGCGGGCCCGCCGCCCGTCCGCACCCCGCCACGTCCTTCACCCCGCCATGCCGATCTCATCCGTCGCGCTCGCGCGCCGCTGCGTGCCGCCGAGCTGGGCCGCGACCCGTTCAGGCCGTTGCGGCGGGACTGGGAGCGTGTCAAGGACGACGTCATGCGCCGTGCCGTGGCGGCCAAGTTCCGGGCACATGCCGACATCCGAGGCATCCTGCTGTTGACCGTGGACGAGGAGATCGCCGAGGACACCGCCACCGACCACCACTGGGGCCGCGGCAGGACCGGGACCGGTGAGAACATGCTCGGCCGGATCCCGATGCGCACCCGGAACCAGCTCCGCGCCGAAGGTCGCGATCAATCCGGGTAGCGGCCGGCAATCCGGGACGGACGGGGCGGTCATCCTGCAGCGGCGCCGGGCGCCTGCGGATGCGGGCGCGCTCGCGGCGCTGGGCGGCGAGTACGGCGGTATGGCGGGCGTTGGCGTTGCGCTGACGCAGGTGGGCGTGCAGCGACCGGGGCGGGCGCGGCGACGGCGTTCGTGACCGGCCGACGGGCCGGATCGACGCAGACGCCGTCCACTCCGACAACCGCGCCGGCGCGCGGGTGCGTCTCCCACCTGATCGCGGCCGGGTACCGCCGCACCGGGTTCACCGGCGACCGGCCTCGCATCCACACCACCGTGGAGCGGCCGGCCGGCAACCGGGAGGCCATGGCCGCCGCCGGGCTGCCGGTGGACTCCTCGCGGTGCCGCTCGGCCCGACCGCCCGCCGGAGGACGACCGTGGACCGCCTCTTCCTGCGCCTCCCGGGGGCCGCGCTCCCACCCCGCATCGAACTGCCGACCCGGCTCGTCCCGCGGCTCGGGGGAGACCCCCGCGCACGCCTGACCGCCCGCGGGCCCGGCCGGGCGCGCGGGCGCTCGGCGCCGTCAGGCGGTGGCCGTCAGGGTGGCCGAGCGGCGGGGGATCGCGTAGGCGTCGAGCTCGGCGCGGGTCAGGCCGGTGAGAGCGGTGACCTCCTCCGCGCCGACCGCGCCGCAGTCCAGGCCGCGGACCAGGTACCCGGCCAGGGCCTTGGCGGTGGCGGGCTCGTCCATCACGTCGCCCTCGACCCGGGCCACGTACGCCTTCAGGCGGGCGGCTGCCGCTTCCAGGCCCTCGCGGTAGAAGGTGAAGACGGCGGCGTAGCGCGTCGGGAGGTGGCCAGGGTGCATGTCCCAGCCCTGGTAGTAGGCGCGGGCCAGAGCGCGGCGGGTCAGCCCGTAGTGCAGCCTCCACGCCTCGTGGACCTTCTCGGTCGTGCCGACGGGCAGGACGTTCGTCGAGCCGTCGGAGACGCGTACGCCGGTGCCGGCGGCGGCGACCTGCATGACGGCCTTGGCGTGGTCGGCGGCCGGGTGGTCGCTGGCCTGGTAGGCGGCCGAGACGCCGACGCAGGCGCTGTAGTCGAAGGTGCCGTAGTGCAGGCCGGTGGCGCGCCCCTTGGCGGCTTCGATCATGCGGGCGACGGTGGCGGTGCCGTCGGAGGCCAGGATGGACTGGCTGGTCTCGATCTGGATCTCGAAGCCGATGCGGCCCGGGCGCAGGCCGCGGGCGGACTCGAAGGCCTCCAGCAGCTTGACGAAGGCGGAGACCTGCTCGGCGTAGGTGACCTTGGGGAGGGTGAGGACGAGTCCGTCCGGGAGGCCGCCGTGGTCCAGGAGGCCCGACAGGAAGACGTCGGTCGTACGGATGCCGCGGTCGCGGACGTTGGCCTCCATGCACTTCATGCGGATGCCCATGCAGGGGGCGTTGGTGCCGTTGGAGAAGGCCTGGGAGACGAGGCGGGCGGCGCGGGCGGCGGCCTGGTCCTCCTCCTCGTCGGAGCGGACGCCGAAGCCGTCCTCGAAGTCGACGCGCAGGTCCTCGATCGGCTCGCGCTGCAGCTTGGCGCGGACGCGCTCGTGGACGGGACCGGCGAGCTCGTCGGGGATGCCGAGCACCTTGGCGAAGGTGGCGGCGTCCGGCGCGTGCTCGTCGAGGGCGGCGAGCGCCTGGTCGCCCCAGGAGCGGATGGTGTCCGCGCCGAACGCGTCGCCGGGCACGTAGACGGTGTGGACGGGCTGGCGGGTGCCGGGGTCACCCGGGTAGTGGCGGGCGAGCTCCGCGTCCACCGGGGCGAGGGAGGCGCTGATGCCCTCGCTGACCGCGCCGGCGAGGCTCGTCGCCACCTTCTCCTGCTGACCCATCACACACTCTCCTCTTTCCGCTACACGGAAGCTCAGATCCGCATAGCAGAATTTAGTCACGAGGTTCCGCTCCGTCAATGGTCGCTCCGGGCTCCCCCGGACACGACTCGGGGCCGTGCGGTGACGATCACCACACGGCCCCGGACGGAAGACCGGCGCAGGTCAGCCCTTGCGCGCCTTGATCTCCTCGGTGAGCTGCGGGACGACCTCGAAGAGGTCGCCGACGACGCCGTAGTCCACGAGCTCGAAGATCGGAGCCTCGGCGTCCTTGTTGACGGCGACGATCGTCTTCGAGGTCTGCATGCCGGCGCGGTGCTGGATCGCACCGGAGATGCCGGCGGCGACGTACAGCTGCGGGGAGACCGACTTGCCGGTCTGGCCGACCTGGTTGGTGTGCGGGTACCAGCCGGCGTCGACGGCGGCGCGGGAGGCGCCGACGGCGGCACCGAGGGAGTCGGCGAGCGCCTCGATGATCGAGAAGTTCTCGGCGCCGTTGACGCCGCGGCCGCCGGAGACCACGATCGCGGCCTCGGTCAGCTCGGGGCGGCCGGTCGACTCGCGCGGGGTGCGCGAGGTGACCTTGGTGCCGGTGGCCAGGGCGCCGAAGGTGACGGCCAGGGCCTCGACGGCACCGGCGGCCGGGGCGGCCTCGACCGCGGCCGAGTTCGGCTTGACGGTGATGACCGGCGTGCCCTTGGACACCCGGGACTTGGTGGTGAAGGACGCGGCGAACGCGGACTGCGTCGCGACCGGGCCCTCGTCGCCGGCCTCCAGGTCCACGGCGTCCGTGATGATGCCGGAGCCGATGCGGACGGCGAGGCGGGCCGCGATCTCCTTGCCCTCGGCGGAGGACGGGACGAGCACGGCGGCCGGGGAAACGGCCTCGTAGGCGGCCTGGAGCGCGTCCACCTTCGGTACGACGAGGTACTCGGCGAACTCGGGGGCGTCGGCGGTGAGCACCTTGACCGCACCGTGCTCGGCGAGCGCGGCGGCGGTGTTCTCGGCACCGGCACCCAGGGCGACGGCGACGGGCTCGCCGATGCGGCGGGCCAGGGTCAGCAGCTCGAGGGTGGGCTTGCGGACGGCGCCGTCCACGTGGTCGACGTAGACGAGGACTTCAGCCATGGGAATGCTCCTGCGAATGCGAAGTAGTCAGGGGGCGATGTGGAGGGTGCTGGCTGAAGCTCAGATGAACTTCTGGCCGGCCAGGAACTCGGCCAGCTGCTTGCCGCCCTCGCCCTCGTCCTTGACGATCGTGCCGGCCGTGCGGGCCGGACGCTGCGCGGCGGAGTCCACCGCGGTCCAGGCGCCCTCGAGGCCGACCTCGTCCGCCTCGATCTCGAGGTCCGACAGGTCCCAGGACTCGACCGGCTTCTTCTTGGCGGCCATGATGCCCTTGAAGGACGGGTAGCGGGCCTCGCCCGACTGGTCCGTCACGGAGACGACGGCCGGGAGGGAGGCCTCCAGCTGCTCGCTCGCGGAGTCGCCGTCGCGGCGGCCCGTCACGGTGCCGTCCTCGACCTTGACCTCGGAGAGCAGCGTGACCTGCGGAACGCCCAGGCGCTCGGCCAGGATCGCCGGGAGGACGCCCATGGTGCCGTCGGTGGAGGCCATGCCGGTGATGACCAGGTCGTAGCCGGCCTTCTCGACGGCCTTGGCCAGCACCAGCGAGGTGCCCATCACGTCGGTGCCGTGCAGGTCGTCGTCCTCGACGTGGATCGCCTTGTCGGCACCCATGGACAGCGCCTTGCGCAGGGCGTCCTTGGCGTCCTCGGGGCCGACCGTCAGGACGGTGATCTCGGCGTCGTCGGCCTCTTCCGCGATCTGGAGCGCCTGCTCGACCGCGTACTCGTCGAGCTCCGACAGCAGACCGTCGACGTCGTCGCGGTCGACCGTCAGGTCATCGGCGAAGTGCCGGTCGCCGGTGGCGTCGGGCACGTACTTCACACAGACAACGATCCTCAGGCTCACGCCGGCTCTCCTACCGCATCGTCTTGTTTCTGATACCGCCTTGTGCAGGCAGCATAGGCGCCTTTCGAGGGCGGATCCCGGTCGGGGCGGCCCCCGCTCCGAACGGAATGTTACTCGTCAGTACACCGTGGGTCTCCCCATGAGGCAAGGCCGTCGAACTGTGATCTGTCCAACGCCGCCCCAACCATCCCCAGCAGGGACGATTCAGTCACGCAGCGCGTTGAAGCACCCCTGGTGGTACAGCAGGGGCCGGCCCTCGCCCCGCGGGTCCCCGCACACGGCCTCGGCGATGACCACCCGGTGCGCGCCGGCCGGTACGCGGGCCACCACCCGGCACACCAGCCACGCCAGCACCCCGTCGAGCAGGGGTACGCCGTGCGGGCCGGGCGACCAGCCGGTGCCGGGCCCGAAGCGGTCCGCTCCGCTGCGGGCGAACAGGCCTGCCAGCTGCTGCTGGTGCTCGCCGAGTATGTGGACGCCGAGGTGCTCGCTGTCGCGGACGCCGGGCCAGCTGGAGGAGCCGGTGCCGATGGTGAACGACAGCAGCGGGGGGTCGGCGGAGACGGAGTTCAGGGAGGTCGCGGTGAAGCCGACGGGGCGTCCGCCGTCCTGGGCGGTGATCACGGCCACGCCGGCGGCGTGCTGGCGGAAGACCGAGCGCAGCAGCTCGGGCGAGCCGGGCAGGGCGGCGGCGGACGGCGCGGGCTTCGCCGCGGCGCGGGGCGCGGCGGGCCGGTCCGGGGCCGGGGGCGTGGCGGGGTGCGGGAACTGTGCTGCGGTCCGGGTCGTTGGGCCCGTCATGAGGAGGCCTTTCTTCTGCTCTGCCGCAAAGGCGGCCGGCGCGGGCGCGCGGGGTCGTCGTCGGGTGCCGGGGTCGTTCAGTACGCCCGACAGCGCGCGCTCGCGTGGCGGACGAGGTCCACGTGGACCCGCCCGTGGAGCAGGAGTTCGTACCGCATGCGGCCAGCCTGGCGATCTGCCGTGTACACAGTCAAGCCGGGACGGTCAGATGCGAGGCGCGTCACGCTGTGTGCGGGCCCATGCACCGGCGTGGCGCTCACACCGCCTCGCCCAGTGCGGCGATCACGTCGGCCTTGCGCGGCATGCCGGCCGCGCGGCGGACGATCCGCCCGGCGGCGTCCAGGACCAGCACCGTGGGGGTCTTCTCGATGCCCAGGGCCCGGACCAGTCCGAGGTTGCGCTCCGCGTCGACCTCGATGTGGGCGACGCCGTCGACCATCCCGGCGACTTCGGCGAGGATCCGCCGGGTGGCCCGGCAGGGCTGGCAGAAGGCGCTGGAGAACTGCACCAGGCTGGCGCGCTCACCGGGCTCCGCACCGAGTTCGGCCGCGCCGAGCCGGTCCGCGGCCGCCGGCTCCCCGCCGTCCGCGGCGGGTCCGCGCCCTGCCCCGTGCACTTCCGCTCCCGTCACCGTGCCGTCCTCGTCCCCTGCGGGCGCCCGCCGTCGGCGGCGGGCATCCCCTCCCGCATCATTGCAGTACGTCCGTCCGCCCGTACGAGCGCACCCGGGCCCCTGCGCATTCCCCGCGTGACGAGAATCTCGCCGGGGAAGGGCGTCCGGACTGGCCTCGCGCCCGCGGATGCGGCACCATCCCCATGGCCGCGTACCTACGCTGCCGTAACTTCCGGCCGGGAGCATTTCCCCAGGCAGAAAGCGGGGTCTCCCCAGCATGGCTGAGCTCGTCTACCCCCCGGTGATCGGCGCAGCGCACGCGCTGTTCCGCGCCCTCGACATCCGGATCGACATGAAGGGCACCGAGCACATCCCGCGGCAGGGCGGTGCGGTCCTCGTGTCGAACCACATCGGCTACCTGGACTTCGTCTTCGCCGGGCTGACGGCCCGCCCGCAGAAGCGCCTGGTGCGCTTCATGGCGAAGGAGTCGGTGTTCCGGCACAAGGTGTCGGGCCCGCTGATGCGCGCGATGAAGCACATCCCGGTGGACCGCAAGCAGGGCGAGGCGGCCTACCGGCACGCCCTGGACTCGCTGCGCTCCGGCGAGATCATCGGCGTGTTCCCGGAGGCCACGATCTCTCAGTCCTTCACGCTGAAGAGCTTCAAGTCGGGCGCCGCCCGCATGGCACAGGAGGCCGGGGTGCCGCTGATCCCGGTGGCGCTGTGGGGTACCCAGCGGCTGTGGACCAAGGGCCGCCCGCGCGACCTGAAGCGCAGCCACATCCCGGTGACGCTGCGGGTCGGCGAGCCGATCGAGGCCCCGACGGACCACTACGCCGGCGCGATCACCCGGCGGCTGCGGGAGCGTGTGCAGGAGCTGCTGGACTCGGCGCAGCGCGCCTACCCGGCCGCCCCGAAGGACTCCTCGGACTCCTGGTGGCTGCCCGCGCACCTGGGCGGCTCGGCCCCGACCCCGGCCCAGGTCAAGGAGACGGGCTGACCGTCCGCCACCGGGACGGGTGAAACCGGCCCGGGCCCCGGGCCCGGAGCCGGTGCGGCCGGCCCCGGCGGACCAGCGGCGCATGACCGGCTCGGCCACGAGCCCGGCGGTGGGACACAGGGTCCGGCCCGTGGCGCGCGGAGAACTCGGCGCGGGAGGCGGAGCGGCCGAGGTCGGCGAGGACGTGCGCGGTGAGGTCGCAGGCGGCCCCGCCGGCCGGGCATGCGGCGGCTGTCGCGCCGCCCCAGTCGATCGCGGCCCTCGGCGGCGCCTCGAAGAGCGTTTCCGGGCCGGTGTCGGTGAAGCCGCCCCGGCCGACAGCCGCGGCCTCCTCCAGGCCGCCGAAGAGCTCCGACGCCCCGCCACCCTGCGCCCGGTCCGTCGAGGCGGAACTCCGGCCAGTCCGGCAGGACCCGGTGGGGGACGAGGAGGCGCATTCCGGGGAGGCTCGCGTGCCGGAAGGCGCCGTCCACCACCGGCGCGCACCCGGGGGCCGTGCCGGAGGCCCGGGCGACCGCTTCGAGGAGCGCCAGACGCCGGCTGCAGGAGCCGCGGCCCAGGCTCAGCACCTGCGACACGGGCCGCTCGCCCCGGACCGAGTGGACCGGGCGGACGGTGCGGGCGATCCGGTGGTGGGCCGACCCGGGAACGCCACCTGCCCGGCCGGGCCGCCGGGCGCCGCGGCGGCGTCCCTGTAGCGATCCGACGCGCGCCGCCGGACACCGGACGGCCGCCGGCCGCCGCGGCGACGGCGTCGGCCATGGCGGCCGCCCGCGGGTGCTGCCGGTCCGGCACCGGCGCGGGCTCCGTGCCGCCGACGGTCGGGCCCGCCGCCGCGGGCGCCGTGCCGGAGTGCGTGCGCAGCCGGAGGCAGGGCCGCAGGAGGGAACTCGTCACGGTCCGCACCCCGGCAAAGTTTTTGAACGGGCTCAACTCTCCCTGTCCGGGTGGGCGGCGCGCCGCCGGCGGCGGTGGGCGGCGACCCGTTCGCGCGTGGCGCACGCGGCCGAGCAGTGGCGGCGCGCACTGCCGGTACCCGCGCCGAGGAAGAGCCGGCCGCAGCCGGCTGCGGCGCAGGCGCCCCAGGCGATCCGTCCGTGCTCCGTGAGGAGCTGGGCCAGGGCCAGCGCCCCGGAGGCCAGGAACCAGCCGCCCCAGCCCGCGCCCTCTCCCCCGTCGGCGTGCAGGTGCCAGGGGTGTCCGTCGTGCCGGGTGAGCCGCGGCCTCGTGCCGTGCTGTTCGAGCAGCGCGTTGAGGGCCGCGGCCGCCCGGTCCTCGTCCTGCTCCGCGAAGACCTCCGCCATCCGCCCCGCCGCGGCGCGGAGTTCGGCCGCGTCCGCCTCCGTGAACGCCCCCGGCTGCAGGTCGGAGGGGCGCTCACCGTGGCGGGCGAGCAGGGCGGCGAGTGCGGTGCGCGGAAGTCCCGGGTCCGCGCGCACGGCTTCGGTGACGTCGAGCAGCCTGCGGGCCGCCGAGAACCCCTGCGCGGATTCGGCCATGTGCGGATCCTTTCGCCCTACACGCGAATGCCGTAACGTCTTCTTCTGATAACACGTTACATACGGGCGGGGGCTTGGGTGTGCACGGGTTCGGGAGATACCTCGCGGCTGCGGTGGCGGCACGGTTCGCCTCGGAGGGCATGGGCCTGGCCGTGGTGCTGCTGGCCCTGGAGCGCACGGGCAGTACGGCGTACGGGGCGTTCGTACTGACCGCCTGGCTGGCACCGCACGTGCTGGCCGCACCGCTCGCCGGAGCGGCGGCGGAACGGACCCGGCGGCCGAGGCTGCTGCACGCGGGAGCCCTGGCCGGCTTCAGCATCGCCGTGGCGGCCGTCGCCGTCCTGCTGGGGCGGGCGCCCACACCGGCGGTGCTCGCCGTCGCGGCGCTCGGGGGCGCATGCGGGCCGATGGTGACGGGCGGCCTCTCCAGCCTGGTCGCCGGGCTGGTCCCGGCGGGGGCGGCGCGCGATCGCGCATACGCGTGGGACGCCGCCACCTACAACGCGGCGGCCGTCAGCGCCCCGGCGGCCGTCGGCCTGGCCGCGGCGGCGGGTTCGGCGGAGCCGGCCCTGGCCGTTCTCGCCCTGGCGGCGGCAGTGGCCGCGGCGCTCGCGGCGAGCCTCCCCTACGGGGCCGTACCGGTCACGCCGGCCGCTGCGGGGCGCCCGGCCGGCTTGGGGGCGGGGCTGGCCGCGCTGTGGCAGGTGCGGGAGCTGCGGGCGATCACCTCGGCGACGACGCTCGCCTTCGTCGGCCTGGGCTCGCTGACGACCTGCTCGGTGCTGTGGGCGGGCCGACTCGGCAGCCCGGACGCGGGCGGCGTGCTGATGACGGCGTTCGCCGTCGGCGCGCTCGCGGGCTCGCTGACGGCGGGCCGGATCGCGGGGGTGGAGCCGGGACGGCTCGCGCGGTGGGCCATGGCGGGAACGGGAGCGGCGCTGGCGACGGCCGCCTTCGCACCCTCCCTCGCGGTGGGGGCGGTGCTGTTCGCCGTCGCCGGCGTGTGCGACGGGCCCCTGCTGACGGCCACGCTGCGGATCCGTGCGGCGTACGCCCCCGACGGCGTAAGGGCCCAGGTCTTCACCCTGGGTGCGGGCCTGAAGCTGACGGCCGCCTCCCTGGGGGCGGCGCTGGTCGGCTTCGCGGCACAGGCGCCGCCGCAGTGGCTGCTGAGCGGT
>NZ_BMTY01000018.1:45402-100657 GCF_014649915.1 Streptomyces toxytricini | reverse complement strand
GTCGGGGCGCTGGTCCTGGCGTCGGCACTGCTGCACGGCCTGGCCGCGCCGCGCGGCACCGCGGGCGCTCGCGGCACGGCGGAATCCGCTACAGGTCCTGCGGCAGCCTCTGCCACAGCTCCCGGCGGTCGGCGGAGCCGCGGAGGGCCGTGAGGACGGCCGGGTGGGGTTCGGCGTACAGGTCGGGGTAGTCGGCCTCGCCGAGTCCGGGGCGGACGGGGAAGGCGAGCCGTTCGGCGCCCAGGCGGAACTGGGCGTCCACGCCGGGTTTGTTGCCGCGCGGGTCCTGGCGGGCCCAGCCGCGGGAGCCGGGGAGCCGGAGGGCGATGAGGCCGTGGACGAGGGGCTGCGTGCCGTCGTCCTCGGTCAGCCGCTGGTAGCAGAGGCCGGCCGGGATGCCGCGGGCGCGCAGCAGGGCCACGAGGGCGTGCGACTTGGCGTGGCAGATGCCGTTGCGGGTCGCGAGGACGTCGGAGGCGCGCCAGGAGACGCGCAGGTCGCCGGAGTCCGCCGAGTGGGGGACGGCGTCCCGGACGAACTCGAAGGCCGCCTTGGCGTATGAGTATGCGTCCCCATGGGCGGACCACAGGCTGCCGGCCAGCTCCCGGACGTACGGATGGTCGTGGTCGACGGCCTCGCTCGCCGCCGTGTACGCGCGCTCGTCCGGGCTCCGCGGGATCAGCTGCATGGGGCGGAGCATAGGCATACCCCCGACCGCAATTCAATGGAATTGCGGTCGGGGGTATATCCATTCATGCGACCGTGCGCGGTCGGATCAGCGGGCCAGCTCTTCCTTCAGCGCCTGGAGGAAGCCGTCGACGTCCTCCTCGGTGGTGTCGAAGCCGCACATCCAGCGGACGTGGCCGGCGGCCTCGTCCCAGAAGTAGAAGCGGTAGCGCTCCTGGAGCCTGCGCGACACCTCGTGCGGCAGCTTCGCGAAGACCGCGTTCGCCTGGACCGGGTAGAGGATCTCCACCCCGTCGGTCTCGCGGACGCCTGCGGCCAGCCGCTGCGCCATCCCGTTGGCCTGCCGGGCGTTGCGCAGCCACAGGTCCTTGGCGAGCAGCGCCTCCAACTGGACGGAGACGAACCGCATCTTCGACGCGAGCTGCATCGACATCTTGCGGATGTGCTTCATCTGGCGCACCGCGTCGGGGTTGACCACGACGACGGCTTCGCCGAACATCATGCCGTTCTTCGTGCCGCCGTACGAGAGCACGTCGACGCCCGCCGCGTTGGTGAACGTGCGCATCGGCACGTCCAGGGAGGCGGCGGCGTTGGCTATGCGGGCGCCGTCGAGGTGCACCTTCATGCCGAGCGCGTGCGCGTGCTCGCAGATGGCCCGGACCTCGTCCACGGTGTAGACGGTGCCCAGCTCGGTGTTCTGGGTGATCGACACGACCTGCGGCATCGCCCGGTGCTCGTCCTCGAAGCCCCAGGCCTCCTGGTCGATCAGCTCCGGGGTGAGCTTGCCGTCCGGAGTGGGGACGGCCAGCAGCTTCAGGCCGGCCATCCGCTCCGGGGCGCCGCCCTCGTCCACGTTGATGTGGGCGGTCTTGGCGCAGATCACCGCACCCCAGCGGTCGGTCATGGCCTGCAGGGCCGTGACGTTCGCGCCGGTGCCGTTGAAGACCGGGAAGGCCTCCGCGTACGGGCCGAAGTGGCTGCGCATGACCCGCTGGAGGTTCTCGGTGTACTCGTCCTCCCCGTAGGCGACCTGGTGGCCGCCGTTGGCGAGGGCGAGGGCCTCCAGGATCTCCGGATGGACCCCCGCGTAGTTGTCGCTCGCGAAACCGCGCACCGCCGGGTCGTGCCGGCGGCGGGCGTCGGTCTTCACGGTTGCGGTGTGAGCCACAGACGCTGTCCGTTCACATCGATGGCGGACTTCTCCCAGACGCCGGCGATGGCCTCGGCCAGGTCCTTGACGTCGGTGAAGCCCGCGAACTTCGCATTGGGGCGCTCGGCGCGCATCGCGTCGTGCACCAGTGCCTTGATCACCAGGATCGCAGCCGCCGCTCCGGGGCCGTCCTCGCCCCCCGCCTTGCGGAAGGAGTCGGCCATCGCGAGGGTCCAGGCCTCGGCGGCGGCCTTGCCGGCGTTGTAGGCGGCGTTGTTGGCGACCGGCTTGTGCGCGCCCGACTGGCTGACCAGGACGTAGCGCCCGCGGCCGCTGCGGAGCAGGGCGTCGTGGAAGGCCATCGACGTGTGCTGGACGGTGCGGATCAGGAGCTTCTCCAGGAAGTCCCAGTCCGCGAGGTCCGTCTCGGTGAAGGAGGTGCTGCCGCGCCAGCCGCCGACGAGGTGGACGAGGCCGTCGACGCGGCCGAACTCCTTCTCGGTGCGGTCGGCCCACGCCTTGGTGGCCTCCAGGTCGAGCAGGTCCACGGTGTCGCCGGTGACGGTGGCGCCGCCGTGGGCGTACCGGGCCGCGTCCACGGCCTCGGCCAGGCGCGCCGCGTCGGCGTCGGACGCGACGACGACGGCGCCGGCCTCGGCGAGGCGCATCAGGGCGGCCCGGCCCGCGGGGCCGCCGGCCCCGGCTACCGCGACGACGGCACCCTTCAGCGGGGCCTCGGCGGTCCCGGCGTCCGCGGCGTTTCCGGTGTTCATCTGTGCAGCCTCCTGGGGGCGGGTGCTCACGCGGCGGCCTGCTCGGCGGCGTCCGCGGTCGGGGCGGTGATGCCCTTGGTGGAGGCGATCACACCCTTGAGCTTCTTCGCGAGGGCCTCGTAGAACATGCTGAGCGGAAACTCGTCCGGAAGCACGTCGTCCACGAGCTTGCGCGGCGGCTGCGTGAGGTCCAGGGCGTCGGGGCCCTTGGCCCACTTGGAGCCCGGGTGCGGGGCGAGGTAGGTGGAGACCAGCTCGTAGGCCTTGAACCAGTGGACGAGCTTCGGGCGGTCGATGCCGGCCCGGTACAGCTCCTCGATCTCGGCGCACAGCTGGTTGGTGACCTGCGGGGCGCGCATCCAGTCGATCTTCAGCTTGTTGTCCGTCCAGCGCACGACGTCGTGCTTGTGGAGGTAGGCGAAGAGGAGCTGGCCGCCGAGGCCGTCGTAGTTGCGGTTGCGGTCGCCGGAGACCGGGAAGCGGAACATCCGGTCGAAGAGGACGGCGTACTGCACGTCGCGGCCGTGCTCGTTGCCCTCGGACTCCAGCTTCACGGCCTCCTTGAAGGCGGTGAGGTCGCAGCGCAGCTCCTCCAGGCCGTACATCCAGAACGGCTGCCGCTGCTTGATCATGAAGGGGTCGAACGGCAGGTCGCCGTGGCTGTGGGTGCGGTCGTGGACCATGTCCCACAGGACGAAGGCCTTCTCGCAGCGCTCCTGGTCCTCGACCATGCGGGCGATGTCCTCGGGCAGCTCGATGCCCAGGATGTCGACGGCGGCCTCGGTGACCTTGCGGTAGCGGGCGGCCTCGCGGTCGCAGAAGATGCCGCCCCAGCTGAAGCGCTCGGGGGCCTCGCGGACCGCGATGGTCTCCGGGAAGAGCACCGCGGAGTGGGTGTCGTAGCCCGGGGTGAAGTCCTCGAAGGTGATGCCGAGGAAGAGCGGGTTGTCGTACCGGGTGCGCTCCAGCTCGGAGAGCCACTCGGGCCACACCATCTTCAGGACGACGGCCTCGAAGTTCCGGTCGGGGTTGCCGTTCTGCGTGTACATCGGGAACACGACCAGGTGCTGGCGGCCCTCGACGCGCTCCGCGGCCGGCTGGAAGGCGAGCAGCGAGTCCAGGAAGTCCGGCACGCCGAAGCCCTCGGAGACCCACTTGCGCAGGTCCGCGACGAGCGCCCGGTGGTATTCGGCGGCGTACGGCATCAGCGGAGACAGCGTCTCGACGGCGCGGGCCACGCGCTCGACGGCGGCTTCGACGTCGGCCTTGGCCGGGGCGTCGGCAGCGTCGAAGTCGATGGAGCCGTCCGCGGCCTGCCAGGGGCGGATCTCCTCCACGGCGGCCTTGAGCTCGGGCCACGCCGGGTGGTCGACCACCCGCGCACCGGCGGTTATCACCGCACCGCCAGAACCCGGCACAAGAGTTTCCGTCATGTCACTTCCTCCACAGGAGAACCTCACGTAAACCCAGGGTATGCACGGGAGGGTCTCCCGCTCAAGAGGGGGGCCAGGAAATTATTCGGCGCACCCCCCGCCGCGACCGCAATTCTTCCCGCCCTCGACCGCTGGAGCAGACGCTTCGTCAGTTCGTCAAGGCTGCGGTGGCGCGCCCACCCGCGGGTGACGCGACAGGGCCCTCCGGAGCCCGGCAGGGGCGGGCGGCCCTGGCGGGAACCGGCCCCCGGCGCCGTAGCGGTGCGTGCACGGGCGGTCTCATCGCGTGCGCGGCGCACTAGCATGCGTCCTCACCGCGCGCGCCGGACCTGGGACGCCGCGACCGCGCGGGCAGCCGCCGTCGACGGAAGCGAGAGAACCTTGACTTTCCTCACCATCGGTCACCGCGGGGTCATGGGCGTCGAGCCGGAGAACACGCTGCGGTCGTTCGTCCGCGCGGAGCGCTGCGGCATGGACGTCATCGCCCTGGACCTCCAGCTGAGCAAGGACGGCGTCCTCGTCGCCCTGCACGACCCCGGGGTGGACCGCACCACCGACGGCGCGGGCGCCGTCGCCGACCTGACCGCCGCCGAGCTGCGCGGCCTGGACGCGGGCCGGGGCGAGCGGATCCCGCTCTTCGAGGAGGTCCTGGAGGCGGTCCGGGCGCCGCTGCAGGTGTCGGTGCGGGACCTGTCGGCGGCCGCGGCGGTGGCGCGGCTGGTGGTGGAGCGGGACCTGGCCGGGCGCGTGGAGGTGGCGTCCTTCCACGACGCGGTGCTCGCCGAGACCGCCCGGCTGGTCCCGGGCGGCCGGACCGTCCTGTACTCGGACCTCGGCGGCGACGAGGCGGACGACGTCGTCGACCGGGCGCTCGCCGCGGGGGCGCGCACGCTGGCCCTGAACCTGCGGCGGCTCACGCTGGAGACGGTGGAGGCGGCGCACCGGGCCGGGCTGCGGGTCACCGGCTGGACGGTCAACTCCCTGGACCACCTGCGGCTGGCGCGGGCGCTGGAACTGGACGGCGCGGCCACCGACTTCCCGGAGATCCGCAGCACGGGCCGGTTCACGGCCTGAGCCCGCCCGCGGGCGGGCGCCGCCTTACAGCGGCTTGACCAGCAGTTCGAAGGCGAGGTCGTCGCGGAGCGGGACGCCGAAGCGCTCGTCGCCGTACGGGAAGGGGCTCAGCTCGCCGGTGCGCCGGTAGCCGCGGCGCTCGTAGTAGGCGATGAGCTCCTCCCGGAGGCTGACCACCGTCATCCGCATCTCCTTGGCCGCCCACATCTCGCGGCACCGGCGTTCGGCCTCTGCGAGGACCTCCTTGCCGAGGCCGCCGCCCTGGAGGCCGGGCCGGACCGCGAACATCCCGAAGTAGGCGTGGTCGCCGCGGTGTTCGAGCTGGCAGCAGGCCACGAGCTCGCCGTCGCGCTCCACGGCCAGGAGGACGCTGCCGGCGGTCCGGATGACGGCGCGGACCCCTTCCGGGTCGGTGCGCTGCCCGTCCAGGAGGTCCGCCTCGGTGGTCCACCCCGCGCGGCTCGCCTCGCCCCGGTAGGCCGACTCGACGAGGGCCACGAGCTCCGGCACGTCGGCCTCGACGGCGTGGCGGAACTCCAGTTCAACGGGCTGGGCGGTCGGCATCGGCGGGCTCCGTTCTGCGTGCTCAGCGGCATGCGGCATGCCGGTGGGGCAAGGACAGCCTAACCGGGCGCCGCGTGGGGGCCGTCCGGCCGGGGCATCTCTTCCCCTGACGCCGACGAGAACCGGGGGGGCCCAGCCGTGCACGGTCCAGCGATGTCCTCTTGGCCCTCCTTCGCCGCCGCCCTTCCCGCCTGGCTGACCGTGCTGGTGTGCGCCGTGAGCGGGGCCTGCTGCCTGCACCGGGCGTGCACGGCCGGGCGGCCGGAGCGCGGCCCGGCGGGGGGCGAGGCGGTGATGGCGCTGGGGATGGCGGTGATGGCCCTCCCGCCCGGGACCGCCCCGTGGGGGGCGCGGATCCTGCCGGTCCTGTGCTGCGGGGCCGCGCTGCACGCCGTCTGGCTGCTGCGGCGGGGGCTGCACCACACGCACCACCTGGTCGGGTCGCTGGCCATGGCGTACATGGCGCTGGCCATGTACGCGGGCGGCGGCCACGGGGGGCACGGGGGCGGCGCCGCCGGGCCGCCGCTCGTCACCGGCGCACTCCTCCTGTACTACGCCGCGTACGTGCTGCTCGGCGGGGCGCGGCTGGTGGCCGCGGGGCCGGCCGCGTCCGCCGCGGCGGCGGGGGCCGGGCCGGCGGGTGCGGGGCGCGGCGGGGAGGACGGGGAGGTGGCGCGCGCCTGCCGACTGGCCATGGGGACGGGCATGTTGGCGATGCTGCTGCTGATGTGAGGGCAGGGGAAACGTGTCCTGCGTCACCAATCGCCGGAGTGCGTACCTGCCGGTAGTCCGGCCCTCATAGGCTGGCGCCATGATGGTCCCCGCCGTTCTCCTCCTGCTCGGCGCCCTGACCGCGGTGCTCGCCCCGCGCCTGCTGGCCCGGGCCCAGTGGACCGGGCGTGAACCGGTCGTCGCGCTGTGGGCGTGGCAGTGCGTGGTGGGGGCGGTGCTCCTGTGCTTCGCGCTGTCGATGGTGTTCAGCGCGGCAGCCGCCTGGCTGGCGGTGCGGGGCCGGCTCTTCGCGGCGGCCCCGCACGGGGTGGTCGACGCCTACGGCCTCGGCCCGACGGGCGGCCCGTGGGCCGTCGGCACCGCGCTGCTGCTGGCGGGCGGCGGTCTGTGGACGGGGGTGCGGCTGGCCCGGGAGGTGCTGCGGGCGCGGGCGGGGCGGCGGGCGCGGGGCGCCGAGCTGATGGTCCGGGCGCCGCTGCTGCCGGGGGAGGTGCCGGCGCCGGGTGCCCGGCTCGTCGTCCTGGAGGGGCCGCGGCCCGACGCGTGGTGGCTGCCCGGCCCGGCGCCGCAGCTGGTGGTGACGACGGCCGCGCTCGGCAGGCTGAAGGGCAGCCAGCTGGACGCCGTCCTGGCGCACGAGCAGGGCCATGCGGCGGCCCGCCACGACTGGCTGCTGCACTGCTCGCGGGCGCTGGCCGGCGGGTTCCCGCAGGTGCCGGTGTTCGCGGCGTTCGAGGCGGAGATGCACCGGCTGGTCGAGCTGGCCGCGGACGACGTGGCGTCGCGCCGGTTCGGTCGGCTGACCATCGCGCTGGCCCTGGTGGGGCTGAACGAGGACCGGGGCGTCTTCGGCCCCTCGCCCGCCCCGCAGCCGCACGTGCCGGAGCGGGTGCGGCGGCTGCTGTCGGCGACGCCGCGGCTGTCGCCCGTGCGCCGGCTGCGGCTGACGGCGCTGGCGACGCTCGTCCCGGCGGTTCCGCTGCTGGTGGCGTTCGTGCCGGGGCTGCGGGCGCTCGCGTAGGGGCCCGCGGGGCGGACCCCCGGCAGCCCGGGCGGTGGCCGGTGCCGCGGCGCGTTCGGCGGCGCGGGCCGGATGGTGCGAGGATCTCCGCATGCGATGCGGGTGGGTTCGGTGGACTGGCATCGGCTGTGCGGTGCTCTGGACGGTGCTGACGGTCCTGGTGGCTGCGGGATGGCGGCCGCTGCTGTCCGGTGACGGCGCTGTGGCCGTGCGGCTGCACGCGTACGCCGTCCGGAACCCGGAGGCGACCGCCGTGGTGCGGGTCTTCTCCGACGTGGTGTGGGATCCGTGGATGATGCGGGCGCTGGCCGTGGCGGCCTGCGTGTGGCTCTGGCGCCGCGGGCGGGGGGAGCTCGCCCTGCGGGTGGCCGCGGCGACGGTGGCGGCAGCCCTGGTGAACCAGGGGATGAAGTCACTGATGGGGCGCGAACGGCCGGAGTGGCCGGATCCGGTGGATTCCGCTTCCTACGCGGCCTATCCGTCGGGCCATGCGGCGACCGCGGCGGCGGTTTGCCTGATGCTCCTGTGGTTGCTGCGGCGGCGGGTGCCCCGGCCGCCGGCGTGGGGCATGGCCGCTGCGGCTGTCCTCGCGGCCGTCTCCGTGCTGGGAGTCGGCTTCACACGGGTCTTCCTCGGGGTGCACTGGACATCGGACGTGCTGGCCGGCTGGGTGCTGGGAGCGGGGCTGGCGGCCCTGGCGATCACGGTGCCCCTGCGGGTGCGGCGTACGGGGCCGGGGCCGGCGGAGGCCGGACGGCGGGAGCCCTCCGGCAGGGCTTGACCTCAAGCGCGGTTGGGGTCGGAGGCTTCCTCCCGTGCCGCCGCCGCAGCAGGCCGGCGCGGCACTTCGCCCCTTGGAGGAGTCCCATGTCGAGCAGCACCGTTTCCGGTTCCGACCCCGTCGCCCCCGCCGCGGTCCCGGCCCGCCGTTCCCGCCTCGCCTGGTGGAAGCTCCTGGCCGCCGGCGCGGTCGGGGCGGCTGTCGTCAACCTGCTCGTGTTCGCCGTCGCCAGAGCCGCCGGCGCCTCGCTCGTCGTCATGGACCGCGGGCAGGAGCACCCGGTCACCACCGGCGGCGTCATCGCCTCGTCGGTCGTCCCCCTGCTCGCGGGCCTGGGCGCCGCACTGCTGCTCGCACTGTGGAAGCCGGTCTTCCTGCGGATCGCGCAGTGGGTGGGCGGCGGGCTGGCCCTGCTGTCGGTGGCAGGTCCGCTGATGTCGGACACCGACGGCGGCAGCGTCGCGGCGCTGGCGCTGATGCACGTCACCCTCGGCGCGGCGGTCGTCGCCGTGCTCGAGCTGCGCCGCAGGCGCTGACGGTGTCCGGGCGCGGGCGTGCTCTGCGCGATCCCCCGCGTCGCGCAGAGCAGCCGGCGCCGTGCGCCGAGTATATTGGCTGGAAGCCAGTCAACGCAGGAGTAAGCATGTCGCCGCGCAGCGCATCGGTCAATGAAGAATTGCGGCGACGCTCCCGGGAGCGGCTTCTCCAGGCCACGGTGGAGCTGGTGGCCGAGCGGGGCTACGAGGCCACGACGCTCGGGGACATCGCCGACCGGGCGGGCACCGCGCGGGGCCTCGTCTCGTACTACTTCCCCGGGAAGCGGCAGCTGCTCCAGTCGGCGGTGCACCGGCTGATGCACCTCACGCTGGAGGCGGCGCTGGAGCGGGAGCCGCGCAGCGAGGACGGCCGCGAGCGGCTCGCCCGCGCCGTCGACGCGGTGCTGGGGCTGGCCCGCGACCAGCCGCTGCTGATGCGGACCCACATGGCGGGCATCCTGCAGGCCGAGGGCTTCGTGCAGTGCCCGGAGCAGCAGAGGCTCGCCGCGCTGCTCCGGGACACGGTCGAGCGCTACGGCTCGGCCGACGTGGACACCGACTACCCGCTGCTGCGGGCCCTGCTGATGGGCGCGGTGGTGGCGGTCCTGCTGCCGGGCGCGCCGATGCCGGCGGCCCGGCTGCGGGCCGAGCTGTTCCAGCGCTACGGGCTGGACTGGGAGCTGGGCTTCCCCCCGGCGGCCGCGCCGCCGCCTGAGGGGACGGCTGCCGCCGCCCGGTTGCCGGGGCCGGCGGCGGGCGGGGTCAGCGGTACTCGGGCTGGGTCTGGACGTTGAGCCGGTCGAGCCGGACCCGCTCGGCGCTGTCGGTGCGCCGGTCGTCGATCCTGAGGACGTCGAGGCCCTTGGCGATGTCGTTCGAGTAGACGTGGCCGTTGTAGTAGTACGCGGACCACGATCCGCCGAGGGAGAGCTGGTCGGTGCTGAGCGGGCCGCGCTCGAAGTAGCCGATCTCCCGGGGCCGGGCGGAGTCGGTGAAGTCCCAGACGGACACGCCGCCCTGGTACCAGGCCTGGACCATGATGTCGCGCCCGGCGGCCGGGACCAGCGAGCCGTTGTGGGCGACGCAGTTCTCGGTGTCGGCTTGATGGCGCGGGATCTTGAAGTAGCTGCGGAAGGCGAGTTTGCGCTGGTCGCCGCGGCCGGTGATGTCGTAGATGCCGTTCGCGCCGCGGTTCGGGCCGGTGGCGTCGTTGCAGGTGGCGCCGCCGCCTCCGCCGAGCTCGTCGGTGAAGACGACCTTGTCGGCCTTCTCGTTGAAGGTCGCCGAGTGCCAGAACGCGAAGTTGGTGTTGTCCTGGACCCGGTCGATCACCCGCGGCCGCTCCGGGTCGCGGATGTCGAAGAGGATGCCGTCGCCCATGCACGCGCCGGCGGCGAGCCTCTTCGCGGGGAGGACGGTGATGTCGTGGCAGCCCGTGGTCTTGGAGACGCCGGGGTTGGTGGGCGCACCCGGGTTGCCGCCGTCGGGGAACAGCACGGGGAAGCCGACCACGGCGGCCTGGGCGGGTGCCTTGCGCGGGACCTTGACGACGGAGATGCCGTCGTGCGGGGGGCGGCAGTCGGGGAAGGCCTCGTTCGGGGAGTAGGAGGCCACGTACACATAGATGTCCCGGCCGTCCGGCACGAGGGTGTGGGTGTGTGAACCGCAGGCGGTCTCGACGGACTTGATGTAGCGCGGGTTCTTCTTGTCCTTGATGTCGAAGATCTTGATGCCCTCCCAGGAGGACTTCTCGGTGGCGGGCTGCGAGACGCTGTTGCAGGAGTCGTCGCTGCGCGAGGAGTCGGTGGAGAGGAAGAGCAGGTCTCCGTGGACGGAGATGTCGTTCTGGCCGCCCGGGCAGAGGACCGTGCTGACCGTCTTCGGGGCCTTGGGGTCGGCGATGTCGTAGATGGTGAAGCCGCCGTAGTTGCCGGCGTAGGCGTACCGGCCCTGGAAGGCCAGGTCGGTGTTGATGTCGTTCGGGAACGCGCGGGGGATGTTGACCAGCGGGGTGACGTTGGGGCTGTGCACGATCTCGTCCCGGCCTGGGATTTCGCCGGGTGCGAGTGCGCGGCCGGCCGGCGGGACCGCGCTCTGCGGGGCGCCCGCGCCGGGCGCCAGGTCCCCCGGGTCGGGGGTGGCGGCCGCGGGGTGTGCGGCGAGCAGGGCGGCGAGGAGGCCGCCCGCCGCCGCAGCCGCTGTGCGGATCCTCCGGTTGCCTCGGCCGGTGCGTCGCGGGTCGGCGGTGTGGTTCGGGGTCACTGTGCCCTCCCATGCTGTCCGGTCGATTCCGCTCTGGGTGGGAGTGGAATGCGGACGACGGCAGTATGTTCCTTACCATGGACATGGCAAAGGGCTTACCCGGTCGAATCCGCCGGCTCCTCGGTCCCGCCGCCGCGGCCGCCGGCGTCCTCCTCACCGTCACCGGCTGCACGGCAGACGGGGGCGCGGCACCCGCCGGAGACGCGGCCCCCGTCATCGCCCCAGGCAGGCCCGGCGAGAAGGCGCGCACCCTCTCCCCCGAGGAAGCCGCCCGCAGCCGGCCCGACGACACCCCCAACGCCGCCGACCGGGCCTACATGCGGCACATGGTCGAACACCACGAACAAGCCGTCCGGATGACCGCTCTCGCCCCGGACAGGGCCGCCGGGGACGCCGTCAAGCGGCTGGCCGAGCGGATCTCGGCGGCGCAGGCGCCGGAGATCGCCGTCATGCGGGCCTGGCTGGCCCGCCATCCCGGACCCGCCGGCGCGGACGGCGGCGGCCACGACCACGGCGCGATGCCGGGCATGGCGACCGAGCAGCAGCTGAAGGACCTCGAAGCCGCCCGCGGGGCCGACTTCGACCGGCTGTTCCTGACCCTGATGACCAGCCACCACGAGGGCGCCCTCACGATGGCCGGCGAGGTCCTGAAGGCCGGCAACAATGCGGCCGTCGAGGAGCTGGCCAACGAGGTCGTGGCCACGCAGAGCGCCGAGATCCACCGAATGCGGGCCATGGGCTGACGGCCCGCTGCCGCGGTGCCATGCTGGAGATCCCTGCGGGAGGAGTACCGCCGTGCTTCGTGTCGCCGTCGTCGGATCGGGCCCGAGCGGGGTCTACACCGCCCAGACGCTGGTCGCCCAGCGGGAGGTGCCGGGCGTGCGCGTCGACGTCCTGGACCGGCTGCCGGCGCCCTACGGGCTCGTGCGGTACGGGGTCGCCCCCGACCACGAGAAGATCAAGTCCCTGCAGGGCAGCCTGCGCACCGTGCTGGAGGACGAGCGGATCCGCTTCCTCGGCAACGTCGAGGTCGGCGGGCCGCAGCTGTCCACCGCACGGCTGCTGGAGCTCTACCACGCCGTCGTGTACTGCGTGGGGGCCGCCCGCGACCGGCTCCTGGGGATCCCCGGCGAGGAGCTGACCGGCGTGCACTCCGCGACGGAGTTCGTCGCCTGGTACAGCGGGCACCCGGACTCCGCGGACCGGGCCTTCGACCTGTCCGGGGTCCGCTCTGCGGTGGTCGTCGGCGCGGGCAACGTCGCCGTGGACGTCACCCGGATGCTCGCCCGCGGCGAACCGGAGCTCGCACCCACCGACATGCCGCAGCCGGCGCTGGGCGTCCTGGCCGGCAGCGGGGTGCGCGCGGTGTCGATGGTCGCGCGGCGCGGCCCCTCCCAGGCCAAGTTCACCACCAAGGAGCTGCGCGAGCTG
This sequence comes from Streptomyces toxytricini, assembly GCF_014649915.1. Lineage (GTDB taxonomy): Bacteria > Actinomycetota > Actinomycetes > Streptomycetales > Streptomycetaceae > Streptomyces > Streptomyces toxytricini. Next base: position 88,213 of record NZ_BMTY01000018.1, on the reverse strand, counting down.
GGCACGCTGCCCGGTGTCGCGGCCCTGGCCGACCCCGCCGAGCTGGCGCTCGACCCCGCGTACGCGGCGGGGCCCGAGGGGGCCGCCGACCTGCCCGCGGTGGCCCGGCGCAACCTGGAGGTGCTCCGCGGCTGGGCCGAGCCCGGAGCGGACCGCCCGGCCGGCCCCGCGGGACGCCGCATCGCCCTGCGGTTCTACCTGCGCCCGGTGGAGGTGCTCGCCGGGCGCGGTGGACGGGCCGCCGGGGTCCGCTTCGAGCGGACCGCCCCGGACGGCCGCGGCGGCGTCACCGGGACCGGCGCGTACGAGGACGTCGAGGCGCAGCTGGTGCTGCGCTCGGTGGGCTACCAGGGCGTACCGCTGCCCGGGATGCCCTTCGACGCGGCGAAGGCGACCGTCCCGCACGCGGCCGGCCGGGTCCTGCGGGCCGGCCGGGCCTCGGTCGGGGAGTACGTGGCCGGCTGGATCAAGCGCGGCCCGACCGGGGTGATCGGCACCAACCGGCCCTGCGCCAAGGAGACGGCCTCCTCACTCCTCCAGGACGCGGGCGCCCTGGCCCGGCGCGAGCTGCCCGGCGACCCGCTGGACGCGCTGCGCGCCGCCGGGTTGCGGCCCGTGGAGTGGCCCGGCTGGCTGGCCATCGAGGCCGCCGAGGCCGACCTGGGCCGGTCGCTCGGCCGCCGATCGGTGAAGATCCCGGACTGGGCGGGGCTGCTCGCCGCCGCGGACGGGCGGGCGGTCCCCGGCGCGGAGGCGCACGCCGCCGCCCCGTCCGCCTGAACCGGCAGCGCCCGAGCCGCGCCTCCGCCCGAGCCGTCCGGGCCCGGGCGGGGCTTCAGGACACCTCGCGGACGAGGTCCTCCAGCTCGGCGCGCAGCGCCCCGGCCAGCGCTGCCAGGTCGGGGACGGCCTCCGCGTCGGCGACGAGCCCGTAGTGGACGGTGTCCTTGTACGTGGACACTGCGACGGCGAGCGCGTGCCCCTGCGCCAGCGGCGCCAGCGGGTAGACCTCCCGGACCCGGCTGCCGCCGAGGGAGAAGGTGAACCCGGGCAGCGGGACGCTGGTGACCAGGATGTCGAAGAGCAGCCGCGCCGCCTGCGCCACCAGCGGGCCGCCCAGCCGGTGCCCCAGCGGGTGGACGTGGTCGGCGAGGAGGGCGACGGCCCCGGCCCCGCGGGACGGTCCGGCGTCCTTGTTGCGGTCCATGCCGCTGCGCACCCGCTGGAGCCGGCGCAGCGGGTCGGGCTCGTCGAGCGGGAGCCGGAGCAGGTAGCCGGAGAGCCGGTTGCCGTACTTCGCTCCCGCACCGGGCCTGCGGCGGGAGACCGGTATCAGCGCCCTCGGCCCGGCTCCGGGGGCGGCGGGGCTGCCCCGCTCGGCGAGCCACCGCCGCAGGGCGCCCGCCACGAGGGTGATCAGGACGTCGTTGACCGTGCCGCCGGCGACCTTGCGGATGCGGTTGACGTCGTCGAGGTCGAGGGCGAGGGCGGCCACCGCGCGGGTGCCGCTCCCGCCCGCGGCGGCGGTCAGGGCGGCGGGGACGCCGATCGGCAGGCCGGAGCGGGCCACCGCGGCGCCGATCTCCAGCGCCTGGCCGACGCCCTGGAGGCGGGCGGCGAGGGCGCCTTGGAGGCTGCGCAGGGACCCGGCCGGAGCCGGGGCGGGGACGGTCCGCGGGGCGCTCCGGCCGGGCGGCGGCCCCTCGTCGAAGAGGTGGGCGGCCAGCACCAGGGCGGCGAGCCCGTCGGCAAGCGCGTGGTGGAACTTGAACAGGACGCAGAAGGAGCGCGGGTCGGGGCCCGCCAGGACGTGCGCCTCCCAGGGAGGCCGGTCCCGGTCCAGGGGTCTGGCCATCAGCGGACCGGCGGCGGCCAGGGGGTCGTCGGTGCGGACGAGGAAGACGTGCCGGGCGGGGTCGAAGCCGGCGTCCGGCGCCCAGGCGGCCGCGCCCACCGGGAGCAGCACGTCGTGGATGCGGCGGCGCAGGCCGGGGACGCGGGCGCAGCGGGCGGCGAGGAGTTCGGCGGCGCGGGCCGCCGGGTCGGGTAGGGCGGCGGTGGCGGGAGGGGTGTCGGAGCGGGGGCCCGGCGGGGCGGAGTCGAGCACCGCGAGGGCGCCGAGATGCATGGGGTGGTCGGCTGAGTCGATCCGCCAGAAGGCGAGGTCGAGCGGGGAGAGGTGCTCTGTGACCACGTATTGCCTCTCGCGAGCAGTGGCTGAGGCTGGAAGTCAACCCCTTTCGGCCTCCTACGATCAAGTAGCCACACTTTGCCGCGCCGGTCGATCGCCGGCGGTCAGCCGGTCGCCGGCCACGGCCCCGCTGCCGGGCCACGGCCGCGGCACGGGTGCAGACTGGCCGGAAGGCGCCCGGCGGGACGCGTGGAAGTGCGGCCGGGCCGAGGACGGCCGGAGGTGTCGATCATGGCAGAGGTGCTGCTCCTGGCGGGGACCCGCAAGGGGCTCTTCATCGGCCGCAGCAGGGACGGCGGGCCGTGGCGGTTCGAGGGGCCGCATTTCAACGCCCAGGCCGTCTACGCCGTGGCGGTGGACCGGCGCCGCCCGGTGCCCCGGCTGCTCGTCGGCGGTGACAGTTCGCACTGGGGGCCGTCCGTGTTCACCTCCGACGACCTCGGGGCGACGTGGCGGGAGCCCGCACAGCCGGCGGTGCGCTTCCCCAAGGACACCGGGGCCTCCCTGGAACGGGTCTGGCAGCTGCACCCGGCCGGGCCCGAGGCGCCGGACGTGGTGTACGCGGGCACCGAGCCGGCCGCGCTGTTCCGCTCGGCCGACCGCGGCGAGTCGTTCGAGCTGGTCCGCCCGCTGTGGGAGCACCCGACCCGGGGGGACTGGATGCCGGGCGGCGGCGGTGAGGGCCTGCACACCGTGCTGACGCACCCGGCCGACCCCGCGGCCGTCACGGTCGCGGTCTCCACCGCCGGGGTCTTCCGCACGCGGGACGGCGGCGGCAGCTGGGCCCCGTCCAACCGCGGCGTGTCGGCGGTGTTCCTGCCCGACCCGCAGCCGGAGTGGGGGCAGTGCGTCCACAAGGTCGCCCGTGACGCCGGCGACCCGGACCGGCTCTACCTCCAGAACCACTGGGGGGTGTACCGCAGCGACGACGCCGGGGGCAGCTGGACCGACATCGGCTCCGGGCTGCCCTCCGACTTCGGCTTCGCCGTCGCCGCGCACCCCCGCCGGCCCGGGACGGCTTACGTCTTCCCGCTGAACGCCGACTCCGACCGCGTCCCCGCGGAGCACCGGTGCCGGGTGTTCCGCACCTCCGATGCGGGCGCCACGTGGGAGCCGCTCACCCGCGGCCTGCCGGACGGCGACCACTACGGCACGGTGCTGCGCGACGCGCTGTGCACGGACGACGCCGACCCGGCCGGCGTGTACTTCGGCAACCGCAACGGCGAGTTGTACGCCAGCCGCGACGACGGCGACAGCTGGGAGCTGCTCGCGGAGCACCTGCCGGACGTGCTGTGCGTGCGGGCCGCGGTGCTGCCCGCCTGAACGGCCCTCAGGAGGAGTGCGGCACGGGGCCGGGCGTTGGGCCAGTAGAGTGACTCCCCGTGGCTGCACGACCGTTGAAAGAAATCGTCGAGCCGGGCTGGGCCCGCGCTCTGGAGCCGGTGGCGGCGCACATCGCCGCCATGGGCGACTTCCTGCGCGCGGAGATCGCGGCCGGCAGGACCTACCTGCCGGCGGGGGCGAACGTGCTGCGCGCGTTCCAACAGCCCTTCGACGAGGTGAAGGTGCTCATCGTGGGGCAGGACCCGTACCCGACGCCGGGGCACGCGATGGGCCTGTCCTTCTCGGTGGCCCCGGAGGTCCGCCCGGTGCCCCCGAGCCTGGACAACATCTTCCGCGAACTCCACGCGGACCTGGGCGTGCCGCGCCCCGCGAACGGGGACCTGACGCCGTGGGCCCGGCAGGGCGTGCTGCTGCTCAACCGCTCGCTGACCACGGCGCCGCGCAAGCCCAACGCCCACCGGGGCAAGGGCTGGGAGGCCGTCACCGAGCAGGCCATCCGGGCGCTGGCGGCGCGCGGCAAGCCGCTGGTGTCGATCCTGTGGGGCCGCGACGCCCGCAACCTGCGGCCGCTGCTCGGCGACCTGCCGGCGGTGGAGTCCGTCCATCCCTCCCCCATGTCCGCGGACAACGGGTTCTTCGGCTCCCGGCCGTTCAGCAGGACCAACGACCTGCTGGCCCGGCAGGGGGCGCAGCCGGTGGACTGGCGACTGCCCGCCGGGGTCTGATCCGTCCGCAAGTGGATCATTCGGTTGAACCTTATACGACATTCATCGGATAAATACGGACAGATGCCGCCCGGCCGGACCCTGCCCGAACACCTGCTTCCGATAAGCCAGTAGCATGCGGCGCCATGAGCTCCCCCACTGGGCCCGCAAATGGCCTGCCCGTACGAATGCCGCGACCCCGCCAGACGGGACGCCACCGCCGGCCCGAGCCCGCGGTGGCCCCCGAGGGCGCGCCGACGCTGGTGCTCGCCGTGCCCGGCGCGCCTTCTGCCGCCTCGCGCGGGCTCGCGGAAGAGATCATCAGCATGGGCCGCTCCGAGCTGCCCGGTCTGGAGGCCCGCGTCGGCTTCCTGGAGGGTGACGACGCCGAGGGCGCCGAGTTCCCGGCCCTCGCGGGCGTGCTGACCGCCGTCGCGGCCGAGCGCGTCGCGCGCGCGGAGTTCGCGCGCGCCGCGGGCCACGAGGTTCCGGAGCAGTCCGGTCCGGACGCCGTGGTCGTCCCGCTGCTGGCCGGCCCCGACGCCGACCTGCTGCGCCGTATCCGCCAGGCCGTGATGGACTCCACGGCCGCCGTGGAGCTGGCCGAGGTGCTCGGGCCGCACCCGCTGCTCGCCGAGGGCATGCACGTGCGGCTGTCGGAGGCGGGCCTGGCCCGCGCCGACCGCGCGCGGCTCTTCACGGTGACGACCGCCGCCGACGGCATCATCGTCGCCACCACCGGCGGCGAGGAAGCCGTTCAGGTCGCCGGCGTCACCGGCATGCTGCTGGCCGCCCGCCTCGCAGTGCCGGTCAAGGCCGCCGCGCTGGACCAGGAGGGCGCGGTCGCCGCCGTCGCCGAGCAGCTGCGCAGCGAGGGCTCCACGCAGCTCGCGCTGGCGCCGTACCTGATCGGCCCGGAGGCCGCCGAGGGCCTGCTGGACACGGCGGCCAAGGAGGCCGACTGCGCGGTCTCCGAGGTGCTCGGCGCGTACGGCGCACTCGGCAAGCTGGTCGTCACCCAGTACGCCGCCGCCCTCGGGATCCCGCAGGGCGCCCCCGCCCGCTGACCCGGTCGGCACCGTCGGCACGAGGGCCCGCACCCCGCGATCCGGGGGCGGGCCCTCGCCGCGTCTGCGGCCCGCGCGGGCGGCCGGTCAGGCGAAGACGACGCAGGCGGCCGCCGGGACCGCGAGGGCCCCGGCCCGGTGCGGCTCGCCGGTCGCCGGGTCCACGTCGAACCAGGTGACGTCGCCGGAGCGCTCGTTGGCCGCGTACAGCCGGTGCCCGGCGGGGTCGGCGGCCAGGTCGCGCGGCCAGGCGCCGCCGCAGGGGGTGTTCGAGGCGGGGCGGGGCCGGTGCGGGCCGTCCGCGAGGGAGAGCGTCAGGATCGCGTCGGCGCCGCGCACCGCGACCCGGACGAAGCGCCCGTCGGGCGAGGCCAGCACCGCCGAGGGGTAGGCCCGTACGCCGCCGGGCGCGGCCCCCGGGGCGAGCGGCACCTCGCCGAGCGGCTCCAGCCGCCCGGAGCGCGGATCCCAGCGGCAGACGGTCAGCAGGGGCATCAGCTCGTGGACCACGTACGCGGTCCCGCCCTCCGGGTGGAAGGCGAGGTGGCGCGGCCCGCTGCCGGGACGCAGCCGGACCTCGGCGTGCGGGACCGGGGCGCCGGCGGCCGTGGCGGCGGGGCGGCACACGCGCACGGAGTCGGTGCCGAGGTCGACGGCGAGGACCCAGCGGCCGCTCGGGTCCGGCAGGACCTGGTGGGCGTGCGGCCCCTCCTGGCGGTCCGGGTCGGGCCCGCCGCCCCGGTGGGCGAGGACGGCGGCGGGGCCGGCGGCGCTGCCGTCCGGGGCGAGCGGGAGGCTGCTGATGCCGCCGGAGGTGTAGTGGGCGGTGAGCAGGGTGCGCCCGGCGAGGCTGAGGTGCGTGGGGCCGGCGCCGCCCACGGGGACGGCCGGGCCGAGGGGCGCGAGGCCGCTGCCGTCGGGCCGGAACACCTGCACGGCGCCCCGTTCCGTCTCGCTGACGGCGTAGAGGAGGCCGCTGCCGCGGTCGACGGCCAGGTAGGAGGGGTCGGCGAGGGCGTCGCCGGTGGCGGCGAGGACGGTGAGCGCCCCGGTCGACGGGTCGACGGCCGCGGTGGTGATCCCGCGGCCGCCGGCCGAGGTGAACGAGCCGATGTGGACGCGCGTGTGGACGCCTGCCGGGGCGGAGCCCGCCCCTGCCGTGCCGGGGATGCCGCCCGCCCCGCCCGCGCCTGCCGTGCCGTCCACGGATGCCCCTCTCCGCCGTTCCCGGTTTCCTCGGGGCCGACGGTAACAGAAGGTCTAGACCAAGTCGCGGCCCTCGGCCCGCTCCCGGGCGCCCGGGTGGTGCACGTAGGCGGTCGCGCTGGGCCGGTCCTCGTACGTGCGGTGGAAGACCGGCGTTGCCGCGCCCGAGATCGGCGGGACGATCCACGACCAGTCCGCGCCGACCTCCCGGCCCTTGCGCTCTTCGCGCGCCAGGTGGGTCAGGAACCGCCGGGACTCGCTGTGGTGGTCCGCGATGGTGACGCCCGCCCGGTCGTAGGAGTGCAGCACCGCCCGGTTCAGCTCGACGAGCGCGCGGTCCTTCCACAGCGAGCGGTCGCTGGAGGTGTCGAGGCCGAGGCGGCGGCCGACGGCGGGGAGCAGGTTGTAGCGGTCGGTGTCGGCGAGGTTGCGGGCGCCGATCTCGGTGCCCATGTACCAGCCGTTGAACGGGGCGGCCGGGTAGTGGATGCCGCCGATCTCCAGGCACATGTTGGAAATGGCCGGAACGGCGTGCCAGCGCAGCCCCCATTCCGCCCAGCCGGGGTCGTCGGGGTGCTCGATGGGCACCTCCAGCACCGCGTCGGCGGGGGTGTCGAACCAGCGCGGCTTGTCGTCGACGCCCTGGACGACCAGGGGGAGCAGGTCGAAGGGGGTGCCCGCCCCGCCGCGCCAGCCGAGGGCGAGCAGGGCGCTGGTGAGCGGCGCGTTCCGCGGGTCGCCGACGGTGAGCGAGGGGTGGTCGCCGTAGCCCGCGTACCGGATCAGCTGCTCGCTCCAGATCAGCGGGCCGGGGCGGTCGGGGGTGTCGGGGGCGAAGACGGTGATGGTGGGTCTGATCCGTCCGCCGTTGGTGGCCTCGCGCAGGTGAGCGAAGCACTCCTCGGCGAGCGCATCGGCGTCGCCGATGTGTCTGCGGTCGCGCACGCGCAGCGAGTTCCAGTAGAGCCTGCCTATGCAGCGGTTGCTGTTGCGCCAGGCGACGCGGGCCCCGTGGGCGAGTTCCTGCGGCGTGTGCCGGTAGGTCCCCGTCTCCGCGATCTCGGCCCGCACGGCGGCGAGCCGCGCGTGCGGATCACCCGCCTGCGGATTCTCCCGGTGGAAGAGGCGGACGAACTCCTCAGCCGCGGCCCACACCTGCGTCGTGGTCGAGCGTTCCCGAAGTTTTTCCATCCCGGGCCGTTACCCCCTGTCCGGACAGATCCACCCTGTGCGTGGCGGATGCACACGCGGTCGACGGTGACCCGTTGTACAGGCCGCAGGTCGGCGGAGTCAGCGTGCCGGGGGCCGGAACACACCGGCGAGTGATCTTCGACCGAACCTCCTGCGCGGCAGCCTGACGGGGCGTAGGATCCACCCCGGTCACGTGCAGGGCCGGGCCATGTAGAGCGCCCGCTCGCCGGCCGAGGGCGTGCCGTCGTAGAGGGCGGTGTCGAGGCCGCACAAGGTGAAGCCCATGCGCCGGTACGCGTGCACGGCGGGTGCGTTGACCGAGCTCACCTCCAGCCACAGGTGGGCCGCGCCGCGCTCGCGGCCGAAGCCGGCGGCGAGCTCCATCAGGGCGCGGCCGATGCCCCGGCCCCGGTGGGCGGGCGCGACCTCTATGTCGTCGACGGTCAGGCGCCGGTTCCAGGCGGCGTAGCCGACGGCGACGAAGCCGCACACCTCCGCGCCGTCGAGGGCGACGAAGACCCGCTCGTCGCGGCTCTCGGACCCGTGGTCCCCGGCCGCCTCGGCCGTGTCGGGGAACACCTTGTGCAGCGGCGGGTCTACGGGGACCTCGCGCACGCGGAAGCCGTCCTCCCCGGCGGTGACCCGGAAGACCGTGGCGGTGGTGAAGGAGCTGTCGATCCGGCCGATGGCCTCGGCGTCCTCGGGGAGCGCCGTCCGGTACGTGATGTCCATGCCGGGACCCTACGGCCGTACGGGCGCCCCGGGAGCCGGATCCGGTCAGGCGCTGATCACGAGCGGGGAGCGCGGGTCGGTGCGCAGCGGGGCGTGCAGCGCGACCAGGGCGTGCTCCAGCCCGTGCAGGTGGACCAGGGCCGGCTCGGCGGCCTGGGTCCGGCCCTGGGGCCGCGGCCCGCCGGCGGGGGTCTCGGCCCCGGCGGCGCCGTGCGGCGCGGTCAGGGCCTCGACGGCGGCCTCGACGCGCCAGCAGGCGGCGGCCAGGCGGGCGTCGTGGGAGGCCTGCGGGTCGGCCGCGACGGCCACGAGGCCGCGGACCTCGCGCGCGCAGTCGTCGAGGAGGGCGAGGACCTGGCGGGCGCGGGCCTTGCGGGCGCGCAGCGGGCTGAGGGGGTGGACCAGCGGGGCGAGCGCGGTGCGGGCGCGGCCCAGCAGCAGTTCCAGTTCGGCGGCGTGCGGCGCGGGGTCGGCGGCGTCGTCGCCGGCCAGCCGGTCGAGGGCGGCCGCGGTGGCCGCCCGTACGCAGTGCAGGGCGCGCTGGATGAACGCGTCGTTCACGGCGTGGGTGGTGACGGGGAGGATCAGGACGACGGCGAGCGCCGCGCCGAGCGCCCCGACGGCGGTCTCCTGGAAGCGCAGGAGCAGCAGGCCCGGGTGGAGCACGCCGAGCAGTCCGTAGAGCAGCCCGGCCATGACGGTGACGAAGAACATCATCCAGGAGTAGGAGGGCGCGGCGGTGTAGAAGATGCCGAAGACGCATACGGCGACCAGCGCGGCGGTGGGGGCGGGCGCGCCGTCCAGCGGTACGGCGATCAGCAGGCCCGCGGCGATGCCGACGACGGTGCCGAGGACCCGGCGGAAGCCGCGCACCAGGGTCTCGCCGCGCGAAGCGGTGTTGACGAAGATCCACCAGGCGGTGCCGACGGCCCAGTACCACCGCTCGTGCGAGAGCGCCTGCCCCACGAGCAGGGCGAAGGCGCAGGCGGCGGTGGCCTGGACGGCCTGCCGGGTGGTGGGCCGGGCCAGTCCCCGGCCGGGCAGGGCGGGCGGCGCGGGCGCGGGCGGCGTGCGCCGCTCGATCGGCCACAGCAGGAAGCGGACGGCGCCTGCGGCGAGCAGCGCCAGGCCGACGGCGGCGTACAGCTCGGGCAGCTGCGCGGGCAGCGCGTGCAGGAACTGCGTGACGAAGAACATCATGAAGGCGAAGATGCCGAGGGCGTGCCCGCGCGGCCCCCACCGGCGGGCGTAGACGCCGACGAGGACGACGGCGAGGAAGGCCGCGTCCCGGACGGCCGGCATGCCGTGCAGCGTGGTCGCCAGGGCCAGGACGGGGAAGCCGGCGACGGGCAGCAGGGCGGTCGTCGCGCGCTGGGCGCGGACGCTCGGGTCGAGCACGGTGAACAGGGCCAGCAGCGCCGCGAGGCCGCCGGTGATGGAGGCGGTGAGGGAGAGCCCCGACAGCTCCGCCGCGGCCACGGCCAGGAAGACGCCGATCACGGCGCGCAGCGAGTTGCGCAGTCTCAGACGCCCCGGATCCGGAGCAGTGAACATCCTCTTCACGGCGGTGTGCCGCCCCCCTCAAGGTGGTGCGCGCCGGTCCGGCGGCCGGCCCGGGGGTGGTGGGCGGGCGGACACGGCGAAGGCACCGCGCTCCGGGACCGGCCTCGTTGCCGCCCGGCGCCGCGCGGCGCCTGGTTACATGGATAGGCCACAGATAATCATCCGGGGGCCCGTTGGCTCAACACGGCCCCGGATCACTGGGCCAATGGCCCGGTCCCGGGCCGTCCGGACTCGCCACTGCCTGGCCAACGGACCAGCGTCAGGGGCGGGTGTTCCATGCGGCGATCACGGGGAGGCCGTGCTCGGTGGAGAGCGCGCTGACGGTTCCGGTGCGCAGCAGGAAGAGTCGGCCGTCCTGGGGCGGCAGGCCGAGGTAGCGGGCGGTGAGCACGCGCAGGAAGTGGCCGTGGGCGACGAGGACGGCGGGGCCGCGGTCCTCGGCCAGGACGGGGGCCACGCGGGCCAGCACGCGGTCGGCGCGGGCGCCGACCGCGGCGGCGTCCTCGCCGGGCAGGCCGTCCCCGCCGGGCGGGACGCCGTCCGTCCACAGCGACCAGTGCGGCCGGGTGCGGTGGATGTCGGCGGTGGTGACGCCCTCGTAACCGCCGTAGTCCCACTCGTACAGGTCCGGATCGGTGGCGGCGGCCGACAGGCCGGCGAGCTCCGCGGTGGCGACGGCCCGGCGCAGCGGGCTGGCCAGCACCACGGCGGGCTCCATGTCGCGGAAGCAGGGGGCGAGCGAGGCGGCCTGCTCCTCGCCGGCGGGGGTCAACGGGATGTCGGTGCGCCCCGTGTGGCGCCCGGAGGCGCTCCACTCGGTCTCGCCGTGCCTCACCAGCAGCAGGTCGCTCATCCTCCGGACGATAGCCGGTCGGACGGCGGCGGGCCCGGCGCCGAGGGGCGGCGCCCGAGCCCGGCACCGGATTCGATGCGGAAACGATGCGAGTGGTGCGCGCTGGTGCCTCCGGAGAGGCTCGCCCCATGGATGAAGCGGAGCACGACGAGCGGTTGGCCGCCGGTTTCGCGGCCGGTGACGAGCGGTGCATGGAGGCCGTCTACCGCCGCTGGCGGCCCCTGGTCCACGCCCTCGCCCAGCGGAGCCTGGGCGACGAGCGCGAGGCCGAGGACGTCACGCAGCAGGTGTTCCTCGCCGCCTGGCGCGGCCGGAACCGCTACCGGCCGGGGCCGGGAGGGCTGGGGGCGTGGCTGACCGGCATCACCCGCCACAAGGTGGCGGACGCCCTGGAGGCGCGGACCCGGCGGGCCCGGGCGGCGGCCGCCGCCGCGCGGGTGGCGCCGGCGCCGGGCAGCGCGTCGGGCGCGCCGCGGCCGGTCGCGGAGCAGGCGGTGGACCGGCTGGTGGTCCTCGGGGAGCTGGCCCGGCTGCCGTCGGCGCAGCAGCGGGTCATGCGGCTGGCGTTCTACGGCGACCTGACGCAGGCGCAGATCGCCGACCGCACGGGGCTGCCGCTGGGAACGGTCAAGAGCCATATGCGCAGGGCGCTGCACCAGCTGCGGCGCTCCCTGCCGGAGGCGGTTCCTGCGCTGCGATGACGGCGAGGGCGGAGCGCAGCCCGTGCAGCCGCCCCGTGCCCGGCACGGGCGTACCCCCGCCCCAGCCGGGGCCGGCGAGCAGCAGCGCCGACTGCGTGCGCGCGCCGCGGAGCCCCCATTCGATGCGGGCCAGGGATCTGGCGAGGGCCCTGTCGGCGGTCGTGCGGGACTGGGCCCACAGGACGACGGCCCGGGGGCCGGTGCGCCGTACGGCGTCGTGCAGGGCCTCGGCGGGCAGCGCCGCGCCGAACATGCGGGTCGGGACGCCGCGCTCGCCGAGGGCCGCGTTCAGTGCCTCGACGGGCAGGGTGTGCTGCTCGCCGGGGACGCAGGCGAGGAGGACGGGCGGGGTGTGCGGGGGCGCGGGCCGGGGCCGGACCCGGTGCAGTGCCTGCGAGACGTGCCAGGACAGCAGGTGCTCGACCTCCACGTACCGCTCCCCCGCGGTCGCCCACTTGCGGCCCACCGCGTGCAGGGTCGGCGCCATCACCTCCTCCCAGGCGGTGACGAGGCCGTGCTCGGCCAGGGCCGCGTCGAGCAGCTCCGCCACGGTCGGCGCGTCCAGGCGTACGGCCGCCCGGGACAGGCCGCGGCACTCCGGCCGCACCGCCCCCAGAGGCAGGCCGCCGCCCGGCCCTCCCGGGGCGTCCTCCGGCGCCGGGGCCGGCGCCTCGGCGGGGCGGGGCGGCTCGGCGGCGCCGCCGAGCGCGGTGCGGGCGGCCTCCGCCGGCGGAACGCCCTGCGCGGTCAGCCGGCACATCAGCTCCAGCCGGGCGATGTCCTGCGGGGTCCAGCGGCGGTGCCGGCCGTCCTCGCGGTGGGCCGGGCCGATGGCGTAGCGGCGCTCCCAGGAGCGGACCGTCGTCGGGGAGACGCCGAGGCGGCGGGCCACCGCGCCGGTGCTCAGGGCGGCCCCGGGCGGGGCGGGCCGCGGTGCCTGCGCGGACCCCTCGGGCTGCGGGAGGGCGGGCTGCGCCGGCGGGGCGGGGGACGTGCTGTCCATCCGGCTCACGATACGGCCCGGCGGTTCACTCGGAGCCGCGGCCGCGGCGGAAGCGGTCAAGCCCGTCGGCGAGCCCGATCAGCGGCGCCGGGTAGTCGTACCGGGCCCGCTCGGCCTCCGGGAGCCGCCACGGCTCGTGCACCTGCGGCGCGGGCAGCCCGGCGAGCTCCGGCACCCAGCGGTGCACGTACCGGCCCTCGGGGTCGAAGCGGAGCCCCTGGCGGACCGGGTTGAGGACCCGGTTGGGCCGGGTGTCGGTGCCGGTCCCGGCGACCCACTGCCAGTTGAGCTGGTTGTTGGCGAGGTCGCCGTCGACGAGGAGGTCGAGGAAGTGCCGGGCGCCGATCCGCCAGTCCACGTACAGGGTCTTGGTGAGGAAGCTCGCGGCGAGCAGGCGGCCGCGGTTGTGCATCCAGCCCTCGTGGCGCAGCTGGCGCATGGCCGCGTCCACGACCGGGTAGCCGGTGCGGCCCTCCTTCCAGGCCTCGGTCTCCTCCTCCGCGTCCCTGCCGGTGCGCCACCGGTCGCCGCGCGCGCGGTAGTCGCGGGCGGCGCAGTCGGGGCGGGCGGCCAGCACCTGGTAATGGAAGTCGCGCCAGCACAGCTGGCGGACGAAGGCCTCCGTGCCGGGCCCGCCGGCGGCGCGGGCGCGCTCGACGGCCTCGGTGGGCGAGAGGGTGCCGAAGTGCAGGTGCGGGGAAAGGTGCGAGGTCGCGTCGCCGGCGAGGTCGTCGTGCGCCTCCTCGTAGCGGGCGGCGCCGCTGCGGAGCCAGCGCGCCAGGAGGGCGCGCGCCTCGCGCTCCCCGCCCGCCGCGAGGCCCGGGGAGACGCCCGCGACGTCCCCGCGGCGGGGCAGCGGTTCCGAGCCGGGCCCGTCGGGGACGGGCACCGTGCGCGGGGCGGCGAGCACCGGGCGCAGCGGGAGCTCTGCCCAGCGGCGGAAGTACGGGGTGAAGACGGCGAAGTGGTCGGAGGAGGCGGGGCGCACCGCTCCCGGGGCGGCGGCGGTGACGACCGCCTCGTGCACGTAGAGCCGGCGGCCCTCCGCTTCGAGGGCGGCCCGCAGGCGCTCCTCGCGGGCGCGGGCGTGGTTGCTGACCCCGGCGGCCATGTGGACCTCGTCGGCGTCGCACTCGCGCACCAGGGCGCACACCTCGCGGGTCACGTCGCCGGAGCGCAGGACGAGGCGTCCGCCGCGGTCCCGGAGCGCGGCGTCGAGGCCGGCCAGGCAGTCGGCGAGGAAGGCCAGCCGGTTGGGGGCGGCGAAGCCGGCGGCGTCGACGGCGCGGTCGCGGACGAAGAGCGGGACGACCCGGTCGCAGGAGGAGAGGGCCGCACGCAGCGGCGGGTGGTCGTGCAGGCGCAGGTCGGAGGTGAACAGGACGACCGCGACGTTCATGGCTTCGGGCTCCGCTCCGGGGCGTGCGGGGGTTCGGGGGGTTTCCCCTCGCCCCCTGCTTCGGCCGGGGGGCCGCCCGCGGATGCGGGGACGCCGGCCGGGATGGCGTGCTGCGCCTCCAGGCGGCTCGCGGCGTGGGCGATGTTGCGGGCCATCCCGCCGAAGACCACGGCGTGGAAGGGCGAGACGCCCCACCAGTAGAGGTGTCCGAGCAGACCGTGCGGGTGGAACAGGGCGCGCTGCCGGTAGCGGGCCCTGCCGCCGCCGGGTGTCCCGGCAGGGCCGGCCGGCTCGGCGTACATCTCCAACCAGGCGAGGCCGGGCAGCCGCATCTCGGCACGCAGCCGCAGCAGCCGGCCCGGCTCGATCTCCTCGACCCGCCAGAAGTCGAGCGAGTCGCCCACCCGCAGCCGGGCCGCGTCGCGGCGGCCGCGGCGGATGCCGACGCCGCCGACGAGCCGGTCCAGCCAGCCCCGTACCGCCCAGGCGAGGGGGAAGGAGTACCAGCCGTTCTCGCCGCCGATGCCCTCCACGACCCGCCACAGTGCGTCGGGCGAGGCGTCCACGTCGCGCTCGCGCGCGTCGGTGTAGAGGCTGCCGCCCGCCCAGTCCGGGTCGGTGGGCAGCGGGTCGCTGGGGGCGCCCGGGGTTCCGGCCGAGGACCAGCGGGTTGCGACGCGGGCCTCCTTGACCTGCTTGAGGGCGAGTTCCAGCGCCTGGTCGAGGCCGATGGGCGAGCCCGGCGGGTCGGGGACGAAGCGGGCGATGTCGTGCTCGGCGCAGACGACCTCGTGGCGCAGGGACTCGGCGAGCGGCCGGGCCAGGGCCCGCGGCACCGGGGTGACGAGTCCGATCCAGTGGCTGGACAGCCGCGGGGTCAGCATCGGCACCCGCAGGATGAACCGCGGCGGGAGGTGGGCCACGACGGCGTAGCGGTGCATCATCTCCTCGTACGTGACCACGTCGGGCCCGCCGATGTCGAAGGCGCGGCTGACGCCGGGCGGCATGTCGGCGCTGCCCACCAGGTAGCGCAGCACGTCGCGGACGGCGATGGGCTGGACGCGGGTGCCGACCCAGCTGGGCGTGACCATGACGGGCAGCCGCTCGGTGAGATAGCGCAGCATCTCGAAGGACGCCGAGCCGGAGCCGATGACGACGGCGGCGCGGAGCACGGTGGTGGGGACGCCGGAATCGAGGAGGATGTCGCCGACCTCGGCGCGCGAGCGCAGGTGCGGGGAGAGGCCGCGGACGGGGACGCCCGCGGGGGTCAGGCCGCCCAGGTAGACGATGCGGCGGACGCCGGCCTCGCGGGCGGCGTCGGCGAAGATCCGGGCGGCCGCCCGGTCTCGGTCCTCGAAGCCGGTGCCGGCGCCCAGCCCGTGGACGAGGTAGTAGGCGGTGTCGATGCCCCGCATGGCGTCCGCGACGGAGGCGGCGTCGCCCACGTCGCCGCGGACGGCCTCCACCCGCCCGGCCCAGGGGTGGTCGCGCAGCTTCTCCGGGGAGCGCGCCAGGCAGCGGACGCGGTGCCCCGCGTCGAGGAGTTCGGGCACGAGGCGGCCGCCGATGTAGCCGGTGGCGCCGGTGACCAGGCAGTGCAGGCCGGCCATGGTTCTCCTTCCGTCGTCCCCGCCGCTTCCTCCGCCCCGCCGCGGCCTCATCAGCGGCGCGGCTCCCGTACGGGATTCGGCCGGTCCGGTCCGCGCGGATGCACCGGCCGCGGCGGGGGCGCGGCCGGGCGGAGGGCCGTTGGTACAGTCGCCGCATGGCGGTGGACGAACTCGACACCCGCATCCTGCGGCTCCTGATCGAGCAGCCGCGTACCAGCATCCGCGAGTACGCCCGGATCCTCGGGGTGGCGCGCGGCACGCTCCAGGCCCGGCTGGACCGTTTGGAGCGCACCGGTGTGATCACGGGGACGGGCCCGGTGCTGTCGCCGGCCGCGCTCGGGCATCCGGTGCTGGCGTTCGTGCACGTCGAGGTCACCCAGGGGCACCTGGACGAGGTCGGCGAGGCGCTCGCGGCCGTTCCCGAGATCATCGAGGCGTTCTCGATCACCGGTGGCGGAGACCTGCTCACCCGGGTCGCGGCCCGCGACAACGAGCACCTGGAGGACGTCATCCAGCGGCTGATCCGCCTCCCGGGCGTGGTCCGCACCCGCACGGAGGTGGCGCTGCGCGAGCGGGTCCCGCACCGGCTGCTGCCGCTGGTGGAGGCGGTCGGACGGGCCGCCCGCAAACCCTGACCGGGACCGCCGGCCGGCACCGGGATTCAAGCCCAACCCTCCCTGCACACGGCCGGATTGGGCCGGCAGGGATCTGGCGGGGCGGGCCGTCCGCTGCCACCATGCGTGCGTGACAGCCACCCTGACGCCCCCGGGCGCCGAGCGCGGACCGCGCCGGTGGCCCCTCGTGGGCAACCTGCCGGCCTTCGCCCGCGACCCCCTGGCCTTCTTCGAGTCCCTGCGCGACGGGCACGGCGACTGGGTGCCCTGGGCGCTCGGCCCCAAGCGCAATGTGCTGGTGTCCCGGCCGGAGCACGCGGGGGAGCTGCTGGGCTCCGTCGAGAAGACGTTCAAGCCGATGGAGCTGGGCTGGGCGTTCCACCAGCTCCTCGGCGACGGCGTCGTCGTCGCCACCGGGGAGGAGTGGCGGCGCAAACGCGCCCTGGTGCAGCCCGCGGTACGGCCCCGCCAGGTGCGCTCGTACGCCGCGACGATGGTCGAGTGCGCGGACGCGCTGGTGGGCGGGTGGGCCGGCGGGGACCGCATCGACGTGCACCGGGAGATGGCCGGGCTGACCCAGCGGATCGCGGTGCGCACCCTGTTCGGCAGCGACGCCGCGGGGCGCGAGGGGCCCATCAGCGCCGCCATGGCCACGGCCCAGCGCGAGCTCGGCGCGGAGTTCCGCGGGGTGACGCTGTTCCTGCCGCCGTGGGTGCAGACGCCCGGGCGGCGCCGGCTGCGGCAGGCCGTCGCCGTGCTGGACCGCGAGATCGACCACGTCATACGCGAGCACGAGGCGGCCCGCGCCGGCGGCACCGAACGCGACGACCTGCTGAGCCGGCTCCTCGCCGCCCGCGACGAGACGGGGGCGCCGCTGACGCGCAAGGAACTGCGGGACGAGTCGATCACCCTGTACATCGGCGGCCACGAGACCACCTCGACCACACTCACCTGGGCCTGGCAGCTGCTGTCCGGGTCGCCCGCGGCGCGGGCCCGGTTGGCGGAGGAGCTGGACCGGGTGCTGGGCGGACGGCTGCCCGCGTACGAGGACTACGAGCAGCTGCCCTTCACCCGCCAGGTGGTCAAGGAAGCGCTGCGGCTGTACCCGCCGGTCTGGCTGATCTCCGCGGTCGCCGGGGACGGCGCGGTGATCGGCGGGCGGGCGGTGCCGGCGGGGACCGCCGTGTGGACGAGCCCCTGGTCGATGCACCGCGACGGGCGGTGGTTCCCGGAGCCGGAGGCGTTCCGGCCGGAGCGGTGGGACGCCGGCGCCGAAGGCCGGGCCGACGAGCGGGCGTGGATCCCCTTCGGCGGCGGGCCGCGGGCCTGCCTCGGGGCGCGGTTCGCGCTGGTGGAGGCCGCGCTCGTGCTGGCGGTGCTGGCCCGCCGCTTCCACCTCGACACCGGGCCCGAGCCCGTGCCGGTCTTCCCCGGGCTGACGCTCCAGCCCGCGCGGCCGGTCCCGGCGGTGCTGCGGCGGCCCTGACCGCCCCGAGGGAGGGCCGGGAAGATCCCGGGCACCCCGCCGGTTGGTGGAACCGTGAACGAAAACACGCGCGGTGTGCGGGCCGGGTCGGCCGGCGACGTCGACGTGGTGGTCGTGGGCGCCGGCCAGGCCGGCCTGTCCACCGCCTACCACCTGGCCCGGGCGGGCATCGGGCACGTCGTGCTGGACCACGCGCCGCGCCCCGGCGGCGCATGGCAGTTCCGCTGGCCCTCCCTCACGTACGCCAAGGTCCACGGCATGCACGCGCTGCCGGGCATGGAGCTGGTGGGCGCCGAACCGCAGCGCCCGTCCTCCGAGGTGATCGGCGCGTACTTCGCCGCCTACGAGGAGCGGTTCGGGCTGGACGTGCGGCGGCCCGTGCACGTCACCGCCGTACGGGAGGGGCGGGGCGGGCGGCTGCGGGTGGAGTCCTCGGCGGGCACCTGGTCCGCGCGGGCCCTCGTCAACGCCACCGGCACATGGGACCGGCCGTTCTGGCCGCGCTACCCGGGCCAGGAGTCCTTCCGGGGACGGCAGCTCCACACGGCGCAGTACCCGGGGCCGCAGGCGTTCGCCGGGGCCCGGGTCGTGGTGGTCGGCGGCGGCACGTCCGCGGTGCAGCACCTGCTGGAGATCGCGGAGGTGGCCG
Organism: Streptomyces toxytricini; assembly: GCF_014649915.1. GTDB lineage: Bacteria > Actinomycetota > Actinomycetes > Streptomycetales > Streptomycetaceae > Streptomyces > Streptomyces toxytricini. The sequence continues at coordinate 69,900 of NZ_BMTY01000018.1, read as the reverse complement.
ACGAGACCACCTGGGTGACGCGCCGGCCGCCGGTGTTCCGCGAGGGGCCGTTCGGGGAGGCCGAGGGCCGGGCCGCGGTGGCGCTGGTCGAGGAGCGCGTACGGAGCGGCTTGCCCCCGCAGAGCGTGGTCAGCGTGACCGGGCTCGCCCTGAACGAGGCCGTGCGCGCCGGGCTCGCCTCGGGGGTCCTGGAGCGGCAGCCGGTGTTCGACCGGATCACTCCGACCGGTGTGGCCTGGGCGGACGGGCGGCACCTGGAGGCCGACGTGATCCTGTGGGCGACCGGCTTCCGTGCGGCGGTCGACCACTTGGCGCCGCTGCGGCTGCGTGAGCCGGGCGGCGGCATACGGCTCGACGGGACCCGCGCGGTCCGGGACGAGCGGGTCCACCTGGTCGGCTACGGCCCCTCGGCGTCGACGATCGGGGCCAACCGGGCGGGCGGCTCGGCGGTACGGGAGATCCGCCGCCTGCTGGCCCGCGAAGTCACCCCCGGCGACGGCGACCGCGCCCGGGAGCCGGTCCCTGCGGCGGCCCCTTGAGGACCCTTGTCTAGTCGGTGCGTGCTCCGGGCTGCTGCTGGGCGCGGCCGGCCACCATGCGCGTGCCGGCGTCGGCGGTCGCCCGGAGCCGGTTGAACTCGGCCACGTGTTTGCGGTGCGCGGCGTAGGTGGCCGAGAACCGAGTGTCCCCCGGTTTGACGGTGACGAAGTACAGCCAGTCCCCCGGTGTGGGTGCGACCGCGGCGGCCATGGCCTGCAGTCCGGGGCTGTCGATGGGGGCCGGGGGCAGGCCCTGCCGCCGGTAGGTGTTGAAGGGGCTGTCGATGCGGGTTTCGCCGAGCTTGGTGTCCACCGTGTGCCGGTTCAGCGCGTAGTTGAGGGTGGAGTCCATCTGGAGGGGCATCGACCGGGCCAGCCGGTTGTGCACGACCCGGGCGACCTTGCCCATGTCCGCGGCCGAGTCGGCCTCCGCCTCGACGATGCTGGCGAGGGTGGCGGTCTGGTAGGGGGTCATGCCGTGGGCCCGGGCGCCGTCGGCGACGGCCTTCGTGGCGAGCTTCTCGTTGGCCGTGCGGACCATGGCCGTGAGGAGTTCGGCGGGGGTGGTGCGGGAGGTGACGGGGTACGTCGCGGGGAACAGGAAGCCCTCCGGGTTGCCCTTCGCCTCGGCGGGCAGGTCGAGCGCGGCCGTCGCCGCGGCGGCCTTGGCGGAGCCGGCGGGCAGGCCGAGGACGCGGTCGATCGCGGCATAGACCTCGGGGGCACGCCGGCCTTCCGGGACCAGGAGGTGGCGGGGCTTCTCGGCGGCCTCGTCGGCGCCCCGCAGCAGGGGGACGGCGATGAGTGCGCCGGTGGCGAGCAGCATGCCGAGGAAGAGCGCCAGACGGCCCCGGCGGGTCAGCCGGGAGCGGCGCCGTGGCGGACGGTACTCATGACGCATGCGGGCACGCTAACCCGGCGCAGGCCGCATTCCCGGCATCACACCCCACAACCGGTCATACGATCACACGTTCACCGGCGCGGAGGGGGCGAGCTCCCCACCGGAGGCGTCCGACCCGCCGGCCCCCCGGGGCCCCTCCGACCCGGGCGGCCCCAGGGGCGCGCGGGCGGTCTCGCGGTCCCGGCGGACCAAGGCCGCGTACCGGCCGCCGGCTGCGATGAGCTCGTCGTGGGTGCCGCGCTCGGCGATGCGGCCCTGGTCCAGGACGACGATCTGGTCGGCGTCGCGGACGGTCGAGAGGCGGTGCGCGATGGTGATCGTGGTGCGGCCCGCCGAGAGCTCGTCGATCGCCTGCTGCACCGCGTGCTCCGTCCGGGTGTCGAGGGCGCTGGTCGCCTCGTCGAGGAGGAGCACGGGCGGGTCGCGCAGGATGGTCCGGGCGATGGCCAGGCGCTGCTTCTCGCCGCCGGAGAACCGGTAGCCGCGCTCGCCGACCAGGGTGTCGTACCCCTCGGGAAGGGACGCGATGTGGTCGTGTATCTGGGCGGCGCGGGCGGCCTCTGCGATCTCCTCGTCGGTGGCGTCCGGCTTGGCGAAGCGGAGGTTGTCGGCGACCGAGGCGTGGAAGAGGTAGGTCTCCTGGGAGACCACGCCTATGGAACGGGCCAGCGAGTCGAAGTCGAGGTCCCGCACGTCCACGCCGTCGATCGCCACCCGCCCGCCCGTGACGTCGTACAGCCGGGGCACCAGGTAGCTCAGGGTGCTCTTGCCGGAGCCGGTCGGGCCGACCACGGCGAGGGAGCCGCCGGCCGGGACGGTGATGTCGATGCCCTTAAGCGCGGGGCCGTTCCGGTCGTCGTAGGCGAAGTCCACGCCCTCCAGCCGCACCTCGCCGCGGGCCCGGCCCAGGCGCACCGGGCGCTCCGGTTCCGTGATCTCCACCGGCAGGTCGAGGTACTCGAAGATGCGGGCGAACAGGGCGAGGGAGGTCTGAATCTGCACACCGGTGGACAGCAGGCTCACCGCGGGCCGGAACAGCGCCTGCTGGAGCGTCACGAAGGCCACCAGCGTGCCGACGGAGAGCGAGGGCGCACCGGACTGGAGGGCGATGCCGGCCGCCCAGTAGATCATCGCCGGCATGGCGGCCATCACGATGCCGATGGTCGACATCCGCCAGCGTCCGGCCATGCTGGCCCGCACTTCGAGCGCGACGAGCTTCTCGGACTCCTCGGCGAAGGAGCGGGTCAGGGAGTCGGCGCGGCCCATGGTGCGGCCCAGCAGGATGCCGCTCACCGACAGGGACTCGGTGACGGTCGCGGCCATGGCGGCCATCTGCTTCTGCCGCTGCGTGGTGACCTGCTTGCGCTCGTTCCCGACGCGGCGGCTGATCCAGACGAAGACCGGCAGCAGGAGCAGCGAGACCAGCGTGAGCCGCCAGTCGAGGGCGAGCATCGCGACCACGGTCGCGATCACGGCCGTCAGGTTGGAGACGAGCGAGGTCGCGGTGGAGGTGACGGTGGCCTGCATGCCGCCGATGTCGCTGGCTATGCGGGACTGCACCTCTCCGGTGCGCGTCCGGGTGAAGAAGGCCAGCGGCATCCGCTGGAGGCGCGCGTAGACGGCGGTGCGCAGGTCGTGCATGACGCGCTGGCCGACCGTGGTGGAGACGAGCGTCTGGACGACGCCGAAGACGCTGGTGACCACGGCGGTCAGGATCATGCCGAGGGCGAGCAGGCTGAGCAGCCCGGTCCGCCCCTGCGGAATGGCGACGTCCAGGATCTCCCGCAGCATGAACGGCGAGGCCACGCCGACCAGCGAGGAGGCGCAGACGAGCAGCCCGACCACGGCGAGCCTGCCGCGGTAGGGGCGGAAGAGGCCGACGATCCTGCGCAGTTCGCGCGGCCGCTCCTTCGGGCCGGGGCGGCGCGGGTCGAGGGGCTCCTCGGGCGGTGTCCAGTTCGGTTCCTCGGGGCGCATGGGCCTCCTTCTGGCGGGACTCCCACTGAGCATAGGTCATTGTTACCTAGGTTCACAATGAGCCCGGCCCTGGTACTGTTTCCCAGTATGAGCACCGCTCCCGAGACCGACAGCACGGACGGCGTCCTCGCCGAGCAGCTGCTGCGGCTGACCCGGCGCCTGCACCGGATCCAGAAGCGCCATCTGGAGCCGCTGGGCATCACCCCCGCGCAGAGCCGGCTGCTGCGCCTGGTCTCGTACGCCGAGGGCGACCGGCCGCCCCGGATGGCGGACCTCGCCGCGCGCCTCGAAGTCGTGCCCCGCGCGGTGACGACACTGGTCGACGGCCTGGAGGCCGCCGGCTGCGTGCGACGCGCGCCCGACCCTGCCAACCGGCGCGTCATACGGATCGAGCTCACGGACTCGGGGCGCGAAACGCTGCGCCGGCTGCGCAGCGCGCGGACCGACGCCGCGGAGGAGATCCTTGCCCCGTTGACCGCCGAGCAGCGGGACCAGCTCGGCGGCCTGCTGGACGCGCTGACGGACGCCCCGCGGGGGCGCCACTGCTGACGGGAGCGAGGGGTCGCCGATGCCGCTGCTGGAACCCGAGCCCGGGGCCCTGCGCCCCGCCGGCATCCTGGGCCCCTCCCCCGACCGGCTGCCCGACCGGCGGGCGGCGGGCACGCCGGAGCCGCTGCGGAGCGGCCTGACGGAGCTCCTCGGGCCGCGGAAGGTGCTGTGGAAGGCGTCCGACCTGGTCCGCTACGCCTCCGACGCCTCCCCGTACCGGTTCGTGCCGCAGGCCGTCGTCCTCGCCGAGGACCTCGACGACGTCTCGGCCGTGCTGTCCTACGCCCGCGGCCACGGCCGGGACGTGGTCTTCCGCGCCGCCGGCACGTCCCTGAACGGGCAGGCCCAGGGCGAGGACGTCCTCGTCGACGTGCGCCGCCACTGGGCGGGCGTGGAGGTGCTGGAGGAGGGGCGGCGGATCCGGATCCGGCCGGGCACGACCGTCGCGCGCGCCAACGCCGCCCTCGCCCGGTACGGCCGCGTCCTCGGCCCCGACCCGGCCAGCGCGGCGGCGTGCACGGTGGGCGGGGTCGTCGCCAACAACGCCTCCGGCATGACGGCCGGGACGACGCGCAACGCCTACAGCACCCTGTCCTCGCTCACGTTCGTCCTGCCGAGCGGCACCGTCGTCGACACCGCCGACCCCCTCGCCGACGAGGCGCTGGCCCGCGCCGAACCCGGGCTGTGCCGGGGGCTGATCGAGATCAAGCGCGAGATCGAGGCGGATACGGGGCTGGCCTCCCGCATCCGGGCCAAGTACGCGATCAAGAACACCACCGGCTACCGGCTCGACGCCTTCCTGGACGGCACCACCCCGGTGGAGATCCTGCGCGGCCTCATGGTCGGCTCGGAGGGCACCCTCGGCTTCCTCGCCGAGCTGGTCTTCGACACCCTGCCCCTGCACCGTGCGGCGGCCGCCGCCCTGCTGTTCTTCCCCTCGCTGCCCGCCGCGGCGGCGGCCGTCCCCCTGTTCAACGACGCCGGGGCCGCCGCCGTCGAGCTGATGGACGGCAACACCCTGCGCGCCTGCGCCGGCGCCGCCGGGGCCCCCGCCGACTGGGCCGGCCTGCCGAAGGACACCACCGCCCTGCTGGTGGAGTTCCGCGCCGCGGACGAGGCCGCCCTGGCGGAGTACGAGCACCGGGCCGCCGGCGTCCTGGCCGGGCTGGACCCGATCGCCCCCGTGCCCTCGGCCGCGGGCGCCTTCACGCGGGACCCGGCGGTGATCGCCGGGTTCTGGAAGGCCCGCAAGGCCTTCGTCACCGCGGTCGGCGGAGCCCGCGCGCCCGGCACCACCCTGGTCACGGAGGACTTCGCCGTGCCGCCGGCCCGGCTCGCCGAGGCCTGCGCGGCCCTGCTGGACCTCCAGGCCGAGCACGGCTTCGACACGGCCGTGGCCGGCCACGCCGCCCACGGCAACCTGCACTTCCTCCTCGCCTTCGACGCGGCGCGGCCGGCCGACGTGGAGCGGTACGGCGCGTTCATGGACGCCTTCTGCCGGCTGGTGGTGGAGCGCTTCGACGGCTCGCTGAAGGCCGAGCACTCCACGGGCCGCAACATGGCGCCGTTCCTGGAGCTGGAGTGGGGCCCCGCCGCGACCGCGCTGATGTGGCGCACCAAGCGGCTCGTCGACCCGCAGGGCGTCCTCGCCCCCGGCGTCCTCCTCGACCGCGACCCGCGGGCGCACCTGCGCGGCCTGAAGACGATCCCGCGGATCGAGGCCGTGGCCGACCCCTGCATCGAGTGCGGGTTCTGCGAACCCGCGTGCCCCAGCGCCGGCCTGACGACCACTCCGCGCCAGCGCATCGTGCTGCGCCGCGAGATGGTCCGCCAGCAGCCCGGCTCCCCCGTCCAGGAGGCCCTGCTCGACGCGTACGGGTACGACGCCGTCGACACCTGCGCCGGCGACTCCGCCTGCAAGCCGGCCTGCCCCATCGGCATCGACACGGGCGCGCTGATGAAGGATTTCCGCCGCCGCCGGCACAGCCCTCTGGAGGAGCGGGCGGCGGAACTCGCCGCCCGCGGCTTCCGCGCCGTCGAGGCCGCGGCGCGGCTCGCCGCGGCCGCCGCCGACGGGGCCGCCGGCGCCACCGGGGGCCGGCTCCCGGCCGCGGTGACCGGGGCGGCGCGGCGGCTCGTACGGCCCGACCTGGTGCCCGCCTGGCTGCCGCAGCTGCCCGGCGCTGCGGCCCGCACGCCCCCGGCGACGCGCCGCAGCGGGGCCGCCGCCGTCTACTACCCGTCGTGCGTCAACCGGATCCTCGGCGGCCCGCCGGGCGATCCGGGCCCGTCGGTGCAGGAGGCGCTGGTCGCCGTGTCCGAACGGGCGGGGAAGCCGGTGTGGATCCCCGGAGACGCGGCCGGCACCTGCTGCGCGACCATCTGGCACTCGAAGGGCTACGAGGCCGGCAACCGCGTGATGGCCAACCGGATCGTGGAGGCCGCCTGGGGCTGGACGGCCGGAGGGCTGCTGCCCCTCGTCGTGGACGCCTCCTCCTGCACGCTCGGCATCGCGCAGGAGGTCGTCCCGTACCTGACGGACGGGAACCGGGCGCTGCACGCGGAGCTCACCGTCGTCGACTCGGTCACCTGGGCGGCGCGGGAGCTGCTGCCCGGCCTGCGGATCCTGCGCACGGCCGGCTCGGCCGTGCTGCACCCCGCCTGCTCCATGGACCGGCTCGGCACCGGCGGGCACCTGAGGGAGGTGGCGGCCGCCTGCGCCGCGGAGGTGGTCGTCCCGGACGACGCGGGCTGCTGCGGCTTCGCCGGCGACCGGGGCATGCTCCACCCGGAGCTGACCGCGGCCGCGACGGCGCGCGAGGCGCAGGAGGTGGGAGCCCGCGCGTTCGACGCGCACCTGTCCGCGAACCGGATGTGCGAGGTGGGGATGGAGCGTGCCACCGGCCGCCCCTACCGCTCGGTCCTCATCGAACTGGAGCGGGCCACGCGCCCCTGACCCGGCCTGCGCGGACCCCGGGCGGAAGGCCCCGGGGGGACCGCGCCGGGCCTGCGGGAACGCGCCGGCGCAGCGCCGGTGCAGTGCACTGCGGGTGAGGCTCTGGCCGACGCAAATTCGATTGCCCCGGAGGGTCGCGGAAGGCGAACCTTGCACGGTTTGAACTCCTCGACCAGTCATGGGGCGTCATGCAGATCAGCGACCTTCCGTATCCGGACCCCGGAGTGCCCGACGCCCGCTCCGGCCCGCGCTTCCTGCTGTGGCTGGGGCGCGGCCAGCTCGGCGGGCAGGCGAAGAGCCTGTGCTGGGGCCTGGTCCACTTCGGCGGCATCGCGGGGCTGCCCTATGCGGTCGGCTCGGGCGTCGGCGCGGTCGTCGAGGGCGACGGCGCCGGGCTGCTCCGGGCCGGCGCGCTGCTGCTCCTGATCGGCGTGGCGATCTCCGTCGGCGACGCCATGCTCCACCGCACCGCCGTCACCAACTGGATCACCGCGGCCGCGCGGGTGCAGCAGCTGCTGGCCCGCAAGACGGCCGAACTGGGCTCCGCCCTGACCCGGCAGGTCGCCGCCGGCGAGGTCGTGGCGGTCTCGACGGGCGACGTGGAGAAGATCGGATGGTTCGTCGAGGCCGTCTCCCGATTCCTGGCCGCCGCCTGCGCCATCGTCGCGATCTGCGTCGGGCTGCTCTTCCTCGCCCCGTCGATCGGCGTGGTCGTCGCCGTCGGGGTGCCGGTGCTCGCCCTGTCCGTCCTGCCGCTGCTGCCGCACGCCACGCGGCGCGCCGACGTCCAGCGCGACAAGGCCGGCAAGGCGACCGAGCTGGCCTCCGACACCGTGGCGGGCCTGCGCGTCCTGCGCGGCATCGGCGGCGAGGAGCTGTTCCTCGGCCGCTACCGCGAGGCCTCGCAGCAGGTCCGCGAGGCCGCCGTGCGCAGCGCGGGCATGTGGGCGCTGATCGCGGCGATCCAGGTGCTGCTGCCCGGCGTCCTGCTGCTCACGGTGGTCTGGTACGGGGCATCGCTCGTCCAGGAGGGGCGGCTGGAGGTGGGCGAGCTCGTCGCCGCGTTCAGCGCGGTGGCCACGATGCTCTACCCGCTGCGGAACGTGGAGGAGATCGCGATGGCGTACTCCTTCTCCCGCCCCTCGGCCCAGCGGGCCGCCCGGGTCCTGTCGCTGACGCGCACCGGCCCCGGCCTGGCGGACTCGGGGCCGGAGGGCGGCGGGGGCCCCGATCCGGTAGGCGACCTCCACGACCCGGCCACCGGACTCGTGGCCCCCGCGGGCAGGCTCACCGCGGTGGTGTGCGGCGATCCCGACGCCGCGGGCCGGCTGGCGGAGCGGCTCGGCGGCCACCCGGCGGCCGCCGGGGACGACGCCGGCGACGCCTCCGACGGCCTCCCGGTGCTGCTGGGCGGGGTCGCGCTGGACGGGCTGCCGCTGGACACCGCGCGCCGGCTGGTCCTCGTCCAGGACAAGGACCCGGTGCTGCTGTCGGGGACACTGCGGGAGCTGTTCGACGTACCGTCCTCCGGGAAGGTGGAGCCCGAGGCCGCGCTGGCCGCCGCCCACTGCGGGGACGTCCTGGACGCCCTGCTCCAGGCGGCCCCCGCCGGGGTGGACGACCCGATGGACGCCCGGATCACCGAGCGCGGCCGGTCCCTCTCGGGCGGGCAGCGCCAGCGGCTGGCCCTCGCCCGGTCCCTGGCCGCCGACCCGGCGGTGCTGGTCCTGGACGAGCCGACCTCGGCGGTCGACTCGCACACCGAGGCGCGCATCGCGGAGGGGATCGCGGCCTTGCGGGCCGGGCGGACCACCGTGGTGCTGGCCTCCTCCCCGCTGCTGCTCGACCGCGCCGACCACGTGGTGCTGGTCGACGGCGGCACGGTGGCCGCGACCGGCACCCACCGCGAACTGCTGCGCCGCGAACCGCGCTACCGGGCCGTCGTCACCCGGGAGACGGAGGAGGAGCAGCGCGTCGCCCGCCTCGGGCCGGCCCGGCTCGGGAAAGAACTCACAGGGATCGAGGAATCAGCATGATCGGCGTGGCGCCGCCGGCGCACGACCCGGCGGCCCCGGAATCGGCCGCCACCCTGCCCGTGGGCTCGCCGGCGACCGTGCGGGCGTACGTGCGGGGGCTGCTGCGGCGGCACCGGAGGGCGTTCGGCGTCCTGGTCGGGGTCAACGCGGTCGCGGTGACCGCCTCCATGGTGGGCCCGTACCTGCTGGGCCGGGTGGTGGACGGGCTCGCGGCGGGCTCGCGCGAGCTGCACCTGGAGCGGACGGCGCTGCTGTTCGCTGCGGCGCTCGTGGTGCAGACGGTGTTCGTACGGCTGGTCCGGCTGCGGGGCGCGATGCTCGGCGAGGAGATGCTCGCCGACCTGAGGGAGGACTTCCTCGTCCGGTCGGTGGGGCTGCCGCCCGGCGTGCTGGAGCGGGCCGGCACCGGCGACCTGCTGTCCCGCATCACCACCGACGTCGACCGGCTGGCCAACGCGATGCGGGAGGCCGTGCCGCAGCTGGCCATCGGCGTGGTCTGGGTCAGCCTGCTCTTCGGGGCGCTGACGGTGACGGCTCCGCCGCTCGCCCTGGCCGCGCTGGTGGCCCTGCCGGTGCTGGTGACCGGCTGCCGCTGGTACTTCCGGCGGGCCCCGTCGGCGTACCGCTCGGAGGCCGCCGGGTACGCGGCGGTTGCGGCGGTGCTGACGGAGACGGTGGACGCCGGGCGCACCGTCGAGGCGCACCGCCTCGGCCCGGCGCGGATCGCGCTGTCGGAGCGGCGGATCCGGGAGTGGACGGCGTGGGAGCGGTACACGCTCTTCCTGCGGACGGTCCTCTTCCCCGTCATCAACGTCACCTTCGTGACGATCCTCGGGTCGGTGCTGCTGTTCGGCGGCTACTGCGTGCTGCAGGGCTGGCTGTCGGTGGGGCAGCTGACGACGGGTGCGCTGCTCGCGCAGATGATGGTCGATCCGATCGGGCTGATCCTGCGCTGGTACGACGAGCTGCAGGTCGCCCAGGTGTCGCTCGCCCGGCTGGTGGGCGTGCGGGAGATCGAGCCGGACGCGGGCGACGCCGCGGTCCGCCCGCAGGGGCGGGACGTCCGCGCCGACCGGGTCCGGTTCGGCTACCGGGAGGGCGTGGACGTGCTGCACCAGGTGTCGATGGCGGTGCCGCCCGGCACCCGGGTGGCGCTGGTCGGCCCGTCCGGCGCGGGCAAGTCGACGCTCGGGCGGCTGCTCGCGGGCATCTATGCGCCGCGGACCGGCGAGGTGACCCTCGGCGGGGCGCAGCTGTCGCAGATGCCGGCCGAGCGGGTCCGCGAGCACGTGGCCCTGGTGAACCAGGAGCACCACGTGTTCACGGGCTCACTGCGGGACAACCTGCGGCTGGCCCGGGCGCACGCCGAGGACGCCGAGCTGTGGGCCGCCCTGGGCGCAGTAGACGCGGACGGCTGGGCGCGGGCCCTGGGCGACGGGCTCGACACGCAGGTCGGCTCGGGCGGCTCGGCGCTCACGCCGGCGCAGGCGCAGCAGGTGGCGCTGGCCCGGCTGGTGCTGGCGGACCCGCACACCCTGGTGCTGGACGAGGCGACGTCGCTGCTGGACCCGCGGGCGGCGCGGCACCTGGAGCGGTCACTGGCGCGGGTGCTGGACGGGCGGACGGTCATCGCGATCGCCCACCGGCTGCACACGGCGCACGACGCCGACGTGATCGCGGTCGTCGAGGCGGGGCGGATCAGCGAGCTCGGCTCGCACGACGAGCTGGTCGCTGCCGGCGGCGCGTACGCGGCCCTGTGGCGCTCCTGGCACGGGTGATCCCGGCGCCCCGCGGCCTGCGCGGGGCGCCGGTGCGGGCACGGGGCGGACGGCTGCGGGTCAGATGAACCCGAGTGCGGAGGCTCCGCCGAAGCCGCCGAGCAGCATGAACGCGGGCATGAGCACCTTCAGCTCCACCCAGCTGCCGGCCCGGAAGCGCATCCCCTTCGGCGGTCCGACGGGGTACCACCGCTTCCCGGCGATGGGCAGCGGCCACAGGATCGGGCAGCCGGACACCGTCAGGGCGTCGCCGATGTCGTGGACCAGCGCGCCGAGGACGACGGGCAGGCCCAGCCACACGTAGGCGTAGTCCGGGCCGAACAGCCAGTCGGCGCCGTTGCCCGGCTGGTCGAGGACGCCGGCGAGGATCCAGGCGCTCGTCGCCCCGAGCAGCCAGACGAGGATGTCGCTGGACATCCTGGCCGCCCGCCACAGCAGGCCCTCCACGGCCAGCACCAGGTGGACGAAGAGCAGGACGAGGACGCCCCACCGGTCGGTGGCGGCGGCCAGGACGGAGGAGCCGGCGCCGATCAGCACCGCCCACAGCCACGTGTGGGTCAGGGTGCGGTGGCCTCCGGAGCGGCGGGCGTCCTTGCGGGAGCGGGTGGACTTGTAGACGGAGTACGACAGCTTGTCGACGACCTCGCACACGCCGCGGGACAGCGGGCCGAAGGCGCGCGAGATCGTCGCGGACTTGTGGTCGAGGTCGGGGGCGAGGGCCGCCCCGGCGCAGATCAGCGCGCCGACGACGAGGACCGGCCAGGGCATCGGGTGCCCGGCGGCCGCGGTGGCGGCGCCCACTCCCAGCCAGGCGGCCGCCCCCGACAGCGAGTGCGCCGGACCCATCATGCTCGTTACCCCACCCCAGGTCGTGTGCCCGCGGGCCCCGCCCGACGCCTCGCGCGGTCCCGATCGACGGCTCAGCGTACCTGCGATGATCTTCTTTCCTTCCGCCGGTTCCCTCATCCGGGCGGAAGGCAGGCAAGATGGGGGGTGTGACCCTCATTGATCAGCTCCCGCCGAACGCCGACCCCGACGCGCTCTTCGAGGCCTTCTCCTCGTGGGCGGAGGACCAGGGCATCAGCCTGTACCCGGCCCAGGAGGAGGCGCTGATCGAGGTCGTCTCCGGAGCGAACGTGATCCTGTCCACCCCGACGGGCTCCGGCAAGAGCCTCGTCGCGGCGGGCGCGCACTTCACGGCGCTGGCCCAGGACAAGGTCACCTTCTACACCGCGCCCATCAAGGCGCTGGTGTCGGAGAAGTTCTTCGACCTCTGCAAGCTGTTCGGCACCGAGAACGTCGGCATGCTCACGGGCGACGCCTCGGTGAACGCCGACGCCCCGGTGATCTGCTGCACCGCCGAGGTGCTGGCGTCCATCGCGCTGCGGGACGGCAAGTACGCCGACATCGGCCAGGTCGTGATGGACGAATTCCACTTCTATGCGGAGCCGGACCGCGGCTGGGCCTGGCAGATCCCGCTGCTGGAGCTGCCGCAGGCGCAGTTCGTCCTGATGTCGGCCACCCTCGGCGACGTGACGCGGTTCGAGGAGGACCTGACCCGCCGCACCGGCCGCCCGACCTCGGTGGTCCGCTCGGCGACCCGGCCCGTCCCGCTGTCGTACGAGTACGTCACCACGCCGATCACCGACACGATCACCGAGCTGCTGGAGACCCGGCAGGCGCCGGTGTACATCGTGCACTTCACGCAGGCGCAGGCGGTCGAGCGGGCGCAGTCGCTGATGAGCATCAACATGTGCACCCGCGAGGAGAAGGACAGGATCGCCGAGCTGATCGGCAACTTCCGCTTCACCACGAAGTTCGGCCAGAACCTCTCCCGCTACGTCCGGCACGGCATCGGCGTGCACCACGCGGGGATGCTGCCGAAGTACCGGCGCCTGGTGGAGAAGCTCGCCCAGGCGGGCCTGCTCAAGGTGATCTGCGGCACCGACACCCTCGGCGTCGGCGTCAACGTCCCCATCCGCACCGTGCTGTTCACGGCGCTGACGAAGTACGACGGCAACCGGGTGCGCACGCTGCGCGCCCGCGAGTTCCACCAGATCGCCGGCCGGGCCGGGCGGGCGGGCTTCGACACGGCGGGCTTCGTCGTCGCCCAGGCTCCGGAGCACGTCATCGAGAACGAGCGGGCGCTGGCGAAGGCGGGCGACGACCCGAAGAAGCGCCGCAAGGTCGTCCGGAAGAAGGCGCCCGAGGGCTTCGTCGCCTGGTCGGACACCACCTTCGAGAAGCTGATCGCCGCCGAGCCGGAGCCGCTCACCTCCCGGTTCAAGGTCACCAACATCATGCTGCTGTCGGTCATCGCCCGCCCGGGCGACGCCTTCCAGGCGATGCGCAGCCTCCTGGAGGACAACCACGAGCCGCGCAAGGCGCAGCTGAAGCACATCCGCCGGGCGATCGCGATCTACCGCTCGCTCCTGGACGGCGGGGTGGTCGAGCAACTCGACACCCCGGACGCCGAGGGCCGCACGATCCGGCTGACCGTCGACCTCCAGCAGGACTTCGCGCTGAACCAGCCGCTGTCGACGTTCGCGCTGGCCGCCTTCGACCTGCTGGACCCCGAGTCGCCGTCGTACGCGCTGGACATGGTGTCCGTCGTCGAGTCGACCCTGGACGACCCGCGCCAGATCCTGGCCGCCCAGCAGAACAAGGAGCGCGGGATCGCGGTCGGCGCGATGAAGGCCGACGGGATCGAGTACGAGGAGCGGATGGAGCGGCTCCAGGACATCACCTATCCCAAGCCGCTGGAGGAGCTCCTGCTCCACGCCTACGACGTCTACCGCAAGAGCCACCCGTGGGTGGGCGACCACCCCGTCTCCCCCAAGTCGATCATCCGCGACATGTACGAACGCGCGATGACCTTCACCGAGTTCACCTCCTTCTACGAGCTCGCCCGCACCGAGGGCATCGTGCTGCGGTACTTGGCGAGCGCCTACAAGGCGCTGGACCACACCATCCCCGACGACCTCAAGTCGGAGGACCTCGAGGACCTCATCGCCTGGCTGGGCGAGCTGGTCCGCCAGGTCGACTCCAGCCTGCTCGACGAGTGGGAGCAGCTGGCGAACCCGGAGCTGGAGACGGCGGAGGAGGCCCAGGAGAAGGCCGACCAGGTCAAGCCGGTCACTGCGAACGCGCGCGCCTTCCGCGTCCTGGTCCGCAATGCCTTGTTCCGCCGGGTGGAGCTGGCCGCGCTGGACCGCATCGACGAGCTGGGCGAGCTGGATGCCGACTCCGGCTGGGACGCGGACGCGTGGGGCGAGGCGATGGACGCCTACTGGGACGAGTACGACGACCTCGGCACCGGCCCTGACGCGCGAGGACCGAAGCTGCTGCAGATCGAGGAGGACCCGGCGCACGGCCTGTGGCGCGTCCGCCAGACGTTCGCCGACCCGAACGGCGACCATGGCTGGGGCATCAGCGCCGAGGTCGACCTGGCCGCCTCCGACGAGGAGGGCCGGGCCGTGATCCGGCTGACCTCGGTCGGCGAGCTCGGCGCGCACTGACCGACGCCCGCGACCGACCGGACCCGCCGGACCCGACAGTGGAGAGGATCTGATGACGAACCCCGCCGAGAGACTGGTCGACCTGCTCGACCTGGAGCAGATCGAGGTCAACATCTTCCGCGGCGCGAGCCCGCAGGAGTCCCTCCAGCGGGTCTTCGGCGGGCAGGTCGCCGGCCAGGCCCTCGTCGCCGCCGGCCGCACCACCGAGGGCGACCGGCCCGTCCACTCCCTCCACGCGTACTTCCTGCGCCCCGGCATCCCCGGGGTGCCGATCGTGTACCAGGTGGAGCGGGTCCGGGACGGTCGGTCCTTCACCACCCGGCGCGTCACCGCCGTCCAACAAGGCAAGACGATCTTCAACCTCACCGCCTCCTTCCACCATCCGGAGGAGGGCGGCATCGAGCACCAGCTGCCTCCCCGCCTCGACTTCCCCCACCCGGACACGCTGCCGAAGGTCGCCGACGAGATCCGCGCCCACCTGGGCGCACTGCCCGAGGCGCTGGAGCGGATGGCCCGCCGCCAGCCCTTCGACATCCGGTACGCGGACCGGCTCCGCTGGACGCCCGAGGAGCTCAAGGACGCCGATCCGCGCAGCGCGGTGTGGATGCGCGCCGTCGGCCCGCTCGGCGACGACCCGCTGGTGCACACCTGCGCCCTCACCTACGCCAGTGACATGACCCTCCTCGACGCCGTGCGCCTCCCCGTGGAGCCCCTGTGGGGCACGCGAGGCTTCGACATGGCGTCCCTGGACCACGCCATGTGGTTCCACCGGCCCTTCCGCGCGGACGAGTGGTTCCTCTACGACCAGGAGTCGCCGATCGCGCACGGCGGACGCGGCCTGGCCCGCGGCCGCATCTACGACCTGGAGGGCAGGCTGCTGGTCTCCGTCGTCCAGGAAGGACTCTTCCGCCCCTACCCGTCCGGGCGGCCGCAGCCGAAGCCGCCCGCGGCCGCCGAACCGACCCCGAAGAGCTGAGCACACCCATGCCGACCCCGGCCCACCCCTGCCCCTGCGGGCTGCCCGCCGCCTACGCCGACTGCTGCGGACGCTTCCACTCCGGCACCGGTCAGGCCCCGACCGCCGAGCTGCTGATGCGGTCCCGCTTCAGCGCCTTCGCCGTCGGCGACACCGCTTACCTGATGCGCTCCTGGCACCCGGCCACCCGCCCCGACCGGCTCGACCTCGACCCGGAGCAGCGCTGGGTGAAGCTGGAGATCCTGGGCACCGACCGCGGCGGGCTGTTCGAGACGGAGGGTTCGGTGGAGTTCCGGGCGCACTACCGCGAGGGCCGGCACACCGGCTCCCTGCACGAGAACAGCGCCTTCAGCCGCGAGGGCGGGGCCTGGGTCTACGTCGGCCCCCTCTCCCCGGTCGCGTTCGACTGAGCCCGCGCCCCGGCGAGGGCGAGGTCCAAGCCGGCGCGGTACCACCGGACCTCGTCCGGCTGGTCGGCCACCAGCAGCCGCTGCGCCACGGCCGCGGCCGCCGGGATCTGCGGGTGCCCGTACGGCGCGGGCGGGCCGAGCGCGGCGAGCACCATCCGCTCCGCCGGGTCCGGGACGGCCAGCGCGACCTCCTCCTCCGGGAGGACGCAGGCCAGGACGGCGGCCCGCTCCCAGGGGTCGGCGGTCCGGCCCAGCAGCAGCTCCACGTGCCGGCCCCGCCAGCGGCGGGGCCGCAGGTCCGCCCCCCGGGCCATCAGCTCCCGGTCCCCCGGGGTGACGCCGCCGTGCAGCAGGGCCGTCCGGTGCTCGCCGAACTCCCGCAGCTCCGCGGCGAGGTAGAGCCACACGACCGCCCGGTACCGGTTGATGCGGTAGCCGACAGGGGTGAGGTGCCCGCACCGGGCGAGCCGGGTGAACCGGGTCGGGCCGATGCCCAGCACGGCGCACGCGGCGGACGCCCCGGCGACCGTCTCGACCTGCGCGCGAAGGGCTTCCGGGAACCCCTCGGCCGCCCGCAGGCGCTCCAGCTCCACCCTCGCGTACCGCGCGGCGCCGCCCGGAGCGGGCGGTCCGGCCCGGACGATGCCGAGCTGTACGGCCCGGGCGAACTCGCTCCTGTTGAGGCCGAGTTCCCCGGCGGCGCGCGCACCGCCCACCGCCGCTCCCGGCGGCACGGGCCCCGGCCCTCCGGCCCCGCCGGCCGGGCCGGCCACCGGTCCTGCGGCTCCCCCGCCCGTCGGGCGCACCTGCGTTGCGAGCTTCACGGCCGTCCCCCTCACACATCGAGATCACTCTGTGTGACGAAGGTAGCCCGCTGCCGCCACCCTGCGCGAGGCCTGTGGACAACTCTTGCCGCGCCGACGCGGCCTGGCCTTCCGTCACCCCCCGGTGATCCGCCGCTCGGCCACCCCCAGGTGCTCTCCCACCCGGTTGACCAGCAGCGTCATCTCGTACGCGACCTGGCCGACGTCCGAGTCCGCCGCGCTCAGCACGCACAGCGAGCTGCCCGCCCCGGCCGCCATGACGAAGAGGACCCCTTCGTCGAACTCGACCATCGTCTGCCGCACTTCGCCCGCCCCGAAGTGCCGGCCCGACCCCTTGGCCAGGCTCTGGAGCCCCGCCGCCACGGCGGCCAGGTACTCGGCGTCCTCGCGGACCAGGCCCGCGCTCGCGCCCGTGACCAGGCCGTCGTTGGAGAGCACCACTGCGTGCCGCACCTGCCGGACCCTGCGGGACAGGTCGTCCAGCAGCCAGTCGAGCTGCTTGTCCCATGCCATGTCGAGCCCCTCCCCGTCGGCGCCGCCGCGGCCGCGCCTCACCCCGCGTACCAGTGCCGCAAGCCTTCCCCACCAGTGGCTCCCCGGCAAGGAGGACGCCCCGCGGAGAAGGAAGGACTCGGCAACACGGGCCGGCCCGACGGGACGGGCCTCCCCTCAGCCGGAGCCGGGCCCCGCCTCCACGGCCTCCAGCAGCCGCGCCGTGTGCACGCGCCCGGCGTACTCGACGAGCCTGATCAGCACTTCCTTCCCGGAGTCGCGGTCCCGCGCGTCGCACAGCACCACCGGAGTCCCCCGCTCCAGGTCCAGGGCGCGCGCCACCTCGTCCGCCGCGTAGCGCCCGGAGTCGCTGAAGCAGTTGACGGCCACGACGAACGGGATGCGCCGGTGCTCGAAGTAGTCCACCGCCGGGAAGCAGTCCTGCAGCCGCCGCGTGTCCGCCAGCACCACCGCCCCGAGGGCGCCCTGCGCCAGCTCGTCCCACAGGAACCAGAACCGGTCCTGGCCGGGCGTCCCGAACAGGTACAGGGAGAGCCCGGACCGGATGGTGATCCGCCCGAAGTCCATCGCCACGGTCGTGGTGGTCTTGCGCTCCACCCCTCCGGTGTCGTCGACCATCTCGCCGGCCTCGCTGAGCCGCTCCTCCGTCCGTAGCGGCCTGATCTCGCTGACCGCGCCGACCATCGTGGTCTTGCCGACCCCGAAGCCGCCCGCGACGAGGATCTTCAGCGACAGCGCCGCCGCGTCCGGGCCCTCGTCCGCCCCGGCGGCCGTCTCGGCGGCCGTCTCGGGGCCGGCGGCCACATCGTGTCGTTGCATCACAGTGCTCTCAATCCCTCGATGACTTCCCGCAGGATCCGCGTCTCCGGAAGCCGGGCCGGCGGCACCGGCCGGCCGACGCGGACGTGTCCCGCCTCCAGCAGATCGCCGAGCAGCACCCGCACCACGCCGACGGGCAGGTCGGCGTCGGCGGCGAGCTCGGCCACCGACTGCGTCCCCGTCCGGCACAGCCGCAGCAGGGCCTCGTGCTCCGGCCCGGGCACGGTGCCCGCGGCGGATCCGGCCTCCACCGCCACCAGGGCGATCAGGTCGAAGCGGACGCCGTGCGGTCCGGGCTTCGTACGCCCTCCCGTCACCGCGTACGGGCGCACGAGCGGACCCGCGTCGGCGTCGTACCAGCGGCCGCCGTCCGCCGGCCCGGCCGTCGCGCTCACCCTGCGGCCGGAGGCCGGGCCGCGGACCGCGGCCGGGTCTGCAGGTGTTCTCCGACGCGCTTCACGAGCCGGGCCATCTCGTACGCGACCAGCCCGACGTCGGTGCCGGCGCCGCTGAGGACGGCCAGGCACGAGCCGTCCCCTGCGGCGGCGACGAAGAGGAACCCCTCGTCCATCTCCACCAGCGTCTGGCGCACGCCCCCGGTGTGGAAGTGCCGGCCCGCGCCCTTGGCGAGGCTGTGGAAGCCGGATGCGACGGCGGCCAGGTGGTCCGCGTCCTCACGGTCCAGTGCGCTGGACGCACCGACCGCGAGCCCGTCGTGGGAGAGGACCACTGCGTGGCGGACCTCCCGGACCCGGGCCACCAGCTCGTCCAGCAGCCAGTCGAGGCCGCCTCGCGCGGGGATGCCGGCAACGCTGCCGTATGCCTGGTGCTCGATCATCGTGTGTCTCCTTCGCCGCCCGGGCGGGCGGGCTCCTCCTGTGCACCCCGGGCCCAGCCGGCCCGGTAGGCCGCCATCCGGTCCCTGGCCTGTTCCGGGCTGGGCCCCGCGTCCTCCCCGGCCGGGCGGGCCGCGGCCGGCGGCCCCTGCGGCTGCGGCCGCACGCGCAGCTGCGGCGCCAGGCCGGCCTGGCGCGTCCGGCGCGGCAGCCCGCCCGGCGCGGGGGCGGGCACGGCGACGGCCGCGGTGCGGGGCGGGGGCGGCGGCACGGCCGCTCCCGGACGCGCCTGCGGCGGGGCCGGCGGCCCTGCGTCCGCCGAGGCGCCCTCCCCCGGCGACCCCCCGGCCCCGGCGAACCCGGGCTCCGCCGCGGCCAGCACGGCCGGTTCCGGCTCCGGTGCGCCCTGGAGGAGGGGCTTCGGCAGCAGCACCACCGCGGTGGTGCCGCCGTACGGCGAGGGCTGCAGGTGGACGCGTACGCCGTGCCGGGCCGCGAGGCGGCTCACCACGAACAGCCCGAGCCGGTCGCTGTCGAACAGGTCCAGGGCACCCGACTGCGCGATCCGCCGGTTGGCCTCGCCGAGGGTCTCCCGGCCCATGCCCAGTCCGCGGTCCTCGACCTCCAGGACGTACCCGGCGCCGACCGGCTCGCCGCCGACCCGGACCGCGGTGTGGGGCGGGGAGAACTGGGCGGCGTTCTCGATCAGTTCGGCGAGGAGGTGCGTGAGGTCGGCGACGGCCGCGCCCGCGACGGCGGCATCGGCGAGCCCGCGCACCTCGACGCGCTGGTACTCCTCGATCTCGGAGACGGCGGCCCGCACCACGCCGGACAGCGGAACAGGCATGCGCCAGGCCCTTCCCGGGGCGGCGCCCGACAGGATGATCAGGCTTTCGGCGTGCCGCCGCATACGGGTGGTGAGGTGGTCGAGGCGGAAGAGGTCGCCCAGTTCGGCGGGGTCGTCCGCGCGGCGCTCCATCGAGTCGAGCAGGGTGAGCTGCTTGTGGACGAGGACCTGGCTGCGGCGGGCGAGGTTGACGAAGACGCCGCCGATGCCGCCGGCGAGCTCGGCCCGCTCCGCGGCGGCTGCGAGCGCGGCCCGGTGCACAGTGGCCAGCGCCTCCCCCACCTGGGCGATCTCGCCCTCGGCGGCCGGCCCGGGCGGGGCCTCGGCCTCGATGTCGATGTCCTGCCCGGCGCGGAGGCGCTCCATGGCATGGGGCAGCCGGCGGCGGGCGATGTCCAGCGCGGTGTCGCGGAGGGCGGCGAGTTCGACGACGAGCCCGCGGCCGATGCGCACGGAGATCGCGAGCGCGGCACAGACGGCGAGCAGCCCGAGCAGGACGGCCGCGCCGGCGGGGCCGAGGACGCCCCGGGCGACCGGGTCGCCGCGGTCCGCGGCGGCGGCGTACGCGGCGGCCTCGATGTCGCGCAGGGAGGCGCCGACGGAGGCGTACGCGGCGTCCCAGCCGGCGGGCGGCTGCTGAGCGGCCTCCTTGGCCGCGCCCCCGGCCGGGTCTTTCGCGGCATCCTTCGCCGCGTCCCTGGCCGGGCTCCTGCTCGGCTGGGGGGCCGCCGCCAAGGCGCGGTCCTCGGCGGCGGTGAGCTCGGCGTACGCGGAGCTCCTTGCGGCGGACCGCCAGGCGTCACGCACGGCGGCAGGCAGGTCGTGGGCAGCGCCGGCGGTGAGGGTGCGGCGCGCCTCGACGAGGCCGGCGAGACGGCGAATCGATTCGGCGGTGCGCGGGCCGGGCGCCGCCATCAGCGCGTCCTCGCGGGAGAGGAGCTCCCCCGCCCGGGTGAACTCCAGCAGGACCCGGGCGTCGGTGCCGAGGTCGGGCCGGTCGCCGCCGGCGAGGGAGCCGAGGACGGCGAGGGCGGCGTCGACCGCGCGGTTGTACGTCTCGTAGGCGGCGTCCGGCGCCGCCCGGCGGTCGGCGACGTCTTGGCGCAGGGAGCCGAGGCCCTCGGCGGCCGCGACGAACTCCCGCAGCCGGACGACGACAGCGGTGCGCTGTCCGCCGGATTCGGCCACGGTGTGCCGGTCGCCGAGGCGGAGCCGCCGGACCGCGGCGTCGGTGCGCCGCACCTGCTTCTCCAGGTCGGCGGCGCGCTCGCCGGCCGGCGCGGGGGCCGCGAGGAGGCGTACGGCGGCGCGGCGTTCGGCCTGGAGTTCGCTCACGGTGGCGGCGACGGGCATGCGGATCTGCCGGTCGATGTCCCGGACGCGGCTCATGCGGGCGATGTCCTGGGCGGTGCCGACTGTGGTGAGGCCCCAGAGGGCGAGCAGCGCGACGACGGGAACCATGAGGAGCGAGACGACCTTCGCGCGGACCGTCGCCGGGCGGTGGAGGCGGGCGCGGGCGCCGGGGACGGGCCGAGTCGGCGGCGCCGCTGCTTCCGGCTGTCTCGGGGGTGTGGGCATCTGCTCCTCGTTCCGGGGCGGGTCGGGACCGGTCAGCGGGCGGCAGCCGGGGATGCGGCGGGGGCGGAGGGGGCGGCCGCCCGCCCGGCGGCGGTCGGGGAGAGCGCGACGAACGCCGCGGTGAGGAAGAGGTACGAGCCGAGCCCCACGGCGAGCGGGAAGACGAACTGCATCGCGGTCGCCCCCGGCAGGGCCCGGTCGGAGGGGACGACGCGGACCCCGACGGCCGCCATGCCGGTGTAGTGCATGCTGCTGACGGCGGCGCCCATGACGAGCGAGGCGACCGTGACGGCCGCGGGCGTCCTGGTGTGGAGCGCCGCCCAGAGGGCGGCGGTGGCCGCGGCGACGGCGACGGCGACGGACAGCGCGACGGCGGCCGGGTCGTAGGTGACGCTGCCGTGCAGGCGGAGGGCGGCCATCCCCAGGTAGTGCATGCCGGCGACGCCGAGGCCGGTGGTGAGGCCGCCGACGGCCAGGGCCCGGCCGCGGCCCTGCCCGTACCCGACGGCGAAGAGCCCGGCGCCGACGACCACGACGGCGACGACCAGCCCGAGGACGGTCAGAGGCACGTCGTAGCGGATCTCGGTGCCGGTGACGCGGAAGCCGAGCATCGCGACGAAGTGCATGGTCCAGATGCCGGTGCCGATGGCGGAGGCCGCGGTGAGGAGCCAGTTGCGGCGGGCGGCTCCGGTCGCGGCGAGCGCGCGGACGGTGCAGCGCAGGCCGAGGGCGGCGCCGGCGGATGCCAGCGCATATGACAGGACGGGCGTCAGCCAGCCGTACGCCGCGTGGTCGAGGTGTCCCATGGCCCCGGGACGCTAGTGCGGGTGAGGGCGCGAACAGGGGACGCATTTCGAAAGCCGCTGGAACTGCTGGAATATGACAGAGAAAGGTCCGGGTCCGACCGCAGTGCGCGACAGCTTGCCCGGCGGACCGGGACCCGGGGGAAGGTCGGCGCGGTGCGGGATCATGTGCCCATGACCGAGGACCGCACGCACGCCCCCGAGCCCGCAGCCCGTCCCGCTCCGGCTCCCGCCCCCGACACCCCGCACACCCACACGCACGTGCAGGAGTTCTTCGGCGCGCGGGCCGCCGCGTGGGACGCGAAGTTCCCCGACGACGGCCCCGCCTTCGCTGCGGCCGTGGCCGGGTTCGGGCTGCGGCCGGGTGACCGCGTGCTCGACGCGGGCTGCGGCACCGGGCGGGCACTGCCCGCACTCCGGGCCGCCGTCGGCCCGAACGGATCGGTACTCGGAGCCGACCTGACGCCGCAGATGCTGGACGCCGCGCGGCAGGCCGGACGCGACGCGCAGGGGGTGCTGCTGCTCGCGGACGCGGCCCGGCTGCCGCTGCGCGACGCGGCGCTGGACGCGGTGTTCGCGTCCGGGCTGGTCGCGCACCTCCCCGAGCCGGCCGCGGGCCTGCGGGAGCTGGCCCGCGTGGTGCGTGCCGGCGGCCGGCTGGCCCTGTTCCACCCGATCGGGCGGGCGGCGCTGGCCGCGCGGCAGGGCCGCGAGCTGACCCCGGACGACCTGCGGGCCGAGCACAACCTCCGCCCCCTGCTGGCCGCTTCGGGCTGGGAGCTCGTCTCGTACGAGGACCTCGACAGCAGCTTCCTGGCCGTCGCGGTGCGCCGCCCCTGAGGACGTACGACGGCCCCGGACGCGGCGCCCGCGGAGGCGCCCGGCATCAGGCCGGGGGCTGGGCCCCGGCTCCGCTCGCCCGGCGCTGGTGCGGTACGGGGCAGCCGCCGGGGCCGGGCATCGGGAACGTTCCGAGCTCGCCCACGTCATAGCCGTCGCGGTAGCCCTTGATCTCCGGGTTCTGGCGGGCGTAGTGCGGGGCCCTGCGCGGGGGCAGCAGCCGGACGGCCCGCCCCCGCAGCCGCAGCGCGCCCCTGACCAGGCCGCGGACGCGCGGGTGGGGCCGCGCGAAGCGGAAGGCGTCCAGCAGGGCGTCGTCCAGGAGCGCGAGGCTGGCGCCGCGCACGGCGGGGGCGAGCGGTGCGGGGTACCAGGAGGCCAGCAGGTCGAGGGTGGCGTCGGCGACGCGACGGCCGCCCTCGTCCCAGCCGAAGTGCTCCGCCTCGTAGGCGTCGAGGACGGCCTCGAACTCCTCGAAGGAGCCCGGAATGTCCTTGATGCCCATGTGGCGACCGAGCGTGGCGTAGTAGTTTGCGGAGGCCCGGCGCTCGTGGTGGGTCATCTTCCGCCAGCCGTAGGCGTCGAGCCAGCGGGCGGGGATCACCACGAACGTGCACAGCACGTAGCGCATCTCGTCGTTCGGGATGTCGTGGCTGCGGTGCATCTGGTTGATGCGGCGGATCGCGGTGCGCGCCGTCTCGTGCGCGAAGCCGTGCTCGACGACGGCGTCGAGGAGCAGCGCCGTGTCGTCGTAGCGCTTCTGCGCGCGCTCGGTGAACTCCGCCGTCTCGGCCAGCAGCCGGCCGATGCCGGGGACCGCGTAGGTCCGGAAGAGGGCGAGCTCCAAGGCGCGGGTGAAGTCCCAGGGGAACTCGTACGTGGCGGTGAGCCGGTAGATCGCGAGGAAGTCCTTGTCCGGATCCAGCCCGAGGATCTCCCTCAGCCGGTCGTAGCGCTGCACCGGATGCCCCTTTCTGTGGCGGGCGCCCAACTCTACGTGCAGGTGGGGACCTTGGAAATCGGGGCCCGCGGGCTCTCGACGGGGAGGTTACCGGCTGGTTAGGGTGCGCCGACGGGCGGCGAGAGACCGGGAGGCCAGGTGTCCGAAGACGAGGGCGGCGGTTCCCTGTGGGTGCTGACCGCGGTGCTGCTGACCCCGGCCGGGTTTCCGAGCGTGCTGGGCGACGACTTCCCCGAGGCGTGCGCGCTGCTCGGGGTGGATCCGGACCCGCAGGGCTACGGGCTGGTGCTCGGCCAGGACGAGGAGGGGGCCCGCTGGACGGTCGTCGTGGACGACGTCTCACTGGTCGCCGCCGCCATCGCGGCCTGGGACTGCGGCATGGAGTACGACCTGTCGCCGGACGAGCGCACGGTCGTCGCCTCCCTCGCCGGGTGGCCGCTGGAGCTGACGGTCGCCGCGTCGGGGCTGCCCGAGCCGCACGATCCGGAGCAGGGTGCGGACGGCACCGGGCGGGTGCCGCTGGCCCCGCCGTCCGCGGACGGCTGGGGGCCGGTGCAGCGCCGGCTGGGGGCCGACCAGGTCGCCCGGGAGTGGGCCGAGTGGAGCGGGCGCGTCGCCGCGGACGGCGGCGCGTCGGCAGCGGCGCACCCCGGGCTCGCGCGGGCGCTGGCGCAGGCCGGAGCGTACACGCGCACGCCGCCGCCGGCGGGCCGGGTGCGGTCGGCGTTCGCGGGCGAGGGCGCCCGCACCCTGCGCGCGGACGGCCCGGGCTGGTCGCTGGTCGCCCGGACCGGGGACGCCGCCTTCGTCCTGCTGGACGAGGAGCCGGGCGAGGTG
>NZ_BMTY01000018.1:27540-45367 GCF_014649915.1 Streptomyces toxytricini | reverse complement strand
GTTCCGCAGGGCGGGCCGGGCGGGCTTCCGGAGCTGCCGGAGCTGCTGGAGGGGCTGGACCGCGTGGCCGTACGCCCCGAGTAGCGGGGCAGCCGCTCGACCCGGCCGGGCCGGCGGGCCCGGCCGTGACCGCCCCCGGTCAGCGGCCCAGCTCTCTGCGGGAGACGTCCCGCACGCGGCGCCGCTGGGAGGGGTCCAGCAGCAGGTACGCCGCCGCCGGCACACCGATCAGCACCAGCAGGCCCGCCCAGAAACCGACCAGGCCGAACAACACGATCGCCGCCAGGACACCGGCAGCCGCGACTCCCGCGCGCTTGGACATGGGACACCTCCACCCGTCACCGCTGGACGGCCGCTCGCCGTCTCGCCGTCACCCCTGCAACGCCCGGCCCCGCCGCCGCGTTCCCGCCCGCCCCCCGCCGTCGGCGCGTCACAGGTCCTGGATGCGGCGGAAGGGCCGGTCCGCCTCCAGCTCGAACGCGATCTCCAGGAGGGTGCGCTCGGCTCCGGGCCGGCCGGCGAACATGACGCCGATGGGCAGGCCGTCCTCCGTCGCGTGCGCCGAGGGGAGCGAGATCGACGGTGTCCCGACGACGTTGTCGACGGGCGTGAACGCCACGTACGTCAGGATCCGCTCGATGAGCTGCGGGTAGGGGACGGTCGGGCTGAGGTGCCCGAGCCGCGGGGTGGTGTGCGCGAGCACGGGCGACAGCAGGAGGTCGAAGCCGCGGAAGGCGGACGCGTACGCCACGGCCGTGCTCCGCAGGCGGCGCAGCACACCCGGGGTCTGCCGCCAGACGGCCAGGTACGACTCGCGGAGCCCGCGGCTCAGGGGATCCATGCGGCGCCGGTCGAAGTCCGCGCCGAGGCTCCGGCCGGTGGCTCCGATCAGGAAGGACAGCATCCCCCAGTAGGCGAGGAAGTCGTCGGTGAAGCGCGGGTCGACGGCGACGACCGCCGGCTCCACCGTGTGGCCGAGCCGTTCGAGGGCCTCCCCCGTGGCGAGGACGGCGGCCCGGGTCGCGGCGTCGGTGCGGACCCCGTTCGGCGAGTCGGGCAGCAGCCCGATCCGCAGCCGCCGCTTCGCGGGGCCCTCCACCGGGCCGACGGGCGGCAGCTTCGGGTGGCGCCGGTACGCCTCCGCCGCGGCGAGGAACGCGGCGGCGTCGCGCACCGAGCGGCTGACGACGCCGTCGGCGACGATGTCGAGGGGCAGCATGCGGCTCTGCGCGTTCGCGACGACCCGGCCGCGGGTCGGCTTGAGGCCGACGAGCCCGCAGCAGGCGGCGGGGATGCGGATGGAGCCGCCGCCGTCGTTGGCGTGCGCGAGGGGCACGGCTCCGGCGGCGACGAGGGCGGCGCTTCCGCCGGAGGAGCCGCCCGCCGAGTACCCGGTGTGCCAGGGGTTGCGGACCGGCTCGGCGCCCTCGTACTCCGTGGTCGGGCTGAAACCGAACTCGGGGAGGCGGGTCTTGCCCAGCACGGTGACGCCGCTGCTGAGGAACTGGCGGGCGAACGGGGCGTGGCTGCGGGCGGGCCGCGGGCGGAAGGCGGAACTCCCGTGCCCGGTGGGCAGTCCCCGGTAGTCGGTGTTGTCCTTGACGAAGGTCGGCACCCCGGCGAGGACTCCGCCGCCCGGCGCACCGTCGAGGGACGGCGGGTCGCTGTGCACCTCGACCGCGCGGAGCCGGGCGTCGACGGTGCGCACGCGCTCGGCCGCGTCGCGGGCGGCTTCGGCGGCGCCGACCTCGCCCCGCCGGATCGCGTCGGCGAGGCCCACGGCGTCGTGCTCGCCGAGGGCGTCGTCCCGGAAGGCGTGCACACTGGTCCGTTCGTCGAAAGTCGTCACCGCTATCCCCGCCCAGCCGCGTGTGTGGTCGGCCGCCATCATTCCCTACCGTCGGGTAACACGCGAGGGGGCGGACGGCGCCGGCCCGCGGGCGGGCGGAGGCGTCCGCCGGCCGGAAGGCACCGGCGACTGCGCAACGGCGTACGGACGTCGCCCGGTCGGCCCGCACGGCTCATCGCGATCGGGTTCCGATCAGGACTCCGGTTGGCAACGGGCCCGCCGCTCATAACACGCTCCGATTATCGAAACAACGTATCCGTTTCGCCCGTGTGGCTGGTTATGATCAGCGCCTCCCGACTGGCTGTCGTCCCCGCTCCCCTCCCCTGCCCAGCCGCCCCCGAGGAACGATGTCTTCCACAGAACCCGAAGGCCCACCCGCGCCCTTGACGACCCGGCAGCGGGGCCCGCGGCGGCGGCGGACCGTGCGGCTGCGCACGCTCCTGGTGTGCCTGGCGGTCGTGCCCACGGTGGCCATGGGCACGCAGACGGTGCTGACCGCCGAACGGCTCCTGGACCAATCCGCGCACCTTCGCGCCGATGTGGCGGCCAGTGAGCACACGGGCGTCCCCCTGTACACGCTCCTCGTCGACCTCCAGGCCGAGCGCACCGCCTCGGCGGCCCTGTGGGCGGGCAGCCCCGGAGCAGAGCAGGAGCTCCGGCAGCGGCGGCAGGCGACGGACCGCGCGGCGGCCGAATTCCGCCGGGCGGCCGCCGAGGCGGGGGTGTCGGTCGGGGAAGTGGTGCGCCAGCTCGGCGACCTGGCGGTCTACCGCGGGCGCGCGGAGGCCCGCACCGGCACCCCCGACAGCCTGCTCGCCTACTACACC
Source organism: Streptomyces toxytricini (assembly GCF_014649915.1). Taxonomy (GTDB): domain Bacteria; phylum Actinomycetota; class Actinomycetes; order Streptomycetales; family Streptomycetaceae; genus Streptomyces; species Streptomyces toxytricini. The sequence goes on along the minus strand of NZ_BMTY01000018.1, from coordinate 42,691 downwards.
GGGCTGGTCAACGAGATCATCCGCGTGTACCAGCACGAGTTCAGCCACTCCCAGGACGCCGAACTCACCCAGGCCAGCCGCCCCGTGGTGTCCCTGCTCTCCGCCTCCGAGATGGTGGCGCGCCAGGACGCCCTGCTGGCCCTGGCGGGGCCCTCCCGGGAGCTGAGCGCCAGCGCCTTCGACCAGTTCACCAGTGCCGTGGGCGCCCAGCGCTACCTGTACGAGACCTGGGTCGTGCCGTACCTGCCCGAGCGGGACCGCCGGTTCTACGAGCGCATCACCACCTCCCCCGCCTGGGAGACGAAGACCCGCATCGAGAACGCGATCATCTTCGAGAACAAGGACTCCGACACCGGCATCCGGCTGCCCGCCGACGTCGGCGAATGGCGTGCGGCGCACGGCAGCTTCTCGATGCAGATGGCCACCCTCAACATCGACCGGGCCCGGCAGGTCCTCACCCTGGGCGAGGCGAAGGCGGACCGGCTGCAGACCGAGGTGGCCTGGCTGATCGGCGGCAGCGGCGCCGGGCTGCTGCTCGTCGTCGCGATCGTTGTGGCCGGCACGCGGTCGGTGCTGCGCCGCCTGGACGGCCTGCACCGGCGGACCGTCGCGGTGGCCGAGCGCATCCTCCCGGACGTGGTGGCGCGGCTCGGCAGCGGACGGCCCGTCGACGAGTCCGTCCTGCCGCGGGTGACCGGACACCGGGACGAGGTCGGCCGCATCAACGACGCGTTCGCGCGGGTCGTCGCGGTGTCCGTGGACGGGCACCGGCAGCTCGCGGCGGAACGCCAGGGTTTCGGCATGTTCGCCTCCGGCATCGCCTCGCGCACCGGGAACCTGGTGAGCCGACAGCTGGCCCTCACCGAGGACATCCAGGACGCCTTCGGCCACGACGAGCCGCTGCTGGCCCAGTTGATGCGGTCCGACCAGCTCACCGTGGGCATGCGGCGGCAGATCGAGAACCTGCTCATCCTGTCGGGCGGCGAGGTCCCCGACCCGCACACCGAGCCCATGCGCATCGCCGACCTGCTGCGCGAAGCCGCCGCCGAGGTCGAGGACTTCCGGCGGATCGAGCGGCAGGCGCTGGACGAGGCGAGCGTGCAGCCGCAACGGATCAGCCAGATCAGCCACCTGCTGGCGGAGCTGCTGGACAACGCCACCCGGTTCTCCCCGCCGCGCTCGAAGGTGGTGATCCGCGCCGAACTCGTCGCCGACGGCCTGTCCGTGGAGATCGAGGACCGCGGGCCGCGGGTCGCGACGGCCACGTACGAGGAGATGAACCGGCGCCTGCACAGCGCGCCGCCGTACGCCGTCCTCGCCGAGAACGCGCACCGGCTGGGCCTCTTCGTGGTCGGCCACCTCGCCGAGCAGCTCGGCGCGACGGTCACGCTGCGGCGCTCGGTGTACGGGGGCACCTCGGCGGTGGTCGTGCTGCCGGGCGGGCTGCTGTCCCCCGCGGACCGGCCCGCGCCGCAGCCGGCGCCGCGGCCCCGCCCGGCCGCGGAGGACGCCGCCGCCGGTGCACCGGAGGCCGTGGCGGCCGCCGCCCCGGCGCGGAAGGCCGTACGCACGCCCGCGCTCGCGCCGGAGCCCGCGCCCGCGCCGTCCGCCGCGGGCTCCGAGGAGCCCGTACCGGTGCGCACGACCGGGCCGCGGGCCGTCGAGCCGGCGCCCGTGCCGACCCCGGCCGGGCTGCCGAGCCGCCGCCGCACCGACCCCGCGCCGCCCGCCCGCGCCGAGGGGGCCCCGCGCCCCGCGCTGCCGGCCCGGGAGGCAGCCCGGCCGGCGCTGCCCGAACGCGTACCGCAGACGCACATGTCGCAGCAGCTGCGCGGTCCGCGGACGCCCGAGACGACCGACCGCCGGGATCCGGCCACACCCGAAGAGGTGGCCGACGCCTGGGCGGACTACGAACAGGGGACCCGGAAAGTGGAAGAAGAGCTCCGACAGGATCAGCCATGACGACGACATCGAACGACATGATCTACAGCGTTCTGGACAACAACCTGAGCAGGATCGCCGGCATCCAGGGCGCCGTGCTCCTGTCCAACGACGGGATCGGGCTCAGCGCCTACCTGCTCGAGCGGGACCAGGCGGAGCGCATCGCCGCCGCCTGTTCCGGGGTCGCCTCCACCATGAAGGCGATATCGCGCGAGGTGGACGGCGGCCGGGTGATCCGCCAGCTCGTCGAGATGGACGACCGGTACCTCTGCATCGTGGGGTGCGGGGAGGGCAGCACCCTCATCGTGGTGACCTCCCGCAAGGCCCGACTGGGAGAGCTGGGCGGCGAAGCCGTCCGGACGGCGCAGGCGCTCGGCGAGTGGCTGGGCACCCCGGAGCGCACGCAGGCGCAGCCTCCCGCCTCCCCCGCGTAATGCCGCAGGACGACGCGGACGCCGTACCCGGCCCCGGACCGGAACCGGAACGGGAGCCGGCCGCGGACGCGGGCCCGGACGCCGCAGCGGGCCCGGCGCCGGACGGCGGCGGGCCGCTCGCGCCGCGGTCCGCCGGCGGCCGCCGCCGGACCCGCCTGTACGCCCTCACCGACGGCCGGACCGCCGCACCCTGCACCGTCATGACCATGGACACGACGATCACGGCGGCGGTCCCGGAGGACGCCTGGAGCGGACTGCCCAGCGAGTGGCGGGCCGTCCTCGCCATGTGCCCGGCGCCGGACGGCCGCGCGGTGGCCGAGATCGCGGCCCGCATGCACATACGCCTGACCCCGATGGCGCTGCTCCTCGGCGAACTCGCCGACCGCGGGCTGATCCACCACCGGCCGCCCCTGGACGGGGCGGAGGCCGCCGATGTCCACCTGCTCAGGAGAATCAGGGACAACCTTGCCCGCATATGAGAACGCCGCCCGTCAGGCGGCCCCCGTCAAGATCCTCGTGGCCGGCGGCTTCGGGGTCGGCAAGACCACCCTCGTCGAGACGGTCTCGGAGATCGAACCGCTGCGCACCGAGGAGCGGCTGACGGCCGCCGGGGTCGGCGTCGACGACCTCGACGGCATCGAGTCCAAGGCCGTCACCACCGTGGCCATGGACTTCGGCCGGATCACCCTGACCGACGCCGGGGTCGCGCTGTACCTGTTCGGCACCCCCGGCCAGGAGCGGTTCTGGTTCATGTGGGACGACCTGCTGAACGGCGCCCTCGGGGCGGTCGTCCTGGTCGACACCCGCCGCCTGGACCGCAGCTTCCCTGCCGTCGACTTCTTCGAGAGCCGCGGCCTGCCGTTCGTGGTCGGCGCCAACTGCTTCCACGGCGAACAGGCCTACACCGCCGAGGAGATCGCCGCCGCCCTGCACCTGCGCGACCCCGCGACGCCCGTCCTGATGCTGGACGCCCGCGAGCGGGAGGACGTCCGCGGCGTGCTGCTCGCCCTGCTGGACGTGCTCATCGCCCGGGCCGCGGAATCGGGCGCGGAGTCCGGGGCGGCGCTGCGGGACGCCTCCGCGGCGAGCCGCTGAGGCCCGGTCCGCGGGAGGGGTAGGCGCGGTGCGCGCGGGGTAGGCGTCCCCGCGTACGAGGAAGGAGCGCCGCGATGGGAACCGCCGAGGTGGCCGCCGCACTCCTGCGCGACCACGGCCGGACCTATGCCGACGAGGCCGGCATCCGGCTCCGCGACACGCCGTCGCCGCTGTACCGGCTCCTGGTGCTCGCGGTGCTGTGCTCGACCCGGATCAGGGCGGACATCGCCACCGCGGCCGCCCGTGAGCTCTCCGCGGCGGGCCTGCGCACGCCCCGGGCGATGGCGGACTCCGCCTGGCAGGACCGGGTGGACGCGCTCGGGCGCGCCCACTACGTCCGCTACGACGAGAGCACCGCGACCGCGCTCGGCGAGGGGGCGCGGCTGCTGCTGGACCGCTGGCGCGGAGACCTGCGCAGGCTGCGGGAAGAGGCCGGCGGGGACACGGGCTCGCTTCGCGCACGGCTGATGGAGGTGCCCCGGATCGGCCCGGTCGGCGCGGACATCTTCTGCCGCGAGGCGCAGGCCGTCTGGCCGGAGCTGCGGCCCTTCTTCGACGAGCGCTCCCGCGCCGCCGCCGGGAAGCTCGGGCTGCCCCGCTCGGCGCAGGGGCTCGCCTCGCTGGTCGCGCCGGAGGAGCTGGCCCGCTTCGCCGCGGCCTTGGTCCGCGCCTCACTGTCGAAGGGACCCGGGTCCGGCTGACGGCCGGTCCGCTCCACCGCCTCCGACTCCCGGCCCGCCGGGGCGAGTTGCGCGAAATGCCCGGCTGGTCCCTGTGTTGATCCTGAGGGCTTCCTTAAGGGACCTTGAAGAAGCCTTCCCACGGGCTTTTTTCGCTGGTCACACGCCTAGGCTCGGGCGGACTCCCATCCGTCCCCCCAGTGAGGTGTCACCGGCATGAGCCGCAGCCGTACCCCCGAAACCGTGTCCCGCGCCGAGGCGCGACGCCGGAAGGCCGTGCGTTCGCGCATCGTGCTGTCCGTCACCGCGGCGGCCGCGGTCGTGGCGGTCGGCGTCGCGGTGGCCGACTCCGACGGCGACGCGCGCACCGAGCGCCGGGCCGGCGGCGCGGCGGGGGCCGCGTCCGGCTCGGCCGCCGCCGGCGCCGGGACCGCCGCTGAGTCAGCAACCCCGCCGGCCCCCGGCGCCGACGCGTCGGCCTCGACGAGCCCGAGCCCGTCCGCAACGCCCGAGGCGTCCGCGTCGGCATCGGCGTCGCCCGCGGGGCCGTCGGCGGAGGCCAGCACCGAGGCCAAGGCGGCGCCCGCCTCCTCGGCGGCCCCGGCCCGCAAGCCGGCGACGGGCGGCGGCTCGGGCGGCTCCGGCGGGTCGGGGGGTTCCGGCGGCTCTGGCGGTTCCGGCACGGTGAACACCGACGCCGAGTCGGCGGTCCTCGCCATCGTCAACAAGGAGCGCGCCGCGGCCGGATGCGGCCCGCTGTCCTCCAACGCGAAGCTGAGCGCCGCCGCCCGGGCGTACAGCGACACCATGGCGCGCAGCGGCGTCATGTCGCACACCGGCCCCGACGGGTCGACCATGACCAGCCGGGTGGAGGCCGCGGGCTACGCCTGGTCGCGTCTCGGCGAGAACATAGCCCGCGGCCAGGCGGACGCCGACGCGGTCATGAAGGCCTGGATGAACAGCCCCGGCCACCGGGCCAACATCCTCAACTGCGCGTTCAAGGAGATCGGCATAGGCGTCCACAAGGGCGACGGCGGCCCCTGGTGGACCCAGAACTTCGGCGCGCCGAAGTAGCCCCTGCCCCCCATGGCCGGCGTCCCCCGTACCCGTCCCCCGGGTGCGGGGGACGCCGGCTTTCGGGGGAGCCGGTGACGGGCCGGGCGGCGCGTCGGCCACTATGGGGCCGTGCCTCGAACTTCGCGTTACCTGCTCATATGGCTGTCGTGCACGGCCGCCAGTGTGACTGCCGTGCTCGGCACGGTCCAGTTCGTGGTCGGTTCGACCAGGCAGACGCCCCCGGTCGCGCGGTCCGCCCCCGTCGTCGTCAACACGCCGCCCGCGTGGCTGGCGGTGACGAACCCGTCGGCGAGCCCCTCGCCGTCGCCCTCCCCCAGCAGCTCCGCCGCCACACCGCGGCCGTCCCCGTCGGCGGGCTCGCCGACCCCGGCCAAGCCCTCAACGGGCGCATCCCGGTCCACCGCCGTGAAGTCCTCCGCGGACTGCGAGGAGGGCGGGGCGGGCCTGCACACCGTCCCCTCCCAAGGCGGCCGGGCGACGGTGCGCTACGGCAGCCGGGGGGTGTGCCTGATCTCCGCGGTACCGAACCGGGGCTTCAAGACCACGACGTCGCAGCCCTCGGCCGACACGCTCACGGTGACGTTCACCAGCGACGACCACCGCTCCACCATCACCGCGACGATCGAGCCCGGGGCTAAGGCCAGCGTCCGCGAGACCTCCTTCTGAGCGGCCCGCGACGCTTGTAGGCGAAGCGGGAGGTGAGCTGTTCCTTAGGGCATCCTCAAGATCCGGCCGATGGGGTTCCGGCCGCCCGGCGCGGTCCTATGCTCGCGTCAGCAGAGCGGCCGCAGGTGCCGGGGCACGCCGCCCCGGCCGGTCCGGCCGCCGCTTCCACCGCGCCGGAGGGTGTCCGGCCCTTCCGTAGCCCGACCGTGCCCTGGGGTGACCTCGCCATGACTTCTCGCATGCTCCGACCCGTCCGCGCCGACCTCCGGACGGCCTCGGGCCGTTCCGCCCGGGCGCGCGGGAGGCGGCTGTCGGCGGTCGCCGCGGCGGTGCTCGCGGCCGGGCTGACCGCCGGCTGCGGGCCGTCCTCCCAGCCCGCCGGGGCCGCCTCGCCGTCCGCGGCCCGGCAGTCCGCCGAAGCCCCGCCCGCCGAAGCCCTGCCCGCCGGGGCGGAGTCCGCGAGCGGCTCCCCCGAGGTCTCGGCGACCGCGTCGACGGCGCCGTCCGCCTCCGCCAGTCAGCAGCCCTCGGCCGCGCCCTCCAAGGCCGCCTCGGCGCCCGCCTCCACGAAGCCCTCGGCACCGCGCACCTCGGCCGCGCCCGCCCCGGCCCGTGTGCCCGGCCCCGGCTACGACGCCTCCGCCGACGCCCGGCAGCAGGTGGACGCGGCCCTGCGCGCGGCCAAGGCCGACGGGCGCATGGTGCTCCTCGACTTCGGCGCCAACTGGTGCGGCAACTGCAAGGCGGCCGACAAGGTGTTCGCCCAGCCGCAGACCACGGCGCTGCTCGGGGCCTCGTACCACCTGGTCAAGGTCGACATCGGCGGGAGCAGCTCCGCCAACTCCGCGCTGCTGGGCAAATACAGCCCGTCCGGGGGCACCTACAAGATGCCCGTGCTGGTCGTCGTCTCCCCGTCCGGGACGGTGCGCACGGACACCCACGTCACCGGGAACCCTCCGCTGACCGCGGACGGCATCAACGCCTTCCTGCGCCAGTGGGCGTCGTGAGACGGCCGGTCGCCGCGGTCGCGGCGGCCGCCCTGGCGGCGGCGGGGCTCGCGGTGGCGGCGGCGTGGGCGCCCGGCGGCCCCGAGGACGGACGGGGCGGCTCCGGCGGTACGGGCACCGGGGCGGCGCCCGCGGTCGCGGAACCGGCCGCCCGGCCGGCGGCCCCCGAGCTGGCCGGCGCCGACCTCGACGGGCGCCGGGTCGACCTCGCGGGCCTGCGCGGCCAGGTCGTCGTCGTGAACGTGTGGGGCTCCTGGTGCGCGCCGTGCCGGGCGGAGGCCGACGACCTGGAGCGCGTGAGCCGGCAGACGCGCGCCGACGGCGTCCTCTTCCTCGGGATCAACACCCGCGACCGGGACCGCGAGGCGGCCCGCTCCTTCGTCCGCGCGCACGGCCTGGGCTTCCCGAGCCTGCACGATCCGGACGGCGCGCTGCTGCTCCGCTTCCCGCCGTCGGTGCTGAACCCGCAGACGGTCCCCTCGACGCTGGTGGTCGACCGCAAGGGGCGCGTCGCCGCCGCGATCGGCGGCTCCGTCACCGAGGAGCAGCTGCGGCCCCTCGTGGCGCGGGTCGCCGGGGAGGCCCCGTGACGGCCGCCGGCGCCGCTGCGCTCGCCTTCGCGGACGCGCCGTCCCTGGTGAACGGCACGCTGCTGATGGCGGCTCCCGTCGCCTTCGCCGCCGGCCTGGTCTCGTTCCTGTCGCCGTGCGTGCTGCCGCTCGTCCCCGGCTACCTCAGCTACGTGACGAGCCTGTCGGTCGCCGATCTGGCGGACGCGCGGGGCGGGAACCGCAGCCGGATGGCCGCCGGCGCCCTGCTGTTCGTCCTCGGCTTCACGGCGGTCCTCGTCTCCGGGGGCGCCCTGTTCGGCTACTTCGGCCGGACGCTGCTGGCGCACCGGGAAGCGCTCACCCAGGTGCTCGGCGTCTTCACCGTCGTCATGGGCCTGTCGTTCATGGGCTTCCTGCCGGGGTTCACGCAGCGGGAGTTGCGCAGCCGGCGGCGCCCCGCGCTGGGGCTCTCCGGCGCACCGCTGCTGGGTGCGGTGTTCGCGGTGGGCTGGACGCCGTGCATCGGGCCGACGCTGGGGGCCGTGCAGGCCCTCGCCTGGACCGAGGCCAGTGCCGCGCGCGGGGCGCTGCTGATGGCCGCCTACTGTCTGGGGCTGGGGCTGCCGTTCGTGCTGGCCGCGCTCGCCTTCCGGCGCGCCCTGGGGGCGTTCGGCCTGGTCAAGCGGCACTACCCGTGGGTGCTGCGGATCGGTGGGGGCATGCTGGTGCTCGTCGGCGTGCTGCTGGCGACCGGCGTGTGGAACGACCTGGTGTACGTCCTGCAGTTGTGGAGCGCGGACTCGACGGCGGCGCTCTGAACCCCCCACCCGCACCGGACAACACCGCACCACATACATACACATGGCACACACGACACAGGTGACACACATGCCCCGGACCACCCGCCCGAACGCCGCCCTGCGAACCGGCCGTTCGCGCGCCGCGCGCCTCGCCGGCGCCCTCCTCTGCCTTGCCGGGTTCACCGCCTGCGGCAGCCAGGGCGCCGGGCAGGCGGATGGCGCGGCATCCCCTCCCACGGCGAGCTTCACCGACAAGGGCGTCACCGTCACGCTCTCGATCACCGACTGGCGCGACGCGAAGGGCACCCTCAAGGCCGTCTTCACCCCCGAGGAGAAGGGGTTCCACCTGTACAGCATCGACCTGCCGGCCACCGGCGTCGAAGGCGTCGGCCGGCCCACCGCGGTCGCCGTCACCGGAGCGCTCCGCCCCGACGGGAAGCTGACCGCCGCCGCGGACGTGCGCTCGATCAGCGTGCCCGGAGTCGGCGCCCCCGTCCCCGTCTACCCGGACGGCCCGGTCACCACGACCCTGCCGGTCCGCGCCGACGGCACCGGGGAGGCCACCGTGCTGCTGGGCTACGCCAGCTGCAGCACCGAGGACGGCTGCACCATCCCCGTCTCCGACCGGCCCGTCCGCCTGCGCGTCACCGCCGACGGGCCGGTGTTCGGGCCCCGCTGATCCCCGGCCCGGCACGCCCGCACGAACCGCCCGGACCGGCGGGCGGCCTCCCCTCGGACCGCTCCGGCCCAAGCCCTAAGGTGTCCCCCATGCCCAGCGTCCTGGTCGTGGAAGACGACCCCAGCATCCGCCAGTCACTGATCGAGGTCCTGGCGGAGCACGGGTATGCCGTGCGCAGCGCGGCCGACGGCTTCGGCGGCCTGCGGGAGCTCACCCAGGCGCCCGTCGATGCCGTGGTCCTCGACCTGGGGCTGCCGGACCTGGACGGCGGGGACGCCCTGCGCATGATCCGCGGAATATCCTCGGTGCCCGTGCTGGTGGCCACCGCCCGGGACGACGAGACGGAGATCATCAAGCTCCTCAACGCGGGCGCCGACGACTACCTGGTCAAGCCGTTCTCCGGCGGGCAGCTCATCGCACGCCTCGCCGCCGTGCTGCGGCGCACCAGCCACGTCCCGCCCGCCGGCGCAGGCGCCGCAGCGGCCCCGGCCGCCGCATCGGCCGCGCCGCAGCCGGCGACCGTAGGCGAGCTCGTCGTCGACCCGGGCGCCCGCACCGCGTTCCTCGCCGGCCGCGAGCTCCGGCTCACCCGCCGGGAGTTCGACCTGCTGGCGTTCCTGGCCCGGCACGCGGGGCAGGTCGTCTCCAAGCGCCGCCTGCTGACGGAGGTGTGGCGCGAGCCGTACGTGGACGACCAGACCGTCGACGTGCACCTGTCGTCCCTGCGCCGCAAGCTCGGCGAACGCGCGGCGGCCCCGCGGTACCTGAGGACCGTCCGCGGCGTCGGCATCAAGCTGGTGGCCCCCCGTTGAGGCGCTCGCTGGCCGGAGTGGCGCTCGCCGTGACCTCCATGGTCGCGCTGTCCTTCCTCATACCTCTCGCCCTCCTGGTGATGTCGCTCGTCAGGGAGCAGGGGGTCACCGAGGCCGAGCAGCGCGCCGCCGCACTGGCGCCCGTCCTCGCGCTGACCACGGAGCCGGCCGCCCTGCGGGAGTCGGCCGCCAGCCTGGACGGGGGCGAGCACCTCGTCGTCCACCTCCCCGACGCCGGCGCGCTCGGCAGGTCGAAGGCGCCCGCGGCGCTCCTCGAACGGGCCCGCAAGGGCCGGGAGTCGATATCCCAGGAGGTTCCGGGCGGCTGGATGTGCCTCCAGCCGGTCGTGCTGCCCGGCGACCGGGTCGCCGTCGTCGAGAACTTCGTCCCCGAGCAGGAGCTGACCCGCGGGGTCGCGGAATCGTGGGCGGTCATGGCGTTCCTCGCGGTCGGCCTGATCGCCGGCTCGGTCCTCGTCGCCGACCGCCTGGGCGCGAAGGTCGTCCGGTCCTCGAAGCGGCTCGCGCAGGCCTCGCGCGCCCTCGGCGAGGGCGATCTGGACACCCGCGTGGACCCGATGGGCCCGAAGGAGCTCCGCGAGGCGGGCGTCGCGTTCAACGCGATGGCGCACCGCATGACCGAACTGCTCGCGGTGGAGCGCGAGCTGGTCGCCGACCTGTCGCACCGGCTGCGCACCCCGCTGACCGCCCTCCACCTGGCGTCGGAGCGGATGGCGGGCACGCCGGAGTCCGCGCGGGTCGAGGCGGCCGTCGGCGAGCTGGAGGCGGAGCTCCAGGCGATCATCGCGGCGGCGCGCACGCCGCTCGCGGTGGGCCCCATGGGCCAGGGCCTCCTCGGCGCCGAGCCCGCCGCGGGGCGGGGGCCGTCCGCCGCGGCGGGGGCCGGGCCGCGCTGCGAGGCGGCCGAGGTGGTGCGCGGGCGGACGGCGTTCTGGACGGTGCTGGCGGGCCACCAGGAACGGGAGTGCTCCCTGGACCTCACCCCGGAGCCCACGCCGGTGGCACTCTCCGAGGACGACGTCGCGGCGGTGGCCGACGCCCTGATCGGGAACGTCTTCCGGCACACCCCGCCCGGCACGCCGCTCGGCGTGCGCGTCGTGCGGTCGGCGCTGGCCGTCGAGCTGGTCGTGGAGGACGGCGGGCCGGGCATCCCGGATCCCGACCGGGCCCTGTCCCGTGGCAGCAGCACCGGCTCCACCGGGCTGGGGCTCGACATCGCGCACCGGGCGGCCACTGCCACGGGCGGCTCCGTGCGCATCGGCAGCAGCCCCCTGGGCGGCGCGCACATCGCGGTCTCGTTCGCCCTGGCCCCCGCCCCGCTGCCGGGGCGGGGCCCGCGCACCTCCCGGCGCCGCCCGGCCTGGCCGCGCAGGCGCTGAGTCCCGCGTCGACCGCGGCCCCGGGCGGCTCACGGGAGGCGTCAGGGCCCCGGGGCCAGCAGGATCTTCCCGCGGGTCCCGCCCGCCTCCAGCAGGGCGTGTGCCCGGGGCGCCTCATCGAACGGCAGCAGGCGGGCGATCCGCAGCGCCAGCTGCCCGTCCTCGACGCGGCGCGCCAGGGTGTCGAGCATGGCGGGGTCGGTGCGCACGCCGTACACCTCGACGCCGACGGACCGCTCGGGCTCCGGCACGGCGAACGGCGTCAGGGACACGTAGCGCCCCCCGTCGCGCACGGCCTGGAGCGTCCGCGGCCGCCCCGCCGCGTCGATGACGGCGTCGTACGCGCCTGCCGGCGGGGGCGCGGCCCCGGTGAACACCTCGGCGGCACCCAGCCCGCGTACGGTCTCCGCGTCGTCGGGGCGGGCGAGGGCGGCCGGGTGCAGGCCGCGCAGGGCGGCCAGCTGGACGAGGAATCCGCCGACGGCGCCGGCGGCGCCGCAGACGAGGAGCCGGCCCGCGAAGCCGGGGCCGAGCCGGTCGAGGGCCTGCTCAGCGGTGAGGGCGGCCAGCGGCAGGGCGGCCGCGTGCTCCAGCGGGACGCCGGCCGGCGCCCGGACGGCGAGCCGCTCGTCGAGGGCGACGTACTCGGCCGAGACGCCGGCCCCGTCGGCCAGCGAGGGGCGCAGGGCGACGACGCGGTCGCCGGGTTGGAAGCGGCCCGCCGAGGGGCCGGCGGCGACGACGGTGCCGGAGACGTCCCAGCCGACGACGGCGGGCAGGACCGGGGAGGGGATGTCCCCGCGGCGCACGGCCAGGTCGACCGGGTTCACGGCGGCCGCGGCGACCCGGACGAGGATCTCCCCGGCGGCCGGCCGAGGGGTGTCCCGCTCGGTGACGGCGAGGACTTCCGGCGGGCCGGGGGCGGCGAAGGTGACGGCTTTCACGGCTGTGCCTTTCGTGTGCGGCCGAGGTGGCGCATCGCGGGCTTCTCGACGGCCGCGTACAGCAGCCAGGCCGCGGCGAGCGTCGCGAGGGCCTCCAGCACCAGCACGCCGATGCCGGCGGCGGTTCCGAAGAACCTCTCGGGGCCGAGGAGGTGTTCGCGGACGACGTTGAGGAGGATGAGGTGGACCATGTAGAAGGCGAAGGAGACCTCGCCGAGCCAGACCACCGCCCGGCCGCGCAGCGGCGAGGGCCGGCCCGAGACGTCCTGCAGGGCGACGGCCGGGATCAGCAGCGCCATCGGGATGACGAAGACGGCGTCCAGGGCGTACAGCCACGGCACGTACAGGGACAGGGCGTACGCGGCGACGCACGCGGCGGCGGCGGGCAGCGGGCGGACGCCGAACCGGCGGCCGGTGACGACGATCCGCGCCATCAGCATGCCGAGGACGAAGTCCAGGGCGCGCACCGGCGGCAGCATGTACACGCTCCAGTACTGCCAGACGGACGCAGGGGAGCCCTCGGGCATGGGCGGGTCGCCCGGCAGCAGCAGGTAGGCGAGCGCCGGGACGGCGATGGCCGCGGCGGCGGTGCCGGCGGCCCAGCGCCACAGGTGCGCGGGCGGGATGCGCTTGATCCCGTGCAGGAAGAGCGGGAAGCAGAGGTAGAAGAACAGCTCGCAGGCGAGCGACCAGCTGGGCGGGTTGACCCCGAGGAAGACGGAGAACTCGGGGATCCAGGCGTGGACGAGGAAGAGGTTGGGCACGGCCTGCCACCACTGGGTGGTGGCCCCGGACAGCAGCGCCAGGGCGAGCACCCACGTGACGAGGTGGTTGGGGTAGATCTTGAAGAAGCGGCGGCGCCAGAAGTGCCGCGGCGGGTCGCCGGGCCGGGCCGACCAGGTCAGGACGAAGCCGCTGAGGATGAAGAAGAAGCTGACCCCGGCCCAGCCCGCGTTGGAGAACAGCCACCGGTATCCGTCGGCGACGTCCTTCGAGGCGAACGGGTTGAGGGCGGGCAGCGCGAGCGAGGAGTGGTAGCAGAAGACCAGGAGGGCGGCGATGAACCGCAGACCGGTCAGTGAGGGGAGCCGGCCGTGCACGGCCTGTCGGGGCTCGGCGGCGCGCTCCGTCGGTGTCGCGGCGGGTTCCGCGGTGGTGGACACGGGCTCTCTCCGGAGGGGTGCGTGGGATGGGCGGGGCCGGCCGCCGGGGCGGGCGGGCGCCGGCCGGTGGGCCGGCCGGGCCCGCTCCGGCCCCGCGGGGCGTGCTGCCGGGTCAGTCCCGGTCGAGGAAGCCGCCGAGGAGTTCGACGACCTCGGCCGTCTTCTCGAAGATGACCATGTGGCCGCTCTCCAGCTCGGCGTACTCGCTGCCCGCGACGGCGGCGTGGATCTCGCGGGAGTGCTCGACGGGGATCAGGGCGTCCCGCGTGGAGCCGATGACGAGGGTCGGCGCGGTGATCGCGGGGAGGCGGTCGCTGATGTCGACGCGGTGGTCGAGCTCGATCTGCCGCAGTGTGTGCGCCTCGGCCTTGATGCCGGCGACGGTCGCCTTGACGCCGTCGCTGCCGAAGCCGGCGAGGAAGGCCGGGGAGAAGATCAGCAGGGCGCTGTAGGCGGCGAAGGCCTCTCCGTCGATGTCGGGGAGGCGGCGCCACAGGTCGACGGCGAGCTGCTGGCGCGGGTCGTCGTTGCGGGCCCAGCCGTTGATGACGACGAGGCGGCGGACGAGCTCCGGGTGCTTGGCGGCGGCGGCCGCCGCGACGACCGCGCCGAGGGAGAACCCGACGATGTCGAACGGCCCGTCGGTGACCGCGCGTGCGGTGCCGACGACCTGCTCGACGAGTTCGTCCAGGCTCAGCTCCTCGGCGTGGAGCGGCGTGCGGCCGCTGCCGGAGCAGTCCGGGGTGACGACCGTGTAGCGGTCGCTGAACTGCTCCCGGATGTGCCCGAACTGGGCTTCGCCGTCACCGCCGGTGCCGTGGACGAAGAGCAGCGCGGGACCGCTGCCCTCCACCGTGTAGTGGACGGGGGTGCCGTTGACGTCGATCGTGGGCACGGGAGGCTCCTCACTGTCGAAGGGGGGCGCGGACGGGATGCCGTCCGCGAGGGGATCAGGGGGTGTGGTTTCAGCGCAGGGCGGGGGCCGGCTCGCGCTCCTCGGCGGGCGCCCCGGGGGCCTGCTGCAGCCGCGGGCGCGGCCGGGACCAGCGCCGCATGACGGGGCGTTCGACGCACACCAGCAGCAGCCAGCCGGTGAGCAGGGTCGCGAGGAAGAAGCCCAGGAGGACGAGGACGCCGGGGAGCGGGGCGAAGAGCCGCTCGTCCATCAGCGCGGTGCGGCCGTAGTACATGACCACGTACTGGGCGAGGTAGAAGCCGAACGAGACCTCGCCGAGCCACTGCATGGTGCGGCCGCGCAGCACCGTCGGGGCGCCGTCCACGTCGGCCCGGGCCACGGCGCAGATCAGCAGCGACACGGGGATGATGGTGGCGACGTTGAGGCCGTACAGGAAGGGCACGGCCATGGCCGCCGCGTAGCCCGCCAGGCAGAGCAGGGCCGCCGGGAGGATCCGTACGCGGGGGAAGGCCCCGGCCAGGACGAGCCGGGCCAGCAGCATGCCGAGGACGAACTCGAACATGCGGACCGGCGGGAAGTTGTAGCCGAACCAGAACTCCCACAGGGAGATGCCGAAGCCCTCGGGGGTGGGCGGGTTCTGCGGCAGGAGGAAGTCGGTGACGAGCTGCACGGCGACCATGCAGGCGACCATCGCGGCGGCCCAGCCCCACAGCGCCCGCTCCCTGATCCGCAGCACGGGCCCGATCAGGAAGGGGAAGAGCAGGTAGAAGAGCAGCTCGCTGCAGAGCGACCAGCTGGGCGGGTTGACGCTGATGAAGGTCTCGTGCTGCGGGAACCAGGAGTGGACGAGGAAGAGGTTCGGCAGCGAGGCGGACAGGGGTGTCATCGCGCCGGCGAACAGCACCATGGCGAGCGCCCACATGACGATGTGGTTGGGGAAGATCTTCAGCAGGCGGCGGCGCCAGAACCCGGTGACGGTGTCGCCC
>NZ_BMTY01000018.1:26311-27504 GCF_014649915.1 Streptomyces toxytricini | reverse complement strand
GTCAGGACGAAGCCGCTGAGGACGAAGAAGAACGACACGCCCATCCAGCCGGCCTTGCTGAACAGCCAGCGGAAGCCCTCTTCCCAGGCCTGGTCGGCGAAGGGGTTCATGGGCGGGTCGCTGAAGGTCGCGTGGAAGAAGAAGACCAGGGCGGCGGCGATGAACCGCAGGCCCGTCAGCGACGGCAGCTTGGCTCTGGACGGCCCGGGGGCGGTGCCCGGGGCGGCGGTCGGGGACGGCGGGGTCATGGGAGTCGGCCCTTTCAGGAGGCGTGGGTCAGGGGGCGCTGCGACGGGGCTTCGGCGGGGGCGGCCGGCTGCTTCCTCCGGGGCCGCGCCCAGCGCTGCATCAGGGGGCGCTCCACGCACACGAGCAGCAGCCGGCCGAGGACGAGGGAGGCGGCGAACTCGGCGGCGATGACGGCGATCCCGACGGGGACGGAGTACGTGCGGTGGTCCATCAGCGTGGTGCGGGTGAAGGACAGCACGATCTGCTGGACGAGGTAGAAGCCGAAGGAGGCCTCGCCGAGCCACTGCATGGTGCGGCTGCGCAGCACGGTCGGGGTGCCGTCGGCGTCGGCGCGGGCGACCGCGCAGATCAGCAGGGAGATCGGGACGATGTTGGTGAGGGTGAGGCCGTACAGGAACGGCACTTCGAGGGCGGCGGCGTAGCCGGCCACGCAGAGCAGGGCGGCGGGGAGGACCCGTACGCGGGGGAAGGCCCCGGCCAGGACGAGCCGGGCCAGCAGCATGCCGAGGACGAACTCGAACATGCGCATCGGGGGGAAGTTGTAGCCGAACCAGAACTGCCACACGGTCACGTCGGTGCCCGGGGCGGGCGGGCTCGCCGGGGCGAGGAAGTCGGTGGCGAGCTGGACGGCGGCCATGCAGCCGGCCATGGCGGCGGCCCAGCCCCACAGCGCCCGCTCCCCGATCCGCAGGACGGGACCGATCAGCAGGGGGAAGAGCAGGTAGAAGAGCAGCTCGCTGCAGAGCGACCAGGCGGGGGTGTTGAGGCCCATGTGGACGGCCGGGTCGGGGAACCACGACTGGATCAGGAAGAGGTTCGGCAGCCACACCTGCACGGGGACGGCCGTGCCGGCGAAGAGGACGATCGTGGCGGCCCAGGTGACGATGTGGTTGGGGAAGATCTTCAGCAGGCGGCGGCGCCAGAACCCGGTGACGGTGTCGCCG
>NZ_BMTY01000018.1:0-26273 GCF_014649915.1 Streptomyces toxytricini | reverse complement strand
GTCAGGACGAAGCCGCTGAGGACGAAGAAGAACGACACGCCCATCCAGCCGGCCTTGCTGAACAGCCAGCGGAAGCCGTCGGCGACGCCCTCGTCGGCGAAGGGGTTCATCGAGATGAACACCAGCGAGGCGTGGAAGAAGAAGACCAGGGCGGCGGCGATGAACCGCAGGCCCGTCAGCGAGGGGAGTTTGGGTCTGGCGGGAGGCACGGGGCTGCTGGGCATGGGCGGTGCTGCCTTCCTCGTTCGGTGGGCGCGGTTCAGGAGGCCTGGGCGGCGGCGGTGGCGGTGGCGGCGGGTTCGGCGGCCGCCGGGGCTGCTGCGGCGGCCCGGCGCCGGCCGGCGTACACGGTCTGGGCGATCAGGAGGGCGCCGAGGGCGGTGAACGCGGCGGCGCCGAGCGTGACGGCGCGGGTGCCGAAGCCCTCGTCGATGAGCCGGCCGCCGGCCCAGGAGCCGAGGGCGGCGCCGAGGCCGAAGGCGGACATGTTGGCGGTCAGGGACAGCGTCGGGGCGTCCGCCGCCGCGGAGAGGACCTTCGCCTGGAGGCCGGGGATCAGGGCGAAGGTGGCCATGGAGAACAGCAGCAGGAAGACGGCCCCGCCGACGGCGTACGGCGCCGCGGCCCAGTACAGGACGCAGACGGCGGCCAGCGTCCAGGACAGGCGGAGCACGGCCCGGTCCGCGGACCGGTCGGCGTACCTGCCGCCGAGGGCGTTGCCCGCGATGGAGCCGATGCCGTAGGCGATGAGGACGGCGGGAACCCAGGCGGCGGGGAAGCCGCCGACGTCGGTCAGCAGCGGCACCATGTACGTGATCAGGGTGAACATGCCGGCCGAGCACAGGACGGTGGCGAGGACGGTGCCGACGACCTGCCACTCCTTGAAGACCCGCAGCTCGTGCGCTGCGGAGGAGCCGGCCGTGCGGCCGTCGTCCGGGATGACGAGCAGGATCAGGGCGGCCGCGGCCAGGGCGAGCACGGCGACGCCGGCGAACGTGGCGCGCCAGTGCAGCTGTTGGGCGACGAGGGTGCCGAGGGGGACGCCGAGCACGGTCGCCAGGTTCACGCCGAGCTGGGTCGCGGCGACCGCGGACCCCTCCTTGCCCTCGGCGGCCATGCCGCCGGCGGTGACCACGCAGACGGCGAGGAAGGTGCCGTGGATGACGGCGGTCAGCATCCGGCCGGCGACCAGCAGGGCGAAGGTGGGCGCCAGGCTGGAGAGGACGTTGCCGGCGACGGACACCAACAGCAGTGCCACCAGCAGGTACTTGCGGCGGATCCGGGTGGACGCCGCGGTGACGAGCGGTCCTCCGACGACCACGGTCAGCGCGTAGACGGTGACGAGCAGGCCCGCGGTGGGGATCGTCACGGACAGGTCTTCGGCCAGGTCGCCCAGCATGCCGCTGGGGGCGAGTTCGGCGGTGCCGACGCAGAAGATGGCCAGGATCAGTACAGCCATACGGGACCGCATGGAGTGCCTCTCGTGTGCAGCGGGGCGGTGGGCGGTTCACGGGCGCTCGGGCGGCCGGTCGTGGACTCCGCCCGGCGGGCCTGTGCAGGCGGCGCCGGGCATCAACGTGCACGCCGTCTGTCGCTCTGACCGGCATGGGAAATCCTTCCCGAAGCCTGACGATTACCTTAGTGGCGACTTGGCCACTATACAAGCAGCTTGATCGACAAAAGAGCTCGCGCTGTCGTCAGCGCGAGCTCCCTGGAGTGGCGGGGCGGCGGTTACGCGGGACGCCCCGAGGGGATCGGCCGCCTCAGCAGCACCACGGCGAGCACTGCCGCCGCGAGCACGGCGGAGACGGCCGGCAGCAGCGCAGTGGGGCCGCCCAGCAGGGCGGCACCGAGGGCCGATCCGCCGGCGATCCCCACCTGGAACCCCGTGACGTACACCGAGGACGCACGGTCGGCGTCCCCCGCGGCCAGCCGCATGACGCCGGTCTGGAATACGGGGCCGGCCGCCGCGAAGGCCCCGCCCCACACCGCCGTGGCGACGGCGGCCGCGGCAAGCCGCACCGCGGGCGGGGCGGGCGCGAACGCCAGCGCGAGGAGGGCCACACCGGCCGTGAACGCCGCCATGGTCACGGCCGCCGCGCGCTGCGGCGCCCGGTCGCCGTGCCGGCCGATCAGGTACGTCCCGACCGCCCCCGCGACACCGAAGACCGCGAGCAGGGCGACGACCGGGCCCGAACCGCCGGCGGCATCGGCCGTGATGACGGCGAAGTAGGTGTAGCTGAGGAAGTGCGCGGTCACGAGGACGACCGCCGTGCCGCACAGCCGCAGCACCGCGGGCCAGTCCACCGCTTCCTGCGCGTCCCCCTCGGCCCCGGCCCGCGCGGTGTCCGCCGGGACCGCGGCGGCCGCGCCCGGCCGGACGGCCCACACGAGCGCGACCGTGACGACCGCGGTGGCCGCCGCCAGCAGCAGGGCGGTGGCCCGCCAGCCGATGAGCCCGCCGACCAGCGTCGTGCCGGGGCTGCCGACGATCGCCGCGAGGGACGCGCCGCCGAACACGGCGGCGGTTGCGCTCCCCACCTGCGCGCGGGGCACCATGGCGGCGGCCGCCGGCGCGACGAGCGACCACAGCACGCCGTGCGTCAGGGCCGCGGCGACCCGGCTGGCGGCCATCATCGCGAACCCGGTCGAGGCGGCGGCGATCACCTCGGCGGCGATCAGCACGACCAGTGAGGCCGCCAGGGCCGTCCCGCGCGAGACACGGGAGGCGAGCGCCACCGCGGGGACGGTGACGACCGCGGCGATTACCGCGTACCCGCTGATCAGCAGGCCGACCCTGCCCTCGGAGACGTCGAGGTCCCGGGCGATGTCGCGGATCAGCCCGACGGGGAAGACCTCGAAGGTGACGTACACGAAGGTGGCCGCGGCGAGCACCGCCAGCCGGGCCGCGGTGGAGCCGCCGACCCTCCGCGCCGCCGGCGCGGCCGCCGCAGGGATCACCGGCCCGCACCGGGCGCCGTGCCGGCGTCCATCCGTACGAGGATCTTCGGGCGGGTGCGTGTGCCGTCCGCGAGGCGGGCGAAGGCGGCGTCCAACTCTGCGAGCGGGAAGACGCGGTCGACGAGGGCGTCCAGGTCCACGGCCCCGGACTCGACGAGGCCCACGAGCCGGTCCCAGTGGCCGATGCCGGACAGCACGCCGTGCACGGTGGCGTCCCGGATGACCAGGGCGGCCGCGTCGAAGCCGTCCACTGCGCGGTGCGGCGTACCCAGTTGGGCCACCCGGCCGCCGGCGGCGACGAGGCGGACGGCCGCGCGGACGGCCGCGGTGCTGCCGGACGCCTCCACCACGGCGTCGTAGCGCTCCTCGTCCGGGCCGGTGGGCGCGGCGGAGGCGCGCAGTCCCAGTCGGCGCGCCAGGTCGCGGGCTGCGGGCTGCGGGTCGAAGACGACGGGGTCGGCGCCGAGCGCCCGGGCCACCTGGGCTGCCGCGAGCCCGAGCGTGCCCCCGCCGAGGACCGCGACCCGGTCGCGGGCTCCGACCGCGAGCCGGTCGAGGGCGTGGACGGCGGCGGCGGTCGGCTCCAGCAGGGCCCCCGCCTCGTCGGAGAGGGCGTCGGGGATGCGGGTCAGGGTGTCCGCGGGCGCGGTGATCAGTTCGGCGCCGGCTCCCGGGCGGTCGCCGAGCACGCCGATCTCGCTGCGGTCGGGGCAGTGGCGGATGCGGCCGGCGCGGCAGTGCGGGCAGCTGCCGCAGGGCCGGAAGTTGTGCCCGGAGACCCGCTGTCCGGCCAGCTCCGGGTCGGTGCCGGGGCCGAGGGCGACGACGGTGCCGATCCATTCGTGGCCGGGGACGAAGGGGTAGCTCTTCCAGCCGTCGCGCAGGTAGTTGCTGGTGCCGTCGTAGAGGCCGAGGTCGGTTCCGCACAGGCCGAGCAGGGCCACGCGGACGAGCACCTCCCCGGGGCCGGGTGCGGGCGGGTCGACCTCGGCGACCGACACCGCGCGGGGGCCGGTGAGCTGAATGGCTTTCATCGTGGATCCTCGGAGTGGGTGGGGTGTGCGGCGGCGCGGCAGAGCGTGATGTCCTCGGGCAGGCGTGCGGCCCGCGCGCCCCGGTAGTCGTTCTCCACGAGCACGGAGCGGGCCGCGGACCGCGCCAGCAGGGCGGGCAGCTCCGCGAAGGCGGCGCCCGGGGCCGCCGGGCCGACAGCCGGGTCCTTCACGTGCAGGTCGGGCAGCAGCAGCCCGGCCGCCCCGACCTCGCGGGCGAAGTCCAGGGGGTCCTCCCCGGCGTCGCGGAGGTTGCCGGTGTCGAGCACCAGGCGCAGGGCCGGGTGTGCGACGCGGCGCGCCAGGGCGAGGAGTTCGCGGTGGCCGAGCGGGGACTCGTAGGCGAGGGCGAGGCCCGCCGGTGCGGCGCGTTCGCACAGCGTGCGCAGCGCCTCGACGGTGCCGGTGCGCAGTCCTGCGGTGGCGGGTGTGCTGCGCCGGAAGCCGGGGACGTGCAGCACCCCGGCCCCGAGGCGGAGCGCGCAGTCCTGGGCCCGTTCCAGGAGGGCGAGCGCCGCCGGGTTGGCGGTGCCGCGCTCCTCGGCGAGGCCGAGGTCGTTGACGTGGTTGACGGCGAGGACCGGCACCGGGACGTCACCGGCGATGGCCTCGGCTTCGCGCAGTGCGGCGGGTTCACCGAGCGGGGTGCCGCGGTGGGCGCCCCCGTAGTCCAGGTGCAGCAGGTCCGCCCCGGCGGCGAGTGCGGTGCGGGCCGCGCGGCGCCGGTCGGTGCCGATCCGCCACTGGGGTGCGGCGACGGCCGGGGTCACGTCGGCCCGCCGATCCGGATGGCGGCCTTGAGGACCCGCCGGCCGCCGGCGGACCGGTCGTCCGCGTCGAGGACGGAGTTGACGAGGTCGGCGGCGCCCTCCAGGTCCACGGTGTGGGTGAGCACGCCGGCGCCCACATGGGCGCCGCCGCCGGCCAGGAGGAGGTCGAACGCCTGCCGCAGGTGCTCTCCGCCGACCCCGCGGTGGCCGTACAGCAGCAGGGGGCCGGCCGGGCGGTCGAAGCGGTGCACGCGGGGCGGCCAGGGGCCGCCCCCGCAGTTGTCCGCGCGCAGCGCCGCGACGTCGACCGGCCCGGCCGTCAGCGGGACGGGGCCCTCCGGCAGGCCGGCGTGCACGTCGACGAGGAGGGCGCCCCGGACGTGGCGGTCGAGCGCGGCCAGCGCCTGCCGCGTCCCGGTGCGCGGGGTGGCGATCACGGCGGCGACCGGCCCAGGCAGCTCTGCCAGCGCCCGCGGCAAGCCGGAGTCGAGCGGGTGGACGGCGTCGGCGCCGTGCCCCACGAGCAGGGTGCGCAGGCCGGGGAGTTCTCGCTGCCAGGCCTCGCGGGCGAGCCGGCCGACGGTGCCGTCGCCCCAGACGGCCAGGGCGGCGGGCCGCGTCGTGTGCCGGGCGATCCGCAGCCCGTACAGGACGGAGGCGAGGGGTTCGGCGAGCGCGGCGGCCCGCGGTTCGCCGGCGCCGTCCGGGACGGGCAGGACCAGTCCGGCGCGGACCGCGGCGGCGGGGATGCGGGTGCGCTCCGCCCACAGGCCGGGCAGGTTGTGCCCCAGCAGGAAGGACGGGTCGTCGGGATGGGTGGGGTTGACGGTGACGAGCCGGCCGGCGGGCAGCCCGGAGTCGCCGGGCTCGACGACGCGGGCCACGCCCTCGTGGCCGGGGACGGGGCTGGGGTCGCCGCGCAGGCCGCGCAGGATCTGCCAGTCGGTGCCGCAGATCCCGGCGGTCAGCGGGGCCAGCAGCATGTCGCCGGGCGCGAGGGGCGGTGTCGGCACCTCGGCCACCTCGACGCGGGTGCGGCCGCGGGCGTCCGCGGGCAGGCGCCGCAAGGCGCGGTGAACCGCCGGGCTCACCGGACGATCCCCGGCAGCCAGCGCCCGATCCGCTCGGCACCCTGGAGCGGGTCCACGGCGCCGGGCCCGCAGAAGACGAGTCGCTCGGCGAGCCAGGCGCCGTCCCTGCCCGGGTCGGCGTACGAGGTGGGGACGGCGAGTTGGCGGCGCAGCTCGTCGGCGTAGTGGGTGCCGAGCCCCTCGACGACTCCCCCGCCGAGGCCGAGCAGGTCGAGGTGGGGGTCGAGGCACCACAGGGTGCGGAGCATGTTGGCGACGGGTTCGACGCACAGTGCGAGGAGGCGGCGTGCGGCGGGGTCGCCGTCGGTGAGTGCCGCGGGCAGCCATGCCGGGAGGCCGGGGCCCGCGTCGAGGCCGAGCCGGGCGGCGACGCGGGCGATGCCGGGTCCGGAGGCGACGGAGGCGAGGTGGTCGACGCCCCCGCATTCGCACGGCAGGCCCGACCGCTCGGGCACGGCGCCGGTGACCATGGCCGGGAGGTGGCCGATCTCGCCTTGGAGGCCGCGGTCGTCGACGGGGATCCGCCGGCCGTCCAGGTCGGCGACGCGCAGGGCGATGCCGCTGCTGATCGTCAGGTATCCGATGCGGCGGGTGCCGTGCCGGGCGTGTTCGACGACGAAGTCGGCGAGGGCGGCGGTGACGTCGTTGACGAGGCTCCAGGCGACGTCGGGGCGGCGCCGGCGCAGTTCCGCCCCGAGGTCGTAGGGCTCCGCCTCGGCTCCCCACAGGGGGGCCGATCCGTGGACGGTGCCGGTGAGGTGCTCGATGGCCGCGCCGAAGGAGAGCGCGGCTTCGGCGTTTTCGGGGGCGGCCGCGCACAGCATGTCGACCATGTCGGCGCGGAGTTCGGCGACGGGCCGGCCGGGGTGGTTGAGCCGGCTCGGGGAGCGGAGCCGTTCGACGGGGGCTCCGGGACCGCCGGTCCGCAGCCGCGTCCAGGTGCCGCCTATGTCGGCGGCGAGGGTCGCGCGTGGGGCCGGGGGCGCGGGCGCCGACGAGGGGGATGCGTTCACCTGCCCGCCCCCGTTCGGGCGGCGGCCGGCTCGGGGGTGGTCAGGACCACGCGGGCGGGGCCGGCCGGGGGCACGGCCGCCCGGAAGCCGCGGAAGTCGGGGAACCGCTCGGCTTCGCCGTCGTGGGCGGTGAGGCCGCCGATGACGAGGGTGCGTGCGCCGCTGTCCAGGCCGGCGCGGACCCCGGCGGGCGAGTCCTCGAAGACGAGGGCGCAGGCCGGGTCCGCCCCGAGGGCCGCGGCGGCGCGCAGGAACCCCTCGGGGTGGGGCTTTCCGTGCTCCACGTCGTCCGCGGTGACCATGAGCGCGGGAAGCGGCAGTCCGGCGGCGGCCATGCGGACCTCGGCCAGCCTGCGGCCGGCCGAGGTCACGACGGCCCAGGAGCCCGGCGGCAGGGCGGCGAGGAGCTCGGCCGCGCCGGGGACGGCGGTGATGCCGGCGGTCTCGGACTCCTCGTGCGCGACGAGCCGCCGGGTCTCGGATTCGGCGAGCAGGGGGTCGGTGAGGAAGCGGCCGACGGTCTCCCGGGTGGGGCGGCCGTGGGCGTGGGCGAGCACCTCGGCGAGGTCCAGTCCGTGGCGTGCGCAGAAGCCGGCCCAGGTGGCCTCCACGAGTCCGGTCGAGTCGACCAGCGTGCCGTCCATGTCGAACAGCAGCGCCGAGGTGGGTATGTCTGACAAGGGTCCTCCTGGATCGTGGTGGCCGGGTTGCCCGGCCGTGCTGGGGTGGCGCTACCGGCTCAGGGCGTCCAGGGGGCGCGACTGGGACGCCGGCAGTCCTTCGCGGACCGGCGACCAGCTCCCGTCGGGCTGCACCACGAGCGCTTCGCCGTGTTCGGCGGCTCCGCGGGTGCGGGCGAGCCGGTCGGCGAGCGGGGCGAAGGCGGCCGGGGCCATGTAGCCGCTGTAGTCGAAGTCCTGCGGGCGACGGGCCCGGATGCCGGGGGTGTCGACCATGCCGGCGGGCAGCGCCTGGACGAACCGGACCTCGGCGGGGTCGGTCTCCTGGGCGAGGGAGCGGACGAGGGAGTCGGCCGCGGCCTTGGTCGCGGCGTAACCGGCGCGGCCGGGGCCGGCGTTGTAGACCACCTCGGACGAGATGTGCAGGAACAGGCCCGGTGCGGCGGCCCGCAGCAGGGGCATGACGGCCCTCAGGGTGCGGGCCAGGCCGTGGACGTTGACGGCGAACTGGTCGAGCCAGTCGGCCTCGCCGGTGTCCAGGAACGGCTCGCGCCGCGAGGTGAAGTAGACGGCCGAGTAGCAGACGAGGTCGGCGCGGGCAGGCAGGCCGGAGCGGAGCGCCTCGGCGGAGGCGGCGGCGTCCGTGAAGTCCAGGGGGTGCCACACCAGGGAGTCTCCGCCGGGGCCGGCCGGCCGGCTGCGGCTGAAGACGTGGGTCTCGATGCCGCGGGCGGCCCAGGCGTCGGCGATGCCGCGGCCGATGCCGGTGGACCCGCCGACGACGACCGCGGTGGCCGGGGGTGCGGTGCGGTCGGCGGCGGTCATGCGCCCACCTGCTCGGGTACGCGGGAGAGGGCCGCGGCGGCGGGCTCGGCGGCGCGGTGGCGCTCCCACAGCAGGTCGGCGGCGTCCCGGAGTTCGCCGGGGGTGACGTCGTTGACGAAGCGGTGGCGGCCGATGCCCATCGGCAGCGGCAGCCGCTGCCGGCCGTCGCGGTGGCGGACGGTGTCGCGCAGGGCGTCCTCCAGCAGGGCGGTGTCGTGCAGGACGTCATTCCAGGCGGGCAGGCCGAGGCCGCGGATGACTGAGTGGATGCGGTCGGCCTGTGCGGCGGTGACG
Source organism: Streptomyces toxytricini (assembly GCF_014649915.1). GTDB lineage: Bacteria > Actinomycetota > Actinomycetes > Streptomycetales > Streptomycetaceae > Streptomyces > Streptomyces toxytricini. Next base: position 17,587 of record NZ_BMTY01000018.1, on the reverse strand, counting down.
TCGCCCCGCAGCGTGGCCATGGCGGTGGTCAGCGCCATGTCGATGACGACGGCCTCGCCGTGGAGCAGCTCGGGCAGGGCGTGCATCTCCAGGGTGGGGCTGAAGGTGTGGCCGTAGTCGACGCAGCGCTCCAGCTCCGACTCCCACAGGTTGGGCTGGAGTTCCTCGAGCATGAGGTGGATGGCCTCGGCGACGATGGCGTCGGAGGCGGCGGCGAGTTCGGGGGTCGTGCCCTGGAAGCGGTCGGCGCGGACGGCCGGGCCGTGCTCCTCCAGCAGGCGGAAGAGGTCATCGGAGCGGATGAGGGCCATCTTCAGGATCTCGGCGAGGCCGTTGCTGACGTGCCGGAACGGCAGGCTGCGCAGGAAGGTCCGGTCGAGGAACGTCGCCGTGGCCGGCGCGTAGGTGCCGAGCCGGTTCTTCCCGCGCTCGTAGTTGACGCCGGTCTTGACGCCGACGCCGGCGTCGACCAGGCCGATCAGGGTCGTGGGAATCCGGATGTAGGGCGTTCCGCGCCGGTAGAGGCTGGCGGCGAAGCCGACGATGTCGGTGAGCACGCCGCCGCCGATGGCGAGGACGGGCTCGCGCCGGCGGTCGATCCCGAAGTCGTTCATCGCGTCGACGACGCGCGAGACGGCGTCCCACTGCTTGACGGTCTCGTCGGCGCGCAGCGGGACGACGGCGGCCTCGATGCCGTGGGCGGCGAACCACTCGCGCACCCGGGCCCCGTAGAGCACGTCGACGTTCTCGTCGATGACGACGAGGCGCCGCTCGCCCCGCTTCATGGGCACGTCGGGGCAGCCGTCGAGCAGCGCCGTGTTGCCGGGTTCGAAGAGGCCGTCGGAGCTGACGACGTGGTAACGCACCTGGCGGACGGCCTCGACCGTCCATGCCGGGCCGTCGCCGACGGCCTGGCGGAGTCCCTGAGTGAAAGCAGTACCGCTGCGCATGTCCCCTCCAGTTCGAGCGCCATATGACAGGGCAAGAGAAGTCTTCATCGGCGCTTCGTCGAATATAGTAGCAGCAGCGCTTCCAAGACGTCACATGTGTTATACTTTCCGCAAGCGCCGCTATGACAAGCGAGAATGCGCGTGCACGGGAAGACGGTCGAGCGTGAAGGCCTCTGTGCTCACTGACGAAACCCGCCGAAAGCTCCGGAGGTCGGTCTCATGGCAACGCTGGCGGAACGCCTGAACGCATGGTTCGCCGATGCCGCCACGGCGGATGCCGTGGGCCGGCTGCGCGAGCCGTCGACCGCCGAAGTCGCCCAGGCCATCTCGGAGGATCCCCGGCACGGCGTGACGATCTCCCGGAGCTACCTGACGGCCCTCCGCAACGGATCGCAGACCAATCCCACGGTCAGTGTGCTGTCGGCGATCGTCACGTACTTCCAGGGGCGGGACATGACCCTGCCCGTCTCGGTCAGCGCCCTCATCGACGAGGAGCCGCCGGCGCGCACCTCCGAGCTGCCGCAGGAGTGGGCGGCCCTGGCCGACCGGCAGGTCCGCTCGATCGCCCTGCGCGCAGGGCAGTTCACGCCCGAGCTGCGCGACCAGCTGCTCTCGATCATGGACGTGCTGGACGCCTCGCGGCAGCAGCGGCCTTCCGGCCGCGACGGCGCCCCGGACGCCTCCTAGACCGCCTCGGGCGCGGGCTCCCACATCCCCCCGCAGAGGCCCGCCGTGCGCGGCCCGGTGCGCATCGCGCGCAGTTCCAGGGAGAGCCTGACCAGGGCGCCCAGGTCCTCCTCGTAGTCGGTGCCGCCCGCGCGGCCCTCGGACCTGGGGGCCAGGACGAAGACCGACGCCGTCGGCGGGGCGCCGTCCGCGCCGTCCTGCTCCCGCAGCCGGCGCAGTGCGCGGTCCACGAGGCAGGCCGAGGTGCGGGGGTCGTCCTCCGGCGCCGCCTCCTGCGACTCCTCGGCGACGAGCCGGAGGTAGGGGCCGAGGCGGGTGAGCCCGTCGCGGCACTCCACGTACCGCCGGTAGACGGCCGGGGCGCTGACGAGCAGGCGGGTCCGCCGCCGGTGGTGGTGGTCGAGGACCAGCTCCGGATGGATCTCGACCATCCGGTTCCACAGCTCCTCCAGGCCGAGGAACTGCGCGCGGTGGTCCAGCCGCTCGCGCACGATCTGCACGACGCTGACGAAGCACGGAAGGCTGAGTCCAGCGCACACCACGATCGTCGCGACCTGGCCGAAGACGAAGTCGTCGGCGTACGTGATCGCCCGGCCCGGCTCGCGCAGGGTCGGCAGGTTCACCCACAGGAAGCGGAACACGCAGGTGAGGGCGAGCGCGGTCAGCCCGCCGGAGATGACGGTCAGCGAGAGCCGGCGCAGCGAGCGGCCGTTGCGGGCGTGCCGGGCGGCGAGCAGCGCGCAGGCGGCGTATCCGAAGAAGAGGTAGAAGTTGCCGAAGTTGTAGAAGGTGCGCACCCGCCAGTCGACGAGGTACTCCGACGTCAGGACGTGGTTGCGCAGGTGCGGCGGGAGGGCCGCGGTCATGGAGGTCATCACGGACAGGCAGATCGCGCAGGCGACGACCTCCCACGGCCACGGCCCCCGCCAGCGGGTCAGCGGGCACTCCCGCAGGAAGCCGACCATGAGGCCGAGCCCGATCAGGATGGCCACGTTGAAGGTGATCTTCGTGAAGCCGGGGAACGTGTACCCGTCGACCCAGGCGAGGACCGGTGGCTGGGCGAGCACGTTGCCGATGCCCATGAGGAACAGCGACAGGAAGAGGTGCAGCCTCATGGGGTCGCGGAAGCGCCGCTGGACCAGGGCGGGCATCATCCAGGCCGCCCCGCCGAGCAGCGTGACGATGGCGATCAGGTTGAGGACGCTCACGTCGCCCCGTCGGTCAGGACCAGGCTGTTGTAGACGGAGGGCCGCCACGGCTCGTCGAGCCCGTAGCGGCGCGCGCGCCGGCTCATGGAGATGGCCTGGTTCATGATCGTCGAGGCGATGATCTCGGCGTCCCGCTCGTCCCGGTCGGAGTAGCAGGTGCGCAGCTGCACCTGCTCCGGCCGCTCGCCCGCGAGGTCGTAGGCGATGATGTGGCCGACCTCGTGCAGGATGATGTGCGCCTGGTGCGCCTTGGTGGTCTTCGCCTGGTAGGCGATGACGTCCTCGTGCTGCCGCGAGATCAGGATGCCGAAGGGTCCGTCCGCCGGAAGGTCCCATTCCAGCAGGGTGATCGGCGTCCCCCGCATCTCGCCGAGCCGCTCGCACAGCGCGGTGACGCTCAGCGGCAGCTGCGGCTCCAGCCGCCTCATCAGGCAGCGGCTGTGGGCGCGCAGTTGCGCGTCGCGCAGCCGGTCCTTCCGCGTGCGTGGTGATCGTTCTAAACCCCGCCCGAACCGACCGAACACAAGGCCCCCTCCCCGTTCGCTCACCGGCCGGTGACCCGGGGCGCGACGCGGGGGTCGCTTCCGGGCCTGCCGGCCACGGGGCAAATCTACGCCACCTGCACGGCCCCGGACGCTTCGCGAGAGGAAGATCACGGTGCGCCGGCGGCGGGGAACATGCTGGTCAGGGTCGTTCCGGGCGCCCGGTCGGGGGTGCGGCGCGGTGCGGTGCGGGGCAGGGCGGGACGGGGAGCGCAGTGATCGGATTGGGGATTCCGCGGGGGCTGAGCGCACAATGTGTCCTAGCAGACAAACCCACGCGAAGGGCATGAAAGGCGGCACGGGCGCGGTCGGGACGGCCGGCCGGACGTGCGGCGCCGGTGCCGGGTGGGAGGGAAACGGTGAGTTCCGAACCGCGCTCCGAGCGCCCCACCGGCCCGCCCTCAGGCCCGCCTGCCGGGCCTCCCTCCGGCCCGCTCTCCGGCCGCCCCTCCGGCGACGCGACGAGGCCCGTCCCGCCGCCTCCCCCGCCGACGGTCGGCGGCAGCAGCGGAGGCGGGCCCGGAGGGCCCGGTGGCCCGGGCGGCCCGGGCGGTCCCGGCGGCCCGGCGCAGCAGCCGGGCGGCGGCGGACGCCCGTGGTGGCGCTCGGTGCCGCGGATCGCGACCGTGACCGGGGCGGCGGTGGTCGCCGGGGTCCTGGCGGTCGTCTTCACCCGGCCCGACGGCGGGGGCGCCGGCGGACGGCAGACGGCGGCCGGAGAGGTGATCCTGGAGCCCACCGGCTCCACCGGCGAAGAGCCGTTCACCCCGTCCACGGCCAACGCGACGACCGCGCTGCCGGCGGCGGCACCCCGCGCCGCTCCGACGGCCGCCCGGACCATCACGAGCGTGGCGGGCTCGGAGCCCGGCCTGTACGGAGGCAGCCGCAACCTCGCCAGCTGCGACGTGGAGAAGCAGATCCGCTACCTCGGCTCGGACCCCGCGAAGAACAGGGCCTTCGCCTCCGCCCTGAAGGTCGAGGAGACCGCCGTACCCGGCTACCTGCGCTCGCTCACGCCCGTGCAGCTCCGCTCGGACACGCGCGTCACCAACCACGGCTACCGCAACGGCGCGGCCACCGGCTACCAGGCGGTGCTCCAGGCCGGCACGGCCGTCCTCGTCGACGGCCACGGCGAGCCGAAGGTGCGCTGCGCCTGCGGCAACCCGCTGAGCCGCGCGGTCCCGCAGGCCGGCACCCCGGAGCAGAAGGGGAAGAGCTGGCCCGGCTACCGGCCGCAGAACGTCGTGGTCGTCAACCGCTCGGAGACGCCGGTCAAGGTCTTCGTCATCTTCGACCAGAAGGACCGGCAGTGGGTGAGCCGGCACTCGGGCGACCACGGCAAGCACGACAAGAAGACGCAGCCGCCGCCGAAGCACTGGCCGCTGCCGCCGACCGCCCCGCCCGTGACGGACACGCCCGCGACGGGGTACCCCGACGAGTCCCGCGACCCGCGCTCGCCCGGGACCGGGACACGCGAGCCGCAGACCCCCGGCCGCGAGACCGGGCGGCTCGAAAGCCCGGCCCCGACGCCGCCGGCCTCCGAGCGCCCCCGCGTACGGGAGAGCCGGCCGCCCGCGTCCGAGTCCCCGGACCGCGAGACCCCGGGCCGCGAATCCCCGTCGGCGCCTGCGTCACCCGAGCGACCGAACCTCCGGGACCCCGAGACCGAGCGCCCGGACACGCCGTCCGAGGAGAGCCCCGCACCCCAGCCGTCCGCACCCCCTTCGCAGGAGCGCCCGAACCTGCGGGAGCAGTCCGAGCCGCCCGCCCCCGAGCCCTCCCCGGCGCAGCCCTCGGCTCCCGCCCGGCAGTCCCCCCAGTCCCCGGAGCGGCAGGGGGACACGCCGCCCGAGGCGCCGAGCCAGGAACCGCCCGCCCAGCAGCCCTCGGCCCCCGCCGAGCAGGAGCGCCCCGCCCGGCAGTCACCCGCGCCCGACGGCCCCGGCGAACAGCAGCAGCCCGGCGAACAGCAACAGCAACCGGAGCAGCAGCAACCGGAGCAGCAGCAGCCCGAGCAGCAGCCCCAGGAGCAGCAGCCGGAGCAGCAGCAGCCCGACAACCAGCAGCAGAACTACTGACGGCACCGGCGGCACGGCTCCCGGCGCCGCGGCCCGACAGCGATCCCTGACCGGCCTGTCAAGTAACGAATTGCCGGAACTACGCCCCGGATCCCTCTCCCGGCACGGTGGAAGTCCACCGCACCGCACCCCCGCAGGAGCGGTCGCCGAAGGGATCGGAGAGGTCCATGTTCCGCCGTGCAGGGAGCTTCGCGACGCGCCGGCCGCGGCTCGTCCTCGTGGCCGGCCTCGTCTTCCTCCTGCTGTCCGCCGTGTTCGGTGCCGACGCGGCCGGCAGGCTGAAGACGCAGGGGTACGACGACCCCGGCTCCGAGTCAAGCAGGGCCGCCGCCGTCGCGGCCGCCGAGCACCTCGGCGCCTCCCCGAACCTGGTCCTCGTCGCCCGGGCCGGCGCCGGCTCCGTCGACTCCCCCGCGGCCCGCGCCGCCGGGGGGGAGCTCACCCGGCGCCTCGCCGCCCGGCCGCACGTCGACTCCGTGGCCTCGTACTGGACCGGCGGCGCCGCGGAGCTCCGAAGCCGCGACGGCCGTACCGCGATGGTGGCCGCGCACGTCGGCGGCGAGGGCGAGCGGCTCTCCGAGCGGGTGCGGGAGCTGGCCGCAGACCTGACCCGGCCGCCGTCCGCCGCACCGGCGCTCACCGTGCACGCCGGCGGGTCGGCGCTCGTCGACGCCGAACTCCAGGAGGTGTCGGAATCCGATCTGAAGCGGGCGGAGGCGGTCGTCCTGCCCGGCACCCTCCTGCTGCTGGTCCTGGTCTTCGGCAGTGTCGTGGCCGCGGCCCTCCCGCTGCTGATCGGCGCCCTGGCCGTCGCCGGCACCCTGCTCGTGCTGAGCCTCCTCGGCTCTCTGACCGACGTGTCGGTGTTCTCCCTCAACCTGACCACCGCGCTCGGCCTCGGCCTGGGCATCGACTACGGGCTGCTCGTCGTCTCCCGCTTCCGCGAGGAGCTCGCCGCCGGGCACGCCCCGCGCAGCGCCGCCGTGCGCACCGTGCACACCGCCGGCCACACCATCCTCTTCAGCGCGGCGACGGTCTCGGCGGCCCTCGCCACCCTGCTCGTCTTCCCGCCGTACTTCCTGCGCTCGTTCGCGTACGCGGGCATCGCCGTGGTGGCCGTGGCCGCGGTGAGTGCCGTGACCGTGCTGCCCGCGCTGCTGGTGCTGCTCGGCAGGCGGGTCGACGGCTGGCCCGTCCCCTGGCGCGGGCGTGCCCGCTCCGGGTCCCGGTCGCGTTTCTGGGAGGCGCTGGCGCGGGTCGTCGTACGGCGGCCGCTGCTCGCGGCGCTGCCGGTGGTCGGGCTGCTGGTGCTGCTCGCCGCGCCGCTCGGCCACGCCGGTTTCGCCACCCCCGACGACCGGGCGCTGCCCGCCGGCAGCGCCGCCCGCCAGGCCGGGGACCTCGTCCGCCGCGAGTTCGACGCGAAGGGCGCCGGATCGCTGACCGTCCTCGTCACCGGCGGGGCCTCGGCGTCGGATCGGCAGGACTACGCCCGCCGCCTGTCCGCGCTGCCGGGCGTCGCCCGGGTCGCCGGCCCCGACGGGACCTTCCGGGGCGGGGCCGGCCCGGCCGCGCCGGGCCCGGCCGGCCCCGCGCCCGCCCCGGCTCCCGCCGGGGGCGGCGGGGACACGGCGCGGCTGGCCGTGGTCCCGCAGGACGACCCCCGCTCCCGCGCGGCGCAGCAGCTCGTGCACGACGTCCGCGACACGGCAGCCCCGGCGGGGAGCGAGGTACTCGTGGGCGGACCGAGCGCGGTGCTGGTCGACGCGAAGGACACCGTGCGGGACCGGATCCCGGCGGCCGTCGGGGTGATCACCCTGACCACCTTCCTGCTGCTGTTCGCGTTCACGCGGAGCGTGCTGCTGCCGCTGAAGGCGATCGCGCTGAACGCGCTCAGCCTCGCCGCCGTCCTCGGGGCCATGGTGTGGGTCTTCCAGTCGGGCCACCTCCAGGGCCTGCTCGGCTTCACGCCCGGCCCGCTCAGCACGACCATGCCGGTGCTGCTGTTCTGCATCGTCTTCGGACTGTCCGTGGACTACGAGGTGTTCGTCCTCGCCCGGATCAAGGAGGCGCACGACGCGGGGGAGGACAACGCCCGCTCGATCGTCTCGGGCGTCTCCCGCACCGGCGGCATCGTCACCACCGCGGGCGCCCTGCTCGCCTTCACCCTGCTGGCCTTCGGGACGTCCCGGGTCTCGCTGCTGCAGTTCTTCGGGATCGGCGCCGGAATCGGCGTCCTCCTCGACGCCACCCTCGTGCGGGGCGTCCTGGTCCCGGCGCTGATGCGGCTGGCCGGCGGCCTGAACTGGTGGGCGCCGCGCCCGCTGCGGGCCGAGGCCCCGCGCCCGCGGCCCCCGGCGCCGCCGCCCGCGCGGTGCCCCACCGCGGCACGGCTGTCGTCCGCACCCCCCGTCCCGGTTCGCGGCTGACACCGCGCGCCCCTACCGCCCGTACCTCCCGTACACCGTTCACCCCTGGAAGGAACCCCGCCATGACCGACATCGCCATCACCGGACTCGGCTGCCGCTTCCCCGGCGCCCCCGACGTACGCGCCTACTGGAAGCTCCTGCTGAGCGGGGAGCGCCGGTTCGGCCCCGTCCCGGCGGAGCGCTGGAACCACGAGCCGTTCCACGAGCCCGGTGACCCGTCGGCTCCGCTGGCCGCGTACACCGACCGGGTGGCGTTCGTCGACGGCGTGGACCGCTTCGACGCGCTGCACTACGGGGTGCCGCCCTCCCGCGCTCGGGCCATGGACCCGCAGCACCGGCTGATGCTCGACGTCGCCCGCGAGGCCCTCGACGACGCGGGGCTGGGCCGCGGCGGCTTCGACCGGGAGAACACCGGGGTGTTCGTCGGGATCTCGGTGTCCGACTACAAGGACCTGATGACGGCCCCGCTCCGGGCGATCGCCCTCGCCGACGACGAGGCGGACGGGGCGGAGGACCGCGGCCGGGTCGACGCGGCCAGGGAGCGGGCGCGCCGGCTGGGCACCTTCCAGCCGTACACGCTGCCGGGGAGCCTGCTGAACATGGCGCCCGGCACCATCAGCCGGCAGTTCGGCCTGGGCGGGCCGAGCTTCGCCGTGGACGCCGCCTGCTCCGGCTCGCTGGTCGCCCTCGACCAGGCCGTCGCGCACCTGCGGCAGGGCAGCTGCCGGACCGCAGTGGTCGGCGGCGTGTTCCTCAACCTCACGCCCGACGGCCTGATCGGATTCTCCAAGCTGCGCGCCCTGTCCGCGTCCGGGGTGTGCCGGCCCTTCGACGAGGAGGCCGACGGCTTCGTCCTCGGCGAAGGCGCCGGCGCGGTCGTCCTCCGCCCGCTGGCGGACGCCCTCGCAGCAGGCGACCGCGTCTACGCGGTGGTCAGGGGCATCGGCTCCGCGAACGACGGCGCCTCCCCCGGGCCGCTCGCCCCCACTCCGGAGGGCCAGCTGCGGGCGATGCGCCGCGCCTACGAGGACGCGGACGCGGCGCCGTCCTCCGTCGGCTTCCTGGAAGCCCACGGCACGGGCACGGCGGTCGGCGACCGCTCCGAGGTCGAGGCGCTGCTGCGGCTGCGGACCGAACACCCGGACGACGATCCGGGCCTGTGCTACCTCGCCGCCGGGAAGGCGCTCATCGGGCACTCGCTGGCCGCGGCCGGCATGGCGGGCTTGATCAAGACGGCGCTGGTCGTCCACCACCGCACGATCGTGCCGCAGCCGCCCACCTCGCCCCATCCGGACCTGCGCATATCCGCCGCAGGCCTGCGCTTCGCCGACACGGCGCGGCCCTGGCCGAAGGGGCCCGGCCCGCGGCGGGCCGCCGTCAGCTCCTTCGGGTTCGGCGGCACGAACGTCCACGTGGTGCTGGAGGAGCCGCCCACCCGGCCGGCGGCGCTCCCCGCCGCGCCCGCCGGCCCGCAGCTCCTGCTGCTGTCGGCGGGCAGCACGGAGCTGCTGGTCGAGCACGCCGGCGAGGTGCTCGGCGCGCTCGACGCCCTGCCGGCGGAGCAGCGCCCGCCGCTCACGGCGCTGGCGCACACGCTGGGCTCGCGGCAGCCGCTGACGGCCCGCCTCGCGGTCGTCGCGGACGACACCGACGGCTTCGTGCAGCGGCTTCGCGAGGCCCGCCGCCAGCTCGCGGACGGAGCCCGCGGCGATCTCGGGGACGGCGCCTTCGCCGCCGACGCGCCGCTGCCGGCCGGCCGGCGCCGCATCGCCTTCGTCTTCCCCGGCCAGGGCAGCCAGCGGCCGGGCATGCTGCGCGAACTCCACGAGAGGTTCCCCGGCTTCCGGGCGGACGCGGAGGCGCTCGGCGGCGTCGCCGACCGCGCCTGCGGAGTCGACGTCGCCGGCCTGCTGTACGGGGCTGCGGCCCGCACGCCGGGCTCCGGAGACGGGCTGCGGCAGCGGCTCGCCTCGACCGACGTGTGCCAGCCGCTCATCGGCACCGTGCAGATCGCCGCCACCCGCCTCCTCGCCGGCTGCGGCGTCTCCCCCGACCTGGCCCTCGGGCACAGCGCGGGCGAGTTCGCGGCCGCCGCGGCGGCCGGAGCGCTCACCGGCGAGGACGCCGTCCGCCTGCTGGCGCGCCGCGGGGCAGCCCTGAAGGAGGCCGAGCGGGAGGTGCGGGGCGGGATGCTCGCGGTGCAGGCCGACGAGGAGACCTGCCGGAGGCTCGCCGACGGCATCGACGGCGTGTGGCCCGCCTGCTTCAACCAGCAGCGGCAGGTCGTCGTCAGCGGCACGCCGGAAGGGCTCGCAGCGCTGCGGGAGGCCTGTGCCGGGGCGGGCGTGGTCACCGCGACGCTGGAGGTGTCGAACGCCTTCCACTCGCCCCTGCTCGACGGTGCCGAGGATGCCGTGCGCACGGCCCTCGCCGACTGCCGGCCGACCCGCCCGGCCCTGCCGTTCGTGTCGTGCGTGGACGCCGCGGTGCACACCGAACCCGGGGAGCTGGGCGGGCTGTGGGCGCGGCACGCGTCCGAACCGGTCCGCTTCGGCGACGCCGTCCGCACCGCGTACGGGGCCGGTGCCCGGGTGTTCCTCCAGGTGACCGGCGGCGGCTCGCTCCTGGCGTCCGTCCGCCGCAACCTCTACGGCCACGACGACGTCCGCGTCGCCGCCGTCGACGGGGACGGAGCGGACGGCGGCCGCGGCTTCGTCCTCACCCTCGCCCGGCTCGCCGTGCTGGGCGTCCCCGTCGATCCGCGCGCCCTGGTGCCGGAGGCCGGCCGCCGGACGGCGGACCTGCCGGCCGCGCGGCTCGCCACCCAGTCGTACTGGCTGCCCGGGCGCGCGTCGCGGCCCGACCGCCCCGCAGGCCCCGAAACCCCCACTCCCGAGGAGGCCCCGATGGACCTCACCGCGAACGGGACGGACCAGTCCGTGCAGGAGCTGCTCCGGCTGGCCCGGGAGCAGGCGGCGCTGATCGCCCGCCTCACGCAGGCGCTGCCCGCCGCGCAGGCCGCCCCCGAGTCGGCAGCCGTACCGGATCCCGCACCCCCGGCCGATGCGGCGGCGACCGCCGCGGACCCGGCTGCCGTACGGGATCCCGCACCGCCGGCCGATGCGGCGGCGCCCGTGGCCACGCCGCGGACGCCGGCCCCTGACCCGGGGCCCGCCGCCGACGCGGGCGACACCGCCTCCGGCGTCCTCGCGCACGTGGCCCGGATCAGCGCCTTCCCCGTGGCGCACCTGCGCGACGACCAGCTGCTCGTGGACGACCTCGGCTTCGACTCGCTGATGCTCACCGACCTGTTCACGGCTCTGAAGCGGCAGTACCCGGGGTGGGCGTTCGACGAGCGCACGGCGGACCGCCCCACCGTCGGAGGCCTCGCGGCGGCGGTCGCGGGTGCGACCGCCGGCCCCGCGGCCGGTGCGCTCCCCGTACAGCGGGCCCACGCCGCGCCGCCCGCCGATCCGCCGCCGCCGGCACCGGCACCGGCCCTCGATACGGCTCCGGCGGCCGCCGGCCCCCTGCCCGAGGAGCACACGCGGATCGAGTGCTTCCCGGAGATCGCGGCGCACCGCGAGCGCCTCTCCCTCCTCGACCGGACGGGCCTGGCCAACCCGTACTTCCTCGTCCACGAGGGCGGCATGACGGACACGACGGTGGTCGGCGGCCGGACGCTCCTGTCGTTCTCCGGCTACAACTACCTCGGCATGGCCACGCACCCCGCGGTCGGGGCGGCCGCCCGGGAGGCGGTCGCCCGCTTCGGCACCTCGGCGTCCGCCAGCCGCCTGCTGTCCGGGAGCCGGCCCGTGCACCTGGAGCTCGACGCCGAACTCGCGGACCTGCTCGGCTGTGAGGCCGCGGTCACCCTGGCCAACGGCCACGCCACGAACGTGACCGTGATCGGGCACCTCGTCGGGCCCGGGGACCTCGTCGTCCACGATTCCCTGGCCCACGACAGCATCCTCCAGGGCTGCCGGCTCTCGGGGGCGACCCGCAGGCCGTTCCCGCACAACGACGCGGCCGCCCTCGACGCGCTGCTGGCGCAGGTCCGCCACCAGTACCGCCGGGTGCTCGTCGTCGTCGAGGGCGTGTACAGCATGGACGGCGACATCGCCGACCTGCCCGCCCTCGTCGACGTCAAGCGCCGGCACGGCGCCCTGCTGATGATCGACGAGGCCCACAGCATCGGCACGGTCGGGACGACCGGCCGAGGGGTCGGCGAGCACTTCGGGGTCGACCGCCCGGACGTGGAGATCTGGTCGGGCACGCTGTCCAAGGCGCTGGCGAGCTGCGGCGGGTACGTGGCGGGCAGCCGCCGGCTCGTGGAGTACCTGCGGTACACGGTTCCCGGCTTCGTCTACAGTGCCGGCCTGACCCCCGCCGACGCGGCCGCGGCCCTGGCGGCGGTACGGCTGCTGCGGGCGGAGCCGGAGCGGGTCGCCCGGCTGCGGGAGAATGCGGCGCTGTTCGCCGGCCTGGCACGGGAGGCGGGCATCGACATTGGCGTCAGCCGGGACACCCCGGTGGTGCCGTGCATCGTCGGCGACTCCACGCGGACGCTGCGGCTCGCGCAGGCCCTGTACCAGGAGGGCGTCAGCGTCAATCCGATCCTGTACCCGGCGGTGCCGGAGGAGCTGGCCCGGCTGCGGTTCTTCGTCACCAGCGAGCACACGCCCGAGCAGATCCGCCGGACCGCGGCCGTGCTGGAGCGGGCGCACCGGCTCCTCGACCCGGCGTACGCCGCCTGAGGCCGCCGTGGACACCGTGTTCCCGCCGATCGCGCCCGGCCGCATCCACCGCTGGTGCGGGGCGACCGTCCTGACGGCCCCGCGGCCCGGTCTGCTCGCGGTGGCGCCTCCGCTGTCGCCGACGGAGGCGGACGTGCTCGGCGCGCTGCCGGCCCGGCGGCGGGCCGAGTGGACGGCCGGCCGCCTGCTCGCCAAGCGGCTGGCCGGGCAGGCGTACGGGGTTCCGCCGGCCGCGGTGGAGGTCCTGCCCCGTGAGGACGGCAGCCCCCGCGTCCTCGTCGGCGGCGCCCCGGTGCCGGAGGCGCACCTCTCGATCAGCCACACGGCCGGCCATGCCGCTGCCGCGCTCGCCCGGCGGCCGCTCGGGGTGGACCTGTGCGAAACGGGGTCGGCCGACGCGGTGCGCAGGGTCGCGGAGCACGTGCTGTCCCCGGGCGAGCTCCCGCTCGTCGCGGGCGGCCGGCCGGAGGCCCTGGCAGGGGCGTGGGCGCTGAAGGAGGCCGCGGTCAAGGCGGACCGGCGCAGCGTCTTCGGGGCCGCGCCGCGCGGCGTGCCGCTGCTGGGCCTGCGGCCGCCCCGGCTGGGCGGCGGGCGCCGCGCGGCGGCCTGGCGGGCCGGGAGCGCCGTGCTCGCCCTCGTCCTCGCCGGACCCGGAGCCGGGGCGGGCCGAGCGGCGGCCGGCGGCGGCACTGCGTTGGTGCTCCCTGCCGCGCTGGATCATGCTGGTGTGTGGAGCCCCTGGCCGTGCAGGTTCCCGTGGGACAGCGGCAGAGGAACGAGCGAGGGCGAGATGAGCGGCGATGGAGCGACTTCCCACCTCTCCGGGTGACCGGCCGGCGGGTTCGGAGGCGCCGTCCGGGCCGGCGTACACGGCCGCGGCGACCGTCAACGAGCAGGGCGTCGTCACCGAGTGGAGCGAGGGTGCGCGCCGGCTGCTCGGCTACGAGGCCTCCGAGACGGTGGGCCGTCCGGCCGCCGAGCTGCTCGCCGACGATCCGGCCGAGTCGGCGCGGAGGGCGGCGCCCTGGCAGGACCGGTGGAGCGGCACCGTCGCGCTGCGGCACCGGGACGGCCACCGGCTGGAGGTGGGGCTGCTCGCGCACCGCTGGACCTCGACCGGCGGTACGGCGAAGTGGTTCGTGGTGTCCGCCGTGACGGGCGCGCAGGGCCTCGGCTGGGGCGAACCGCTGCGCGAGTGGGCCTTCGCCCAGTCGCCCTGCTTCCTCGCGGTCTTCGACGAGAACCTCCGGCTGGTCCGGGCGAACGCGGGCATGGAGCGGACCTTGTCCCTGACGGAGCCGCAGATGCTGGGCCTGCGCCTGCCGGAGATCGCGCCGGATCCGGTGAGCGACGAGACGGAGCGGCGGATGCGGGAGGTCCTGGAGACGGGCGAGCCGCAGGTCGTGGACGCCTTCATCAGGCCGCCCGGGGCGAGCACCGAGCGCGGCTGGGTGACCTCTCTGGCGCCGCTGCGGGACCCGGAGGGCCGGGTGCACGCCGTGTGCCTCGCCGCGCACGACAGGACGGGCATCGAGGGGACCCGGCAGCAGGTGCTCGTCCCGCGCGACGACGCCGCCGCCCGCATCGGCACCACGCTGGACAGCTCGCGCACGGCGCAGGAGCTGGCCGACGTCGCGGTGCCGCGGTTCGCGGACTTCGCCGTCGTCGACCTGCTGGAGCCCCCGCCGCGCGGCGACGAGCCGTCGTCCGGGCTGCCGGCCGGTCCGGTCACGGTGTGCCGGATGGCGGTGCGGTCGATCCTGGAGGGCAGCCCGGAGTCACGGGTCTCGGTCGGGGAGACGACCGTGTACCCGCCGCTGTCTCCGCCGGCCGAGTGCCTGGCGGCCGGCCGCGGCGCCGTGTACGCGACCTCCGACCCGGCGATCGCCGCGTGGGCGGCCGAGGACCCCGGGGCGTCCTGGATCAGCGAGTACGGGACGCACTCGGCGATGGTCGTCCCGATGCGCGCCGACGGGATCACGCTGGGCGTGGCCGTGTTCGGCCGGCACCAGCACCGGGAGCCGTTCCAGTCGGAGGACCTGTGGGCGGCCGAGGAGCTGGCGACGCGTGCCGCCGTCAGCATCCACAACGCGCGCCGGTACACCCGCGAGCACACCACGACGATGACGCTCCAGCGGAGCTTGCTCCCGCAGACGCTGCCGGACCAGGCAGCCCTGGACATCTCCTCGCGCTACCTGCCCGCCGGCGGGGAGGCCGGGGTGGGCGGCGACTGGTTCGACGTGATCCCGCTGTCCGGGGCGCGCGTCGCCCTGGTGGTGGGCGACGTCGTCGGGCACGGCATCCGGGCCACGGCGACGATGGGCCGGCTGCGGACCGCCGTGCGCACCCTGGCCGACGTGGACCTGCCGCCCGACGAGCTGCTGACCTACCTCGACGACCTCGTCCTGCACCTTTCCGCCGACGAGGGCGACCGGCAGGGCGCCGGCGAGGCGGCGCTCGGTATCGGCACCACGTGCCTGTACGTGGTGTACGACCCGGTGACCCGCGGCTGCACCGTCGCCCGGGCGGGGCACCCGCCGCCGGCGGTGGTCTCGCCGGAGGGGTCGGTGTACCTGCTGGACGTACCCGCCGGGCCGCCGCTGGGCCTGGGCGGCCTGCCGTTCGAGACGGTCGAGACGGAGCTGCCGGAGGGCAGCCTGCTCGCCCTGTACACCGACGGCCTGCTCCAGGCGCGCGACCACGACATCGACGAGGCGCTGGACGGCATGTTCGCCGCGCTCGCCCGGCCGGCCTCGACGCTGGACACGGTGTGCGACCGGGTGCTGACGGCCATGCTCTCGCACCAGCCCGACGACGACGTGGCGCTGCTGGTCGCGCGGACGCGGGCGCTGCACGCGGACCAGGTGGTGGTGTGGGACCTCTCCTCCGATCCGTCCGTGGTGGGGCAGGCCCGCCGCAACGCCTCCGAGCAGCTGGCGGCGTGGGGCCTGGAGGAGGCGTCGTTCGTGACGGAGCTGCTGGTCAGCGAGCTGGTCACGAATGCGATCCGGTACGGGGAGCCGCCGATCCAGCTGCGCCTGATCCACGAGAAGAAGACGCTGATCTGCGAGGTCTCCGACGCGAGCAGCACGGCCCCGCACATGCGGCGGGCCCGGACGTTCGACGAGGGCGGGAGGGGCCTGCTGCTGGTTGCGCAGCTGGCCCGGCGCTGGGGCACGCGGCACGCCGCGGTGGGCAAGACGATCTGGGCGGAGCAGTCCCTCCTGGGGTTCTGACCAGCGGACGGGGCGCCTGTGACGCGCCTGTGACAGTCGGAGGACACGGCGGTGAAGGTACCGAGCCAGGCTTTTCCATAAGAGACAAAAGGGACATTCAGTAACGAGTCCCTCTGCTTCCGAGGACGTGAGCAGTGACGGCCGACCCCATGCGGCGGAGGAAAAGCCATGAGCCTCACACTCACCACCCCCCTCGTGCAGGACGAGACCCCCGCCACCTCCCTGGCCCCCCGCGAGCAGGAGACGCTGCGGCACATCGCCGCCGGGCGCACCTACCTGCAGACCGCCCGCCACATGGGTCTCTCCAAGCACACGGTCGACGCCTACCTGCGGCGCATCCGCGCCAAGCTGGGCGTCAACAGCACGGCGGAGCTGACCCGGCTGGCCATCGCCCTGGGGCTGTGACGGCAGGGCCCGAGCGGCCCCGCCGGTGAAGGCGGGGGCTCCGGGGGGAAGGGGGGGACGCACGACGGGGGGGATCCGGGGGCGGGGAGAGGTCACGTCCCTCCGGGCGTGCCGCGGAAGACCGGCCGGGCCCACTCCGGCGGCTCCGGCGGCGGCCCGGGGGGCTCTTCCGCTGCGGCCGACGGCCCGTCATCGTCCGGGGGCCGTACGAGTGTCCCGGCGCCCGCGGTCGCGGCGCGCAGGGCCGCGACGAACTCCAGGCACGATCCGTACCGGTCCTCGGGCACCTTCGCGAGACCCTTGGACAGCACCTCGTCGGCGGCGGCCGGGATCTCCGGCCGCCGCTCGGTCAGCGGCGGCGGCTGGTCGAACTGGTGGGCCCACAGCAGCGCGGCGTCCTCCTCGCGCTCGAACGGCGGCCCGCCCGCGAGGGTTTCGTAGACGACGCAGGCGAGGCTGTACAGGTCGCAGCGGCCGTCCACAGGCCGGCCCGAGATCTGCTCCGGCGCCATGTAGTCGAGCGTCCCGACGAACTCCCCCTCCGTGGTGAAGCCGGTGAGCGACAGCGACTTCTTCGTCAGGCCGAAGTCCGTCAGGTAGACGTGCTCGGGGTGCTCGCTGTCGGGGCCCGCGGCGACCAGGATGTTGCCCGGCTTGACGTCGCGGTGCACCAGGTCGTGCTCGTGGGCGGCGTCGAGCGCCGACGCCACCTGGGCGGCGATGCGCAGCGCGGTCGCAACGGGGAGCGGCCCCTCCCGGTCCAGCAGGGCCCGCAGGTCGGCCCCGGGGACGTACCTCATGGCGATGTACAGGACGCCGTCCGTCTCGCCCGCCTCGAAGATCGGCACGATGTGCGGGTGCTCGATCGACGCCGCCACGCGCGACTCGTGCGTGAACCTGCGCCGGAAGGTGTCGTCACGGGCGCGCTCGGGGGCGATGAGCTTGAGCGCAACCGTGCGGTCCAGGCGCAGGTCCTTGGCGCAGTAGACGACTGCCATGCCGCCGCGGCCGAGCATCCGCTCGACCCGGTAGCCGGCGATCTGCTTCCCGATCAGGCCGGAGGGCTGGCCCGCGTACACGCTCAGACTCGACGGCGTGCCCATACGGAAGAGTCTATGCGGCCCCTGTCGGGGGTGCCCCCGCGCGCGCGTGCGGGCGCCTCGGCCTGAGGGGGTGGGCCGGGGCGCCTGTGCGGGTCGGGTCCTTCAGGAGCAAGAAGGGTGGGTGCCGTTCATGAGGGCGGTCCAGTTGCCTTCGAGGTAGTGCTTCTTCCAGGTGTCGAGCTGCTGGGCGGG
>NZ_BMTY01000017.1:132364-190723 GCF_014649915.1 Streptomyces toxytricini | reverse complement strand
CGCCGGCGATTGAGGCGCGGGGGCACGGGGGCAGGGCCCCCGCAGCAGGGGCGCGGGCGCGCGCGCTTCGCACCACCGCCGACCCGCCGCCGCACCACCGCCCCGCACACTCCAGCCCCGCCGGCGATTGAGGCGCGGGGGTGCGGGGGCAGAGCCCCCGCAGCAGGGGCGCGGGCGGGCTGCCGGATCGCTCCGGCCCCGCGGCCGGCAAGGCTGCAAGCCCGCCCCGCCGGGCCGCGGTCAGGCGTTGACGAGGACCGGCCCCGCCGGGGAGACCGCTTCGCGGAGGGTACGGGCCTGCACCTCCGGGTCGGCGGAGGCGAGCAGCGCGGCGAGGACCGCGATGCGGGCCTGCCCGGCCCGCAGCGTCCCGGTCGGCACGGCTCCGGCGGCGACCAGGTCGACGGCGCCGCCGTGCGTGTAGATCTCGGTGACGGGCCCGGCGGCCACCCGGGTCGTGAGCGCGACGAGCACCCCCCGCGCGACCGCCCCCCGCACGGCGTCGACGATCTCGGGCGTCGCGTTGCCTGCCCCGGTGCCGACGAGGACGATGCCGCGCGCCCCGGCGGCCATCGCGGCTTCGAACAGCACGGGGTCGCCGTCGGAGTGGTGCATGACGATGTCGACCCGCGGCGGCCGCTCCGGCATGGCGGGCAGCGGCAGCGGCTCGGGCCGCTGGGGCCGGCGCAGGACGGCGACCTTGCCGAAGCCGGTCTTGCCGAGGAGTTCCCGGGAGGGGTCGGCGAAGGCGTCGAGGGCGACGGCCTGGGTCTTGACGGTGCCGCGGGCTGCGTGCACCCGCCCGGCGAAGCTGATGAGGACGCCGAGCTCCCGGGTGGTGGCGGCGACGAGGAGGGCGTCGTACAGGTTGCCGGGCCCGTCGCCCTCCGCGGTGCCCATCGGCAGTTGCGCCCCGGTGAAGACGACGCTGCGCGGGTCGTGGTGGTGGAGGTCGACGAGGAACGCGGATTCCTCCAGCGTGTCGGTGCCGTGGGTGACCACGATGCCGTCGACGCCGGGGTCGGCGAGGACCTCGTGCACGGTGTGCAGCAGGGTCAGCTGGTGGGCGGTCGTCAGCCGGGGGCTGTTGACGCTGAAGAGGTCGACGACCTCGACGGTGACCCCTTCGGGGAGCGGCGCCGTGGCCATGACCTCGCGCCCGTCGGCGTCGGCGGCGAAGCCGGAGCCCTGCCAGCGGCTGGCTATCGTGCCGCCGGTGCTGATGACGACGATCCGCCCCATGGCCACCCTTTCCCGCGTGCGGGTGATAACTCGTACAGATGTGCTGAACACAGCACTGCGGGCAATGATAGGCGTTTCACTACGCAATGCGATTGCCGCTTCCGCCCCTCCGCCGCGCCGCGCCTGGGGGATTATTGCCTCATGGACGCCATCGATCGTGAAATCTTGCGCGAGCTCCAGGCCGACGGCCGGCTCAGCAACCAGGAGCTCGCCCAGCGGGTGGGCCTGACCCCGTCCCCCTGCATGCGGCGCGTACGGCAGCTGGAGCAGGACGGTGTGATCCGCGGCTACCGCGCGGTGATCGACCCGGAGGCGGTGGAACGCGGCTTCGAGGTGCTCGTGTCGGTGGAGGTGCGCCGCGACAGGGAGGCCGTGGAGGCGTTCGAGGCGGCCCTGCAGGACATCCCGGACGTCATCGAGGCGTACCGCCTCTTCGGCAGCCCCGGCTGCCTGCTGCGGATCGCGGTCGCGGACCTGCGCGCGTACGAGCGCCTGTGGATCGAGAAGCTGACCGCGCTCTCCGGGGTCACGGAGGTCAACTCGCAGATCATCATGAAGCGGATCAAGGGCCCGACGGGCCTCCCGGTCTGAGCCGCACCGGCGGCCGGCAGCAGCACCCGGTCCGGCCGCCGCCAGTCCGATGTGATCCACAGCTCATCCTCCCCGACCTCCCACACACACAGAACGTCATCCTGCAAAATGCCAACATAGCCGATCGCCATTCGGCACATACGGCATTCCACAAGGGGGACGTCATGGGCGGCGAGCGCCAGAGCATGTACGAGATGCTGGACGACCGGTTCCGTACCGGGCGATGCATGAACGGGGACGAAGCCCTGGAGGTCCTGTACACCGGCTGCCGCTGGGCCGAGGGGCCGGTCTACATACCCGCCTGGCGCCAGGTGGTCTGGAGCGACATCCCCAACGACCGGATGCTCCGCTGGGACGAGGAGACCGGCGCGGTCGGCGTCTTCCGCCGCTCCGCCGGCCACACCAACGGCAACACCCTCGACCGCGAAGGCCGGCTGATCACCTGCGAGCAGGGCAACCGCCGGGTGACCCGCACCGAACACGACGGCACCGTCACCGTGCTGGCCGACCGCTGGCAGGGCAGGCGCCTGAACAGCCCGAACGACGCGACCGTGAAGTCCGACGGGTCGATCTGGTTCTCCGACCCGGACTTCGGGATCACCAGCGACTACGAGGGCCACCGCGCGGAGAGCGAGATCGGCTCCGGCAACGTCTACCGGATCGACCCGGCGACGGCCGAAGTGCGCCTGGTCGCGGACTGCTTCGGCGCGCCGAACGGCCTGTCCTTCTCCCCCGACGAGCGGCAGCTGTTCGTCTCCGACACGCGCGCGGGCTTCATCCGCGTCTTCGACGTCCGCGACGACGGCACCCTCTCCGACGGCGAGGTCTTCGCCGACGCGGGAGCCCGCGAGGGCGCCCGCTTCGACAACCTCCGCTTCGACGACGGCGGCCGCCTCTGGGTCGCCGCGATGGCCGACGGCGTCCACTGCTACGACCCGGACGGCACCCTGATCGGCCGCCTGAACGTCCCGGAAACGGTCTCGAACATCGCCTGGGGCGGCCCCAAGCGCAACCGCCTCTTCATCACCGCGGAAACCAGCCTCTACTCGGCCCTCATGGGCATCACAGGCACCCACCCCACGGGCCCGGGCCACCGCCCCTGGCTGTGACGGGCGCCCGGGCGCCCGGGGGTCACGTCAGCGGAGGGTGAGCGGGGTACCCGAGGCGAGGTGGGTCAGTTTTTCCGGGTTGCGGACGAAGTAGAGGCCGGTGATGCGGGCGTCCTCGACGCGGACGGCCATGACGCCGTCGAGTTCGCCGCCCACGTACACGGCGAGCGCGGGGCTGCCGTTGACCTCGGTGGGCTCCCAGTCGATCGTCTCCTCGACCTTCGCGGAGCCGCCGATCCAGAAGCGGACGATCTTCTCGGCGCCGACGACCGGGTGCAGTGCGGTCCGCTTGACGCCGCCGCCGTCGCTGAGCAGGACGACGTCGGGGGCGAGCACGTCGAGGAAGTCCTGCGGGTTCCCGGACTCGATGGCGCGCCGGAAGGACTCCAGGGCGGCGCGGGTCTCGCACGCGGTGGCCGGTCTGCGGGGGCGACGGGCGCCGACGTGCCGGCGGGCGCGGTGAGCGATCTGCCGTACGGCGTCGGGACTCTTGCCGACGGCCTCGGCGATCTCCCCGTACTCGACCTCGAAGACCTCGCGCAGCACGAACACCGCGCGCTCCGTCGGGGAGAGGCTCTCCAGGACGAGCATCATCGCCATCGACATGCTCTCGGCGAGTTCGACGTCCTCGGCGACGCCCGGGGCCGTGGCCAGCGGCTCGGGGAGCCACTGGCCGACGTACGCCTCGCGGCGGCGCTTCACGGCGCGCAGCCGGTTGAGCGCCTGCCGGGTCGTGATCCGCACCAGGTACGCCCGCCGGTCGCCCACCTGCCCCAGGTCGACGCGGACCCAGCGCAGCCACGTCTCCTGGAGGACGTCCTCGGCGTCGGCGGCGGAGCCGAGGATCTCGTAGGCGACGGTGAAGAGCAGGTTGCGGTGGTCGACGAACGCCCGGGTCGCCGGGTCGGTGCCGTGCTCGGTCATCTCTCGGTCCTCTCAGCCGTGTGCGCGCGGGCGGGCTGTCTCCCCGGCGTGCGGCGCGTCCGCCGCGTGCGCCGTGTCCGGCTCGTACGGGGCTCCGGTCAGGCGGTGCCTGCGCTGCGGCACGCCGAAGGTCGGGTGGGAGGTGCCCCACAGGGACATCGAGACGATGGCCTCCTTGACGCGTGCGGCCTTCCGGCCGGCCAGGAACGTCGGCTTCGGCCGGGCCTCGTGGTCGACGATCTGCAGGATGCCGTCGTGGCGCCCGAGGCTGATGTGGTTGCCGAGGTAGCCCAGCTTGACGTTCTTCGGGGCCTTGCGGCCGGTCAGGCGTGCCGTGATCGCCTCCGCGGCCTGCCTGCCGGTGTAGCCGGCCGAGGCGCAGGACATCGGCAGCGGCCGGCCGTTGTCGCCGATGGCGAAGGCGCAGTCGCCGACGGCGTAGACGTCCGGGTGCGAGACCGACCGCATGGCGCGGTCGACGGTGATCCGGCCGTCGTCGGTGACGTCAAGCCCGCCGGCGGCGGCGATCGGGCTGACCGCGAAGCCGGCCGACCACACCGTCGCGTCGGCCTCCAGGACCGTGCCGTCGGCACACCGCACGCGTGTGGCTTCGACGGCCGCGACCTCCGTGTGCTCCCGTACGGTGACGCCCAGCCGGTCGCAGGCCCGGCGCAGGTGCCGGCGGGCTCCGGCGGAGAGCGTGGCGCCGAGCACGCCGCGGGCGACCAGGGTCACGGACAGGCCGGGGCGCGACTCGGCGATCTCGGTGGCGGTCTCGATGCCGGTCAGCCCGTCGCCGACGACGAGCACCCTGCCGCAGGCGCCCTGCCGGGCCAGGCCGTCCAGGCGTTCGCGCAGGCGCAGCGCGGAGGGGCGGGCGGAGACGTCGAAGGCGTGCTCGGCCGCGCCGGGGACGGCATGGCGGGCCCCGTGGCTGCCGAGGGCGCAGACCAGCGTGTCGTAGCCGAGTTCGGCGGCGGTGCCGTCGGCGTCGGCCACGGCGACGACCCGGCGCTCCGGCTCGACGGCGGTGATCCGGGCGGGCCGCAGCCGGACCTCCGTGCCCGCGAAGACCTCGGAGAGCGCGGGAGCCGCGATCTCCTGGCCGGCCGCGAGCTGGTGCAGCCGCAGCCGCTGGACGAAGTCCGGTTCGGCGTTGACCACGGTCACCTCCGCGTCCGCCGCGGACAGCCGCCGGGCCAGCGTCCCGGCGACGTAGGCCCCGGCGTAGCCGGCGCCGAGGACGACGATGCGGTGCTTCACGATGTGCGCTCCCCTCGTATCGGTGACGCCCCGGGATCGCAGCAGCCGAATCCGGCTGCCACCGCCCTCAGGGCATTGCGCCCTCAAGACACCGCGGCCCCCGCTGCTGTGACAGCATGTGACCCACCTCACCTGACCTCACGCACGACCGCCGAGGCCGCGGCGCGCCCACCTGCCCGTGGTCACGAAGACCTCCTCCCATAGACAGGAGCGCACCGGACCATGAGCAAGCCGCAGGACCCGGAGCAGCAGGATCGGCTGCCTTCGGGCTACGAGCTCGAAGCCTGGCAGGCCATCCGGGAGTTCAAGGGGCGCGCGCTGTCGCGCACCGTGCGCAACGCCGGTGAGGCCGTGGGCAACGGCGTCGCGGAACTCGGCAAGCGCGCGTCGAAGCAGCTGCAGAACCACCCCCGCGCCAAAGCCGCGGTTGCGCGCGGGCAGGAGTTCGTCGCCAAGGGCGCCCAGAAGGTCGGCGCCGGGGCCCGGGGGGCCGCCGAGGCCATGCCTGACTGGGGCGGCACGGCCGTGAACTCCATACGGAAGACCGTGGGGCGCGTCTCGCGGGTCGGGCTCTCCCCCAAGAGGGTCGTGGCGCGCCACCAGAAGCACGGGCACGACGTCGAGTCGCTGAGAGACGTGCGGCGCCTGGACCTCCAGCAGGTGGACGCGGTGCGCGGGCGGGCGGCGAGCTGGTACTTCCCGGCGGCCGCAGCGCTGTCCGGGGCGACCACCGGTCTGGTGATCTCCGGAGGGCAGCTCGCCGTTGCCGCCTCCGCCGGCGCAGCGGCGGCGCCGTCGGGGGGCGCAATCGCGGGCGCCTTCATCGCCGACACCGCGGCCGTCCTGGGGCTCGCCTCCCGTGCGGTGGGTCAGGTCTCGCTGTTCTACGGCTACGACCCGGAGGAGCCTGCCGAGAAGCTCTTCGTGATGTCGGTCGTCAACGTGGGGACGGCGAGTTCGGCCACGGCCAAGAACGCCGCGATGGCCGACATCTCGCGGCTCACCCAGGCCTTGTTCCGGGGCAAGTCGTGGACGGTCCTGAACGAATCGGTCGTCAGCAAGGTGTCCCAGCAGTTCGCCAAGGCCTTCGGCTTCCGCCTCACGAAGAGGGGTCTCGGCAAGGCCGTGCCCCTGGTCGGGGTGGCGGTGGGAAGCACCCTCAACTGGACCACGCTGGAGGGGATCGTCGACGCCGCCGAGATGGCGTACCGGCGACGGTTCCTCCTGGAGAAGTATCCGCATCTCGCCGATGAAGAGGTGGCCGGCTGGGTCACCGACGTCGACTCGGACGTCCCGGACGACGCCGACGAAGAGATCAGTGTCCTGGCCGAGATCGTCACGGCGGGTGGACCCGACCTTCAGTGACCCTGCGTCCCGGCGGTGGACGTGACCACGTGACCGCCGGGACGACCGTGGTCAGACCCCCGCCGCAAACGCCGCCGGCCCGGCTGCTCGCCGTCGCGCAGCTCCACGCCCGGGAAGCGTCACCCGGCGTCACGGAACGCGCCGAGCGGATCATCGCCGAACTCACCGCCGACGCCGTCCTGCACGGCCGGGTCCAGGGCCGCGGCTTCCGCGTTGCGCTCGCCCTGGACACCGGGTGCGGCAGCCCCGGGATCGCCGTCACCGACTGCCGGGGCGGCCGCGTGCCCGCCCCCGGGCCGGGGGCGGCCCGGCCGGAGGAGGCCGAGTCGGGGAGGGGCCTCCTGCTCGTCGCCGCGTTCGCCGACCGGTGGGGCACGGAGCCGTACCCGCCCGGCGGCAAGACCGTCCGGGCAGAGCTCGACCTCGCCCCGACCCGTACGTGCATGGCCGCGGGGGTCGGCAGCGGGGCGGCGGGCGAAGCCGGTGAGCACCGGCGGCAGGCCGATCGCGCGGGCCGCGGCGTCGGAGGCGTCGATGGGGACGGCGTCGCGCGCGCCTCCGTGGACAGCTCCGGCAAGCGGCGGACGGGGGACGTGAACCCATCGTGACTTTCGCCACGAGATCGGCCTCAAGGCCGGCCCGGGTGCCGCTCGGGGCCGATGAGGAGCCGGTTCGGCGCGGCTGGTCCTCGCACGCCACATGGTCCGACCGGACCGTACGACGTGCGCCCCGAACATGCAGACACCCGCCTGAGCAGGGCCGCGTCCCGTCACACCGCCGGGAGACTCTCCCGCCGGGGCTTCTCGGGCTGCCGCATTCGGTCTGCACCGCCAATGAGCCGAAGTTGGGCACTTCATGGCAAACCGGTCAAATTTACCAATCTCCACCAAACACCCTAGGTGTCATCAAACGCCCGATCGCCATCTTTCCGCCACACATCCGACTTGACGATGGGTCACCCATTTGAGCAAGTGCATAATCATGCCGGGTCGCCAGCGGAAGCTCTGATTCCGCAACGACGGTGCACCACGTTCCCCCGTAGACGCCCCGACCTCGCCTGCTCGGCGGAATTTCGCCACTGGACCGACCCCCAAGGCACGCAGATGTCCCTCCACCGCAGCATCCGTCTCGCGGCTCTGCTCACCGTGCTCTCCGCTGTCGTCGGCGGGGTGATGGCCGTGGCCGACGGCCACGGGACGCGGCAGCCTTCCGCCGCGTCCGAGACGGCCGTCCGCGCGAGCGTCACCGAGGGCTCCGCGCTCCATGTCGTCGCCCACCCGGACGACGACCTCTTCTTCATGAACCCGGACCTGAGCCGCTCCATTCAGGCGGGCACCAGGGTGACGACCGTCTACCTCACCTCCGGTGAGTCCGACGGCCGGAACGAGGCCCGCGGCCCGCACCTGAAGGACCCCGCGCGGCCCGCCGATCGCGCCGCGTTCGCGGAAGCCCGGCAGAACGGCATCCGAGGCGCCTATGCGCAGATGGCCACCGGTGACCGCACGAGTCCTTGGCAGCGGACATCGGTCCCCACGGCCGGCGGCGGGTACATGGAGGTGGACGTCCTCGTCGCCAAGCCCCACATCAACCTGGTCTGGCTGCAGCTGCGCGAGGCCCGCAGCATCGACGCCGAGACCCCGGACAGCCTCCGGGGCCTGTGGAACGGGAAGACTGCCGCCCTGGGGGCCCAACTGACATCCGGGACGCCGGTCAAGCAGTCGTTCTCCTACACCAAGGACCAGGTGATACGCACCGTCGCGGATGTACTCGAGCAGTACAAGCCGACGACGATACGGGTGCAGGACCCGACGCCCGGTACATGGGCGGACAACGGCAGACTCATCGACCACCAGGACCACATGTACGGGGCCCGCTTCATACAGGCGGCCTCCGAGCGCTACGCGAAGTCGACGGACCGGCCGCACTTCTCGGTCCAGAACTACAGCGGCTACCTCAACACCTCCCTCCCCCCGACGCTCGACCCGCAGACGGCCGAGGAGAAGGTCCGCTACCTCAAGACCTACGCCTGGCTGGACCACCAGGAGTGGTGCGGCAGCCCAGCGGGCTGCGGCGACCGCAAGACAGCCGCCAAGCCCGCCGGTTACGGCTGGGGCCAGAGCATCCGCTACAGCCGCGGTGACAGCACGTCGTGGATGGCCGAAGGCACTCCGGGCCGGCTGTGGGCCTTCGCAGTCCTGGACGGGCGGATGGCCTACTGGTCCCGCAGCGGCCCGCGGGGCGAGTGGCGGGGGCCCGACCTCCTCCCCGGCGCCGGCATGGACCCGGGCGCGACGGCGGTCCGACTGCCCGACGGCAGGATCGCCGTCTTCGGCACGCGCACCACGCTGGGGGCCGAGCCGCAGGACTACGCCCGTGCCGTCGTGTTCGCCACCCAGGTCTCGCCCGACGGCGCGTTCGGCCCGTGGCAGACGCTCGGCACCCCGGAGACGACGGACGCCGCAGGCACCTCGGCGATCAGCGGGCCGGCGGTCGCCGTGGACCGGACGGGTCGCATGACGGTGTACATACGCGATGCGAAACGCACGCTGCGCGCCCGCGCGCAGACCGCGCCGGACGGCCCGTTCGGCGCATGGCAGGCATGGGGCGGTACCGATCTCCAGGGAGAGCCGGTGACCGCGACCGACGCGGCGGGCCGGCGCCACGTGTACGCGGCCACGGGCAAGACCGTCCTGGCCTGGATCCAGCAGACCCCGGACTCTCCGCTCAAGGGCCCCTTGCCCACCAAGCTGCCGCCGACCACGGTCCCGCTGTCAGCGGCCCCTGACGGTGAAGGGGTCCGCCTCTTCTTCCGCCGGCCCGGCTCGGGCGCGCTCTCCACGACCCTGGCCACTGCGGGCGCGCCGGGACCGGACCTCTCCCCGGTCGCCGAAGCCGGCGGCAGGGGCGGCTACGGCGCGGTGGGTGTCGCGGGGCCCCTGCTCGCGGGCCGCGGGAGCACGGGGACGATCGGCACGGTCGGCATGACCGGCGCGACCAGTACGACGACCGGCACGGGCGGATCGCCGCTCTGGAGTGAATCCCGGATGCTGTACACGGGCGCCCCGGCGGGCTTGGCGGAGGCGGCCGGCCCGGCCTCAATGGCGGTCCTCGGTCTCGACGCCGATCTGCACGTCACCACGACGGCGTCTCCCGCCTTGCGGCCTGGCGCCCCTGGCACTCGCTCCCTGTGGCACCACGCGGTCCGCCACTGACACCTACACCTCACCTCACCTCACCGCCCTTCGGCGGGCGCCAGCGCGCTTGCGCCGGCCACGAGCAGCAGGGCGGCGGCCGCGGCGGCGCTGAGTGCCAGGCCGAGCCGCAGGCCTGGTGGGCGGAAGCTGCACCGGAGCCCGGTGGCGCCGTCGCCCAGGTCCACGGCGATCAGGCCACCCAGTCTGCGTGGTCCGGTGGCCTGGGCCCCGTCGACCGCGCACTGCCAGCCGGAGGTGGCGGGCACGGAGACGACTGCGGTTCCCTTCGTCCCGGAGGCGAAAACGGCTTCGATGGAATGCCCTCCGGCGCGGAGCTCTCGCGGCCCGGTGGACCGCAGGTGGCCGACGGCGCGGTCGAGTGCGGTCTCGTTCAGGCAGCCGAGCGGGCTCGGGGGAAGGTGTTGCCGACGCTCCGAGGTGACCCTCACGGTGAGCGTGCCGTCCGCCGGCACCCTCCCCAGAGCGGTCAGCCCCTTGCCCGTCATGCTTTGGCGCCCGAAGCTCTCGACCGTCCGGCCCTGTGTCCCGACCCGGCCGGAGAACCACGGCGCGTACCAGTACGCCTCCGTGCCGGGCGTGCAGCGCGCGGTGAACGTCCGGCCGAATCCTCCTCGCGGGTCCGGGACCAGTGCCCAGCCGCGGCCGGCGGTGGGTTCGGGGGGAGAGCCGTCGGAGGGACGGAGCCGGGGTACCTCGTAGACGCGTGCGCCGAGCACCCGCTCCTGCCGGGCGAAGACGGTGGCGTCCGCGCCCGCCCCGTCGAGTCTCGTGCCGGGAGGCCGGACGGTGACGATGGGCGGAGCGGGCACCGTTCGCCGCGTGAGGCCGCCGGGGCCCGTGAGGCCGCCGGGACCCGTCCTCCGGTCGGCGTAACTGCTGATTCCCATGATCGCCCGGCTGACCGGGTCGGTGAAGCTCACGGTGTGCCGGCCTTGTATGTACCAGCCCGCACCGAGTCCGTGCAGTGCTCTGGCTGTGCGCGCGGGCACGTAGCTGCTGTAGTACGAACCCCCCTGCCCGGCCAGCAGCATGGGGTCGTTGTTGGCGTACTCGTGGGGCCCGGGGTCCGTGCGGCTGGCCGGCCAGTCATCGGCCGACTTGAGGAGTTCGTACGCGGCCAGGGACTCCCTGTCGTAGGTGCGCTTGGGCGTCCACCAGGCGTAGGTGTCCCGGATGGCCGTGGTGTTGAAGACCGTGTAGGCGGAGGTGAGGAAGACCGTACCGGCCAGGGCCGCCGTCAGCGCCGCGCGCGCTCCGCGACGCCTCCGGTACCGGTCCAGCGCCAGCAGCAGCACCAAGGGGGCCAGGCCGGCGGCAGCCAGCAACCACGGCCCGCGGCTCAGGTGCGGGCTGTGCCGGACGAAGAGGATCAGGAGGAACACGACACCCGCTCCGCACAGCAGCTCCCTGCGGCCGGGCTCACGGGCGAGCGCGAGCCAGGCGACGGAGACCAGGACGGCGGTCAAGGCGAGGGAGGCGCGGTAGGGGCTCCCGTTCGGTATCGCCCCTCCGTGCCAGAGCAGGATCGTGGGCGCCCAGACGAATGAACCTGCCATGACAGCGATGAGGAAGAGCCAGCAGGAACGCTCCCTCAGGGGTACCCGGCGGATGAACGGCAAAGTGGCGATGAGCAGCAGGGGCAGCATGCCCACGGAGACGCGCGGTCCTTCGGAGAGCCCTCCGGGCAGCAGCTGCGCAAGGTAGTGGGCGACGGAGGGCGGACCTTCGTAGACCCTCACCGGCGCCGGCTGCGCCGCGCGGCTCGCCCTGAGGCTGACCGTGAGCACGGGCGCGGCGAGAAGGACGCCGGTCAGGGTCATGGAAGCAGCGCGCAGCAGGGTGTCCAGCCGCTCCCGGCCTGCCCGTGCGTCCAGGCACACCCGCACGAGCAGCACCAGCGCCATGCCCAGGGTGGCCATCGCCGCGGTGTAGAAGTTGCCCGCCCAGGAGAGGGCGACGAGCAGGGTGCCGGCGACCCACCGCCGCCGGCGCAGGCACCAGTCGTAGGCGATCCCGAGGAGCGGGAGCGCCACCAGGCCCCACATCCACATGGGGTCCGCGAAGCCGTCGGAGACGGTCCAGGCGCTCAGGCCGAAACAGACGGCGAGGAGGGCCCGCAGCCAGGGGGAGCCCGGGTGCAGCCGGCCCAGGAAAAGGGTCATCAGGCCCGAGGCGAGGCCGATGCTGAACAGGGTGACGAGGAAGACCGGCAGTTCCACGAGGTGACGCGGGAAGACCCCGACGAGCCAGGAGAACGGGTTCATCAGGTAGGTGAAGAAGTCACCGAGGAACGGCGTTCCGTATCCGCTCGACCAGTTGAAGTACAGATCGCCGGTCGTGTTGCCGTGCATCAGGTCCCACAGGCGGGCGTGGAACGGCACGAGCTGGTTGCCGAGATCGTTGACCGCACGCGAGCGCCCGCCGAACGGGTAGGTGCCGTGCACGGCCATCGCGAGACAGTACGCGCCCATGGAGAGCAGTGCCGCGGACCAGGCGGCCGCGGTCTCGCCGGTGACGCGCCGGAACGGGGAACGTGCCGTGGGGGTGGGCGGCGTCATCTCGTCGGCACCTCGCGGCCGGCTGCACCCGTTCTGGCGGGAGGCGGCCTCGGCGGTCGGCGGTGGGCGATCCCGTCCACCGCCCGACACGGACACGACCGCGGCGATGAACGCGACGACACTGAGCATCCGGCTGTTCGCACGGGCGTCCTTTCGCGAGCACATCACGGCGGAGTCCGCCCCGCGGACCTCTCGGCAGGCCGACAACCGCACGGCCTGTCCCGTGCGGCGATTGCGGCACGAGACTAAAACGCACCCTCCACCCCTGCCACACGAGAGCCGCTGTCCGGCGCGCAGGCACTGCACGCCGAAGGGGTCGTTCACCATCTGAGGCCGCACTCGTCGGTGTCTTCTTCGCCCACACCCTGTGGCCGGCCCTGCCCCTCACCGTTCTGGTCGGGGAGCCGCTCACGCGGCGGTCGCGGCCTGCGTCACCACCTGCTGGTATGGCGCTGTAGCTTCTGCACGGCATGGCGCGCTGCGGCACTGAAGCGGCTGAGCCCAGACTGGAGGGTCGCCCGCAGCAGCGATCGACACCAGCGGCGCAGCGCTCCGCGTGCGTTTTCCAACCGGCAAGCGGAATGTCGCCCTACGCCCTGTGGCGCTCCGCCTTGGGCCACTTCGGTGTACTGTTCCACAGCATCGCGCGTACGACCGTCCAGCCGAGCGGCATCGGCGCACCGCAACCGCGCCTTCAGGATGATCGGTTCGCGGGCCCCCAGTCCCGCATCGCCTTGGGCAGCAGGTCGACAAGGGACGCACACCGTTCGCCCGGCCCGTCGGCAACAAGCAGCTCCGCCCGGGCCAGATCCACTCGCTCGGCGAATTGATCGCGCCGCAGCCAGGTACCACTGCGGCGGGCCGTCCGACAGGTCTTGGGGGCTGGGCGGGGGACGCCCTCTCTTCCTCGGAGACTGCACCGCAGAGGCGGAAGCTTGCCGTCCAATCAGGAGTCAGATCCGGGTCTGGGGGCGGTTCTCCAGGCTTCGGTAGGAAGGGCCGCAGCACCGCGAGGACGTCCGTGATGGACCTTGGCCGGTCGGCCGGCACCTCTGCCAGCAGGTCCCAGACGAGCTCGTCGAGCTCCTCGGGAATGCCGATTGGTCCGGTTCGCCGTTGGCCACGGCGAGACTGCTGGCGAAGTGCACCAGTTGCGGTGCCGGGGCGGGGGTCGCTGAGGACGCGTCGTGCAGGCCGCCGTCAAAAGCCGTTGCCGCCGAACATCGGCTGGCCCCAGGGCATGTTCAGCCGGAACAGGTCGTTCCTGTGGTCCTGGATCCTCACCTTCGCCGCCGCGACATGCTTGGCGTACCGGTCACAGAATTTGGCGAGTTGCGTGGAGGCGGCGACGAGATCTGCAAGTGCGCTTCTTGCTCGGCAGCGGTGCCCGGCCGTGCTCCCAGAGCGATGCCTGGGGACGTGTCGCCAGGTCCCTACGCACATTATTTCGGTGACTTGACCTCCGCGTGCTCGCGCAGGCCCCGACCCACCCCAGCGTCGGTGCCAGTCATTCCGGAATCACAAAACCGTAGCTAGCTGCCTAAAGAGTAGATATCCGGCCAAGTCGGCAGATAACCCAGCGACATAGACATTTGTTCGATAGGTTCACGCGGTCGTCATTGATCAACGAGATCGGAGACATGTGTTCCGCGCGAAGAGAAGGCTCGCCGCATCCTTATCCGCAGCGGCATCCGCCGCAGTGCTGTCCCTGGCAGCAGCCGCACCGGCAAGC
The DNA here is from genome assembly GCF_014649915.1 of Streptomyces toxytricini. Taxonomy (GTDB): domain Bacteria; phylum Actinomycetota; class Actinomycetes; order Streptomycetales; family Streptomycetaceae; genus Streptomyces; species Streptomyces toxytricini. The sequence continues at coordinate 176,724 of NZ_BMTY01000017.1, read as the reverse complement.
GCGAGTCCACCCACCGCCAGTTGCAGTGAAACGCATCAGGCCAGAATCGTCTTCTGGGCGGTGGCGTGTTCACAGCCCGGCCAGCCGGTGATCGGCGCCTTCGCCACCTGGCGAAATATACCCATCACGTTCGACAGCGCGGCGCCCCAGGGGACGACAGTGCAGGCGTCGAACTACCTGAGCATGGTGCCCAACACCGAGGGCGGCATGTTCGCCAACCACGTCGAAGTCGGGCTGTACGCGGAGAAGACCGGCCCCACGAGTAGTACGTACGGTCCGCGATGGACCGAGGTCGGCAACAGCGGCGGCAAGACCCACGCCATCACCCAGGGCATCGACCCGGACAAGCCGAACAACGTCAACCACACCTACATGACGATCCGGCAGGCCAGCGGGGACCAGTGGGACGTGCTGTACGACTTCAACTGGGTCGGCAGCACCACCGACCAGCTGAAAGTCCCCCGGGGCAACCCCAACCGCATCGACATCGGCCTCGAGGTCATGGGGCCGCAGTACGTAACGGTCCCGGAGATCGCCAACCGGGTGCAGTACATGGCCGAGAACAAGGTCTGGTCCCGCTCCGCCTCCGCGGACACTGCGCAGGCTGTCACTTTGGGCGTGTGCGGCCAGAAGAGTCCGTGGGACCCGAACTTCACCTACACTCCCCCGAACTGCTTCAAGGCGAAGCTGACCGACAGCGCCAAGTTCACGCAGTGGGCCGTGAGCAAGCCTGGCGCGGCCGGCTCCTCCCCCGTCGCGCCGCGGACGGCTCCGTTCGTGCCGCCGCAGTCGGCACCCGGCCGTGCCGACCGTGCCCCAGCCGGCACGTTCAACGGGACTGACCAGGGCGCGCTCGCCCGGTGTATGGCCGAGGACCCCGGCACCTGCCTTGCGACGGTGCCGGGGCTGGCGGAGTGCGTACGCACCGCCAAGCAGTGCAACGCCGCCGCCCAGACACCCACCGCATCGCGCCCCACGCTTGCGTCGTCGGCGCCGTCCGCAACACCTCCCCTTCCGTCGCCGCTGGATATCAGTGGGCGCGCTGCGGTGGCGTTCGGCGTCCCGGTGCAGGACGTTCACGTCCGCACCGGCAACAGCGGCAACATCTCAGTCAAGGCGGTGCCTTCGGCCGGGCCGCAGCCGGAAGCCGGTGCCGTCTGGACGGTGGAGTCCGAGGCTATGACCAAGGGCCTATCCGCCCGCGGCACCGCCGTCCGCGGGTTCCGTGCCACCTACTCGGCCGCAAGCGGCCAGCTCCTTGACGCCTGCTGGGGGCAGATGTGCGCCCGATGACCCGTACTGTCTTTCGTTCAGGAGCCCCCATGCGTCTGCCCCGTGACTCCATGGCTGGCCAGCTCCGCTCTCGTCTGACCCGCCGGACGAGCGCGGTGTTCGCGGCCCTGTTCGCCTTCCTCCTTACCGGCGCGACGGCCGCGACCGCCGCGCCGGAGGAAACGATTCGCCATACCGTCTCGGTCGACGGCCCCGCCGCCGACGAGGGGAACCTACGCACCGAATGCGCTGCCCACCCCGAGGCCAAGACCAAGAAGGGCTGGATCAAGAACCGCTTCGAGACATGCGTGCACCAGCCCGTCTACCTCAAGCTCCTCGACGACAGGAGGCGGCTGCGCGGCGAGCTGTGGTTCGACCTGTGGATGCTCGGCTTCTCCTACGACGGATCCCGCCGCGTGGACTACGTCACCAGCATCGAGAACATCCGGGCCAAGGCCGTTGCCGGTGAGAACCCGACCACCTGGAAGCTCGGACAGTCCTTCTCCCATTCGATCAACGCCTCCGCCAGTGACCCCAACCCGGCTATGACCAAGCCGACGGTGACCAGCCGCGAGGACACCATCGAGCAGTGGAAGACCAAACCCCAGTGGGTCCTGACCTACACCTCCCCTGACACCGGCCGCGTGGACCCGGGCAACGCCCAGCGCGTCGCCGGGCAGGTCACCCTCGCCATGAACATCACCTCACCGACAGCCGTGCCCTGGGTCGACTCGAACATGGCGTACTCCAACGTCCGCTTCGACTACACCGGCCGGGCTGCCGGAAAGCACAAGGGCACCGTGTTCGTCGAGGCCCGCGTCGAACTGACCATGAGCCTGAAAGACCCGGAAGTCGACCAGAGCGCCCGGCACATCCTCGACGCCCAGCAGCTGCCCGAACGAACCTTCCCCTCGTGGCTCGGCAAGTCGGTCCCAGGGTCGAGCGAGCCCCTGCACCGCCTCATCAACCGCGACAAGCAGGACGCGAACCGGGACGTGGCGATCGCCACCTGCAACGATGTCTGGGGCAACTACGAAGGCAGCAGCCTGGAGTGCGACGAGTACCCCTTCTCCAGCACCTACGAAGGCGCCGCGAAGAGCGACAACCGCTACAGTGCCCGGCTCATAGACGGCCGCGACAACCGCAAAGGAGGCGAACGCATCCAGAAGGTGTACGAGGAGAACCGCATCCTCGACAACGACCCCTTCTACGTCAAAATCGTTCCCTGAGACCAGCCGAGGACTCCCGTGACCACTCTTGCCGAACACCGGCTGCAGGCCGTCCCCGACCGCCGGGTCATCGAGCTGTACGACGCCGACGCCTACGTCGGCACATCAGCCGTCCTAGACCAGCTCGACGAACACGTGGTGGCCGGCGACGGATACCACCTCTACATCGGCAGCCTGCAAAGCGGCGTCGGCGTCAACGTCACCATCCGAGTCCACAACACCCCACCCGCCACATGGCCGCCCGCCGACGGCAGCACAGAACTGACCTTGGAGTGCGCAACCGGCACCCTGGTCGTCGGCGAGTTCACCGCGGGGGTCGCCGGAGAGGTCGAACTCCCCCGCCCCGGCGTCTACCGGGTCCGCGCCTCCTGGCAAGGACGTGAGTCAACAGCCCACCAGGCCTCCGCCATCCGCATGCGCGCCGTCGAAGAACAGTGGAGCCGCGCCGCCACACGACAGGCACTGGACGCAATCGCAGGCTCCGAAGCGTACTGCTTCGACATGTGGTACCTCCACGAACCCGAAGACGACGACACAGAATGAGAGGAGCCTGAGCAAGACTGGTGGGGCCAGCGCACCCCGCGCCGGCCTCACCGCCGCTCACAGCGACCGGGAAGGCTGCTCTGCCCGACAGTATTGGAGGGCGGCACAAGGCGAGTTGGCACACCAACACCTGGGCGTCGCGGAAAGTTAAAGCGGCCCGGCGGTACTGCCCCCAGAGCGCCTGGGGCGCCGGACCTGGCCCGCGCACGCCATATCGGCCCGGGCTGAAGCTGGCCCTATCCGCAACTGATCCCTCGGCTCCCACGAGCCCGTCATCAACAACCCCAAAACCGCGCGGCGCCCCCTCCCGGGAGCGTCGGGCGATACCGGGCCTGTACAAGGCACGGCGGCAGGCCCCAGGGTCCGGCCGATGCTGCCGTCGGGCGCCTCTCCACGCGAATCACTGGCGTTGCCCGGCACGACCGTTCCCGCGATCGACTACAGAGTGTTACCACGCGCCGGAATGTCCGAGACGCCCACAGGGCAAGGGCAGCACGGCCCGACCGCGCGAAGGCCACCTCTTCGGCGGGACACACAGCCCGTCTCGGGAGGCGATTTCCCGGCTATGACGGTCCGTCAGAAAAAATGCCCGGCGTGCGTCGAACATGCGTCACGCGTGCGTCACGTGCGTCAGATTTGCGTCAAGATATCGCCCGTAACGCACGTACCGCACATAACGCACACTCGAAGAAACCGCAGGTCAGGCACCCTTTTCGGCGGGCTCCAGGATCGCGACGCACTCGACATGGTGCGTCATCGGGAAGAGGTCGAAGACGCGGAGGGTGCGGGGCTTGTAGCCGGCTTCCGCGAAGTACGACAGGTCGCGGGCCAGGGCTGCCGGGTCGCAGGCCACGTAGGCGATGCGGCGGGCCGACAGGGAGGCCACGTGGCGGACCGTCTGCTTGCCCGCGCCCGCGCGGGGCGGGTCCAGGACGACCAGGTCGCACTCCGTGATGCCGGTGCGCGGGAGGACCGTTTCGACCTTGCCCTGTTCGATGCGGACGCGGGGGAAGTCCGCCAGGTTGTGCCGGGCGTCCTCCACGGCGCGCTTGCCCGACTCGATGCCGAGGACCGCGCCCGTCTCGCCGAGGCGCTCGGCCAGGGCGCCGGCGAAGATGCCGACGCCGCAGTAAAGGTCGAGGGCCATCTCGCCCTTGCGCGGCATGAGGCCCTGCATGACGGCGCGGATGAGGGTGTCGGCGGCCTGCGGGTGGACCTGCCAGAAGCCGCCCATGCCGACGCGGTAGGTGCGGCCGTCGGCGCGCTCGCGGACGAAGGGGCGGCCGTGGACGCGGTGCGTCGCGCCGTCCTTCTCCTCCACGCGCAGCACGGAGACCGGCTTGTCGAGCTCGACCAGGGGCAGGCGGCCGCCGGGGCGCGGGGTGAGGACGACCTGGCGGTCGTGCGAGCCGGTCGCGGCGATCGCCTCGACCGTCGCCATCTGCGGCCACTCGCGCTTCTCGATGCCGAGCTCGGAGACGCCCGGCGCCGCGATCATGCAGTGGTCGACGGGCTCGACGTCGTGCGAGCGGTGCTTGCGCAGGCCGGCGCGGCCTTCGGCGTCGACGGCGTACTGGACGCGGGTGCGCCACTGCGGGACCTGGCCCGCGGGGACCTTGTCGCCCTCGGCGGGGGCGACGGTGCCGTCCCAGCCGGCCTCCTCGGGCGTGAGGCCGGCGAGCCGCCGCAGCTGCTCGGCGACGACCTCGCCCTTGAGGCGGCGCTGGGCGCCCGGCTTGGCGTGCTGCCAGTCGCAGCCGCCGCACCGGCCGGGGCCGGCGTACGGGCAGGGGGCCTCGACGCGGTCCTTGGAGGCCTCCAGGACGGTGACCGCGTCGGCGCGCAGGAAGCGGGAGTCGGTGTCGCCCTCGGTGACCTTGGCGACGACCTTCTCGCCGGGCAGGGTGTGGCGGACGAAGAGGACGCGGCCGTCGCCGGTCCGGGCGATGCAGTGGCCGCCGTGCGCGACGGGGCCGACCTCGACCTCGTACTCCTCCCCGACCAGTGACTGCTTCTCGTTCTGCTCGGTCATGGCCGGGGGTGCTCCAAGGTCGTGGAAGGGGGGGCGGGAAGGGCCGGGTGCCCGGTCGCGCGTACGGCCGGACGGCCGACCCACCAGTCTACGTGGATCCCGTCCGGCCCTGCGCCACCGCCTTGCGCCGCCCCGGCTACTTCCCCGTGCGGTCGTTCGTCGTCCGAGGCGTGTCCACGGGGCCGCGGCGCACGGCGCCCGGGGCGTTCCACTCGGCCCGCTTGCGCGCCCGCCGCTTCGCCAGCTCGGAGGACTCCAGCTGGTAGGGGACGGACGTCACCATCACGCCCGGCGTGAACAGCAGCCGGCCCTTCAGCCGCAGCGCGCTCTGGTTGTGCAGCAGGTGCTCGTACCAGCGGCCGACGACGTACTCGGGGATGTACACGCTGACCGCGTCGCGCGGGTTCTCGGTGCGCAGGCCCTTGACGTACTCGATGACGGGGCGGGTGATCTCGCGGTACGGGGAGTCGAGGATCTTCAGCGGGATGTTGATCCCGCGCCGCTCCCACTCCTCCCGCAGGGCCTTGGTCTCGGCCGGGTCGACGCTGATGCTGAGCGCTTCGAGGGTGTCGGAGCGGGTCAGCTTGGCGAAGGCGAGGGCGCGCAGCGTCGGCTTGTGGACCTTGGAGACGAGGACGATGGAGTGGACGCGGGACGGGCGGACGCTGTCGTCGCTGGGCCCCTCGGCGGCGGCGATCTCCCGGGACACCCGGTCGTAGTGCTTCCGGATCGCGGTCATCGTCCCGTAGAAGATCACCATGCCGAGCAGGGCGACCCAGGCGCCGTGCGTGAACTTCGTCGCGAGGACGACGACGAGCACGAGCCCGGTGAAGGTGGCGCCGAAGGCGTTGATGGCGCGGGAGCGGATCATCCGGCGGCGGGCGGCGGGGTCGCGCTCGGCGGCCAGGTGCCGGTTCCAGTGCCGGACCATGCCGATCTGGCTGAGGGTGAAGGAGACGAACACGCCGACGATGTAGAGCTGGATCAGCTTGGTGGAGTCGGCGTCGTACAGCCACACCAGCAGCATGGCCGCGCCGGCGAGCAGCACGATGCCGTTGGAGAAGGCGAGGCGGTCGCCGCGGGTGTGGAGCTGGCGCGGCAGGTAGCGGTCCTGCGCCAGGATCGAGCCGAGCAGCGGGAAGCCGTTGTAGGCGGTGTTCGCGGCGAGGAACAGCACGAGGGCGGTGGCCGCGGCGAGGATCATGAAGAGGACGCTGCCGTGGCCGAAGACGGCCTCGGCGACCTGGGAGATGACCGGGTCCTGGACGTAGCCCTCGCCGACAGGGACCCCGCCCCGCAGGAGGTCCTGGGCGGGCTGCTCGGCCATCCGCACGTTCGTGGCCATGGCGAGGCCGATGATCCCGCAGAACATGGTGACGGCCAGGGCGCCCATGAGCAGCAGCGTGCTGGCGGCGTTCCGGCTCTTCGGCTTGCGGAAGGCGGGCACGCCGTTGCTGATCGCCTCGACGCCGGTGAGGGCCGCGCAGCCGGAGGAGAAGGCGCGCAGCAGCAGGAAGACGAGGGCGAACCCGGCGATGCCCTGGTGCTCGGGCCGGATCTCCAGGTCGGCGGTCGGGGCGTGCATGGTCTCGCCGAGGACGATTCCCCGCCAGAAGCCCCAAGCGATCATGAGGAAGACGCCCGCGACGAAAACGTACGTGGGAATCGCGAAGAGCTTGCCCGACTCCTTGACACCGCGGAGGTTCATCAGCGTCAGCAGCAAAATCATGATCATCGCGCTGAACACTTTGTGTTCGATCACGAAATGCCATGCGGAGCCGAGGTTTTCGACTCCGGAGGAGATCGAGACGGCCACGGTGAGTACGTAGTCGACGAGCAGGGCGCTCGCGACGGTGAGTCCGGCCTTCGGGCCCAGGTTGGTGTTGGCGACCTCGTAGTCCCCGCCGCCGCTGGGGTACGCGTGCACGTTCTGCCGGTACGAGGCGACCACCGTGAACATGAGCACGACGACCGCGGCGGCGATCCAGGGGCTGTACTGGTAGGCCGACACACCCGCGATGGACAGGACCAGCAGCACCTCTCCGGGGGCGTACGCCACGGAGGAGAGCGGGTCGGAGGCGAAGACGGGTAGGGCGATCCTCTTCGGGAGCAGTGTTTCCCCGAGGCGGTCGCTGCGCAGCGCCCGGCCGATCAGGATCCGTTTGGGCACGTCGGTCAGTTTGGACACGCACAGGATCGTAAGCGTTCGAAATCGGCCTGACGAACCCCCCGCCCCGCATTGCGCGGCAATGCGCCCCGAGTGCCCTCCAACAGGCCGCAAGGGCGACCGCCCGTGTGTAGCTTGGGCGGTGGTCTGAGACCCTGTTAAGCCAGAGATGCTTATGAGGCTGGGAACCAGCGAGCGCTGAACAGCCGGAAGGACGGCCGTGCACATCGTCATTATGGGCTGCGGAAGGGTGGGCTCCGCCCTCGCGCAGACCTTGGAACAGCAGGGGCACACGGTCGCTGTGATCGACCAGGACCCCACCGCATTCCGCCGGCTGGGAGCCGGGTTCGGCGGCCGCCGCGTCACCGGCGTCGGCTTCGACCAGGACACGCTGCGCGAGGCCGGCATCGAGGACGCGGGGGCGTTCGCGGCGGTCAGCAGTGGTGACAATTCCAACATCATCGCCGCCCGCGTGGCCCGCGAGATGTTCGGCGTCGAGAACGTCGCGGCCCGCATCTACGACCCCAAGCGCGCCGAGGTCTACCAGCGCCTGGGCATCCCGACGGTCGCGACCGTGCGGTGGACCGCCGACCAGATGCTGCGCCGGCTGCTCCCCTCGGGCGCCGAGCCGCTGTGGCGCGACCCGAGCGGCGCCGTCCAGCTCGCCGAGGTGCACACCTCCCCCGTCTGGATCGGACAGAAGATCAGCCGGCTCCAGGACGAGACGGGCGTGCGCGTCGCGTTCCTGACGCGCCTGGGCGAGGCGGTCCTGCCGACCTCGCAGACGGTGCTCCAGGAGGGCGACCTCGTCCACGTCATGATGCGCACGGACGAGATCGACAAGGTCGAGGCGGCGTTCGCCGAGGGCCCCGAGGAGGCACACGCATGAGGGTCGCGATCGCCGGAGCCGGCGCGGTGGGGCGTTCCATCGCGGGCGAGCTGCTGGAGAACGGGCACGAGGTGCTCCTGGTCGACAAGGCACCGACCGCGATCTCGGTGGAGCGGGTCCCGCAGGCCGAGTGGCTGCTGGCCGACGCCTGCGAGATCACCTCGCTGGACGAGGCGGCACTGCAGCGCTGCAACGTCGTCATCGCCGCGACCGGCGACGACAAGGTGAACCTGGTCGTCTCGCTGCTGGCCAAGACCGAGTACGGGGTCCCGCGCGTGGTGGCGCGCGTGAACAACCCGAAGAACGAGTGGCTCTTCAACGAGGCCTGGGGCGTCGACGTCGCGGTGTCCACGCCGCGCTTGATGTCCGCGCTGGTCGAGGAGGCCGTCAGCGTCGGCGACCTGGTGCGGCTGCTGCGCTTTAGCCACGGCGACGCCAACCTGGTCGAGCTGACGCTGCCCGCCGAGTCGGCGGTGGCCGGCCGCCAGTTCGGCGAGATCACCTGGCCCGAGGACACCTCGCTCGTGACGATCATCCGCGGCAACCGGGTGCTCACCCCGCACGCCGAGGAGACCCTGGAGGCGGGCGACGAGCTGCTGTTCGTCGCCGCGCCTGCGCGCGAGCAGCAGCTGGAGGACCTGCTGCAGGCCCCGCGCCCCTGAGGGCGGGGTACGGGGAAGGGGCGGAGCGGCCGGCGACCGGCTGCCCCGCCCCTCCCTTGTTCCGTGGGACGTACGCACCCGCAGGCCGCGGGCCCGGCGGGAGGCGGCGGGCCTCAGTCCTGCGGCTTGCCGGGCTGCGCCGTCCCGGCCTTCGCCTTGGCGGCCTTCCGCTCGGCCTCTTCCGCCTCGTACTCGGCGATGACGTCGATCGGCGGCGGCGCCTTGGCGAGGAACACCCACGTGAAGTAGACGGCCAGCAGCATCGGCGGCAGCTTCAGCGCGATCAGCACCCAGCCGAGCTGGGTCGCGTCGCCCCACCAGTACAGCGGGAAGAGGATCGCGTACTTGGCGAGGAAGATGATGCCCCAGGCGAGGCTGGCCTTGGTGTAGGCCTTCTTGCGGCCGGGGTTGCGGGTCCGCCAGGACATGTTCTCCCGGAAGACCGGGCCGAGGACCACGCCGAGCAGCGGGAACCCGACGAGCGCGGAAAGGGTGAAGGCCACGCCGAGCCCCGCGCCGTAGATCATGCCGGGCAGGTAGAAGCCCTTGGCGCTGCCGGTGAACAGCGCGAACGCGACGCCCACGCCGACGCCGAAGACCCCGCTGAAGGCGTGCTTGACGGTGTCCTTGCGCAGCAGCCGGACGACCACCAGCACCACGGCCACGGCGCCCGCGGCGATCGCGGACAGCCGGACGTCCCGGTTGACGGTGTAGATCATCACGAAGAGGAGGCCGGGGAGCATCGTCTCCACCGTGCCCCGGACGCCCCCGAAGGCGTCGAAGAGCGCGGCCTGGGTCACCTCGTGCTGCTCGCTCGGGGCGGGCCGGGCGTGCCGGCCGCCGCCGGCCGCCGCGGGGCCTGCGGCGGGGCCGCCCGCGGCGGACTGCGGATCCTGGGCGGGCGGGGTTTCGTCGAGTGGCGTCACCGGTCAGTGCTCCTGTCCGAGCGGTCGGAGTTCGTACTTCGGGTTGAAGAGGACCCTGCGGCCGTGGCTCATCGAGATCCGCCCGGAGGCGATCATGCGGCGGCCCGGCTCGATTCCCACGATCGAGCGACGGCCGAGCCAGACCACGTCCAGCGCGGCGGAGCCGTCGAAGAGCTCCGCCTCCAGCGCCGGGACGCCGGCCCGCGGCCGGAGCGTGACGGTGCGCAGGGTTCCGGTGACCTTGACTATCTCCCGGTCGTGGCAGTCGCAGATCCGCGTGCACCCCGCGGCCTCTGCGTCCTCCTGGAGCTCCGCCGAATGCAGGTCCTCCTGGGAGGTGGAGAGCCGCTCTATCATCCGGCGGAACCGGCCCGCCGGCCTGACCGGCTTGGCGGACTTCTCGGGACGCGGTTCAGCACTCATACCTCGAAGCGTACCGGCGCGCCGCGCCCCGTTCGAAGTCCCGCAGCCCGCCGCGGCGGCGGCCCGGGCCGGGCCCGGCGGGGACGTGCCGGGGGTGTACGGAGGCCCCGGGCCGCGCGCCCCGGGAGAGGGTGCGGCCCGGGGCCTCCGTACGGGCACTGCCCGCGGTGTGCGCGGTCCGTGCGGGTGCCCGCGCCGCCGCGGCCGGTGTCAGCGGACCTCGGTGATCTCCGGGCCGCGCTCCAGCTGGCCCATGCCGCCGGAGAAGCGGGAGCCCTCCTGCGCCTCGGTCTGCACGCCGTCCGGCACCATCTGGGCGTCGTTCGGCAGCTTCAGCACGATCGGGTCGCGCGGGGCCATCGGGCCGTCGCCGCGGACGATGACGGTGTCCCGGAAGATCTGCTCCAGCAGGCCCGCGGACTCGGGGCGCACGGCCGCCTGGCCGGAGATGACGCCGCGCAGGAACCAGCGCGGGCCGTCGACGCCGACGAAGCGGACCAGCTGGGCGCCGGTCTGCCCGTCGGGCATGGGTACGGGCACCTGGGCGCGCAGCTCCCAGCCGAGCGGGCCCTCGACCTCGTCGATGAGGCCGCCCTGCTGGATGATGCCCGCGGCGATCTCGTCGCGGACCTCGCCCCAGATGCCTTCCTTCTTGGGTGCGGCGAACGCCTGGAGCTGCACGGCGCTGTCGCCGAGGACGACCGTCGCGGCGACGATCGCGTCGCCGGCGACCTCGACGCGCAGTTCCATGCCCTCGACACCCGGTACGAGGATCCCGCCGAGGTCGACCCGGCCCTCGGCCGGCGACCCGGGCACCTCGGTGACGTCCCACGGCCCGTCGGGCCGCGGGGCCGGCGGCAGGTTCACCCGGCGGGGGGCGGTCTCCAGCTCCTCGCCGCCCTCCTGCTCGTCGGCAGCCACGCCGTCCACGACCTGCTCGGCCGCGCCGCCGTCCTGGGCGGAGTCGTTCTTCTTGCGACGTCCGAACACGTCACTGTCCTTCCCGGTCGGATACGACCGAAGCGTAGCCATTCCCACCCTGCTGACCAGCGCCGGATCCGGCCACGGCCGCATGACCGCCGGTGGAGCCGAAACCCCCCTCGGCCCGGGCCGAGCCGGGAAGTTCCGCCACCTCGTGGAAGCGCACCTTCTCGACCCGCTGGACAACCAGCTGGGCAATGCGGTCGAAGCGCTCGAACCGGACGCTCTCGCGCGGGTCGAGATTGACCACGATCACCTTGATCTCCCCACGGTACCCGGCATCGACCGTCCCCGGGGCATTCACGAGCGCGAGGCCGCACCGGGCGGCGAGCCCGGAGCGGGGGTGCACGAAGGCCGCGTACCCGTCGGGCAGGGCGATCGAGACGCCCGTGGGCAGGACGGCGCGCTCGCCGGGCGCGAGCTCGGCGGCCTGCGTGGTCACCAGGTCGCAGCCGGCGTCGCCGGGGTGCCCGTACGCGGGGATCGGCACCTCGGGGTCGACGCGCCTGATCAGCACGTCGACGGGGCGGTTGGGGTTGTGCAGAGCCATCAGGGGTTCACCTCGAAGGCGCGTGCGCGCCTGACCTGGTCCGGGTCGGCCATCGCCGCCCGGATCTCCTCGGGCCGACCGTTGTCGATGAAGTGGTCGACCTTCACCTCTATGAACAGCGCGTCGGCGCGCACGGCGACGGGGCCGTCGGGCCCCCCGATGCGGCCGACGGCCGTGCTGTAGATCTTGCGGCCGGCCACGGCCGTCACCTCGGCCTCCAGGTGCAGGACGGTGCCGACGGGCACGGGCCGCACGAAGTCGGTCTCCAGCCGCCCGGTCACGGCGATGACGCGGAGCAGCCAGTTCAGGGAGCCGAGGGTCTCGTCGAGCGCGGTGGCGAGCACGCCGCCGTGCGCGAGGCCGGGCGCGCCCTGGTGGGCGGGCCGGACGGTGAACTCGGCGGTGACGCTCACGCCGTCGCCCGCGCGCGCCTCCAGGTGGAGGCCGTGCGGCTGTCCGCCGCCGCACCCGAAGCAGTGCTCGTAGTGCGCGCCGAGCAGCTCGCCGGGCGCCGGAGCGTCGGGGTGCCGGACCGGCGCGGCGGCGTCGTCCGGGGGCGTCAGCGCTGTGTTTCGTCCACTCACAGGCGCAGACCTTACCCGCGCCGCTACCCGCCGGTCGCCCCGTGGCAGGCTTGGGGCATGCAGCTCTCCCCCGCGCACCACGACGAACGCCTGACCGCCCCCCGCTCCTGGTGGGGCATCGCCGCCCTGATCGGTCTGGCGTGCGCGCTGATGCTGCTGCCGCTGGGCCTGCTGCCGCTGCTCGCGGGGCTGGTCGGCGGCTCGGCGCTGGCGGGGATCCTGGTCAGCACGTACGGCTCCGCGCGCGTGCGCGTGGTGGGCGGGGCGCTGGCGGCGGGCGATGCGCGGATCCCGGTGGCGGCGCTCGGGGAGCCGGAGGTCCTCGATCCGGAGGAGGCGCGCGCCTGGCGCACGTACAAGGCGGACTCGCGCGCGTTCATGCTGATGCGCAGCTACGTGCCGACGGCGCTGCGGATCCCGGTGGTGGACCCGGCCGACCCGACGCCGTACGTGTACGTCTCCACGCGCGCGCCCGAGGCCCTGGCGGCGGCGATCCGGTCGGCGCAGTCCGCGGCCTGACCCGAGCCGCCCGTCCGGGCTGACCGTCCCCTCGTGTCCGGCGGCGGTTCGCGGCGGTGTCCGTCAGGTCCGCGGGTCGGGTGCACCGGTCCCGCTGTCGGGCGGGGGTTCGCCGAGGACGTCCGCAAGGCCGCCCGGGAGGGGCTGGGCGGGCTTGTCCAGGCGCGGGAGCGCGGGCAGGGCGTCCCAGGGCACGGCCCGGCTCCGCAGGTCGCCACGGACCTTCTCGGCGAGCCTGCGGGTGTCGCGGCGGTTCATGAGGGCGCCGACGGTCGCGCCGACCATGAAGGGGATCAGGATGGGCAGGTTGCGGAGCATCCGCTTCGTGATCTGCTGGCGCAGTTCGCGCCGCATCTGCCCGCCGAGGGCGGTGTTGACGGTCGCCGGCTTCTTCCAGTCGACGCCGCGCTCCTCGGTCCACGCCGTGAGGTAGGCGGTGCTGCGGTCCTTGGCGCTGCCGGGCGGGCGCAGGCCGTACACCTCGTGCAGCTCGGCGATGAGCTTCAGCTCGATCGCCGCGACGCCGAGGATCTCGGCGGCGAGCTCCGCGGGCATCGCGGGCGGGGTGGGGAGCATGGCGGCGGCGCCGATGCCGGCCCCCACGGTGGAGGTGCCCTTGGCGGCTCCGGCGATCAGCTTGTCGGCGATCTGGTCGGGGCCGAGGCCGGGGAACTGGGCGCGGAGGGCGGCCAGGTCCCGTACCGGGATGCGCGGGGCCACCTCGACGAGGCGGTCGGTGATGTACAGGGCGGCGGCCCTGGCGCTCGCGCCGCCCTTTCGCACACCGTTCCTGACGGCTTGCAGCCGTCGGGCTGCGGCCCGCTCCGGGGCCCCTGCGCCGGCCCCTGCGTCCGCCGGCGGCCCGGGGACGGCGGTCGGGAGGACGGCGGGTGCGCCGGGAGCTGCTGGGCCCGTCGCCGGGCCCGTGGCTCCCGTCTGCGTCTCCGCCTGTTCACCGGACTTTCGGAAGCGGCGCTTCCGAAACGGTGTCGAGCCGGTCACGGCCGACGCCTCTCAGTCGCAGTCGCGGCAGATCGGCTGGCCGTTCTTCTCGCGCGCGAGCTGGCTGCGGTGGTGCACCAGGAAGCAGCTCATGCAGGTGAACTCGTCCGCCTGCTTGGGCAGCACCCGGACGGCCAGCTCCTCGTTGGAGAGGTCCGCGCCGGGCAGCTCCATGCCCTCGACGGCGTCGAAGTCGTCGATGTCGACGCTGGAGGACGACTTCTCGTTCCGCCGGGCCTTCAGCTCTTCGATGCTGTCGTTGTCGACGTCGTCGTCGGTCTTGCGTGGGGTGTCGTAGTCCGTTGCCATGTTTCGCTCTCCCCCTCTGGGATTTAGCGGTGTCTCAGCGCACGTAACGCGCGAGAGGCCGGACTTGTGCCCGACCTGAGGCGGAGATTTTGCCTCACATCAAGGTCTGTTACTCAATCGACACCCAAGCCGCGCGCCTGAAGGGGCGACCGGCTGGGATGACGACCGGGACCGTACACGGTCCTGGGTCCGTCTTGCACAAGCACCACCCGGTGTATTTTCCGCCGTCCGGGGGGCCGGAAACCCGGACTTCCCGGACTTTCCGGCCGTTCCACGGCATCCGCGGGTCACTGAACGCACATGACCCCACACTCGACAATGTGATCGATCACACAGGGTTCAACTTGTTCACACGACAGCTATTCAGCCCGTGGCGAACAAAGATGCGGTGCTCACAGCGGCAGCGTGACACGCATCACGAGGCCGCCGCCGTCCCTCGGCACCGCCGTGATCCGGCCGCCGTGTGCGCGCGCCACGGAGCGCGCGATGGACAGGCCGAGGCCGACACCCTTGTCGCTGCCCGTTCGCTCCGTACGCAGCCGCCTGAAGGGCTCGAAGAGGCTGTCCACCTCGTACGCCGGGACCACCGGCCCGGTGTTCGACACGACGAGCACCGCGTGGCCGGGCACGGCCTCGGTGGTGACCTCCACCCAGCCGTCCTCCGGCACGTTGTAGCGCACGGCGTTCTGGACCAGGTTCAGCGCGATCCGCTCCAGCAGCACGCCGTTGCCCTGGACGACGGCCGAGGCCCGCTCGCCCCGGATCTCCACTCCCTTGGCCGCGGCCTCCGCCCGAGCCTGGTCGATGGCGCGCGAGGCGACCTCCGCCAGGTCGACCGGCTTGCGCTCGACTATCTGGTTCTCGCTGCGGGCCAGCAGCAGCAGCCCCTCCACCAGCTGCTCGCTGCGCTCGTTCGTCGCGAGCAGGGTCTTGCCGAGCTGCTGGAGCTCCACCGGAGCCCCCGGGTCCGACAAGTGCACCTCCAGCAGCGTCCGGTTGATCGCCAAGGGGGTTCGCAGCTCGTGCGAGGCGTTGGCGACGAACCGCTGCTGGGCGGTGAAGGCGCGCTCCAGGCGGTCGAGCATCTCGTCGAAGGTGTCGGCGAGCTCCTTGAGCTCGTCGTCCGGCCCGTCCAGCTCGATGCGCCGGGTCAGGTCGGACCCGACGACGCGGCGCGCCGTCCGCGTGATCTTCCCGAGCGGCGAGAGCACGCGGCCGGCCATGGCGTAGCCGAAGGCGAAGGCGATGACGCTCAGCCCCAGCAGCGCCATCAGCGACCGGCTGAGCAGGTCGTCCAGGGCGTGCCGGCGCTGTTCCAGCATGCAGGCCTGGATGGCGGCGTGGAACTGGTCGACGGTCTGCTCCGGGCCCACACCGGGACAGGTCGGGCTGGAGACCACGACCTTCTGCCCGCTGATGCTCACGATCTTGAACGGCAGGGCGTTGCCCTCCCGCAGAGCCTGCGCGGCCAGCAGGTAGATGATCGACAGCAGCAGGATGCCGGCGATCAGGAACATCCCGCCGTACAGCAGGGTGAGCCTTATCCGGATCGTGGGCCGCAGCCAAGGGAAGGGACCCTCGGGCTGGCCGGGGTCCCAGGTCGGTTTCGGCGGCGCGGTCGGTGGCGCCGGGGTCGCTGCCACCCGCGTCAGATCCGGTAGCCGGAACCCGGGACGGTCACGATGACCGGGGGCTCGCCGAGCTTGCGCCGCAGCGTCATGACCGTCACCCGCACCACGTTGGTGAAGGGGTCGGTGTTCTCGTCCCATGCCTTCTCCAGCAGCTGCTCGGCGGAGACGACGGTGCCCTCGCTGCGCATGAGCACCTCCAGCACCGCGAACTCCTTCGGGGCCAGCTGCACCTCGCGGCCCTCGCGGAACACCTCCCGCCGGTTCGGGTCGAGCCGGATCCCGGCGCGCTCCAGCACGGGCGGCAGCGCGACCGTGGTGCGCCGGCCCAGCGCCCGCACGCGGGCGGTGAGCTCGCTGAACGCGAACGGCTTGGGCAGGTAGTCGTCCGCACCCAGCTCCAGGCCCTCCACGCGGTCGCTGACGTCCCCCGACGCCGTCAGCATCAGCACGCGCGTGGGCATGCCGAGCTCGACGATCCTGCGGCAGACGTCGTCCCCGTGGACGAGCGGCAGGTCCCGGTCCAGGACGACGACGTCGTAGTCGTTGACCCCGACGCGCTCCAGCGCCGCGGCGCCGTCGTACACGACGTCCACGGCCATGGCCTCGCGGCGCAGTCCGGTGGCCACCGCATCGGCGAGCAGCTGCTCGTCCTCGACGACGAGTACGCGCACGTCGTTTCCTTCCTCCGAGCCCCCAGGGCACACGTGTGATTGCGCCGCCCATCCTGCCCCTTTCGGCCGTAAACCGGCTGTAAGGCGCCACTCGGGAGGTCATCGGGGGCGGAAGTGGGGATTCCCTCGCCTCCCGAGGTTTCTGCGCCCAGGGTGCAGGGGAGGACGTCAGCACACCCCGACCACTCCCTGACGGCGGGCATCCCTGTGCCGCCGCGACCACGAAGAGGGGGCGAACCCACCATGGACGCATTCACCGCGGGTCTCCTGCAGCGCATCAGGAGCACGCAGTCCGACCTCCGCCACGCCCGTGAAGCGGGCGACGACTTCCTCGCGGACGTGGAACAGGCGGAGCTGGAGGACCTCCAGCGCCTCGCCGCCGAGCACGGAGTTCCCGTCTCCGCCTGCTGAGACACCACCCGGACCCCGGCGGCCCCCGCGCTGCCGGGGTCCCCTCATGCCCGGGTCCGGACACGGGCGGCCGTCAGGCCTCAGTCGTGCCAGGCCCCGGCCTCCTCCAGCAGCGGCGCGAGCGCGGCGAAGACCGCGGGCGTCGCCGCGAGCGCCAGCTCCCCGGAGGCCGGCCGGCCGGGCCGCCCTCCGGTCAGCGCCCCGGCCTCGCGGGCGATCAGCTCGCCCGCGGCCAGGTCCCAGGGGTTGAGCCCGCGCTCGTAGTACGCGTCCAGCCGCCCCGCGGCCACGTCGCACAGGTCGATCGCGGCCGAGCCGCCGCGCCGGATGTCCCGCACCCGCGGGAGGATCCGCCGGACGACCTCGGCCTGCTGCTCCTTGCGCTCCTGCAGGTAGGCGAAACCGGTGGCCACCAGCGCCTGGTCCAGCGGGGCCGCCGCCCGGCAGGCCAGCCGCTGCCCGCCGAGCCGGGCACCGCCCCCGCGCACCGCCAGGAACGTCTCGGCCCGCATCGGCACCTCCACCACGCCGACCAGGGTCTCGCCCCGGTACTCGGCCGCGACGGAGACGCTCCAGCTCGGCAGGCCGTAGAGGTAGTTCACGGTGCCGTCCAGCGGGTCCACGACCCAGCGCACCCCGCTCGTGCCGGGGCGGTCCGCGCCCTCCTCGCCGAGCAGTCCGTCCTGCGGCCGCCGCCGCTCCAGCACCTCGGCGACCAGCTTCTCCGCCGCGATGTCCATCTCGGTCACCACGTCGATGGGGCTGCTCTTCACCGCCGCCACGCCCAGGTCGTCCGGCCGGCCGTCCCGCAGCAGCCCGCCGGCCCGCCGGGCGGCCTCCAGCGCCACGTCCAGCAGCTCCTCGGCCAGGCCCGCGGGCACTGCCGCCGCGCCGTCCTGCGTCTCCGACACGTCCCGCTCCTCCTCCGATGCCATCCCGCCGCCTCGCCTACGCGTAGGGGCTGTCGGCGCCCGCCGCCGCCGGCCGGGCGCCGCGCGCCGGGCAGCAGCCCACCGGGCACACGTCGTGGCTCGCCCCGAGCCGCCCCAGCGCGCACCGCTCCACGGCCTCTCCGCGCTCCGCCGCCGCCCGCTCCAGCAGCAGCTCCCGGACCGCGGCCGCGAAGCGCGGGTCCGCGCCGACGGTCGCCGAGCGCACCGCCGGCAGGCCCAGCTCCGCGGCCTTCGCCGCGGCCTCCGTGTCGAGGTCGTACAGGACCTCCATGTGGTCGGAGACGAAGCCGATCGGCACCATCACCACCGCCGGCGCCCCCGCGGCGTGCAGCTCCTCCAGGTGGTCGCAGATGTCCGGCTCCAGCCACGGGATGTGCGGGGCGCCGCTGCGGGACTGGTAGACGAGCCGCCAGGGCAGCTCCAGGCCCGTCCCGGCGCGCACCGCTTCCGCGATCACCCCGGCCGCGTCCAGGTGCTGGCGGACGTACGCGCCGCCCTCGCCGTCCGCGGTGTGCCCCTCGCGCGGCCCCGAGGCGTCCGCGGCGGCGGTCGGGATCGAGTGGGTGGTGAAGGCGAGGTGCGCCCCCGCCCGCACCTCCTCCGGCAGCTGCTCCAGGGCAGCCAGCACGCCCTCGACCATCGGCTGCAGGAAGCCGGGGTGGTTGAAGTAGTGCCGCAGCTTGTCGACGCGCGGCAGCTCCGCCGCGCCCTCCCGCTCCAGCAGCGCCAGCGCGTCCGCCAGGTTCTCGCGGTACTGGCGGCACCCCGAGTACGAGGCGTAGGCGCTGGTCGCGAGGACCGCGATGCGGCGGCGCCCGTCGGCGGCCATCTCCCGCATCACGTCGTCGAGGTACGGGGCCCAGTTCCGGTTGCCCCAGTACACCGGCACGTCGACGCCGTGCTCGGCGAAGTCCTTGCGCAGCGCGTCCAGCAGCTCGCGGTTCTGCGCGTTGATCGGGCTGACCCCGCCGAAGCCGTAGTAGTGGCTGCCGACCTCCTTGAGCCGCTCCCGCGGGATGCCGCGCCCGCGGGTGACGTTCTCCAGGAAGGGGACGACGTCGTCGGGGCCCTCGGGGCCTCCGAACGACAGGAGCAGGAGGGCGTCGTAGGGCGCTGCGGGCCCTCGGGCCGGCGAGGGGGAGGCTGCGGCGCGGAGCTGGTCAGACATGTCCCGCATCCTGCCACCCGGGGACCGCCGCCGGGAATCGGGCCCGCCGCGTCCCACGCACCGGACACGGATAAGGTGAGCCTTACTTCCTGTCTGGAACAAACCCGTGCAGAGCCCCGCGAGCGGCCATAGCCTGTATGGGCCAGCGACGTCCCCCACGGAGCGCACCTTGCCCAGTCCCTATCGCGCGATCTTCGACGCGCCCGGCACCAAGGCGTTCAGCGTCGCCGGATTCATCGGCCGCATGCCGCTGTCCATGGTCGGCCTCGGCATCCTCACGATGGTCTCCGAGCTCACCGGCCGCTACACCCTGGCCGGTGCGCTCACGGCGACGCTGGCCCTCTCCGCCGCGGTCGTCGGCCCGCAGGTCTCCCGCCTGGTCGACCAGTACGGCCAGCGGCGCGTGCTGCGCCCGGCGACCCTGATCGCCGGGGCCGCGGTCTCGGGGCTGCTGGTCGCCGCCTCGCAGGGGTGGCCGGACTGGACGCTCTTCCTCTTCGCGGTCGTCGCCGGCTGCGTCCCCAGCGTGGGCTCGATGGTCCGCGCCCGCTGGACCGACATCCACCGCGACACCCCGCACCTGCACACCGCGTACTCCTTCGAGTCCGTGGTCGACGAGGTGTGCTTCATCTTCGGCCCGCCGCTCGCGACCATGCTCTCCGCGAGCTGGTTCCCGGAGGCCGGGCCGCTGGTGGCGCTCGCCTGCCTGATGGTGGGCGTCTGGTGGCTGACCGCGCTGCGCGACACCGAGCCCGAGCCGCACCCCCGCGACACCCAGGCAGACCCGTCGTCCGCGCTGCGCTCCCCCGGCCTGCAGGTGCTCGCCGGCACCTTCGTGGCGACCGGCGCCATCTTCGGCTCGATCGACGTGGCGACCCTCGCCTTCGCCGAGGAGCGCGGATCGAAGTCCGTATCGGGTCTGGTCCTGGCGGTCTGGGCGCTCGGATCCTGCCTCGCGGGCATCGCTTTCGGCCTGATCCGCTTCAAGGGGAAGGCCGAACACCGCTGGATCCTGGGCATCTGTGCGATGGCCGTGAGTATGATCCCCCTCCTACTGGCCGGGAACCTTCCGATTCTGGCCGTGGCGCTCTTCGTCTCGGGCCTCGCCATCGCTCCCACGATGATCACCACGATGGCCCTGATCGAGGCGCACGTACCACGCGCGAAGCTGACCGAGGGCATGACCTGGATCAGCACCGGCCTCGCGGTCGGGGTCGCGCTCGGCTCCTCCGTGGCCGGCTGGGTCGTCGACGCCGCCGGGGCGAGGAACGGGTACGTCGTCTCCATCTCGGCGGGGGCCGCCGCGGCGGCGGTCGCGTTCGCGGGATACCGCCGGCTCTCGAGGCCGGCGCAAGGGGAGGAGCCCTCGGGCGATGGGGACGGCGACAGCGGCAAGGTACGGGGCCTCGTGGCGTAACTGGGCCGGGAACATCACGGCCTCTCCGGCCCGGGTGGTGGCCCCGGCGTCGGTCGGCGAGGTGCAGGAGGCGGTGCGGCGGGCCGCCGAGGACGGGCTGCGGGTGAAGGCGGTGGGCACCGGCCACTCCTTCACCGCGGCCGCCGCCACCGACGGCGTCATGGTGCGCCCGCAGGCGCTCACCGGGATCCTCGGCGTCGACCGGGCCGCGGGCACGGTGACGGTCGCGGCGGGAACGGCCCTGAAGGACCTCAACCGGGCCCTCGCCGCCGAGGGCCTCTCGCTCGCCAACATGGGCGACATCATGGAGCAGACGGTCTCCGGGGCCGTCTCCACCGGCACCCACGGCACCGGCCGCGACTCGGCCTCCCTCGCCGCCCAGCTCCGCGGGCTGGAGATGGTCACGGCCGACGGGCGGCTGCTGGCCTGCTCGGAGAAGGAGAACCCCGAGGTCTTCGCCGCCGCCCGGGTCGGCCTGGGCGCGCTCGGGATCACCACCGCCCTCACCTTCGCGGTGGAGCCCCTCTTCCACCTGACCGCCCGCGAGGAGCCGATGCGCTTCGACCGGGTGACCGCCGAGTTCGACGAGCACGTCGCGGAGAACGAGCACTTCGAGTTCTACTGGTTCCCGCACACCGGCAACTGCAACACCAAGCGCAACAACCGCAGCCAGGGCCCCGCCGCCCCGCCGGGACCGGTGAGCGCCTGGATCGAGGACGAGCTGCTGTCGAACGGCGTCTTCCAGGCGGCCAACTCCCTGGGCCGCGCGGTCCCCGCCGCCATCCCGGCCATCGCGCGCGTCGCCAGCCGCGCCCTGTCCGCCCGTACGTACACGGACATCCCGTACAAGGTCTTCACCAGCCCGCGCCGGGTCCGCTTCGTGGAGATGGAGTACGCCCTCCCGCGCGAGCACGCGGTCGGGGCGCTGCGGGAGCTTAAGGCGGCGGTCGACCGCTCCCGGCTGCACATCAGCTTCCCGGTGGAGGTCCGCACGGCGCCTGCGGACGACATCGCGCTGTCCACGGCCGAGGGGCGGGAGACCGCGTACATCGCGGTGCACATGTACCGGGGCACCCCGTACCAGGCGTACTTCACGGCCGCCGAGCGCATCTTCACCGCGCACGGGGGCCGCCCGCACTGGGGCAAGGTGCACACCCGCGGGGCCGAGTACCTCGCCGCCGCCTACCCCC
Source organism: Streptomyces toxytricini (assembly GCF_014649915.1). Taxonomy (GTDB): domain Bacteria; phylum Actinomycetota; class Actinomycetes; order Streptomycetales; family Streptomycetaceae; genus Streptomyces; species Streptomyces toxytricini. The sequence goes on along the minus strand of NZ_BMTY01000017.1, from coordinate 155,195 downwards.
GGTTCGGGGAGTTCACCGCGCTGCGCGACCGGCTCGACCCCGACCGGCTCTTCGGCAACGACTACCTGCGCCGGGTGCTCGGCGGCTGACGCCCCCTCGAAAGCCGCCCCTGCCGTGCGGTGTTCGGGCCGCCGCGCCGTCCGCGATCTCCATCACACATGCGGCGGACCGGCGGTGACGGGGCGGCAGGAGGGACGCCACGCGGAGTGAGGGGGCTGTTCCGTTTACGGGGATTCCGTGGACCAAGACACCCGAAATGGGGTGCGGTTGCAGGTCCGGCCGGATCCGGGGCAGCCCGAAGTACGCCGCCGGTGACAACTTCGGCGGCGCGGCGGTCCACCGAGGTGGCCCGAATGGAGTACTGTGGCGAGCCCTGGGGCCGTCCTTCCTTTCGGCTGTCCGGACCCGGGTGAGGGGGCCGGCTGATGGACATGCGGCACTCGGACCGGTGATGCCGCGACAGCGCACGGGCGCCTGTGCGCACAGTAACCAATCGGTCACTGTGCGTACCCAACAGGTAACCGTGCCATAACGGCGATCAAGGGCGCATGCCCGACACGCCGGTTGAACTCGGCAAGGTTGTGGCAGGCTGCACCCGGGCAGGCCACACTCGACTAGCGGAAGCAGCGACGCACGTGACGTCGGCAGGCACCACCCGGGAGGTCCCCATGCCCGAACTGCGTGTCGTGGCCGTCTCGAATGACGGCACACGACTGGTGCTCAAGGCTGCGGACAGCACGGAGTACACGCTTCCGATCGACGAGCGGCTTCGGGCTGCCGTCCGCAACGACCGCGCGCGCCTGAACCAGATCGAGATCGAGGTCGAGAGCCACCTCCGCCCCCGCGACATCCAGGCCCGCATACGGGCCGGTGCCTCCGCGGAGGAGGTCGCCCAACTCGCCGGCATCCCCGTCGACCGCGTACGCCGCTTCGAGGGGCCGGTGCTGGCCGAGCGCGCCTTCATGGCCGAGCGGGCCCGCAAGACCCCCGTGCGCCGGCCCGGCGAGAACACCGGACCGCAGCTCGGCGAGGCCGTGCAGGAGCGCCTGCTGCTGCGCGGCGTCGACAAGGACACCGTGCAGTGGGACTCCTGGCGCCGCGACGACGGCACCTGGGAGGTCCTCCTCGTCTACCGGGTGGCGGGCGAGACCCACTCCGCGAGCTGGACCTACGATCCGCCGCGCCGCCTCGTCGTCGCCGTGGACGACGAGGCCCGCTCCCTGATCGGCGAGGCGGACGACCTGCCGGCCGCCCCGGAGCCCAGCTTCCCGTTCGTGCCGCGGATCGCGCGCCTGCCCCGGGACCGGCCCCTCGACCGCACGCTCGACCGGCCGGAGCGGCCCGTCGCGCCCGCGCCGGAGCCGGAGGAGGAGCGGGACTCGCTGACGAGCCTGCTGGAGGCGGTGCCGAGCTTCCGCGGGGACCTCGTGGTCCCCGAGCGCACCGACACCGCCGCCGAGGAGGCGGAGGCGGAGGAGCCGCCGGCCGCCTCGGCGTCCGCGGGAGCGGGCACCGCGTACGCGGACGTGCTGATGCCGCGCACGGTGGCCGGCCACCGCGACCGCCTGACGGGCACCACCGACCGGCAGGCCGAGGCCGACGGCGTCCGCCCCGGCCGCCGCGCGGCGGTGCCGAGCTGGGACGAGATCGTCTTCGGCACCCGCCGCAAGAAGCAGGAGTAGCAGGCACCTGCGCGTGCGCGCAGGCCGGCCCGCCGCGGACGGCGGGCCGGTGCGCCGCTGCGCCGTGCGGCTTCCTACTGCGGGTCCGGTCCCGTGGCCACCGGCCGCCGCGGGTCCGCGGACCACTCCGACCAGCTGCCCGCGTACAGCGCGGCGCCGATCCCGGCCACCTCCAGCGCCAGTACCTCGTGCGCCCCCGAGACGCCGGAGCCGCAGTACACCCCGACCGGCGCACCGCCCGCGGCGCCCAGCCCCGCGAACCGCGCCCGCAGTTCGGCGGCGGGCAGGAACAGCCCGTCCGGGCCGGTGTTGTCCGTGGTCGGCGCCGACAGCGCGCCGGGGATGTGGCCGCCGACAGGGTCGATCGGCTCGACCTCACCGCGGTACCGCTCGCCCGCCCGCGCGTCCAGCAGGACCCCTTCGCGGGCCAGGGCGGCCGCCCCGTCGGCGTCGAGCAGCCCCATTGCGCCGGGAGTTGGCTTGAAATCGCCTTGGACCGGGGCCGCGGGTTCGGATGTCACCGCGCCTCCGGCGGCCGTCCAGGCGGCCAGGCCGCCGTCCAGGACCCGCACCCGCGTGTGCCCGGTCCAGCGCAGCAGCCACCAGGCGCGCGCCGCCGCCCACCCCTGCCCGCCGTCGTAGACGACGACCGGGACGTCCGCGCAGACCCCGGCCCGCCGCATCACGGCGCCGAACTCCTCCGTGTCGGGCAGCGGGTGGCGCCCGCCCGCCCCCGGCGGACCTGCCAGTTCGCGGTCGAGGTCCACGTACGCGGCGCCCGGCAGGTGCCCGGCGTCGTAGGCGGGGCGCTGGTTCGGGCCGCCCAGCTGCCAGCGGACGTCGAGGAGCACCGGCGGCCGCGGACCGGCCAGTTCCGCGGCGAGGGCGGAGGCGGAGACGATCGCAGAGTTCGCAGTCATACGGCCCATCTTCCTCCCTCCCGGGCGCCGGCGCGGGCGGCGCAGCCACCGACCGGCGCACTGATCCGGTCATCTCCGCCCGCTCCAGCGATTCTCGGCCGGGTCGGGGCGCGCCGGAGCGGGCGGGGTGGAACCATCTGGTCCCGATGTCCGACGACCGAGGAGACGGCTTACATGACCGACGCAGTGCAGGACACGCGGCGCCCGCCCGGCACACCCTGCTGGTCGAGTCTGATGGTCCACGCCCTCGGCACCGCCGAGGCGTTCTACGGAGAGCTGTTCGGCTGGGAGTACGAGCCCGGCCCCGCCCCCTTCGGGCCGTACGTGCGCGCCCTGCTGGACGGCCGCGAGGTCGCCGGCATCGGGGAGATGCCGCCGGACCGGGACCTCCCGGTGGCCTGGACGACGTACTTCGCCACCGACGACGTCGACGCCGCGGCGGAGGCCGTCCGCTCCTGCGGCGGCACCGTCGCGGTCGGGCCGCTCGACGCGGGCGGTGCCGGCCGCCTCGTCATCTGCTCCGACCCGCTGGGCGCGGTCCTCGGGATCTGGCAGGCCGACGGCAGCGCCGGGACCCAGCTGCCCGGGCCGCACGGCACGCCGGTGTGGGCGGAGCTGGTCACCCAGGACACCTCGACCGTGGGCAAGTTCTACGCGCACGTATTCGGGCACGTGGCGGAGCACGGCACCGCCCCCGGAGGCCTCGCCGGGGGCGCGGACTTCGACTACCTGACCCTGCGGCTGGAGGGCCGGCCGGTCGCCGCGGTGCACGGGGTGGGCCGCTCGCTGCCGCACGACCGGGGGCCGCACTGGATGACGTACTTCGCGGTCGACGACGCCGACGCCGCCGCGGCGCAGGTCCGCCGCCTGGGCGGCACCGTGGTCCAGCCGCCCCGCGAGGGCCTGACGGGCCGGGTCGCCACGGTCACGGACCCGGAGGGCGCCCTCCTGGCCCTGGTGGAACGCACCCCCCGCTGACCCGCCGCCCGGGGCCGCCCTGCACCCCTCAGGCGCGGCCCACCGGCAGGACGTCCGGGGAGAGCGCGGCGGCGTGCGCGGAGGCCGAGGTCATCCGGCGCCGGTGGTGCCGGCGGCACAGCACCTCGTAACCGACCTCCTCCGCGGGCCGGTTGACGTCCCCGACGACGACCTGGGCGCCCTCGACGACCATCCGCCCGCCCACCGTTCGGGCGTTGTGCGTGGCGCGGGCCCCGCACCAGCACAGGGCCTCCACCTGGAGCTGCTCGATCCGGTCGGCGAGCTCGATGAGCCGCTGCGAGCCGGGGAAGAGCTTGGTGCGGAAGTCGGTGGTGATGCCGAAGGCGAAGACGTCCATGTCGAGGTCGTCGACGATCCGGGCCAACTGGTCGATCTGGTCGGGTGCGAGGAACTGCGCCTCGTCGACGATGACGTAGTCCGCCCTGCCGCCCCGGGAGAGCTCGCCTACGAGGTAGGCGTACAGGTCCATCGCGTCCCCGACCTCGACCGCGTCCGTGACCAGGCCCAGGCGCGAGGAGAGCTTGCCCTCGCCGGCCCGGTCCTGGCGGGTGAAGATGACGCCCTGGAGGCCGCGGGCCGAGCGGTTGTGGGTGATCTGCAGCGCCAGCGTGCTCTTTCCGCAGTCCATGGTTCCGGAGAAAAACACCAATTCGGGCATGGAGGGAACGGGACCTTTCGGGTCGTGGTCGGCTGGCGGCGTACGGGCGCGGGGGCGGCGGGTCAGGTGCGGATTTCGAGCAGGGGCACGAGCTGCTCGGCGGGGGTCATGGAGCCGTGCATTCCGGCGAGTGCGGACTCGTTCGGCTCGGACTCGGACGCCGTGATCGCGACGTCGGCGTGGGCCGCGGCGACCACGTCGCCGATCCGGCCGAGGACGCGCTCGTCGCACTCCCCCGGTGGTCCGAACCAGCCGAGTTCGAGGGCCTCTTCGCGGGCGGCGACCCAGAACCGGTCGCCGAGCACCTCGCGCCACACGGTCAGGACGTCGGCCTCGGCGCCCGGGACCGCGTACACGTGCCGGGCGCGGCCCTCGCCGCCGAGCAGGGCGACGCCCGCGCCGAGCTCCCAGTCCTCGTCGAAGTCGATCCGGGAGTCCTCGTCGAAGGGGATGTCCACCATGCCGTGGTCGGCGGTCACGTACAGGGCGGTGCGGGGCGGCAGCTGCTCGGCGAGCCGCTGGACCAGCCGGTCGACGTACATCAGCTGGCCGCGCCAGGCGTCGGAGTCCACGCCGTGCCGGTGGCCGGCGCCGTCGAGCTCGCTGTAGTACGTGTACACCAGCGACCGGTCGCCCGCGGCGAGGCGGTCCGCGGCGAGGTCCATGCGCTCCTCGCCGGTCATCCGGCCGTGGAAGGTGCCGCCGCTGAGCGCGATCTGGGTGAGCGGCGTGGTCTGGAAGACGGGCGAGGAGACCTGGGCCGTGGTCACGCCGGCCGCGTCGGCGAGCTGGAAGACGGTGGGGTACGGCTGCCAGGGGCGCGGCGGGGTCCACGGGTTCCAGCGGAGCTGGTTCATCAGCTCGCCGGTGCCTGGGTTGCGGACGGCGTATCCGGGCAGGCCGTGCCGGGCCGGCGGCAGGCCGGTGCCGACGGAGGCCAGCGAGGTGGCCGTGGTCGCCGGGAAGCCGGCGGTGAGGGGGCGGCCGGTGCCGCCGCGGGAGGTGCCGAGCAGGGAGGTCAGGAAGGGCGCTTCGGCCGGGTGGGCCTTGATCTGCTCCCAGCCCATGCCGTCGACGAGGAACACGCAGTTCCGGTCGGCGGGGGCCAGCTCGGCGATGGCGGCGGTGAAGCCGGGGACGCCCTGGCCCGCGGCGAGGGTCGGCAGCAGGTCGGCGAGCGAGCCGGTGCCGTACTGCGGGACGGGCGCGCCGGCGAGGTCCAGCAGCTCGGGCTCGTCCCAGTTCGGCGGTGCGGAGTGGGACATCAGCGGGCGGTGCCGGCGGCGGTGGCCGCGGTCGCCTCGGAGAGGGCCTGCGCGAAGAGCAGGGTCTGGCGGACGGCCTCGGGGCCGTCGCCCGCCTCGCTCACGCGGAGGCTGAGGTCGTCGGCGGTGGAGTTGCCGGTGTAGCCGTGGTCCGAGTCGCAGTTGGGGTCGCCGCAGGCGGCGGGTTCCAGGTCGATGCGCGAGACGGCGCCCCAGCCGATGGTGAGGACGACCTCCCGCGGGAGGGTGCCCGGGGTGTACGACTCGGGGTTGGCCACGACGCGGCTGAGCACCACCGAGGAGATGCTGGCCAGCTTGACCGACTCGGTCGAGGTGGTCGCGTACGGCGAGGGGGAGCCCGCGTCGGCGGCCTGCTCGTCGGTGTGGCTGACGATGAAGCGGTTGCCGGTGAGGACGAGCACGGTGACGTGCCGGCGGACCTCGTTGGAGTCGAAGGTCGTCTCCTGGTGGACCAGGTACGACGAGATCGGCTCGCCGCCCACCGCGGCCTCCACGGCCTCGGCCACGAGGGCCGGGTAGTAGCCGCTGCGCTCGATCGCCGTGCGCAGCCCCTGGGTCGTCGTACCGGATTTCGCCATGGGGTCCATCCTAAGGCCCGTACGGGGCGCCCCGGCCGCCTCGGGACGCCGCGGGCGCCTTCGGGGGTCCTCAGTAGCTGGGGAGGGTGCGGGGGCCGAGGTCGGTGCGGGCGGGCGGGTGCGCGATGCGGACGGCGGCGCTGAGGACGGAGAGGCCCTCGGTGGCGACGACGACGGGTTCGAGGGTGACGCCGACCACTTCGGGGTGGTCGTCGACGAGCCGGGACAGGCGCAGCAGGAGCTCTTCCAGGGCGGGGGTGTCGACGGGGTCGCTGCCGCGCCAGCCGAAGAGGAGGGGGGCGGTGCGGATGGAGCGGATCAGTCCGGCGGCGTCGCGGTCGGTGGCGGGGACGAGCCGGTGGGCGGTGTCGCCGAGCAGCTCGGAGGCGACGCCGGCCAGGCCGAAGGAGAGGACGGCGCCTGCGGCCGGGTCGATGACGGAGCGGACGACGGTGTCGACGCCGCGGGGGACCATGGCCTGGACGACGGGCTGCAGCTCGGCGGGGGTGCCGAGGAGCTCGGTGAGCTCGTCGTAGGAGCGGCGGAGATCGGCCTCGGTGGTGAGGTCGAGGCGGACGCCGCCGAGGTCGGCGCGGTGGCGAAGGTGCGGGGCGGTGGTCTTGAGGGCGACGGGGTAGCCGAGGGCCGCGGCGGCCTTGGCGGCGGCGTCGGGGGTGGGCGCGGGCAGCGTGGGCAGGACGCGGATCCCGTAGCGGGCGAGGAGCGCGGCGGCGTCGCCGTCGGCGAGGGTGATCACGCCGTCGGGGCCGGCTCCGCCGGCGAGGAGGCCGGCGAGCTGTGCGGCGGCCCCCGCCTCGTCGATGTCGTCGAACTCGGGGACGTGCCCGGCGTCGGCGTTGGCGCGGCGCCACTGCCCGTACCGGACGGCTTCGGCGACGGCGCGGACGGCCCGCTCGGCGGCCGGGTAGGCCGGAATGCGGACGTCCTCGCGGGACAGGGCCCGGACGAGGTCGGCGAGCTCGACGTGGACCACGGCGACCGGCTTGCCGGGGTGGGCGGCCGCGGCGTCGCGCAGGGCGTCGGCGAGGTCGTCGGCCCCGGTGTCGGCGCAGGCCTCCTCGCCGACCCAGGGGATGGCGGTGACGACCACGGCGTCGTGGGAGTCGGAGGCGAGGGCCGCGGAGACGGCGCTGCCGAAGTCGGCGGGGGCGGCGGCGGTGGTCAGGTCGATCGGGGAGGAGGGCCGCAGGCCCTGGGCGAGGCAGGCGTCGTAGGTGAGGTAGCCGAGCGACTCGGAGTTGCCGAGGATCGCGACGCGCGGCCCTGCGGGGACGGGCTGGGAGGCGAGGAGGAGGCCGGCGTCGACGAGTTCGGTGACGGTGTCGACGCGGATGACGCCGGCCTGGCGGAGCAGGGCGGAGACGGTGGTCTCGGGGAGCCGGGTGCCGGGGACGGCGTGGCCGGCGGGGGTGTGGCGGCCGCCCTTGGCGACGACGACGGGCTTGACGGCGGCGGTGCGGCGGGCGAGGCGGGTGAACTTGCGCGGGTTGCCGAGGGTTTCCAGGTACATGAGGGCGACGTCGGTGGCCTCGTCTTCGTACCAGTACTGGAGGATGTCGTTCCCGGAGACGTCGGCTCGGTTGCCGGCCGAGACGAACGAGGACAGGCCCTCGCCGCGGCGGAGCAGGGCCGACAGCAGGGCGATGCCGATGGCGCCGGACTGCGTGAAGAGCCCGATCCGGCCGGGGACGGGGGCGGGCACGGGCGCGAGGGAGGCGTTGAGCGCGACCTCCGGCGCGGTGTTGATCACGCCGAACGCGTTGGGGCCGATGAGGCGCATCCCGTGGGAGCGGACCTGGCGGACGAGTTCGCGCTGGCGCTCCAGGCCGTCGGGGCCGGTCTCGGCGTAGCCCGCGGACAGTACGACGAGTCCCTGGACGCCGTGTTCCCCGCAGTCGGCGACGACCTGCGGGACCCGTTCGGCGGGGACGGCGACGACGGCGAGGTCCACGGGCGCGTCGATCTCGGCGAGCGAGCGGTAGGCGCGCACGCCGTCGAGGAGGTCGCCCTCGATGCCGGGGGCGCGGGCCTCGTTGACGGCGTAGAGGTGGCCGCGGAAGCCGCTGTCGCGGAGGTTGCGCAGGGCGGCGGCTCCGACGCCGCCGCCGGAGCGGCTGACGCCGACGACGGCCACGGACCCGGGGGCCAGGAGCCGCTGGACGGAGCGGGCCTCGGCGCGCTGCTCGCGGGCCCGCTGGACGGCGAGGGACTCGGCGGTGGGCTCCAGGTCCAGGGTGAGGCGGACGGCGCCGTCCTCGAAGCTGCGCTTCTGCTGGTAGCCGGCGTCCGTGAACACCTTGATCATGCGGGTGTTGGCGGGGAGCACCTCGGCGGCGAACCGCCGGATGCCGCGCTCGCGGGCGACCGCGCCGATGTGCTCCAGGAGGGCGGAGGCAACGCCGCGCCCCTGGTGGGCGTCCTGGACGAGGAAGGCGACCTCGGCCTCGTCGGCGGGGGCCGAGGCGGGGCGGCCGTCGGGGCCGATCCGGTCGTAGCGGACGGTGCCGATGAACTCCTCGCCGACGGTCGCGGCGAGGCCCACCCGGTCGACGTAGTCGTGGTGGGTGAAGCGGTGCACGTCGCGGTCCGAGAGCCGGGGGTAGGGGGCGAAGAACCGGTAGTACTTCGACTCGTCGGAGACCTGCTCGTAGAAGCTGACCAGGCGGCCGGCGTCCTCGGGGGTGATGGGCCGGATGCGTGCGGTGCCGCCGTCGCGCAGGACGACGTCCGCTTCCCAGTGGGCCGGGTACGAGGGGTCCGACGCGGTGGTCATGCGGTGATCCTAAGCCCAGGGCGGGCGGGAGGGCTCCTGCGCGGTGCGGCCCGGAGTGAGGTGCGAACCGGTGTAATACGGGGTAGATCGGACGCAAGAGACCGGGGCCGGCGGCGGTCCGGGCACACGGGACCTCGTGAGATAGTGGTCTAGACAACCGTCAGAACCTGAAGGGCATCACCATGGCAGAGCGCCGCGTCAACGTCGGCTGGGCCGAGGGCCTGCACGCTCGTCCCGCCTCGATCTTCGTCCGGGCGACGACCGCTTCGGGCGTCCCGGTGACCATCGCGAAGGCGGACGGGAACCCCGTCAACGCCGCCTCCATGCTCGCGGTGCTGGGCCTGGGCGCCCAGGGCGGCGAGGAGGTCGTCCTCGCGTCGGACGCCGAGGGCGCGGAGGTGGCGCTGGACCGCCTCGCGAAGCTGGTCGCCGAGGGCCTCGAGGAGCTCCCCGAGACCGTCTGACCCTTCGGGTTCCACCCCGGTCCGCGCGAAGCCGCGGCTGCGATGCTCCGGCGGCCGCGGCTTCGCCGTTCGCGGATACGCATACGCGCGTGCGGGAACGGGGAACGGGAAAATGCACGGACGGGAAATGCACCACCGAAATACGCGGGAATGCACACGGGAGCGCGGCCTGAAAAGCGGAACGGAAAACCGCGCGGTCCGCCCGGGATCCCCGGGCTTTGTTCCCCGGTATTTCTACGCGGCCCCTGTTAAAGGGAGCGGCTCGCCGTGTGTACGGGAGGTTGCGAAGTCCTCACCCGCAGCCGGTAGGCGCCCGCGGTGCGCTCGGCGTGGCCGGCGGTCAGCGCACGCGCCCGCTCGGCGTCGCCCCGGGCCACCGCGTCGGTGATCGCACCGTGCTCCGCCCAGCACTCCACGGGCCGCTCCGGCGCCTGCACGGCGTACATCCAGGCGACCTTGTACCGCATCTGGGTGAGGAGGGCGATCAGCCCGGGGCTGGCGGAGGCCTGGGCGAGGGTCTCGTGGAACCAGCTGCCCAGCGCCCGCAGGTCCTCGCCCTGCCCTCCCCTGGCCCGCTCCTGGCCGAGCCTGACCAGGCCGCGCAGCACCTTCAGGTGGCCCTCGGTGCGCCGCCGCGCGGCCCTGGCGGCCGCGAGCGGCTCCAGCAGCATCCGCATCTCCAGGAGGTCGGCGGCCTCCTGCTCGGTGGGCTCGGCGACGCAGGCGCCCGCGTGCCGCCGGCTGGTCACGAAGCCCTCCGACTCCAGGGTCCGCAGCGCCTCGCGGACCGGGACGCGCGAGACGCCGTACCGGCGGGCCAGCTGCTCCTCGGTCAGCCTGGCACCCGGTTCGAACGCCCCGGAGACGATGTCGTCGCGGATCGCAGTGCACACGGCGTGCGCGGGAATACGCAAGACCGGACCTCCGCCCTTTTTCCGATTGCCGGCACCGATGCCGCCGCCTCGTGGATCGCACGGAAACCCTATGCCAATTCCCGCCGGTTTCCGAGGGCGGCAGGAAATCGGCGGCATTTCGGCCGGTGTGCGGCGGCCGGATATCGGCGGGCGGGCAGCGCGAAGGCCCCGGCTCGGTGAGCCGGGGCCTTCGGATCAGGCTGCTGCAAGAACGTCAGAGGCTGACGCCGTGGCTGCGCAGGTAGGCGATCGGGTCGATGTCCGAGCCGTACTTGGCGCCGGTACGGGCCTCGAAGTGCAGGTGCGGGCCGCTGGAGTTGCCGGTGGAGCCGGAGAGGCCGATCTGCTGGCCCGGGGTGACCTGCTGGCCGACCGAGACGCTCAGCGAGTTGAGGTGGCCGTACTGGGTGTAGGTGCCGTCGGCGTGCCGGATCACGACGTTGTTGCCGTAGGCGCCGCCCCAGCCGGCCTCGACGACGGTGCCGACGCCGACGGCGCGGACGACGGAGCCCTCGTCGGCGTGGAAGTCGATGCCGGTGTGGCTGCCGGAGGACCACATGCCGCCGCCGGCGCGGTACTGGGTGCTGACGTAGGAGCCGGCGAGCGGGGAGACGAAGGTGTTGAGGCGCTTGCGCTCCTCCTCGCGGGCGGCGCGCTCGGCGGCCTCGCGCTCGGCCTTCGCCTTCTCCTCGGCCTTCTGCTTGGCCTCGGCGGCGCGCGCCTTGGCGTCGGCCTCGGCCTGCGCCTTCAGGGCGGCTGCCTCGGCGGCGGCGCGCTGGGAGTCGGCCTGGGCCTCGATCTGGCCGGCGACGTCCTCGGCGGTGACGACCGCGTTCAGACCGGTGTCCTCCATGGAGGGGCCCTTGTCCGAGGCGGCGAAGGCCGGGGCGGCGAGGGTGCCCACCACACCGGTGGTGGCGAGGGCGGCGACGCCGGCGAATCCGGCGGTCTTGCGGCTCAGACGGCTGGAACCACGGTGCTTGCCGGCGGCACGGCTGCCAAAGGCCATGGAGAGGCTGATCCTTTCCTTCCCTCTCGCCTACCGGGTTAGCTGACGGGTTCGGAGCAGGAAGGTCTCCTACGGGCACCTCTTGCGAGGCGGCCCGATTCACCCCAAGGGACGTGTGGGTCCCCGGCTCCCCAGGCTCGCGCCGGACGGGGACTCGGCGATCGCTGCCCGGTGCCGCGGGTGCGGCGCGTATCAACTGACGGACAGCACGGCCGACGCTAGGCGGATCATCAGTCAATCACCAAATGGTCACGGCCTTTTGTTGCGCACGCCACACCGCATACAGGCAACCTCCGCAGCAAATCCGGACACAAAGGGCCCCGGCGGACAAGCCGCCGGGGCCCTCGGGGAGTTGCCGTCAGTTGCCGACGACGGTCACCTCTCCGATGCCCAACGCCCGCACCGGGCCCTCGATCTGCGCGGCGTCGCCGACGAGCACGGTGACCAGCCGGTCGACCGGGAACGCCTGCACGACGGCCGTGGTGGCCTCCAAGGTGCCCGTCTCGGCCAGCCGGGCGTACAACTGCGCCTGGTAGTCGTCCGGGAGCTCCTGCTCGACCTGGTCGGCGAGGGTCCCGGCGACGGCCGCGGCCGTCTCGAACTTCAGCGGGGCCACGCCCACCAGGTTCTGCACGGCGACGTCCCGCTCGGCATCCGTCAGGCCGCCCTCGGCGAGGGTGCGCAGCACCTTCCAGAGGTCCTCCAGCGCCGGACCGGTGTTGGGGGTGTCCACGGACCCGCTGATGGCGAGCATCGAGGCGCCCCGGCCGTCGGCGGTGGAGCGCAGCACCTGGCCGAAGGCGCGCACGCCGTACGTGTACCCCTTCTCCTCGCGCAGCACCTTGTCCAGGCGCGAGGTGAGGGTGCCGCCCAGGCAGTACGTGCCGAGGACCTGCGCGGCCCAGACGCGGTCGTGCCGGTCGGGGCCGGTGCGGCCGATCAGCAGCTGGGTCTGCACGGCGCCGGGCCGGTCGACGATGACGACGCGGCCGGTGTCGTCGGACTCCACCGGGGGCACGGGGCGGGCCTGGCCCGCGTTGCCCGTCCAGGCGCCCAGGGTGTCGGCCAGGAGGGCGTCCAGGTCGATGCCGGCCAGGTCGCCGACGACCACCGCGGTGGCCGTGGCGGGGCGCACGTGCGCCTCGTAGAAGGCGCGTACGGCGGCGGAGTCGATCCGGGCGACGGTCTCCTCGGTGCCCTGGCGCGGGCGGGACATGCGCAGGGAGGCCGGGAAGAGCTGCCGGTAGAGCTCCTTGGCGGCGCGGCGCTGCGGGTTGGCCAGCTCGTGCGGGATCTCGTCGAGGCGGTTGCGCACGAGGCGGTCGACCTCGCTGTCGGCGAAGGCCGGCGCGCGCAGCGCCTCGGCGAGGAGGCCGAGGGCCTTGGCCAGCCGGGAGGCGGGGACCTCCAGGGAGACGCGCAGGCCGGGGTGGTCGGCGTGCGCGTCGAGGGTGGCGCCGCAGCGCTCCAGCTCGGCGGCGAACTCCTCGGCGGAGTGCTTGTCGGTGCCCTCGGACAGGGCTCGGGCCATGATGGTGGCGACGCCGTCCAGCCCCTCCGGCTCGGCGTCCAGCGGTGCGGCGAGGTTCACCTCGACCGCGATGACCTGCTGGCCGGGCCGGTGGCAGCGCAGCACGGTCAGGCCGTTGGGCAGGGAGCCCCGCTCGGGCGCGGGGAACGCCCACGGCTTGGGCTGACCGGCGGCGGGCCGCGGGTGGAAGGTCATCGTGACGGCTGCGGTGTCGCTCACTGCTCCGCCCCCTCGTTCTCGTTCTCGTTCGCGTCGGAGTCGTCGGCGGCGAGGGGCTCGTAGACGAGCACCGCGCGGTTGTCGGGGCGCAGCCGGGCCGCGGCGACGGCCTGCACCTCCTCGGCGGTGACCTCCAGGACGCGCTGCACGGCGGTCAGCGCCAGCTGCGGGTCGCCGAAGAGGACCGCGAAGCGGCACAGTTCGTCGGCCCGGCCGGCGACGGTGCCCAGCCGGTCCAGCCACTCGCGCTCCAGCTGGGCCTGGGCGCGCTCCATCTCCTCGGCCGTGGGGCCCTCGGCGGCGAAGCGGGCGAGCTCCTCGTCCACGGCGGCCTCGATGGCGGGGACCTCGACGCCGCTGGAGGCCTTCACGTCCAGCCAGCCCAGCGAGGGGGCGCCGGCGAGGCGGAGGATGCCGAAGCTGGCGGCGACGGCCGTCTGGTCGCGGCGGACCAGGCGGTTGTGCAGGCGGGAGGACTCGCCTCCGCCGAGGACGGTCAGCGCCACGTCGGCGGCGTCGCACTCGCGGGTGCCGTCGTGGGGCAGCCGGTAGGCGGCCATCAGGGCGCGGGCCGGGACGTCCTCGGTGATCTCCTCGCGGAGCTGGCCGCCCATGGTGTCGGGCAGCGTCCCGTCGCGCGGGGGCTGCTTGCCGTCGTGGGCGGGGATGGAGCCGAAGTACTTCTCGATCCAGGCGAGCGTCTGCTCCGGGTCGATGTCGCCGACGACCGACAGCACCGCGTTGTTGGGCGCGTAGTAGGTGCGGAAGAACGCGCGCGCGTCCTCCAGCGAGGCCGCGTCCAGGTCGGCCATCGAGCCGATCGGCGTGTGGTGGTAGGGGTGGGGCTCGGGGTAGGCCATGGCGGTCAGCCGCTCGAAGGCGGTGCCGTACGGGACGTTGTCGTAGCGCTGGCGGCGCTCGTTCTTGACGACGTCGCGCTGGTTCTCCATGGACTCCTCGTCCAGGGCGGCCAGCAGCGAGCCCATCCGGTCGGCTTCGAGCCACAGCGCCAGCTCCAGCTGGTGGGCCGGCATGGTCTCGAAGTAGTTGGTGCGCTCGAAGCTCGTCGTGCCGTTGAGGGAGCCGCCGGCGCCCTGGACGAGCTCGAAGTGGCCGTTCCCCGGTACGCTCGCGGAGCCCTGGAACATCAGGTGCTCGAAGAGGTGAGCCAGGCCGGTGCGTCCCTTGACTTCGTGGCGGGAGCCGACGTCGTACCACAGGCAGACCGCCGCGACCGGGGTCAGGTGGTCCTCGGAGAGCACCACGCGCAGGCCGTTGGCCAGCCGGTGCTCGGTCGCTGTCAGGCCGCCGGAGCCGGCCTGGGCTGTGGCCGTGTGACCCATGGGCATGTGGTCCCTTCGATCGCGATGCAGAGAATTCCGTCAGACCTGCCACTGTATGCAAGCGCGCCGGGCGCCGGAGAAGTTCCCGGCCGGTACCCGGGTCGGAGTCGGGCCTGTCGGTGCGTCGGGACACAATGGTCCGCGACGATCCCCGTCAGCCCCTGTCACCAGATCCAGCCAGACCGCCCAGCCAGACCCCCAGCACATCCCTTTCTTGGTTAAGGAGCCGCGCAGCGATGGCCCGCCGCAGCACGAAGACCCCGCCGCCGGAGGACTTCGAGGAGAACATCCTCGACATCGACGTCGTCGACGAAATGCAGGGCTCCTTCCTCGAGTACGCGTACTCGGTGATCTACTCCCGCGCCCTGCCCGACGCCCGCGACGGCATGAAGCCGGTGCACCGGCGCATCGTCTACCAGATGAGCGAGATGGGCCTGCGCCCCGACCGCGGGTACGTGAAGTGCGCCCGCGTCGTCGGCGAGGTCATGGGCAAGCTGCACCCGCACGGCGACGCGTCGATCTACGACGCCCTCGTGCGCATGGCGCAGCCGTTCTCGATGCGCCTCCCCCTGGTCGACGGGCACGGCAACTTCGGCTCGCTGGGCAACGACGACCCGCCGGCCGCGATGCGCTACACAGAGTGCCGCATGGCGGACGCCACGTCGCTGATGACGGAGTCGATCGACGAGGACACCGTCGACTTCCAGGCCAACTACGACGGCCAGGAGCGCGAGCCGGTCGCCCTGCCCGCCGCCTACCCGAACCTCCTGGTCAACGGCGCCTCCGGCATCGCGGTCGGCATGGCGACGAACATGCCGCCGCACAACCTGGGCGAGGTCATCGCGGCCGCGCGCCACCTGATCCGCTACCCGCAGGCGGACCTGGAGGCGCTGATGCGCTTCGTGCCCGGCCCGGACCTGCCCACGGGCGGCCGGATCGTGGGCCTGTCGGGCATCAAGGACGCGTACGAGAACGGCCGCGGCAGCTTCAAGATCCGCGCGACGGTGTCCGTGGAGGACGTGACGGCCCGCCGCAAGGGCCTGGTCGTCACCGAACTGCCCTTCACGGTCGGCCCGGAGAAGGTCGTCGCGAAGATCAAGGACCTGGTGGGCGCGAAGAAGCTGCAGGGCATCGCCGACGTCAAGGACCTCACCGACCGCGCGCACGGCCTGCGCCTGGTCATCGAGATCAAGAACGGCTTCCACCCGGAGGCCGTCCTGGAGCAGCTCTACAAGCTGACGCCGATGGAGGAGTCCTTCGGCATCAACAACGTCGCCCTGGTGGACGGCCAGCCGCTGACGCTGGGCCTGAAGGAGCTGCTGGAGGTCTACCTCGACCACCGCTTCGAGGTGGTGCGCCGGCGCAGCGAGTTCCGCCGCGGCAAGCGGCGCGACCGGCTCCACCTGGTGGAGGGCCTGCTGGTCGCCCTCGTCGACATCGACGAGGTCATCCGGATCATCCGGGACAGCGACAACTCGGCGCAGGCGAAGGAGCGGCTCATGGAGCGCTTCTCGCTGAGCGAGGTCCAGACCCAGTACATCCTCGACACCCCGCTGCGCCGGCTCACCCGCTTCGACCGGATCGAACTGGAGGCCGAGCGGGACCGCCTCACCACCGAGATCGAGGAGCTGACGCGGATCCTCGAGTCGGACGCGGAGCTGCGCAAGCTGGTCTCCTCCGAGCTGGCGGCGGTCGCCAAGAAGTTCGGCACCGAGCGCCGCACGGTCCTGCTGGAGTCCGCGGGCACCGCCGTCGCGGCCGTTCCGCTGGAGGTCGCCGACGACCCGTGCCGGGTGCTGCTGTCCTCGACGGGCCTGCTGGCGCGCACGGCGACCGGGGACCCGGTCGTGGCGGAGGAGGGCGCACCGCGCGCCAAGCACGACCTGATCGTCTCCCAGGTCGCGGCGACGGCCCGCGGCGACGTCGGCGCGGTCACCTCGCACGGCCGGCTGCTGCGGCTGGCGGTGATCGACCTGCCGCAGCTGCCCGACACCCATGCCGCACCGAACCTGGCCGGCGGGGCGCCGCTGGCGGAGTTCCTCTCCGGGCTCGCCCCGGACGAGAGGGTCGTCTGCCTGACCTCGCTGGACGAGTCCTCCCAGGGCCTGGCTCTCGGCACCGAGCAGGGCGTCGTCAAGCGCGTCGTGCCCGACTACCCGGCGAACAAGGAGGAGCTGGAGGTCATCACCCTCAAGGAGGGCGACCGGATCGTCGGCGCGGTCGAGCTGCGCACCGGCGAGGAGGACCTCGTCTTCATCACCGACGACGCCCAGCTGCTGCGCTACCCGGCCTCGCAGGTGCGCCCGCAGGGCCGACCGGCCGGCGGCATGGCCGGCATCAAGCTCGGCTCCGGCGCCAAGGTGATCCACTTCTCGGCGGTCGACCCGGCGCGCGACGCGCTGGTGCTCACCGTGGCCGGCTCCCGCGGCACCCTCGACGACTCGGTGCAGTCCGGAAAGCTGACCCCGTTCGACCAGTACCCGCGCAAGGGCCGGGCCACCGGCGGCGTCCGCTGCCAGCGGTTCCTCAAGGGCGAGGAGCTGCTGACCTTCGCCTGGGCGGGCAACGCCCCGGCGAGGGCGGCCGCGGCGAACGGCGCCCCCGCCGCCCTGCCGGCCGCGGACCCGCGCCGCGACGGCTCGGGCACGGCACTGCCCGCCGCGGTCTCCGTGGTGGCGGGCTCCGCGCTGTAGGCCGGAGCCCGGCATTCGGGTGGTACGGGCCGGGGGACGTACCACCCGAATGCCGACTAGTGTTTTCCCTCCGGGCGTTGTGGGGGGAGTACACAGCTGATGAGTCGTCGGTCGGGCGGATTGATCGGGACCTGGGCCGAGGCCCAGCGGCGGCAGCAGCAGACGCAGCTGGTCCAGCAGCGGGAGGCCGAGCGCCGGCAGCGGGCCTACGAGCGGGAGGCGAACCGCAGCCACCGCCAGTACCGCGAGGCCGAGGCCCTGCGCCGCACCGCCGCCCTCGACGCCGAGGTCGCCGCCCTCAAGGGGCTGCTCGTCGCCGGATGCCGCGCGCCGGCGTTCCGGATGGCCTCGCTGGTCCGCCCCGAGCAGGTGGCCCCCTTCGACCCCGGCGCACTGGCGCAGCCCGTACCGCTGCCGCGCCTGGAGGACTTCCAGCGGCAGAGCAGCGGCTGGACCTTCGGCTCGCAGCACCGGGCGCAGGCGGAGCGCGACGCCCACGCCCGGTATACCGAGGCCTGGCAGGCCGCGACCGCCGCGGAGGCCCGGCGGCAGCAGCAGCTGGCCGCGTACCGGCAGCAGTACGACCGGTGGGCGGCCGAGCAGCTCGCCGGCGTCCGCGAGCACAACAGCGGGCTCGCCGAGCTGGCCGACGCCCTGCGCGCGGGCAGCGCCGAGGCCGCGGTCGAGTACTTCTCCGCCGCCCTGTACGCCTCCACGGCCTGGCCCGAGGCGCTGCCCAGACAGGTGGCCGCCGCCTACGACCCCGCCGCGCGCGAGCTGGTCCTGGACTGGGAGCTGCCCGACTACACGGTGGTGCCGGAGGCCAGGGCGGTGCAGTACCTGCCCAGCACCGACCAGGACAAGCTCAAGCCGCGCCCGGTGACGGAGCGGCGGGCCCTGTACCGGGACGTCCTGGCGCAGTGCATGCTGCTGGTCCTGCGGGAGCTGTACGCCGCGGACGAGTTCGGCGCCCTGGACGCCGTCACCGTCAACGGCTTCGTCGACTGCCACGACCCCGCGACGGGCCGGGAGGCGCGGTTCGTCCTCGCCGCCGTCTCTGCGGCGCGCACCGCCTTCGCGGGGCTGCGGCTGGAGCAGGTCAGCGCCGTGGACTGCCTGGTGTCGGGGCTCGGCGGGCAGCTGTCGGCGCGCCCCGACCAGCGGACGGCGGTCCGGCCCGGGCGCCGGCCCGACGAGGTCGGCGGCGGTGTCGTCAGCCACGGCGGGGGTGCGGACGACGACGAGCCGGACCTGTTCACGATGGACCCGATCGACTTCGAGAACCTGGTCGCGGAGCTGTTCCGGGCGATGGGCATGGAGGCGGTGACGACGCAGCGGTCGGGTGACGGCGGTGTCGACGTGGAGGCGCTGGACCCGGCCCCGATCCGGGGCGGTCGGATCGTGGTGCAGGTCAAGCGCTACCGCAGGACGGTGCCGCCGACGGCCGTGCGCGATCTGTACGGCACGGTGCAGGACAAGGGGGCGAACAAGGGGGTGCTCGTCACGACTGCCTCCTTCGGGCCGGGTTCCTACACCTTTGCCAACGGCAAGCCGCTGGAGTTGGTTCCCGGGCCGGCCCTGGTGGAGCTGCTGCACCAGCACGGGCTGCGCGGCCGGCTCGGCCCGGCCGACGGCCCGGTGGCGCCCTCGCCGACCGGCGCGGCCGCGGCCGGGGCCGGTTCCGAGGCGTCGGCGGACCACAACGTCCTGGGGATGTCCTGGTCCGGCCGGGTGGCCCTGGACGTGTGCGCGCTGGTCTGCGAGGGCAGCCGGGTGCTGACCGAGGACCACTTCGTGTTCTACAACAACCCGCGCACCCCGGACGGTTCGGTGCGGGCCCACCCGCACACGGCGCCCGACAAGGCCGCCCTGGCCGTCTCGTTCGACGGGCTGCCGCAGGCCGCGGACCGGCTGGTGCTCGTAGCCGCGGTCGACCCGGAAGCCGATCCGCACGCCGACCTGACCGGTTTCACCGACGCCCGCATCCGCCTGCTCGCGGCCGACGGCGCCGAGCTGGGCTGCCTGGACGTCTCGGACGGCCGCCCGGGCGAGACCGCGCTGGTCCTGGGCTCCTTCCGCCGCCGCGCCAACGGCGACTGGGACTTCGTGGCGGGCGGGAAGGGCTACCGCGACGGCCTCGCGGCCCTCCTCGCCGACCACGGCGTCGAGGTGGCCTGAGGCCGGTGCGGCTCACACCTCCGCGGGGGCGGCGCTGTCCTCGGGGGCGGCCGGGGGGTCCTCGGCGGGGACGTCGCCTTCCGGATCGGTCCCGGCGGGGCGGGCGACGTAGCGGAGGATGCCCCACATCGCCTCGGGCCCGGCGTTCTGCGGGGCCGGCTCGCGGCAGGCGTCGAGTTCGCGGAGCAGGGCCGCCCCGTCGGTGCCGGACCCGATCAGGACGAGGCGGGTCAGCCGGGGCTCGCCCCGCCCCCACGGGCCGGGCGCGAAGCGCAGGAACCGGCCGACGGCGTGGACCTCGTAGCGCTCCTCGTGCCCGGGGACGCCGAAGTACACGAAGCCCTTGATGCGGTAGAGGCCGGCGGGGCGCCGGTCGAGGAAGTCGATGAGGCGGCGCGGGCTGAGGGCCTGATCGGAGGCGAACTCCGTGCTCTCGTACTGCGTGTGTGCATGCCCGGTGTGGTCCGCGGGGCCGCTGCCGTCCCGCGCCTCGGCGATCAGGTCCTCGAAGGACAGCTGGCCCCGCGTCTCGGTCCAGGGGCGGCGGTCGAAGAGCAGCTCGGGGTCGATGCGCCCGTGGTCGGCGGCGACCAGGGGGATCCCCGGACACAGCGCGGCCAGCTCGGCCTCGATGCGGGCGCGCTCGGCGCCGTCGACGCGGTCGGTCTTGTTCAGTACGACCAGGTCGGCGCAGGCGAGGTGGCGGTCGGTCTCCGGGTGCCTGGCGCGGGTCGCGTCGAATTCGGCCGCGTCCACGACCTCCACCAGCCCGCCGTAGCGGATGGCCGGGTTCTCGCTGGCGGCCAGCATGCGGATCATCTCCTGCGGCTCGGCCAGGCCGCTCGCCTCGATGACGATCACGTCGATCCGGTGGACGGGGTCGGAGAGCTTCTCCAGGTAGGCGTCGAGCTCGCTGCCGTCGACCGCGCAGCACAGGCAGCCGCCGCCGAGGGAGACCATGGAGTCGCCGACCTGTCCGGCCACCGACATCGCGTCGATCTCGATGGAGCCGAAGTCGTTGACCACGACCCCGATGCGGGTGCCGCCGCGGTGGGTGAGGAGGTGGTTGAGCAGCGTCGTCTTGCCGGACCCGAGGAATCCGGCGAGGACGACGACGGGGATCGGAGGGCGGGTGTCGGACCGGTCGGGCTGCCTGCTGTTCACCCGGCCGATCGTACTCAGGCGGGGACCGGAACCGGCCGGGGCGGCGTCGGCCCGGCGTAGCGCGCCGCCGGACGGATGATTTTCGAATCGGCCGCCTGCTCCAGCACGTTCGCGCTCCAGCCGACCACGCGGGCCGCGCAGAACGTCGGCGTGAACATCGCGCGCGGCAGCCCGCACAGCTCCATGACGACGCCCGCGTAGAACTCGACGTTGGTGTGGAGCTCGCGGCCGGGCTTCAGTTCGGCGAGGATCCGCTCGACGTGCTGCTCCACCTGTACGGCGAAGTCGACGAGGGGGCCGCCGAAGCCGAGGGCGATCCCGCGGAGCATGCGCGAGCGGGGGTCCTCGGTGCGGTAGACGGGGTGGCCGAAGCCCATGATCCGCTCGCCCGCGAGGACCCGCTCGCGGATCCACGGCTCGATGCGGTCCGCGGTGCCGATGGCGTCGAGGGTGTCCAGGGCCCGGCTGGGGGCGCCGCCGTGGAGCGGGCCGGAGAGGGCGCCGATCGCCCCGGTGAGGCAGGCGGCGACGTCCGCGCCGGTGGAGGCGATCACCCGGGCGGTGAACGTGGAGGCGTTGAAGCCGTGGTCGACGGTGGAGACGAGGTACTGCTCGATCGCCCGGGCCGCGGCCGGGTCCGGCTCCTGCCCGGTGAGCATGTACAGGTAGTTCGCGGCGTACGGCAGGTCGTCCCGCGGGGCGACCGGCTCCAGGCCCCGGCCGAGCCGGTACAGCGCCGTGAGCAGGGTCGGTACGGCGGCGCAGGCCGCGAGCGCATCGGCGGCGCGCTGCTCGGGGGCGAGGTCGTAGAGCGGGCGGAAGCCTGCGGAGGCGCCGAGCAGGGAGAGGGCGGTGCGCAGTCCGGCGAGGGGCCCGGAGGGGGCTGTGGCGCGGGCGAGGGCGGGCAGGGCGTCGGCTACCTCGGCCGGCAGTCTGCGCAGGGGGGCGATCTCGGCGGCGAAGGCGGCCCGCCCGGCGGCGTCGGCCGGGAGTTCGCCGCGGAACATCAGGTGCCAGACGTCCTCGAAGCTGCGCCGTTCGGCGAGCTCGACGGCCGAGTACTGGCGGTAGTGGTAGAAGCCCTCGCGGCCGCGGACGTCGCCCAGGGCGGTCTCGGTGACCACGACTCCCGCGAGACCGCGGGGTACATCGACGGTGGTGTTCATGCATCGACCATCCATGATGGATTGAATCACTGTCAATATTGATTGAATCAATATATGTACGCTGGGCGTCATGAACGAGGCGCAGGGCGAACGGCGGATCAGCACCCGCGAGGCGGCACGCCTCCTCGGCGTCAAGCCCGCCACCGTGTACGCGTACGTCAGCCGCGGCCAGCTCACGAGCCGCCGCGACGCGGTCGGCAGGGGCAGCAGCTTCGACGCCGCCGAGGTGGAGTCCCTGGCCCGGCGCACCCGGCGGGAGGCCGCGCCGCCGGTCGGCGGGGAGCCCGTCGTACGGACCTCGCTGACGCTGATCGAGCCCGACCGGTACTGGTTCCGCGGCGTCGACGCCGCCGAGCTGGCCGCCCGCCACTCGTACGAGGAGGCCGCCGAGTGGCTGTGGACGGGCGCCCTCCGCCGGAACGCCCGCTTCACGGCCCCGCCGGACGCCCTCGCCGCCGCCCGCCGCGCCGTCGCCGCCCTGCCCGAGCACAGCGGACCCGTCGACCGGCTGCGCGTGGCGACCGCCGCCGCGGCGGTGACCGACCCGCTGCGCTTCGACCTGTCGGAGGAGGCCGTGCTCGGCTCCGCCCGGCGCCTGATCCCCACCCTGGTCGACGCCCTTCCGCCGGCCGCACCGGAGCCCGCCGGCCCTGCGGCGGCGCAGGAGAACGCTCCGGAAGGCCCGCTCGCAGCACGCCTGTGGACCCGCCTGACCGCGCGCGACCCCGACCCCGCGGGCCTCGGCGCCCTCGACCTGGCGCTCGCCCTGCTCATCGACCACGACCTGGCCGCCTCCACCCTCGCCGTACGGGTCGCCGCCTCGGCGCGCGCCCACCCGTACGCCGCCGTGTCGGCGGGGCTCGGCGTCCTGGAGGGCCCCCTGCACGGCGCCGCCGGGCGGCTCGCCCACCGCACGCTCGCCGAGGTCCTGGAGCGCGGCGGGGCCGCACCCGTCGTCGCGGAGCACCTGCGGGCCGGCCGCCCGGTGCCCGGGCTCGGCCACCGGCTCTACGCAGCCGAGGACCCGCGGGCGACCGCACTCTTCGCCCGGCTGGAGGACGTCCCCGGGGCTGCTGCGGCACTCGCCGCGGCCCGGGAGCTCGTCGACACGACGGCGGCCGGGCGCGGCGGCCCGCACGCCAACGTGGACTTGGCCCTGGCGGTGCTGACGCTCTCCACCGGGATGCCGGCCGAGGCCGGGGAGACCGTCTTCGCCGTCGCGCGGACCGCGGG
>NZ_BMTY01000017.1:5226-132336 GCF_014649915.1 Streptomyces toxytricini | reverse complement strand
GTGGATCGCCCACGCACTGGAGGAGTACCAGGAGCGCCCGCTCCGCATGCGCCCCACCGGCCACTACGAGGGCCCCCGCCCCCCGCGCCCCCTCCCGTGACCCCCATCCCCGGGCCCGGCTCCCGCCCCTCCCCCCGCGCTTCCCGACAAGGTGATTCCCCTTCCGCCTCCGCCGACCTACGGTTGCTGGCCATGCGGTTCCCCTCCCCCGGCGCTCGGCGCATCGGGCTGCCCCGACGGGCCGTCTCGCAGATCCTCCTGACCCAGCTGGCCATCGCCGCCGGGGTCGCCGTCCTGGCCACCGGGCTGTTCCTGGCCCCGCTGAGCGCACAGCTCGACGACCAGGCCATGCAGCGCGCCCTCGCGATCGCCCGCAGCGCTGCCGCCGACCCCTCCCTGGCGGTCGCGGTGCCGGCCTCCGGGCCGACTGCCGACGGCCCGGTGCAGGCCACCGCCGAACGGATCCGCCGCGCCACCCGCGCCGAGTACGTGGTGGTGATGGACCTGCACGGCATCCGCCGCTCCCACCCCCGCCCCGACCGCATCGGCCTGCCCGTCTCCACCGACCCCGGCGACGTCCTCGCCGGCCGCGACGTGATGGAGATCGACGAGGGAACCCTGGGCCGCACCGCCCGCGGCAAGGTGCCGCTCCTCGCCGCCGACGGCGAGATCGTCGGCGCCGTGTCCGTCGGCATCTCCTACGACAGCGTCCGGGCCCGGCTGCTCGGCGCCATCCCGGGCCTCCTCGGGTACGCCGGCGGCGCCCTGGCCGCGGGTGCGCTCGCCGCCTACCTCCTCTCCCGCGGCATCCAGCGCCAGACCCGCGACCTGGCCTTCTCCGACATCTCCGGCCTCCTCGCCGAACGCGAGGCGATGCTCCACTCCATCCGCGAGGGCGTCGTCGCCCTCGACCCCTCGGGGCGCATCCGGCTCGTCAACGACGAGGCCTCCCGCCTCCTCGGCCTCTCCCCCGCCGACACGGCGCGCGCCCCCGGCCGCCCGCTCGACGAGGTCCTCGGCGCGGGCCGCACCGCCGACGTCCTCTCCGGCCGCGCCACCGGCCGCGACCTGCTCACCGTGCAGGGCCCGCGCGTCCTGGTCGCCAACCGGATGCCCACCGAGGACGGCGGCGCGGTCGCCACCCTGCGCGACCGGACCGAACTGGAGCAGCTCCGCCGCGAACTCGACTCCACCCAGGGCCTGATCGACGCCCTGCGCGCGCAGGACCACGAGCACGCCAACCGCCTCCACACCCTCCTCGGCCTGCTGGACCTCGGCCTGCACGAGGAGGCTGCGGAGTTCCTCGCCGAGGTCGCCGGCGGGCGGCGCAGCACCGCCGAGCAGGTCACCGAGAAGGTTCGCGACCCGCTGCTGGCCGCCCTCCTCGTGGGCAAGGCGACGGTCGCCGCCGAGCGCGGCGTCCCGCTGCGCCTCACCGACGGCAGCTTCCTGCCCGACCGCCTCGCCGACCCCGGCGGGCTGGTCACCATCGCCGGCAACCTCGTGGACAACGCCCTGGACGCGGCCGCCGGATCGGCCGCACCCCTCGTCGAGGTCGAGCTGCGCTGCGAGGACCGCACCCTGGTCCTCCTCGTCCGCGACAGCGGTCCCGGTGTGCCGGAGGCCCGCCGGGAGGAGATCTTCACCGAGGGCTGGTCGACGAAACAGCCCCAGGGGAGGCGCGAGCGCGGCCTCGGCCTGGCCCTCGTACGCCGCCTGGCGGAGCGGCAGGGCGGAACGGCCCGGGCCGGCGGGACAGCGGACGGAGGGGCGGAGTTCTCCGTCGTACTCCCGGAGGCCCTGCGATGAGCGGATCCCCGATCCACGTATTGGTCGTCGACGACGACATGCGTGTTGCCCGGATCAACGCGGCGTACGTCGGGAAGGTTCCCGGCTTCCGCGTCACCTCACGCGCCCACTCGGCGTCCGAGGCGCTGGAGCACCTGGAGGACCGGCCCGTGGACCTCGTCCTCCTGGACCACTACCTGCCCGACGGCAGCGGCCTGGACCTGGTGGCGCGCCTGCGGCAGCTCGGCCACCGCACCGACGTGATCATGGTCACGGCCGCGCGGGACCTCGCCACGGTGCAGGCCGCGATGCGCCTCGGCGCCCTCCAGTACCTGGTCAAACCGTTCACCTTCCAGGGCCTGAGGCTCCGGCTGGAGGCGTACGCGGCCCTGCGCCGCACCCTGGAGACGGGAGGCGAGGCAGAACAGGCCCAGGTGGACCGGATCTTCGGGACACTCGCGGCGGCCGGCGCTCCCAACGAGCTGCCGAAGGGCCACTCCCCCACCACCGCCGAGCTGGTCCGCCGCGTCCTGCTGTCCGCGGAGGGCCCGCTGTCGGCCCAGCAGATCGCCGACCGCGCCGGCATCAGCCGCCAGACCGCCCAGCGGTACCTGAAACTCCTGGACCGCACCGGGCGGGTCACCCTGGCCCTGCGCTACGGCGAGACGGGCCGCCCCGAGCACCGCTACGCCTGGCGCCCCGCCGACGGCCCCTGACCGGCTGCCGCTCCCTCAGACGGCCCCGGCGCCGGTCAGGGAGCGGACCTCGGTCTCGGCGTGCCTGGCGGCGTCCGGCTCCTCCGCGGAGGCCACCGTCCCCAGCCAGCCCGCCAGGAACCCGAGCGGGATGGAGACCAGACCCGGGTTCTGCAGCGGGAAGCACTGGAAGTCCGTCCCCGGGAAGAGGGAGTCCGGGCTGCCGGAGACGACCGGCGACAGCACCACCAGCAGCACGGCCGGCACCAGCCCGCCGTACACCGACCACACGGCGCCGCGCGTCGTGAAGCGGGCCCAGAACAGCGAGTACAGCAGGACGGGCAGGTTGGCGGAGGCAGCGACCGCGAAGGCCAGACCCACCAGGAACGCCACGTTCAGGTCCTGGGCCAGCAGCCCTAGCGCGATCGCCACCGCCCCGATCCCGACGGCCGCGGTCCGCGCCACCGCGACCTCGCTGCGCGCGCGGGCGCGGCGGCGCCGGAGGGAGGCGTACAGGTCGTGTGCGACGGACGCCGACGAGGCGAGGGTGATGCCCGCGACGACGGCCAGGATCGTGGCGAAGGCGATCGCCGCGACGAGCGCGAACAGCACGGCCCCGCCGGTGGATTCCGCCCCGCCGCCCAGGTACGCGGCGAGCAGCGGCACCGCCGTGTTGCCGGAGGCGTGCGAGGCGCGGACCTCGGCCGGGCCGACCAGCGCGGCCGCGCCGAAGCCGAGCACGATGGTCATCAGGTAGAAGCCGCCGATCAGGCCGATCGCCCAGACCACGGACCGGCGGGCGGCCCGCGCGGTCGGCACCGTGTAGAAGCGGGACAGGATGTGCGGGAGCCCCGCGGTTCCGAGGACGAGGGCCAGGCCGAGGCTCATGAAGTCGATGCGGGCCGTCCAGTCGCCGCCGTACTTCAGCCCCGGGCCCAGGAACCGCTCGCCGTGGCCGCTGCGTTCGGCGGCGCTGGTGAGCAGCAGCCCGAAGTCGCCGTGGAAGCGCAGCAGGACGAGCACGGTGAGGGCGACCGCCCCGCCCATCAGGAGGACGGCCTTGACGATCTGGATCCAGGTGGTGGCCCGCATTCCGCCGAAGGTGACGTAGACGACCATGAGCGCCCCGACCGCGACCACGGTCAGCGTGCGGGCGGCGGTGCCGGAATCGCCGAGCAGCAGGCCGACGAGGCTGCCGGCGCCGACCATCTGCGCGACGAGGTAGAGCACGGAGACGGTGACGGAGGCGGTCCCGGCGGCGATCCGGACCGGCCGCTCGCTCATCCGGGCGGCGACGACGTCGGCGAGGGTGAAGCGGCCGCAGTTGCGGACGAGTTCGGCGACGAGGAAGAGGACGACGAGCCAGGCGACGAGGAAGCCCACCGAGTACAGCAGGCCGTCGTAGCCGAACAGGGCGATCAGCCCGGAGATGCCGAGGAAGGACGCGGCGGACATGTAGTCGCCGGCGATGGCGAAACCGTTCTCCATCGGGGAGAACAGCCGCCCCCCGGCGTAGAACTCCTCGGCGGAGCCGTGCCGGTGGCGGCTGACCCAGGTGGTGATGCCGAGGGTCACGGCGATGAAGGTGCTGAAGAGGACCAGAGCCAGCGTCTGGTGTCCGGCGGTCACCGGCCGGCCTCACGGTTGCGGGCCCGCCCGCGTCCGCGCTCCTGCTCGAAGACGGTCCACCGCAGGTCCAGCGCGGCCCGGTCCCGGCGGAGCCGGGCGTGCCGGGCGTACGCCCAGGTGAGCAGGAAGGTGCTGAGGAACTGGCCGAGGCCGGCGAGCAGGGCCACGTTGACCGCGCCGGCGACGGGCCGGGCCATGAATTCGGGCGCCGCGGTCGCCGCGACGACGTAGGCCACGTACCAGAGGAGGAAGGCGGCGGTTGCGGGGACGACGAACCCGCGGTAGCGGCCGCGGACCTCCTGGAAGGCGGCGCTCCGCTGCACCTCGAGGTAGATCTCGGACGAGCCGGCCGGCCGGGGCGGCGCGGCCCCGCCGCCGCCCTCGCCGCCGGTGCAGTCGCCCTCGCCCCAGTCGACGGCCAGCGCGTCGTACCAGGGGTCGTCGAGCCGGATCGTTCCGGCGTCGGGACCTTCGTGCTTGTCCACCGAACTCTCCTTGTCCGCTGCCGCATTGGCGGCGTGCCCACAAGGATGTGCGGAATGAGAGGTTTCCGGACTGGTGTACCGGTGCTCTTCACTCCAACAGGTGATGGGGCGGAGTCGGAGGGCCGGTGGGAGCGCGAAGCGGCGGGCCGCACCGTCCGGGTGCCGCCCGCCGCTCCGCCCGGGTGCCGGGCCGCCCGTCAGGCGTCGATGCGCGAGCGGTCCAGGGTGGCCGCGGAGCTGGTGATGAACTCCTTGCGGGGGGCCACCTCGTTGCCCATGAGCAGGTCGAAGACCTGCTCGGCCGCCTCCAGGTCGCCGATGTTGATGCGGCGCAGCGTGCGGTGGCGCGGGTCCATCGTCGTCTCCGCCAGCTGGTCCGCATCCATCTCGCCGAGGCCCTTGTAGCGCTGGATCGAATCCTTGTAGCGGATGTTCTTCCGCTGGAATTCGAGCAGGGTCTGGCGGAGTTCGCTGTCCGAATACGTGTAGACGTACTTGTCCTGCCCCCTCTTGGGCTGGACGAGCTCGATCCGGTGCAGCGGCGGCACGGCCGCAAAGACCCGCCCGGCCTCGACCATGGGGCGCATGTAGCGCTGGAAGAGCGTCAGCAGCAGGCAGCGGATGTGCGCGCCGTCCACGTCGGCGTCGACGAGGAGGA
Organism: Streptomyces toxytricini; assembly: GCF_014649915.1. Taxonomy (GTDB): domain Bacteria; phylum Actinomycetota; class Actinomycetes; order Streptomycetales; family Streptomycetaceae; genus Streptomyces; species Streptomyces toxytricini. Next base: position 127,081 of record NZ_BMTY01000017.1, on the reverse strand, counting down.
CGATCTTCCCGTACCGCGCGGCGTCGATGTCGAAGGTGCGGCCGGAGCCGGCCCCTATGACCTGGATGATCGCGCCGCACTCGGCGTTCTTCAGCATGTCCGAGACGGAGGACTTCTGAACGTTCAGGATCTTGCCGCGGATGGGCAGCAGGGCCTGGAATTCGGAATTCCGGGCCAGCTTCGCGGTGCCGAGGGCGGAGTCTCCCTCGACGATGAAGAGCTCGCTGCGCTCGACGTCGTCGCTGCGGCAGTCCGCGAGCTTGGCGGGGAGCGAGGAGGTCTCCAGGGCCGTCTTGCGGCGCTGGGCCTCCTTGTGCTGGCGGGCCGCGATGCGGGTCCGGGCCGCCGCGACGACCTTCTCCATCACGGCGCGCGCCTGCTGCTTGTCGTCGCGCTTGGTGGAGGTCAGGAAGGCCTTGAGCTCCTTGGAGACGACGGCGGCGACGATGCGGGCGGCCGCCGAGGTGCCGAGCACCTCCTTGGTCTGGCCCTCGAACTGCGGCTCGGCGAGGCGGACCGTGACGACAGCGGTCAGGCCCTCCATCGCGTCGTCCTTGACGACGTCGTCCTCGGCGACGCGCAGCAGCTTCGCGGAGCGGAGCACCTCGTTCATGGTCTTGGTGACCGCGCGCTCGAAGCCGGTGATGTGGGTGCCGCCCTTGGGGGTGGCGATGATGTTCACGAAGGACTTGACGTTGGTCTCGTACCCCGTGCCCCAGCGCAGGGCGATGTCCACGCCGAGGTCGCGGGTGACCTCGGTCGGGGTCATGTGGCCGCGCTCGTCGAGGACGGGGACGGTCTCCTTGAAGGTGCCCTGCCCGCTCAGGCGCAGGACGTCGCAGACGGCCTTGTCCTGGGCGAGGAAGTCGCAGAACTCGCTGATCCCGCCGTCGAAGCGGAAGGTCTCCTCGGTCTTCCCGGCGCCGTCGATGCCGCGCTCGTCGCGGACGACGATGGTGAGGCCGGGGACCAGGAAGGCGGTCTGGCGGGCGCGCTGGTGCAGGGTCTCCAGCGAGAGCCGGGCGTCCTTGAGGAAGATCTGCCGGTCGGCCCAGTAGCGGACGCGGGTGCCGGTCTTCCCCTTGGCGATGCGCTTGACCTTGCGCAGGCCGTTGGCGGGGTCGAAGCCGCTGTCCGGGTCCTGGCCGGTGAAGACGCCGGGCACGCCGCGGCGGAAGCTGATCGCGTGGGTGGAGCTGCCGCGGTCGACCTCGACGTCGAGGCGGGAGGAGAGGGCGTTGACGACGGAGGCGCCGACGCCGTGCAGGCCGCCGGAGGCGGCGTAGGAGCCGCCGCCGAACTTGCCGCCGGCGTGCAGTTTGGTCATGACGACCTCGACGCCGGACAGGCCGGTCTTCGGCTCGACGTCCACGGGGATGCCGCGGCCGTTGTCCCTGACCTCGACGGAGGCGTCGTCGTGGAGGACGACCTCGATGTGGTCGCAGTAGCCGCCCAGGGCCTCGTCGACGGCGTTGTCGATGATCTCCCAGAGGCAGTGCATCAGGCCGCGGCTGTCGGTCGACCCGATGTACATGCCGGGCCGCTTGCGGACGGCTTCGAGGCCTTCGAGGACGAGCAGGTGCCGCGCGGTGTAGTTGGAGCCGTCCCGGTCTGCTCCGGACAGCAGCGCGCTGGAAGGCACGGACGTGTCGGCGGTCACGCAGTTCGCTCCTCGCTGAATTTCATTTCTGGACCCGGTGGTGCACGGGGTGGCTCGGTTGCCCGTCGAAGGGTACCGAGGCCTGGTAGAGCCGATGCAACGCCACCCTCGTGCTGCATCAGCCTAGTGCAGATCCGCACGGGTGTTCGATCCCCCGCGCGGGTGAAGCAAACATCACGTTCCCTTCGAGGCATGAACCATTTAGGGTTCGGGCACGTCCTCATGAACAACCGGCACGCACGCCGGGGAGGACGACTGCGACAAGCGAACGACTGACAACGCGAAACCGTAAAGCAACGCAATACGGCTCCTTCGCCGCCAACCGGCAGCAGCCGGCCAGCTTCGGAAGGAAGTTTCGAGGAAAAGCCGCGAGCGGGAACGTTTTCGGCCTGGTTGGATGTTGACCCTGGTACGACAGCTCGTCGAGCTAGAGAAGAGGCGACGTGACTACTGTTCTGACACCCGCGACCCCGCTGACGGCCGCTGACCGATGCGACCGTTGCGGCGCCCAGGCATATCTGCGCGTCGTCCTGCTGAGCGGTGGTGAACTGCTCTTCTGCGCCCACCACGGGCGCAAGTTCGAGCCGGAACTCAAGAAGATCGCCGCGGAAATACAGGATGAGACCGAGCGGCTGACGTCCGCTCCGGCGGCGCACGCCGACACCGAGGACCGCTGACAGGCCTGTACCTCGCATCCGACGAGCCAGGACCGGCAAGGCCGGTCGACGGGCGGCACTTCCGAGATCCGGAAGTGCCGCCCGTCCTCACATCTGCGGCGCCGACCGCGAGGGATGCCCCTCTTCGGCCCGTACGTGGGCCTTGGAGCCGCTTTCGGCCCCCCAGGCGGCATCCGGGGCGGGCCGGCGCTCCGAGGCCGCCTCCGGCCCGGCCACGAAGTCGGCCAGCGGTGCGATCCGCGTGTAGACGCCCGGGCTGTCGGCGCGGCCGCACCCCCGGCCCCACGACACGACCCCGATGAGGCGGCCCTCGGCGACGAGCGGCCCGCCGCTGTCGCCCTGGCAGGCGTCCCGCCCGCCGCGGGCGTGCCCCGCGCACACCATGGATGCGGGCCGGTACTCACCGTCCGCATCCCCCGGGTACGCCTCCCGGCAGACCTCGTCCGCCAGTACGGTGACCTGCGCCGCCCGCAGCCCGAATGCGTAGTCGCCGAACCCGCTCGTGTCCCCCCACCCGTACACGGCGGCCTCGGCCCCGGCCCGGTAGCCGGGGTGGCCCTCCCCGGCGAGCGGCAGCACGTGCTGCTCGGGGAGCGCCTCGGCGAGCTCCAGGACGGCGAGGTCGCCCGCGTTGCTCCGCGTGTCGTAGGCCGGGTTCACGTGCACCGAGCGGACCGCGACCTCGCGGCCCTCGTCCGCCCGCAGCTGCGTGCGCCCGGTGATCACCCGCAGGTCGCGGACGGCCTCGACCGGCGCGCCCAGCACTTCCCGGCTCAGGCAGTGGGCGGCGGTGACGACGCGCTTCGGGGCCACGAGCGCGCCGCCGCAGAACTGGCCCGCCCGCGTTCCGCCGAACCGGTCACGGCTGGCCACGGCCACGACCCAGGGGCTGTCCGCCACCTTCACCGGCCTGCCGCCGATCACGATGCTGTCCGCGGCGGCGTGGGGGGCGCGGGCCAGCGGGGCGGCGGCCGCTCCCGCCACCAGGGCCAGCGCGCCCGCCAGAGCACGGGAGATGGGTCGACGCATCGGGCCTCCTGACGCTGGGTGTGCGCTTCTGCACCCAGGGTGGGCCGCCGGGCGGGGGTGCGCACCCGCGCACGGTGCCGACCGGGGGTCGCGCGGGGGCGCGACAGGGCCCGGCGGCCCCTGTCGGGGCGGCCGGGCCCTGTCGGCGGGCGGCGCGGCCGCAGTGCCTAGTCCAGGTAGTCGCGCAGCACCTGGGACCGGGAGGGGTGGCGGAGCTTCGACATGGTCTTCGACTCGATCTGGCGGATGCGCTCGCGCGTCACGCCGTACACCTTGCCGATCTCGTCCAGCGTCTTGGGCTGGCCGTCGGTCAGGCCGAAGCGCATGGACACGACACCCGCCTCGCGCTCGCTCAGGGTGTCCAGGACGGAGTGGAGCTGCTCCTGCAGGAGCGTGAAGCTCACGGCGTCGGCCGGGACGACCGCCTCGGAGTCCTCGATGAGGTCGCCGAACTCGCTGTCGCCGTCCTCGCCGAGCGGGGTGTGCAGGGAGATCGGCTCGCGGCCGTACTTCTGGACCTCGATGACCTTCTCGGGGGTCATGTCGAGTTCCTTGGCCAGCTCCTCCGGGGTGGGCTCGCGGCCCAGGTCCTGGAGCATCTGGCGCTGTACGCGGGCGAGCTTGTTGATGACCTCGACCATGTGCACGGGGATGCGGATCGTGCGGGCCTGGTCGGCCATGGCGCGGGTGATCGCCTGGCGGATCCACCAGGTGGCGTACGTGGAGAACTTGTAGCCCTTGGTGTAGTCGAACTTCTCGACCGCGCGGATCAGGCCCAGGTTGCCCTCCTGGATCAGGTCCAGGAAGAGCATGCCGCGGCCGGTGTAGCGCTTGGCCAGGGAGACCACGAGGCGGAGGTTGGCCTCCAGCAGGTGGTTCTTGGCGCGGCGGCCGTCCTCGGCGATGATCTCCAGTTCGCGCTTGAGCTTGGGCGCCAGCTTGTCGGACGTGGCGAGCTTGTCCTCGGCGAACAGGCCTGCCTCGATGCGCTTGGCGAGCTCGACCTCCTGCTCGGCGTTGAGCAGGGGGACCTTGCCGATCTGCTTGAGGTAGTCCTTGACGGGGTCGGCGGTGGCGCCGGCGACGGCGACCTGCTGGGCGGGGGCGTCATCCTCGTCGTCGGAGATGACGAAGCCCTTGGCCTCGCCGCCGTCCTCCTCTTCCTCGCCCTCGGCCTTGACCTCGGCGGGGCCCTCTTCCAGGAGCTCTTCCTCGCCGGCCTCGTCGGAGTCCTTCTTCGCGGCGGTCTTCTTGGCGGCCGTCTTCTTCGCCGCCGCCTTCTTGGCGGGGGCGGCCTTCTTGGCGGCCGTCTTGCGGGCTGCCGTCTTCTTGGCCGCGGGCTCGGCTCCGAGCTCCTGCTCGGCGGCGCCGGCGGGCTCGGGGTCGACCGCCTCGGCAGCCGGTTCCGCGGCGGGCACGGTCCGCGCAGCCGTCGTCTTCGCCGCGGCGGTCTTGGTGGCCGCCCGCTTGGCCGGGGTCTTCGCTGCGACGCTCTTGCGGGTGGTGCGCTTGGGCGACTCCGCGGCACTGACCATCAGCGTCACACCCTCTTCCTCGAGGATCTGGTTGAGGCTGCGCAGAACATTCTTCCACTGGGTCGCAGGAATCTGGTCAGCCTCGAAGGCCCGACGTACGTCATCGCCGGCGATCTGCCCCTCGGCCTTGCCCCGCTCGATGAGCGCCATCACAGATTCGGATTCGGCGATCTCCGGCGGGAGCGTACGGGATGTGCTGGCCGACACGAACAACCTCTCGGAACGATGGGAACGGCTTCCGACCCCGGACCGGGTGGTGCTGGACCGGAGCCGACGACCACCGACTGGGGATGGGCCGGGGGCGCGGGCAGGGGCCGGGGAGCTTCACAGCACCCGCAAGGGCTGCTGTTCCCTCCGTCGGCCATCACCTCTCTAGGTCATCGCGTGACCTCGCAGAGCGTTACGCCCAAAAATTCGTGGCCGTGGTCACACGCCCGCAGCGGGCCGCGGTCCGGCGCCGGCCGGGGGTGCGCCGGGGGGCCTCCCACACGGGTGTCGCCGGACCCGGCCGGGCCCGGCGACACGTGCGAGTACCTCCGCGCCTCCCGTCCGCCGCCGCTCAGTGCTCGCGCGGGGCGGGCACCACGCGCTCGACCTCGGGGTGGACGGTCAGCAGCTGGCGCATGGCGCCCTCGGCTCCCGCGGCGTCCCCTGCGGCGAGCGCCTCGACGATCCGGGCGTGGTGGGCGACGCACGCCTCGCTCGGGCGGTCGCAGGTGGTCGTCGCGCTTCCGGAGACCTGGAGCGCGGCGGAGACGATGCCGGAGAGGTGCTCCAGCATGCGGTTGCCTGCGACCTGGATGAGGAGGCCGTGGAACTCGTTGTCGGCGCGCGCGAAGGTGATCGCGTCGCCCTGGCCGAGGGCGTGCCCCATGATCTCGACCATGTCTGCGAGGCGCTGCTGGACGTCGGCGCGGCCGTGGCCGGCGGCGAGGCGGGCGGCGAGCGGCTCGATGGTCCAGCGGAGCTCGTTGAGCTCGCGGCGCTGGTCGTCGCGCTGGGGGCCGAAGGCCCGCCACTCGATGATGTCGGGGTCGAGGAGGTTCCAGTCGGCCACCGGCCGGACCCGCGTGCCGACGTTGGGGCGGGCGCTGACGAGGCCCTTGGCCTCCAGCACGCGCAGCGATTCGCGGACCACCGTGCGGGAGACCTCGAAGCGCTGGCCGATCTCCTCGGGGACGAGGGGGCGGTCCGCCCCGAGGTCGCCGGAGACGATCATCTGCCCGAGCTGCTGGACGAGTTGGCCGTGCAGGCCGCGGCCGCGGCTGCCCGCAGCGCGCCGGCCGACACGGCCCAACTCGACGTCGGCACCCTCCCAGTGGGGTGTGGCGACGCGGTCGGCCCCGGGGGTCTCCGCATACGGGTAGCGGTCGAGTTCGCCCGGGCCGACGAGGCCGGAGTCGGCATGGCGGGCGGCGGTCATCATGGTGTGCACAAGGGTACTCACGAATCCTTTGTCGGCCGCGCCCCGAGGACCCTTGAGGTCTTTGCTGAAAAGCACACGAAAGGGTGATCGGCGCCACCTGCGCAATTGACGACTTATCGTAAAGAACCGGGCCGTTTACGGGGAGTTGCGGTCCCGTTCACGTGTAGTGGGCGCTTCCGGTCGGAGGGCGGGCGTGCCCGACCGCCAAGCGGTCACCATCGGACACGGCTGCGCAGTCCGGTGAACCCATAGGCGCACAACAGGACCATCAGCGACAAAGCCAGAGCCGCACCCACGGGTTGGGCCATCACCCGGAGGGCCCCGGTGACCATGCGGTCCGCCTCCGGGGGCCACTGGGCCCAGGCGAGGGAGCGCAGCCGGGCCGCCAGGCCGGCGACGGGGTACGCGGACGGGCCGTGCAGCACCTCCCGCAGCAGCGGCACCACGCCGACCGGGACGGCCAGCACGGCGGCGATTCCGGCGGTCGCCGACCGGAAGACGCCGGAGGCCAGGATCCCCGCCCAGGCGCAGCCGACGAGGAGGCCGGCCCAGCTGGCCGCGGGCACGGCCCAGTGCTCGGGGGTGCGCAGCGGGCCGCCGCCGAAGACGAGCTGCACCGCGGCGGCGTCCCCGGCGACGGCGAGGGCGCCGAGGCCGAGGGCGAGCGCGGCGCCGACGCCGAGCTTGGCGGCGAGCAGGCCGAGCCGGCGCGGTACGGTGCCGCGGTCCGCGGCGAGTGCCGGGTAGCGGTACTCCTCACCGAAGGCGAGGGCTCCGAGCAGGCCGGCGCCGAGGGCGGCGGGAGGCAGCGGCAGCAGCTCCGGCCAGCCGGCGAGCACCCGGTGCCGGGGGCCGTGGCCGGCGCGGGCCAGGAGCACGGCGAGGACCGCGGAGACGCAGACGACGGCGGCGGCGGTCAGGGCGGGTGCGGCGGTGCCGAAGACGCGCAGCAGCTCGTAGCGCAGGGGGCGCAGCGGGCCGCCGACGCGGCGCACCGCGGAGGCGGGCCGGCGGTCGGCTCCGGGCCAGGTGCCCGCCGCTGCCGCGGCGGGTCGGCCTGCGTCGGCACCGGCGGCACCGGCCGCTGCCGTGGCCGGGCCGGCCGCCTGGGTGGCGGGGGCGGCGGTCGCGTCGCCGCCGCCGGATCCGGTGCGGGCGGCCGGGACGGCGGCCGCGGGCTCGCGGGTGTCGCCGGTCTCGTCGGCGAGCTGGTGGACGAGCACCCCGTGGCGGAACGCCGCCTCCCCGACCTCCGCGCAGCTGCTGCCGAAGACGGCCAGGCGGTTGCCGGCCTCCTCGACGATCTCCACCGGGCGCTGCCCGGCGCGGGCTTCGCGGTTGAGGACGTCGGCCAGGCGGGCGGCGTGCGGGGTGCGTACGGCGACCCGCGGCCGCAGCCGGGTCCGGGCGAATTCGGCTGCGTCCTGGTCGGCGACGAGCCGGCCCCGGTCGATGCTCACGACGCGGTCCGCGCTGCGGGCGGCCTCCTTCGCGTCGTCGGTGGTGAACAGGACCGCCCCGCCGAGGGCGGCGTGTCCGCGCAGGAGGGTGTGCATCCAGCCGCGGTCGCGGGGGGAGAGCCCGGCGCAGGGCTGGTCGAGGAGCAGGGTGCAGGGGTCGGCGAGCAGGGCGGCGGCCAGGGCCACCCGACGGTCCATGCCGAGGGAGAGGGAGCCGAGGCGTTCGTCGCGGAGCCCCGCGATGCCGACGACCTCCAGCACGGCGTCGGCCCGCGCGGCGGGCACCCCGGCGGCCGCGCACAGCATCCGCAGCTGGCCGCGGACCGTCCGCGCGGGGTTGCCGGGGACGTCGCCGAGCAGCACCCCGACCTCGCGGCTCGGATGCGGGATCCGGTGGAGCGGGCGCCCGCGGAAGTAGGTCACGCCCCGGCCCGGTTCGAGTTCCAACATCAGCCGCAGGGCGGTGGTCTTGCCCGAGCCCTCGTCGCCCAGGAGGGCGGTGACGGCGCCGGGTCGGGCCTCGAAGGTGAGGTCGTCGACGAGCGGCGGGAGGTGTCGACGGGGGCGGCTGGTGAGTCCGATGGCCTGGAGCATCGCTTCCCTCGCGGGGGGTGTGACCGCTCTGCGGCAGGGTGGGTACCCCCGCAAGGTAACGCGATATGCCCGGTTTGCCCCGTAATGGACACCTGATGCGGCGCCGTGTCGGCGCTGCCGCCGACTGGGGCGTCAGGCCTCCGGGCGGAGCATCGGTGGATTGAGCAGGGTGGCCCCGCCGGCCCGGAACAGCTGCGCCGGCCTGCCCCCCTGACGGGTCGTCGTCCCCCCGGCGGGCACCAGGAAGCCGGGGGTGCCGGTGACCTTGCGATGGAAGTTGCGGGGGTCGAGGGCCACGCCCCACACCGCCTCGTAGACCCGGCGCAGTTCGCCCACGGTGAACTCGGGCGGGCAGAACGCGGTGGCCAGCGAGGAGTATTCGATCTTCGAGCGGGCGCGTTCGACCCCGTCCGCGAGGATGGTGGCGTGGTCGAAGGCGAGCCCGGCGCCCGGCTCGTCCTCGGCGGCGAGCAGCTCGTCGACGGGGGCCCAGCGCGCACTGTTGGCGTCGCCTCCGGCGCGGGGCGCGGGCAGGTCGGGGGCGAGGACGAGGTGGGCCACGCTGACCACGCGCATCCGCGGATCCCGCTTCGGGTCCCCGTACGTGGCCAGCTGCTCCAGGTGCGCACCGTTGCCGGCGCCGGGCTCCGCGGGATCGTGGGCGCACAGGCCGGTTTCCTCGGCGAGTTCGCGGGCGGCCGCGGCGCCCAGGTCCTCGTCTCCGCGCACGAAGCCGCCGGGCAGGGCCCAGCGCCCCTGGAACGGCTGCTCGCCGCGCCGGACGACCAGCGCGCAGAGGGCGTGGCGTCGCACGGTGAGGACGACCAGGTCGACGGTGACGGCGAACGGCGGAAAGGCCGACGGGTCGTAGGGAGACATGCCGCGATCATAGTCGTCTTCCTGACGATAAACAGCGCTTTGAAGATCCGGAGGGCAAAGACCCGGAAGCCGTCGGCGCTGACCGGCCTACCCGCCGAGTTGGAGCGCATCCGCCGCCTCCTCCACCATGCCGAGGCCGAGGCGGCTGACGCGGACGGCGAAGGGCTCGCCCGCCACCCGCAGGCCGGACAGGCGCAGCGCGCCGAGCGGCGCGCCGGGCAGGGGGGCGACCGCGACGGTGCCGGCCGGGGCGTCGGGGCGGATCCCTGCGGCCGCCGTGAGCGCGTGGATCCCGGCGGCTGCGGCGACCGCGGCGGGGCGGCAGGCCGCTGGGTGCGGGAGGGGGGCGCTGCCCGCCGTGCGCTGGTCGGCGGCGTACATCTCGGGCAGCCGGTACCCGAAGCCCTCGGCCGCGTCGAGCAGGCCCCCCAGGAGGGCGGCGGCCTCCTTCTCGAAGCCGGCCTGGGCGAGTCCGGCGACGGCGACGGCGCTCTCGTGGGGCCGCACCGCGCCGGAGCGGTGGCCGAACGGGTTGTGCCCGGGCTCCCGTACGGCCATGCTCCGCAGCCCCCATCCGCAGTCCATGGCGGGGGCTCCGAGCAGCCGGGCGAGCTGCTCGGTGCGGACCGGGTCGAGCAGGCCGGGGGCGAGCCGGCCCCCGCCGAGCAGGCCGGTGTCGAGGAGGTGGGCGGCGGCTCCGGTCAGCCGGGGCAGCGGCCGGCCGTCCGGGTGGAGCGCGGCGGCGGGCCGGCCGCCGTCCGGGCCGTCGATCCAGAACCGCTGCCGGAAGCGGTCCCGCAGGGCGGCCGCCCACTCCCGCCACTGCGGTCCGCCGGGCCGGCCGTACGCGTCGAGCAGGTCGGCCCCGAGCAGGGCGGCCCGATGGGCGTGGGCCTGGGTTTCGCAGCGGCGCGGCCCGGGGTCGGGGTCGGGGAGGAAGCCGTCCTCGTCGAGGGAGGCGCGCAGCCAGTCCAGGCACCGCTCGGCCGCGGGGAGCAGCGGTTCGACCTCCGGATCGGGCAGTCCCCAGCGACGCGCCTCGGCGAGGACCGCGGGGAAGGCGAGGGTGGCCTCGGTGCCGGTGCAGCCGGGCGGCAGCTGCGGCCCGGCGCCGCGCAGCGGCCCCGGGATCTTCCCGGTGTCCGGCCCGCGGCCGCCGGTCTGGGTGCGGGCGAGGGTGCGCAGGGTGGCCGCGGCAAGCCCGGTGCCGAGGGGCAGGGCCATCCTCGCCGCCCAGAGGGATTCCGCGGGGGCGAGCCCGAGCCGCCAGGGCGCACCGGCGGCGGCGAAGGCGTCGGCCGGCTCCTCCCGGTCCCGCAGCAGGAGGGCGCCGAGGTCGGCGGCGCTGCTCCGGAACCACGCTTCGGCGCGCGGGTCGTCGCACTCGGCCCGGGCGTCGGCCAGGGGGTTGGCCACCTGCCCGGCCGGGGCCCGTGCGGTGCGGGACTGCGTGGTGCGCAGCTCGATGGTGCGGGACTCCCCCGGTTGCAGGTCGAGCTGCCAGCGCAGCAGCCCTGCGGAGGCGAGCGCGTCGTCGGGGGCGGGGTCGGCGGTGGTGACGGCCTGGGCGTCGCCCGTACTCCAGCGCAGGCCGGCGGCATGCACCCCGGCCGGCAGTTCGGGCCCGGCCCGGCCGGCGGCGACGGCGGCGAGGTCGGCGAGGTCGGTGCCGAGGAGCACCTCCACGGGCAGGCGCACAGGCCGGGCGTTGAAGCTGCGGAGGACGATCCGCTCCGTGCCGTCGGCGTGCCGCACGCGCTCGACGCCGATGTCCGGGTCGGGGCCGGCCTCGGCGCCGGTGCGGACGGCCGCGGTGAACACGGCCCGGTCCGCCCCGGTGCTGCGGCCCTGGACGGCCACCGGCTCCCGGCCGGCGACACGCAGCACGCAGCGGGAGAGCAGCCGCCGCCCCGAGCGGTAGATCCCTTCCATGCCCCGCCCGGTGAGCTGGCCGTGTTCGGGCGAGATCACCAGGCAGGGCGCCGAGACGCAGATGACCGCGCCGTGCACGGGCGGCAGTTCGGGCCGGGGGGCGGGCAGTGCGGGGTGGGCCATGGGTCGCCTCGTGTGGACTGTCTGCGCTCCGGTCGGTTCTCGGCGGCGGCGCGGCCGGGCCCCCGCCACCCTCCTGGGGAACGCCCCCGCCCCCACCCGGGTCACGCCCCGGCCCTCTCCGACGGGGCGCAACCCTGCACGAGCAGCCCGCCCGGCGTCAGGCGCGGCCGCCCCGCCACGTGGCTCCCGGCAGCCCGCCCCGGGTTCGGGGCGGGTGCGGTCGGGGCGCACAGACCGGTCGCGTGCGGGAGTGGAGCGGGACGTCCGGACGGCGTTGCCGGAGCACGGGACCGTACCCGGATGCGGGGCGCGCCGGACCGGGTAGGAGCAGCCTGGACCGGGGTGGGTGCGGCGGCGGTGTGTTGCGGCGGGGTGGGAGGGGCTGGTCGTGCCGTCTGCCTGCGACATTGGCTTACGCGGGATCCGTTTCGGTGGGAGGGTCGGCTGGTGGGGCGGGCGGTGGGTCATCGGTCCGTTCCCTTCCGGCGGCGGTGGGTGTGGGTGCGGCGGCCGGGCGGCCGGGTGGTTTCGGCGGCCGTCGGGCGGCGTGGGTTCCTGCGCCTGCGTTCGGCGCGCAGGCAGGCCCTCAGGCCCTCCGGGTCGATGCCCTCGTTGCAGGCGTGGTGGAGGAGTTGGGCGAAGCGGTAGTCGGCGTCGGCGCGGAGTGCGAGGCCGAGGGCGATGCGGGCTGTCGGCTCGTCGCCTGCGGACCAGGAGATCCAGCCCGCGAGGGTGAGGGGGGCCGCCGCGTGCTCCCCGTAGGCGCCGACGCAGCGCCTGGCGAGGGCGCGCCACAGGCGCAGGGCGGCCGCCGATTCGTCGTCCTCCATCCACTCGGCCGCAATGTCCCTGGTCTCCCGGTCCTGGAGGCCGAGGATGACGGAGGCGGCCTCGTCGTGGCCGAGGAGGGCGTCGTCCCAGTCGTCTGCGCAGGGGCCGCCCTCGGCCGGCGGGGCGAGGGCGAGGCGCCGGAGGAGGGTTCGGGCCAGGGTGACGGTCTCGGCGCCGACCTGCTCCCTGGTGGCCCCGTCGAGGATCTTCGGCACGAGGGCGGCTGCGGCCCGGTCGAGGGCCTGTTCCATCTCCCGGGCCAGGGGGCCGCGGAGCGGGGAGAGCCCGGCCTCCAACTCCCGCAGGGAACCGCGGATCCTCAGTCCGGCGAAGGTGGCGGCCGCCGCCGCCACGGAGGTGCCGGGGGCGGCGAGGGGGAGGCCTTCGGCGGGGCAGCAGCGCTCGTCGGGGCAGCAGTAGGACCAGTAGCGGCCGCCCGAGATGCACACCGCTTCGAGAACCGGCACCTCAAGTGTCCCGCAGGCCAGCCGGATCCGATGGGCGAGGGGCCGCAGCCGGGTCATGACCCGCTGGGCGCTGTCTCCCGGCACCGGGTCCTGGCAGAGGAACAGGATGATGCCGTCGGGCCGGCGGCCGCGCCGCTCGCTGCCGTGGACCAGGCACTCGGCGACCTGCCGGGCGGTGTCCTCCCATTCGGCCGGGGCCGGGGGGATGCCGAGCCGGAGCCGGCCGCCGAAGCGGCCGCCCTCGCCGTGCACGGCGACCATCACGAGGGAGTCGGTGGGGTGGAAGCCGAGCATGTACGGCAGCGCGTCGGCGAGTTCGCCCGGGCTGCGCAGGGTGACCCGCGGCGGGGCGGGGTCTCCCGGCGGGCGGGCGGACGGCTCGTGCGACGGGGTGCGGGATGCGTGGTCGTTCGTCATGCCCCGAAGGTCCCGCGGCCGGCGCCGCTCCCGAAAGCCCTGTGGATAACTCTCCTTGGCCAGCGAGATTTTGATCCTTCAATTTCCACAGGGGTGGCGCGAAAGGGCCGGCCTCCGGTCCCATGGCGAGGGGGCACGGCCGCGACCACTCCTTTCGGGGCGGTGGAGCGGTCATGGACGGCTCGAGGACGATCCGAGCGGTGGTCCACCGGGCTGTGCCATGGTCCGCTCCGATCATCGGCGCCGAGTAGGAGGCAGGGATGCACACTCAGACTGGCCGGGGGACCGGACTGGTGGCCCGTTCGGCGGAACTGGCCGAACTGGCCCGCCGCCACGCCCCCGACGCCGAGGACCAGCGCCGCCTGGCACCCGACGTCGTGGAGCGCATGCTGCGGACGGGATTCGCCCGGCACTTCGTCCCCGCACCGTTCGGCGGGACGGAGGGCACGTTCGAGGAGTTCAACGCCGCCGTCGCCACCGTGGCCGAGGGCTGCGCCGCGACCGCGTGGTGCGCCTCCGTCGCGTCGAGTCTGGCGCGGATGGCGGCCTGCCTGCCGCGCGAGGCGCACGCCGAGATATGGGGCGAGGGGCCCGACGCGTTCGTGGTGGGCTCCCTCTCCCCCGCCGGCAAGGCCGTTCCGGTGCCCGGCGGTTGGAGCGTGTCCGGCTCCTGGGCGTACATCAGCGGCGTCGACCACTCCGACTGGGCCGTGCTCTGCGCCGTCGTACCGGGCGACGGGAGCACCCCGCCGGGGCCGCCGCCGGCGCGGCTGTTCGCCCTGCCCCGCGCCGACTACGCCGTCAAGGACACCTGGACCGGCTCGGGCATGCGCGGCACCGGCAGCAACACCCTGATCGCCGAAGAGGTGTTCGTGCCGGAGTGGCGCAGCACCGAGCGGCAGCGCCTCTTCGACGGACTGCCCCTCGCTTCCGACGCGGACTGCCACACCGTTCCCATTCAGGCGGTCAACGGGCTCTCCTGCGCGCCGATCGCCCTCGGCGCCGCGCGCCAGGCGCTGCGGCTGTGGACCGGCGACACCGTGCAGCGGCTGGAGCGCGGCGCCGGCCGACCGGGGGTTCCGGGCCCGTCCCGGAGCACGTACGAAGCGGTCCTGGCCCGCAGCGCCGGCGAGATCGACGCCGCCGCGCTGCTGCTGGAACGGGCCGCTCGCCTCGCCGACGGCGGCGCGCGCATCACGGCCGAGGAGACCTCCCGCAACGTCCGCGACTACGCCATGGCCACCGAGCTGCTGGTGAACGCGGTGAACCGGCTGTTCGCCACCGCCGGGACCTCCGGCCAGACCTCCGACAGCCCGCTCCAGCGGATCTGGCGCGACGTCAACTCGATAGCAACCCACATAGCCCTGACCTTCGACCCGGCCGCGGCGCAGTACGCGTCCCACTCCTTCCCCCGCTGACGCCGACCGGTACGCCGGCCGGTGCCGCGGGCGCCGGCCGGCGGCAACGCCCCGTTTGACATGGAGCGCGCTCCAACGACCAGCATGACGGGCAGGCACCGACCCGCCCAGGAGGCACAGCATGACCGACATCCCCACCCGGCGCTTGGGCACACTGGCGGTTTCCGCACAGGGCCTGGGCTGCATGGGCATGAGCCACGGCTACGGCGCCACGGACGACACGCAGTCGATCGCGACGCTGCGGCACGCCCTCGACCTCGGAGTGACCCTCCTGGACACTGCCGACTTCTACGGCTCGGGGCACAACGAGGAGTTGATCGGCAAGGCCGTCGCCGGCCGCCGCGACGAGGTCGTCCTGGCCACGAAGTTCGGCTTCGCCAACCGCCTCGGCGAGCCCACCAGGGTCCGCGGCGACGCCGCCTACGTGCGGCAGGCGTGCGAGGCGTCGCTGCGCCGGCTCGGGGTCGACCACATCGACCTGTACTACCAGCACCGCGTCGACCCGCAGGTGCCCATCGAGGAGACCGTCGGCGCGATGGCCGAGCTCGTGCAGGCGGGGAAGGTCCGCCATCTCGGGCTGTCCGAGGCCGGCGCCGGGACCATCCGACGGGCGCACGCCGTACACCCGATCGCCGCGCTGCAGAGCGAGTGGTCGCTGTGGTCACGGGACCTGGAGGCGGAGATCGCCCCGGTCTGCCGCGAACTGGGCATCGGCTTCGTCCCTTACGCACCGCTCGGACGCGGCTTCCTCACCGGCAACTACGCCTCCGTGGACGGGCTGGCCGACAACGACGTCCGACGCGGGCACCCCCGCTTCGCCGACGGCAACCGGGAGCGCAACCTCGCGATCGTGGCGCGGCTGGAGGAGCTGGCCGCCGCGAAGGGCGTCACCCCCGGCCAGCTGGCCCTGGCCTGGCTGCAGCACCGCGGCGAGGACGTCGTGCCGATCCCGGGCACGCGGCGGGTGCGCTACTTGGAGGAGAACCTGGCGGCCCTGGCCGTCGAGCTGTCCCCCGAGGACCTCGCCGCGATCGAAGCCGTCGCCCCGCCCGGGCGGTTCTCGGGCACTCGGTACGACGCGACCGGCCTCGGCTTCGTCAACGGCTGAGGTCCGGGAGCGCCCGGGGCACCGTGCCCTCCGGGCGGGGTCCCCGCCCGCAGCGGGGACGCCGCCCGCAGCGGGGACGCCGCCCGCGCGGCCGTGTACGGCCCTGTGAGCGGGGATCCAGGCTGCTCCTGCGCCCCCGGGCTACCGTCCGGGCATCCGGTCCGGGCCCCGCCCTGCGGCATGTGAGATCTTCACGTCCACCCGTGTCCGCGTCACTGGTTCGCGGCTCGACCGGACTGCGATGCTGGCTCCATGGAATTCGGAGTTCTCGGACCGCTCGAAGCCCGCATGCACGACACCTCCGTAGTGCCGACCGCCGGCAAGCCCCGACAGATCCTCGCACTGCTCGCGATCCGCGCGGGCCGCGTCGTGCAGGTGGAGACGCTGATGGCGGAACTGTGGGGGAACGCCATCCCGCGGAGCGCCGCCACCACGCTCCAGACCTACATCCTCCAACTGCGCCGCAAACTCACGGAAGCCGGCGTGGAGCGCACCGGCCGCACGGCCAAGGACGTTCTGGCAACCTGCTACGGCGGGTACCGGCTCGCCCCGGAGGACTTCACCCTCGACCTGCTGGAGTTCCAGCAGCTGGTCCGCCAAGGCGACCGCGCCCTGGCCGACGACGACCCCGGCTCGGCGTCCGCGCACCTCAGCCGCGCCCTGCACATGTGGCGCGGGCCGGCCCTCACCGACGTACCCGTCGGGGAGATCCTCGGCACGGAGGTCATCGGCATGCAGGAGGAGCGCGCCTGGGCGCTGGAGATGCGCCTCGACGCCGACCTCAGCCTGGGCCGGCACGCCGAGATCATCGGCGAGCTGCGGATGCTGGTCAGCCAGCAGCCCATCCACGAGACCTTCTCCGCCCAGCTGATGACAGCGCTGTACCGCGCCGGACACCCCTGGCGCGCGCTCGACGCCTTCCAGGCGCTGCGCCACGCCCTGATCAAGGAGCTGGGGGTGGAGCCGTCGCCGCGCCTCCAGCGGCTGCACCAGTCCATCCTGTCCAACGACACCGACCTGCACCTGTCCGCCCCGGTCCCCCATGCGCTGTCCGCCTAGCCGAGGCACGGGGGAACGCACGCAACGACGAAGCTCCTGGTGCACGGGCCCACGATCCACGGGTCCGTGTCCGCCAGGAGCTTCGTGCGTTCCGGCGGGGTCCGCCGCGCCGCGCGCCGGCCGCCGGCCGCCGGCCGCCGGTCAGGCCGCCTGGTCGTAGCTGACGGCGCGGGAGCGCAGCCGGAAGCGGTCGCCCGCGGTGTCGATGACGTCGTGGAGGACGATGCTCACGCCGATCTCCGGCTGCTCCTGGGGGCGGGTCCGCACGATCAGGGCATAGACCGTCGAGACGAGGCTGCCGTCCTCCTGCGGGTCCAGGACGATCTGGTTGAAGTGGTGGCGCAGCTGCGTCGGGTTGCCCTCGAACTGCTTCATGAAGGCGCGCAGCTCCTCCAGGATGGCCTGGGGGCCGACCGCGGGCGCGGTGCCCGGGGTGAGGGCGAAGCTGCCGTCCTCGGTGAACGTCCCGGCGTGCTCCTCCAGCCGGCCGTTGTCGAGCGCCTGCATCTGGCGGGCGTAGAAGTGCTGTACCTGGGCGTAGAGTTCGCTGCTCACCGCGGCGCTCATGGCCGACCTCCGTGTCGGGGCGGAAAATGACGTGGGCAAGATGCACCAGACCGCTTGAGATCCCCTCGAGACCCGGTGGTGCGGCCCGGCGCGGGGGCCGCCGCGCCCGCGGTCTGCGGGTGCGGCGGCCCCGTGCTGTCAGAGGGTCTGGAGGGCCAGGCGGCGCTCCGGTTCCCAGGTGCCGAACTCCCCCTGCTGGTAGAGGGCGGCGGTGCCGGGGTAGGTCTCGCTCTCCTCGATCCGCCCTATCAGCAGCAGGTGGTCCCCCGCCTCGACGGTCTGGACGAGCCGGCAGCCCGCGTACGCGACGGCCGCCTCGGTGAGCACGGGCACCCCCGCGAGCCCGGCGCGCCAGGCGACGCCCGCGAACTTGTCCTCCGACTTGCCCGCGAAGGTCCGCGCCGTCGCCTGCCCCTGCCGGGCGAGGAAGTTCAGTGCGAACACCCCCGAGGAGAGCATCGCGGGGAGGGTCCGGGATCCCTTGCCGACGCACACCAGGAGCAGGGGCGGGGCCGCGGAGACCGCGGAGAAGGCGTTGCAGGTGAATCCGCTCGGCTCGCCGTCTTCGCCGAGGGTGGTGACGATCGCCACCGGGGTTGGAAACGTACCGAATACCTGGCGGAATGCATCCGCGTTCAGCATGTCCACTCCGTCGACCAGTCGCGGGCCTCTCCCGCTGCTGGCGGCACTATTGAGGCAGTGGCCAGAAGGTGCCTGGAGGAACCCTCGAGGCCGGAGCGGGCCGCTCTGGAGCGTTCAAGCGGGACGCGGTGCGTCCCCGGTCATGCCGTGTTCGTCGACGAGGGCGACCAGGCCGGCGCCGGCGAGGTAGCCGACGATGTCCTCGGTGACCTGTCGCGGCAGGGGGAGGGCCGCGGAGACCGCGGTGAGCGTGGTGGGCCAGGCCAGCGTCATTGCGACCCAGGCGGCCTCCTGGCGGTGCAGGACGACCCGGTGGGGGGCTTCGTCGGACTCGAGTACGCAGCCGACGCCGGAGTCGGGCACGGTGAGCGCGACGTGCCGGGGCAGCCGTACGCGGCAGTCGCCGGTCGGGCGGATCCGTACGAACGGCGCCGCCGACGACAGCGGGAACACCGACAGCAGCGGCCCCTTGAGGTCGTCCACGCCGAGGGTGCGCACCACGAGGTGGGAGAGCCGGTCGAGGGTCGGGAGGGCGACGCGGCAGTGGTCCTCGGGGCTGCTCAGGGCGTTGGCCAGCAGCACCGGTCCCAGTTCCATCCTCCGCAGCACCTCCCGCACGGCGGGGCTGGGCCGCTCGAGCCGGTCCTGCCCCCAGCGGCTCGTGAGCAGCAGCGCGTCGCCGGCCCCCTGGTCGATGATGACGTCTTCGGAGAGCGACCAGAGATGGAAGGTCCGGGGCCCTCCGGTCGTACGCCGCATATCGCACCTCTCTTGCCTGGCGGAGGGATTCGTCGAGTATGGAGCCGGCCCCCGGCCCACGACAGCTCTGCGCCGAACGGCCACCACGCATCCTCGTCGAGTCGCAGGCTCCTGCCGGCCGGCGGGCGGGGCGAGTTGACGGAGTCCGGGGAAGTCCGTCCGCCGAGTCGGGGCGGCGATGCCCGGACGTGCGGCGGCCGCGGCGCCGCTGCGGGGCCGGCGCCCGTCGGCACGGCCGGCTGCGGCGCCGCGGCCCGCGGCACACCGGGGTCAGGAGCGGGCGGAGGCTCCGCCGCTCTTCCGGCCGAAGAAGAAGGTCACGAGCATCGCGGCGAGCGCGAAGGCGCCGGCGGCGAGCATCGCCGGCCGCGGGCCGGAGGCGTCGATGACCAGGCCGCCGATGAAGGAGCCGATGCCGATCGCCCCGTTGAACGCGGCGACGTACAGGGAGGAGGCGGCCTCGCTCTCCTCGGGGACCAGGCGCATCACCCACGTCTGCAGCGCCACCGGCAGCGCCGCGTAGACGATGCCCCAGCAGACGAGCATCGCGATGACCAGCGGGCCGCTGGCGCCGCCCGCGTACATGACCGCCATGATGAGCGCCATCAGGCCGGTGCTGGCGATCAGGCTGGTGCGCAGGGCCCGGCCCACGACCGCGCCGGCCGCGAAGTTCCCGACGAGGCCGGCCGCGCCGAAGACGAGCAGCAGCGCGCCGACGAGGGACGGGCGGATGCCGGTGACCTCCTCCAGGTACGGGGCGACGTACGTGAAGGCGAGGAAGTGGCCGCTCATGATGAGCGCGGTGACGCCGACGGCGACGCGCAGCGCCCGGTGCCGCAGCACGTGGACGAGCGCCTTCAGGTCGCCGCGGCCCTTGGCCGGGAGGGCCGGCATGAAGAGCAGGCTCGCGGCGAGCACGAGGAAGCCGAGGAGGCCGACGCAGACGAACGCGGTGTGCCAGCCGGCGGACTGGCCGACGGCGGTGCCCAGCGGGGTGCCGGCGACGGAGGCGAGGGAGATGCCTCCGAGGACGACGGAGGTGGCCTTCACGGCGTGCCGTTCGGGGACGAGCCGGACGGCGACGGCGATGGCGATGGACCAGAACACGCCGTGCGCGAGGGCGACGATGATGCGCGCGGTCAGGAGCAGGGCGTAGCTGGAGACGACGGCGGCCATGAGGTTGCCGGCGATGTAGAAGGCCATGAGGGTGACGAGCAGCCACTTGCGGTCCATGCGCCCGGTCAGCGCCGTGAGGGGCGCCGCGGTCACGGCGGCGATGGCGGCGAAGCCGGTCACCAGGAAGCCCGCGGAGCCGAGGGAGACCGAGGTGCCCTCGGCGATGGACGGGAGCAGGCCGATGGGGAGGGTCTCGGTGGTGACGAACGAGAACACGCCGAGGGCCAGCCCGATCACGGCCAGCCAGCCGCGCCATGCGGAGCCCGGTGGGGCCTCGGGGGCCGGGGCGGCCGCGTCGGCGCGGCCGGGCGGCGGGGCGGTGGCGAGGGCTCCGGCGGCGGGGTCCCCGCCTCCGAGGTGGTCGGTGCGCGGGCTGGTGGCACTGTGGGACATGGTGGCTCCCGGGTCGGTGGTACGGCGGTGGGGGTGGCGGGAGGCGTCGTGTTCGAGGCGGCCCGGAGCGCGGGGATGTGCGCGGATGCCGGTGCCCGTTCAGCTCGCGCCGATGAGGTTCGCTGACGCATTGTGCGGCGCCCGCAGCGGGCGGATGAAGTGCTTCCTGATCGTGGTGGTGGGAGCACCTGTCGGTGGCCGGTTCGCTGCGCCGCCCGGCCGAAACCCGTGCGTGTGCTGCCGTGTCGGCCTCCCGTGACGGTGGTGGTGGCACCACCCGGATGAACCGACCCCGGCACGGTGGCGGTGATTCCGGTAGCTTTCAGGCATCCGATGCCGCCGGGTCGCCACCCGTGGTGCGCAGCCGTGGAGCGATCCTCCCGGCCCCCTTCCCCGGCCTCTCGTCCGGCCCGTTCCCCCCTCTCGGATCAGAGCCCCGGCGTGTCCGGCACCGTCGCCGGAAGTCCGCCACCGCCGCACTCGTGGCACCACTCAGTTCGCGGATCCCCCTCTTCTGAAGGAGCAGAAACGTGTCGACGGACAGCATGCGTGTGACGGAGCTCGAGACGGCGGGCAGCACGTCCCCGCCCGCCGGGCCTGCGGCGCCCGGACGTGCCCGGGTGATCCGCCTCGACACGCTGACCGGCCTCCGCTTCCCCGCGGCCTTCGTGGTGTTCCTCTACCACGCGGCGCTCCTGGCCTTCCTCGGCGTGCCCTGGCTCAGCAGCAGCTCGGCCGCGGTCTCCTACTACGACGCGGTCGCCCACGCCGGCGCCCTCGGCGTCACGTTCTTCTTCGTGCTGAGCGGCTTCGTACTGACCTGGTCGGCCCGGGAGACGGACACCGCACCGCGCTTCTGGCGCCGCCGGTTCCTCAAGATCGTCCCGAACTACGTGCTCGTCTGGGCGCTCGCCATGCTGGTGTTCGCCGCGCCGATCACGGACACGACCATCGGGCTGCTCAACTTCTTCATGGTCCAGGTCTGGTATCCGGACTTCGCGATCAACTTCGGTGTGAACCCTGCCGGCTGGTCGCTGGGCGTGGAGGCCGTCTTCTACCTCCTCTTCCCCGTCCTGATCCACTGGATCCGCAAGATCCCGGCGCACCGGCTGAACCTGTGGGCCGCCGCCGTGGCCGCCGGGATCATCGCGACGCCGTTCCTGTCGGAGCTGCTGGTCCCGGCCGGCACGGCGATGATGGACACCGAGCCCGACACGTCGGTGAACCAGTACTTCGTCTCCTACATCCTGCCGCTGCCCCGCGTGCTGGACTTCGCCCTCGGCATCCTCGTCGCCCGCTCGGTGATGGCGGGGCGCTGGCGCAACATCGGCATGGTGTGGTCCGGCGTCCTGCTGGCCGCGAGCTACGCCGTCGGCTACTTCCTCCCGCCCATCTACTCGACGCGCGCCGTCTGCGTCATCCCGGCCGCCCTGCTGATCGCCGCCGGTGCCATCGCGGACGCCGAGGGCCGGTTCACGCTCTTCCGGAACCGCGTGATGGTCTGGCTCGGCGACATCTCGTTCGCCTTCTACCTGGTCCACTACACGGTGATGGTCGGCCTGTGGAAGCTGCTCGGCAGCAAGGCCTACTCGGTGCCCGAGGCGGTCGCCCTCGCCGTGCTGTTCATCGCCGCCGGAATCCTGGCCTCCTGGGCGCTGTACGCCCTGGTGGAGCGGCCGATCACGCGCCGCTGGTCGAACCCGCGGAAGAAGCCGGCGGCCGTGCGCCCCACCCCCGAGCCCCTCTCCCTCGCCACTCAGGGCGCGGGCGAGAGGTAGGCGCAGCCGCCGACCGTACGGCCCGTCCCCGAAGGGGGGACGGGCCGTACGTCGTTCCCGGCTGCGGGTGCTCACGTACGCCGCGCGCACCGTACGGGCCCGCGGTCAGCCGGCCAGTCCGACCGCCGCGCGCAGGCCCGCGGCGGTGGAGACGTACCCGAAGAGCCTGCCGCCCGGGTCCACGGCGGCGGACGCCTCCAGATCGCCGAGGTGGACGGGGACGAAGCCGGCGTCGTGGACCAGGGCCTCCGCCACCCGGCGGGCCTGCGGGTCGCCGGAGGCGATGCCCATGCCCCAGAAGTGCCGCTGCTGGGTGCCCCGCGACCACAGGAGTTCGTCGGGGAAGTGCGTGAAGGCGCGGGCGACCGAGCTGTGCGGGAGCCGCTCGGCGGTCCAGCTGCCCTGGGTGGTGCCCGGGCGGAGCTGCGAGACGAAGAGCCCCTCCTCCGAGACGCCGATCGGGCTGGTCGCGTCGATGACGGTCTTCCCGGCGAGCCGGCCCGCCAGCTGCTCCAGAAGTCCGCCGAGCGCCGGGTGCGGGACGGACAGCAGGACGACGTCACTGGCCTCGACGGCCCCCGCGTACGTCGCCGCGCGGGCCCGGTCGCCGAGCAGTTCGACGAACGGGCCGAGCCGGCCCGGGTCTCGGGAGCCGAAGGTCACCGTGTGCCCGGCGGCGAGCCAGTGCCGGCCGAGCGGGCGCCCTATGTTGCCCGCGCCCAGGATGCCGATGGTCATGGGGCGGGCCGATCCGGTGGTGGGGGCCATGCTTGCAACTCCTGTTTCGCGTGCGGCCCGTGGGGCCTGGGGTGTGAGGTTGCGGTGTCTGTGGCCGCCGGTCCGTGCAGACGGCCGTCGGCCGCCGGTCGTCTGTGACCGGCGGCCGACTTGTGGGCTGGGCTTTCAGTGGGGGGTGACGTCCGGCCAGACCAGGGCCGTCGAGCCCCACGTCACGCCGCCGCCGAAGGCGCTCATCAGCACGCGGTCGCCCGGGCCGACCTGCCCGCCTGCGATCGCGTCGGCGAGGGCGAGGGGGATGGAGGCGGCGGAGGTGTTGCCGACGCGGTCCAGGTTGACGACGGTGCGCCCGCGGTCCATCCCGAGCTGGTCGGCGACGGCGTGCAGGATGCGTACGTTGGCCTGGTGGCCGACGAACCAGTCCACCGACGCCGGCTCCCATCCCGCACGCCGGAGCATCTCCTTGGACGAGGCCGCCATGCGGGTGACCGCGTGCCGGAAGACGTGCTTGCCCTGCATCGTGAAGTAGCTGTCGGCAGGGCGCCCGCCGGCGGAGGAGCCGGCGCCGTCGGCGGCCTCGCCCGCCGCCTCGGAGCGCTGCCGGGAACCGCCGCCGGGGACCATGATGAGGTCCTTCAGCGAGCCGTCGCTGCCGAGGTCGTACCCCAGCAGCGCCCCCGGCTCGTCCGGGTCGCCGGCCCGCAGCACCACGGCCCCGGCGCCGTCGCCGAAGATGACCGAGGTGGTGCGGTCGGCCGGGTCGAGGATGGTGGAGTACGTCTCCGCGCCGATGACGAGGACGCGTTCGGCGGTGCCGGAGGCGATGGCACCGGCCGCGGCAGCGAGGGCGTAGACGAACCCGCTGCACACGGCGGCGATGTCGTAGGCGGCCACGTTCCCCAGTCCCAGCCGGGCGGCGACGTCGGGGGCGGTCGCCGGGCACGGGTGGTCGGGGGTCGTCGTCGCCAGGACCACCAGGTCGACGTCGGCGGACCCGGCCGACTTCAGGGCCCGCGCGCCCGCCTCGACCGCGAGGTCGCCGGTGGCGGTGCCGGGGTCGGCCCAGTGGCGCCGGGTGATGCCCGTACGGGTGCGGATCCACTCGTCGGTGGTGTCCATGGTGCGGGAGAGGTCGTCGTTGGTCACCACGCGGGGCGGGACGTACGTCCCGAGGCCGGTGAGGACGGCTGCCCGGGTCATGCCGCCACCTCCGGCGCTGCGGACGGGTGCGCTTGGGGCAACACGTAGGTCAAGGTGGCCTCCCTGGTCGCCGGTGCGGAATGCCGCTACCGGGCACGGTGGAAAGGGGCCGCGCTCCGCCCGGGCAAGAGGGGCGGACGCGAAACGGCGTCGCCGGCGGGCCGTGGTGCACGGCCGGCGGGCGCGACCCGGCACGGACGGCGCGTACGGCGCGCCGTCCCGGATGCGTACGTCGATTCTCCGCCGCCGGCCGGGCGCGTTCCAGACCGTACGGGCACTGTGGGTACGGGCGGTGGTGGCGGGAACACCACCCTCCCGGCGGCGGAACACCACCCTCCCTGCGGCGCGCACGCGAAAAGCCCCCGGCCGCGGGCCGGGGGCTTCGGGTGGGCGGGACAGGGTGCTACGGCCAGACCGGCGCGGGGCCGGCGATGCCGGGAGGCAGGTACACGAGGAGGCGATGGCTGGCGGCGTCGTCCAGGTCCATGGTGAACAGCACGAAGGAGAGGTGCCCGGCCTGCGGGTCGTCGACCTCGACGGCGGCCGGGCCGAACGCCTCGACCTCGTGGCGGTCCCACAGGTCGGCGAAGAAGGGGTCGGCGGCTGCCAGGCCGTCGGCGATCTGCTCGTAGCGCGGGTCGTCGGGCCCGTACGAGGCCTGCAGGCGGAACCGGGCGGCCATCCGCCGTGCCAGTTCCGGCCGGTTCAGGCAGCGGGTGCCGTGGGTGCCGGTGAACAGGCTGGTGAGGAAGTTGCCGTTGCCGTCGCGGGTCAGGCGCAGCAGGTCGGCGGCCTGGCGGTTGGCGGCGACGACGTCCCAGTAGCGGTCGATGACGCAGGAGGGCCCCGACAGCTGGGTGTCGACCATCCGCTGGAAGACCTCCGGGTCGGCGGTGTCGGCGGGCCGCAGGGGGACGGGCGGGTTGGCGTCCGCGAGGCGGTACAGGTGGACCCGTTCGAGCTCGTCGAGCCGCAGGGCGGAGCTGATCGCGTCCAGGATGCCGTCCGACACCTTGATGGGCCGGCCCTGCTCCAGCCAGGCGTACCAGGACGCGCTGACTCCGGCCAGGACCGCGACCTCCTCGCGCCGCAGGCCGACCCTGGCGCGCCTGCCGGCAGCCGCCAGGCCCACGTCCTCGGGGGAGAGTGCGGCTCGGCGGGTGCGCAGGAAGTGCGCCAGCTGGGTGCGCCGCTTCTTCTTCGTCTCGGTCCCGGGGGGCGTGGCGTCCATACCGACCGAAGGTAGGTCACACCGACACGCACTGTCAGCGGCGAGAATCACACTGCGCGCGGTTCGGGCCACACAGGCGCATACACCGCCGGGCCCGCCGGTTGCCGCCAATTCGGGATTCCCACCGGTTCCATGAATGAGCGTCAGCGTACGCCGTCCCACAGGACGTCCTCCAACTCGGCGAAGAAGCGGCCCTTGTCCTCGCGGTGGAAGAAGTGCCCGCCGGGCAGCACGCGGAACGAGAACGGCCCGCTCGTGTGGAGTCGCCATGCCTCGGCGTCCGCGGTCGGGACCAGCGGGTCCCGGTCGCCGAGCATGGCGTGGACCGGGCAGGGCAGCGGCCGGTGGCCGGCAACCGGATGCCGGTGGGTGGCGGCGACGCGGAGGTCCTCGCGCAGCCGGTGCACCACGGACCGCATGCGCGCGGGGCTCTCGCGGAGCAGCCGACCGGCTCCACCGAGACCCAACAACAGCTCGAGGGACGCACTATCGGACAGTCCTACGGTTGGGCCGGGCGCAGCCTGAAGGTGCGGCGCGCGGTGGGCACCGGCCACGAAAGACGCAGGTGGGCGCCGCCCTGCGGCGACGATCCTCTGTGCCGCGCCGTGGGCGACCAGCGATCCCATGCTGTGCCCGTAGAAGGCGTACGGCCCGTCGAGGAAGGGAGTCAGCTGACGTGTCACCTCGCGTACGAGGGCGTCCATCGTGCTGACGGCGCCGGGGACGCCCCCCGGGGCCGACGACCTCGGGGGCATGGACACCGGAACCACCTCGACGCCGCGGCCGAGGTGCTGCCCCCAGCCTGCGAACGACCAGGGGCTGCCGCCCGCGTGGTGGAAGCAGAACAGGCGGAGCCGAGCGGTCCTGTTCCTCCTCGGGACGCGCTCCGCCGTACCCGCCGCCGTGGCTGCCGGGATGTTCTCCGCTGTGTGGAACATGCCGCCAGTGTGATGCCGGGTGCCGGCGGGAGGGAGTGTCTGTCGAACCGGTTGGTGCCACCACCAGCGGTGGGGCCGACAGCCGGGGCCGCACGCCCCGCATCCCCCGCTTGCTCCCCCCGGCACCCGCCGTCCGCCCACCGCCATCCGTCACCGAAGTCCTGTGTAGAAGGAAAGAAGTCGATACATGCAGACAGCTGCATCCGCACCGGCATCCGGACTGCTGCGGCGAGCGAGGCTGCGGCACTTCCTGCGGGCCCGCCGGGAGCAGATCACGCCGGAAGAGGTCGGGCTGGTGAACTTCGACCGCCGGAGGACCCCCGGCCTGCGGCGCGAGGAGGTGGCGGCCCTCGCCGGGGTAGGGGTGTCCTGGTACACCTGGCTCGAACAGGGCCGGGACATCAACGTCTCCGAAGGCATCGTGAACGCGGTCAGCAACGCCCTGCGGCTGGAGGACTGCGAGCGCGACTACTTCCACCGGCTGGCCGGCCACAACCCGCCCCCGCGCACACCGGACCGGGGCCAGGACGGCGGACACGCGCGGATGCGGGCGCTCGTCGAGGGCTGGTCGCCGAATCCGGCGTACATCACCGACCGGTACGGGCGCGTCGAACTCGCCAGCCGCTCGGCGCGCTCCCTTTTCCACATCGGCACGCGCGGGCACAACTGCGTCGTGAAGTTCTTCACCGAGTCGGCGACCCGTGAGAAATACCCGGACACGGAGGAGGTGGGGCGGGGTCTCGTCGCGCAGTTCCGGGCGCAGTCGGCCCGCTTCCCGCAGGACCCGGAATTCGGCCGTATTGCGGACCGGCTCAGCGAGATGAGTCCGCATTTCGCGGAACTGTGGGACTGTCACGAGGTGGTCGGACCCAATCAGGGGCTGCGCAGGATCGCGCTGCCGCAGGCCGGGGTGACGGTCTTCGACCGGGTGGTGATGCGGGTGCCGGAGAGCCCCGAATCCCTCCTGACCTTGTACATCGCCCAGTCCGGGGCGGAGCGGGTCGGCCGCCGGGCCGAGCCGGCCGGGTTCGGGGCCGAGGCGGCCTGAGCCGTCCGGCGGCCCCGGCCGGCACACGGCACGCCGTCCGGCCGGATGCCGTACGGGGCCCGGCGCAACCGGTTTTCCCACAGGTGGTGTTCGCACCACCATGATCGGGAGACACTTCCTCCGCACGTTCGCGGATCCCATGATGAATGCGTTGGGACGCGGAGGATTCGATCCCCTGAATTCACCGGTTCCATTCTTTCTCGCAACGGCGGCATGCCGTTCCCAACGGGCTCACAGGCCCCGGGATTTCGGCGTTCCCCCTTGATTCACGGAGGAATGTAATGGAGAATTCGATCGTCAGCCGGGTCGTCACCGTCCTCGGTGAGCTGGAGGTCTCGACGGCGGGCGTCACGCCCGACACCACGTTCGAGGCCATGGAGATCGACTCGCTGCTGCTGGAGGAGCTGGCGCTGCGCCTGCAGCTGTCCTTCGGCGTGGAGATCGAGATGGGCGAGCTCGTCCCGGAGCAGACCGTCGCGGAAGCCGCCGCGGTGATCGCCTCCAAGGGCGTCCCCGTCGCCTGACGCCCGCCCCTCGAACGCCTCGCACCCCCCACTCCGCGGGCCCGACGGGTCCGCGCCCCGGGGCCTTCCCGATCCCCGGCCCCTCGCATCCCCCCACACCGGTTCGGCACGGATCCCCAGGAGCGGGCCCCACCCCGCACCGTCACCCGCCGGACCACCCACCGCCCTTACCGCACCGTCCGAAAGGAACACCCGCATGTCCTCCACCCTGCTCGTCCTGAACGAAGTCGCCGCGGCCCCCGGCAAGGCGGACCACGTCCTGGAGCAGTGGCAGCAGTTCAACCAGAAGGAGCCGATCGCCGGCCGCGCCCTCTACCGCAGCCTGGACGACGACAACCTCCTGGAGATCACCCCCGTCGCGGAGGTGTCCGAGGTCGCCGCCCTCAACGCCCGCTGGCACGAGCTGTGGGACCTCGTCTCCGAGGACCTGGCCACCGACTTCCGCCGCCAGCTCCTCGACTTCATCGAGGCCCCGAAGGACGTCGCCGATC
This sequence comes from Streptomyces toxytricini, assembly GCF_014649915.1. Lineage (GTDB taxonomy): Bacteria > Actinomycetota > Actinomycetes > Streptomycetales > Streptomycetaceae > Streptomyces > Streptomyces toxytricini. The sequence continues at coordinate 98,981 of NZ_BMTY01000017.1, read as the reverse complement.
CCGTCCCGGCGACCCCGTACGTCCAGCTGCGCCACATCGAGGTCAAGCCCCGCGAGTACGCGGCGTACCGCGAGTGGCGCGAGAACACGATCTTCAACGTCGTCCGGCGGGCCGACGAGGTGAAGGCGTTCCTGGCGTACCACTCGCTGCTCAGCAGCGAGCCCGGCGTGATGTTCGTGTCCGGCTTCGAGTGCGCACCGGAGCAGTACCAGGCGGTCTTCACCTCGCCCGAGTACCAGGAGATCGTCCAGCAGGCCGGCGACCGCTACATCGTCGGCGGCGAGAGCGGCCTCTACACCCGCGTCTACAAGCGCGCCGATGTCTGACACCGCGACGGCGGCCGCCCCCGCAGGGGCCGCCACCCCGCACCGCAGGGAGGTCCACGAGCTCTCCCTGACCACGCAGGGCCCGCTGTACCCGCCGAGCGAGGTCATGGACGGCGACGGGAACTTCCTGGTGGTGGGCATGGTCAACCGCCCCGCGCCCGGGGGCGGGACCGCACCCGAGTGGGGCGCGGCGGTCGTCTCGCCCGCCAGCCCCGTCCCGGAGTTCGGCCGACTGGCCCCGTACGAGGTCGTACGCGAGCTGGACACCGACCCGGACGGCGCAGACCGGGACGTCGTCCTGCACACGCTGCCGCTGCCCCTGCCGTGCAACAACTACCCGATGGTGTTCGCGCCCGAGCAGCTGCCCGGTGCCGACCGGGTCGTCCGCCCCAGCCACGCCTTCCACGAGGTGCCGATCCCCGACCTGCGGGCCGAGGACGGCCCCAAGGTCACCGAGCCGGTGACGTTCGGGGAGTGGATGCGGGCGAGCGGCACGCTGGAGGTCGCCGTCACCGCCGACGGCCACGCCGGGACCTTCGACTTCCGGTTCTCCCGGCTCGTACCGAACAGCGTCTACACGGTGATGTCGCTGCGGGCGCGCGACCTCGACCCCGCGGGCCCCACCCGTCCGGGCCCGCTCGGCGTGCCCAACGTGTTCACCACCGACGCCGACGGCACCGGCAGCTACCACGCCACCCTGCCGAACCCGTTCCCCGACCCGGGCCTCCCGGACGCCAACCGGATCATCAACGTGGTCGTGCTGTGGATGAGCTACCAGCGCAGCTACGGCGGCGCCATCGGCGAGTTCGGCCTCGGCGGGGACATCCACGCCCACCTCAAACTGCGCGGCCCGTCCTTCCTGGACCTGCGGACCACCGCCGCTCCGCAGACCTGACCGGCCCGACGCGGCAGAGCAGAACCACCTGAACCCGGAAGGGGTCCCATGCCCATCATCTCCGTCACCACCTGGGACGGCCAGGACGACGCCCAGTCCCAGGAGCTCCTGGAGGAGCTCACCCGGACCGTCCGGCGCGTCACGGGAGCACCGCTGGACAAGATCACCGTCTACATCCAGGAGGTGCCGCGCAACCGCTGGGCGGAGGGCGGCGCACTGGGCAGCGACCCGAAGTTCCCCGAACTGAGCCGGCGCACCACCGAATGACGCGATGAGCCCCCGGCGGACCGGGCGACGACCGCCGGGGGGCCGCGCGCCAGACATCCACCCAGGACAACGGGAAAGGTCACCAGCCATGACCCAGGAAACATCCCAGGCCGTCGAGGCCAAGCCGGGCGCGCTCTTCCTCGTGGGCGACGTGTTCGCCGAGTTCGCGCACCACGAAGGCGTGTTCACGGTCTCCCAGCTCGCCAAGCGCATCAAGAGCGGGGCGTTCCCGGACGACGCCGGCAGCGGCCCCGTGCGGATCACCCTCGGGCAGGGGGTCTCCCTGTTCGACGTCGGGTTCATCCGCGACACCCTGGACCGCCGCGGGCTCGGGGACCGGGTCGCCATCGACGACCAGGCCCTGCACACCCGCGCCGGGCGGGAGATCGCGCACAAGCACCGCCCGGAGAACGTGCTGATCTCAGACCCGCGGCCCGTCGGCACCGACTGGTACGAGGCCGACCTGCTCGTGGACGCCGGCAACGAGGTCATGTCCGACCACGTCACCGGCCAGCACATGCAGGGGATGCTGGCCACGGAGGCGGCGCGGCAGATGTTCATCGCGGTCGCCGAGCAGTTCTACCTGCCGACGGAGGCCGTGGGGAGCAGATACTTCGTGATCGACTCCTTCTCCACCCGGTACCGCAACTTCCTCTTCCCGCTGCCCGCGGTGGTGCGGTGCCACGTGCTGTCCCACCGCTCGCCGCACCACACGCGGACCACGTTCCACTGCGAACTGTCCGTGACGCAGGGCGGATCGGAGACCGCGGGCATGGACGTCCGCTTCACCGCCTTCGACACGCAGGTCTCCCACGCCAAGGAGACGCGGGCGGCGCAGCGCTCCCTCCAGGACGGCGTGGCCCTGGCGACGGCGGAGGCGGCGGCCACCGCCCCGGTGCGGTCCGGGGTGGGCGCGCCGTGACCACGGCGGACAGCTGCACCTGAAGTGGCGGCCCGTACGCACGGCGGGCCGCCGACCGCCCCCGCAAGGAGCCAAACCCATGTCAGACACAAGCAGGACCTACACCGTCTTCAGCGACGTCGACGAGACGCTGATCACCGTCAAGAGCATGTTCGACTTCCTCCACTACCGGCTGGTGCGCCTGCACGGCGCGGCCGGCGAGGAGGAGTACGAGCGGATCATGGCCGTGCTCCGCCGGCGCGCCGCCGACGGCGTGCCACGCGAGGAGATCAACCGCGCCTACTACCGGCACTACGCCGGCGAGGACGTCGCGGCGGTCACCGCCCTGGCGGACGACTGGTTCACCGAACGCGCCGCCTCCACCCGGGGGTTCTGGATCGACTCCACGCGCGAGGCCCTGCACCGCCACCGGGCGGCCGGCGCGTCCGTCGTCCTGGTCTCCGGCTCCTTCCCGCCCCTCCTGGAACCGCTCGCCCGCGAGATCGGCGCCGATGCGATCCTGTGCACGCGCCCGCTGGCCGACAGCGGGACGTACACGGGCGAGGTCGCCGTGCCGGTCATCGGCGAGGGCAAGCGGGAGGCCGTACGGGCCCACCTGTCCTCCCGCCCCGACACCGACCCGCGGGACTGCTGGGCGTACGGGGACCACGTCTCGGACCTGCCCATGCTGGAGCTCGTCGGGCACCCCGTCGCCGTCGGCGACGACCCCGAGCTGCGCGAACGCCTTGCCCTGCGCGCCGAGACGACGGCCGCCGCCCGATGAGCGGACCGCACTTCCACGTGCTGCTGGGGCCCGACGGCGCCGGCAAGTCGTCGGTCATGCGGCGCCTCGCGGCGCAGCTGCCCGACTGGCGGCTGGTGTCGACGGACAGCGCGTTCGTCGCCCCCGAGCACGACCTGGTCAACCGGCTGCGGCAGGACGTGCACGAGCACCTCCTGCCGGGCCTGGGCACCGCGTACTCCGCCGACTTCATGGCGAGCGTGCTGCAGACGGCCGTGGTCCACCTCAGGGACCAGCTGGACGGCCCGGACCCGCGCGTCCCGGTGCTCGTGGACTCGTACTACTACAAGATCCTCGCGAAGTGCCGGATGGCGGGCGTCCGCGACAGCCGCCTGTACTCCTGGTGGCGCTCCTTCCCCCAGCCCGCCCGGGTGGTGTTCCTCGACGTCTCCCCCGAGACGGCCTGGCACCGCAGGGCGGACGGGGCCCGGCTCAACGCCCTGGAGTACGAGGGCCGGGACGGCCACTGGGCGGACTTCGAGCGCTACCAGAAGAACCTGCGGAAGATCCTGCTCGAGGAGGTCCGCGACGTGCCGGTGACCGTGCTCGCCGAGCAGTCCGACCCCGACCGCGCGGCGAGGGCCGTGCTGGAGGTACTGGCCGCATGAACGTTTCCTCCGTCTGGCACGCCCCGGGCCACGCGGCCCGCTACCGCGAGCGCGTCTTCGCCGCCCGCACCCGGCTCACCCGGGACCACACCGACCTCCCGGAGGCGCAGCAGCGCGTCCTGACCGACCTCGTCGGCTTCAACGCCTCCACGGCGTTCGGCCGGGCGCACGGCCTGGGCCGCGTCCTGACGATGGAGGACTTCCGCTCCGCCGTCCCCGTCCGCGACTACGCCGACCATGCGCCGCTGATCGAGCGGACGGCCGCCGGCGAGCGGAACCTGCTGTCCGCCGACACCCCCGCCGTGTACTTCACCAGCAGCGGCAGCACGGGAGCGCACAAGAAGGTCCCCGTCACGCCCCGCTTCATGAAGACGACCTTCATGCCGTTCTACTACGCGGCCTGGGCCCCCCTCGTAGAGCACTTCCCCGAGGTGCTGGAGCGGCCCGACGCCGTCCTGAACCTCAAGCACGACCCGCTCACCGCCCCGCCCACCACGGCCGACGGCCGGCCCCACGTCGGCGCCAGCCAGGTCGACTTCGGCGCCCGGTTCGGCGAACCCCTCTCCGCCGAACCCGGCACCGGCGCGCCCTGGGCGGCGCTCCCCGTCCCCACCGACCCCGCCGACCACCTGGAGCGGGCCTACCTGCGGCTACGGCTCGCCGTCCAGGCCGATTTGCGCTGCATGATCGGCATCAATCCGGCGATGGTCGCCGCCGTCCCGTACCAGCTGAACCTGTGGTGGCCGCGCATCGTGAAGGAGGTCCGCGACGGCACCCTCGGCGGACTGCCCCACGGCCGGCCCGACCCGGCGCGCGCCGCCGAGCTGGAGCGGCTCGCCGACTCCTCCGGCGGGGTGCGGCCCGCGCAGGTGTGGCCGCGGATGCGGGCGCTGTTCTGCTGGACGACCGGGGTGGCCTCCCTCTACCTGCCCGCCCTGAGCGGGGAGTTCGGCGCGGACGTCGCCGTCCTGCCCGCTCCGGTCGCCGCCTCCGAGGGCCCGGTCGGCGTGGCGCTGGACCGGCACCCGTCGGCCGGCAGCCTCGTCGCCTCCGCCTCGGTGTACGAGTTCGTGCCCGCGGAGGAGGACCTGCGCCCCGACAGCGACACCCTGCTGCCGGAAGAGCTCGAAGCCGGCCGCGACTACCACGTGGTGTTCAGCCATGTCGGCGGCCTGTACCGGTACGCGGTCGGCGACGTGGTCCGCGTCGTGGACACCGCCGGCGGGGTCCCCCGGGTCGAGTACGCCGGCCGCGGCGGCCGCTCCGACGCCGCCGGTGAGCGCCTGCGCGACGCCGAGGTCGTCCGCGCCCTGCACACCGCCCTCCGCCCCGGCGGGCTCGCTCTGCGGAACGCCGCCTGCCGGGTCGAGCCGTCGGCCGGCGGCACCCCGCACTACGTCTTCGCCGTCTCCCCGCGCACCCCCTGGCGGCCGGCCGACGCCGAGCGCTTCACGGCCGCCCTGGACGGCGCCCTGTCCGCCGAGTCCGCCGGATACGCCGCCGCCCGCGCGGCCGGCCGCCTGGCCGCCCCGTCCCTGCGCCTCCTCGACGCCGAGGCCTTCGACCGCGACTGGCACGCGGCGGTCGCCTCCGGCATCCGCCCCACCCAGGTCAAGGACCGCCTCTTCCGGCAGGACGACGCGCTGTGGGGGCGTCTGACCGCTACGCCGAACGGCTGACCGAGCCCGGCCCGCAGGCCCTCCGGCCCCACCCCTGCACCAAGGAGCCACCATGCCCGTACTCAACCCCGTCGAACGGACCGCCCTGCTCACCGCGGCGCTGCGGGCCGCCGAGACCCGCCGCGAGGACCGCCTGTACGAGGACCCGTACGCCGCCGGACTCGTCGGCGCGGCCGGCCCCGAGCTGCTGCGGGAGATCCGCGAGGCGACCTTCCCGCCCGGCCGGCCGCGGACCCTGCCCAGCACCCCCGACTACAACGCCATCCGCACCCGGTTCTTCGACGACTACCTCCAGGAGGCGGCCCGCGATCCGGAGACGACGCAGATCGTGCTGGCCCCCGCCGGCATGGACTCGCGCGCCTACCGGCTCCCCTGGCCGGGCCGCGTCCGCTACTTCGAGGTCGACCGGCAGGCCGTCCTCGACTTCAAGGCGGAGCGGCTGCGGGGCGCCGAGCCGCGCGTCGACCACCGCACGGTGGCCGTCGACCTCACCTCCGACGACTGGGAGGACCGCCTCGCCGCGGCCGGATACGACCCGTCGGTCCCCTCGACGTGGCTGCTGGAGGGGCTGCTGTACTACATCCCCGAGGCCGACGCGCACCGGATGCTGGAGCGGGTGGCGGCCTTCTCCGCGCCCGGCAGCCGCATCGCCGCCGACATCGTCAACGCCGCCTCGCTGACCCTCCCCCACATGCGGGGCCTGCTCGACGTCTTCGCGGGCTGGGGGTGCCCCTGGGTGTTCGGCACCGACGAGCCGGAGGCCCTGTTCGCGGGCTACGGGTTCGACGTCCGCGCCGTGCAGCCCGGCGAGCCGGGGGCCGACTTCGGGCGCTGGCCCGACCCCGTCCCGCCGCGCGCGGTGCGCGAGGTGCGGCGCGTGTTCTTCGTGCACGGCAGGCGACGCTGACGATGGCAGCCATCGTCATCGCCGGCGGCGGCACCGCCGGCCTCGCCGCGGCCCTGGCACTCGGCCGGCGCGGCCACCGGGTGCGGGTCCTGGAGCGGGGCGACGCGCCGCCGGACGGGCCGGCCGTGGAGAGCGCGCAGCGGTGGCGGCGGCCCGGGGTCCCGCAGGCCGTCCACGACCACATCCTGAACGCGCTCGGCGTGCGGATGCTGCGCCGGCACGCCCCCGACGTGCTCGACGGCCTGCTCGCGGACGGCGCACGGCTCCTCGACCTGGCCGCGGCGGCGCCCGGCGGCCCCGCGGAGCCCGGCGAGGAGGAGCTGGTGACCCTGGTCGCCCGCCGCTCCCTCCTGGACGTCGTCCTGCACCGGGCCGCCGCGGCCGTGCCGGGCGTGAGCGTCAGCCACCGCACCACTGCCGCCGGGCTGCTGACGGCCCCGGCCGGGCCGTCCGGGCACCGGGTGGCGGGGGTCGTCGCGGACACCGGGGAGCGGATCCCGGCCCGCCTCGTCCTGGACGCGACCGGACGCCGATCCGCCTCCCGGTCCTGGCTCGCCGCGGCCGGGCTGCCGGTGGCGGACGACCTGAGCGGCCCCAGCCGGCTGCACGCCTACGGCCGCTTCTACCGGCTGCGGCGCCCCTGCGGCCCGCTGCCCGGGCCGCTCAACCGGGGCAACGCCGCCGGGGGGATCTGGGGCCACTACTCGGCCGTCCTGCACCCCGCCGACAACGACGTCTTCGCCATCACGCTCGGCGCCCTGCCCGGCGACCGCGCCATGGCCGCGCTGCGCGGCGCCGAGGCGTTCACCGCCGCGTGCCGGCTCTCCCCGTACCTCGCCCCGTGGGTCGAGGAGGACGCCGCGGAGCCGCTCGGCCCGGTCCGCGCGACCGGCATGCCGCCGAACGTCCTGCGCGGCGCGGCGACCGACCGGCTGCGGCCCGTCCGCGGGCTCCTCCCGGTCGGCGACGCCGCCTGCACCACCGACCCGATGTTCGGGCGCGGGCTGTCCCTGGCCCTGGCACACGCCTTCGGGCTCGCGGAGCTGATCGACGGCCGCCCGGAGGCCGACGACCGGTTGGCGCGGGACGCAGCCGGGCTCGCCGAACGGCTGCTGCGCCCCTGGTTCGACAAGGGGGTGCACGACTCCCGGCTGCGCGTGCGCCAGTGGCGCGAGGCGACCGGGGCGGCCGCCGACCGCGAGCCCGCCAGGCCGCCCGAGCCGCCCGGCCCGCCGGTCCCGCCGGTCCCCGCGGGCCTGTGGGCCGCCGCGACGGCGGCCGCCGCGGCCGACCGCGCCGTCTGGCGCGGGCTCACCCGGATCCAGACGAGCCTCGCCACACCCGCCGAGGTCTTCGCCGACCCGGCGTTCCTGGACCGGGTACGGGCCTCGGAGGGCGCCCGCCCCGGGCCGGCCGCCCCGGAGGGGCCGCGGCCGCCGACTCCCGCCGAACTCCGGCACGCCCTCACCGCCCGCGAAGGAGGATGACGGTGCAGCCCCGCAAGAACGTCCTGCTGGCTCCGGTCACGGTAACCCCGACCAAGCCTCTGACGCCCAGCCACCTCAAGGGCCTGCTGTGGACCGACGTGATGTTCCGGGCCACCGCACCGCTCGCCGCGGTGACCTACCGCTACAGCCACACCACGTACCACGTCACCGAGCAGACGGTCGGCTTCTGGGAGTACCTCGACCGCACCCGCGGTGAGACCGACTACGGCCAGCTCTCCGAGGAGGAGATCGGCGACCTGTACGTGGCCTACCGGTCCGAGGACCGCCCGCAGGACGCCGCCGTCCTGCGGCCCTACCGCGACGCCGTCGAGCACGGCGGCTGGGTCCACCCGGCGAGCGAGCGGATGCTGCGCCTGTGGGCCGGGCACTACGAGCGCCTCGGCATGCACGACCCCGGCCTGCGCGAGCACCAGCCGCCGGGTCTGGGGCTGGAGGAGATGCTGGAGCGGCTCGCCGCCGTGGGACTGCTCCTGGACCAGCGGCACTGCGGCGGCCCCGTCTACCTGGACCTCACCCGGTACGGGATGCCGCTGCGCCGGATCGTCACCTCCGACGGCCGCCCCAACTACCTCGCGTGCGCGCTGCGCGAGCTCATGCCGCTCGTCCCCTGGTACGACGAGGTCGTCCTGCTCTACGACCGCGAGCTCGACTCCGACTACCAGCTCCTGAACCGGGTCCTGGCCCGGCTCGGGCCGACGGTGCGGCGCGTCCCGATCGGCCGGGTGCCGATCGACGGCCGGATCACCTCTGCCCGGCACGGCGGCTGGCACGGCCACACGGCGGGCGCCCTGCTGGACGCCGCGGCCGAGGCCGTCGGCGACGGCGACGGCGACGGCGACGGCGACGGCGGTGGGACGGACGCGCTCCGGCTCGGCATGCGCCTGTACTTCATCGCCACCCTCGGCCCCGGCCAGTCCCAGTCCTTCCGGCACGACCTGCTGCGCAACTGCCTGTCGGTGGCCGCCCGGCTGCTGCGCCGGGCCGCCGACGAGGGCCCGGCGGCCGGCGCCGCCGACCTGCCCGGCGCCCTCGACCGGCACCGGCGGGGCCACACGTACGTCGACCCCTACCGGCTGGCGTCCTCCCTGCTCGGCAGGGGCCGCCCCGCTCCCGATCCCGCACTCCTGTCGGCGGTGTTCCTATGACCAGTCCCGTGACCGCGACCAGCTCCCCGACCCGCCTGCCGGCCCGTTCCGCGCGCCCCGCGGCGCTCGCCGCGCCCGCACCGCCGGCCGCCCCGGCCGCCTCCCTGTCCTCCGCGGTGCTGCTCAAGTCGGCCGCGGACCGGGTGCGGTCCGCGCGCCCCGAGCTGGCGGACCGCCTCGACCTGTCCAGCACCCAGGCCCTGCGGGCCGTGCGGGACGGCTTCCACGGCAGCCGCGGCGTCGAGGCCGACGAGGTCCTGGCCGTGGTCGTGATCGGCCGCCTCGACCTGCCCCGCTGGGTGAAGGAGACCTGCGCCTTCGCCCTCTCCCTCGCACCCGCGGCGCGCGAGGCGTGGCGGCGCTCCTTCACCCGGACCGTCTACCTGGCGGGCAACCCGGCCAACCTGCGCGGCCGGTTCGCCTTCGACCACGTCGCCTGCGACGACTCGGCGGCCTGGGCGGCGCCGGCGCCCGGCTCGGCGACGGCGACCCTGCGCCGGCTCCTCAAGGCCTTCGAGGCGTCGCACGAGCTGACCGCCCTTCCCGCGGTCGACGTGACCGTGCCGGGCCGGCCGGGCGGGCGCCGCCCCGTCCACCGCGACCTGTACGTCGCCACCGCGAAGGTGACCGTCACCGACGCGCTCGTCCACGTCAACCACCTGCTCGCCGAGGCCGTCCTGGACGGGCTGATCGGCCCCGGCGACCGCCTGACGCTGCGGTTCGTGCCGCGGTTGACCGGCCTGGGCGCCCCCCTCGCCATGCTGCGCGTCGACACCGACGTCCACCGCCCGGACGAACTCCAGGCGTATGCCGGACTGACCACGGAGGTCTGAAGTGCCGTTACCCCGACCCGGCTCGGCTCCCCCGACCGCCGCGCCGCGCCCCGTCCGCCTCGGCGTGCACGGCTCCACCCGTCAGGCCGAGCGGATCGCCGCCGCCGCGGGCGTCCCGCCGTCCGCCGTGGAGTACGTCCCCTACGAGGTGGCCGAGCCGTTCGCGCCGCTGCGCGCCGGCCTGGCCGACATCATGCTCCTCAAGTACGACCCGCTGGAGCCGGACATCGCCGTCAGCGCGCCCGTCGCCTTCGACGGGCGGGCCGTGCTCGTCGGCGCGGGCCACCCGCTCGCCGGCCGCGCGGAGGTGTCGATCGAGGAGGTCGCGGACCACGAGGCGTTCCGGTGCCCCGGCAGCTTCCCGCCGCACGTGTGGGACCTGGTCGTGCCGCCGCACACCCCGCGGGGCCGCCCGATCCGCCGCGTCCACCCGATGACCACCCTCGACGCCCTCGCGGAACTGCTGCGGGGCGGTTCGGCCGTCCACGTCTCGTTCCGGTCGCTGGAGGCCGTCCTCCCGCCGGACATCAAAATCATCCCGGTGCACGACCTCCCGCCGTCGCCGGTCGCCTTCGGCCGGCTGCGGGGCGTCGAACCGCCCGGGCACGTGGCGCGGTTCGTCGCCGCCGCGGAACGGGCGGTGCAGCGGTGAGCCCGGCCGTGCACGCGGCGGCGCCCGGGGCGGGACGCCCGCCTGCGGAGGACGCCGGCGGCCCGCCGGTGGTCCTCCTCCACGCCCTGCCGTTCGACGCGTCGATGTGGGACGGCACCGCGCGGGAGCTGCGCGCCCGCGGCCACCGCGTCGTCGCCGCCGACCAGCCCGGCTTCGGCGCCGCGCCGCCCGTGCAGGGGCAGCCGTCGCTGGACGCGGTGGCGGACGCCCTCGCCGCGGAGCTCGACCGGCTGGGGATCGCCGCCGCCGTCCTCGCCGGCTGCTCCCTGGGCGGCTACACGGCCATGGCCTTCCTGCGCCGCCACCCGCACCGGGTCCGCGGCCTGGCCCTGCTGGCCGCCCGCGGCACCGCCGACACCGCGCAGGCCGCGGAGCAGCGCAGGCGGTTCGCCGACGCGGTCCTCGACGACGGAGCGCGCGAGCGCCTCGTGGCGGCGACGACGCCGTCGCTGCTCGGCGCCACGACGCGGGTGGGGCGGCCCGACCTCCTGGGCCGGGTGACGGGCCTGGCGCTGGCCGCGCCGCCGCAGTCGGTCGCCTGGACACAGCGGGCCGTCGCGGCGCGCCCCGACTCCACGGCGGTCCTGCGGGCGGCCGCGGTGCCCGCCCTCGTCGTCATCGGCGACGAGGACGAGCTGGTCTCCCCGGACGAGGCGCGGATGACCGCGGCGGCGCTGCCGCAGGGCCGGCTCGCGATCCTCCCCGGCGTGGGCCACCTCGCCCCGCTGGAGGCCCCGCGGGAGACGGCACGGCTGCTCGCCGGGCTGCTCGCCCGCGCCGGGAAGACGGGTGCGGGCGCATGGTGACGGCCGACCACGCGGGGTGGGGGTACACCGCCTCAACGGGGCTCGCGTTCACGCACGAGGAGATCGTCGACCAGCACTTCGAGGCGTGCGCCGGCCACTACCGGGAGGCGCTGCACGGCGTGGGCCTGCGGCCCGGCTGGCGGGTGCTCGACGCCGGCTGCGGCAGCGGCGCCTTCCTGCCGCTGATCGCGGAGCTGGTCGGCCCGGAGGGCGGCGTCTGCGCCGTGGACCTGGCCGCGGAGAACGCGGCGCGGGCCGCAGCGCGGATGCGGGAGCACCCCGCGGGGGCCCGCGTGGAGGTGCGGCAGGGCAGCATCCTCGACCTGCCGTACGCGGACGGCGCGTTCGACGCCGTGTGGTGTGCCAACACGACGCAGTACCTCGACGACGCCGAGCTGGCTCGGGCGCTGTCGGAGCTGCGCCGGGTCACCCGGCCGGGCGGGCTCGTCGCCGTGAAGGACGTGGACGGCACGCTGAGCACGGTGCGCCCGGCGGACCCCTTCCTGATCACCGACCTCTTCCGGCGGTCGGCCGCCTCCCCCGGGTACGCCCGCCAGCTGCTGCGCGGCCGGGACCTCCACCGGTGGCTGCGCGCGGCCGGCCTGGAGGCGGTGCGGCAGCGCACGGTGCTGATGGAGCACCGTGCACCGCTCCCGCCGGCGGCCTTCCGCTTCTACGCGAACGCGTGCGCGCGTTTCGCCCGGCAGGCGGCGGCCGAAGGCGCCCCGGGGAACTGGGCGCCGTTCCTGGACCCGGCGGATCCGGCCCATCCGCTGCACGATCCGGACGGATACATCAGCGAGGGCAACGCCATCGCGATCGGCACGGTTCCGAAAGCCCTTTGAAAAAAGCCGTCCTCTTCCCGGCGGAAGAGGAATTCAACCCGATTCCCTCCCCCACAACCCACCCCTGTCGAATGGATAGAGACGTCATGAATGCATCGCGGAAGACCGCGGAATTCTCCCGCCGCACCACCCTGACCGGCGGCGCCCTGGTCGGAATCGGCCTGGCCGAGGGCCTGCTCGGCGCGGCCCCGGCGGCAGCCGCCGGAGCCCCGGCCGCCGGAGCCGCGGCCTCGGACGCCGCCGCGGCGGCGGGCAGGAACTCCCGGTACGCGCGCGGCCTCGCCGTGCTGCGCGAGACCTCGGGCGAGCGCGGCGCGGCGGTCGTCGAGTCGCTGAAGGACATCGCCCCCGACCTCGGGCGGTTCGTCGTCGAGTTCGCGTACGGCGACATCTACCCGCGGGCCGGTCTGGACCTGCGCGAGCGGGAGCTCGTGACGCTGGGCTCGCTGACTGCCCAGGGCGACACGGCGCCGCAGCTGAACTTCCACATCGACGCGGCGCTGCACGTCGGCGTGAAGCCCGCCGAGGTGATCGAGGCGCTGATCCACCTGGTGCCGTTCATGGGGTTCCCGCGGGTGCTGAACGCGATCGGCGTCGCCCGGACGGTCTTCGCCGACCGCGGCGTGGCCTTCCGGCCGCCGGTCATGAACGACGCCCGCGACCGCTACAAGCGCGGTGTCGACAAGCTGGTGGAGATCGACGGCCGGCACGGCCTGGAGGTCGTCGAGTCGCTGAAGGACATCGCGCCCGACCTGGGGCGGTTCATCGTCGAGTTCACCTTCGGCGACGTCTACCACCGGCCGTGGCTGTCGCCGCGGCGGCGCCAGCTCGTCACGGTCGGCGCGCTCACCTCGTTCGGCGACACCGCCCCGCAGCTGCGCGTGCACATCGGCGCCGCGCTGAACGTCGGCCTGAGCCCGGCGCAGGTCGTGGAGGCGCTGATCCACGTGGTGCCGTACGCGGGCTTCCCGCGGGTGCTGAACGCCCTCACTGTGGCGCGCGAGGTGTTCGAGAAGCGGAAGGCCTCCGTCTCGTAGCGGGCCGGCCCCGGCCCGCGCACCGACCGCGCGGGCCGGGGCGGCCTCCGGCACACCGTCCGACGAAGGGAACGGCAGGCAGCATGCACACGGAGACCGCGGCGGACTTCGCGGCGCTCGGCGAGGACTTCACCCGTGACCCGTACCCGGTGTACGCGGCCCTGCGTGCGCGGGGCCCGGTCCACCGGATCCGCACGCCCGAGGGCGCGGAGGCCTGGCTCGTCGTCGGGCACGAGGCCTGCCGGGCCGCGCTCACCCATCCCGGCCTGTCGAAGTCGTGGCGGGACGCCTCGCCGGAGCTGCCGCTGGCCCGGCTCTCCGCGGGCGAGAACCTGCTGAGCTCGAACCCGCCGGACCACACCCGGCTGCGGCGGCTGGTGGCCGGGGAGTTCACGCCGCGGCGCGTCGAGGGGCTCGCCCCGCGGGTGCGGGAACTGGCGGACGGCCTCCTCGACGCGATGCTCGCCCGGCCGGACCGGCGGGCCGACCTCGTCGAGGCCCTGGCGTTCCCGCTGGCGATGGGCGTGATCTGCGAGCTCCTCGGCGTGCCCGCCCTGGACCGCGCGTCCTTCCGTGACTGGGCCGGGCAGGCGCTGAGCAGCCCGGACCGCGAGGCCCGCACGGCCGCGACCGCCGCGATGACCCGGTACCTGGTCGGCATGGTGGAGGAGATGCGCGCCCGGCCCGGCGGCGACCTGATGAGCGCGCTGATCAGGACCACCGACGAGGACGGCGGCCGGCTCTCCGCGGACGAGCTGATCGGCATGGCCTGGCTGCTGCTCGTCACCGGCTTCGAGACCACCGTCAACCTCATCGCGTCCGGCGTCCTGCTGCTCCTGCGCCACCCCGACCAGCTCGCCGCCCTGCGCGCGGACCCCTCACTGGCGGGCGGGGCCGTAGAGGAGGTGCTGCGGTACGAGGGGCCGGTCGAGACCACCACGTACCGGTTCACGACGGAGCCCGTGGAGATCGGCGGGTCCGTGGTCCCGGGGGGCGGCGAGCTGGTGCTGGTCGCGCTCGCCGACGCCGACCGCGACCCGGCGCGGTTCACGGATCCGGACCGCTTCGACATCCGCCGGCCGGCGGGCGGCCACATCGCATTCGGCCACGGCATCCACTACTGCCTGGGCGCCCCGCTGGCCCGGCTCCAGGCGCGCACGGCCCTCGTGGCACTGCTGGAGCGGGCACCCGCCCTGGCCCTGGACGCCGACCCGGCATCGCTCCCGTGGCGGGCGGGGCTCCTCATCCGCGGTCCCCGCGGCCTGCCCGTCCGCTGGTAGCGCGGAGCCTGGCGTTCCGCCGGCGCCGGGCACCCGCGCGGTGGTCATGCCACCGGCAGATGTGAAATCTTCATCCGGTGATGGTGACGGCAGCACTGTCTGAGGTCGCCTGTTCCCTCGCAGAATCGTCGGTGAACGGATCGAAACCCGCCAGACGACAACTCAAAGGGAACCTGACCACCATGACCAGCATTCCGGCCAGTGCCCGCACCACCGTCAACGGATCCGCACAGGCCCCCGCCCACTCCGCCCGACCGGGCCTCGTCATCGAGCACCTCGACGCCCTGCCCGACACCCAGCACGCGCTGTTCACGGTCTGCGCCGTGACGCAGCTGGCCGAGCCGGCGACCCCGATAGCCGGACGGCTGGACGCGTGAGCACTGCCGAGCGCGAGCGGCCGGCCGCGCCGCCGGCGGCCGCGGACCGCCTGGTGGGCTTCAAGTCCCACCTGCGGCCGACGGTCGTGCCCGGCGACGCCGCCTACCTGGTGTCCCGGCGCGGGGTGACCGCGCTGGGCGGCAGCCAGGCGGAGGTACTCGTCCCGCTCCTCGACGGCACCCGCACCGCGGGCGCGGTCCACCAGGAGGCCTCCCGCCTCCTGGGGGCCGAGGACGCCGAAGCGGCCCTCACCGCCCTCACCGCCGCCGGACTGATCCGCCCCACCTCCCCGTCGGCCGCCACCGCGGCCGGCGGGTCCCCCGCGCCCGGCGCCGCCGAGGCCGAGGCCTACTGGGACCTGGCCGGGCTGGACGGCGGCCGGGCCGCCGCCGACCTGTCCCGGGCGTCCGTCGCGATCGAGGCCCTGCCCGGACTCGACGCGGCGCCCGTCGCGGAGGCCTGCCGGGCCTCCGGCGTGGCCGTCGCCGACGACGTGGACGACGCCTCCCTGGTCCTCGTCCTGTGCGACGACTACCTCTCCCCCGGCCTCGCCGCAGCCGACGCCGCCCACCGCGCGGCCGGCCGGCCGTGGCTGCCGGTCCGGCTCTGCGGGACCGACCCCTGGGTGGGCCCGTTCTTCCGGCCGGACACCGGCCCCTGCTGGCACTGCCTGGCCGTCCGGCTGCGCGGCCACCGCCACTCCGAGCTCCCCGTACGCCGGGCCCTCGGCCTGGACGGGCCCGTTCCGCGGCCCCCGGCCGGGCTGGCCGCCGGGACGGCGCTCGCCGTGAACCTCGCCGTCCTGGAGGCCGCGAAGTGGCTCGCGGGCCTGCGCCACCCCGAGCAGGGCCACGTCCACACCTTCGACACGCTGCGGCTGCGCACGTCCGGCCACCGCGTGGACCGGCTCCCCCAGTGCCCCGCCTGCGGCGACCCCGGTCTCGTCGCCCGCCGGGTGCGCGCCCCGTTCGTCCCCGTCTCCCGGCCCAAGGCCCCGGCCGCAGCCGGGGGGAACGGGGACCGGGCGCTCACGCCCGCGCAGCTCCTGGCCGCGTACGGGCACCTCGTCGACCCGGTGACCGGCGTCGTCAAGGAGATCCGGCGGGCGCCCGGCACCCCGGACGACGCCCACGCCTACACCTCCGGCCACAACCTGGCCATGGCGTCGGCGACCTTCGCCGGGCTCCGCTCGGGCCTGCGCGCGCTCAGCGGCGGCAAGGGCCGCACCGCCGAGGAGGCCCGTGCGGGCGCGCTGTGCGAGGCGGTCGAGCGCTACAGCGGCACCCGGCACGGCGACGAGCCGACGGTCCGCGACTCGCTGCGCGGCCTGGGCGCGGCGGCCGTCCACCCCGACGACTGCCTGCTCTACAGCGCCCGCCAGTACGCGGAGCGGGACCTGTGGAACGCCCGCGCCTCGCGCTTCCACTACGTGTCGGCGCCGTTCGACGAGACGCGGCCCACCGACTGGACGCCGGTGTGGTCCCTGACCGGGGGCGAACAGCGGCTGCTGCCGACCTCGATGCTGTACTTCGCCCGCGGCGACGGCCGGGCCCCGGCCCCGCACCCGGACGACCCGTGGGCCGACTCCAACGGCAACGCGGCCGGCAGCAGCCCCGAGGACGCGCTGGTGCAGGGGTTCATGGAGCTGGTGGAGCGGGACGCGGTGGCCCTGTGGTGGTACAACCGCACCCGCCAGCCGGCCGTGGACCTGGACGCCTTCGCCGACGACTGGACCGAGCGGATCCGCCACGGGCTGCGGCGGGCGGGCCGGGAGGTGTGGGCGCTCGACCTCACCTCGGACCTGGGGATACCGGTGGTCGCGGCGCTGTCCCGGCGCACCGACAAGCCGGGCGAGGACGTGGTGTTCGGCTTCGGCGCGCACTTCGACCCGGGGGTCGCGCTGCGCCGGGCGCTGTCGGAGATGGCCCAGCTGCTGCCCGCGGTGCGGGACGCCCGGCCGGACGGCACGGGATACGGGATCACCGACCCGGAACCGCTGTCGTGGTGGCGGCATGCGACCGTCGTCAACCAGCCGTACCTGGTGGCCGATCCGGCGGCGGCGCCGCGGACTCCCGCCGACTGGCCGGTGGTCCGTACCGCGGACCTCCTGGACGACGTACGAACGATCACCGAGCTGGTCCGGCGGAAAGGCATGGACCTGTTGGTCCTCGACCAGACGCGGCCGGACCTGGGGATTTCGGTGACGAAAGCGGTCGTACCGGGACTGCGTCATTTTTGGCCGAGATTCGCTCCCGGCCGGCTATTCGACGTGCCCGTGGAACTCGGCAGACTGGCCGAACCCACACCGTACGACCAGCTCAATCCCATCCCTCTGTTCGTGTGAGCGATCGGATTTCAGCGCCCGCCCGACTTCCTCGCCTATGCTCAAGGTGGCTGCAACACGGAACGCCCATGGGGGGATTGACATGTCTGGCCGCCTCAAGTCCTCGGATGATGCATCGGAGGCGGTCCTGTTCGAGGGGATTCTGCGGCGCAGCCGGGACTTGCCGGCGCCGCGGATGGCCAAGGTCACCGTCGTCGTCGCGCTCCTCTGCTACGTCGGCATCACCACCCTGAACGTCCTGGGCGCCGGGGTGGAGGGCCCGGCCCTGGCGGCGGCCCTGTTCTGCCTGGCCGCGGTCTTCGGCCTGCAGCTGCTGCACTCCCGTGCCGGCGCCAAGCAGGCCCCCGCGGCGCGCCGGGCGCTGACCCTGGGCGCGCAGGCGGCCTTCACCTACCTGCCCCTGCTCGCGCTGAAGTCGCAGTGGGGGGCCATGGCGGGGTTCCTCGCGGGCTCCCTGCTGCTGCTCCTGCCGCCGCGCCTGGGCTGGTGCCTGTACGGCTTCGTGGGCGTCAGCATGCTCGTTCCGCCGCTGCTGGACGGGCGCCCCGTCCTCGACAGCGTGTACCTGGTGCAGACCACCCTGCTGACGGGGCTGGTCACCTTCGGCCTGACCCGCCTGTCGGAGCTGGTGCGGGTCCTGCACGAGAGCCGGGACGAGCTGACGCGCGCGGCGGTCACCCGCGAGCGGCTCCGCTTCGCCCGCGACCTGCACGACCTGCTCGGGTACAGCCTGTCCGCCATCCAGCTCAAGGGCGAGCTGATCCACCGGCTGATCCCGGCGCATCCGGCGAAGGCCAAGAAGGAGATCGAGGACGTCCTGGCGATCTCCCGCCAGTCCCTGGCGGACGTGCGGCGGGTGGCCAGCGGCTACCGGGACCTGTCCCTGGAGGAGGAGATCGCCTCCGCGCGGTCGGTGCTGAGCGCCGCCGAGGTCGAGGCGGTCACCGACGTGCGGATGGTGAAGGTCAGCCCGCCGGTGGACACGGTCCTGGCCACGGTGCTGCGGGAGGCCGTCACCAACGTGCTGCGGCACAGCAGGGCGGCGTACTGCGAGATCACGGCCGTCGAGGAGGACGGCCTGATGACGCTGTCGGTCACGAACGACGGCGTGACCGAGGGGTACCGCGACGCCTCCCCGCACAGCGGCAGCGGCCTGGGGAACCTGGGCCTGCGCCTGCGCGCGGTCGGCGGCGAGCTGGAGGTCGACCGCGGCCCGGGAGACGTTTTCCGAGTGGTCGCGCGGGTCCCCGCCCAGGGGGCGGTCGACCTGGACCTGGAGGACTCGCCGGAAGGCGAACGCACCTGGCTGGTGGCGTGAGCTGACCCCGCGTCACGCTCCGCCGACCGGCTGTGGGACGGTTGTTATGATTTAAAGTGCAAAGATCGACCGCGCGGACGGGGGGCTCGCAACGGTGATCAGGATCCTGCTGGCCGAAGACATGAACATGGTGCGCGGCGCGCTCGTCGCCCTGCTCGAAATGGAAGACGACCTGGAGGTCGTCAGCGAACTGGAGCGCGGGGACAAGATCCTGGCCGCAGCCCTGGAGGTCCGGCCGGACATCGCGGTCATCGACATCGACCTCCCCGGCCTCGACGGCCTGAGCGCGGCCGCCCAGCTCCACGAGCAGCTGCCGGAGTGCCGGACGCTGATGCTGACCAGCCTGGGCCGCCCCGGCACCCTGCGCCGGGCGCTCGCCGCGCAGGTGTCCGGCTACATCCTCAAGGACGACTCCCCCAAGGAGCTCGCCAGCGCCATCCGCCGCGTGGTGGCCGGGCAGCGGGTGATCGACTCCAAGCTCGCCGTCGCCGCCTGGAACGGCCTGGAGAGCCCGCTCACCGACCGGGAGACCGAGGTGCTGCGCATGGCAGCCCAGGGGTCGGAGGCCGCCGAGATCGCCGGCGAGCTGCACCTGTCCACGGGGACGGTGCGCAACTACCTGACGACCGTGGTGATGAAGCTGAAGGCCCGCAACCGGGTCGACGCCATCCGCATCGCACGCGAGGCGGGCTGGCTGGTCTAGGCCGCGGCAGCCGCGGCCCCGTCAGCCCGTGGTGGCGAGGACGAGCGGGAGGACCTCGCCGCTGCCCGCCCGCCGAAGCAGGCGGGCCGCCACGGCGAGCGTCCAGCCGGAGTCGGTGCTGTCGTCCACGAGGAGGACGGGTCCGGCAGACCGCTGCAGCGCGGCGGCCAGCTCCTCGGAGACCGCGAAGGCACCCGACAGGGCCCGCAGCCGCTGCGCGGAGTTGCTGCGGCGTGCCGCGTACGCGCCCTCCGGGCCTGTGTGGTCGAGGGTGCCCAGGAACGGCAGGCGGCCGACGGAGGCGATGCCCCGCGCGAGCGAGTCGACGAGCTGCGGGCGGGTCAGGGACGGCACGGCGACGACGCCGACCGGCCGGGCGGAGGCGTCCGGGACGTCGGGCGCCCAGCCGCCCGGCGAGCGCGCCCAGTCGGCGAGGACCGCGACGGCTGCCCGGAGCACGTCGTCGGGGACGGGCCCGTCGGGTGCGCCGTCCGCCAGGAGGGGGCGCAGCCGGTTGCCCCAGCCGATGTCGGAGAGCCGCCCGAGGGCGCGCCCGGTCGAGCACTGCTCGCCGGCCGGGATCCGGCCCTTGAGGTCGACCCCGAGGGCGGGCATGCCGGTGGGCCACATGCGGCGCGGTTCGATCTCCACGCCGGGGCGGTCGAGCTCCCTGGCGGCGGCGGTCAGCGTCTCCGCGGAGACGGCGGTGTCGGCCCAGGGGCCGGCGCAGTTGTCGCAGCGGCCGCAGGGCGCCGCCCCCGCGTCGTCCAGCTGGAGGCGGAGGAACTCCATCCGGCACCGGTCGGTGGTGACGTAGTCGCGCATGGCCTGCTGTTCGGCGGCCCGCTGGCGGGCGACCCGCGCGTAGCGCTCGGCGTCGTACGCCCACGGCTGCCCGGTGCTGGTCCAGCCGCCCTTCACGCGCTTGACGGCGCCGTCGACGTCGAGGACCTTCAGCATGGTCTCCAGCCGGCTGCGCCGCAGGTCCACGGCGGCCTCCAGGGCCGGTACGGACAGGGGCCGGCCCGCGTCGGCGAGGGCCTCCAGGGTCTGCCGGACCTGCGCCTCGGGCGGGAAGGCGGTGTCGGCGAAATACCGCCAGATGGCCTCGTCCTCCTTGCCGGGCAGCAGCAGCACGTCGGCGTGCTCGACGCCGCGGCCGGCGCGGCCGACCTGCTGGTAGTAGGCGATCGGCGAGGACGGGGAGCCGAGGTGGAGGACGAAGCCGAGGTCCGGCTTGTCGAAGCCCATGCCGAGGGCCGACGTCGCGACGAGCGCCTTGACGCGGTTGGCCAGCAGGTCGGCCTCGGCCTGGAGGCGGTCGGCGTTCTCCGTCCGCCCCGTGTACGAGGAGACGGCGAACCCGCGCTGCCGCAGGTGGGCGGTGGCCTCCTCGGCCGCCGCCACGGTCAGCGTGTACACGATGCCGGAGCCCGGCAGCTCGTCCAGGTGCTCGGCGAGCCAGGCCAGGCGGTGTGCGGCGTCGGGCAGCCGGACGACGCCCAGGCGCAGGCTCTCCCGTTCCAGCGGTCCGCGCAGGACGAGGGCCTCGCCGGCGCCGGTCCCGAGCTGCTCCGCGACGTCGGCGGTGACGCGGGCGTTCGCGGTCGCGGTGGTGGCGAGGACCGGCACCCCGGGGGAGAGCTCGGCGAGCATGGCCCGCAGCCTCCGGTAGTCGGGCCGGAAGTCGTGCCCCCAGTCGGAGATGCAGTGCGCTTCGTCGACGACGAGGAGGCCGGTGGTGGCGGCGAGCTTGGGGAGCATCTGGTCGCGGAAGTCGACCGAGTTGAGGCGTTCGGGGCTGACGAGGAGGACGTCGGTCGCGCCGCGCTCGACCTCCTCGTGGATGGCGTCCCACTCCTCCGGGTTCGCGGAGTTGATGGTGCGGGCGCGGATGCCGGCCCGCTCCGCCGCCTCGACCTGGTTGCGCATCAGGGCCAGCAGCGGGGAGACGATCACGGTGGGCCCGGCGCCGCGGCGGCGCAGCAGGGCGGTGGCCACGAAGTAGACGGCGGACTTGCCCCAGCCGGTGCGCTGCACGACCAGGGCGCGCCGGCGCTCCCGGACGAGGGCGGCGACCGCCTGCCACTGGTCCTCGCGCAGCCGCGCGGATCCTCCCGGGTCGCCCACCAGCTCGGCGAGTACGGCATCGGCTTCGGCGCGCAGGTCGGGATCGTCCATACCCCCATGCAACCGGATGCAGGGGCCGGTCGGCCAGCTCACTGCGGGCGACACCCCGCAAGCGGAGGGTGGTGGCCGGTTTTCCGCGGGCCGCGGGAGGCGCGTGCGCGGGGCGACAGGCCGTTCATCTGCGGCCGTATGAGTCGCCGTCAGCGCGGCTGGGCAAGGATATGAACGGCATACCGGCGAATTCCGGTCGGCGGCTCCAATTGCTCGTTGCCGCATGCTCTCGGCCCACGCGAGAATCGGAGTGCTCCCGCTCGGCTCGACGGCACTCCCTGGGCCGTGCTGCGGCGCGCCCCCACTCCAGCCGTGCCCGTCCGCGGGCGTGTACCCGAAGGGAGGACCGTGGCCTTCGGATTCGCCCCGCCCTCGACCGCGTCTCTGACTGCGACGGCCGGCGGCAGCAGCCGGCACGGAAGACTGCTGGAGCCCGCCGAGTGGACGGCGGCCGGCATCCCGCTGCTGCGCAATCCCCGCGAGCTCGTCAGCGGCCTCCACTCGCGGCACGGCCCGGTGCCGTCGACCGCGGTGATAGCCGTCCTGGGCCCGGAGGAGGAGCTCGTCGCGAGCGCGTCGTTCGTCCAGCGGACCGCGTCCGGCGACGGCTGGGACTACCGCAACGCGCTCCTGGCCGGCCTGCGCCGGGTGATCCCGCACGACCTGCGGCGCCGGACCCCGGTGCGGACGGCGGTGCTGATGTACTGCCGCGACGGCGACGAGCGGTGGACCGTGGAGGACGGCGCCTGGATGTGGGGGCTGCGCGACGCCTGCACCCTGCACGGGCTGCGCTGCGGCGCCTACATCACGCTGACCCGTACCGGCTGGCAGGTTCTCGGCGAGGGCCGCGGCGGTCGGCGCCCCGACGCGGGTTCGCGGCCGGAGCGGCTCGGCGACACCGCGGCCGACTTCGCCGCGATGGCCGTGAGCACCGGCGGCGGCGCGGCCGAGGCCCTGCGCCACACCGCGGCACGCTGACCGCGGCCGCCGGGCCTGGCCGGACACCGCGGCCGCCACCCGGAGGGCGTACGGCACCCCGGAGCGGGCTCCAGCGGGGCCGGCTCAGCCAGCCCCGCCCCTCGCCCGTACCGGGGTACGGGGCGTCAGACGCCCGCACCCAGCACGGAGTTGATCTCCTTCGGGTCACCGCACACGATCAGCAGCGCGCCGGCCCGGGCCAGCGCGACCGGCAGCACGGAGGCGGCCGCCGAGGCGGGCCCCCCGTTGACGGCGACGACCACGACGGGACGGCCGGAGGCGCGCTCCGCCTGCGCCGCGTCCGCGTAGAAGACGTCGTCCCCGGCATCGTGCTGGGCCCAGTAGGCGGCTTCGCCGAAGGACAGCTCGTGCGCGGCCCAGGGGTGGAGGTCGCCGGTGGTGAGGACGAGGACGTCGCCGGGGGCGCGCCCGGTGTCGAGCAGCAGGTCCACGGCCTCCTCGGCCGCGTCCAGCGCGCCCTCGGCCGAGGCGGGGATCAGCTGGATCTGGGGGACCGCCGCCGACACGGACGGTGCGGCGGGAGCGGCCTGCGGCATGCGCGGCGCGGGCGGCGCGGGCCGGGGGGCGGCACCCGCGCGGTTCGCCGCGGCGGGGGAGGGACCGGGGCGCCCGGGCCGCGGGACGGCTGCGGGACGCGGACCAGGTACGGGGCGGGGGGTCGACGCGGTGCGGCTCGCGGCCGGCGTGACGCGGGGACCCTGGGCACTCTCGTGAATCTGAGGCTCCTCGGGGGTGAGAGGCATGGGTTGATGTCTATCAAACAGCGGTACGAAACGTACCGCCGGGGGGCACGTGGGTGCGATCAGAAATCGAAGCCGAGTTGGCCTCCGTTTTCCAACTCCAGCGCCTCCTCGCTGCGCCGCACCTTCTTGAGGTGGCGCCAGCGGGGCAGCGCGTCGAGGTACGCCCAGGACAGCCGGTGGTGCGGGGTGGGCCCCAGTTCCTCCAGGGCCGCGCGGTGCACGGGCGAGGGGTAGCCGGCGTTGTCGCCGAAGGCGTATCCCTCGAACCCGCCGCCGACACAGCCGAGTTCGGCCATCAGCCGGTCGCGCCGGACCTTGGCGATGACCGAGGCGGCGGCGACGGCGACGCAGGACTGGTCGCCCTTGATCACCGTGCGGACCTGCCAGGGCGTGCCGAGGTAGTCGTGCTTGCCGTCGAGGATCACCGCGTCGGGCCGGACGGGCAGCCCCTCCAGGGCGCGCTCTGCGGCCAGCCGCAGGGCGGCGGTCATGCCGAGCTCGTCTATCTCCTCCGGGGAGGCGTGCCCGAGGGCGTACGACGTGACCCACGCCTCAAGGACCTCGAGGAGGGCGTCGCGCCGCTTGTGGGTGAGGAGCTTGGAGTCGGTGAGCCCTTCGGGCGGGCGGCGCAGTCCGGTGATCGCCGCGCAGACGGTGACCGGACCGGCCCAGGCCCCTCGCCCGACCTCGTCGACCCCGGCGACGACCTTGGCGCCGGTGGTTGCGCGGAGGGAGCGTTCGACGGTGTGGGTGGGTGCTTCGTACGGCATGGCGCCAGCAAGGTTACGCCGCCCCGAGCCGCCTGCACACCCCGGCCCGGCCGGAGCGGCCGGGAGGGCCCGGCGCCGCGCCGTCCGGGCCTTGCGGGGGCGGGCCACGGGCAGCATTCGACGGCGCAGAACTTCGCTGGAGCACACATCGAGAGGCGCTCGGCGAGGTGGGGCTCGGACATGGAGGTGCGCCTGCGTCCGGCGAGGCGGGGCCGGGAGTACCTGTTCCGGTGCGGCATTCACCGCAGCCTGCGGGTGCCCGGCGCGGCCAGACCCCCACCCGCCGGCGGGGGCCGAGCCGCGGACCCGCTTCCTTCACTTCGCGGAGGCGAAGGGGGCGCATCGCCCGGCTCCGCCGTCACGTCGGCCCGGTGCCGTCCCCGCGAGCAGGGGCGCCCGTGCCGCGGTGCCGGTCCGCGTCTCGGTGGCCCCCCCCCGCTGGCCGGTGCCGCCCCCTGGGCACGGGCCCGGCCCGGGCGCCCCCAATTCCGTTGCCGGAATCGCCCGTTCGGGTTCGTCCGTGGTCGCTTGTGCGGAGGGCCGGAGGTCATCCGCTGCGGCCGGAGAAGGTGCCGAGGCGCGAGCAGACCCCGGTACGGGCGGCGGCAGGGCGCGCGTCCAGGATCTGCCGGGCCCGGTACACGCCGAGGCTCATCCCGTACCAAGGGGCGCGGCCCTGCTCCTCCAACTCCTCGGCGATGCCGCGGAGGGCGCAGGAGCGGTGGGGTTCGGGCAGTCGGTCCAGCGCGGGCACGGCGTCCGCCGACAGCGACTGGAAGTACGCGAGGTCGATCTTGCCGGTGGCCCGGAAGCGGTCCGCGTTCTTCTCCGCGACCAGCGCGTCCGGCGACAGCAGCCCGAAGGCGAGGGCGGCCGCCACCGCGCTGCCGGCGACCGCGCGGGGCAGCAAGCGGGCGCCGAAGAGCCCCGCCGTCATGATCAGGACGATGACGAGGCCCAACCAGAGCTCCATCGCGGCCACCGACACCCGCAGCCGGGTCAGCCCGTACGCGTCCACGTACAGGTCCATGCGGCGCAGCGCCGAGGCGACGACCACCAGGGTCAGCGCGCACAGCGTGCCGAGGACGCCGCGGACGAGCCTCCGGTCGGCCGGGCCGCCGCGGGGGGCCCAGCGCAGGGCGAGCGCGATCACGGCCAGGGTGAGCAGGGTCGCCCAGAGCAGCTGCCAGAAGCCCTGGCGGGCGTATTCGGCGTACGTCAGCCCCGTGCTGGCCAGGACCTTGTCGTAGCCGCCGAACAGGACGGCGAGCTGGACGGCGTTGAAGCCGGCGAAGAGCAGGGCGAGGACGACGAGGGGCAGCGCCCATTCGACGCGGGAGCGCGGCTTGCCGGCGGTGGTGCGGATGCGGTCCCAGCGGAACGGCGCGGCGGCGGTCCGGGCCGCGGCCAGCGCGACGACGGTGGCGAGGAGGAACAGCACCAGGCGGAGCGGGCCGTCGCCGATGGTGACGTCGGGGACGAGGCCGCCGAGCAGGTCCGCGAAGGCGGCGTCGGCGGAGGCGAAGAGGGCGCCGAAGAGCAGGAGCAGCCCGGCGGCCACGCCGGCGGCCTTCAGGACGGGCAGCCAGCGGTCGCGGTCGACGCCGGTGCTCCGGGCGCGGAGCGCGGCCCACGCCCAGCGGACGCCGTTGACGGCTCCGTCGGTGAGGCCGACGGGGCTGAGCAGCACCCCGGCCCAGGTGCGGCTGCCGTGCAGGGCGAGCGCCCCGGCGAGGACGGCGGCGAGGAGGGCGACGGTGGTCGGCCAGGCGGCGTCGCGCAGCACGGGCACGACGAGCAGGGCCGAGCAGCCGAGGGCCCAGAACAGGGTCCACGGGCGGGCGGCGCGGCCGGCGGTGCGCGCGGCGGCGTACGCGGCGGCGACCGCGGGCAGCGCGGCGAGCAGCAGGCCGGGACCGAGGCCGTCGCCGAGGAACAGGGCCGCGGAGAGGCCGGCGGCGCCGGCGCAGACCAGGACGGCGGTGGACGGCGGCGCGGGCGCGGCGGGCCGGGCGGCTTCCGACCAGTCGAGCGGCGCCACCGACCAGGGCCCGGACCGGGCGCGCTCCCGGCGCACCTGATACCGCCGCCAGGCCGCAGGATCCCACCCCGGCGGAGCCCCGCCTCCGGGCGGCCCCGCATGCCCGCCGCCCCGCCCGGCCGCCCCGTAACCCGCAGCCCCGGCCGGGACTCCGACGCCCGCGGGGCCGGCGGCCGCGGCGGGCTGCGGTGACACCGGTGCCGCGGCGGGCGCCCGCTCCTGCGCGGTCACACCGGACGGCGCAGCCGCGCCGGACGGGGCCCGACCGGAAGGAACGTCCGTCGCCGTCGATGCGGCCGGTGCATCCGGCGCGGAGGGCGCCGAACCGGCCGCCCCGCCAGGAACCGCCGGCGTGGCCGCTACAGCGTCCACGAGAGGCGCCTCCGACGAGGCAGGCGCAACGGGCACCGCCTGCACGGCAGACGCGTCCGCCCTGGAGGGGCCCTCCGGTTCAGCGGCCGCAGGCGGTACGGCAGGCGCAGCCGGTACGGCAGGGCCGTCTGACCCGGAATACGACTCCGGTACAGCAGGCACGGCCGGCGCAGCCGGTACCGCAGGCCCGTCCGATCCGGCACGCGGCTCCGGTGCAGCAGGCGCGGCCGGTGTGCCCGGAGCGGCTTCGGGATTGCGCGGGGTCCGCACCGGCCCGGCCTCGGCCGGCGTTGCCGCATCGCCCCCCTGCAGCACCGCGGCCTGTGGCGGCAGGGTCGGCGCGGCCTCCGTGCCGGGCTCCGCAGCCGCATCCTCCGCCGCCCCCGGCGCGCGACCGGCGTCCGCCGCGGCCGCGGGCTGCGCGCCCGCCACCGGGGGTGCGTCGGCCGGGACTCCGGCGGCGTCGCCGTCGTTCGGTCCGTCTGCTGTGGTGGCCATCGGGTTCCCCTCCCTGTCGGCCGCCCCGGCCTGCCTGCCGGGGGCAAGCGGCCAGGGTAGGGCCGTGACGTGGGGGTTCCCCGGGGCCGACCGGGCCTGTGTCAGGACCGTGACAAAGCGCGGGCCGACGTGCGCCCCGGCGCACACGACCGGCCGGGGCCGCCGGCCCAGTACGCCGGCCCGGCACACCGAGCCCGCACGCCGGCTCAGTACGCCGGCGCCTCCGGCAGCCACGCCGGCAGCGCTTCGGTGCGCGCCAGCCAGGCGGCGGGGAGCACCTCTTCGCCCCGCGCCCCCAGCACCCCGCCGACGATCGCGCACGTGGTGTCCACGTCCCCGCCGACCTGCGCGGTGGTCCAGAACGCCCGCTCGAAGTCGCCGAGCGAGCGGGCCGCCGACCACAGTGCGAACGGCACCGTGTCGTGGGCGGTGGTGCGCCGCCCGCAGCCGAGCACGGCGGCCACCGTGGTCGCGTCCCCGTAGTCCAGCATGTCCCGCGCCCGCCGCAGCCCCGCCCCCACCGCGCTGCGCGGCACGAGCGCGATCACGCCGTCCAGCAGGTCCTCCGCCTTCGGCGGACCGGCCGGGTCCGCGGCGAGTGCGGCCGCCGCGGCGACCGCCATCGCACCGCAGACCGCCTCGCGGTGCTGGTGGGTGGTGTAGGCGGAGATCTCCGCCTGGTGGGTGGCCTGTTCCGGGTCGTCGGCGTACCAGGCGCCGAGCGGCGCGATCCGCATGGCCGCGCCGTTGCCCCAGGAGCCCTGCCCGTTGAACAGCTCGGCGCCCAGCGTCCGCCAGTCCCCGCCCTCCCGGACGAGGCGGAGCATCCGGTTCACTGCCGGCCCGTAGCCGCGGTCGAAGTCGTGGCGGCGGGCGAAGGAGTCGGCGAGGGCGTCCTGGTCGATGCGCCCGTGGAGGGCCAGCACCGCGAGGACCGAGCACGCCATCTCGGTGTCGTCGGTCCACTGCCAGGTGCCCGTACCGCCGGGCAGTTCACGGCGCTTGAGGGAGGGGTAGTTGGCGGGGACGAAGTACTGGGAGCCCAGGGCGTCCCCGAGGGCCAGCCCGCGGAGGCTGGCGAGGGCGCGTGCGTAGCGCCTTTCGGAGGAGGAGTCAGCGGTCATCGCGCGTCACTTTAGCCGTCCAGGTCGTAAGGCTCGGGTGTGGTCCACCGCTCGAACGGGCGGTCCAGGCGGTACCGGCCGTCGGGACCGAGGCCGAGGATCCGGTGGTCGCCGTTCCCGGGATTGGAGAGGCATTCGAATTCGGCCACCGACCAGTGGAACCACCGCATGCAGAACAGCCGCATGGTCAGCCCGTGCGTGACGAGCAGGACGTTCGGCGGGTGGTCGGGGGCCTCGAAGCTGCGGTAGAGGCTCTCCAGGAAGGAGCCGACCCGGTCGTAGACGTCGGCCCCGGACTCCCCCTGCGCGAACCGGTAGAAGAAGTGGCCGTAGGCGTCCCGGTAGGCCTTCTGCAGGCGGACGTCCTCCCGGTCCTGCCAGTTCCCCCAGTCCTGCTCCCGCAGCCGCGGCTCTTCGCGGACCCGTACCCGCGCCGGGTCCAGCCCCAGGCCGCGGAAGGTCTGCAGCGTCCTGCGGTACGGGGAGACGTACGCGCTCACCCGCTCCTCGCCGAAGAGCTCCCGCAGCCGCACGCCCGCCGCCTCGGCCTGCTCGTGGCCGAGCCCGGTCATCCGCAGGGCGTGGTCGGGCTCCCGCTCGTACACGGTGTCGTCGACGTTGCCCTCGGACTCCCCGTGCCGGAGGAGGACGATGCGCCGTGGTCGTGCCATCCCACGACCCTATGCGGCGTACGGCGCCCCCGACACCCGGGCACGCCGGTACGACCCTCCGATCTTCGTACGGTCACACCGTCCAGGACGCCTCGAGGTCGACGACGTCGCCGGTGAGGGCCTCGACGTCGGCCTCGGTCTGCGCGCGCAGCGAGAGCCGCTCGACCCGCTCCTGCCGGTACTTGCCGTGTTCCGCGGCGGCGTGCCACATCGACAGCACGAGGAACTCGCGGCCCGGCGCCTCGCCGAACAGGCCGCGGACCATCCCCGGCGACCCGGCCATGGCCGGGTTCCACACCTTCTCCTGCATCAGCGCGAAGTGGTCGACGCGCCCCTCACGCACCCGGGTGTGGGCGACGCGGACGACGTCGGCGTCGGTGAAGCGGGGCTCGAAGCCGGTCTTCACGTCGAAGCGGTGGTCGAAGAGGCTCACCCGGGCGTCGGTGTACGTCCCGGCCTGGGCGGCGGCCAGCCGGTCGTGCGAGCGGGCCATGAAGGAGTCGTAGAAGGAACGGCTCTCCCAGAACGCGAAGACATGCGCGACCCCCTGCCGCCCCCGGCTCCATCCGCCGCCCTGTCCCCGGAATCCCGGCTCCCCCGGCAGCCCCGCCCATTTGCGCTGCCCGCGCTCGAACCCGCGTCGGTCCGTCACCGTGCAGCGAATCCACTTGACCAGCACGGCGTCATCGTACGGGCCCGGGCGCTCCGCGGTCAGTCCCCGCGGAAGTTGGCCCGTACCGCCCCTCCCCCACCCGCACCCGCGCCCGAATCCCGAACGGGCGACCGGCCCGGGGCACGGCGAAGGGGGCCGACCGCCACCGGTCGGCCCCCTTCTCACGGCATCAGCTGCAGCCGCTGGTGGAGCCGCAGCCCTCGCAGATGTAGCAGGAGCCTGCGCGCTGCATCTTCGTCCCGCAGGAGAAGCAGAGCGGGGCGTCGGCGGAGACGCCGAGCTGCATCTCGACGAGTTCGGCGCTGGAGTGGGCCGTCTTCGGGGCCGGGACCGCCGCGGGCTGGGCCTGCGGGGCCGCGGTGACCGCCGCGAGCGGGGCGGACTGGGCCAGGGACTCCGTGTCGATCTCCTCGTCGAGCGGCTCGTAGGAGCCGGTCTCCAGGTGGCGCTGGCGCTCCTCGGCGGTGTGGATGCCGAGCGCCGAGCGGGTCTCGAACGGCAGGAAGTCCAGGGCGAGGCGGCGGAAGATGTAGTCGACGATCGACTGCGCCATCCGCACGTCCGCGTCGTCCGTCATGCCGGCGGGCTCGAAGCGCATGTTCGTGAACTTCGAGACGTAGGTCTCCAGCGGCACGCCGTACTGGAGGCCGACCGACACGGCGATCGAGAAGGCGTCCATCATGCCGGCGAGGGTCGAGCCCTGCTTCGACATCTTCAGGAAGACCTCGCCGAGGCCGTCGTCCGGGTAGGAGTTGGCCGTCATGTAGCCCTCGGCGCCGCCGACGGTGAAGGAGGTGGTGATCCCCGGGCGGCCCTTGGGGAGGCGCTTGCGGACGGGCCGGTACTCGATGACCTTCTCGACGGCCGCGCGGATCGTCTCCTCGGTCTTCTCGGTGACCTCGGCCTTCTCCTCCTCCTTCTTCTTGGCGGAGAGCGGCTGGCCGACCTTGCAGTTGTCGCGGTAGATCGCGAGCGCCTTGACGCCCAGCTTCCACGCCTCGAAGTAGATCTCCTCGATCTCCTCGACGGTCGCCGACTCCGGCATGTTGACCGTCTTCGAGATCGCGCCGGAGATCCAGGGCTGGATCGCGGCCATCATGCGGACGTGGCCCATCGGCGAGATGGAGCGCTCGCCCATGGCGCAGTCGAAGACCTCGTAGTGCTCGGTCTTCAGGCCGGGGGCGTCGATCACGTTGCCGTGCTCGGCGATGTGGGCGACGATCGCCTCGATCTGCTCCTCCTGGTAGCCCAGGCGGCGCAGGGCCTGCGGGACGGTGCCGTTGACGATCTGCATCGAGCCGCCGCCGACGAGCTTCTTGAACTTCACCAGCGCCAGGTCCGGCTCGACACCGGTGGTGTCGCAGGACATGGCGAGGCCGATGGTGCCGGTGGGGGCCAGGACGGAGGCCTGCGAGTTGCGGAAGCCGTTCTTCTCGCCGAGGCGCAGGACGTCCTGCCAGGCCTCGGTGGCCGCCGCCCAGATGGCGTTGTCGAGGTCGTCGGTGCGCGGCGCGGCGGCGTTGGCGTCGGCGTGCTGCTTCATGACGCGCTTGTGGGCCGTGGCGTTGCGGGCGTAGCCGTCGTACGGGCCGACGATGGCGGCGAGCTCGGCGGAGCGCCGGTAGGCCGTACCGGTCATCAGGGAGGTGATGGACGCGGCGAGGGTGCGGCCGCCGTCGGAGTCGTAGGCGTGGCCGGTCGCCATCAGCAGGGCGCCGAGGTTGGCGTAGCCGATGCCGAGCTGGCGGTAGGCGCGGGTGTTCTCGCCGATCTTCTGCGTCGGGAAGTCCGCGAAGCAGATGGAGATGTCCATGGCGGTGATGACGAGCTCGACGACCTTGGCGAAGCGCTCGGCGTCGAAGGACTGGTCGCCCTTGCCGTCGTCGTCGAGGAACTTCATCAGGTTCAGGGAGGCGAGGTTGCAGGACGTGTTGTCCAGGTGCATGTACTCGCTGCACGGGTTCGACGCGGTGATGCGGCCGGACTCGGGGCAGGTGTGCCAGTGGTTGATGACGCCGTCGTACTGGATGCCGGGGTCGGCGCACGCCCAGGCGGCCTCCGCCATCTTGCGGAAGAGCGCCTTGGCGTCGACCTGCTCGATGACCTCGCCGGTCATGCGGGCGCGCAGGCCGAAGGAGGTGCCGTTCTCGACGGCCGTCATGAACTCGTCGTTCACGCGGACGGAGTTGTTGGCGTTCTGGTACTGGACGGACGTGATGTCGTCGCCGCCCAGGTCCATGTCGAAGCCCGCGTCGCGCAGGGCGCGGATCTTCTCCTCTTCCTTCACCTTGGTCTCGATGAAGTCCTCGACGTCCGGGTGGTCCACGTCGAGGACGACCATCTTGGCGGCGCGGCGGGTGGCGCCGCCCGACTTGATGGTTCCGGCGGACGCGTCGGCGCCGCGCATGAAGGAGACGGGGCCGGAGGCGTTGCCGCCGGAGGAGAGCAGTTCCTTGGAGGAGCGGATGCGGGAGAGGTTCAGGCCGGCGCCGGAGCCGCCCTTGAAGATCATGCCCTCTTCCTTGTACCAGTCGAGGATCGACTCCATGGAGTCGTCGACGGACAGGATGAAGCAGGCGGAGACCTGCTGCGGCTGCGGCGTGCCGACGTTGAACCACACCGGGGAGTTGAAGCTGAAGATCTGGTGCAGGAGGGCGTAGGTCAGCTCGTGCTCGAAGATCTCCGCGTCGGCGGGGGACGCGAAGTAGCCGTAGTCCTCACCGGCCTTCGTGTACGTCTTCACGATGCGGTCGATGAGCTGCTTCAGACCGGTCTCGCGCTGCGGCGTGCCGACGGCGCCGCGGAAGTACTTGCTGGTGACGATGTTGACCGCGTTCACCGACCAGAAGTCGGGGAACTCGACGCCGCGCTGCTCGAAGTTGACCGAGCCGTCGCGCCAGTTCGTCATGACGACGTCACGGAGCTCCCAGCTCACCTCGTCGTACGGGTGCACGCCCGGGGTGGTGTGGATGCGCTCGATCCGCAGGCCGCCCTTGGCGCCCTTGGTCCCCTTGGCGCGGGAACCGCGTGCCGAGCTGCTCGCCGTCTCTGTCATGCCGCCTGCCTCCCATATACGGGCAAAAACGCCCTAAAGTGCCAGCGCTATTCCGAGGCACAGTGCTGTGTCTTTTTACGTTCCTTCTCCCGGCAGGGCCGGGCGGCCTCCGGGCCGAGCGGGCGGGCCGCGCCGGAGCGCGCGGCCGTCCGGTCAGTCGGAGGCGGAGGCGGGCACGGGGACCTGGGGGGTCCCGGCGGGCCCGCACTCCTCGGGGCGGGGCCGCCGCTCGCGCAGTTCCGCGATGGCGGCCTCGAAGTCTTCAAGGGTGTCGAACGCCTTGTACACGGACGCGAAGCGCAGGTACGCGACGAGGTCGAGCTCCTGGAGCGGACCGAGTATGGCCAGACCCACGTCGTGGGTGGTCAGCTCGGCGCTCCCGGTGGCGCGCACCGCCTCCTCGACCCGCTGGCCGAGCTTGGCCAGGGCGTCCTCGGTGACGGGCCGGCCCTGGCACGCCTTGCGGACGCCGGAGATGACCTTGGTGCGGCTGAAGGGCTCGGTGACACCGCTGCGCTTGATCACCATGAGCGAGGCCGTCTCGACCGTCGTGAAGCGACGGGAGCAGTCCGGGCACTGGCGGCGTCTGCGGATCGACGTGCCGTCGTCCGTGGTGCGGCTGTCGACGACGCGGCTGTCGGGGTGCCTGCAGAAGGGGCAGTGCATGGTCCCTCACCCTCCTCTAGGCACGACTGAATCACCCCTCCGGGCCCTGTGCGGCGGAGTCACTCTGCCGGGGTCCGTGGAGCAGGCCCAAGCATATGCGATCCATGGGGCCTGTGAGACCCCTGCGCTCCCCCGCACCACTAGGTATGGGTTGCGCCGCCCATACAACCACTAGATCTTGTGGCGCCGCGGATTGGGTCCGCTACCGCGTGTCGCGGAGCGCGGTGCGGGACGGGGCCGCGCGCGGTGCCACACTGGGGCCGGACCGGAGGGCCGCGACCCGACCGGGAAGGGTAGCGTAGGCACCGGAGAACCGTCCGAACCTCCGTTCGGAATTACACAACCCAATACACCTGCCACGGTGATCACGCAGGGCGATCTGCGATTTTTCACTCGAACGTGTGTTTGGCGCAACCTTTCGAAAGCAATTACCGTTGTCCAGCTAGGGAGAACATTTCGAGAGGGGCCGCCGACGTGACCACCACCGCAGACAGTGCCGCCATCACTGCCCAGAACCGCTCCCAAAGCCGACTCGAGCCGGTGCATGCCATGAACGACGCAACCGCAAGCCTGACCCAGGAGGCGGACGCCATCCGCCCCGCTCGCTCCCTTCCAGGACGCCCCCCAGGCATCCGCGCCGACAGCTCCGGGCTCACCGACCGGCAGCGGCGGGTCATCGAGGTCATCCGGGACTCCGTACAGCGCCGGGGCTACCCGCCGTCCATGCGGGAGATCGGCCAGGCGGTCGGCCTGTCCAGCACCTCGTCCGTCGCCCACCAGCTCATGGCCCTGGAGCGCAAGGGCTTCCTCCGCCGCGACCCGCACCGGCCCCGGGCGTACGAGGTGCGCGGCTCGGACCAGCCCAGCTCCCAGCCCACGGACACCACCGGCAAGCCCGCCGCCTCGTACGTTCCCCTGGTCGGCCGGATCGCGGCCGGCGGCCCGATCCTCGCCGAGGAGTCCGTGGAGGACGTCTTCCCGCTCCCCCGGCAGCTCGTCGGCGACGGTGAGCTCTTCGTCCTCAAGGTCGTCGGCGACTCCATGATCGAGGCCGCGATCTGCGACGGCGACTGGGTCACGGTCCGCCGCCAGCCCGTCGCCGAGAACGGCGACATCGTCGCCGCCATGCTCGACGGCGAGGCCACCGTCAAGCGCTTCAAGCGCGAGGACGGCCACGTCTGGCTGCTCCCCCACAACGCGGCGTACCAGCCGATCCCCGGTGACGAGGCCACCATCCTCGGCAAGGTCGTCGCCGTCCTGCGCCGGGTCTGAACCCGGCGACCGCCAGCCAGCTCCGGGACCCACTGCGCCGGTCCCGGAGCTGTTCCATGCCCGGGCCCGGAACCCGGGCTACTTGCCGTCGGCCTTGGCCGCCGTGTCGATCGCGGCGAGGGAGCGGCGGACCTGGTTGCGGTCCGTGGTGTACCAGAAGTTCGGCAGCGTCGCCTTCAGGAAGCTGCCGTACCGGGCCGTCGCGAGCCGCGGGTCCAGGACCGCGACGACGCCGCGGTCGCCCGCGGCGCGGACGAGGCGGCCCGCCCCCTGGGCCATCAGCAGCGCCGCGTGCGTCGCGGCGACGGCCATGAAGCCGTTGCCGCCGTGTTCCTCGACCGACTTCTGGCGGGCGCTCATCAGCGGGTCGTCGGGCCGGGGGAAGGGGATGCGGTCCATGATCACGAGCTGGCAGCTGGGACCCGGGACGTCCACGCCCTGCCACAGGGACAGCGTCCCGAACAGGCAGGTCCGCGGATCCGCGGCGAAGTTCTTGATCAGCTCGCCGAGGGTCTCCTCCCCCTGGAGCAGGATCGGGTGGTCGAGCCGGCCGCGCAGCTCCTCGGCGGCCGCCTTGGCGCCGCGCATGGAGGAGAACAGGCCGAGGGTGCGGCCGCCGGCCGCCTCGATCAGCTCGGCGAGCTCGTCCATCATGTCGCCGCGGGTGCCCTCGCGGCCGGGCGTCGCCAGGTGCTTGGCGACGTAGAGGATGCCCTGCTTCGGGTAGTCGAACGGGGAGCCGACGTCCAGGCCCCGCCAGACCGGCGCGTCGTCCGCCTCGACGCCTTCCGGGGACAGGCCGAGCGAGGCCGCGACCCCGTTGAAGTCGCCTCCGAGCTTGAGGGTTGCCGAGGTGAGGACGACCGAGCGGTCCTCGAACAGCTTCTCCCGCAGCAGCCCGGACACCGACAGCGGGGCGACCCGCAGCGTCGCCCCGAACCGGTCGTGGCGCTCGTACCAGAC
Source organism: Streptomyces toxytricini (assembly GCF_014649915.1). Taxonomy (GTDB): domain Bacteria; phylum Actinomycetota; class Actinomycetes; order Streptomycetales; family Streptomycetaceae; genus Streptomyces; species Streptomyces toxytricini. Next base: position 63,698 of record NZ_BMTY01000017.1, on the reverse strand, counting down.
GACGTCGTACTCGGAGCCTGCGATGATCCGCTCGGCCACCGCGTGCACGTTCTCCACGGAGGCCAGGGCCTGCTTGCGGACGGCGTCCTCGTCGGCGACGGACTTGTCCCTGGTGGACCCGATCGCGGAGATCACGTCGCGTGCGGCGTCGCGGAGCGCCGCCAGCGCGTACCCGAGCTCCTCGGGGACCTCCTCCAGCCGGCCGGGGAGCGCCAGCTCCATCACGCGCTCGAAGGACTCGGAGGCGGTCTGGAGGGAGTCGGCCGTCTTCTCGTCGACCAGCTTCGCGGCCCGCTTCACCGCCCGGTTGACCTGCCCGGGGGTGAGCTCGCCGGTGGCGACGCCGGTCACGCGGGACACCAGCTCGTGGGCCTCGTCCACGATCAGCACCTCGTGCTGCGGGAGGACGGGCGCGCCCTCGATGGCGTCGATGGCGAGCAGGGCGTGGTTGGTGACGACCACGTCGGCCAGCTTGGCCCGCTCGCGGGCCGCCTCCGCGAAGCATTCGGCGCCGTACGGGCACTTCGTCGCGCCGAGGCATTCGCGGGAGGAGACGGAGACCTGGCTCCAGGCGCGGTCGGAGACGCCGGGCGTGAGGTCGTCCCGGTCGCCGGTGTCCGTCTCGTCGGCCCAGTCGCGCAGCCGCAGCAGGTCCTGCCCGAGCTTGCTGGTGGGGGCGGCGGCCTCGAACTGGTCGAAGAGGCCCTCCTCCTCGTCCTGCGGGGCCCCCTCGTGCAGCCGGTGCAGGCACAGGTAGTTCGACCGGCCCTTGAGCATGGCGAACTGCGGCCGGCGGCGCAGCTGCGGGTGCAGTGCCTCGACCGTCCGGGGCAGGTCGCGCTCGACGAGCTGCCGCTGCAGGGCGAGGGTCGCCGTGGCCACGACGACGCGCTCGCCGTGCGCGAGGGCGGGGACCAGGTAGCCGAGGGACTTGCCGGTGCCGGTGCCGGCCTGGATCAGCCGGTGCGTGCTGTCGTCGATCGCTTCGGCGACCGCTTCGGCCATGGCGACCTGGCCGGGCCGCTCCGTGCCGCCGACGGCGGAGACGGCGGCGTGCAGCAGGTCGGGGAGGGAGGGCTTCGTCATAGCACCCCCCAGCCTACGGGGCGCCACCGACGGTGACGGCCATCACCGGGATGGCCGATCACCGGAAAGGGCGACGGGGAGGCGGGAACCCCGCGGCACGCGCCGGCCGTTTTCGGGGGGAAGGACGGCAGGCGGCCCGGCAGGGCGGGGGCGCGCTGCGGGAGCCGGGCTCAGATGAGGCTGCGGAGCGCCCGCTCGCGGACCATCAGGGCCGCGCTCTTGCCGGGCAGGTCGATGTTCCCGGTCCAGCGGAAGCCGGAGCCGAGGAAGGCGGAGAGGGAGGGGGTGTTGCGGATGTCCGGTTCGGCGATGACGCGGGTGCAGCGCGGGCGGTTGTCGAGCACGAGGTTGGCGACGGCGCGCAGAAGCGCGGTCCCGAGGCCGCGGCCGCGGTTCCTGCCGTCCCCGATCAGCAGGTGGATACCGGTGTCGTGGGGGCGTGCCGGGTAGTGGCGGGCGAGCGGGTCGAGGTCGGCCCGGTAGACCTCCCAGTAGCTGACGGGGGTGCCGTCGAGGAGGCCGAGGCAGGGGATGCTGCCTCCGTCGCCGTCGATCTGGGCCCGCAGGTGTGCGGCCGTGAGCGTGGGGGGCCCGGCGAGGTCCCAGTAGGCGGCCACCTCGGGGTCGTTCATCCAGCGGGTGATCAGGTCCAGGTCGCGGTCGAGGCGGACGGGTTCCAGGCGGAAGGCGCCGGCGGCGGTGCGGGTGCTGCCCCAGCTGCTGGGCGAGTCGAGCAGGTCGGCCTCTGCGAGCAGGGGCAGCAGGCCGGCCCTGAGCCGCAGCTGGGCGGGGTGCGCGGTGGTGGGGCCGGCGGCGCGCGCGGGGGCGGGGACGCAGGGCGGGGCCTGGGTGTCGGTGGAGGGCATCGGTCGCTCAATCGTGGAGGGGGTTGGGGAGGGTGACGTAGACGGACTGCGCGTCGACGGGGCCGGTGAGCTCGTCGAGGCCGCCCAGGCGGGTCAGCAGGTTCGCCTTGCAGCGCAGGGTGGGCGAGTCGAGCAGCAGCGCGGGCAGCGGCCCGAGGTCGCGGGCCCGGCCGAGGAACCGGCGGAAGGCGGCGAGGAGGACGCGCTCGTCGGCGAGCTGCTCGGAGCCGAAGGCCCCGATGAGGCCGAGCACGTTGTTGATGCCGAGGTAGTAGGCGAAGCGTTCGTCGGCGACGGCGTCGGAGACGAAGGTGTCGCTGGCCGCGCCGATGCCGGGGAGCCGGTGCTCCAGCTCGGCGCGCCGGGAGGTACGGAAGTAGTAGCCCTGGTTGTCGCGGTAGCGGCCGCCGGCGGGCCAGCCGTCGGTGTCGAGCACGACGAGGGTGTTCTGCTGGTGGGCTTCGAGGGCGATGCCCGCGAGCGCGTCGAAGGCGAGGACGGGCCTGACGACGTGGTCGAGGTAGCGCAGGAACCACTCGGCGGACACGGCGGACGGGGGGCGCCCGGTGGTGGCGGCGAGCCGGTGGACGGTGTCGGCGAGCCGTGACCGCATGCCGGTCCGGCCCGGCCGGGGGCGGGGCGAGGTCAGGGCGGCGATGCACAGGGCGTCGTCGCCGGGGAGGAAGGGGTTGTGGCGGAGGACGGCGTCGAGTCCGGGGACGGCGCTGCCGTCCGGGGCGTCGACGGCGACCCAGGCGGGGTCCCGGACGATGTCGAAGCCGGGGTGGGCGGCCTGCCACTGCTCCGCGAGGCCGGTCCGGAGCAGCCGGTGCACCTCGACGCCGCGGTGGAGCTCCTTGCGGAGGTTCTCGCGGCGGGAGTTGGTGATGCGCAGGCCGAGGGAGAGCTTGAGCATCACGGAAGTGCGGGGGCGGGCCACGGTGCGGACGGAGGAGGTGGGGTGCCAGGGCTCGCCGTGCGGGCCGAGGTCGTACAGGAGCCCGTCGTCGAGGAGGGCGGCGACGGCGGGGCGGTGCAGCAGGTCGCGGGCCTGCCAGGGGTGAAGGGGAAGGGGGGTGGTGCCCTCGGGCGCCGGGAGGCCGGGCGCGAGGCGGGCCAGGAGCCGGGCGGCGGAGACGGGGCGGCCGCGTTCGGTCCAGGCTGAGTCCGTGGCGAGGGCGCCGGGTGCGACGGCGAACCAGTGCAGGGGGAAGGAGCCGTGGAGTTCGGGTGAGAAGCGGCGGGCTTCGGTGTCGGAGAGTCCCTCGCGGCTCTTCGGATCGGGCTGGAGGGGGTGGCCGAGGAGCAGGGACTGCTCGGCGGTCAGGAAGGGATCACCGTCGACGGGCGCGGGCGGCCGAGGGTGTTCGCGCCGGTGGGCGATGAACTCGGCGGTGCGGCGGACCGAGTCCGCGACTCGGGCGACGAGATCGGTGGCGCGGGGTCCGCCGTGCCCGGCCTCGCGGGCGAGCAGCGCGGCGAGGGACACCGCGTCGAGGGCGGGGGCACCGTCAGGGGCGCCTTCGATCCGGGCGGAGCCGAACCGGTGGCACCCGACCGCAGACCAGTGGCGCACGTCGGCGGTCACCGCGGTGCCGGATGCGGGAAGGGGGATGCGCAGCATCGTCCCGACGGGCCCGTCGGGGCGGCCGATGCCCCGCTCCCGGACCCAGCACCGCAGGAGGTTCTCCACCGCCGCGGCTTCGGCCGCGGCGGCGGGGTCGGGGTCGGGGTCGGGGTGGTCGGGCGACTCGGGCAGTGGTTCGGGCTCTCCACCGCCCGCCTCGCCGTGCCCGCGGAGCCCGCCGTGCTGCCGCGGCACCCGGCTCTGCTGCCGCGGCACCCGGCTCTCCGCCTCCTCGCCCTGCGGCCCGCCCGCCGCGCCGAGGGGCTCTGCCGCCTGCGCCGGCCGCGCGGCCGGCGCAGACCGTGTCGGCGCGGCGGCTGCGGCCGGCCGGGCCGGCGAGGCAGCCGGGGCGGGCCGGCCCGACGCCGCGGCCTGCCCGTCCGCGGCCGGGTCACCGCCGGCCCGCAGGGCCGGGGTGGCTGCCGGCGGCAGGCAGGCGGAGTGCCGGTCGGTGTGCGGGAGGCGGGGCTCGGGGGTGACGGGGGGCCTGCTCATCGCCGAGATGTCTCCGTTTTCGTGGGAGGGGTGGCTGTGGTGGTTCGGTCGGGGGGCCGCCGCCGTGCGGTGGGCGGACTGCGGCTCCGCGGGCCCGTCGGCGGCGGTCGGGGCGGTGCCGGCGGACGGGCGCCGCTCCCCACAGGGCGCCCGCCCTCTGGTGAGTGCGGCCCCTGGGGTACCCGCTCCCGGGGCGGTGAGGGCTCCGGGAGGGACGCCCGCCCCGGTGGGACTGCGGTGCCCCGGTGGGGCTGCACTCCCCCGGGGTGTTCACTCCGGGGCCGTGCGGGGTCCGGGGGCGCCGCCCCGGTGGACTGCGGTGCCTTCGGGCTTCCGCCCTGGTAGGGGCGGCGGTGCCTTGGGGAGTCCGCTCCCGGGCCGGTGAGGGCTCCGGGGGCGTCCGCCCCGGTGGGGCGGGGTGGCAGTCCCTTGGGGGCGCCCGCCCGGTGGGGCTGCGGTCCCTCGGGGCGTCCGCCCCTGGAACGGCCGGGGCTCCGGGAGGGACGCCCGCCCGGTGGGGCTGCTGTCCCTCGGGGTGCTTCGCTCCGGGGCCGTGCGGGGTCCGGGGGCGCCCGCCCCGGTGGGACTGCGGTGCCTTCGGGGCTTCCGCCCCGGTAGGAGCGGCGGTGCCTGCGGAGCTTCCGCCCCGGTGGGAGCGGCGGTGCCTTGGGAGCTTCCGCCCTGGTGGGAGCGGCGGCGCCTTGGGGAGTTCGCTCCCGGGCCGGTGAGGGCTCCGGGGGGCGTCCGCCACGATGGGGCTGCGGTCCTCGTGGGGTGGCCGCCCCTGGCGGGAGTGGTTCCGGGTGGGATACGGGCCGCGGCACGGTTTCGTCGGGCCGCGGGGGCAGGTCAGAGGGGGTGGTGGCGCGTTGCGGTGGTGAGGGCGTCTGCCAGGCGGTCCAGGACCGCCGAGGCCTGTTCGTCGGTGATGGTGAGCGGCGGCAGGAGGCGTACGACGCTGGAGTGGCGGCCGCCGAGTTCCACGATCAGGCCGCGTCGGAGGCATTCCCGGCGGACGGCGGCGGCGAGGTCGCTCGCGGCGGCGCCGGTCGCCGGGTCGGCGAGTTCGACGCCGATCATCAGGCCGCGGCCCCGTACGTCCGCGACGCACGGCTGCTGCGCGGCCAGCCCGCGCAGGGCGGTGAGCATGCGTGCGCCGAGTTCCGCGGCGCGTTCGGCGAGGCGGTTCTCCCGTACGTGGGCGAGGGTCGCGGCGCCGGCCGCCATCGCGAGCTGGTTGCCGCGGAACGTGCCGGCGTGGGCTCCGGGCGCCCACACGTCCAGCGCGGACCGGTACACGATCACCGCCAGCGGCAGGCTGCCGCCGATGGCCTTCGACATGACCATCACGTCGGGGACGACCCCGGCGTGGTCGACGCCCCAGAAGGCGCCGGTCCGGCCGACGCCCGTCTGCACCTCGTCCGCGATGAGCGGGATGTCCCGGGCCGCGGTGATCTCGCGCATGCTGCGCAGCCAGGCGTCCGGGGCGGGCAGGACCCCTCCCTCGCCCTGCACGGGCTCGACGAGCATCCCGGCGGGCGTCGGCACCCCGCCTTTGGGGTCGTCGAGCAGGCTCCGGGTCCAGCGGGCGCCGAGCCGCGCCCCCTCGGCGCCGCCCACGCCGAACGGGCAGCGGTGGTCCTGCGGGTACGGCAGCCGCGTCACCCGCACGTCCGGGGCGCCGCCCGACGCGCCGAGGGAGCCGGCGGTCATGCCGTGGTAGGCGCCGGTGAAGGCGAGGAGCCCGGAGCGTCCGGTCGCGGTGCGGACCAGGGTGAGCGCAGCCTCCACCGCGTCGGTGCCGGCGGGCCCGCAGAACTGGATCCGGGCGTCGGCGGCCAGTTCGCCGGGCAGGGTCGCGAACAGCTCGGTGGTGAAGGCGTCCTTGACCGGCGTCGCGAGGTCGAGGACGTGCAGCGGGGCCCCGGAGTCGAGGACGGCGCGTACGGCCTCAAGCACCACGGGGTGGTTGTGACCGAGCGCGAGGGTGCCCGCGCCGGACAGGCAGTCGAGGTAGCGGCGGCCGTCCGCGCCCTCGATGGTGAGGCCGCGGGCCCGCACGGGCACGATCGGCAGGGAGCGGGCGTACGTGCGCGCCGCGGACTCCCGCATAGCCTGCCGCCGCAGGATGCCCTCCGCCGCGGCCGCTCCGCCCGCTGCGGGCGCCCGGCCCCCTTGGGGCGGTACCTGGGCCGGGGCCGTGTCCTGCTCCGTCAATGCCACGAGTGTCGGACCTCCCGCACTGAAATCGCCCTGCCGGATCGTTTCTGACCCGGATGCCGCTCCCCCGCCCCGCTCTCCCGTACGTACCAACGACGGCGGCGGCGCCGGAACACGGGGCGGGCGCAAGAACCTTGGGCCGGCGCGGCGGGAAGCGCGGGCCGACGGAGGGGGCCGGACGGGAACCGAGGGGGCGGGCTTCGCCGTCCCCGACTGCGACGGCATAGTGGGGTGCTGCATCCGCGGCCGCACCTCACGGCGTCCGCAGCCCATGCCCGGAAACACCAGGGGGACTCACGACATGCGACCGAACCGACCGGTCACCGCGATCCTGTGCGCGGCGGCACTCGCGATGACCGCCGCCTGCGGCCCGGGCGACGGGGAGGCCGGCGGCGACGCCAAGCCCACCGTGGCGGCGAGCCTTCCGCCCGGAGGCGACGGGATCAAGATCCCGGACCAGCTGAAGGACAAGCTGAAGCAGCACGGCATCGACCTGGAGAAGTGGCGGGGAGGTGAGTGGAAGAACTGGAACAAGGACGACTGGCTCCGCGAGGCGGGCGACTACATCAACCCGGTCATCGAGGGCCTGTGGGACCCGGACCGGATGCGGGAGGCGGCGAAGACGCCGCAGCCCCCGGCGGTCGACCCGGACGCGGGCAAGGACCAGGGCGTCACCGACCCGGCTCCGGCGGCGGTGCCGGCGAAGCCGGCGGCCACGCCGTACCACTCGGCGATCCCCGCGTCGGGCAAGGTCTTCTTCGACGGCCCCGAGGGCTCCATGGTGTGCTCGGCGACCGTCGTGAAGGACCCCGCGCACCCGGGCAAGTCGAACATGGTCTGGACGGCCGGGCACTGCGTGCACGCCGGCAAGGCCGGCGGCTGGTACCGGAACATCGCCTTCGTCCCGTCGTACAACAACGCGGGCAAGTCGGCGGCGCAGCTCAAGGGCGCGCCGCGGCAGGAGGTGGCCCCGTACGGCGTGTGGTGGAGCGACTGGGCGCAGACCTCCGACCAGTGGATCGCCACCGGCGGCCCGACGGGCGGTGCGGGTGCCCCGTACGACTTCGCGGTGCTGCACGTGGTGCCGGAGAAGAGCACCGGCAAGTCGCTGGAGGAGACGGTCGGTGCGGCGCTCCCGGTGGAGTTCAACGCGCCGGCGGTGCCGAAGGTGTCCGGGATGACGGCGACGGGCTACCCGGCGTCGGCGCCGTTCGACGGGCAGAAGGCGTACCAGTGCACGGACAAGCCGGGGCGGCTCACGCTGAAGGCGAACGATCCGGTGATGTACCGCATCGGCTGCACGATGACGGGCGGTTCGTCGGGCGGCGGCTGGATCGCCGCGGGCAGTGACGGCAAGCCGGCGCTGGTGTCGAACACGTCGATCGGCCCGGCGAAGGCGGGCTGGCTGGCGGGTCCGCGGCTGGGCCCGGAGGCCAAGGGGATCTTCGACGCGGTGAGCAGGAAGTTCAAGTAGTCCGGCAGCCGGACACGGCCGAGGGCCCCCTGCACGGGCAGGGGGCCCTCGGCTTTCGCGCGCCCGGCGGTGGTCCGGGCGGCGCGGCTACTGCTTGGCCGGAACGAACGGCGCCAGTTCGGCGGCCAGTTCCGGGTGGACGAGCACCTTGAGCAGGGTGCCCTCCGGGGTGTGCTCCTCGGAGACCACCTCGCCCTCGGCGTGCGCCCGGGCGACCAGCGAGCCGTGGGTGTACGGCACGAGGGCCTCCACCTCGACGGACGGCCGGGGCAGTTCGGCGTCGATGAGCCGCAGGAGCTCCTCGATGCCCTGTCCGGTGCGCGCGGAGACGGCGATGGAGTGCCGCTCGATCCGCAGGAGCCGCTGGAGGACCAGCGGGTCCGCGGCGTCCGCCTTGTTGACCACGACGATCTCGGGCACGTCGGCCGCGCCGACCTCCCGGATGACCTCGCGGACGGCGGCGAGCTGCTCGTCCGGGGCGGGGTGCGAGCCGTCCACGATGTGCAGGATGAGGTCGGCGTCCCCGACCTCCTCCATCGTGGAGCGGAACGCCTCGACCAGGTGGTGGGGCAGGTGCCGGACGAAGCCGACGGTGTCGGCCAGGGTGTAGACCCGGCCGCTGGGCGTCTCGGCCCGGCGCACGGTCGGGTCGAGGGTGGCGAACAGGGCGTTCTCGACGAGGACGCCCGCGCCGGTGAGGCGGTTGAGCAGCGAGGACTTGCCGGCGTTGGTGTAGCCGGCGATGGCGACGGAGGGCACCTTGTTGCGGCGGCGCTCCTGGCGCTTGATGTCGCGGCCGGTCTTCATCTCCGCGATCTCCCGGCGCATCTTCGCCATCTTCTCGCGGATCCGGCGCCGGTCCGTCTCGATCTTGGTCTCACCGGGGCCGCGGGTGGCCATGCCGCCGCCTCCGCCGCCGCCCATCTGCCGGGACAGCGACTGGCCCCAGCCGCGCAGGCGCGGAAGCATGTACTGCATCTGCGCGAGGGCGACCTGCGCCTTGCCCTCTCGGGACTTGGCGTGCTGGGCGAAGATGTCGAGGATTAGGGCGGTCCGGTCGACCACCTTGACCTTGACGACGTCTTCGAGGGCGATGAGCTGGCCGGGGCTGAGCTCGCCGTCGCAGACGACGGTGTCGGCGCCGCTCTCCAGCACGATGTCGCGCAGTTCGCGCGCCTTGCCGGAGCCGATGAAGGTGGCCGGGTCGGGCTTGTCGCGGCGCTGGATCACGCCGTCGAGGACGAGGGCGCCGGCGGTCTCGGCGAGGGCGGCGAGCTCCGCGAGGGAGTTCTCGGCGTCCTGCACGGTGCCGGACGTCCACACGCCGACGAGGACGACGCGCTCCAGGCGGAGCTGTCGGTACTCGACCTCGGTGACGTCTTCGAGCTCGGTGGAGAGGCCGGCGACGCGCCGGAGCGCGGCGCGCTCGGAGCGGTCGAACTGGTCGCCGTCCCGGTCTCCGTCGATCTCGTGGCTCCAGGCGACGTCCTCTTCCATCAGGGCGTCGGCCCGGAGGCTCTCGGTGAAGCTCTGCGGTTCGCGCACGTCGTCCTGTGCGGCCCGCGCGTCCTGGGAAGCGGAAGAAGAGGAGGTCATTGGATCCTTACGTCGGTGTGTGGGCGGTGTCGGAAGGGGCCCGCCTCGGCGGGTGCCCGGCCGCGGTGGGCGGTCGGGGCCGTTTCCGGCGGCCGCGGCCGCCGGAAGCACGTGCGACACCTTACTGACGTGTGCAACGTCGCCTGCCGCCGGGAGATTCCCGGCGCCGTGCGGCCCCGTCGATGGTGACATGCCCCTTCCTGCCGGGTCACACGCTTTTCGCGCCGCCCCATTCCGGGTGTCCGGGCATCGGGGGTGTCGTCTTGCCGTACAGCCAGGGCTTCAGGAAGGGCTCCATGTCGCGTCCGGCCTCCTGGGAGGCGAGGCGGACGAAGTCTGCGGTGCCGGCGACGCCGTCGCGGTGCTCGGTGACCCAGCGGCGCTGGATGCGGTCGAAGGCGGCCGTGCCGATCTCCTGGCGCAGGGCGTACAGGACGACCGCGGCGCCGTCGTAGACGACGGGCCGGAACAGCCCGATCTTCTGGCCGGGGGCGGCGGGCTTGGGTGCGGCCGGGGGGCCTCCGGAGGCCCGCCACTGGTCGGAGCGCTCGTACGCCTCGCGCATGCGCCGCTCCAGGGAGTACTTGCCGAGGTGGTCGGCGTAGAGGGCCTCGTACCAGGTGGCGTGCCCTTCGTTGAGCCACAGGTCGGACCAGGTGCGGGGGGTGACGCTGTCGCCGAACCACTGGTGGGCGAGCTCGTGGACCATGACGGCCTCGACGTACCACTCGGGGTAGCCGTCGCCGGCGAAGAGGCCGCTCTCGAAGAGGGAGAGGGTCTGCGTTTCGAGCTCGAAGCCGGTCTGCGCCTGGGCGATGAGCACGCCGTAGTTCTCGAAGGGGTAGCGGCCGACGCGCTTCTCCATCCACTCGATGTGGCCGTGGGTCTTCTCCAGCCAGGGTTCGAGGCGGGCCCGGTCGGCGGCGGGGACGACGTCGCGCAGGGGAAGGCCGTGCGGGCCGGTGCGGTGCAGGACGGCCGAGTCGCCGATGGAGACCTGGGCGAGCTCGGTGGCCATGGGGTGCAGGGTCCGGTACGTCCAGGTGGTGGGGCCGGCGGCGCTGCGGACGGGCAGGGCGCCGGAGACGCCGTTGGCGACGGCGGTGAGCCCCTGGGGGGCGGTGATACGGAAGGTGAAGTAGGCCTTGTCGGCGGGGTGGTCGTTGCAGGGGAAGACGCGGTGGGCGGCGTCGGCCTGGTTGGCCATGGCGAGGCCGTCCGCGGTGGGGACCCAGCCGCCGTCGGCGGCGCCGCGCGGGTCGCTGGTGTGGCGGACGGCGATGCGGAGCGGGGTGTGGGGGGCGACGGGGCTCGCAGGGGTGAGGACGAGGTCCTCGCCGACGCTCTCGAAGGCGGCGGGCTGCCCGTTCACCTCGACGGAGGCGACCGTTCCGTGGGTGAAGTCGAGGTTGATGCGGTCCAGGGCGGTGACGGCGCGGGCGTCGATCCGGGTGACGGCGTCGAGGGGGGTCTTGTTGTCCTTGTAGGTGAGGGAGAGGTCGTACGAGAGGACGTCGTAGCCGGGGTTGCCCAGGTGCGGGAACAGCGGGTCTCCGATGCCCAGCGGCGTCGGCGGGGGCAGCGCGGCGGCGACCAGGCCGAGGGAGGCCGCGGCGAGCAGGGAGGCGCGCAGGCGCGGGGAGGTGAGCTGCATCCCCCACCGCTTACCAGCGCCCGCCGCGCGGCCGGGTACGGCGCGCGACGGTTCCACCCGAACGGGATCTCCGGGCGCGGGAAGGGCCGCCGTGCGGCTGACGGCCCGCCCCGGCCCGGCGGCCGGGGGGCGCGGTCCGCGGCGGCGGCCCGCCGGTCAGGCGCGGCCGACGTCGTAGACGCCGGGCACGTTCCGCATGGCCCGCATGAGCGCCGGGAGCCCGGCGGCGTCGGGCAGCAGGAGGGTGTAGGTGTGCCGCACGCGCTGCTCGACGGGCGGTTCGACGGTGGCGGAGACGACTTCGACGCCTTGGCGGGCGATCGCTTCGGTCAGGTCGGCCAGCAGGTGGGGGCGGCCGAACGATTCGGCGACGAGGGTGACGCGGCAGTCGGCGGTGGCCCGCCAGTGCACGGCGACGGTGGTGCGGCCGAGCGCGCGCATCCGGGCGACGGCCTCGCAGCCGACGCGGTGGACGGTGACGGCCCCGCCGCGGACGACGAACCCGGCGACGGCGTCCGGCGGGACCGGCGTGCAGCACCCGGCCAGGCGCACGGTGGCGTCGGGCAGGTCGGCGACGGCGTTGCCGCCTCCGCCGCGGGCCCCGACGACGGACAGGGGGGCGCGGGCGGGGGTGGTGGTGGGGGTGGCCCCGTCGGGGTGCTGGCGGAGCCAGCCGGTGATGGCGATCCGGGCGGCGGTGGTGCGGGCGTGGTCGAGCCAGTCGGCGCCGGGGCCGGAGGAGGAGTCGTGGGAGAGCAGCAGCTGGACGGTGTCGCCGTCGGAGAGCCGCGAGCCCAGCGAGGTGAGGCGCCCGTTGACCCGGGCGCCGATACAGCCGTGGGCGGCCTCGCCGTACTGCGCGTAGGCGGCGTCGATGCAGGTGGCGCCGGCGGGGAGGCCGAGGGTGCCGCCGTCGGCGCGGAAGACGGTGATCTCCCGGTCCTGCGCGAGTTCGGCCCGCAATCCGCTCCAGAAGGTGTCGGGGTCGGGTGCGGAGCGCTGCCAGTCGAGGAGGCGGGCGAGCCAGCCGGGCCGGGTGGGGTCGGCGCGCTCCTCGTCGCCGTCGGCGTGGTCGCCGGTGGCGTACGGGTTGCCGAGGGCGATGACGCCGGCCTCGGCGACGCGGTGCATCTGGCGGGTGCGGACGATGACCTCGGCGACGTACCCGTCGGGGGTGGCGACGGCGGTGTGCAGCGACTGGTAGAGGTTGAACTTGGGGGCGGCGATGAAGTCCTTGAACTCGGAGACGACCGGGGTGAAGCAGGTGTGGAGCTCGCCCAGCACGGCGTAGCAGTCGGCGTTCTCGCCGACGAGGACGAGGATGCGGCCGAAGTCGGAGCCGCGTAGCTCGCCGCGTTTGAGGGAGACGCGGTGGACGGAGACGAAGTGCCGCGGACGGACCTGCACTTCGGCGGCGATGCCGGCGTCGCGCAGGACGGAGCGCACGGAGTCGGCGATGCCGGGCAGCGGGTCGCTGCCGGCCTGGGCGGCGATGAGGGCGCGGGTGCGCTCGTACTCCTCGGGGTGGAGGATCGCGAAGACGAGGTCTTCGAGCTCGGTCTTGAGGGCCTGGACGCCGAGCCGTTCGGCGAGCGGGATGAGGACGTCGCGGGTGACCTTGGCGATGCGGGCCTGTTTCTCGGGGCGCATCACGCCGAGGGTGCGCATGTTGTGGAGCCGGTCGGCGAGTTTGATGGACATGACGCGGACGTCGTTGCCGGTGGCGACGAGCATCTTGCGGAAGGTCTCCGGCTCGGCCGCGGCCCCGTAGTCGATCTTCTCGACCTTGGTGACGCCGTCGACGATGAAGCCGACCTCCTCGCCGAACTCGGCGCGGACCTGATCGAGGGTCACCTCGGTGTCCTCGACGGTGTCGTGGAGCAGGGAGGCCGTCAAGGTCGTGGTCTCCGCGCCGAGTTCGGCGAGGATGAGGGTGACGGCGAGCGGGTGTGTGATGTACGGCTCACCGCTCTTGCGCATCTGGCCGCGGTGGGAGGACTCCGCGAGGAGGTACGCGCGGTGCAGGACGGAGAGGTCGGCGTCCGGGTGGTGGGCGCGGTGCGCCTCGGCGACGTGGCCGATGGCGTCGGGCAGCCGGTCCCGGGGGGCGGGCCCGAGGAGGGCCGCCCGCCCGAGTCGGCGCAGGTCGATGCGGGTCCGGCCCCGTCTGCGGAGTTCGGGGCGCGCTTCGGGTCGTGCTTCGGGGTTCGTGGCCTCTGCACTCATGGGCACCTCCGGCGGCTTCGACCGGCTGTGGCGGGCATGGGGTGAGCCCTCGGGGCCGGTGTCTGATGCTACCGACCCCACCACGTGGCGCAGTCCGCCTCTCGCTGAGCGTGAAACGGATCACCCGTGAGAGGGAACCTTCAGGCGAAGGCCGTTTCCTTGAGCCAGGAGGGGTCGAACTCCCCCGCCGCCACGATCACGGCCGGTCCGGTCATGTCGATCCGGCCGTCGGGGTGTTCGGTGATGTAGAGGGTACCGCCGGGCAGGTCGACCGTGTACGTGGCGGGTGCTCCGGTGGCCGCGGGGTCGAGTCCGTCGCGGCGGATGGCGGCCACGGCGACGGCGCAGGCGCCGGTCCCGCAGGAGCGGGTCTCGCCGGAGCCGCGCTCGTGGACGCGCATGGCGACGTGGCGGGGGCCGCGGTCGACGACGAACTCGACGTTCACCCCGTCCGGGTAGACCTCGGCGGGGCTGCAGCGGGGTGCCTCCAGCAGCTTGCCGGCGTGGTCGAGGCTGTCGACGAACGCGACGGCGTGCGGGTTGCCCATGTTGACGTTGCGGGCGGGCCAGGCGCGGTCGCCGACGACGACGGTGACCTGCTCCTCGGGGAGCGCGGCGCTTCCCATGGAGACGGTGACGTCGCCGCTCTTGTCGAGGTGGACGTGCTTGACGCCGCCGCGGGTGGCGACGGCGAGGTCGCCGGGCTCGGCGTGGCCGGCGTGTTCGAGGTAGCGGGCGAAGACGCGGACGCCGTTGCCGCACATCTCGGCGACGGAGCCGTCGCTGTTGCGGTAGTCCATGAACCACTCGGCCTCGCCGGCCATGTGCGCGGCCTCGGGGTGGGCGGCGGAGCGGACGACGTGGAGCACGCCGTCGGCGCCGATGCCGGCGCGGCGGTCGCAGAGCCTCGCGACGGCGGCCGGGGTCAGGTCGACCGCGTTGTCCGGGTCCGGGACGATCACGAAGTCGTTCTCGGTGCCGTGGCCCTTGAGGAAGGAGAGGCTGGTCTGCGTCACGGGACCATGGTACCGACCCGGTTTCCGCGCAGGTCGCAGGCGGGGGCGGGCGGGGCCTGCTACCGGAGCCGGGCCACCCGGTAGACGGCGAGGGCGACGACGGCCAGCGCGACGAGCGCGTACAGCGCGGCGAAGCGCCAGTCGGGCCGGCGGCCGCTGCCGCGGGGCGGGAGCCCGGGCCAGGTGTAGCCGACGCGGCGGGCGGCCATCATGCCCCAGCCGGCGGCGCAGGAGCTGATCAGGAAGCCGAGCATGGCGACGACGGCGCCGCCGTCGCCGAACTCGAACGCCAGCGGGAAGGCGAACATCAGGGAGCCGGCGGCCGCCAGCATCACGATCGGGGCGATCTGCCAGATGCGGAGCTTGCGCTGCGGGCGGAGCTCGACCTCGTACGCGGGCCCCGAGGCGTCCTCGCCGTCGGCCGCCTCCGAGGCGTCGGGCCCGTCGGTGGTGAGCCGCTGGGGGTCCGCGGGCAGCCCGAGGCCGTCGGCGTCGGCGGGCTCGCCGAGGAGCGTCGGGTCCGCTTCGCCTCGGGTCCCGTCGCGCCCGGTGTCGCGAGGGCCGGCCTCCATTGCCACGCGCCCTCCCCACTCGGACTTCGCACGCTGCCGTTCACCGCCGGTGACCACACCCGCGGAATTTGATGATGGCACGGCCGGGGGCCCCGAACGGACGCGCGGGGCGTCCCGATGCCATCACGTGATCAGGCTGTAATCGCCCGTTCGACCAACGACTGCGCGAGTCGGGGGAGTTCCCGCCGGTCGGCGGCGGCGCCGCTGAGCCAGTGGACCCGCGGGTCGCGGCGGAACCAGGAGTCCTGCCGGCGGGCGAACCGCTTGGTGGCGCGGACCGTCTCGGCGCGGGCCTCGTCCTCGGTGCACTCGCCGGCGAGGGCCGCGAGGACCTGCTGGTAGCCCAGGGCGCGGGAGGCGGTGACGCCCTCGCGCAGGCCGCGGGCCTCCAGCGCGCGGACCTCGTCGACGAGTCCGGCCTCCCACATGCGGTCGACGCGCTGCGTGATCCGCTCGTCGAGCTCCGGCCGGGCCACGTCGACGCCGATCTGCACGGTCTCGTAGAAGGACTCGTGGCCGGGCAGGTTCGCGGTGAAGGGCTTCCCGGTGATCTCGATGACCTCCAGGGCGCGGACGATGCGGCGGCCGTTGCCGGGCAGGATCGCCTGCGCGGCCTCGGGGTCGGCGGCGGCGAGGCGGGCGTGCAGGGCGCCGGGGCCGCTGCGCTCCAGCTCCTCCTCCAGCCGGGCGCGCACCTCGGGGTCGGTGCCGGGGAACTCCATGACGTCGAGGGCGCCGCGCACGTACAGGCCGGATCCGCCGACGACGACGGGCGTGCGGCCGCGGGCGAGCAGGGCGTCGATCTCGGCGCGGGCCAGGCGTTGGTACTCGGCGACGCTGGCCGTCTCGGTGACGTCCCAGACGTCGAGGAGGTGGTGGGGGACGCCGCCGCGCTCGCCGGTCGTCAGCTTGGCGGTGCCGATGTCCATCCCCCGGTACAGCTGCATGGAGTCGGCGTTGACGACCTCGCCGTCGAAGTGGCGGGCGAGGGCCACGCCCAGGTCGGACTTTCCGGCCGCGGTGGGGCCGACGACGGCGATGACCCGCGGGGCGGGGGCTGCATTACTCACTGCCCCAGTCTCGCAAACCCTCCGGCGCGTACCCGATCGAGTTACGTGACGGCGGGCGGGCGGGGTCGTTGCCCTGTCGTGGTTCCGCCGGGCGCGCGCCCGGCGCAGGCGCGGCGGGGCCGGGGGGAACTTCACTCGCACGAGTAGCGTTAAGGGAGTAGACATGGGC
This sequence comes from Streptomyces toxytricini, assembly GCF_014649915.1. Lineage (GTDB taxonomy): Bacteria > Actinomycetota > Actinomycetes > Streptomycetales > Streptomycetaceae > Streptomyces > Streptomyces toxytricini. Next base: position 47,627 of record NZ_BMTY01000017.1, on the reverse strand, counting down.
GTTTTCAGTCGGTTTTTCCGCCGGAAGGGCGAAGCCGCGGCCGAGCCGGCCGCAGCGGCGGACGTGACGGCGGAGTCCGAGGCGGCCGCTGCGGCCGCCGGTTCCGGCGGCGAGGCGGAGTCGGCGGAGGCTCCGGAGGCGGAGGCCGCCGACATCCCGAAGCAGCAGTCGGCCCGGGAGGCCGCGGACAGCGGGGCCGGTGAGGGCGCCCTGAAGTAGGCACGGCGACAGGAAGGTCACCATGGGCCTGTTGGACAATCTGAAGGCCAGGCTCGCTCCGGCGAAGGAGAAGGCCGGCGGCCTCGTGCAGCAGCACGAGGGCAGGATCGGCGCGGGCCTGGAGAAGGTCGCCGAAGTGGTGGACGCGAAGACCCACGGCAAGTACAGCGACAGGATCACGTCCGGAACGGGCAGGGCGAAGGAAGCCCTGGGCAGGATCGCGCACCGGGAGGAGCCGGGCGGCGGGCCGACAGTGCCGCCCGCCTCCTCCTGAGGCGGTCGCGGAAGGGGCGCGGGCCCGGTTGCGGGCCCGCGCCCCTTCGCCGCGTCCGGCACCGGGCGCGTACGGGCGCGGGGGCCGTCCTGTCAGGACCAGGCGGCGACGAAGTAGCCGACCCCGTACGGGGCGTCCTCGTACAGCAGCCGCCCGGCCAGGCCGGCGCCCTCGGCGGCGCCCGCCAGGACCTGCCAGGGGGCGCGGCCGGCGGCGAGGAGCTCGCGGGCGAGGCCCGCGTCGAGGGCGGCGAGGGCGGCCGGGTCGGCGTCGGCGAGCGCGCGGGCCGCGGCGGCGTCGAAGCCGGCGGCGCGTTCGTCGAGGTAGCCGGGCGCCTTCAGCGTCCGGCAGGCGCTGCCGTCGCCCATGACGAGGAGGGCGACGCGGTCGGCGCGGGCGGCGAGCCCGCGGCCGGCGGCGAGGCAGTCGGCGGTCTCCAGCGTCTCGGCGACGGCGAGGCCTTCGAGGGGAGCGGCGCCCCAGCGGGCACGGGCGAGCAGCCACGCCCCGACGGCGAGCGGGGCGGGCAGCGGCTGCCCCGGCACGGCCGCCTCCGGTTCCCCGCCGGAGCCGAGCCGTACGTCGGCGGCGACGCCGAACGGGCGGAAGCTGCCCGGGCTGCCCTCGGGGTAGGTCCCGGCGGCGTCCTCGGCGGCGGCTCCCACGACGACGAGCAGGTCGGGCCGGGAGGCGGCGAGCACCGCGAGGGCGTCGGAGCAGGCGGTACGGGCGGCCCCGAGTTCGGCAGCGGCCCCGGCGGCGACCTCGGGCACGAGGAGGGGCGGGGCGGGGCAGACGGCGGCGGCTACGAGCATGATCCGCAGCCTAGTGCCGCGGCGGAGAAGATTCACCGGGCGCGGCCACGGCCCGGTACCAGGACCGCCGACGCCGCCGGGCCCGAAGCCGGGGCCGGGCAGCCGGCCCGGCCCCGGCACGGCCCCGGCACGGCGCCGGGCCGTCGCCCGGACCGCCAGGGCCCGGCCCCGGCCCGGCTCCGCGCGGCGGCCGCGGGCGGCCCGGGGGTACCGCGGGCCGGTCAGCCGCTGATGCCGCAGCCCGGGGCGGACGCGGGAAGCGGAGCCGGCACCCCCAGCGTCGGGATGCCGAGCATGACGCCCTGCGGCTGCGCCGGGGCGGCGTTGCGCTTCTCCCAGGCGTCGCCGGCGCGGGTGCGCCGAACGCCCTTCGCCGCGCCTTCGGCGAGCAGGTGGTGCGGGGCGGCGTAGGTGATCTCGACGGTGACCACGTCGCCGGGGCGGACCTCCTCGTCCGGCTTGGTGAAGTGGACCAGGCGGTTGTCGGGGGCGCGGCCGGAGAGGCGATGCGTGGCGCCGTCCTTGCGGCCCTCGCCCTCCGCGACCATGACCTCCAGGGTGCGGCCGACCTGCTTCTTGTTCTCCTCCCAGGAGATCTCCTCCTGGAGGGCCACCAGGCGCATGTACCGGTCCTGGACGACCTCCTTGGGGATCTGGCCGTCCATGTCGGCCGCCGGGGTGCCGGGCCGCTTGGAGTACTGGAAGGTGAAGGCGCTGGCGAAGCGGGCCTCGCGGACGACGTGCATCGTCTGCTGGAAGTCCTCCTCGGTCTCGCCGGGGAAGCCGACGATGATGTCGGTGGAGATCGCGGCGTGCGGGATGGCCGCGCGGACCTTCTCGATGATGCCGAGGAAGCGCTCCTGGCGGTACGAGCGGCGCATCGCCTTCAGGATCGGGTCCGAGCCGGACTGGAGCGGCATGTGCAGCTGCGGCATCACGTTCGGCGTCTCGGCCATCGCGGCGATCACGTCGTCGGTGAAGTCGCGCGGGTGCGGCGAGGTGAAGCGGACCCGCTCCAGGCCCTCGATCTGCCCGCAGGCCCGCAGCAGCTTGCTGAAGGCCTCGCGGTCGCCGAGGTCGGAGCCGTAGGCGTTGACGTTCTGGCCGAGGAGGGTGATCTCGCTGACGCCCTCGGCGACGAGCGCCTCGACTTCGGCGAGGATGTCGCCCGGGCGGCGGTCCTCCTCCTTGCCGCGCAGCGCCGGAACGATGCAGAAGGTGCAGGTGTTGTTGCAGCCGACGGAGATGGAGACCCACGCGGCGTACGCGGACTCGCGGCGGGTCGGCAGCGTGGAGGGGAAGGCCTCCAGGGACTCGGCGATCTCGATCTGCGCCTCCTCCTGCACGCGGGCGCGCTCCAGCAGGACGGGCAGCTTGCCGATGTTGTGGGTGCCGAAGACCACGTCGACCCAGGGCGCCTTCTTGACGATGGTGTCGCGGTCCTTCTGCGCGAGGCAGCCGCCGACGGCGATCTGCATGCCGGGGCGCCGCGTCTTCATCGGGGCGAGCCGGCCGAGGTTGCCGTACAGCTTGTTGTCGGCGTTCTCTCGGACGGCGCAGGTGTTGAACACGACGACGTCGGCGTCACCGTCGGAGCCCTCGGGGGCCCGGGTGTAGCCGGCTTCCTCCAGCAGACCGGAGAGCCGCTCGGAGTCGTGCACGTTCATCTGGCACCCGTAGGTGCGCACCTCGTATGTTCCCTTGACGTCCACTGCCGTGCTCCGGTCGCTGCTGCTGGTCATGCAACAAGGGTAGGCGGTGCCGGGGCGGCCTCCGCCCGCCCGGGGAGGGGGCCGGGCCGTGACAGCTCGGCGCGTCGGTGGCAGGATCGCGGCCATGGTTCTCGTTCCGCCCCGTTTCGGCAGGCGCACCGTCCTGTGGGGGGCGGTGGCCGTGCTCACCGTGCTCGGGACGCTGCTGTGGTGGCTGCGGCCGTTCTCCGAGCCGGAGCTGAAGGGCGACCTGACCTTGAGCACGGGCGTCCACACCGGCGTCTACCACCGGTACGGGCAGCTGCTCGACGGGGCGCTGGCCCAGGACATGCCCGGCGTGGAGGTCCGGCTGGAGACCAGCGAGGGCTCGCAGGAGAACCTGCAGCGGCTGGCGTCCGGGGAGGCGGACTTCACCATCGCGACGGCGGACGCGGTCGCCAAGTACCGGGCGGACGGCAAGCGCGGCGCGGACGAGCTGCGCGGGTGCGCGCGGCTCTACGACGACTACGTGCAGCTCGTGGTGCCGGCCGGGTCGCCGGTGCAGTCGGCGCGGGACCTGCGCGGCAAGCGGGTCGCGATCGGGCAGCCGGGCTCCGGGGTGCGGCTGATCTCGGAGCGGCTGCTGACGGCGGCCAAGCTGGACCCGGCGCGCGACGTCAAGGCGGTGTCGATCGGCATCGACACCATGCCGGCGGAGCTGGAGGCCGGGCGCATCGACGCGTTCTTCTGGTCCGGCGGCCTGCCGACGAACGCCGTGAAGGAGCTGTCGGAGCGCTTCGACATCCGGCTCGTGCAGCTCGGCGACCTGGTGGAGGACCTCCAGGGCAGCGGGAGCCCGGCGCGCTACTACCGGTCGGCGGTGATGCCGCAGGACGCGTACGCGCGGGCGCGCAACACCTCGGCGGTGGCGACGCTGGCCGTGCCGAACCTGCTGGTCACGACGGAGGAGGCGGATCCGGAGCTGACCGAGCAGTTCACCCGCACCGTGATCAACAGCCGGGACGGGATCGGACGCCAGGTGCATGCGGCGCAGCTGGTGGACCTGCGGACGGCGATCTACACCGACCCGCTGGACCTGCACGAGGGCGCGCAGCGCTACTACCGCTCCGTGAAGCCGTAGGGCCTGTCCGGCGCGTCAGGCCGCCGGCAGCAGCATCATCGCGGCGGCGGCCGCGCCGATCAGCCCGGCGTCCGTGCCCAGGGCGGCCGGTACGACCTCCAGGCCGCCGGTGAAGGACAGCGCGGCGTAGTCGGCGAGGTGGGCCCGGACCGGCCCGAACAGGACGTCGCCGGCGGCCGCGACACCGCCGCCGATGACGGCGAGGTCGGTCTCGGCGAGGGTGGCGCAGGCGGCGATGGCGGCGGCCAGGGCGCGGCCCGCCCGGTCGAAGGCGGCGAGGGCGAGGGGGTCCCCGGCTGCGGCGGCCTCGGCGACCCCGGCCGCCGAGGCGTCGCGGTCGGGCACCCAGCCCTGGGCGAGGGCCCACCGGGCGATGGCCGTGCCGGAGGCGAGGGATTCCACGCAGCCGCGGCCGCCGCAGACGCACCGCTCGCCGTCGAAGGCGACGCTGATGTGCCCGATGTGGCCGGCGTTGCCGGTGGGACCGGGGTGGAGCCGGTTGTCGAGGACCAGGCCGCCGCCGACGCCGGTGGAGACGACCATGCACAGCGCGTTGGCACGCCCGCGCGCGGCGCCCAGCCAGTGCTCGGCCGCGGTCATCGCGACGCCGTCCCCGACGAGCACGGTCGGCAGGGGCGCGCCGTGGCGGGCCAGTTCGGCCTCGACCCGGGCGCGGACGGGGAAGTCGCGCCAGGCGCCGATGTTGACCGGGCTGACCGTGCCGCGCGAGGAGTCGACGGGGCCGGCGCTGCCGATGCCGCAGCGCACGGCGCCCGGCCACAGCGGGGAGCGGGCCAGCTCGGCGACGACCTCGGCGACGGCCGCGAACACCGCGTCGCCGTCGCCGGCCGCGCCGCGCGGGGTGGGGCGGCGGGTGGCGCACGCGATCGTCCCATCGGGCCCGACGAGCGCGCCGGCGATCTTCGTTCCGCCGATGTCGATCGCCACGGTGGCGCCGTCGCCCGGGTCGGCGGTGCCGGGCGCGGGGAAGGCGGGGCGGGAAGTCGTCACGGCGGCTCCTGGACGGGGTCGGTCCCAGTATGCGGCCGGCGCCGGACCCGCGGTCCCGCGGGGTCGGAGCCGCGCCGGTGGCGGAATCCGCGTCGTTGCCATCCGCTCCCCCGCGCGGCACGTTGGTCGGCGTCCGGAGAACGACGCCGAGCCTTCGGGACCCCTCATGCACGACGGCACCGCCGCCACCCCGCCACCGCCACCGCCCGCCCGAGCACCGGCCCGGACCCTCCGGTTCGGCGCCAACTACACGCCGTCGCGCGGCTGGTTCCACCACTGGCTCGACTTCGACGAGGACGAGGTCGCGGCCGACCTGGACTCGATCGCCGCTCTGGGCCTGGACCACGTACGGGTCTTCCCGCTGTGGCCAGTGTTCCAGCCGAACCGGACGCTGATCCGGCCGCGCGCCGTCGAGCAGCTCGCCGCCCTCGTGGACGCGGCCGCCGAGCGCGGCCTCGACGTCAACGTCGACGGCCTGCAGGGGCACCTGTCGAGCTTCGACTTCCTGCCGTCCTGGACCGCCACCTGGCACCGGAGGAACATCTTCCGCGATCCGGAGGTGGTCGCCGGGCAGGAGGAGTACCTGCGCACCCTCGCCGCCGCCCTCGCCGACCGGCCCAATTTCCTCGGCATGACGGTCGGCAACGAGGTCAACCAGTTCTCCGGCCCTCCGCACCCCGACCCGGACCCGGTCACCCCCGGGGAGGCCGGCCGCTGGCTGGAGCGGATGCTCGCCGCCTGCGAGCGCGGCGCGCCGGGCCGGCTCCACCTGCACGCCGAGTACGACGCCGTCTGGTTCCGGGACGGGCACCCCTTCATCCCGGCCCATGCGGCCCGCCTGGGTGCGGCCACCGCCGTGCACTCCTGGGTGTTCAACGGGACGGCGCAGCGGCACGGCCGCACCGGCGCAGCCACCGAGCAGCACGCCGCGTACCTGGTCGAGCTGTCCAAGGCGTGGGCCGCGGACCCGCACCGCCCGGTGTGGCTCCAGGAGGTCGGGGCGCCGACGCCGCTGATCCCGCCGGAGCACGCGGCCGCCTTCACCGCGGCGACGCTCTCCGCCGTCCTGGACTGCCCGGACCTGTGGGGCGTCACCTGGTGGTGCTCGCACGACGTGTCCCGGGAGCTCGCCGACTTCCCCGAGCTGGAGTACGGGCTCGGGCTGCTGGCCAACGACCGGCGCCCCAAGCCGGCCGCGGCGGAGGTCGCCCGCATCGCCGCGCAGTGGCGCGGCCGGCCGCACCGCCCGCCCGTGCGGTTCACCGCGCTGGTCCTGGACGCCGGCGGGGGTCCGGCCGCGCCGGGCCGCGCGGCGTGCGCGCCCGGCGGGGCGTTCTTCGAGGCCTGGGCAGCGCTCGCCGCCGACGGGGTCCGCCCCGCGGTGGTCCTCGCGGAGGCGGCCGAGGACCCCGCCCACCTGTCCGCGCGCGGCATCACCGAGGTGCTGCGCGTACGGGACGTCGTACGGCGTCCGAGATCCGACACCTGACCCCACTCCGAGGAGCCCGCATGTCCGAGGCCGACGACAGCGCCCACCCTCGTACGCCCTCCCGGCCCCCGCTCCCCTCCCCGGCCGCCCGTGCCGCCGGCCCGCGCCCCGCCCGGCGCTGGCTGATCGCCGCCGGCGCCGGGGCCGGGGCCGCCGCGCTGCTCGGCGTGACGGGCCGGGCGCACGCGGCGCACGCGGCGCACGCGGCGCAGGGAGCAGCCACCCCGCACGCGGCCGCGCCCCCGCCGGTGCCCGCCTCCGCGTCCGGCGGCCCGGGGGACCTCGCCCCGTACGCCTCCTACTGGTTCCCGGACTCCCTCCCGCCGGGCTCCCCCGGCCCCGGCATCGTGTGGCGCTCGCTGAAGGAGTGGACCCCCGAGTCCGATCCGGACCTGGCGTACAACACCGCCTCCGTGCCGCTCGCGGAGCGCTTCACCCCGGTGCCCGTCCACCCCGGCGCCCGCGCCGGGCAGGCCCGGATCGCCTCGCTCGTCTCCTTCGGGCCGACCGCCGGAAACCCCGCGCAGGGCTCCCCGACCTGCGACACCTACGCCCTGACGCACTGGGCCTACATCGACGAGCTGGTGTTCTGGGGCGGCTCCGCCGGCGAGGGCACCGTCCTCGCCCCGACCGCGCCCGTCGTCGACGCCGCGCACCGCAACGGCGTCCGCGTCCTCGGGAACGTCTTCCTCCCGCCCGTCGCGTACGGCGGCGACCTGCAGTGGACGCGGGACCTGGTGCAGCAGGACGCCGCGGGACGCTTCCCGCTCGCGCAGAAGCTGGCCGAGGTGGCCGCCGCCTACGGCTTCGACGGCTGGTTCGTCAACGCCGAGACCGACGGCGGGGACAGCCTGCTCGCCGGCCGGATGCGCCGCTTCCTGCGCGCCCTGCGCGCGGCCGGCGCCCCGCACGGGCTGCGGACCACCTGGTACGACGCGATGAACGGCACCGGGCGGGTGGGCTGGCAGGGCGCGCTGAACCACCTGAACCAGGAGTTCTTCGAGGACCGCGCGGGGCCCGTCTCGGACGGCTTCTTCGTCGACTTCCGCTGGAGCCGCCGCAGCCTCGCCGAGTCGGGCGCGCTCGCGGAGCGGCTCGGCCGCAGCCGCCGCGAACTGTGGGCGGCGGTCGACACGGAGGCCCGCGGCTGGGACGCGCCGGTCGACTGGGACGCGATCGTGCCGCGCGACCGCGAGCACGTGTCCGGCATCGGCTTCTACCGGCCGGAGTGGACGCGCAACCACCTCGCGGACCGCTCCCCCGGCGCCTTCCACCGCGCCGACGACCGGTTCTGGACGGGCGAGTCGGCGGACCCGGCCCGCCCGGCGCCCGAGCGCGGCTGGCGGGCGCCCGCCACGGTCGTCGCGGACCGCTCGACGGTCGGTGCGCTGCCGTTCGCCTGCTCCTTCAACACCGGCCACGGCGAGCGCTGGTACGAGGCCGGGCGGGCCGTGTCCGACGCGCCGTGGAGCCACCTCGGGCTCCAGGACCGGCTGCCGGGCCGGCGCTGGGTCGTGGACACGGCCGGGCCGCGGCCCGAGGTGGTTTTGGACTTCGCCGCGGCCTGGCGCGGCGGCTCCAGCCTCCTCGTGGCGGGCCCGCTCACCGCGCCCGCGGCCGTCGGGCTGCACGGCACCCGGTTCGTGCTGCCGGCGGTGGGCGTGCTGGAGCTGGTGCACCGTGCCGAGCCCGGCTCGGCGCCGGTGTCGGTCGAGGTCGGCGTCGCGGTCCGCGAGCCGCGGTCCCCGGGCGGGCCGGTCCCGTACACCTGGATCGCGGCGGGCGGGGCACGGCCGGGGGCCGGGTGGCGCACGGCGCGGGTGGGGCTGTCGCGCCTGGCGGGCCGGACCGCGTACGGGCTGGCCGTACGGGTCACGGCACTCGGCCGCACGGCGGTGGCGTGGCGGGTCGGCGCCGTATCGGTGCGCGACGACACGGCCGGCCGGCGCCCGGGTGCCCCGCACACCCTGCGCGTGGACGCCGCGGCCGTGCGCGACGGCGCGGCCCGGCTGCGCCTGTCGTGGCGGCGGGCCGCCGGACCGGTCCGCCACTACGAGCTGCACCGGCTGCTCCCGGGCGGCGGCCGCACCTTCCTCGGCGGCACCTGCGGCACCGCGCTGTACCTGCCGGAGGTCGTCCGGGCGGGCCGGGAGCGGGCGGCGGCCTTCGAGGTGCGGGCCGTGGACGAGCTGTACGCGGCCTCCGCCCCGGCGCGCACGGCGCTCGCGTGGCCCGGCTGACCGGGCCGCCCCGGCAGGGCGGAGGCCGCCCGGCCGGGGTCAGCCGCCGTGCGGGGCGCTGCGCGGCACGGCGACGGTCACGCGGAGGCCGTGCGGCCGGTTCGTCTCGTAGGAGAGGGAGCCGCCGCCCGCGGTGAGCAGCGCCCGGGAGATCGACAGGCCGAGCCCGGAGCCCTTGACGTTCTGGTGGCGCCCGCTGCGCCAGAACCGGTCGCCGATGCGGAGCAGTTCCTCCTCGGTCAGGCCGGGCCCCCGGTCGGCGACGACGACGTGGACGAACGCCCCGTCCGCGGCGACCGAGACCTCCACTTCCTCGCCGGCGGGGGTGAACTTCAGGGCGTTGTCGATCACTGCGTCGAGCGCGCTGGACAGGGCGATGGGGTCGGCCCACCCGGTGACGGCGGACCGCCCCGCCTCCCGGAGGCGTACGCCCTTCTCCTCGGCGTACGGCCTCCAGGCGGCGACCCGCTCACCCGTCAGCGCACCGATGTCGGTCAGGCTGAGCTCGGCCGAGGCGTGCTCGGCGAGGGCCAGGTCCAGCAGGTCGTCCAGTACCTGGGCCAGCCGCTTGCCCTCGGCGCGCACGGACGCGATCTCCTCGTTGCCCTCGGGCAGTTCGAGGGCGAGCAGCTCGATCCGCAGGAGCAGCGCCGCGAGCGGGTTGCGCAGCTGGTGGGAGGCGTCGGCGACGAACGCCCGCTGCTGCTCCAGGACCTCCTCGACGTTGTCGGCCATCTCGTTGAACGAGCGGGCCAGCCGCCGGAGTTCCGGCGGGCCGCCCGAGGCCGCCACCCGCGAGTTCATCCGCCCGGTGGCGATGCCGTGGGCGGCCGCGTCGAGGGTGCGGACGGGCTTGAGCACCCAGCGGGTCAGCTGGAGCGCCGCGCCGAACGCCAGGAGCATCGCCGCGGCGAGCCCCGCGGCGATGATCAGCCAGCCGCTGAGGATGCGGGCCCGCAGCTGGTCGGTCGGCGACTCGGTGACGACGACCGCGACGACGTCGCCGTCGAGGACGACCGGCGAGGCGACGAGGAGTTTGGCCTGCGTCTGCCAGGGCCACACCTGCGGCGGATCGTGGCTGCGCCGCCCGGCGAGGGCCTCCGTGAAGGCCTCCCGCCCCTCGCCCTCCTCCGGCAGCTGCCACCAGCCGGGCGCCCGGACCATGGCGTTGTCGTCACGGTAGAAGATCCCCACCCGGATGCCGTACAGCTCCTGGTAGCGGGCCAGTTCCTGCTGGAGGGTCTCGCGGCGGTCGGCCGCGCCCGTGCTGCCGGAGGCCTCGGCGTCGAAGACGAACTGGGCGAGCGCGGAGAAGCGGGCGCTGTCGTCGATCCGGTCGACGATGACCCGCTGCTGCTGGCCGGCGGCCAGGCTCACGGCCAGCGGGAAGCCGAGGGCGAGCAGGACGCCCGCCATGAGGACGACGAGCAGCGGGAGCAGCCGGGCGCGCACGCCGGGGCCCGCCTAGGGGGCGGCCGGGGGGACGAGCCGGTAGCCCACCCCGCGGACGGTCTCGATCAGGGCGGGCATGCGCAGCTTGGAGCGCAGCGACGCCACGTGCACCTCCAGGGTGCGCCCCGTCCCCTCCCAGCTCGTGCGCCACACCTCGCTGATGATCTGTTCGCGGCGGAAGACGACGCCGGGCCGCTGCGCGAGCAGGGCCAGCAGGTCGAACTCCTTGCGGGTGAGCGGCACATCGGTGCCGTCGACGCTGACGCGGCGGGTCGGCAGCTCGATGCTGACGGGCCCGACGCGGACGGCGCCCGGGACTCCCGCCGCGGCCGGGGAGGCGGCGGCCTCCTCCGCCGCGCCGGTACGCCGGGCGACGGCGTGGATGCGGGCGAGGAGCTCGCCGGTGTCGTAGGGCTTGACGACGTAGTCGTCGGCGCCCATGTTGAGGCCGTGGATGCGGGAGCGCACGTCGGAGCGGGCGGTGACCATGATCACGGGGGTCGAGGTGCGCTTGCGGATCTTGCCGCAGACCTCGTACCCGTCCTGGTCGGGCAGCCCGAGATCGAGGAGCACCACGCCGAAGGGCGGCGCCCCGGCGGGCAGCAGGGCCTGGAGGGCCTCCTCGCCGTTGCGGGCGTGCGTCACCTGGAAGCCGTGCCGCGCGAGGATCGCGGACAGGGCGGCGGCGACGTGGTCGTCGTCCTCCACGAGCAGCAGCCTCACGGGCGTCCCCCTTTCCTGGCGTCCTGTCGATCTTGGTCTGCGGTCAGGGCCACAGAGCATCCACGCTGATGAGCGCCCCCGCGTCAAGGGGGTTCCGGTCCCGCGCGGCTTCCGTTATGCACCCGGTACGGGCCTCGGAGCGGAGGGCGCCGCGGCGCGTACGGAGCGTATCGGGGCGAGGCCGTATCGTTATCCTCAATTCTCCCTCAGATGTGGTGACGGTGTGAGGACGGCATCACTACTGTCCTCCCAACCGAGGAGGACGGAGCAAGAAGCCGATGAGCGGAGTATCAGTGACCAAGGACGCGGAGGGTGCGGCCGAAGCCGCTGACGACCTGGTCGTACTGAGCAACGTCAACAAGCACTTCGGCGCGCTGCACGTGCTTCAGGACGTCAATCTCAGCATTGCCCGCGGTGAGGTCGTCGTGGTGATCGGTCCTTCGGGATCGGGCAAGTCGACGCTGTGCCGGACGATCAACCGGCTGGAGACGATCGACTCCGGCACGATCACGATCGACGGCAAGGAACTGCCCTCGGAGGGGCGGGAGCTGGCCCGGCTGCGTGCCGACGTCGGCATGGTCTTCCAGTCCTTCAACCTCTTCGCGCACAAGACGGTGCTGCAGAACGTGATGCTGGGCCAGATGAAGGTCCGCAAGACGGACCAGGCCACGGCGGCGAAGAAGGCTCAGGCCCTGCTGGACCGGGTGGGCGTCGGAACACAGGCCGACAAGTACCCGGCACAGCTCTCGGGCGGCCAGCAGCAGCGCGTGGCGATCGCCCGTGCGCTGGCCATGGACCCGAAGGTGATCCTCTTCGACGAGCCGACGTCGGCCCTCGACCCGGAGATGATCAACGAGGTGCTGGAGGTCATGCAGCAGCTCGCCGCCGAGGGCATGACGATGGTCGTCGTCACGCACGAGATGGGCTTCGCCCGCTCCGCGGCCAACCGGGTCGTCTTCATGGCCGACGGCAAGATCGTCGAAGAGGCCCAGCCCGAGCAGTTCTTCAGCAACCCGCGCAGTGACCGCGCCAAGGACTTCCTTTCGAAGATCCTGCACCACTGACGGCTCCGTCTGGTACTGATCCCGTGGCGGCCCGGCGGCCCCCGTCGCCGCTCGCCGTCCAACAACGTCTCATCCGAGGGAAGTTCACCATGAAGCTCTTCAAGGCCGGCGCGGCCGCAGCCGTGGCCGTCGTCCTCTCCCTGACCGCGACCGCGTGCGGCGGCGGCAGCGGCTCGGCCGGCGACGGCGGGACCGCCGGCGGCGGCAAGGACAAGATCGTCATCGGCATCAAGTTCGACCAGCCGGGTCTGGGCCTGAAGACGCCCGACGGCAAGTTCACGGGCTTCGACGTCGACGTCGCCACCTACGTGGCCAAGGAGCTGGGCTACCAGCCCGACCAGATCGAGTTCAAGCAGGCCGTCAGCGCCGAGCGCGAGAACCTGATCTCGAACGGCGACGTCAAGCTCGTGGTCGCGACGTACACGATCAACGACAAGCGCAAGGCGAAGGTCGACTTCGCGGGCCCCTACTTCCTGGCCCACCAGGACCTGCTGGTCCGCGCGGACGACACCTCGATCACCAAGGCCGAGGACCTCAACAAGAAGAACCTCTGCTCCGTCACCGGTTCGACCTCCGCGCAGAACGTCAAGACCAAGCTGGCGCCTGACGCGAACCTGCTCGAGCAGGGCGGCTACTCCGAGTGCCTCACGGGCCTGGAGAACAAGACCGTCGATGCCCTGACCACGGACAACTCGATCCTCGCCGGCTTCGCCGCGCAGGAGAAGAACAAGGGCAAGTTCAAGCTGGTCGGCCTGAAGCTCAGCGACGAGCCCTACGGCATCGGTCTGAAGAAGGGCGACAAGGAGCTCCAGACCAAGGTCAACGCCGCGCTGAAGAAGATGGTCGAGGACGGCTCCTGGCAGAAGGCGGTGGACGCGAACCTCGGCCCCGCCGGCTACAAGGCCGAGCCGGCCCCGCAGATCACCGAAGGCAGCTGATTCTTCGGTGAGGCGCGCCGCCGCCCGCTCCTCGCGGGCGGCGGCGCGGCTCACCGGCCATCCTGGGGAGAGCGCAGGGCAACGTGTTCGACTTTCTTACTTCCGGGCAATACGACGTGCTCGGAGCCTTCTGGGTGACGGTTCAGCTCACCCTCTATTCAGCCGTCGGATCCCTTGTCTGGGGAACCATGCTGGCCGGAATGCGGGTCAGCCCGGTTCCGATCATGCGGTCCTTCGGCACCGCGTACGTGAACGTCGTGCGCAATACGCCGCTGACCCTGCTGATCATCGGATGCTCGCTGGGCCTCAACCAGACGCTGAAGATCACGCTCGGCGGCGAGGACTTCAAGGAGATCGGCTTCCGCCTCGCGGTCCTGGGTCTGATCGCCTACACCGGCACGTTCGTCTGCGAGGCACTGCGCTCCGGTATCAACACGGTGCCGGTGGGGCAGGCTGAGGCCGCGCGTGCGCTGGGGCTGAACTTCTTCCAGGTGCTCACCCTGATCGTGCTCCCCCAGGCCTTCCGGGCGGTCATCGCGCCGCTCACCAACGTACTGATCGCCCTCACCAAGAACACGACGGTGGCGGCAACCATCGGTGTGGCCGAAGCGGCCCTGCTGATGAAGGAAATGCTGGAGAACGAGGCGGACGCGCTCTTCGCGGTCTTCGCGGTCTTCGCTCTCGGCTTCGTCCTGCTGACCCTGCCCACCGGCCTGCTGCTGGGCTGGGTGGCCAAGCGAGTGGCGGTGAAGCGATGAGCTCCGTTCTGTACGACACCCCGGGCCCCAAGGCCAAGGTGCGCAACTGGATCTACACGGGCGTCTTCGCGGTGGTGGTCGCCCTGGCCTTGTGGTGGATCCTCGACCGCATGGCGCAGCAGAACCAGCTCGACGCCGACAAGTGGCTCCCCTTCGTCACCGACAGCCAGATCTGGACGACCTTCCTCCTCCCCGGGCTCGGCGAGACGCTGAAGGCCGGCCTGATCGCCATGGTGATAGCCCTGCCGCTGGGTGCGCTGCTGGGCATCGGCCGGCTCTCGGACCATGCGTGGGTGCGCGTCCCGATCGGCACGGTCGTGGAGTTCTTCCGCGCCATCCCGGTCCTGATGCTGATGATCTTCAGCTCGGCGCTGTACGTCATGCTCGGCACCGTCAGCTCGGACCTGCGTCCGCTGTACGCGGTGGTCACCGGCCTCGTCCTGTACAACGCCTCGGTCATCGCCGAGATCGTCCGGGCCGGCATCCTGTCGCTGCCGCGCGGCCAGACGGACGCCGCCAAGGCGATCGGCATGCGCAAGGGCCAGATGATGTTCTACGTCCTGGTCCCGCAGGCCGTCACGGCGATGCTGCCGGCGCTGGTCAGCCAGCTGGTCGTGATCCTGAAGGACACCGCGCTCGGCGGCGCCGTCCTCGGTTTCGCGGACCTGATGTCGATGAACCGGCAGATCTCCGCCAACTACAGCAACACCATCGCGACGATGGTCGTGATCGCCCTCATCTACATCGCGGTGAACTTCGCGCTCACCGCCCTCGCCTCCTTCCTCGAGCGCCGGCTGCGGCAGTCGAAGAAGGGCACCGGCGCGGTCGTCGAGGGCGACGTGGCCGAGGTCGACGCGGGCGGCGCGGCCGGCGTGGGCAAGGCCCCCTGACACGGGAGGGACGGCGCCGGCCCGGCGCCGGATTCCTGACACCCGGTCAGTGAACAGGCGTGGCACGTGTGGTGCGGCGGATCCCATCCGCCGCACCACACGCATGACCGGGGAGGGTGTCACTTGACGCAGGCACCTCCAGTGGGTTGCATACGTTGTGTGATCACATACCGGACATCGGGAGCCGCCTCGTGGACCCGGTGATCGTCGTCGGTGCCGGGCCGGTCGGGCTGGCCCTGTCCCTCGCCCTGGCCGGCCAGGGCGTGCCGTCCGTCGTGCTCGACGAGGGGCCCGGCAAGGACCTCCCCCGCCCTGCCCGGACGGTCGTACTCCACTCCGACACCGCCGCCATGGTGCGCCGCCTGGGCTGTACGCCCCTGCGCGACGAGGGCGCGTCGTACGCGGCCTGGCGCACGCGGCGGCGCGGCCGCGACACCGGCCGGATCACCTTCGACGACGAGCCGGCTCCGCTGCACGTGCCCCAGCACGCCCTCACCCGCGGGCTGCGCGGCGCCGCCGCGGCACATCCGCTGGTCAACCTGGTCATGGAGAGCAAGCTCGACGCCCTGGAGCAGGACGACCGCGGCGTCACCGCGCACACCCGCGGCGCGGAGACCACCTGGTGGCGGGGCAGCCACCTCGTCGGCTGCGACGGGGCGCGCTCGACCGTCCGCAAGCTCCTCGGCATCCGCTTCCCGGGCCGCACCGCCGTCGAGCGGCACGCCGTGGCCGCGCTGCGCACCGAGCTGCCCTGGCCGGGCGAGGCCCTCCTGCACCGCGACCCGCCCCACGAGACCACGGCCCGGCCGCTGCCCGACGGGGTGTGGCGCCTCGACTGGCTGCTTCCGGCCCGCGGCGAACTCGTCACCCCCGACGCCCTGGTGACGCTGATCCGGGACACGATGGCCTCCTGGTGCGACGGCACCACTCCCCCGTACGACCTCCTCGACACCGGCGTGCACACGCTGCACCACCGGCTCGCCATCCGCTGGCGGGAGCGACGCGCCTTCCTCGCGGGAGACGCCGCGCACCTGCTGGGCGCCCTCGGCACGCAGGGCGTCGAGGAAGGGCTCCGGGACGCCGAGAACCTCGCCTGGAAGCTGGCGCTGGCCTGGCACCACGGCGCGTCGGAGTCGCTGCTGGACAGCTACGAGGACGAGCGGCGCACCGCGGTCGCCGCCCGGCTGCGGGCCGCCGACCAGGCCGTGCCCGCGCTGCGCGGGGGCGGCGGGCTGCGGACGCTGCTGCCGGGTTCCGCCCGCGGCGGCGAAGCCCTCCTCACCGACGGCCACCTGGGCCGCGGCCCGCTCGGCGCGCTGCCCGCGTACGCCCCGCCGGTGGCGGTGCGCGAGGTCCCCACGGCGACCGAGCCGGGCGGCGCCGTCGCGAACGTCCCCGTGTCGGCCCCCGACGGGTCGACCGTCCCGCTGCGCGACATGCTCGGCCGGGGCAGGCTGCTGGTGGTGCTCGTCGCCCCCGGCACGGGTGTCTGGGACCGGCGGCACTGGCTCGGCGCCGGGCTGATGCCGCGGCTCGCCGCGGCGGTGAGCGCCCTTCCGGTGCGGGCCGACCTGCTCGTCGCCGACGGCTACCCGGGGGCGCCGGCCCACACCGTGCTGCTGGTCCGGCCCGACGGCCACCTCGCCGCGACCTTCGCGGGCGTGCGGCCGGCCGAGCTGTACGAGGCGGCGGACGCCGTGCGCATGGGCGCCCCCGCCGCGCCGGACCGCACCCCGTCCACCACGCCCTCCGCCGTGATCGATTGACCGCCGCGCGGTCGCCGTGCTTGACTCGCCGCCATGACCGGCAGCGACGACGTACGCCTGTGGCGGAGGGTCCACATGGACCTGGTCCGCTACGCGGGCTGCGTGTGTCGCCGCTCCTGCTGATTCGCCTTCCTTCCCGCGCGCTCCGGCGCGACCTTCCGCGAACCTCCAGGACGGTCATCCCCATGTCTGCCACCGCGGCCCTGCCCGCGCACGCCCCTGCACGCCCCGCCCCCGCCGCCACCCCGGCCGTGACGGCCGCCGAGCTCCTCGACTTCGCCCTGCGCACCACCGCCGACACGGCCACCGTCGCCGCCCTGCCCCTCGATCCGTACGAACGCACCTGGATCCGGCTGGACGGGCCGGGCGGCAGTGAGGCCTGGCTGATCGGCTGGCCGCCCGGCTCGGGGACCGGCTGGCACGACCACGCCGAGTCGCGGGGCGCGTTCGCCACCGCCCGGGGCTCCCTCACCGAGCACTCGCTCGCCGCCCGCCTCCCCTCCGAGGGCTGGCGCAGCCTGGAACTCGCGCCGGGCGTCGACCGCAGCCGGACCCTGGAGGCGGGTACGGGCCGCGCCTTCGGCAAGCACCACGTCCACGAGGTGCTCAACACGTCCGCGGAGGAGCACGCGGTCTCGGTGCACGTCTACCACCCGCCACTGCCACTGATCCGCAGGTTCAGCCGGAACGGCCCGATCCTGGCGCTGGAGCAGGTGGAGCGCCCCGAGGAATGGCAGTGAGCGGCGGCGCGGAGTCGGGGCCGACCGGCATCGACGCCCTTCTGGAGCGGGTCCGCGGCACCTACGAGCGGGTCTCGCCTGCCCAGGCGTACGAGGAGTCCACGGCGGGCGGCGCCGTCCTGGTGGACATCCGCTACCAGGCCCTGCGCGAACGCGACGGCCTGGTCCCGGGCGCCCTCGTCGTCGAGCGGAACGAGCTGGAGTGGCGGCTGGACCCGCAGGGCTCGCACCGCCTCCCCGAGGCGGTCTCCCACGACCTGCGGGTGATCGTCTTCTGCAACGAGGGCTACGCCTCGTCCCTGGCGGTGGCGTCCCTGCACGCCCTCGGCCTGCACCGCGCCACGGACATGACGGGCGGCTACCAGTCCTGGCGCTCCGAAGGCCATCCCACCACCGGCCCCGGTACCGGCCCCGCCGACACGTGACGGACACCCCGGCCCTGCGCCCCGGTCAGTCCTCCGGGTACCCCGCACCGGGCCCGGGGTCCCCGTCCTCGCCCTCGGCTTCGAGGGCGCGGCGGACCACCCGCAGGGCCATGCCCTCCGGGTAGCCCTTGCGGGCGAGCATCCCGGCCAGGCGCCGGATCCGCTTGTCGCGGTCGAGGCCGCGCGTGGAGCGGAGTCTGCGCTCGACGAGCTCCCGAGCGGTCTGCTCCTCCTGCTCGGAGTCCAGCCGCCCGAGGGCCTCCTGGACGAGGGCGGCGCCGACGCCCTTGGTGCGCAGCTCCTGCGCGAGGGCCCGGCGGGCGAGGCCCCGCCCGCGGTGGCGGGACTCGACCCAGGCACCGGCGAACGCGGCGTCGTCGATGAGGCCCACCTCCTCGAAGCGGGAGAGGACCTCCTCGGCTGCCTCGTCGGGGATGCCGCGCTTGGCCAGGGCGTCCGCGAGCTGGCGCCGAGTGCGCGGCATCCCGGTGAGCAGGCGCAGGCAGATCGCCCGCGCCTGCTCTTCGGGACTCTGGGGCGGCAGCTCCCGCTCGGCCCTCGTCGTGCCGGAGCCGCCGTCCCCGTCGTGTTCCCGCACCGGGTCAGCTCTTGGCGGCGGCGGCCTTGGCCGTCTTCGCCTTCGACGCGGGGGCGGGAACGTTCTTGGCGTCGCCGTCGGCAGCGGCGGCGGTCTCCTCGGCGGTGCCCTCCGCGGCGGGCTGGGCCCCCTTGCGGACGCCGACGCCGAGCTTCTCCTTGATCTTCCGCTCGATCTCGTTGGCGAGGTCGGGGTTGTCCTTCAGGAAGTTGCGGGCGTTCTCCTTGCCCTGGCCGAGCTGGTCGCCCTCGTACGTGTACCAGGCGCCGGCCTTGCGGATGAAGCCGTGCTCCACGCCCATGTCGATCAGACCGCCCTCGCGGCTGATGCCCTGGCCGTAGAGGATGTCGAACTCGGCCTGCTTGAACGGCGGCGCGACCTTGTTCTTGACGATCTTGCAGCGGGTCCGGTTGCCGACCGCCTCGGTGCCGTCCTTGAGGGTCTCGATGCGCCGGATGTCGATGCGCACGGAGGCGTAGAACTTCAGCGCCCGGCCACCGGTGGTGGTCTCGGGGGAGCCGAACATGACGCCGATCTTCTCGCGGAGCTGGTTGATGAAGATCGCGGTCGTCTTGGACTGGTTGAGCGCGCTGGTGATCTTGCGGAGGGCCTGGCTCATCAGGCGGGCCTGGAGGCCCACGTGGGAGTCGCCCATCTCGCCCTCGATCTCCGCACGCGGCACGAGCGCGGCGACGGAGTCGATGACGATGAGGTCGAGGGCGCCCGAGCGGACGAGCATGTCCACGATTTCGAGGGCCTGCTCGCCGGTGTCCGGCTGGGAGAGGATCAGGTTGTCGGTGTCGACGCCGAGGGCGCGGGCGTACTCGGGGTCGAGGGCGTGCTCCGCGTCGACGAAGGCGACGGTGCCGCCGGCCTTCTGCGCGTTGGCCACGGCGTGCAGGGTCAGGGTCGTCTTGCCGGAGGACTCAGGGCCGTAGATCTCGACGACGCGGCCGCGCGGCAGGCCGCCGACGCCGAGGGCGATGTCCAGAGCGGTCGACCCGGTCGGGATGATCTCGATGGGCTCGTTCGGCCGGTCGCCCAGGCGCATGACCGCACCCTTGCCGAATTGCCGTTCAATCTGCGCGAGGGCGGCGTCGAGAGCCTTCTCGCGGTCGGTGCCTGCCATGGGTTCCACCCGGTTTGCTTGAGTCGATCGCTTCACGTCATTGACGCTAACGCGTGCCACTGACAATCCGCTTCCACGCCCGTTTCGGCTGTGGATAACCCATCAGAATGGATGTTCGATTTCCCTGTCAAGCCGACCCCTCAAGGCCTCCGCCGACCTCCCCCGGACAGCCGCACCCCCGCCCGACTGACAACCGACGGTTGACACTCAACGACTGTCAACCTAGGGTTGCGCCCATGACGAACCCTTCTCAGGAACCCGTTCGCACGACCGTCCCGGTCCGCCTCGACGACCTGATCGAGGTCATCAAGAAGTCCCACACCGACGCGCTCGACCAGCTCAGCAACGCGGTCGTCGCCGCCGAGCACCTGGGCGACGTCGCCGACCACCTCATCGGCCACTTCGTGGACCAGGCCCGCCGCTCCGGCGCCTCCTGGACCGACATCGGCCGCAGCATGGGCGTCACCCGCCAGGCCGCCCAGAAGCGCTTCGTCCCCAAGGCCGACAAGGAGGGCGGGTCGGGCGAGACCGCCCAGGGCTTCGGCCGCTTCACCCCGCGCGCCCGCAACGTCGTCGTGGCCGCACAGGAGGCGGCCCGCACCGCCGGCAACACCGAGATCAGCACCGAGCACCTCGTCCTCGGCCTGGTCGCCGACCAGGAGGGCCTCGCGATGCTCGCCCTGAAGGCCCAGGGCGTCGCCCCGGACGCCGTCCGCTCCGCCGCCGAGGCCGCGCTGCCCGCGCCTGCCGAGGGCGCCCTGCCCGAGCTGATCCCCTTCGACGCCTCCGCGAAGAAGGCCCTGGAACTGACGTTCCGCGAGGCCCTGCGCCTCGGTCACGACTACGTCGGCACCGAGCACGTCCTGCTGGCCCTGCTCGAACTCGAGCACGGCGAGGGCGTCCTCTCCGGCACCGGCCTGGACAAGGCCGCCACCGAGGCGGCCGTCAGCGAAGCCCTGGCAGCCGTACTCGGCGGCGCGGACCAGGCGTAGGGGCGCCCGCGTCGGCGTCCGCGGTGAGCTCGTACCGCTTGACGTACGCGCCGAGGAAGGCCTGCAGCGTGGCGACGGCCGGGATCGCGATCAGCGCCCCGACCGCGCCCAGCAGGGCCGTCCCCGCGATCACCGAGCCGAAGGCCACGGCCGGGTGGATGTCCACCGTCCGCGAGGTCAGCTTCGGCTGGAGGACGTAGTTCTCGAACTGCTGGTAGACCACCACGAAGCCGAGGACGTACAGCGTGTACAGCGGATCGACCGGGAAGGCGATCAGCATGGGCAGGGCGCCCGCCAGGTAGGTGCCGATGGTGGGGATGAACTGCGAGACCAGCCCCACCCACACCGCGAGCGCCGGCGCGTACGGCACCCCCAGGAACGCGAACAGCACGTAGTGCGCGAGCCCGGACACCAGGGCCATCAGACCCCGCGAGTACAGGTAGCCGCCCGTCTTGGCGACGGCGATCTCCCAGGCGCGCAGCACCTCCGCCTGCTTCGCCGGCGGCAGCACCGAGCACAGGGCGCGCCGCAGGCGCGGCCCGTCCGCGGCGAAGTAGAAGGCGAACAGGCCGACCGTCAGCAGGCGGAACAGCCCTCCGAGGACGGTGGCGGAGACGTCGAGCACGCCGCTCGCGCTGTCCTGGACGTACTTCTGCAGCCAGTCCGAGTGCAGCAGGCTGTCCTGGATCGCGAGCCGGGACAGCTCGGTGTGGAAGGTCGCGTTGATCGAGCCGATCACCGAGTCGAGGTAGCGGGGGAAGCTCCCGACCATCTCGACGATCTGCCCGGCGAGCATCGAGCCGAGCAGGACGACGAACCCTGCGGAGGCGACGAGCACCCCGAGGAACACCAGGAAGGTGGCGAGCCCCCGGCGCATGCCGCGGGCGGCCATCCGGGACACCGCGGGCTCGATCGCGAGGGCGAGGAAGAACGCGATCAGGATGTTGACCAGCAGCCCGATCAGCTGGTGGAAGGCCCAGCTGCCGAGGCGGTAGCAGGCGATCAGGGCCAGGACGAGGACGACGGCGCGCGGCAGCCAGCGGGGCATGCGCTCGCCGGCGGCCGCCGCGCGGACCGCCCCTGCCGCGGTCGCGGCCGGCGCCGCCGCGGGTCCGGCGGCCGGACCCGGGGCAGGGTCGCCGCCCGCGGGCCGTGCCTCGTCGTCGGTGCGCGCGGGCGGCGGCCCGGTGCGCTCGGTCGTGTCGTCGGTGGCTGCCACGCCGCCCAGTCTGTCCCACCCTCCGGGCGTACGGGCAAACGGCAGCCGGCGTCAGCGCAGCGAATCGGGCACGCCGACGGCGGCGCACACCGCGCGCCACACGTCCTTGGCCTCCCAGCCGGCTTCCAGCGCCTCGTGGACGGTGCGCCCGCCGAGCTCGGACATGACGTGGTCCCGCGCGAAGGAGTCGGCGTAGCCGGCCCCGAAGTGCTCGGCCATCCGCTCCCAGAAAATCGTCAACCGCATGGCCCCAGTATCCCGCGGCGGTCCCCGGGCCCTATCCGCCCAGGGCGCGCACGCCCGCCGTGACGGCGACGGCCGCCCCGACCACGAGCAGGAACGGCGCCCGCAGCAGCAGCGCGATCCCGGCGGCGGCCAGGCCCGCGGCGCGGGCGTCGAGGACGACCTGCTGCCCGGCACCGAAGGTCTGCTGGGCGGTGAGCGCTGCGAGCAGGGCGACCGGCAGGAGTCCGGCGAGCCGGCGCACCAGGGGCCGCTCCAGCGCCCCGGCGGGCACGAGGAGCCCGGCCAGCTTGACGGCGTAGCAGCCGGCGGCGGTCAGCGCGATGGCGAGCCACACGTTCACTTGCGGCGTCCCTTCAGCCAGAGGATCGCGGGGGCGGCGAGCGCGGCGACGAGCACCGGCAGCCCGGCGGGCAGCACGGGCAGCAGGCCCAGCCCGAGGACGACGGCGAGCACGGCGACGGCGCGCTCGGTGCCGGTCCGCAGCATCGGCGCGAGCAGGGCCAGGAAGACGGCGGGCCCGGCGGCGTCCAGCCCCCAGGCGGCCGTGTCCCCGATCGCCTCGGCGCCGAGCACGCCGAGCAGGGTGGTCAGGTTCCACAGCACGTACAGCGTCAGGCCGGTCACGGTGAACCCGAGGCGCGCCGAGCGGCGGTCGGGCTGGGCCAGCGCGACGGCGGCGGTCTCGTCGATCACCCAGTGCGCGGCGAGCGGCCGCACGGCCCGCGGCAGGGCGAGCAGCTGCGACAGGCGCAACCCGTAGAAGGCGTTGCGGGTGCCGAGGAAGAAGGCGCCGGCGGCGGCCGTGAACGGGTTGCCGCCCGCGGCGAGCGCACCGACCAGCGCGAACTGCGACGCCCCGGTGAAGACGAGCAGGCTCAGGAGGCACGCCTGGAGGGCGCTCACCCCGGATCCGGCGGCGGTCACCCCGAACGCGAAGCCGGACAGGCCGACGGCCACCCCGACGCCGAGGGCGTCGCGCACCACCTGCGCGCGCGGCCGGCCGGCGGGCTCCGCGGCGCCGCCCGCGCCCGTCCCGCCGGGGGTGTCCCCGGGGCCGGGCCGGTCCTGTCGTGTCACCGTCTGACGTTCTCGCACGCCGCGACGGTACGCACGGCAGGCGGGGCCGGTCTTGTACGTTCTTGCAGGCCCGGCGGGCGGAGGGCGCGGCGCGGCTATCCGGCCCGCTCCCGCCGGTAGGCGCCCGGCGGGACCCCCACGATGCGGGTGAAGTGCCGGTTGAGGTGGGGCTGGTCGGTGAAGCCGACGGCGACGGCCGCCTCGGCCGGGGCGGTGCCCGCGTCCAGCAGGCGGCGCGCCCGCCGCACCCGCGCGTCGGTCAGCCAGGTGTGCGGCGGCATCCCGTAGCGCTCGCGGAACGCCCGCAGCAGGGCGAACGGGCTGGTTCCGAGCTCCGCGGCGAGCTGCTCCAGCGACGGCGGGTCGGCCATCCGCTCCAGCAGCACCGCCCGGGCCCGCACCGCGCCCGCGGCCCCGGCACTCGCGGCGGGCGCGGCCGGCAGCGGTCCCGCGTGCCGGGCCAGCATCCGGGCCACGGCGGTGTGCAGAAGGGTGTCGGCGGCGAGGGCGTTGCCCTCCTCGGCGGCCCGGTGCACCTCGGTGATCGTGTGCGAGGTCTGCGGATCGGATACGGAGTCGACGGTGAAGCCGGGGGTGCCGCGCAGCCCGGCGATCTCGGCGGCGACGCGGCCGACCAGCTCGCGGGAGGGGTAGAGGGTGGCGTACGCCCAGCCCTCGGGGACGCCGGCGCGCGCCGTGTGGGGGACCTCGGGGTTGATCAGGACGATGCTGCCGGGGCCGGCGCGCAGGGCGCCGCCGGGCAGGCCGACCTCCTCGACGCCGCCGGTGACGGCCGCGATGACGTACCCGTCGTGGGCGTGGCGGGGGAAGGAGTGGCTCACGTAGCGGGCGCGCAGCAGGTCCAGGCCCGGCAGTTCCGCGTACCGCCAGTGCCGCGCCCACTCCCTGCCGTCCGCTCGCGCCACCCCTCCATTCTGCGCGCCGGCCGGAGCCCGGCAGGCGGCGGGGCCGGGCGGCCCGGCGCGGCGGCTGCGGCGGGTGCGCAGGTCACGGCCGTTGTCGGTGCCGAGGTGCAGGATGGGGGCATGGCCGGCTCTGCGCTCGAGGCGTTCTCCCCCGCGACCCGCTCCTGGTTCACGGGGGCTTTCCGTGCTCCCACCGCCGCCCAGGAGGGCGCCTGGCGGGCCATCGGGCAGGGGTCCGACGTCCTGGTCGTCGCGCCGACCGGCTCCGGCAAGACGCTGGCCGCGTTCCTCGCCGCCCTGGACCGGCTGGCCTCCGAACCGCCGCCCGCGGAGCCGAAGAAGCGCTGCCGCGTGCTGTACGTGTCGCCGCTGAAGGCCCTCGCGGTCGACGTCGAGCGGAACCTGCGCAGCCCGCTGACCGGCATCGGGCAGGAGTCGGTGCGGCTCGGGCTGCCGGAGCCGCAAATCAGGGTCGGGATCCGCTCGGGCGACACCCCGGCCGCCGAGCGGCGCGCGCTGGCGAACCGGCCGCCGGACATCCTGATCACCACGCCCGAGTCGCTGTTCCTGATGCTGACGTCGGCGACGCGCGAGGCGCTGTCCGGGGTGGAGACGGTCATCCTGGACGAGGTGCACGCGGTGGCGGGCACCAAGCGCGGCGCGCACCTGGCGCTGTCCCTGGAGCGGCTGGACGAGCTGCTGCCGCGCCCGGCCCGCCGGATCGGCCTGTCGGCGACGGTGCGCCCGGTGGAGGAGGTGGCCCGGTACCTCTCGCCGCGCGGCCGGGTGGAGATCGTGCAGCCGCCGTCGGAGAAGGAGTTCGACCTGTCGGTGGTCGTACCGGTCGAGGACCTGGGCGAGTTGGGCGGCTCCCCCGCCACGGAGGGCCGGGAGGGCGGCGACCGGCCGTCGATCTGGCCGCACGTGGAGGAGCGGATCGCCGACCTGGTGCAGGCGCACCGCTCCACCATCGTGTTCGCCAACTCGCGCCGGCTCGCGGAGCGTCTGTGCAACCGGCTGAACGAGATCGCGTACGAGCGCGCGATGGGCGAGCGGCTGCCGGAGGGCGCGCCTCCGGCGGAGGTGATGGCGCAGTCGGGGGCGGCGCTGGGCGCGCCGCCGCTGCTGGCGCGGGCGCACCACGGCTCGGTGTCCAAGGAGCAGCGGGCGCTGGTGGAGGAGGACCTGAAGGCGGGCCGGCTGCCCGCGGTGGTCGCCACCTCCAGCCTGGAGCTGGGCATCGACATGGGCGCGGTGGACCTGGTGGTGCAGGTGGAGTCGCCGCCGTCGGTGGCGTCGGGCCTCCAGCGGGTGGGCCGGGCCGGGCACCAGGTGGGTGCGGTCTCGACCGGTGTGGTCTTCCCCAAGTACCGGGGCGACCTGGTGCAGGCGGCGGTCGTCACGGAGCGGATGCGGGCGGGGGCCATCGAGTCGCTGCGCATCCCGTCGAACCCGCTGGACGTGCTGGCGCAGCAGGTGGTCGCGATGACCTCGATGGACACCTGGCAGCTGGACGAGCTGCTGGCGCTGGTGCGGCGGGCCGCGCCGTTCGCGGCGCTGCCGGAGTCGGCGTTCACCGGGGTGCTGGACATGCTGGCGGGGCGCTACCCGTCGGACGCGTTCGCGGAGCTGCGGCCGCGGGTGGTGTGGGACCGGGTCGCGGGGACGGTCACGGGCAGGCCGGGGGCGCAGCGCCTGGCGGTCACCTCGGGCGGAACCATTCCCGACCGGGGGCTGTTCGGCGTCTTCCTGGCCGGGGCGGACCCGAAGAAGGGCGGCGGGCGGGTCGGCGAGCTCGACGAGGAGATGGTGTAC
This sequence comes from Streptomyces toxytricini, assembly GCF_014649915.1. GTDB lineage: Bacteria > Actinomycetota > Actinomycetes > Streptomycetales > Streptomycetaceae > Streptomyces > Streptomyces toxytricini. The sequence continues at coordinate 21,989 of NZ_BMTY01000017.1, read as the reverse complement.
GAGTCCCGCGTGGGGGACGTGTTCACCCTCGGCACCACGTCGTGGCGGATCGAGGACATCACCCGGGACCGGGTGCTCGTCACCCCGGCCCCCGGGGTTCCGGGGCGGCTGCCGTTCTGGAAGGGCGACCAGCTGGGCCGCCCGCTGGAACTGGGCCGGGCGGTCGGCGCGTTCCTGCGCGAGGTCGGCGCGATGACCGCCGAGGACGCCCGGCTGCGGCTCCTCGCTGCGGGACTCGACGGCCGGGCCGCGGAGAACGTGCTGGCGTACCTGGCGGAGCAGCGGGAGGCCTGCGGGCACGTGCCGGACGACCGGACCATCCTGGTCGAGCGGTTCCGGGACGAGCTCGGGGACTGGCGGGTCGTGGTGCACTCCCCGTTCGGTGCGCAGGTGCACGCGCCGTGGGCGCTGGCGCTCAGCGCCCGGCTCGCGGAGAAGTACGGGATGGACGCGCAGGTGATGCACGGGGACGACGGCATCGTGCTGCGCCTGCCGGACGCCGACCTGCTGTCGGCGGACCTCCTCGACCACGATCCCGCGTCCGTGCAGTCGTTCGCCTTCGACGACGGGCAGGCGCCGCTGGGCGCGGCGGACGTGGCCTTCGACCACGGCGAGGTCGCCGGGATCGTCACCGACCAGGTGGGCGGCTCCGCGCTGTTCGCCTCGCGGTTCCGGGAGTGCGCGGCGCGGGCGCTGCTGCTGCCGCGGCGCAATCCGGGCCGGCGCACGCCGCTGTGGCAGCAGCGGCAGCGGGCGTCCCAGCTGCTCCAGGTGGCTTCGGAGTTCGGGTCGTTCCCGATCGTGCTGGAGGCCGTCCGCGAGTGCCTGCAGGACGTCTTCGACGTGCCGGGGCTGGCGGAGCTGATGGGGGACATCGAGGCGCGGCGGGTGCGGCTGGTGGAGGTGACGACGGCGGAGCCCTCGCCGTTCGCCCGCTCGCTGCTGTTCGGGTACGTCGCCCAGTTCCTGTACGAGGGGGACTCGCCGCTGGCGGAGCGGCGGGCGGCCGCGCTGTCGCTGGACTCGCGGCTGCTGGCGGAGCTGCTCGGCCAGGCGGAGCTGCGGGAGCTGCTGGACGCCGGGGTGCTGGCGGAGCTGGAGCAGGAGCTGCAGTGGCTCACGCCGGACCGGCGGGCCAAGGACGAGGAGTCCGTGGCCGATCTGCTGCGGCTGCTGGGGCCGCTGACGGACGGCGAGCTGGTGCAGCGGGGGGCGGAGGAGGCGTGGCCGCGGGCGCTGGAGCGGGCCCGGCGGGTGATCCGGGTGCGCATCGCGGGCGGGGAGCACTGGGCGGCCGTCGAGGACGCGGGGCGGCTGCGCGACGCCCTGGGCACGGCGCTGCCGGTGGGGGTGCCGGAGGCGTTCACCGAGCCGGTGAAGGATCCGCTGGGGGACCTGCTGGCGCGGTACGCGCGGACGCACGGCCCGTTCACCACGGTCGCCGCGGCGGCCCGGTTCGGACTGGGGGCGGCGGTCACCGAGGGGGCCCTGCACCGGCTGGCGGCGGCCGGTCGGGTCGTGCAGGGGGAGTTCCATCCGGCGGGCATCGGCCAGGAGTGGTGCGACGCGGCGGTGCTGCGCAGGCTGCGGCGGCGCTCGCTGGCCGCGCTCCGCGAGGAGCTGGAGCCGGTGCCTCCGGCCTCGCTGGCGGTGTTCCTGCCGCAGTGGCAGCACCTGGGCGGGGGGCTGCGCGGCATCGACGGCCTGGCCAGGGCGATCGAGCAGCTGCAGGGCGCCCCGGTGCCGGCGTCGGCGCTGGAGCGGCTGGTCCTGCCCTCGCGGGTGGCGGGCTACTCGCCGGCCATGCTGGACGAGCTGACCACCACCGGGGAGGTGGTGTGGGCGGGCGCCGGGGCGCTGCCCGGCAAGGACGGGTGGGTGTCGCTGTACTTGGCGGACGCGGCGCCGCTGCTGCTGCCGCCCGCGCACCCGCTGGAGCTGACGCCGCTTCACGAGGCGCTGCTGGAAGCGCTGTCGGGCGGGTACGGGCTGTTCTTCCGCCAGGTGGCGCAGGCGGTGCGGGCCCGCCATCCGGAGGCCTCCGAGCCGCAGATGGCGGACGCGCTGTGGGACCTGGCCTGGTCGGGGCGGCTGACGAACGACACGCTGGCGCCGCTTCGGGCGGTGCTGGGGTCGGGCCGCACGGCCGGCGCCACCGCCCACCGGGCGCGCCGTACGGTGCCGCGCGGGCGGTACGGGTCGGTGGGCGCGGCCCAGGCCGTGCGGCAGGGGCCGCCCACGGTCTCGGGCCGCTGGTCGCTGCTGCCGGAGCCGGCTCCGGATCCGACGCACCGGGCGCACGCGCTGGCCCGGACGCTCCTGGACCGGCACGGGGTGGTGACGCGGGGGGCGGTGGCCGCGGAGGGCGTCGAGGGCGGCTTCAGCGCGGTGTACCGGGTGCTGTCGGCGTTCGAGGACAGCGGGCAGGCCCGCCGCGGGTACGTGGTGGAGGGGCTGGGCGCCGCCCAGTTCGCGATGGACGGCGCGGTGGACCGGCTGCGGTCGGCGGAGCGCAATCCGCCGCCGCTGGCGGCGGTGGTGCTGGCCGCCGCGGACCCGGCGAACGCGTACGGGGCGGCCCTGCCGTGGCCGGAGCCTCCGGCGGGGGCCTCGCACAAGCCGGGCCGCAAGGCGGGCTCGCTGGTGGTGCTGGTGGACGGGGAGCTGGTGCTGTACCTGGAGCGGGGCGGGAAGACGCTCCTGGCGTGGCCGGAGGCCGGGGATCCGAGGCTGGCCGCGGCGGCGGCCGCGCTGGCGGAGGCGTCGCGGGCGGGGACGCTCCCGGCACTGACGGTGGAGCGGATCAATGCGGCGCCGGCGCTGACGTCGCCGCTGGGCGGGGTGCTGGAGGCGGCCGGCTTCCACGCGAGTCCGCGGGGGCTGCGGCTGCGGTCGTAAGGCTGCGGTCAGGTCTCGGCCGTTGCACTTACGTCGCGCTTATGTACGGAGCATGTCACAGACCCGGTCATGGCTGGAATCTGGCCCCGCGCCTCGGCTATCAAGATTCCCGCAGGCATCGCTCGTGACGATGCCACACCAAAGTGCACCTACATGGGGGACGAAGACTGTGAGCAACACGCGACGAGCCACCACCGCCGTCATCGGCCTGGCGGTCGCCGGCACCCTGACGCTGACCGGCTGCAAGAACGGCAACGAGGAGCTCGCCCCGGCGCCGTCCGCCCCGGCCTCCTCCGCCCCCGCGGGCGGTGACCAGAGCGCCGCCCCGGCCACCCCGGACGCCGGCCAGAGCAGCGGGGCGCCGGCCGGCGGCACGCCCGCCGGCATGGCCAAGCCCGGCCAGACGTTCAAGATCGGCGAAACGGCCACCGTGCCGTTCGACTACGGCAAGACGAAGGGCGGCACGATCGCCCTCACCGTCACCGCGATCGAGCAGGGCAACCCCTCCGACCTCGACGTCTTCAAGCTCGGCGACCAGGTCAAGGGCAAGGTTCCGTACTACATCCGCTACTCGGTCAAGAACGTCGGCACCGTCGACCTGTCGTTCACCACCGTCGGCCACATGAAGGGCCTCCTCGGCGACGGCAGCGAGGCCGGCAAGCTCTCCGTCATCGGCAAGTTCGACAAGTGCCCGAACGACTCCCTGCCGAAGGGCTTCACCAACGGCCAGACCGCCACGGGCTGCGCCGTCGCCCTGGCCCCCTCCGCCGAGACCAAGGTCTCCGGCGCCGAGTACTGGGGCAACCCGTACAACTCCCTCAGCGACGGCAAGGGCCTCGTCTGGAAGTGACCCGCAGGCCGCGTCCGCGGCCCGGTGAACCCTCCCGATCCCCGTACGGGCCCCTGCGGCGCCACCCGGCCGCAGGGGCTCGGCCCGTCTCCGGGCCCCCCGGGCCCACAATGGGCCCATGCCCGAAGGAGACAGCGTCTGGCGTGCGGCGGCCCGGCTGCACGCCGCCCTCGCCGGCCGCGAGCTGACCGTCTGGGACATGCGCGTCCCCCGCCTGGCCACCACCGACCTGACCGGACGCACCACCCTGGAGGTCGTCCCCCGCGGCAAGCACCTCCTCGCCCGCTTCGAGGGGGGCCTGACCCTCCACACCCACCTGCGCATGGACGGCGCCTGGCACGTCTTCACCCCCGGCCAGAAATGGCGCGGCGGCCCCCTGTACGAGGTCCGCGCCGTCCTGGGCACCGCCGACCGCACGGCCGTCGGCTACCGCCTGCCCGTCGTGGAGCTGCTGCGCACCGCCGACGAGGACCGCGTCGTCGGCCACCTGGGCCCCGACCTCCTCGGCCCGGACTGGGACGCGGACCGGGCCGCCGCCAACCTGCTCGCCGCCCCGGAGCGGCCGCTCGGCGAGGCCCTGCTCGACCAGCGCAACCTGGCCGGCATCGGCAACGTGTACAAGTGCGAGCTCTGCTTCATGGCCGGGGCGACCCCCTGGACGCCGGTCGGCGCCCTGCCCGACGCGCCGAGGACCGCCGTCCGCCTGGCCGCGGCGGCGCAACGCCTGCTCGCCGCCAACACCGGCCCGGGCGAGGGCCGCAACACCACCGGCAGCCGCCGGCCCGGACGCGCCCTGTTCGTCTACGGGCGCCTGGGCCTGCCCTGCCTGCGCTGCGGCACCCCCGTGCGCAAGGCCGACCAGGACGACCGCCCGACGTACTGGTGCCCGAGCTGCCAGTCCGGCCCGCACCCCGCCTGACGGTCCGTCAGTCACGGGCGTACGGTCCCGGCACCCCCTCCGCCGCATCCGGCCGCCCGCCCGCCGCGGCCCCGCCGCCGGGGGCCCGGCCCTTCCGCCGGCCGCGGTTCGGCGCACAGTGGACCGGCAGCACGCCCAGCCCCCAGCCGCCCACGGCCACCGCGCTCTCCAGCGGCCCGGAGGCCTCCGGCTCCAGCACCAGCCGCAACACGGCCCAGCACCAGAGCACGCCCGCCGCCACTGCGAGGGGCACGGCCAACCGCCGCACGGCTGCCTCCCGGGTTCAGGGCCGCGACCGGACGCGGTCCATCCTCCCGTACACTCCGCACACCCGCACCCGAAACGGCGAGGAGCCCCGGCCGGCGCTTGCGCACCGACCGGGGCTCCGGCCACGCTCTTGCCTTCACGGCGCGCGCACTCGCGCTCAAGCGGCTACGACGTTCACCGCTTCCGCAGGTGCCTTGATGGTCACCCGCTCCGGCCCGCCCGCGACGGACGTCACGGAGACCGAGTTGAGCATCGGGCGTACCGGCACCGGTACGGGTTCGCTTGCCGCGGCCGACTGTGCCAGCTCGGCCAGCGACAGCTCGTCACTGACCTCGCGCATCAGCTCGGACATCCGTACGTCCAACGCGTCGCAGATCGCGGAGAGCAGTTCGGAGGACGCCTCCTTCTGCCCCCGCTCCACCTCGGAAAGATAGCCGAGAGAAACTCGGGCGGACGAGGAGACTTCGCGCAGAGTACGGCCCTGGCGCTGGCGCTGCCGACGCAGCACGTCACCCAGCAGGCGACGGAGCAGAATCATCGGTGGCTCCCTCCTCTGACCGTGTAGCCGCATCCTTCACGCCCCACCGTACCGCCTCGCGCCGCGGCCGTGCGGGGAGCGATGTCGTGTTCACTCAGGGCTGCAAACATCAAATCCCCCCGTTCTGTTCCGTATCCTGCCCCCGCACATTCTCGCGGAGTTCGCTCAAGAGGAGTTCGAGCACTGTGCGTGCACTCTCCCTACGGATTTCCTCCCGGGAGCCGTTCAACCTCAACGCGGCGCTTTTCTCGAACAGCGGTCCGGAAACCGCGACGAAAACCGTTCCCACGGGCTTCCCGTCCTGCGGGTCCGGGCCGGCCACGCCGGTGGTCGCGATCCCCCACGAGGCGTCGAGTACGCGGCGCACCCCGGCCGCCATCTCGACCGCCACCTGCGGGTTCACGGCGCCCTCGGCGGCCAGCAGCTCGGCGTCGACGCCGAGCACCCGCGCCTTCACGTCGGTCGCGTAGGCCGTGACCGATCCGCGGAACGACCGGGAAGCACCGGGTACGGACGTCAACGCGGCGGCGACCATGCCCCCCGTCAGCGACTCGGCGACGGCGAGGGTCTGGTCACCGTCCGCAAGCAGCCGGAGCGCTTCCGCCGCCGCCTCCGCGGCCGTCCGGCCCGCGGGCGCCGGCTCCGGCGCCTTCCGCGGGGCCGCTGCGGCCCCTGCGGAATCCCCCACCGCGTCCGTCACCTCGCGGCCGCCCCCTCGGCCGCAGCCGCCCGCTCGGCCGCCACGCCCCTGCGCCGGAGCACGACGGCCTGGCGGACGTAATCCAAACCGGTGACCACGGTCAGCACGACGGCCACCGCCATCACCCAGAAGCGCATCGTGGCAAGCGCCCCGGTCAGCGCGAGGACGTACATGCCCACCGCGGTGCCCTGCGCCAGCGTCTTGAGCTTCCCGCCCCGGCTGGCCGGGATCACCCCGTAGCGGATCACCCAGAAGCGCAGGAGGGTGATGCCGAGCTCCCGCCCGAGGATCACCCCGGTGACCCACCAGGGCAGCTCGCCCAGCCAGGACAGGCAGACCAGCGCCGACCCCATGATCGCCTTGTCGGCGATGGGGTCGGCGATCTTCCCGAAGTCCGTGACCAGGTTGTACGTACGGGCCAGGTGCCCGTCGAAGATGTCCGTGATCATGGCGACGGCGAACGCGGCCCAGGCGAACGCGCGCCACACCGGGTCGTACCCGCCGTCGGCGAGGAGCAGCAGCACGAATCCCGGCACCAGGACGAGCCGGATCATCGTCAGGATGTTGGCGATGTTCCACAGGCTGGCCTGATCGACCGCCGCGGCCCCCAGCTTCGCGCCGGGAACGGGCCGGCGGCCGGTCCCGCCCGCCGCAGATGCCGGGACTCCGCTCATCCGGCCGCCTCCTCCAGCTCCAGGGGCTCGGCCACCAGGTCCACACCCAGCGTGCCGACGACCTTGGCGGTCACCATGCGGCCGGGCACCAGGCCGGTGCTGTCGGTGAAGAGGACCTGGCCGTCGGTCTCGGGGGCCTGGTGCGCGGCGCGCCCGTAGGCGCCGTCGCCGTCCTCGTCGACCGCCTCGACGGATTCGACGAGTACCTCCAGGGTCTCCCCGATCCGCTCCTCCGCGCGCTGGGAGGTGAGCTCCTCGGCGAGGCGCTGCATGTGGGCGAGCCGCTCGGCGATGGCGTCCTCGTCCAGCTTGTTCTCGTAGCCGACGGCCTCGGTGCCCTCCTCGTCGGAGTAGCCGAAGACGCCGATCGCGTCGAGGCGCGCGTGGGTGAGGAAGCGCTCCAGCTCGGCGAAGTCCGCTTCGGTCTCGCCCGGGAAGCCCACGATGAAGTTGGAGCGGACGCCGGCCTGCGGCGCCTTGCCCCGGATGGTGTCCAGCAGCTCCAGGAAGCGGTCGGTGTCGCCGAAGCGGCGCATGGCGCGCAGCACGTCGGGCGCGGAGTGCTGGAAGGACAGGTCGAAGTAGGGGGCGACCTTCGGGGTGGAGGTCAGCACGTCGATCAGGCCGGGCCGCATCTCGGCGGGCTGCAGGTAGCTGACGCGGATCCGCTCGATGCCGTCGACGGCGGCCAGCTCGGGCAGCAGCGTCTCCAGCAGGCGGATGTCACCCAGGTCCTTGCCGTACGAGGTGTTGTTCTCGGAGACCAGCATGACCTCCTTGACGCCCTGCTCCGCGAGCCAGCGCGTCTCGCCGAGCACGTCGGAGGGGCGGCGGGAGATGAACGATCCGCGGAAGGAGGGGATGGCGCAGAAGGAGCAGCGGCGGTCGCAGCCGGAGGCGAGCTTGACCGAGGCGACCGGGCTGGTGGCCAGGCGGCGGCGCAGCGGGGCGCGCGGGCCGGAGGCGGGCGCGACGCCCTCGGGGAGGTCGGCAGGGGCCTGGACGGGCTCCTGGGCGTGCCCGGGCAGGGCGACGTCGGCGGCCTGCTGGCGCTCGGCGGGGCTGATCGGCAGCAGCTTGCGGCGGTCGCGCGGGGTGTGCGCCTCGACGCTGCCGCCGCTGAGGATGGTCTGGAGCCGGTTGGAGATGTCGGCGTAGTCGTCGAAGCCGAGCACGCCGTCGGCCTCGGGGAGGGCGTCGGCGAGCTCCTTGCCGTAGCGCTCGGCCATGCAGCCGACGGCGACGACGGCCTGGGTGCGCCCGTGGTCCTTGAGGTCGTTGGCCTCGAGGAGGGCGTCCACGGAGTCCTTCTTCGCGGCTTCGACGAAGCCGCAGGTGTTGACGACGGCTACGTCCGCTTCGGCGGCGTCCTCGACGAGCTCCCAGCCATCCGCCGCCAAGCGGCCTGCGAGCTCCTCCGAGTCCACCTCGTTACGGGCGCAGCCAAGAGTGACAAGGGCGACGGTACGGCGTTCGGGCATGGACTCAAGACTACTTTGTCCGAACGGCGCCCCCCGCCCCAAGGCCGGGCAAACCAAGATCCCCGGAGTGCCGTGCGACACCCCGGGGATCCGGAATTCTGCATTCAGTGCAGCTCAGCCCGCCTGGGCCGGTCCCTGTGCGGGATCGTCCTTGGTGTATGTGAGGCGTTCCACCTGGCCCGGCTGGAATTTGTCCTTGATCTCCTTGCCGTTCACGAAGAGAGTGACGGCACCGGCGTCGCCGATCACGAGGTCGACGGATTCCTTGTCGGTGAAGGTCTTGGACTCGCCGATGTCCAGGGTTCCGTCGAAGAGCAGCCGGCCGCTGTGGTCCTTGGCGGAGATCCAGCTGTCGCCGTCGCTGGCGGTCAGGACGACGGTGACCATGTCCTTGGGTGCGGCGGCGATGGCGCTGTCGGAGGGCTCCGGCTTCGGAGCCGCCGGGCTCTGCTGGGGCTGCGCCGGCTTGCCTGCGGGCTGCTTGGGCGCGGCCTTGGGAGCGGGGGAGCCCTCGGCCTGGGGCCGCTTCTCCCCGGCCCCGCCGCCGCCGAAGGCGGTGAAGCCGACGAAGCCGATCACGGCGACGATGGCGGCGACCATGGCGGCGGTCCAGTTGGGCCGCTGCCGCTCGGGGCGGATCCGCTCCGCGTCGAACATGGGCGCGGCCGGAGTGGGCGCCGGCCGGCCGCCGTGGGCCGCGTCGTACGCCTCGACCAGGGGGGCCGGGTCGAGTCCGACGGCGCGGGCGAGGGTGCGGATGTGGCCGCGGGCGTACACGTCGCCGCCGCACCGCGTGAAGTCGTCGGCCTCGATCGCGTGCACGATCGGGATGCGCACGCGCGTCGTGGAGCTGACCTCGTCGACGGTGAGCCCGGCAACGATCCGGGCCTTCTTCAGGGCCGTCCCGATGGACGGTCCTTCGGAAGTGCGTTCGGTGGGGCGGTCCTCGGACCGGTCGCCGGTCGAAGGACGCTCATCTTCGGGGGAGTTGGAGATGCCGATGGACACGAGGGCGCCTTTCGAGCGTGTAGCCACCTGCTGGATGTCCAGTCTAGGGGGGTGACGAAAGGGAGGAGCAACCGGAGGGGTGGACTCCGTACGCCATCCGAATGGCGTGCCGGGGCCCGTGCCGTTCCGGCGGCCGCCCGGACCCGCACGCGCACCGGGTACCGCACCGGACGGTGCCGCCACCCCCCTCAACTAGACGTGGGCCCAAGGGAAACGGTTGCCCGCGAAATCCGCTCCCGGTCCGGGTTGCCGCCCCTACGGGGCCTCGCCGCGGATGACCGCGAGGACCCCGTCCAGTTCGTCCGCTTTCACCAGGACGTCGCGCGCCTTGGAGCCCTCGCTCGGACCGACGATCCCCCGCGACTCCATGAGGTCCATCAGCCGGCCCGCCTTCGCGAAGCCCACGCGCAGCTTGCGCTGGAGCATCGACGTCGAGCCGAACTGGGTGGAGACCACCAGCTCGGCCGCCTGGCAGAGCAGGTCGAGGTCGTCGCCGATCTCCTCGTCGATCTCCTTCTTCTGCTGCTGCCCGACGGTGACGTCGTCCCGGAAGACCGGAGCCATCTGGTCCTTGCAGTGCCGGACGACCTTGCCGACCTCCTCCTCCGTGACGAAGGCGCCCTGGAGGCGGACCGGCTTGTTCGCACCCATCGGCAGGAACAGCCCGTCGCCCTTGCCGATCAGCTTCTCGGCGCCCGGCTGGTCCAGGATCACCCGGCTGTCGGCGAGCGAGGACGTGGCGAACGCGAGCCGCGAGGGCACGTTCGCCTTGATCAGGCCCGTCACCACGTCCACCGAGGGGCGCTGCGTGGCGAGCACCAGGTGGATGCCGGCCGCGCGGGCCAGCTGGGTGATGCGGACGATGGAGTCCTCCACATCGCGCGGGGCGACCATCATCAGGTCGGCGAGCTCGTCGACGATCACCAGGAGGTACGGGTACGGGCTGAGCTCCCGCTCGCTGCCGGGCGGCAGCTTGATCTTGCCCTCGCGGATGGCCTGGTTGAAGTCGTCGATGTGCCGGTAGCCGAAGGCCGCCAGGTCGTCGTAGCGCAAGTCCATCTCGCGCACGACCCACTGGAGCGCCTCCGCGGCCCGCTTGGGGTTGGTGATGATCGGCGTGATCAGGTGCGGGATGCCCTCGTAGGCCGTCAGCTCGACCCGCTTGGGGTCGATCAGCACCATGCGGACGTCCTCCGGCGTCGCCCGCACCATGATCGACGTGATCAGGCAGTTGATGCAGGAGGACTTGCCGGAGCCGGTGGCGCCGGCGACCAGCACGTGCGGCATCTTCGCGAGGTTGGCCATGACGTAGCCGCCCTCGACGTCCTTGCCGAGCGCCACGAGCATCGGGTGGTCGTCCTCGGCCGCGTCCGCCAGGCGCAGCACGTCACCCAAGTTGACCATCTCGCGGTCGGTGTTCGGGATCTCGATGCCCACGGCCGACTTGCCCGGGATGGGGCTGATGATCCGGACGTCGGGGCTCGCGACCGCGTACGCGATGTTCTTGGTCAGCGCGGTGATCCGCTCCACCTTGACGGCCGCGCCGAGGGTGACCTCGTACCGGGTGACCGTCGGGCCGCGGGTGAAGCCCGTGACGTCCGCGTCGACCTTGAACTCGGAGAAGACGTTGCGCAGGGAGGCGACGACGGCGTCGTTCGCCGCGCTGCGGGTCTTGCCGGGCCCGCCGCGCTCCAGCAGGTCCAGCGCGGGCAGGGCGTACGTGATGTCCCCGCGCAGCTGCAGCTGCTCCGCCCGGGGCGGCAGCGGCTGCGGCTCCGGCGGCGCCTTGGTGAGGTCCGGCACGGACAGCGTGCCGGACGCCGCTGCCGTGGTGTCGTGCGGCAGCCCGCCGGCCGGCTCCGGCGCGGCGGCGCCGCGCACCCCGGCGGGTGCCCCGGGCTTCGCGCCGGCGCGGGCCGGGGGCACCGGGGCCGTGGGCTCCGCGCCGTCCTGCCCGGGGGTGATCCCCTGGGTGAGGTCGGCGACCACCGGCGAGGGGGGCATCCCGCCGAGGACGACCCCGTCCAGGGCGGCCGCGGCCGCCGCGGCCACGTCGACGGCGTCCATCTCCCGCTCCACGGCGGGGTCGACCGGGGTCCGGCGCGGCCGGCGCCGGCGGGCCGCCAGGGCCTGCTCCTCCACGTCCACCGGGTCCGGGCCGGCGTCGGCCGGGCCGCCGCGGGCCCGCCACTGCCCGGGGTCGTGGCGGCCCCGCCGGGCGGCGGGGGCCAGCCCGTACTCCTCGTCGTACTCGTTCGGGGCGATCACGCCGAGGCGGATGCCGAGCCGGCGCAGCCGCTCGGGGATGGCGTTGACGGGCGTCGCGGTGACGACGAGCAGCCCGAAGACCGTGAGGAGGACGAGCATCGGCACGGCCAGCGGCGCACCCATGGTGAAGATCAGCGGCTTGGACGCGGCCCAGCCGATCAGCCCGCCCGCGTCCTGCATCGCGGTGGTGCCCTCGCCCCGGCCGGGCGCGCCGCAGGCGATGTGGACCAGGCCGAGGACGCCGACGGCCAGTGCGGACATTCCGACGCCGATCCGGCCGTTGGCATCGGGCTGGTCGGGGTGGCGGATGAAGCGCACGGCCATCACGCCGAGGATGACGGGCACGAGCAGGTCGAGCCGGCCGAAGGCGCCGGTGACCAGCATCGTGACCAGGTCGCCGACCGGGCCGCTCAGGTTCGACCAGGTCCCGGCGGCGACGATCAGGGCGAGGGCGAGGAGCAGCAGGGCGACGCCGTCCTTGCGGTGCGCCGGGTCGAGGTTCTTCGCACCCTGCCCGATTCCGCGGAACACCGCGCCGACGGCGTGCGCGCAGCCCAGCCAGACGGCGCGCACCAGCCGCACCACTCCCCCGGTCGGGGAGGGGGCGGGCTTCGGCGGCGCCTTCTTCGCGGGGGCCCGCTTGGCGGGCGCCTTCCGCGGGGCCGCGCCGCGCGCGGGGGCCGCCTTCTTCGCCGGCGCCGTCGTACGGCCGGTGCGGCCCTTCGCGGTGCCCGCCGTGCTCTGGGAACCCTTGCCGGACGTACGTGAGGCCATGGGCCCGAGGTTACCGGTGCGCACGCCGGTGGACACGCGTGCCCACCCCTTCACCCTTTCGTGTCGCCCACGAGAGCGTCGGTTTGACGACCCGCCAGGCCTTCCGCTTCCGGTCAGTGCTGCGCGGGCATGACCTGCGCTCCCCCGCCCGAGCCCGGCTCCAGCGCGTCCAGCGCCCGCCGCAGCCCGGTCAGCTTGCGCTCCAGGTGGGCCGCGGTCGCCACGACCGCCGGATCGGCGGCCTCCTCGCCGAGCTGCTTCGTCAGAGCCTCGGCCTGCTCCTCCACCGCCGCGAGCCGCGCCGACAGCTCGGCGAGCAGCCCGGCGGTCTCCTTGCCACCGTCGGCCGTGCCGCCGCCCTCCAGCTGGAGCCGCAGCAGCGCCGCCTGCTCCCGGAGCCGGCAGTTCTTCGTGTACAGCTCGACGAACACGGAGACCTTCGCCCGCAGCACCCACGGGTCGAACGGCTTGGAGATGTAGTCCACCGCACCCGCCGCGTAGCCGCGGAAGGTGTGGTGCGGACCGTGGTTGATCGCGGTCAGGAAGATGATCGGGATGTCCCGGGTCCGCTCCCGCCGCTTGATGTGCGCGGCCGTCTCGAAGCCGTCCATCCCCGGCATCTGAACGTCCAGCAGGATGACCGCGAAATCATCCGTGAGCAGCGCCTTGAGTGCTTCCTCCCCGGACGACGCCCTGACCAGGGTCTGATCGAGCGCGGAGAGGATGGCCTCCAGCGCCAGCAGATTCTCCGGCCGGTCGTCGACCAGGAGGATCTTGGCCTTCTGCACCATGCCCTGTCCTCCTCGCCCCGGCATGGGGCCTCCCCGGCTCCTGGCTCCGGCGCGCGCGCCGGGCCCCGCCCCAGAGGGCGGCATCCTTGCGCCGCCCGTTCTTGTGCCGGTCATCGTAGCCCCAGTCCCGAGATCGCCACACCCTGTCACCAAGATGTCACTGTGCACGAAGGGGAAACGGGGCGGGACGCCCGTGGGTTCCCCGGGCGTCCCCTGCCCGCGGCTGTCACTCCCCGCGCATCCACTGCTCCATCACCGACAGCAGGTAATCCGGGTCGACCGGCTTGGTGACGTAGTCGGAAGCCCCGGAGTCGATGGCCTTCTCCTTGTCGCCCTTCATCGCCTTCGCGGTGAGCGCGATGATCGGCAGCCCGGCGAACTGCGGCATCCGCCGGATCGCCGCCGTCGTCGCGTACCCGTCCATCTCCGGCATCATGATGTCCATCAGCACGACCGCCACGTCGTCGTGCTGCTCCAGCACCTCGATGCCCTCCCGGCCGTTCTCCGCGTACAGCACCGCCAGCCCGTGCTGCTCCAGCACGCTGGTGAGCGCGAAGACGTTCCGGACGTCGTCGTCGACGATGAGCACCTTCTCCCCGTGGAAGTCGTACGCCGGCGTCGCCGCCGCCTCCTCCTGCGGGGCCGTCCAGCCCTCCTCCTCCGGCGCCGCCCCGACCGCCCGGGCGGCGGGCGCGCCGGCGGTACGCGGCTCCGGCTCGGCGCCCAGCGCCTTGCGGCGGCGGCGGAACAGCGCCGCCCCGCCCCGGCCCTGCCCGCCGGGTGCGTCCGCCGGCGGGACCGGCCCAGGCTGCGCCGCGGGGAGCGCCGCCTGGGCGGCCGGAGCCTGCACCTCGCGCGCCCCGCCCCCCGGCAGCCGGTGGCCCTCCGGCCGGCCGCCGCCGGGCTGCGGGGAGGCGTACCCCTGGGGCGGCAGCTCGCTCGGGTGCAGCGGCAGGTACAGCGTGAAGGTGGAGCCGCGGCCGGGCTCGCTCGCCGCGTGGATCTCGCCGCCCAGCAGTCGGGCGATCTCCCGGCTGATCGACAGCCCGAGGCCGGTGCCGCCGTACTTGCGGCTCGTGGTCCCGTCCGCCTGCTTGAACGCCTCGAAGATCACCAGCATCTTGCTCGCCGCGATCCCGATGCCGGTGTCCGTCACCGAGAACGCGATCAGGTCCGCGTCCGCCTCGCGCAGCGAGCCCGCCTCCAGCAGCTGCTCGCGGATCGCCGGCGGCACGTCCGACCCCGCCGGGCGGATCACCAGCTCCACCGCGCCGGTGTCGGTGAACTTCACCGCGTTCGACAACAGGTTCCGCAGCACCTGCAGCAGCCGCTGCTCGTCGGTGTGCAGGGTGGCGGGCAGCTCCGGGGAGACCCGTACCGAGAAGTCCAGGCCCTTCTCCGCGGTCAGGGGCCGGAAGGTCGCCTCCACGTAGTCGACGAGCTGCACGAGCGCGATCCGCGTCGGCGAGACGTCCATCTTGCCCGCCTCGACCTTCGACAGGTCCAGGATGTCGTTGATCAGCTGCAGCAGGTCCGAGCCCGCCCCGTGGATGGTCTCCGCGAACTCCACCTGCTTGGGCGAGAGGTTCTCGTCCGCGTTGTCGGCGAGCAGCTTCGCCAGGATGAGCAGCGAGTTCAGCGGCGTCCGCAGCTCGTGCGACATGTTCGCCAGGAACTCCGACTTGTAGCGCATCGAGACCGCGAGCTGCTCGGCGCGCTCCTCCAGGACCTGCCGGGCCTCCTCGATCTCGGTGTTCTTCACCTCGATGTCCCGGTTCTGCTGCGCCAGCAGCTCCGCCTTCTCCTCCAGTTCCGCGTTGGCCGCTTGGAGCGCCTTCTGCCGGTTCTCCAGCTCGTCGGAGCGCTCGCGCAGCTGCTCCGTCATCTCCTGCGACTGCTTGAGCAGCATCTCCGTCTTGGAGTTGACGCTGATGGTGTTGACGCTCGTGCCGATCATCTCGGCGATCTGGCTCAGGAAGTCCTTCTGGATCTGGGTGAACGGCTGGAACGACGCCAGCTCGATCACGCCCAGCACCTTCCCCTCGAAGAGCACCGGCAGCACGATCACGTGCGCCGGGGGCGCCTCCCCGAGCCCCGAGGAGATCTTCAGGTAGCCCGGCGGAGTGTTCTCGACGAGGATCGTCCGCTTCTCCTCCGCGACCGTCCCGATCAGCCCCTCCCCCGGCCTGAACGCCGTCGGCATCTGCCCGCCCGCGTACGCGTAGCTCCCGCGCATCCGCAGCTCGTACGAGCCGTCCGGGCCGCCCTCGGTGCCGATCTCGGTGGTCCCGCCGGCCGGCGACGCCAGGAAGAACGCCCCGTGCTGCGCCGAGACCACCGGCGTCAGCTCGCTCATGATCAGCGAGGCGACGTCGTCCAGGTCGCGGCGGCCCTGCATCAGGGCCGAGATCCGGGCGAGGTTGCCCTTGAGCCAGTCCTGCTCCTTGTTCGCCAGCGTCGTGTCGCGCAGGTTGGCGATCATCGTGTTGATGTTGTCCTGGAGGACCTGGATCTCGCCCGCCGCGTCCACGTCGATCTTCAGGTTGAGGTCGCCGCGGGTCACCGCCGTGGCGACGGCCGCGATCGCGCGGACCTGCCGGGTGAGGTTGCCGGCCATCTCGTTCACGGACTCGGTCAGGTCCCGCCACGTTCCGTCGACGTCCCGCACCCGGGCCTGACCGCCGAGGATGCCCTCGGTGCCCACCTCGCGGGCCACCCGCGTCACCTGCTCCGCGAACGACGACAGCTGGTCGACCATCGTGTTGATCGTGTTCTTCAGCTCCAGGATCTCGCCCCGGGCATCGATGTCGATCTTCTTGGTCATGTCGCCCTTGGCGATCGCCGTCGTGACCATGGCGATCTGGCGCACCTGACCGGTCAGGTTCGACGCCATGAAGTTCACCGAGTCGGTGAGGTCCTTCCACGTCCCCGACACCCCCGGGACGTGCGCCTGGCCGCCGAGGCGGCCCTCGGTGCCCACCTCGCGGGCCACGCGGGTGACCTCGTCGGCGAAGGAGGACAGCGTCTTGACCATCGTGTTGACCGTGTCGGCGAGCTGTGCGACCTCGCCGCGCGCCTCCACCGTCACCTTCTTGGTCAGGTCGCCGTTGGCGACGGCCGCCGACACCTGGGAGATGTTGCGCACCTGGGAGGTCAGGTTGTTCGCCATCAGGTTGACGTTGTCGGTCAGGTCCTTCCAGATGCCCGTCACGCCGCGCACCCGCGCCTGGCCTCCGAGGATGCCCTCTGAGCCCACCTCCCGGGCCACCCGCGTCACCTGCTCCGCGAACGACGACAGCTGGTCGACCATCGTGTTGACGGTCGTCACCAGCTCCAGGATCTCGCCCTTGGCGTCGACCGTGATCTTCTTGGAGAGGTCTCCGGTCGCCACCGCCGTCGTCACCTCGGCGATGTTGCGCACCTGCGAGGTGAGGTTGTTCGCCATGAAGTTGACGGACTGCGTCAGGTCCTTCCAGGTGCCGGAGACGCCCTTCACCTCCGCCTGCCCGCCGAGGATGCCCTCGGTGCCCACCTCGCGGGCCACCCGGGTCACCTGCTCGGCGAAGTTCGACAGCTGGTCGACCATCGTGTTGAG
>NZ_BMTY01000017.1:4926-5199 GCF_014649915.1 Streptomyces toxytricini | reverse complement strand
GTTCTTCAGCTCCAGGATCTCGCCCCGGGCGTCCACGTCGATCTTCTGCGACAGGTCGCCCCGCGCCACCGCCGTCGCGACCTGGGCGATGTTGCGGACCTGCGAGGTGAGGTTCCCGGCCATGCCGTTCACCGAGTCCGTGAGGTCCCGCCACGCCCCGGCCACGCCCGGCACCTGCGCCTGGCCGCCGAGGCGGCCCTCCGTGCCCACGTCCCGGGCCACCCGGGTCACCTGCTCCGCGAACGCCGAGAGCTGGTCGACCATCGTGTTGAT
>NZ_BMTY01000017.1:0-4902 GCF_014649915.1 Streptomyces toxytricini | reverse complement strand
GTTCTTCAGCTCCAGGATCTCGCCCCGGGCGTCCACGTCGATCTTCTGCGACAGGTCGCCCCGCGCCACCGCCGTCGTCACCTGGGCGATCTGGCGCACCTGGGAGGTGAGGTTCCCGGCCATGAAGTTGACCGAGTCGGTCAGCTCCTTCCAGGTGCCCGACACGCCCTCGACGCGCGCCTGGCCGCCGAGCCGGCCCTCCGTGCCCACGTCCCGCGCCATCCGCGTGACCTGGTCGGCGAAGCTGGAGAGCTGGTCCACCATGGTGTTCACGGTGTTCTTCAGCTGGAGCATCTCGCCGGAGACGTCCACCGTGACCTTCTGCGACAGGTCGCCGTTGGCGACGGCCGTCGTCACCTGGGCGATGTTGCGGACCTGGCCGGTGAGGTTGCGGAAGGCGGTGTTCACCGAGTCGGTGAGGTCCTTCCACGTCCCCGCAGCGCCCGGCACCTGCGCCTGCCCGCCCAGCTCGCCCTCGACGCCGACCTCGCGGGCCACCCGCGTCACTTCCGCACCGAAGGACTGCAGTTGGTCCACCATCGTGTTGACGGTGTTCTTCAGCTCCAGCATCTCGCCGGCGACGTCGACCGTGACCTTCTGCGACAGGTCGCCGTTGGCCACTGCGGTCGTCACCTGGGCGATGTCGCGCACCTGCGTGGTGAGGTTGCGGAAGACCGTGTTCACCGAGTCGGTGAGGTCCTTCCACGTCCCCGCCGCGCCCGGCACCTGCGCCTGCCCGCCCAGCAGGCCCTTGGCCCCGACCTCGCTGGCGACGCGCGTGACCTCGTCCGCGAACGTCCGCAGCGTCTCGGTCATCTGATTGATCGTCTCGGCCAGCTGGGCGACCTCGCCGCGCGCGCTGACCCGCACCTTCTGCGACAAGTCGCCGTTCGCGACGGCCGTCGTGACCTGCGCGATCCCCCGCACCTGGGCCGTCAGGTTGCCCGCCATCGTGTTGACGGAGTCGGTGAGGTCCTTCCACACGCCGGCGACGCCGGGCACCTGTGCCTGCCCGCCGAGCTCGCCCTCCGTGCCGACCTCGCGGGCGACCCGCGTCACCTCCGAGGAGAACGAAGACAGCTGGTCCACCATCGTGTTGACGGTGTTCTTCAGCTGGAGCATCTCGCCGGCCACGTGCACCGTGACCTTGCGCGACAGGTCGCCCTTCGCCACCGCCGTCGTCACCAGCGCGATGTCACGCACCTGGGCGGTGAGCCGGTACGCCATCGTGTTGACGGAATCGGTCAGGTCCTTCCACGAACCCGACATTCCGCGCACCTGGGCCTGACCGCCGAGCTTGCCCTCGGTGCCCACCTCCAGCGCCACCCGCGTCACCTCGTCGGTGAACGCGGACAGCTGGTCGACCAGGTTGTTGACCGTCCGCCCGACCTTCAGGAACTCCCCGCGCAGCGGGTGCCCCGCCCCGTCCGCCGTCTGCGTCCGCAGGTCCATCCGCTGGTCCAGGTCGCCCTCGGCGACCGCCGACAGCACCCGCCCGACCTCGGACACCGGCCGCGCCAGATCGTCGACGAGCTGGTTGGACGCGTCGATCGCGGCCGCCCAGGAGCCCTCGCAGGCACCGACTTCCAGCCGTTCGCTCAGCTTGCCCTCTCGCCCGACCGTGCGCCGGACCCGGGACAGCTCCCCGGTGAGGTGCAGGTTGCGGTCGGCGACCTCGTTGTAGACGGCGGCGATCTCCGCCATCACACCGTCGCCGGAGACCGTCAGCCGCTTGCGGAAATTCCCGTCCCGCATCGACACCAGGGCCGTGAGCAGCCGGTTCAGGGCGGCGGTATCCACCTCGGTCGTCCCGTTCCGGCGCGACCTGCCACCCTTCGCGCGCGTTCCCGTACGCCGCACCGCTGCGCCAGACTCCACCGTGTCCCTCCCGAAAGGGTCGACCGCACATCCACCGGCACACGGCGTGTCCGCCGTGCAAACCGATCCTGCCCAGTGTTTCACCCTGGCCGAACCCGGCGATAACACTTCGGCACCATCGCACACCGGCCGCCCTGCCGGGTGGAATCCCCGGTGACGGCCCCTGCCGCCCGGGAAGGTAAGTAACCTGGCATCCGATGTACCACCGCGTCGAAGGAGATACGTGATCACGGCTCGGGCGGCTGCCAGCTTCGACCCCCAGGGGCGCTCGGTCGCCTCCGCCCGCCTGTTCGTCCGCGACACCCTGCAGGGCTGGGGCTTCGCGGACATCGTCGACGACGCCGTCGTCCTCACCAGCGAACTCGTCACGAACGCCGTCGTCCACGCCGGCACCAGCGCCGAGGTCCTGTGCCTGCGCACCGAGGACGGCGTCCGCGTCGAGGTCGCCGACCGCTATCCGGAGCGCGAGCTGCCGCTGCGGCACCCCGGCGACCGCCCGTACGCCGACCCGGACCGGGAGAACGGCCGCGGCCTGATGCTCTGCGCCGCGCTCGCCACCCGCTGGGGCGTCGAGTACACCGCCACCCACAAGCACGTGTGGTTCCGGCTGGACCTCCCGGACCGCCCGGTCGGCACCCGCTCCGCCGGCCCGGTCGTCCCCGACCGGCTGCTGCCCCTCGCGGACAGCCGTGTCCGCGTCGCCGTCCTCCAGGTCGACTCCGACGACCGCGTCTCCGCCTGGAACGAGGACGCCGAGCACGTCTTCGGCCATCCCGCCTCCAAGGCCATCGGCCGCCCGCTCGCCGAGCTCGCCGCCTGGCCGCAGACGCCCGGCACCGGCACCGGCATCGCCGAGGCCCTGCGCCTGTCCCGCTGGGAGGGCAGCTACGGCATCCGCGGCGCCGACGGCCGGGTCATCCCCGTCTACGGCTCCCACCTGCGGGTCCGCGACGCGCACGGCGATCCGTCGATCGTCTGCCTGCTCGTCCACGACGACGAGCGCGCCCTCCTCCAGACGCCCGTGCGGGCGCCTGCCGCGGACGGCGGCCAGCTCACCGAAGCGCGCCCGGCGGACCCCTTCGAGGTGTTCATCGGCTCGCCCGCCCCCGACGACCTCGACGGCCTGCTCCAGCGGACCGTCGAGCGCGCCCGTGACATGCTCGACGCGGACGCCGCGTTCCTGCTGCTCGCGACGGACGACGAGACGGAGCTGGAGGTCCGCGCGACCACCGGCCTGCCCTCGACCCGCCAGCGCTTCGCCCGCGTCCCCGTCGAGGCGGGCGCCAGCCGCTACGGCTCGGCCCGCATGCCCGCGGTCCACGAGGACCTGACGGCGGTCCCGGGCGCGGTGCCCCTGCTGGACGGCACGGGCATGCGCTCGGTGGTGACGGTCCCGCTGAAGGTGGAGGGCCGACTGACCGGCTCCCTCGGCGTGGCCGCGGAGAACCCGGGCCGCTATTCGAACGCGGAGGCGCTGCGGCTGCAGTTCGCCGCCGACCGGATCGCCCTCGCGGTGGAGTCGGCCCGCCTGGGCGAGCTGGAGCGGCTGCGCCGCGGCTCGCTGTCCTTCCTCGTCGAGGCCTCGGACCTGCTCGCCGGCACCCTGGACCGGGACCAGACGCTGGCGCTGATGGCGCAGATGACCGTCCCGACGCTGGCCACCTGGTGCGCCGTGTACACGATCGCCGACCAGTCCTCGGACCCGTACCTCTCGTACGTGCTCCACGAGGACGAGGAGCGCATCGACGGCCTGAAGGCCCTGCTGTCGCGGGTCAGCCCGCCGGAGCCGGTCCGGGAGGCCGGCGCCCGCACGTGGCGGGAGGCGGCCACCGCGGTCGGCGGCGAGACGGTGGTCCTGCCGCTGCTGGCCCGCAACCGCGTCATCGGCATGCTCACGCTGGGGAAGCCGTCCGGGGAGCACTTCCGGCAGGAGATCCTGGAGCTCGCCGACGACCTGTCGCGCCGGGCGGCCCTGGCACTGGACAACGCCCGCCTGTACTCGGAGCGCACGGCGATCAGCCGCTCGCTGCAGCGGAGCCTGCTCCCGCCGGGTTCCCCCGCGATCCCCGGCATGGAGGTCGAGGTCATCTACCGGGCCGCGGGCGAGGGCAACGAGGTGGGCGGCGACTTCTACGACGTCTTCCCGATCCGCGACGGCGCGTACGGCTTCGCCATCGGCGACGTGTGCGGTACGGGCCCGGAGGCGGCGGCGGTGACGGGCCTGGCCCGGCACGCCCTGCGCCTGCTGGCCCGGGAGGGCCTGGGCGGGCCGGCGGTGCTGGAGCGCCTGAACGCGGCGATCCTCGACGAGGGCGCCCGCAGCCGCTTCCTCACCCTCCTGTACGGGGAACTGCACCCGCGGGAGGACGGCAGCGCCCTGATGAAGGTGGTGTGCGCCGGGCATCCGCTGCCGCTGCGCCTGCGCCCGGACGGCGAGGTCGTGCCGGCGGCAGAACCGCAGCCGCTGCTGGGCGTCATGGACGATCTGGAGCTGCACGAGGAGACGGTGACGCTGGAGCCGGGCGATGTCCTGCTGTGCGTCACGGACGGGGTCACGGAGCGCCGTGAGGGCAGCCGCATGCTCGGCGACGACGGCCTGACGGAGGTGCTGACGACGTGCACGGGCCTCACGGCGGGCGCCGTGGCCGCCCGGGTCCTCCGCGCGGTGGAGCGCTTCGCGGCGGAGCCGGCGTCGGACGACATGGCGATCCTGGCCTTCCGCGTCCCCCAGCCGCGCTCGGGCGACTGAGG
Organism: Streptomyces toxytricini; assembly: GCF_014649915.1. Lineage (GTDB taxonomy): Bacteria > Actinomycetota > Actinomycetes > Streptomycetales > Streptomycetaceae > Streptomyces > Streptomyces toxytricini. The sequence continues at coordinate 273 of NZ_BMTY01000017.1, read as the reverse complement.
TTTCCGGTGTCCGCCGACGACTCCGGGCTTTCGTAAGGGGCCCGGAGTCGTCGGTGATGCACCGCTCGGACGGGAAAACAAAAAAAGGCCCCCGCCGATGGCGGGGGCCTTTTTCGATGGAGCCCTTTAACGGAATCGAACCGTTGACCTTCTCCTTACCATGGAGACGCTCTACCGACTGAGCTAAAAGGGCGGGTTGTTCGGCGGCGTCCTACTCTCCCACAGGGTCCCCCCTGCAGTACCATCGGCGCTGAAAGGCTTAGCTTCCGGGTT